>NZ_RKME01000023.1 GCF_003797825.1 Gordonia sp. OPL2
GGGTCTGCGGGCGGGCGGTAGGTTGGGATCCATGGCAGACGCACCCGTCACACCCGTCGAGTCCGGCCCGCACAAGGTGGCGCGGCGAGTCACCGTGAACGCCCCGGCCGCCGACGTCTTCGCCCTCGTCGCCAACCCGCACCGGCATCCCGAGCTCGACGGCTCGGGCACCGTCCGCGACACCCCGGTCAAGGGTCCGGAGAAACTCAGCCGTGGCGCCCGATTCAGCGTCGGCATGAAGCAGTACGGCGTCCCGTACAAGATCACCTCGACGGTGACCGACTACGAGGACGGCAAGGTCGTCGAATGGCAGCATCCGATGGGCCACCGGTGGCGCTGGGAGTTGTCGCAGTCGTCGCCGACCACCACGGAGGTCACCGAAACCTTCGACTACTCGACGATCAAGATCCCGAAGATCATCGAAATTCTCGGCTACGACAAGAAGAACGGACAGGGCATAGAGGGCACCCTGCAGGCGCTCGCCGCGCGCTTCGCCTGACCCGGATCGCCGCACACGTGCCGACCCGCATCGATCACCTGCCGCCTCCCGCCGACCTCGCCCCGGCATGGTCGGCAATCGCCGCGACCCTCGCCACCCGCGGGCCGCGCTGGGCGACGAGTGCCTTCGCCCGCGGGCCGCTCTGGCACCACGACGACGGAGGCGGCAACTGGGCCGATCTCGTCCACGGCGCCGACGGACGCGCCGTGCTGCTCGGCCACGATCACGAGTACTCCGACACGTATTTCCGTGAGGCCGCCGAGTACTTCGGTGAGGACGAGACCGACCTGCTGGCCGACGCCGACGACTGGTGGGCGGCCCTTGCCGCCGGACATCTCGAGGCGATCCGGACCGATGGGATGTGGCTCGGATTCCTCTACGCCTTCGACGGCACGAACTGGTGGCGCGCCGACTACGAGGCCGACGACGGTTTCACCTCGTTGGCGCTTCCGTTCCTCGATCGCAGCCGCACGGTCGCGGCCGTCGTCGACGATCTGACGCAGCACTGCCAGGCCGAATCGCATCCCGTGCCGGCCGACCTCGAGACGCGGGCCCGACGTCTTGTCGCCGTCTGCCCGGAGCTCACCGACGACGTGGCCGGATACGTGTTCGACGGCCTGACACCCGACCTCGACCCAGCCGCGGCAGTGACCGCGGCACGCGCGTTTCGGCAGGTATGACACTCCGTGCCGTTTCTTCCGTACTCGCGCGTAGCGATTTCATTCG
This sequence comes from Gordonia sp. OPL2, assembly GCF_003797825.1. Lineage (GTDB taxonomy): Bacteria > Actinomycetota > Actinomycetes > Mycobacteriales > Mycobacteriaceae > Gordonia. The sequence goes on from NZ_RKME01000023.1 coordinate 1,226, forward strand.
CAAGAATCAGCACGTCTGACCACCGCGCGTGTCCGGAAACACCGTTGACCTGGACCGCCGAGCTGCACCACCAACCCCCGTGGATCGCAGCACGACGAAGTGAAGGGAGTCGGTGATGTTCACTCGCATTGCCATCGTGAACCGAGGCGAGGCCGCCATGCGCCTCATCCATGCCGTTCGAGGCCTCTCCGAGGAGACCGGCCGGCCGATCGAGGTGATCGCGCTGCACACCGATGTGGACAGCACCGCGACCTTCGTCCGCGAGGCCGACGTCGCCTACGACCTCGGGCCCGCCGCGTCGCGGCCCTACCTGAACATGAAGCTGCTCGAGCATGCGCTGCTCGAGACCAACGCCGACGCCGCCTGGGTCGGCTGGGGCTTCGTCGCCGAGGACCCGGCGTTCGCGGAACTCTGCGAACGCATCGGTGTGACGTTCGTCGGTCCGTCGCCCGAGGCCATGCGGAAGCTCGGCGACAAGATCGGCGCCAAGCTGATCGCCGAAGAGGTCGGCGTGCCGGTCGCGCCGTGGAGCCGTGGAGCTGTCGAGTCCATCGACGAGGCCGTGGCCGCAGCTGCCGACATCGGCTACCCGCTGATGCTCAAGGCGACCGCCGGCGGTGGTGGCCGCGGCATCCGCGTCGTCACCAACGACGACGACCTCCGCGACGCCTACACCCGCACCAGCGAGGAGGCCGCCCGCGCCTTCGGCAGCGGCATCGTGTTCCTCGAACGTCTGGTCACCGGGGCCCGGCACGTCGAGGTGCAGGTCATCGCCGACGGCCAGGGAACCGCGTGGGCGCTCGGCGTCCGCGACTGCTCGGTGCAGCGTCGCAACCAGAAGATCATCGAGGAGTCGGCGTCGCCGGTGCTCGGCGAGGAGCAGGTCGCCGAGCTGAAGTCGTCGGCCGAGCGGCTCGCCGTCGCGGTCGGCTACCGGGGCGCGGCGACCGTCGAGTTCCTGTACCACCCAGGCGAGAAGCTGTTCGCCTTCCTGGAGGTCAACACCCGCCTGCAGGTCGAGCACCCGATCACCGAGATCACCACGGGCTTCGACCTCGTGCGGGCCCAGCTGCACGTCGCCTCCGGTGGACGACTCGAGGGTGAACCGCCGCGCGAGCGCGGTCACGCCATCGAGGCCCGACTCAACGCCGAGGACCCCGACCGCGACTTCGCGCCGGCGCCCGGCCGCATCGACCTGCTGCAGCTGCCCGCCGGCCCGGGCATCCGTGTCGACACCGGCGTCAGCGAGGGCGACACCATCCCCGCCGACTTCGACTCCATGATCGCCAAGATCATCGCCTACGGCCGCGACCGTGACGAGGCGCTCGGACGTCTGCGTCGCGCGGTCCGCGAGACCAAGGTGATCATCGCGGGTGGCGCCACCAACAAGAGCTTCGTGCTCGAACTCCTCGATCAGCCGCAGGTGATCGACGGCAGCGCCGACACCGGGTGGATCGACCGGGTCCGCGCCGAGAGCGGTCTCGTCGCGAACCGACACTCCGCGATCGCGCTGGCCGCCGCCGCCATCGACGCGTACGAGGAAGAGGAACTCGTCGAGCGGCAGCGCCTGATGTCGACGGCCTCCGGTGGTCGTCCGCAGGTCCAGCACGAGAGCGGCCGTCCTCTCGACCTCAAACTGCGCGGCGCCGGCTACCGCGTGCGGGTCGCGCGCATCGGCGCGCACCGCTTCCGCGTCGCCATCGAGGCAGGCACCGAAACGCACACCGCCGACGTCGACCTCGAACGGTTCGACGAGCACAGCGCCCAGCTCGTGGTGAATCGGGTGCGCTACCGCCTCGTCACCGACACCCACGGACCCATCCACCTCGTCGACGTCGACGGTGTGACCCACCGGGTGAGCCGCGACGAAGGCGGTGTCGTGCGGTCGCCCGCGCCCGCACTGGTCGTCGCCACCCCGCTCGAGGTCGGCGCCGAGGTCGAGGCCGGCGCGCCGGTGCTCGTGCTCGAGAGCATGAAGATGGAGACCGTGCTGCGCGCACCGGTCCGCTCGCGACTCAAGGAATGCGCGGTGTCGGTCGGCAGCCAGGTCGAGACCGGGGCCACCCTGCTGCGTCTCGAGCCGCTCGCCGACGACGACGAGGACGACGCTGTCGAGGAGGCCACCGGCACCGTCGACCTCGAACTGCCGGCCGCGCCGAATCTCGAGCCGCACGAGCGGACCACCCGCAGCCAGGAGGATCTGCGCAGCCAGCTCCTCGGCTACGACGTCGATCCGCACGACCACACCCGTCTGCTCGACGAATACTTCGCGGTCCGTCGCGCCGCGATCGAGAGCGGCCGACGTCCGCTGGCCGACGAACTCGAATTGATCACCGTCTTCGCCGATCTCGCGGAGCTGAGCCAGAACCGGCCGTCGAGCGATGAACTCGGTGTCGAGCACGTGCACAGCGCTCGCGAGAACTTCCACACCTATCTGCAGAGCCTCGACGTCGAACGCGACGGTCTGCCCGAGTCGTTCCACGATCAGCTCGGTCGCGCCCTGGGCCACTACGACGTCGCCGATCTGGAACGCACCCCCGAGCTCGAGGCCGGGGTCTTCCGGATCTTCCTGGCGCTGCAGAACCCGACCGACTCGGTCACCGTGATCAGCACCCTGCTGCGCGAATGGCTGCGTGAGCCGACACCGCGCGACGAGTTGCGCGAGGCGGTCGGCACGGCCCTCGACCGCCTGGTCGCGGCAACGCAGGTCCGTTTCCCGGCCATCGCCGATCTCGCGCGCGGTGTCGTCTACGCCTGGTACGGCCAGCCGTTGCAGCGACGGGACCGCGCCCGCGTCTACAACAACGTGCGCAAGCAGTTGCGGTACCTGGACGAGAACCCGAACGCCTCCGACCGGAACGAGCGCGTCGACGACATGGTCCGCAGCACCGAGCCGCTCGTGCGTCTCCTGGGGCAGCGGATCGACCGCGGAAACCTCGACAACACCGTCATGCTCGAGGTGCTGACCCGTCGCTACTACGGGAACAAGGGACTTTCCGAGGTGCGCACGCACCAGGCCGGTGGCGCGACGTTCGTCTCCGCGGAGCGCGACGGATTGAACCTCGTCTCGGCGGCCGTCGGTTTCGAGGCGCTGCCCGCCGCGATGGGCGGTCTGGCCGACCTCGCACGCGACACCGCATCGGTCGTCGACGCCGACATCTATCTGAGCTGGGAACAGCAGCCCGACGACTTCGATGTGCTCGCCGGCACTCTGCACGAGATCGTCGCGAACAGCGCTCTGCCCCCGCAGGTGCATCGCGTGACCGTCACGGTCGCCGGCAGTGGCGATGCGCGCATGCATCATCACGTCACGTTCCGTCCGTCGGCCACCGGTATGGCCGAGGAGCGGCTCATCCGCGGACTGCACCCCTACATCGCGCAGCGGATGCAGATGGAACGGCTGCGCAAGTTCGACCTCACCCGACTGCCGTCGTCGGACGACGAAGAGGTCTACCTGTTCCGTTGTGTCGCAAGGGAGAACGCCTCCGACGAACGTCTCATCGCGTTCGCCCAGGTGCGTGACCTCACCGCGATGCGCGAGCCGGACGGCCGACTGCTCACGTTGCCCACCGCCGAAGCGGTCCTGGCGTCGTGCGTCGACTCGATCCGCCGGGCCCAGCGCGGATCGCGCCGTCCGTCGAGCACCAACCGCATCATCATCTACGTGTGGCCGCCCATCGATGCCGATGCCGACGTCCTCGACACGATCGCCGACCACATCCGCGGCACCACACGGGGAGTCGGCCTCGAGGAGGTGCAGCTCATCGCCCGCAGTCGTGATCGCGAGACCGGAGAGCTGACCAAGGTCACGGTGCAGTTCTCGGTCAACGCCACCGGCGGATTCGACGTGAAGGTGGGCGAGCCGTCCGACGACCCGATCGAGCCGGTCGACGAGTACCGACAGAAGGTGCTCCGCGCAGCGAAGCGCAACACCGTCTACCCGTACGAATTGGCCGATCTCCTGGGCGAATTCACCGAATACGATCTGGACGCCGAGCAGCGCCTCATCCAGGTGGACCGTCCCAAGGGGCACAACACCGCGGCGATGGTCGCGGGCGTCGTCACGACGTCCACCGAGAAGTACCCGCAGGGCGTCACGCGCGTCGTGCTGCTCGGTGATCCGACCAAATCGCTGGGCGCACTGTCGGAACCGGAGTGCAGCCGGGTCATCGCGGCACTCGACCTCGCCGAGCAGATGCAGGTGCCGCTCGAGTGGTACGCGTTGTCGTCGGGTGCCCGCATCTCGATGGACTCGGGCACCGAGAACATGGACTGGGTCGCCCGGGCACTGAAGCGGGTCGTCGAGTTCACCCAGGCGGGTGGCGAGATCAACATCGTCGTCGCCGGGATCAACGTCGGCGCGCAGCCGTACTGGAACGCCGAGTCGACGATGCTGATGCACACCAAGGGAATCCTGGTGATGACGCCGGACTCGGCGATGGTGCTGACCGGCAAGCAGTCGCTGGACTTCTCCGGTGGTGTGTCGGCCGAGGACAACTTCGGTATCGGTGGTTACGACCGCGTGATGGGCCCCAACGGTCAGGCACAGTACTGGGCGCCGAACCTCGGTGCCGCACGCGATCTGCTGATGTCGCACTACGACCACACCTATGTGGTGCCGGGCGAGCGGACGCCGCGTCGTGCGGAGACCAACGATCCGTCCGACCGTGACATCTCCGATTACCCACACGTCCTCGCGGGCAGCGACTTCACCACCGTCGGACAGATCTTCTCGTCGGCGAGCAACCCGGATCGCAAGAAGCCCTTCGACATCCGAACAGTCATCCGTGCGGTCGCCGACCAGGATCACGCGGTCCTCGAGCGGTGGGCGGGTATGGCCGATGCGGAGACCGCGGTCGTGTGCGACGTCCACCTGGGCGGAATCCCGGTGTGCCTGTTGGGCATCGAGTCGCGCGAGGTGCAGCGTCGCGGGTACACCCCGACCGACGGTCCGGACACCTACACCGCGGGCACGCTGTTCCCGCAGTCGTCGAAGAAGGCTGCACGCGCGATCAACGTCGCCAGCGGCAACCGCCCCCTGGTGGTGCTGGCCAACCTGTCCGGATTCGACGGCTCGCCGGAGTCGATGCGCAAGCTGCAGCTGGAATACGGTGCGGAGATCGGGCGCGCAATCGTGAACTTCCAGGGCCCCATCGTGTTCTGCGTGATCTCGCGCTATCACGGCGGTGCGTTCGTGGTGTTCTCCAAGGCGCTGAACCCGAACATGACGGTGCTGGCGATCGATGGCTCGTTCGCCTCCGTTCTCGGTGGTGCCCCCGCCGCGGCGGTGGTGTTCGCCGGTGAGGTCGCCAAGCGCGTCGGTGCCGATCCACGGGTTCGCGAACTCGAGGCGAGTGTCGCGCAGGCCTCCGGCACCGACCGGTCGAGTCTCAACGCCGAACTCGCCGACACCCGGCAATCGGTGCGGGCGGAGAAGATCAGCGAGATCGCGGCCGAGTTCGACGCCGTGCACAGCATCCGTCGGGCCGTCGAGGTCGGTTCGGTCGATGCCGTGATCCAGGCCGACGAGCTGCGCCCGCGGATCATCGGCGCGATCGAGTCGTCGCCGGCCTGGGGTCCCCGCAGCGCACACGCCACCACGTCGTAGGGCGGGCGTGGGCCCTTCGTGCGTCACCCCCTCTTCGGGGGGTGCCGACCGCGCGGCGTGACGTGGATCATAGTGTCCATGACGAGCAACACCGACCTCTACCGCGCCGGCCGCGATCAGATGATCGAGCTGGTCGGCGACTACGACCGCGCCGTCGCCGAGTTCCGCTGGCCAGTACTGTCCGGACGCTTCAACTGGGCCATCGACTGGTTCGACGTGATCGCGCGCGGCAACGACCGTCCCGCGTTGTGGATCACCGAGCAGGACGGTTCGGAGGTGAAGGTCTCCTTCGCCGAGATGGCCGAGCGGTCGGATCGGGTGGCGACCTGGCTGCGTTCGCTCGGCATCGGCAAGGGTGACCGGGTCATCCTCATGCTCGGCAATCAGGTCGAGCTGTGGGAGGCGATGCTCGGGGTGCTGAAGCTCGGTGCCATCGTGATGCCGACGACAGCGGCCCTCGGCACGGCCGACCTGTCGGACCGGATCGCGCGCGGCGCGGCGCGCTGTGTGATCGCCAACGCCGCGGACAGCGCCAAGTTCGACGCGGTGGACGGCGACTACCTGAGGATCGCCGTCGGCGCATCCGTGGACGGATGGCACCGGTATGCCGAGTCGGCGGACACCGAGTCGGCGGGACCGTTCACCGCCGACACCGACGTCGACGACCCGATGCTCATCTACTTCACGTCCGGTACCACCAGCCGGCCCAAGCTCGTCGAGCATTCGCAGACCAGTTATGCGATGGGACATTTCACGACCATGGCGTGGATCGGGGTGACGCCGGGCGATGTGCACCTCGCGATCAGCTCGCCCGGGTGGGCCAAGCATGCCTGGAGTTGCTTCTTCGCGCCGTGGATCGCGGAGGCGACGATCTTCGTCTACAACTACAGCCGGTTCGACGCCGCGGCGTTGATGGACCAGCTGCGTCGGGCGCGGGTGAACACCTTCTGCGCCCCGCCGACCGTGTGGCGCATGCTGATCCAGGCCGATCTGGGAGCGCGTCCGGAGGGGATGCGTGAGCTCCTCGGTGCCGGCGAGCCGCTGAACCCGGACGTGATCCGTCAGGTCGAGAAGGCCTGGGGTCTCACGATCCGTGATGGATTCGGTCAGACCGAGACCACGCTGCAGATCGGCAACACGCCGGGCGCACCGGTGAAGGCGGGGTCGATGGGGCGTCCGATGCCGGGAGTGCCTGTGGCGCTGGTCGATCCGATCACCGGCGAGGAGTCCGACGAGGGCGAGATCTGTCTGGATCTGGCCCGGCATCCGGCCAACCTGATGACCGGCTACCTGGGCGATCCGGAACGCAACGATCGGGTGATGGACGGTGGCTACTACCACACAGGCGATGTCGCACAACGGGATTCCGACGGCTACATCACCTACATCGGCCGCACCGACGACGTGTTCAAGTCGTCGGACTACAAGGTGTCGCCGTTCGAACTCGAGAGCGTGCTCATCGAGCACCCCGCCGTCGTCGAGGCCGCGGTGGTGCCACAGCCCGACGACACCCGACTGGCCATCCCGAAAGCGTATGTCGCCCTGGCCAACGGCTGGGAACCCACCGAGGAGACGGCCCGCGCGATCCTCGAGTACTCGCGCGATCACCTCGCCCCGTACCTGAAGGTCCGACGCGTCGAGTTCTTCGAACTGCCGAAGACGATCTCGGGCAAGATCCGCCGTGTCGAACTCCAGCAGCGGGAGACCGAGGCGCACAAGGCAAGTCAACCGATCGACTCCGAGTACCGGTACGAGGATCTGATCAGCTGAGCCCTCGCGCATGTATGCCATTTATGCTGGTCATGTGCATTCTCACCATTGGAGGCTGACATGGCCGTGACGCAGATCGATCTCGATGATGATGCGCTGAGCGAGGTCATGCGTCTGGCCGGCGTGCACACGAAGAAGGAGGCGGTCAACCTCGCAATGCGCGACTACGTCGAACGCTTCCGTCGCATCGAATCGCTGGCCCGATCTCGTGAGCTGGCGAAACATTGGGATTACGAGGGCTGGACGAAGGCGAGGTCCGACGAGAAGTCGGTCGGCCGGTGATCCAGTTCCTCATTGATTCCTCGGCGGTGTGGAAGCTTCAGCGACAGCCGGAGTCGACCGCGATCTGGGATTCCTCGTTGGTGAGCGGAGCCGTGGGGTCGTGCGAGCCGCAGCGGGCAGAGTTCCGGCGCTCGGCGCGAAACGCGAGCGAGTTGGACGAGATGAATCAAGTGTTTCGCGAGATCTATCCGGACGTGCCGGTGCCCAAGTCTGTCTGGCGGTGGGTCGATTCGGCACAGCACACACTTGCGGGTGTCGGCGCTGTTCGCGCGTTGTCGGTGGTGGACCTGCTCATCTGTGGGACCGCGGCCGCGCACGGTCTCGTCGTCCTCCACGACGATAGCGACTATGAGACGGCAGCCCGCCATCTCGCCGACGTCGTGCCCCATCCGCAGACGTAGCGGAAACCGCCTCCAGGCGCCGATATCCGCTACGTCTGCGGCGGTCGGCAGGCGAGGGGAGGCGGCGGGACCTACGGCTGGTCGAGGAAGTCCACCAGCCAGGGCAGCGTCCGGCGCAGAGGCGTCGGATCGCCGGCGCACGCCAACCGCTCGCCGAGGTAGTCGCCATGGTTCCCGGGCACGATGAGCACTCGCGCGTGCGGCGCGAGGTTCGCCATCTCGACGGTGTGGCCGGGCAGGACGACGTCACGGTCGGCGCTCACGAACAGGGTCGGGGTGTGCATGGCGGCGAGGTCACCGGCAGGCCAGTCGACGAAGTTGCGCATCTGGGTGACATCGAGGTCGAACAGAAGTTGCTGATGGTCCGGAGCATCCGGGTTGATCTCGCGGTCGGCGGCCAGATAAGGCTCCGGCATCTGCGAGATGTCGGCGTCGTCGAAACCGTCCCAGAACCCGTCGATCATCCCGTCGCGGCGATACATCGTCGACGCGATGACCTGTCGGCGCACGAGATCCGGGTGACGCATCGCCAAGCGCATCGCGGTGCTGCCGCCGTTGCTGAAGCCGAGCACGTCGACGCGGCCGACATCTAGCCGGCGCAGCAGCGCGGCCACGTCATCGGCCGACGACTCGAACGACGGCGTGCGCTCCGGGTGGCTCGGGGTGTGGCCATGGCCCTGGAGCTCGACGGCGACGACCTGATGGCTGCCGACGACCTCGGGGATCAGCAGACCCCAGTTCGTCCCGATGGTCGAACCTCCGCCGTGGATCAGCAGGAGCGGCGTCGTGCCCGTTCGTGCGGCGCCGTGGAACTCGTGATGGATGTCGATGGTGGTCGTCATACCTTCGGCTGACACCGCAGGCTCGGGAAAGTCATCGCGGGGTTGTCCGCCGGTGTGGGTTGCTCCCGGGTCGACGATCTAGTATCAAAATGAGAACACGTTCTACTTCGTCTGTCGGTGCCTAAGGAGTCCCCATGCACACCCCGATCTGCGACGATCTCGGCATCGAGTTCCCGATCTTCGCCTTCACACACTGCCGCGACGTGGTGGTGGCCGTCAGCAAGGCGGGTGGATTCGGTGTGCTCGGCGCGGTCGGCTTCACCCCGGAACAACTCGAGATCGAGCTGAACTGGATCGACGAGCACATCGGCGATCACCCCTACGGCGTCGACATCGTCATCCCCAACAAGTACGAGGGGATGGACAGCAACATGTCCGGCGAGGAGCTCACTGCGATGCTCCAGTCGATGGTGCCCGCCGAGACCCTCGACTTCGGGCGCAAACTCCTGCTCGACCACGGGGTCCCGCTCAACGAGGACGACGACAACTCGCTGCAGCTGCTCGGATGGACCGAGGCGACGGCGACCCCGCAGGTCGAGATCGCGCTGAAGCATCCCAAGGTCAAGCTGATCGCCAACGCGCTGGGTACCCCGCCCGTCGACATGATCGAGAAGATCCATGCATCCGGGCGCAAGGTGGCCGCTCTGTGCGGTTCGCCGAAGCAGGCGCTCAAGCATGCCGATGCCGATGTCGACATCATCATCGCCCAGGGTGGTGAGGGCGGCGGACACTGCGGCGAGGTCGGCTCGATCGTGCTCTGGCCGCAGGTCGTGAAGGCCGTCGCGCCCCGGCCGGTCCTCGCCGCCGGTGGCATCGGCAGTGGCGAGCAGATCGCCGCCGCGCTGGCACTCGGCACACAGGGGGCGTGGACCGGTTCGCAGTGGCTGATGGTCGAGGAATCGGAGAACACCCCGATCCAGCAGGCCGCCTACATCAACGCGGGCAGCCGCGACACCGTCCGCAGCCGCTCGTTCACCGGAAAGCCGTGTCGGATGCTGCGCAACGACTGGACCGAGGCGTGGGAGGATCCGAACAACCCGGAACCGCTCGGAATGCCGTTGCAGTACATGGTTTCCGGGATGGCCGTCGCGGCCACCCACAAGCATCCCGACGAGAGCATCGACGTCGCTTTCAATCCGGTCGGCCAGGTGGTCGGGCAGTTCGAGAAGGTGGAGAAGTCTTCCGCGGTGATCGAGCGGTGGGTGCAGGAGTACATCGACGCGACGAGCACCCTGGAGAACCTGGCCAACGCCTCCGTCTGACGATCCCCGCGGCCTGCTTGTCGGTCGAACGGTCGACGATCCGCCCGGATCGGTAATGAATGCGCGCGCGGATGCGACGTACAGGCCAGGAGGTGATGGTCATGCTCGTCGCACTTGTCGCCGGTGTCTGTCTCACGACGCTGTTGCTCGCGCTGGCGGGACATGCACGCGCCGGCAGTCGAGACGCCGACCTCGCCGTCTCACGCGCAGACGATCAGATCGGTGTGCCGGTCCGCGACGCTGCGCGTCCAGGGGCTCCGCGCCACCCCGAGTTCGTCGAGTTCGCGGCGAAGCTCAAGACGATCGTCTGATCGAGTTCCGCTCGGCCGAACCGCCCGCATCGGCTCTGGCTGTCATGCGATCAGAAACCACGCGAACCGCAGTCCGATGACCGTGAAGCCCAGGGCGGCGGTGGCGATCAGCCACCGCCGTGCCAGGCGGTCGCGTGCAGCCGCATCGCGATCGGGGCGCGAACGCAGGTAGACGTAAGCCGCAGTGACGGCGCAGGCGGACGCGGCCACGCCGACGGCGATGATGACGATCAGCATCACCAGATTCGTCGTGCGGTCGAGTGCTCCCATGGTGTGCCACCACGGTACGTCGGTCGGCGCCGGTCCGCCTCAACGCAGCGCTGCCAGCACCTTTCGTGCAGTCGTGATCCCCGATTCGATCGCGCCGTCGACGACGACGCCGTTCCAACCCTTCGCGAAGTCGGCGCCGGCGAAGTGCAGGCGGGTCGCGGACTGGTGGAAGTGACTCCAGCCGTTGATGAACTGCCCGGACTTCAGGGTTGCCCAGGTCTGACCGGACCACGGGTCGGCCACCCAGTCATGACCGCCGCAGTCGATCACGGTCAGATCGTCGAACCAGACGTCGATCGCCTTCTGCGCGGACGCGACGTCATCGAGGTCGATCGCACGGTGATCCGAGCCGAAACCGACCAGGATCGTCGCATCCTCCTCGTCGAGGAAGTACTCGCTGCGCAGCAACGAGATCGGATGTTCTCCGGGCGCGCCGGCGATGATCGAGTGACGTCCGGCGACCTTGACCCAGATCTTGACGCCGACCGAGTTGGTGCCGTCGGCGATCAACTCCTGCTGCGGTGCGGTCAGCGCTGGTGAGAACTCGATGTTCTTCAGCGCACCGATGGGTGCGGTGACGATGACGGCGTCGGCGCTGTCGATGGTGCCGTCGGCGAGCGTCACCCGCGCCCCGTCGTCATCGTGGTGGATCGACTGCACCGGACTGTCGAGTGTGATGTCGCACCGGAGGTCTCCGGCGATCGAGGTGTACAGCCCACGCATCCCGTGCGTCAGTTTGAAGCGCAGGGTCTGCTCGTCCATCAGAGAACTGCGGTGATCACTCAGCGACGCCCAATGTTTCGCCATGAGCGGTGAGGCGGTTGCGGTCGATCCCTGGTACCCGGCCGACCAGTACGAGTCGGCCAGGTCGATCTCCTCGCGGGTGAACTCGCCGGTGTGCAGGCAGTCGAGCACGCTGCCCTGGTCGGCGGCCAGGAATCGTTCCCGCAGTTCGGGATCGGTGTCGGCGGAGTCGAGGATGAACAGCGGGTCGTGCGGGTAGGGGAAGAACTCGCGTGATCCTTCGAAGATGGTGTCCTGGAGTCGTGACAATCTGGTGTCGAGATCATGCTCGGTCCCACGGTGCACCACCCCCTCGCTGACCCAGTAGGCGTCGTCGATGTCGGGGCTGGGGTAGATCTCCTGTGCGTACCGGGTGATCTCGGTCCAGACGAACGGCTGCATCCAGTGGACCCAGGTGGCGCCCATCTCGAGCGCATGACCGCCGAGCCGTTCGTCGGTCCAGGCGCGTCCGCCGATCCGGTCGCGGGCTTCGTGGATCCGCACGTCGACGCCGGCGGCCTCGAGCTCACGGGCGGCGATCAGGCCGGAGAATCCGGCTCCGACGATGATCACCGACTTCCGGCCGGCAGGGCTGGGATCCGATGGGGTGGTCATGGGTACTCCTTGATGGTGAATCCGGTACGACGACAACGATTTCGGTGCTCAGAGGACGACGGTGACCGTCTTGGATTCGGTGTAGGCGAGGATGCCCTCGTAGCCGAGTTCGCGGCCGATCCCGCTCGCCTTCACGCCGCCCCACGGGAGCTGCGGCGCGAGCGGAGACCAGCCGTTGACCCCAACGGCCCCGGCCTCGATCTTCGCGGAGACCGTATGGGCCCGTGACACATCCGAGGTCCATACCGTGGCCGAGAGGCCGTACTGGTTGTCGTTGGCGAGGCTGATCGCCTCGTCGTCGGTGTCGAACGGGATGACGACACCGACCGGGCCGAAGATCTCCTCACGTGCCACCACCATGTCGTTGCGGCCGGCGAGAACGGTCGGTTCGACGAAGTAGCCCGGCGACTCCGGAACCGACCCGCCGCTGATGACCTCGGCCCCTTCGTCGATCCCGGTGCTCAGGTAGGAGACAACACGCTCGTGCTGCCGCGCGTTGACCAGGGGGCCCATCGTCGTCGCCGGATCGAACGGGTCGCCGATCACCTGTGCCTCGGCGGCACCCTTGAGGCCGTCGAGGATGGCGTCGTAGACCTTTCGGTGGGCGATGACGCGAGTCCCCGCTGCGCAGACCTCCCCCTGGTTGAAGAACATCCCCATCGCGCACCCCTGCACCGCGGCGTCGAGATCCGCGTCGTCGAAGATGATCTGGGGAGCCTTGCCGCCGAGCTCGAGCGCGGTCCGGGTGAAGTTCGCCGCCGAATTGCGCAGGATGGCCCGGCCGGTCTCGGTCGAGCCGGTGAACGAGATCTTCTTGACCCCAGGATGCAGGGACAGGGCCTCCCCGGCGACGCGGCCGATCCCGGGCAGCACGTTGATCGTGCCCGGCGGGAATCCGGCCTCGTCGACGAGCTCGGCGAGTCGGAGGATCGACAGGGATGCGTCCTCCGCGGGCTTGATGATCACCGTGTTGCCGGCGGCGAGTGCCGGAGCCAGCTTCCAGCCGAGGATCATCAGCGGTGCGTTCCACGGGACGATCGCGCCGACGACACCGATGGGATCGCGACGGGTGTAGGCGTGAGTGGGCACCGGAGACCCCATGTAGCCGTCGGTGGTGATCAGCTCTCCGTTGATCTTGTCCGCCCACCCCGCGTAGTACCGCAGGCCGGCAACGAGATTGGGGATCATCAGTGCCGCGCCCATGCCGACCGGCCGGCCCATGTCGAGTGACTCGAGGGCGGCGAGACGCTCGGTGTCGGCCTCCACGAGGTCGGCCAGGCGATGCAGAAGCGCTCCCTTGCGGGACGGCGCGAGCGCTCCCCAGTCACCCCGGAAGGCGTCGGTGGCCGCCGCGACTGCTGCGTCGACGTCGTCGCCGTCTGCGGAGGAGAGATCTGCGAGGTGTTGTCCGGTGGTCGGGTTCACCGTGGCGAAAGTGCTGCGGGCGTCGTGCCACGCGCCGCCGATATACAGGCCGGTGTGCAGGTTCGTGATGTCGATCATGTCGAGGTCTCCGTGGTGTGAGTCGGATCAGGAGTGGAAGTCGTTGGGTGACAGTCGGTGTGGGTCAGGACACCCTTAGGCCGGGGGAGCGCCAGCGGCCGATGCAGACGCCGACGACGAACGTCGCGGCGATGAGTGCGAGGAAGACGTAGGCGAGCACGGTCGATCCGCCGATCAGTGTGGTGAAGTTGTCGACCACAAGCGCGGTGATGCCCAGCAGTCCGAGTGCGCCGAGGACGGGTGCGATCCTGGTGTGCCACAGACGTCGGTCGGTGTGGTCGCGGCGGAAGTACACGATGATCGCGATGCTCGTCAGCACCATGAGGACGAGGATCGCGACGATCGCCACGCCGGCCATCCAGGTGAACAACTGCAGGACCGGGTCGGCGCCGGCCACGGCGAATGCTCCGACGAGCAGGAAGGCGGTCACGGTCTGCAGGAGCGACCCTTCGTGTGGGGAGCCGTGTCGGGCATGCACTCTCATGAGACGACGCGGCGCGTAGCCGGTACGCGACAGCGCGAAGGTGTAGCGGGCGATCGCGTTGTGGAATGCGAGCAGCGCGGCGAAGAGGCTGGTCACCAGCATCACCATCATCACGTCCGACGCGGCACTGCCGAGGAAGACGCTCGTGGCGGTGAAGGTGAGGTTCGCGGGGTCCGCCTGCGCCGCGGCCTGCACCTGATCGCTGCCGAACGCGAGAACGACCGCCCAACTCGCGACCGCATACAGGACGCCGATCGTGCCGACGGCGACGTAGGTGGCAATGGGTACGGTTCGCTTCGGGTCGCGGGCCTCCTCGCCGTAGATCGCGGTCGCCTCGAAGCCGACGAAAGACCCGATCGCAAACATCAGTGCGATACCCGGGGATCCGGACAGAAAGGCCGACGGTGTGAACGATGTTCCGTCGATGCCGTGTGCGCCGCCCTGGAACAGGACGGCCAGCGACAGCGCCACGATCAGCGCGATCTCGGCGATCAGGAGGATGCCGAGCACCTTGGCGCCGAGGTCGATGCTGCGATAGCCGAGCACGGCGACGACGGCCATCAGGACAAAGGCCCAGAACCACCAGGGCAGATCGGGGCCACCGAAACGGACGACGACGTCGTGCATGGTCGAGGCGGCAAGCCCGTAGATCGCGGCCTGGATCGTCGTGTAGGCCAGCAGCGCGAGGGCGGCGGCGCCGAGGCCGGGTGACCGTCCGAGTCCCTTGGTGACGTAGGCGTAGAACGCCCCGGTGTCGGTGACCGAACTGCTCATCGCCGCGTACCCGACGCTGAAGACCAGTAGCACCGCCGCCGCGATGATGTAGGCCATCGGTGCGCCTGCGCCGTTGCCGATCGCGATCATCACCGGCAGTGACCCGGCGACGGCTGTCAGCGGCGCGGCCGCGGCGATCACCAGGAACACGATCCCGGCCACGCCGATCGAGCCCTTCAACGACGATCTCGAGGCCGGTGGCGCCGGCTGGGTGGTATCGACCATGTCGACCTTCTTCTGACTGCTCGTTCGACGACGAGGCTGATCGGGGGCTGTGTCTCATGGCTGCGAACCAACGGCTGCGAACTACCTGCTGCGAACCAACCGCTGTGATTCAACAGATGTAGAACCATGGACTGTGATGAAGGCTACAGCGGGTGGGGCTGCGCCGGTAGTGGGGGCCGGTCGGTAAAACCTTTACCCGGGTCCGACCCGGCCTCCGTCCGTGCCGGTATCGTCGCGGTGTGACGACGCTCGGGAGGTGTGATGCCACGACTCGTCGATCATGACGAACGCCGTCGCGCGATCATCGAGGCTGCCTGGCGCCTGCTCGCCACCCGCGGGATCGACGGGGTCAACATGCGCGATCTCGCGACCGAGGCGGGTTACACCAACGGCGCGCTGAGCCACTACTTCGCCGGCAAGGACGAGATCCTGCGGACGTCGTACGAGTACGTCATCGACGCCACCAACGCGAGAATCGAGGCATCGGTGGGCCGGCGACGAGGACGCGCCGCCCTGCGGAAGCTGTGTCACGAGATCATGCCGCTGACCGAGGAGGCCACCCTCGAGGCCCGGATCGCCATGTCGCTGTGGCAGCGGGCGATGACCGATGAGCTCATGGTGGAGGTCAACAATGCCGCGGTCGCGGACTGGAAGGCTCGGATGGCGCGGCACTGGCAGGAGGCGATCGAGGCCGACGAACTCGCGCCGCGCGACGTCGCGGCCGGCGTGGAACTGTTGATGACCACGATCATCGGACTGCAGGTGACGGCGGTGCTCGACCCGACGACGGCCGGACGCAGAGCTCAGATCGCCATGGTCGACGTGATCATCGGCCAACGCGCGTCGCGAGCGGCAGGCTGACCTTCACCGCCGTACCCGACGGCTCGTTCGGCAGATACCGGATGGTTCCGCCATGTCGTTCGACGATGTGCTCGGAGATGATCAATCCGATGCCCGATCCATCCTGCTTCGCCGAGAACGCACCTGTCGCCAGCCGATCCGTCGGGGCACCGGACATCCCCCGGCCCTGATCGCGGATCCAGACGAACGCCTCACCGTCGGCCTCACCGGTCTGCACCGCCAGTTCCTTCACCTCCGTCGTCGGACGGGCGATCTCGTCGAGGGCGTTCACGCAGAGATTGATGATGACCTGACCGATGAGGACGTTCTCACCCTGGATCGGGAGGTCGCGATCGGGGATCTCGGCGTACACGCGGACACCCTGCTCGGCAGCGCGCAATCGCACGAAGTACAGACTGTCCTCGACGATCTCGTTGAGATCGGTCAACTTCGTCGTGCTCTCGATCCGGCGCACATAGCGCTTCACCGACGTCACGATGTCGGCGGCACGATGGAGTTGTTTCTCGATCTGATCGATCCCGTAGGCGATGCTGCGGGCGTCGATCGTCTCCGCGGATAGCCGCGCCTTGAGGCCGCTGAGATAGTTGGTCGACGCCGCCAGGGGTTGCCCGAGCTCATGCGCGAGGATCATCGCCATGTCGCCCATGGCGTGATATCGGCTGAGGTACTGCAGGTTCGCCTCCTGGTAGGCGTTCCGCCGTTCCCATTCCACGCGGTCGGTGACGTCGCGGACGGTCAGCACGCGGGATCGGATGCCGTCGTGGGCCACGATCTCGAGCTCGCCGGCCAGCCACACGGTCGCGCCGTCGTCCTTGGTGATCTCCTGTTGGATCTTCACCGATCCGGATCCGTTGATCAGCCGGTCGACGACGAGATCGCTGGTCAGGCGTGGCTCGCACCGGCCGAGATCCTCCAGGTGCACACCGGACAGCTCGCTCGGCGTACGTCCGAACAACTGAGCCGCGAGCGGCGAGATGTCGTCGATGCAGTTGTCGTCGTCGAGTACGACGATCCCGGCCGATGTGTGGGTCATGATGCGCTGCAACGACTCCGACACCCAGCTCAGTTCCTCCTGGAGTTCGATCTCCTCGGAGATGTTGCGGAACTCCACCATCACCACCGGGCCGTCTTCGCAGCGGACCAGGGTCGCACGGGCGTCGGTGAGGAAGTCGGTGCCGTCCTTGGCCCGGTACTTCCACTGTTTGCGGCTCGAGCCGTGGACGACGGCCGACTGCAGCCATGCGACCCCGACCTCACGACGGTACTGCCGTTCCTGCGCACTCATGTGGTGCGCCTTGAGCGGTTTGAGTTCTTCGAGGGTGAAGCCGAACATCCGGCAGGCAGCGGGATTGGCCCACAGGATGTTCTTGGACCCGGCCTCGTGGATGAGGATGCCGGTGCCGGTGTTGAGGATCATCTGCTCGAAGTCCCGGCGTGCAGGAAACACGGCCATCACCTCACCTTCTCGACCCAGGGTCCCTGTCTGCGAGGGTCCCACGCAAGTAAGGAATTGCTTACCGGCAGCGCGGGAAATCCCGATACCGGGGAGAACGTCGCGTCCATAGTGTTGCGCTCAGATCGACTGCCGAATCTGAACGGAGACAGTGATGACCACGGAGAGCATGACCGCCCGGGTGAGTGCCGAACCGGCGGGACCGGCACGGGAGGCCGCGTTCGATCATGCCCTCGACGTGCTCCGCGACCGGCGCGAGGAGTTCAACGCGCAACGGTTCGTGCCTCGCGACTACATCGCCCTGCTCAAGCGTGCGGGGATGTATCGGGCCTCAACGCCGGTGGCGTTCGGCGGTGAGCCGATGGCGCCGTCGGATTTCATGGCGATGGTCGAGCGGATCTCCGCCGTCGACCCGGCCACCGGTTGGGTGTCGAGCTTTGGTTCCTCGCTCGTGTACTTCGCCGCGCTGCCCGCCGAGACGCAGAAGAAGATCTACGCCGAGGGCCCCGACGTCGCCTACGCCGGGGGACTCTTCCCGATGCAGGAGGCGCAGAAGGTCGACGGCGGTTACCTCTGTTCGGGCGTCTGGCAGTTCGCCAGCGGCTGCCGAGGCGCCGACATCCTCGGCATCGGCCTGGCCGGCGGACCGGAGACCAACGGCAAACCGCTGACCGCTCTCGTCGATCCGGCCGACGTCGAGATCGTCGACAACTGGGATGTCGCCGGCATGAAGGCGACCGGCTCCCACGCGATCCGTGCCGACCGGCTGTTCGTGCCGGAGGAGATGACCTTCGTACGTGGTGGTGCGCCGCAGATCGACGAGCCGCTGACCCGGTATCCATCCCTGGCTTACGCCGCACAGGTGTTGGCCGTGGTCACCCTCGGCGCTGCGCGCGGGGCCCTCGACTACGCGCTCGAGGTCGGGGCGGCACGGACGTCGATCACCGGTGGCGCCAGCAAGGGCAACCGTCCCGCCTACAAGAGTGGACTGGCCCGCGGCGAGGCCGAATTGCGTTCCGCCCGTGCATTCTTCTACGACAGCACGGATCGGGTGTGGGCCAAGGCGGTTGCCGGGCAGCATATCTCGACCGATGACCAGGCGCTCCTCCGACTCAGTGCGACCCACGCCGCGCACGTCGGCCGCGAGGTCGTCCTGGCGGCCTTCGATCTCGCGGGTACCGGCGCCATCTACGAGACACACCCGCTGCAGCGATACCTGCAGGACGCCCTGGTGCCCGCCCAGCACGCGATGCTGCAGACCAACACCTACGAGGCCGCCGGCGCCCTGATGCTCGGCCTCGAAGCCGGCATCCCGAGCTTTCCCTGACCGTCCGCCGAACATCCGGTCCCACATCACATCACGAGGAGTCATCCATGGCCGACGAGCCGTTGCGCACACTGTTCTGTGTCGGGAACAACCAGAACTTCTTCGACCTGCCCAAGGCCGACATCGGTCCGGTGTGGGAGGCGACGATGACCTTCCTGGCCGGTCTGAACAACCTCGACGGCGTCGACATCATCGGCACGTTCGACGACGACGCCCACATGGTGGGGCCGTCGGACGGCTGGCCCTGGACCTTCTACGTCCTGGCCGACGTGCGCGACCAACCCACGGTCAAGGAGGCCTGCAACCTCCTGCGCACCACCATGGTCGGTGAGTACGCACTCTGGAAGTACTTCAAGGTCGAGGCCCGCATGGGCCGCGCCCTCACCATCCGCGACGACGTCGCCCGCTGAACAGCACCCGGACCCAGCCCGTTCCGCGTTCCTGACGAAACACAGTGAAGGACAGTCAATGACCACCATCGAGAGGCCGACCCGCCGGTTCGCGGACCTGGCCGAGACAGACCGCGTGGCCGGTCAGCTCTACACCGACCCCGAGATCTATGCGGAGGAGATGCGCAAGATCTTCTATCGCACCTGGGTCTGGGTCGCGCACGAGAGCGAGATCCCCGAAGCCGGCTCGTTCAAGACCACCCAGGTCGGTGATCAGCCGGTCATCGTGACACGAGACCGCAAGGGCAACTTCAACACCCTGCTCAATCGCTGTCGCCACCGCGGTGCCACGGTGTGTGATCAGCGCAGTGGCAAGGCCAACGGTTTCACCTGCCCGTACCACAACTGGTCCTACACACTCGATGGCCGGTTGCGCGGTATCCCCTATCCCGACGGGTACGAGGGCGTGGTCGACAAGAAGGACTATCCGTTGCAGACGCTGCGCACGGAGAGCTACCTGGGCATGATCTGGGCCACCTTCAACGCCGACGCCGAACCGCTCGAGGACTTCCTGGGCGATGCGAAGATCTGGATGGAGCGCTTCCTCAAGCAGTCCAACGGCTTCCCGACGAAGGTCCTGGGCAGCCACAAGTTCCGCTTCAAGGGGAACTGGAAGATCCAGTTGGAGAACACCACCGACGGCTACCACTTCCCGATGGTGCACAAGTCGTGGATGGCCTCGGTCGACGCCGAGACCGCCAACATGATGTCGTTCATGGACGATCCAGCCGCGGAGACCCACGCGCTCGGCAACGGACACAGTGTCGCGATCATGGCGGCGGCCCACGCCGACCTGGATGTCGACGACGGCAGCGAAGAGGTCCAACCTCGTTTCCAGCACCTGGTCGACGAGCTCGCCGAGGCCGGCGAGAGCTCCGAACGAATTCGCCGATACATGCGGTCCATGCACGGATGTGGCTTCAACCTCAACATGTTCCCGAACATCGCGATGTCGTCGTCGTTCTTCCGGGTCCTCGTCCCGATCAGCGTCGACGTGACCGAGGTGTGGCACATGGCGATCGGCATGGACGGCGGACCGGAGAGCATCAACCGTGAACGACTCCGGATTCACGAACACTTCCAGGGCCCGTTCGGCTTCGGCAGCCCCGACGATGCCGAGGGCTGGGACCGCGTTCAGATCGGCGCCGGAGGCAACCCGACCATGCCCATCCTCGTCAACCGCGGTGAGAACCGCGAGTACACGACCGACGAAGGCTGGCCCACATCGCATGTCACCGACGAGACCGGAATGCGTGAGTCCTACGGAATGTGGAAGAAGATGATGACCGATGACTGAGCTTCTGGCGTTCGCCGACCCTCGGGTGCTGCGGGCGATCGCGCTCGTCTGGAAGGAGGCCGAACTCCTCGATGCCAAGGACTACCCGGCCTGGGAATCGCTCTACACCGACGACGCCCGCTACATCGTCCCGATCGATCCGGACACCGACGACTTCGAGTCGTCGCTCAACATGGTCTACGACGACAAGCGGATGCGACGACTGCGGGTCGAACGGATGATGCAGGGCTACGCGCCGTCGGCGGTCGCCGCAGCACGCACCGTCCGCATCGTCTCGCGGTTCACCGTCTCCGAGGTCACCGACGACACCGTGATCCTCCGCTCGGCGCAGATCCTCAACGCCTTCAAGCGCGACACCTTCTCCACCATCGGGGCCGAGCTGACGCACACCATTGCGCTGGCGGCCGATGGTGAGGACAGGATCCAGCTCAAGGTGGCGCGCCTCATCGACAGCGAGGACGCGGTCAGTGCCTCCGGGTATCTGTTGTGACCGCCGGAATCGCGGTCGTCACCGGGGCGGCGGGCGGGATGGGCGGTCACATCGCACGCCGCCTTCATCGCGACGGACATCGCGTGCTGCTCACCGACATCGCCGTCGAGGTCGCCCAGCAGATCGCCGACGAGCTGTCCCCGGATGGGTCGACGGCACGCGCCGCCGCTCTCGACGTCGCTCATCGCGACAACTTCGTCAAAACCCTCGGCGACGTCCAATCGCTCTGGGGCACACCGACCATCATGGTGAACAACGCAGCGTTGACCCAGGCGGCGGATCTCATGACCCTCGACGAACCCGATTTCACACGTGTGTTGTCGACCAACGTGAACAGCATCTTCTTCGGATGCCAGGTCTTCGGTGCGGCGATGGCATCCGACGGCTACGGGCGGATCGTGAACATGGCGTCGCTGGCCGGCCAGAACGGCGGGACCGCCACCGGCGCGCACTATGCGACGTCCAAGGGTGCGATCCTCACGGTGACCAAGATCTTCGCCAAGGAGCTTGCTGCGCAGGGTGTCACGGTGAACGCCATCGCCCCGGGACCGCACGATCTCCCCGTGGTGAAGGCGACCGTGCCGCCGGACAAGCTCGACGCGGTCGTCGCCGGCATCCCGGTCGGTCGCCTCGGTAGTCCCGAGTTCGTCGCGGACATGGTCGGCCTGCTGACCGCCGAGAATGCGTACTTCGTCACCGGCGCCTGCTGGGACGTCAACGGCGGACTGTTCGTTCGCTGACCCGGTCGTCGGGACACCCTGATCCCGCGCACCACCGAAGAATCTCTGCACCCGTCAGGAGCATCACCATGGCACTCATCGACGTCGTCGTCTCGGACATCGTTCAGGAGACACCGAGCATCAAGACGTTCTACCTGGCGAGGCCGGATGGGTCCTCGGTCGGTGAGTACTCGCCGGGTGCGCACGTCGACGTGGTGGGGCCGACGGCTATCACGCGGCAGTACTCTTTGTGCAGCCGGCCCGACGGAAGTGAGTCGTTCGCCGTCGCGGTGAAGCGGGAGACGAGCTCACGTGGGGGATCGGCCGCCCTGCACGATGTGCGGATCGGTGACCGGCTGCAGATCAGCGAGCCGCGCAACCTTCTCGGAATCAACTCCGCTGCAGTACATCACGTTCTCATTGCGGCGGGCATCGGGATCACCCCGATGTTGAGCATGGCCCGCCACATGGACGTGCACGGGATCAGCTTCGAGCTGCACTACTTCTCGCGCACCGAGGAAGACGCGGCATTCCTTCCGCTGTTACGCGATCGCTGCCCCGAGAAACTGCATGCCCACGTGGGCGTGGGCCGCGACGACCAGGGGGCGATCTTGTCGGCGGCGCTGACGCGCGTGCCGGCTGGAACTCATGTATATGTCTGCGGGCCCGAGGGTTTCATGGACAAGGCTCGGGTGCTGGCGGAGACGTTCGTCCCCGCTGACGCGGTGCACATCGAGAACTTCCACGCGACCGAGCAGCCCGATGCATCCGAGAACTCGGCGTTCGAGGTCGAACTCGACGGCGAGACCTATCATGTCCCCGCCGATCGGAGCATCGTCGAGGTGTTGCAGGACAACGGTTGCGATGTCGACACGTCCTGCCAGGAGGGAATCTGCGGTACCTGCATCATGCAGGTGTTGTCCGGCACCCCCGAACACCGTGACAACGTGCTCACGGCAGCAGAGCGGGAGTCCGGTGAGGTCATGGCCGTGTGTGTGTCGCGGACCTCGGGCGAACGACTCGAGCTGGATTACTACTGAGCCGCCCGTCACCCGTCCTGCTCGGTGGGGACCTCCACGTCGAACCGGAGGATGTCGCGGACCAGAGTGCTGATGCTGTCCGCATCGGTCTTGCTCTTGATCCGGGCACGATGAACGTCGACGGTCTTCACGCTCATCTGTAGTCGACGCGCGATGTTCTGGCTCGGCAACCCCTCGACGACGAGCGCGAGGATCTCCCGTTCGCGTGGGGTCAGCAGTGCGACCTTGGCCTCGACCGATCGTCTGAGCTCGTGGGTCCGGAAGCGCTCGACCGCGGTCTCCACACCGGCCTGGACGGCGTCGAGGAGTCGCTGCGGGTCATAGGGCTTCTCCAGGAAATCGAGGGCGCCGGCCTGCAGCGTGGACACCGACATCCGGATGTCGCCGTGCGCCGACACGAAGATGATCGCGACATGCGGTGCGAACTCGTTGAGCTTCTCCTGCAGGCGGGGACCACTCATCCGCGGCATCCGGACGTCGAGGACGATGCAGGCCGGGGCATCGCCGGAATATGCCGCCAGGAACTCGTCGGCGCTGTGACAGATCTGCGGTGATATCCCGATGCTGCCCAGAAGCCAATCGACGGATTCACACAGCTCGGGATCGTCGTCGACGACGTAGACCGTCGCCGCGGGTGTCGTGTCGTCCGCAGTCTCCACCATGAGTCCTCGCTCCGAGGGTAGTGCCATCGGGATCCGATCAGTCCCAGGAGGCGTCGGCGGTCCAGTAGTTCATGCCGACGGCGCTCACCCGATGGTGCCACTCCGAGGTCCGCGACAGCCACGGTTCCTCGCGGCGCACCGACTCGTCGGCGGCCTCCGGGCCATCGGCCTCGACCGTCCAGTGCACCCAGTTGACCTCGCGGCCGTGCTCGTCGTGGACGAACAGGTCGACGTGGTGCCAGCCGTAGTTGAAGGTGTCCTCGTAGCAGGTGAGGAACATGCGGTGGTGGGTGGTCGGGCGCGGTGTCATCGCCATGATGTGTCTCTCTCTGGCCGTCGTCGTCATGCGGGCACCGCACGCAGGGCGCGGAGTTCGGTCTCCAGCGCGGCGGCCACCTCGAGCAGGCCTGCCTCGTGGCCGGGAAGCCCGATCAGCTGAACGCCCAGGGGCAGACCGCTTTCCGTCTGGGCGCCCGGAACGATCACCACGGGGCACCCGAGCAACTGCCACGGCCGGCTCAACACCGGTGACCCGGTGGCCGCCAACCCCGCCGGGGCCGGGCCGGGTGCGGCAGGGCCGGCGATGACGGTGTGGGCGCCGAGCGTCTCGGCCAGCAACTCGCGGGATCGATCGCGACGGATGATCGCTGCCGAATGGTCGTCGGATGTCACCGCACGACCGGCGGCGACGAGATCCAGGAGTTGGGGACTGAGGTCATCGCCGTGCTCGTCCACGATCTGTCGCAGGGTTCCCGCGGCCTCGAACGACATCACCGTGAGGTGGTCGTCGGCAAGGGTCCGGACGTGATCATCCCAGTCGAGCGCACTGGTGGCGACCCCGTGCCGGCCCAGGAGGTCGGGCAGCAGGCGCAGGACCTCCGCCATGGCCGGGTCGATGGGGTGCAGATCGCTGCCCGACCACACCAGTGCGGCCCCGACCGTGCTGCGGCCCGCGACGATCGGCGAGCGCCCCGCGAATGCCGCGTACACGTAGTGCAGGTCGGCGACGGTACGGGTCAGCAGTCCGAGTGAGTCGAGTGTCTCGCTCAGTCCGGTCACGCCGCCGAGGTCGGTCGACCCCTGAGCCAGAACCATCCCCGCCGCACCGCAATACGACGCCGGACGCGTCAAAGATCCGGCCGTCTGCGTGCCGAGTGCCACCGGGATCACACCTGCCCCGACCGCGGCCGCGGAGCCGCTCGACGAGCCGCCCGGCGTGTGGTCGTGTGCGTGCGGATTGCGCGTCGGCCCGGGTGCGAAGTAGCCGAACTCGGTGGTCACCGTCTTGCCCTGCACTACCGCACCGAGCTCACGAAATCGTCTGACGCACGGGGCATCCACGACGGCGGGCGCTTCCGAGGTCACCGTCGATCCGGCACGGGTCGGCAGTCCTGCGACGTCGATCAGATCCTTGACCCCCACCGAGATCCCTCGCAATGGCCGCCGGCCCGGTGTGGTGTCTTCGTGGCGCGCGTCGGTGGCGACGTCGGGAGACAGTTCGACCCACGCGCGCAGGTCTGGTTCGGTACGTGCGATCTCCTCGCGTACCTGTGTCACCAGTGTCTCTGCGGACACCGCACTCTCGTGCACGGCGGTCGCCTGGTCACTGATGGGCTGATTCCAGTAGGCCGAGCTCACCGTTCCTCCTTCATCGGTGAATCCCAGTGTGCCCGCTCATCAGTGTCGGCAACAGTAAAGATTTCCCTCCTATCGCTGTAGGCAGACTCGCACCTAGCTTCGACACCATCAGTTCCCGATCTGTCAGTCGACGAAGGAATCACGATGGCCACCAAGACAACAGCCACGACTGCGGCACCGCCCGGGCGTACCCGCCGCGTCGACTTCTCCCGGATGTCGCGACGTGCATGGTTGGTCACCGGGATGCTCGTGCTGTTCCAGATCGTCGCGTTCGCCGACAAGGCCGTCCTGGGCCTGGTGTCCGCCGACGCGATGCCCGAACTCGGGCTGACCGCCACCGAGTTCGGCTTCATCGGAAGCGCCTTCTTCTTCCTCTACGCGATCGTCTCCGTCATCACCGGCTTCCTTGCGTCGAAGTTCTCCGTCAAATGGATCCTCTTCGCCATGGGCGTCACCTGGGCGGTCCTCCAGTTCCCGATGCTGCTCGGTGGTGGCGCTGCCATCCTGCTGCTCACCCGCATCGTGCTCGGTGGGGCCGAAGGGCCGGCCACCGCGATGTCGCTGACGTCGACGCAGACCTGGTTCTCGCCGACGCGTCGGGCGCTACCGTCCAACCTCGTCGCGGCGGGGTCGACGCTCGGTCCGGTCATCGCTGCGCCGGTCCTCGCCTGGGTGATCGCGGCATGGGGATGGCGCTGGGCGTTCGGCGTGCTCGGCATCATCGGACTCGTGTGGGTGATCGCCTGGTGGGCGATCGGCGCCGACGGCCCGTACCGCGATCGGCGCGGGAGCGGAACCGGCGCGAGCGCACCAACTGACGAACGGACTGTTGTCGACGGCCATGCCGATACTGCCGACACCGATACTGCCGACACCGATACTGCCGAGATCGACACCGCGGACGTCGACGAGCAGAAGCCGGTCGTCATCTGGCGGGCGCTGCTCAGCCTGGCGTTCCTCTCGGCGGTGATCGGCGGAGCGTCGAACTTCTGGGTGCAGGGCTTCCTGACCACCTGGTTGCCGCAGTACCTCGGTACCGTTGTCGGACTCTCGCTGGGTGAGGTCGGGGCGGTTACCACCGTGCCGTGGGTGATCGGCGCACTGGTATTGCTGGCCCTCGGCGCTCTCGGACACCGTCTGCTGCGCCGTGGGCGCACCGCTCACGTGGCGATCGCGGTCCCGTTCGGATGTGCCGCGGTGCTCGCCGGCTTCTGCTTCATCGCGATCCAGGCGACCTCCGGCGTGACCGCGGTTGCCCTGCTCTGCATCGCCGGCGGATGCAGCCTCGCGTATCCGATGACGGCGTCTGCGATCGGGTATGCGGTGGGCGCTCGCCAGCGTCCCATCATGATGGCGACCTTGGGGGGCATCGCCTCCCTCGGTGCGGTCATCTCCCCGATTCTCGTCGGGTGGCTGATGACGACAGCCGGCTACGTCTCACCGCCCAAGGGAGAGAAGCCGACTGCGGAGATGGCCGATCGGATGGCCGACGGCGTGCACCAGGCGTTCACGATCACCGGGCTCGTACTCGTCGTCGGCGGGGCGCTGTGTATCGCATTCCTCCGCCCCGAGCGTCTCGGAACGATGCTCCAGAAGCGATTCGTCAAGAACGTCGGCGAACCTGTGGCCGCACGCTGACGGCAGCTGCGACCGCCACGACATCTCAGGAGAAATCATGTCCACCAACGCTTCCACCGTCATCGACCCATCCACCTTCCGAAATGTGATGGGGCACTACCCCACCGGGGTGGTGGTGGTGACCGGGCGCGACCCGGTCGGGGGAATTCTGGCGATGGTCGTCGGCACCTTCAGTTCGGTGTCGATGGAACCGCCGCTCGTGTCGTTCATGCCGATGAAGTCCTCTCGGACGTTCGAGAAGATGCGGGACTGTGAGTCGTTGTGCATCAACATCCTCGGCGGCGAGCAGGAGGACATCGTCCTCACCGTCGCCCAACGTTGGGAGAACAAGCTCGACGGCATCGACTGGTTCCCGTCCCCGTCGGGCGATCCGGTCCTGGCCGACTCGGTTGCCTGGATCGACACCCGGATCCGGGAGACCGTCGAGGCCGGCGATCATTGGATCGCGCTGTGCGAGGTGCGCGATCTCGCCGTCACCAATCCGGTGTCGCCGCTGATCTTCTTCCAAGGTGGGTACGGGAGTTTCGTCTGCACATCGCTGATGGCGCGGATGGACCACGAGATCCTCCCCGCGATCCACGCCGCTCATGCCGCGCGCCCGCAGGTCGAGGAACTCGCTTCGTCGCTGGGATGCGAGGTGTCGGTCTTCACCGCGGTCAGCCGGGACGAGATGGCCGTGGTGCTCTCGGCGACCGCCGCCGGCGTCGACCGTGCCGACGGTCTGGCGCATCGGATTCCGATGGTCCCGCCGATCGGGGACACCTACGTGTTCGACCAGGATCTCCCGGCGCAGGAGCGATGGCTGAGCAAGCTCCGCGACGCCGACGACGACATCCGAGCCATGCATCGTCAACGACTCGAATTCGTCCGTGCCCATGGTTATCTCATCTCCTTCCTCCCGCCGGAGGGGCCGACCGCCTACGCCTCGATGCGGGATGCGACACGTCGCTACGAGAGTGCGCGGATGACACCGTCGCAGGAGCGCAGCATCTGCGAGTCCATCGGCGCGTCGCCGGTCGACTATCACCTGAGGGAGGTGCTCGACGATGACGTCTACGACGTGGCATCGATCGTTTTGCCGATCCGCAACCCCCGCGGCGGATACTCGATGACGCTGCGCCTGGCCCAGCTCCCGGCCTCGGTGACCGGACGCGACGTGCGGGACTGGATCGATCGGGCGCGGGATGTCGTGGAGGCCCTCGAGTCATGAGCGGCGCACAGACGGACGACCCGCCTGACGACAGGGATGCGGCGATCGCCGCGCTCACCGCACGGATCGACACACTGGAGGCGGAGGCGGAGATCCGCCGTCTGCAGGCGCGATACATGTTCCTCTGCGACACCCCGTGCCCCGAGTTCGGTGTCGCCGATGACGCCGAACGCATCGAGCTCATCGTCGGCCTGTATGCCGACGACGCCGTGTGGGAGGGCGTCGGGGAGTATTACGACGGCCAGTTCGGTCGCGCCGAGGGCAAACAGGCGATCCGCCAGCACTTCCGACGTTTCTGGGGTGAGAAGAGCGAACCGGCATTGGTGCTCAATGCCCACTACCTCACATCCGAACAGATCCACGTCGACGGCGATACCGCCACCGGGCAGTGGATTCACATGCAGCCGTGGCTGTTCTCCGACGGCACCGCGCTGCTCCGGTCCAGCAGGCTGAACAACGCCTTCCGCAAGGTCGGTGGTCGGTGGCTGGTGACCCGGACCCGGACCGAGAACGTCTTCGTCGCACCGCTGAACGACGGCTTCGCGCAGAGCTTTCCGTCGACGTCGGTGCTGATGCGGGACTGATCGGCCGGGCGCTACAACCGCCCGAGCAACTCCGCCTTCTTCGACGCGAACTCGTCGTCGGACAGGATTCCTCGCTGATGCAGGCCGGCCAGGGATTCGATCGCCGCGATGATCGACGCGGCGTCGTCCGACGGTGCCGGTGTGCCCGACGAGGACGACGCAGGTGCGTCAGGTGCCGACGACGGAGCCTGATGGATCTCCTGCGGTGCGGGAGCAGCGACCGGTGTCTCGGCCACCTGCCGCGCGCCGAGTTCGGTCAGGCTGGACACATCGAACGTGCCGAACTGACTGGTGAAGGTCACCGTCCCGGAGGCACCGCCCTGTTGCTGTTGCACGCCGCCGATGTTGTGCTCGCCCGTGTCGAAAACCCTTGTGACACCGTTGACCTGGATCGCCAGCCGACGCGTGCTCGGGAAGACGGCGTACCGGGAGTCGTTCTGGCCACCCGACGAGCTGGGGACGCCGAGATCGCCGGGCCACCAGTTGTTCGAGGTGAACCCTCCCGACGACGCCGCCGGTGCCGGTGGGAACACGGTGGTCGTCGCGAGCAGGTTCGACAGCTCGCCGCACAACGCGTCGACCCGTGCCTTCAGTGCGTTGTCGAACATGTTGCCCACCATGGTCATGCCGCCGCGCATCCACTGGCCGGAGCCGCCGAGCTCCGGGATGGAGAACTGCGCCATGGTGCCCCCGCCGTTGTTGACCGCGAGCAGCATGGCGAGCACCGCGTCGCGGGAGAGCCCGTGTCGTTGCGCGATGTCGGAAATGGCGCTCTCGGCTTCGGGAGTGACGGTTGCGTTCATGGTGGCGCGTCTTTCGTCGGCAGATGTCGGGTCGAGCCTACCGAAACACCGGTGCGTCCGGATGTGGCCGGCTCCGCATCATGAGACCGTGGGCGACATGCGTGAAGTGGGCAGAGCGGTGATCACCGCGCTGCGGCCGGGGCCGCGTCCGTACGCGGTGGCCGCCGCCCTGCGAGCGCTCGTCGCCGCCGGCGTGATCGCCGTCGTGGGTGCCGTGGTCGGCGATCTCGAGGTCGTCGGGATCGCGTACCTGGCCGCGGCATGTTCGGTCGCCTTCGTCACCGGCGGCACGTACCGCAACCGGAGCATCGCCCTGTGCGCGCAGGGGGTGGGTGCGGCCGGCGGGATCGTCGTCGGCGCGACGCTGGACTCCGACCCGATCGCGATGATCGCCGTCGCCGCGATCGGCGGACTCGTCTCCGGTCTCGTCGGCGGCATCGGTCCGAATGCGCCGGCATTCGGGATGATGCTCAGCATCGGGATCGCCTTCGGGCAGTTCGGTGGGTCCGACCTGACCCCGTGGCGTCAGGCGGTCTGGTATGGCGCCGGAACGTTCGTCGTCGCGGCGGCCACGGTGTCCCCGTGGATCTTTCGGCGTGGCGCCATCGAGCGTGCTGCGGCCGCGGATGTGCTCGACGCGGCCGCTGATCTCTGCGTCGCCGTGGGAACAGGCACCGAGCGCGCGGCCCGCGCACGGCTGACCACCGCCAGTGCCACCGCCCGACTCGCCCGCACGCCCGCACAGGTCCAGCAGGTCTCGTTCGCCGTCTCGGCGATCTACGCGGACGCCGCGGAGAGCCCGAACGCTCATGTGCCGACCGGGGCCGTCGACGCACTCCGGGATGCCGCGCGACAGACCCGGTCCGGCCGGCCGATCTCGGTCGACACCCGGTGGAAGGCCGACACCGCGGCGTTGCGCGCTCTGGCCCGGGCGTTGCGTGGAGAGGTGGATGCCGACGACCCGCGCCGTCGTCTGCGCGCGTCGCTCCGCACCCTCCGGACGGCGACCTCCTGGCTCAACGCGGCCCGCCTGGCCGCATGCCTGGGCGTCGCGACGGCGATCACGGCCGCCGCCCACGAGCCGGCGCACTCCTTCTGGTTGCCGCTGACAGTCGCGGTCATCGTGCGCCCGGAGTACGGCTCGGTCGTCTTCCGGACGATCAATCGGGTGGCCGGATCGGTTGCCGGTGCGCTTGTGGCGGCTGGTGTCCTGGCTCTGTGGCCATACGGTGTGCCGGTCGCCGTGGCCGCTGCCGTGTCGCTCGGATTCGCCGTGCTAACCGCTCCGAAACTGTACGCGCTCAGTGTGGTCGGTGTGACGTCGTCGGCATTGCTGGCCGTCTCGATCGGACACGGCGACGTGGTGCTGCCGGTGATCAGGGTGATCGACACCCTCGCCGGGGCCGCCGTGGCGATCGTCGTCGGCTATGTGCTCTGGCCGGGTGCCAGGCGGCTTCCGCAGCCGGCGCGGTTGACCGCAGCGTGTGCGGCGGCGCAGGAGTACCTGGATCAGGCGCAGCTGCCGCGCGACGGGCGTGTGCACTGGGCCCGGCGCAGGGAGGAGGCCTATCTGTCGGCCCACCAGGCGAAGGACGCCTGCCTCGCCGCACTCGCGGAGCCTCCACCCGTTCCGGCGGGCGCGCGGCGGATCCTCCCGACCGCTGTCGAACTCGAGGAGACGACGGATGCGATCACCGCTGTGGGGGCTGCGGCCGACGCAGGGGACGATGTGACGGCACGAGCCGCTGAACTCGGACGCCGGCTGGACTCCATCCGACGCGCCGGTGAGGCCGTCGACCGTGCCGAATCGACGATCCGGCGCCCGATGTCTCCGTAGAGTCGTCCCTTGTGGCCTACCGCTCCTACGTCGACGACCTCGTCGCCCTCCTCGACCGAGACGCAGACCGCGTGGTCCTGGAGGACGACGACCGCACCTACACCGGAGGCGACTTCGTTGCGCTGATCCGGCAGCTCACCGCGACACTGAGCCGGCACGGCGTCACTCGCGGCCGGCGTGTCGCGCTGGTCGCGCCGATCACCGCCACCGCCATCGCCGCCCGCTACGCGGCCGCCCGCCTGGGCGCGTCGACGGTCTTCTGCCCTGACGCCGGATCCCCCGAACGACTGTCGATCTTTCTCTCCCGCATCGATGCGAAGACCCTGATCGTCTTCCCGGAGACCGGCCGCGCTGCAGGCATTGGCGGTGACCTCCAGATTCTGGCAGTCGGCGCGGTCGACGGTCTCGACGATCTGCTCGACGGACCATCACCGGACGCGGATGAGCACGACGTGCGGTCCACCGTCAGCGGTGACGATGAGTGCGCGCTGGTCGCCACCGGCGGGACCACCGGGATCTCGAAGGCCAGCATCCGGACATTCGACGAGTACCGCAGACTCGTCGATCTGGGCCCCACTCCGGGACGGCGGCAATTGGTCTGCACGCCGCTGGCCTACATCGCCCAGACCATGGTGGACACCGTGCTGCTCGGTGGCGGAACCGTGGTGTTGCGCGACAGGTTCACTCCCGACGTGGTCATCGACGCGATGGAGCAGACCGCGGTCACGCACGTGGCGCTGGTCGAACCACTGGTCGTCGAGCTCGTCGACAGTGACCGTCTGCCGGGCGCAGACCTGTCCTCGGTCGAGGCGATCAGCCATGTCGGTGCCGACGCGGCGCCCGCATTGCGCGCCCGTCTGGTCGATCGGGTCGGACGTCCCGTTTTGGTGAACCCCTACGGTGCAAGCGAATTCGGCGTCGTCAGCGCTCTGTCGGGAGACGACTACAGCGCATCGTCCCCGCACCTCGCGTCGTCCGGCC
The DNA here is from genome assembly GCF_003797825.1 of Gordonia sp. OPL2. Taxonomy (GTDB): domain Bacteria; phylum Actinomycetota; class Actinomycetes; order Mycobacteriales; family Mycobacteriaceae; genus Gordonia. The sequence continues at coordinate 33,345 of NZ_RKME01000023.1, forward strand.
GGCCGCTGCCTGTCGCGGAGGTGGCCATCGTCGACGACACCGGGCAGCCCTGCGCCGTCGGCGAGGTAGGGCATATCCGCGTGCACACACGCGCGCAGGCACACGGGTACAGCGTGGCACCGGCCGAATCGGGCTTTCGCGACGACGGGTGGTTTGCCACCGGAGACGACGGATTCTTCGACGACGCCGGATATCTCACGATCAGAGGACGCGCAGCCGACCGTCGGGAGGCCGACGGCGCCGGCTGGTATCCCGTCGATGTGCAGCAGGCGCTGTGCAGCCACGGCCTGGTCCGATACGCAGTCGCGGTGCCTGCCCCAGATGGCTGTGCGACCGAATTCGGTGCGGCCGTGATCGCGGATCCGACGGCCGAGGTCACTGTCGCCCTGCTGTCGGAGTTCCTCGCCGAGATCGCGTCGCAGTTCGCGGAAACCCCACTCGTCCTGGTCGATTCGATGCCCACCACCGAGCAGGGCAAGCCACATCGCGCGGCGATCGGCGCGCTGCTCTTCTGAGTCGGGCCACAGCGCCGAACCCCAGCCGCCGAACCCCGGGGCCACAGCCTCTTCGTGACGGGACTACAGCGTGGACGGGACTACAGCGGCGACGTCGACCGCCACCCGGGACTCGGTTCCATGGCAGGCCAGGGCTGTCGACCAGTCGCCGGGGCGCGGCGCGGTGCCTCCCCGGGAATCGCTGACGCGCAGGCACGTTCGTCGGCGGTCGTCTGCGGATAGACCGCGGCGAAGTCGTAGCGGGTGACGAACCAGTCGCCGAACACGTCCCCGCCGGGTGTGCGGGCGGTCCCCTGGGTGTTGGTCGGCGGAACGATTCCGCCGCGGCGGAAATCGATCTCGACCGGCCGCGGGTCGTCGACCCGTGACTGCCAGCGGCCGTCGACTTTGATGGATCGATATCCATAGCGGCACAGCACTACTCGTGTCCAGCCGGCGTCGTCGACCCGGCGGAGTCCGGTGAAGAAGGCGGTGCCGACACCGGGATGCGTGGCGGACTGCTCCGAGGCGTAGGCCTCGATCATCTGTCCGATGTTCGACGGCGAGGCATCGACGAAACCGCGATAGCCCCAGTCGACCGAACGTCCCGCGTTGGCGAGTTCGAAGGACTCCACGAAGGCGCGGATGAAAGTGCCCTCATCACCGGAGGTGTCAAAGACCGGGCTCGGTATCCACCGGAACGTCACGTCGAAGGCGGCGGGGACACGGTCGGTCGGTGCGGGCGACGACGGGGCCGGGGGTGTGTCCGTGGTGCTCTGACATCCGTTGAGGGCGAGCGCGAAGAGGGCCGCCGCGGCGATCGCGGCGAGTCCGTGGCGACGCCTGTGTCCCAACGGTGGTCCCTTCGACGGCCCCCCGGCTGTCGGCTTGACTGCAGGATAGGCGCGGGGAGGACAGGAGCGCTGCCACGCGATGCATCGGATCGGCCTAGAAAAGGCAACGAAAACGACACGGTGACCGGAATCCGGCTGGTCAGATACTCACGTTCGGCGGGCGAGAGCGCGAACGCCCTCGAGGTCGACATCGACGACGGCCTGATGCGGGGACGTCGGGTCATTCTCCACCACGATTCGCACTGAAGTCGCTGAGCGGACGGCGGCCCGTCCGGGCACCCATCGGGCGATATCCGGGTGCAGGGCCACTGCCGCTGCGACGAGGTCATGGCACGGAACAGACCATGGTGACGCGCCGTTTCGACAACGGTTCGCGAGTCCATACCGTCGCATCGACGCGTGGCCTCCGATTCGGGTGCGTGGAAGATCAGCGGCGCCCAGGCGCAGTCGGCGGCTGACGTCCAGCCCTATCCACCACACGGGCAGGTCGGTCGCCGTCGCGATTGCGGCGGCTGCGGCCGGATCGTGTCGGGTGTTGGTGTCGGAGATGCGGCGGATGAGCGGCGACCGGTCGGTTCCCACGCTCGAGAGGATGACGATTGCTCGCAGCCGACGCAGCGACCCGGGATCGAGGCGGTAAGCACCAACGAGATTGGTGAGCGGACCGATGCACAGAAGGATGCCGCCCGGATGCGTGGACGCGTACTCGGAGATCGCTTGTGGTGCATCGCCTGTGAGTGGCACACGCGTGAGTCGCTCAGATGCGGTGAGGATGTCGCCGACGCCGTCGTGCCCGTGCGCCCACTCGGGATGCCATGTGCGCGGAGGTGTTCGGGCGCCGCAGACCACGGGAATCCCAGGTGCCACGAGCGTGACATTGCGCGCCGCCGCCATCGCGGACACGTTGCCCCACACGGTCGTCACGCCCGCGAGACGCCCCGTCGCGTGAAGCGTCGTCAGCGCCACCAGATCGTCGAGACCCCCGTCGGTGTCGACGAAGACCGGCGGCGTGTCATCCACGGTTGAATCCCACGACGCGACAGGCTGTCTGGTCGACGTCGCGACGACGTCAGGCGCGCTCGAGAACGACCACGGGGATGCTGCGGGATGTCTTCTTCTGATACTCGTCGTAATCCGGCCACACCTCGGTCATGGTCGACCACATCGCCGGCTTCTCGTCGTCGGAGGCGACGCGGGCGCGGACCGGGAACCGATCGCCCTTGATCTGTATCTCCGCATTCGGGTCGGCCTCGAGGTTCCGGAACCATGCGGGAGGGGCGTCCGTGCCGCCCTTGGAGGCGACTACGAGGTACGTGTCGTCGTCCCAGGGGCGGAAGATGAGCGCGTGGCGCCGCTGCGAGCCCGACTTGTTGCCGGTCGTGAACAGGATCAGGATCTCGGTCCCGTTCCAGTGGTAACCCTCCTCGCCATCGGTCTCGAGGTAGCGCTCGACATGCGGGTCTCCGTGCAACTCATCGACTGAAGCCATGGTTCCACGATGCCAAATCAGCGTGGGTAATACCGACGGTGATCATTCTGTGATTGTTGGGACGCGAGTCAAGTAACCGAACGGTTCAATCGTGTGAGACGCGTCACGGCGGACCTTCGTCGTAAAAGGGCAGTTCAGAGCGATTTTTTCGAACCAGAGGTTCGGTGAAATCGAGCTGTGAGCGGGCTGTGCGCGATGTCCGTATTGGACTTTTCTCAGGAATGTATATCAATCTGTTATCTGGCACCGGGTGCAGATGCGGTTCGCGCAGACCGATACGGCCCGGGTTCGCCTTGCGCAGGGACGTGAGCGTCCTCTTCACAAGTTCATCTGTCAGCACGTCCATCCACAGCGATGACACCACGGTACCGGGAGCGCTGCGCGCCTCGGCGGGTGTCTGCTGTCGGCCGCCAGTCCGGCCGCTCACAAGTATCAGGAACACCGTCATGTCTGTTGTCTCGAAGCCGCTCCGCCGTGCCCGGACCCTGTCCAGATCTCGAAGCTTCTACGCTGCCGGCGCAGCGACACTGTCGATCGCCGCGGCGGTCACCGCCGCGTCGGCCGGTGTGACCGAGCCCGCGCACGCCGAGCGACCGGTTACCTCCGCCCACACGGAGAATGCGGACAACCCCGCCGCGGACAGTGCCAACCCCGCCGCGTTCGCCTCGGCGAGCCCCAAGCCGACTCCGGCGCCGGCTCCCGTGAAGGTGCAGCAGGTCGCCAAGCCCGCCATTCCGGCTCCGCCGCCCGTACCGGTGTACCCGGACAACCTCGACGGCTGGATTCGTGAGTCGCTCGACATCCTGAAGGCCAAGAACATCCCGGCGAGCTACGACGGCATCTACCGCAACATCATGCGTGAGTCGACCGGCAACCCGCAGGCCATCAACCTCTATGACTCGAACGCCGCCGCCGGCATCCCGTCGAAGGGTCTGCTGCAGGTCATCGACCCGACCTTTGCCGCCTATCACGTCGAGGGCACCAAGTTCGACGTCTGGGACCCGGTCGCGAACATCGTCGCCGCCTGCAATTACGCGGCGCACACCTACGGCTCGATGGACAACGTCAACTCGGCGTACTGATCGGCGCCACTCGTCTCACCTGACGAAGTCGTCTGGTCTGGCCCGTGTGAACCGACTCGGGTCACCAATGCCGGTGCGAATGCCCGTCGTCGCTGCCCGTCAGTTCGGCGAGCGCACTGTCCCAGCCACGACGGCGATGACGGTCGAGCAGACCGCGCACGCCCATGACGGCGACAGCGCTCACGGCCAGGACCGCCAGGTAGAACGCAGCGGCGGTCATGATCGCGCCCGAGGCGGCATCAGCCGGGGTGAGCGGCTTGCGCGTGGTCTGGCCCTGCTCATCGACCCACATGGTGAACTGATCGCCGGCGTTCAGCGCGGTGTCGTCGACGTTGACCGTGCCGCGGTGGGGGACCGCATTGTAGGACCACCGGGCGGTGACGAGCGCACCGTTCTGACCTTCGGAGAAGATGACGCTGGCATCGTCGACGGCGGTCGCCTCGACCGCGTGGATGGTGCGGGCCTGCTCGGCGATCGCGGCGGACCGCGCCTTGTGCACGCCGCCCTCGACGGAGACCGCGAGCGGAATCGCCAGCACCGCGAGCAGCGCGGCCAGACAGAAGGCCAGCGCCTCCACGCGGTCGCTACGACGGACCACGGGATTGCGGCTGAACAGCTTCGTGATCGGCCAGCGCCGTGGGCTCAGCACGGATGACCTCGTCACCCGGTCCGGATTGGTTGCACGACGCACCTATCCATGGTGCACCCGCACCTTCCCGCCTGGCCAGTCCCCGTTCGGGCCAGGGACGAATCTCACACCTCGTCGGACAGCACGACCAGCTCTCGTGTCGTCCTGGTCATCGCCACATAGCGGTCCACCGCGCCCTCGATCCCCGCACCGAACGTGTCGGGTTCGACAAGGACGACGAGGTCGAACTCGAGTCCCTTGGCATGCGCCGGTGACAACGAGCGGACCCGTGGACGCTCGACGAAGGACGGATCGCCGATCACGCAGGCCGTGCCCTCGGCGTTCTCCGAGAGCCAGCGCTCGACGATGGCATCGCGTTCCGCGGAACGTTCATGGCGCACCGGCAGGCCGCTGGTCCGGATGGAGGTGGGGACGTTCGCATCGGGCAGAACCGCCTGGATGGTGGGCGCCGCCACGGCCATCACCTCCTCGGGGGTCCGGTAGTTCACCGTCAACGACGCCGTCGTCACCTGCTTGACGCCTACTCGCGACAATCGCTCCGGCCACGTCTCGGTGAAGCCGCGGCGGGCCTGAGCGCGGTCGCCGACGATGGTGAAGCTGCGTGACGGGCACCGGGACAGCAACATCTGCCAGTCGGCATCGGTCAGTTCCTGTGCCTCGTCGACGATGATGTGGGCAAAGGGGCCGGCCAATGCATCGGGCTCCTCGGCCGGCGACGCCGTCTGGTCGACGAGACTGTCGCGCAGATCCTGCCCGCGCAACATCGACATCACCCCCTCGCCGTCGTCGTGGACGGTGGAGTCCAGCAGGTCACCGACGACATCATCCATCCGTGCACGCTCCGCGGACAGCGTCGCCGCACGGTGACGACGGCGACGTGACGCATCCGGATCGCCGATGCGCCGGCGCGCGGCGTCGAGCAGCGGCAGGTCGGACTCGGTCCAGGCATACGGCTGTCGACGCTGCAGTGCGCGTACCTCGTCGGCACCCAAGGCGGGGGCACACTTCCGTAGGAATGCGGGCACCGACCAGAGATCCGCGACGATGTCGCTGGGTTCCAGCAGCGGCCAGGCGCGGGTGACGACACGGACCAGATCTTGGTTCTGCGCCAACGCGCGTCGTACCTCGGCCGGCCGGGCCTCGCCGTCCAGCTTGTCCGCCACGTTCGTGACCAGCGCTTCCCACACCACGTCACGGCCGTCGTTGTGTGGCGTCCCGGCCTCGGGCGCATCGAAGGCCTCGGCCCAGTCGGCGGGGCGCAGCGTCACATCGGCCCACGGGGTCTCCACGACGAAGGGTTTCCTCGGCGGCTCCTCGTAGAACGCGACGGCCGGTTCGATGGCTTCGACCATGGTCGCCGACGACTTCAGTCGTGCGATCGCGTCGTCGGATTCGGTTGTCGCGGTGGCCCCTTCGGGAAGAAGGTCGCGCAGCGTGCACGTTCGGACGCCCTCCTCGCCCAGACTGGGCAGCACGTCGGCGACGTACCCCAGGTAGGGCTCGTGAGGCCCGACGACGAGCACCCCGCCGCGGTTGCCCGCCAGCCGCGGATCGGCGTAGAGAAGATACGCCGCTCGGTGCAACGCAACGACCGTCTTGCCGGTCCCCGGGCCGCCGTCGACGACGAGGGCGCCCCGCGAGCCGGCACGAATGATCGCGTCCTGATCGGCGGCGATGGTGCCCAGGACATCACGCATCCGCGGCGATCGCCCGGCGGACAGACCGGCGATGAACGCCGAGTCGTCGTCGAGGGCGAGGTCGGCGGTATCGGTGCCCGGTGTGAGCGCCTCGTCCCAGTAATCGGTGATCCGTCCATACGACCACCGGTAGCGCCGTCGACTCGTCACCCCCATCGGATCGGCATGCGTCGCGGCGAAGAAGGGTTCGGCTGCCGGGGTGCGCCAGTCGATGAGCAGTTGTCGCCCGTCCCGATCCGTCAGGCCGACCCGGCCGATGTAGACGGGCCCGGTTCCGTCTGTGGGGACGAATCGTCCGAGACACAGATCAACGCTGAACCGCCGCAGTGTCCGCAGTCGGTCGTTGGTCTGATGGATCTCCAGATCGCGCTCGACCGCCTCCTTCCCATGGCCACCCCGCGACTTCTGCAGGTTCTCGAGCCGAGCGGTCAGATCGGCGATCGACGTCTGCAGGGATAGTGCGATGGCGGCGAAGTGGTCATCGTCGGCGGAGATGAGATGTGGGTCGGCTTTCGACGACCGGTTGTCGGTGAGGTGAAAGGCACTCCAGGTGCGCTGGTCCATGCAGGCGGCTCCGTGGGTGGTGGACGACATGGAGGAGGAAAGGGGTGTGCGCGTTGAGATCTCAGAACTCCGATCCGGTGGGGTGAACTCATCGTGCGAGTGCGCCGGTGGGTCGCGTCGGTGCGATGAGGTGACCATTGTGCAGGCGAACCGGGGCCTTGCGGCAAGGCCCCCACCTCGGGATATCCTGAAAAGGGAAACGGGGACGTCGTCGTGCTCGACGTCGGGTCTGCCCTTCGCGAACCGGATGTCGCGGGCACTCGTGACCCCGACAAGCCCAGAAATACACCCTCGAGCCGCCCCGTTCACGACACGCCGGTGACGCGCCGTCGAGCAGCGTGGTTCTCTGGGCACTCTCCACACTGTTGCGCACTCGGTTCTGGTCAGCGAGAAGAGACGGTGCCATCGGTCCGTCTCACTCTCGATACCGGATCGGTATCGTTCGAAAGCCACATGCGACCCTGCGGTCGGCGTACGGTGAAAATACTTGCAGCAGCGCGAGTCTGGCAGTCCGATCACGGAAGGCTCATCATGATCATTCTCGGCATCGTCTTGCTCGTGTTGGGATTCATCTTCAGCGTCCCGATCTTGTGGACCATCGGCATCATCTTGGTCGTCGTCGGCGCAATCCTGGCGATTCTCGGCGCAACCGGTCGCGCCGTCGGCGGTCGCGCGCACTATTACTGATGCGGGCGGTTGCTGTGTGACCCCTCGTGACGCTTCGCTCCTCAGGGGTCGGGGACGCGGGGCTTCGTCGCAGGATCGGCTGAGCACCCATCCACGCCGTCGACGGCTCCGAAACACTTCCCGTGCCACCCTCGGAAGCCACGCACACGAGTCACGCCCGCCCTCACCGTGAACGCAGCGCGAACGACGTCGCGCTCGTCGAGGATGCGGTGCGCGTGCATGTCGCCGGGCACAGCCGGATCCTGCGGGAAGTCGACGCCGACCTGACGCCGGTCACCGAACTTCTCGGCGAGATGGCACGGGGAGGCAAGCGTATTCGTGCGGCCTTCTGCACGGCCGGGGCGCGCGGCGCGTCAGGCGGCGAGCTGCCACCGGGGTCGATCGAGGCGGCAGCCGCCCTCGAGATGTTCCACCTCGCCGCCCTCATCCACGATGACGTGATGGATCACAGTGATCGTCGGCGTGGCCGCCCCACCGCGCATCGCCACTTCGCCGGTCACCACCGTGGTCTGCGATGGGAGGGCGACCCCGACGTGTACGGGGAGGCAGTCGCGATCCTCGCCGGCGACCTGTGCCTGACCTGGTCCGACGATCTCATCGACCGCGCGTTCGCCGACCGCGACCTCGCCACACGACTCGACGGGCGTGCCGTGTGGAGCCAGATGCGGGACGAGACGATCGCGGGGCAGTACCTCGACATCCTCGGACAGGTGCAGCAGACGTTGTCGGCGCGCCGGGCAGGTCAGGTCATGCGTTTCAAGAGCGCGCGATACACGGTCGGGCATCCGCTCCGCCTCGGTGGCGTGCTCGGCGGGGGCTCCGACGAACTCCTCCGCGCCTACGACCGCATCGGCCTGACCGCGGGTGAAGCGTTCCAACTGCGTGACGACCTCCTCGGCGTGTTCGGGGACCCGGATACGACCGGGAAGCCGGTCGTCGACGACATCCGTGAAGGCAAACGCACGCTCTTGGTCACCACGGCCGCGGAACGCGCCACGACGGTGCAACGCGGCGTCCTCGAGCGGCACCTCGGCGATCCCGGCCTCACCGACGACGGACTGATCGCCGTGTGCGATGTCCTGCGTGACACCGGTGCCGCCGACGAGGTCGAGCGGCGGATCGCGCGCCTCACGGCCGAGGCACTCGACATCGTCGACGACCTCGACGTCGACGACACGACCCGATCGGGTATCCGCGATCTGGTCGAGCGCTGCTCATGGCGGCGCCGGTGAACGAGAGGCCGTTCGTCGAACTGAGGATCTGGGGAGTCGATCATGTTCCGGCGGCGATCGGTCGAGTGCCGCTCACCCGCCGTCGGATACGGAAACAGCCAGGGCTGACCTTTGCCAAGATGATGGGTACGGGCTCGGCCCGCACGTTCACGCCCCGCGACGCCGATCTGCATCACTGGGCGTTGCTCACGGTCTGGGACTCCCCGGCGTCCGCCGAGGCCGGTGCCGCCACCGCCGCCATCCGGTCGTGGGACCTCATGGCCACCGAACAACTGCGAGTCGCGATGCGGCCGATGGCATCCCGCGGCCGATGGTCGCGGCGCGAACCCTTCGGGGCACTGCAGGCAGCCGACGACGGCACGTGGGCGGGGCCGGTCGCCGCCATCACGCGCGCCCGACTGCGTCCCACGCGGGCGATGTCCTTCTGGCGTGCGGTACCACCGGTCGTCGGTGAGCTGTCCCGAGCAGCCGGTCTGCGGCTCGCGCTCGGCATCGGAGAGGCCCCGATCGGACTGCAGGGCACCTTCTCCGTGTGGGAATCGCCCAGCGAACTCACCGGATTCGCCTATCGCTCCACCGAACACCTCGACGCGGTGCGGCGCACCGAGTCGGCGCGATGGTATGCGGAGGAGCTGTTCACCCGGCTCGCCGTCCTCGACGTCAGCGGGACCTACGACGGGCGGACCCCATGAGTCCCTTCGAGATCCGTGCACGGCCGCCCGCACAGGTCGGGTCCACTCCGGAACCCGCCACAGCGAATCGATTCCTCTCGACCGCGGCCTGGATCCTGTTCGCCGGCGGGGTGGTCGCGCAGATCGCGTTCCCGTACACCAACGGCGGCAATCTCGTCCTGACCGTGGCGAGCGTTGCGCTTCTCGCGGCGGCAGTGGGCGTGGATCTGGCGAGCACACGCGGCGGCCGTGCGGTCGCCGCGCTGCTGATCGTCGCCGGCGGTGGAGGGCTCCTCGCCGAATCCGTCGGCGTGCACACGGGTTTCCCGTTCGGGAGCTACGACTACACCGGAACCCTCGGCGTGGAGTTGCTCGACGTGCCGGTCGTGGTCCCGTTCGCCTGGATCATGATGGCCTGGCCTGCTCTCGCAGTGGCGCGGCGGTTGACCGGTCCGGGACGACGGTGGGCGACAGCCGTCGTCGGCGCGTGCGCGCTGACCGCCTGGGATGTGTTTCTCGATCCTCAGATGGTCGATCAGGGCTACTGGCGGTGGCACCATCCCGACCCTGCCCTGCCGGGTGTCGACGGAATACCGTTGACCAACTTCGCCGGGTGGCTACTCGTCTCCTTCGTGATGATCGCCATGCTCGACCGACTGATCGGTCACCGGCCGGTCGACGCACTGCCGATCGCGGTCTACCTGTGGACGTATGTGTCCTCCGTGATCGCGCATGCGCTGTTCTTCGGGCGTCCACCCGTCGCTCTGGTGGGTGGGGTGATCATGGGTCTCGTGGCGATACCGTTGATCATCGTCCTCGTCCGCGACCGGAGGGAGGGTCGACAACGTGCGCTTCGGTGAATCCCGGTGTCTTCCTCTGCGATCCGGCCGTGCCGGGTGGTTCGGCCGCGCCGGATGGTTCGGGGGTACTGACCGGCCCGGCGGCCCCGAGCGGTCGGACTCGGTGTGGGCCTGGGCCGTGCGGTTGGGGACGACGATCGCGGTCGGATCGTTGGTGCAGACCGTGCACAACGCCCACGTACTGCGGCGTCCCGCGCGGGGGCCGTCGCCGGCACCGGAGCCGCTGACCGTCCTGATCCCGATGCGCGACGAGATCGACAACGTGACCGACTGCCTGAACTCGGTGTTGGCCGCTGTGGATCGGTGGCCGGGACCGGCGCGCGTCGTCGTCCTCGACGACGAGTCGTCGGACGGGACGTCGCAACTGCTCCACCAGATCGGACGCGCGGAGGACAGCGTCGAGATCCTCACCGGCGATCCACCGCCGAACGGATGGCACGGCAAACCGTGGGCTTGCCACCAGATGTCGCGGATGGCCGCAGACGACGGCGTGATGATCTTCCTCGACGCGGACGTCCGTGTCGAGCCCGATGCGTTCACCGCGTCGGCCGCCCTCCTCCGCGAGACCGGGTTGGATCTGGTGAGCCCGTACCCGCGTCAGGTCACCCGCGGGCCGGTCGAACGTCTCGTCCAACCGCTGCTGCAGTGGTCGTGGATGAGCACCCTCCCACTGCGCCTGGCCGAACGGTCGGCCCGCCCGTCGATGTCGGCGGCCAACGGGCAGTTCCTGGTCGTCGACGGCTCCGCCTACCGCCGTGCCGGTGGTCATGAGGCGGTGCGCTCGGACATCCTCGAGGACATCGCGATCCTGCGCGCGTTCAAACGCTCCGGAGCGAGGGGAGTCGTCGTCGAGGGCAGCGCGATCGCGACCTGCATGATGTACGACGGATGGCGGGAGGTACGGGACGGCTATCGGAAGTCGCTCTGGTCGGCGTTCGGCTCACTGCCCGGAACCGTTGCGGTCACCGCGCTGCTCCACCTCGCCTATGTGCTCCCACCCATCGCGATGATGACGGGATCGCGGGTCGGACTCGTCGGATACCTGGCCGCGGTGACATCGCGGATGATCACTGCCCAGACCACGGGCGGTCGGCGGTGGCCCGACCCGATCGTCCATCCTCTCTCGATTGTCGCGTTCGCCGCGCTCACCGCAGATTCTGTTGTCGCACAACGCTCCGGAACACTGACCTGGCGTGGGCGGGTCGTCGGGGAGACACGGTGAGCACCATCATCGTGGTCGGCGCCGGAGTCGGCGGACTGTCGGCCGCGCTGCGGCTGCAGGCGCTGGGTCACCGGGTGACCGTGCTCGAGCAGTCCGCGGAGATCGGCGGCAAGCTCGGTGTCGTCGAGCGCGACGGATTCCGCTTCGACACCGGGCCGTCGTTGGTGACCATGCCGCACGTGCTCGCGGATCTGTTCTCCGCGAGCGGCATCGAGCTCGACGACGTCCTGCCGCTCAGCCGGCTCGACGTCGCCGCCCGATATCGATTCCCGGACGGTACCCGTCTCGACCTGCCGGGCGAGTTGTCGGCGATCCCGGATGCACTCGACGCCGCGCTCGGAGCCGGCACGGGTGCGCAGTGGGAGGCGTTCCTCACGAGGGCGCAGTCGATCTGGGACCTCACCCACGAGGCGTTTCTGGAGTCGCCGCTGGGTGTGCGGGAGATGGTGCGTCGGACACGGCCCGCCGACATCGCGACGATCGCACCGTGGCGGTCGTTGCGTGGACTCGGGCGCATCTACCTGAAGGACCCGAGACTGCAGATGCTGCTCGACCGCTACGCGACCTACACCGGATCCGATCCCCGTCGCGCACCCGCCGCCCTCGCGTCCGTGCCGTGGGCCGAACAGGCCTGGGGATCATGGTATGTCCCGGGCGGACTCGGGCGTATCGCGACCGCCATCCGCGACCGGTTCGTCGCCCTGGGCGGCGAGCTGCACACCGACTGCGAGGTTGCCGAACTCATCGTCGACAGCAGCGATCGCGTCGTCGGGGTCTGTGATGCCGACGGTGTCACTCGGCACGCGGATCTCGTCGTCGCGAACGCCGATGCCGCCGAGGTGTACGGCCGACTCGTGCAGACCTGGCCCGCGCGGCGTGTGGCGGCGCGGATCCGCCGATCAACGCCGTCGCTCTCTGGGTTCGTCCTGCTGCTGGGACTCGACGATCCGCCGAAAGATCAGCCCCACCACCACATCCTGTTCGCCGAGGACTACGACGCCGAGTTCGACGGCGTCTTCGGGCACCGGGGGCGCACGCGCCCGGTCCCGCGTCCGACGGTGTACATCTCGGCGCCCGACGACCCGCAGATCGTGCCGCGGCGGGGAACCGGATCGTGGTTCGTCCTGGTCAACGCCGCGCGACACGACCCGCGGACGGGCGTCGACTGGGACACCCCGGGACTGGCCGCGTCGTACGCCGACCAGGTGTTGTCGGTGATGGCCGATCGTGGTCTCGACGTCCGCGATCGCATCCGGCATCGGACGGTGCTCACCCCGGCGGATCTCGAGTGCCGCACCATGACTCCCGGAGGATCGATCTACGGATCGTCGTCGAACGGGGCCCGCGCAGCGTTTCTTCGTCCGGCGAATGCGTCTCCGGTGCCGGGCCTGTTCCTCGTCGGAGGGTCGGCGCATCCGGGTGGTGGACTGCCGCTGGTGATGCTGTCGGCGAAGATCGTCGCCGGCCTCATCGGCCGCGCCTGATCTGCCCGTCGGGACCGCGTCGCACCCACCGGGCAATATCTCGATGGCCGACCCGGCAACCAACCCCAACCCCACCCCGGATCGCGCCGATCGTGCCCAGATTTGCGCCGACTGGGTCCAGAGCCCCGGGTTTCCGGGCGCGTTGCCCGACGACGTGCGACGAAGCGTCCGATCGACAGGACGTCAGGACACGATCGACGAGAATCTGGGCACGATCGGCGAGTTCTGGGGCACGATCGGCGCGAATCTGGGCACAGTCGGCGAGTTCTGCGGGCACGATCGGCGCAAATTTGGGCACGATCGGCGCGAAATTGGGCACAGTCGGCGTAAATCTGGGCACGATCGGCGAGGTTCGTCGCTGGCCTCCGCCTCGTCGGCCGCGCCCGATCGGCCCCGTCGAGGCCGCGGATCAGCTCCGCGACGGGCCGACGGAGGTGTCGCCGCGAATCCGCTTGCGCACCAACTCGGCACTGATGAGGCACATCGGCAGGCCGATGCCCGGCGTCGTGCTCGATCCGGCGTAGAACAGGCCGCCGACCTTGCGTGACCGATTGGACGCGCGGAAGAAGGCGCTCTGCCCCAGGGTGTGGGCCGGACCGAGGGCGCCGCCCGACCACGAGTTGAGGTCGTCGACGAAGTCCGCCGGTCCGATGGTGCGCCGCACCACGATCCGCTCCGTCAGATCGGGGATGCCCGCCCACTGCGCGACGAGGTCGATCGCGTGATCGGCGGTCTGTTCGACGAGCCGGTCACCGCCGCCGTCCTCCCCGCCGGAACCCATCGTGGGATCTGCGGGCACGGGCACCAGGATGAAGAGGTTCTCGTGGCCGGCCGGAGCGACCGTCTCATCGCTCGCGGACGGTCGGCAGACATACAGTGACGCGGGATCGGGTATGTGCGTGGGTGTCTCGAAGATGGCGTCGAAATTGCTCGTCCAGTCCTCGGTGAAGAACAACGAGTGATGGCCCAGCTGGGGCAGTTCTCCCCGCACCCCGAGACACACGAGGACGGCGCCGGGTCCCGATACCGCACGGTCCCACCATCGTTGGTCGAAGGTCTGCAGGCGATCCGGCAACAGGGTCGTCTCGACGTGATGCAGATCCGCGGCGCCGACGACGACGTCGGCGGGCAGTTCCTGCTCCGCCCCGTCGGCATCGCTGATGCGTACACCGGTGACGACCGCGCGCTGCCCGACGGGGTTCCGACGACGATGCGCTCGGGTGAGGATCGCCGTGGCGGCGCTGCCCGTGTGCACCTTGACCCCGCGCTCGGCGGCCAACGCCGCCAGGGCCTCGGGCAGCCGGACGAATCCGCCTCGGGGATAGCGGACGCCGTCGGCGAGGTCGAGCCAGCTCATGAGGTGATACATCGCGGGCGTGCGGTCCGGCGACGATCCGAGGAATACCGCGGGGTAGCCCAGGATCTGGCGGAGGCGACGATCGGAGAAGCGTTGCGTGACATGAGCATCGAGCGTGGTTGTCAGCATCCTCAACAGCGTCGTGGCCCGCCGGAGTACCGGCAGTCCGGCATAGGCGTTCGCCGAGTCGAAGTTCGTGTACAGGAAGCGTTGCACGGCAAGGTCGTACACCTCTCGCGCCGACGACAGATAGTCGCGCAGCGCGTCTCCGGCGCCCGGTTCGATGGACTCGAACAGGGCGCGGTTGCGGGTCTCGTCGCCGGTGACGTCGACGCTGTCGCCGATGCCCTCGAAGAAGACGCGGTAGCCGGGATCGAGCCGGACGAGGTCGATCTGCTCCTCGGTCGACGTGCCGAGTAGTCGGAAGAAGTGATCGAACACCTCGGGCATGAGCCACCACGACGGTCCGGTGTCGAAGCGGAATCCGTCCCTCTCCCACGACCCGGCGCGTCCGCCGACCTGATCGTTCTTCTCCACCAGGGTCACATCGTGGCCGTCCTCGGCGAGAAGCGCGGCGGTGGCCAGGCCGGCGACACCGCCGCCGATCACCACGATCCGTTGCGGCGCGGTTCCGGTCACCTGGATGCTCCTGTCGTCGGCCTCGAGGCCGCGGCGGGCCGGCCACGGCGAAGGGTCGCCGCCACCGCGATCCGCGCCTTCGCCGGTGTCGAGACCCGAATCCTGGTGTGGCACGCCACCTCCGGCGGGGTCGCGCGCAGGCGATCGGCGAGTTCGGCGAAGAGATCATGGGCGGTGCAGACCGCCACGCGGGTCCCGCTGGGCAGCAACGGGATCGCCTGCGCGGCAGCGGTGAGGTCGGCGTCGATGTCGTCGAGCCACCGGTTCCAGACCTCGTCCGACGGATGGTCGGCGTCGAGTCCGATCAGATACCGACGGCCGAGGTCGTGGTCGTCGGCGGCGAGGTCCCGCAGGAAGTTGATCTTCTGGAAGGCGGCGCCGAGTCGGCGGGCGCCCGGTGCCAGCTGGTCGTATCTTGCCTTGCGGTGCGGTTGATCGGCGAGGAAGGCGTGTACGCACATCAGTCCGACGACCTCGGCCGAGCCGTAGATGTACTCGGCGAGGCTTGCCTCGTCGTGGACGACGGGGTCGAGGTCGGCACGCATCGAGGCGAAGAACGGGTCGATGAGGCCGGCGTCGATGCCGGCGTGATGAGCGGTGCGCGCGAAGGCGTGCACGACGAGGTTGGTGCTCCAACCCGTCGAGATGGCGTCGGCGACGTCGGCGCGCAGGGAGTCGAGCGCGCGACGGCGCTGGTCGGCGGACTGATGCGGCCGGGGTGCGTCGACGATCTCGTCGGCGAGCCGGACGAGTGCGTAGATGTTGTGGACATCGCGCCGGACGGGCTCGGCGAGGAGCCGCGAGGCGAGTCCGAACGACGACGAGTACGAGCGGATGATGAGCGCGGCACTGTGTGCGGCGACCTCGTCGTAATGGCGGTACGCGGCGTTCGCCGTGGCGGGCCGGGCCGTGCACGTCACCCCTATCACCGGATCTCCTGGAGATCGGTGCTCGCGTCGAGCGCGTGGACCTGGTCGACGAACCACGGACTGAAGAGCCACGGCGTGCGGCGCGCGGACTCCCACACGTCGTCGATCGGGGCCCAGACCATGTCCATCACCTCGTCGGGATTCGGTGCGACCGTGCCGACCGGGCGAGCGCGGAAGACCGGACAGATCTCGTTCTCGACGACCCCACCGGCGTCGACGGCCCGATAGCGGAAGTCCGGCAGGATCGGCGTGACGTCGGCGACCTCGAGACCCAGTTCCCGGGGTGCGTAGCGCGCAACAGCTGCCTCGACGTCCTCGCCGGGCCGGGGATGGCCGCAGAACGAGTTCGTCCAGACCCCGGGCCACGTCGTCTTCGACAGCGCCCGGCGTGTCATGAGGATGCGGTCGGCGACCACGAGATGGCAGGAGAAGGCCAGGTGAAGAGGGGTATCGGGACCGTGGACCGTGCGTCGGGGTGCAGTTCCGCGCGGTTTGCTGTCGGCGTCGAGCAGCACGACGAGATCGTCGTTCATGACTCTGGCTCCCTCCACCCCGCGTCAGGGCAACTGTCCGCGAACACCCATTGTTCGTCACCGACGCGGAAACGGATGGGCGGCCCCGGCCTCACCGTGCGCCGAGCGGATCGGGGGCGGGCGGCGCGCCGGTGCGGACCGGCCGGCTGGCGTCGGCCCGGTCGGGCAGCCAGATGACGAAGGTGCTGCCGACGCCGAGCCGACTGTGCACCACCAGCCTGCCCTCGTGGGACTCCACGATCTGTCGCGCGATGGTCAGACCCAGGCCTGATCCGCGGTGGCGGGCGTCGGACGACGTCGTGTCGTCCACGCGTCGGAATCGCTCGAACACGCGCTGTTGATCGGCGTCGGCGATACCGGGCCCCTCATCGCGCACCGCGATCCACGCCCACCCGTCGACGCTGCCGGCCGCGACCGTGATCGTCGAGGCGTCGGGTGCCAGCCGCAGCGCATTGCTCAGCAGATTCGCGAGCGCCCGCGACAACGACTCTCGGTCGGCGTAGACGAGCGGACCGGGCGAGGCCCGGGTGTCGAGTCGCAGCGAGCGGTCACGCGCGAGGAGTGCGTGGTCCTGCGTCACGTCGACGACGAAGTCGCGCACATCGATCCGCTCGTCGGCGAACGAACCCGATCGTCGACGTGCGGTCGCGAGCAGGTCGTCGAGCAGCCGGCTCATCCGGGCGGTCTGCCGTGACACGATCGCCAGGGCCTCGGCGCGCTCCTGGGCGGTGGCGCGGTCGTCGGCGAGCACCGCCTCGACGTTGGCCTGGATCACCGCGACCGGATTGCGCAACTCGTGCGACACGTCCGCCACGAGTGCGCGCTCGGCGCGGAACGCGGTGTCCAGGCGATCGAGCAGGTTGTCGAGGGTGTCGGCGAGGGTGCGCAGTTCGTCATCCGGACCGGACGCGTGGATGCGCTGGGACAGATCGGTGGCCCGCAGGCGATTGGCGGTGGAGGTGATCGCACCGATCGGACGCAGCATCCGGCCCGCGACGAACCACCCGACGAACAGACTGATCAGTGAGATCACGGCCAACGCGATCAGCGAGTAGTTCCGCAGGCTCTCCAGCGTGGACTGGTTCACGGCCTGCTGGACGCTCTCGAGATCGGCGGCCTGGAACGACTCACCCGTCTTGTACATCAGCGTGCCGTCCGGCTTGCGGACGAACTTGCGCACCGTCACCGGATCGAGCGGTTTGGCGTCGATGCTGTGCTGCAGTGCCAGGTACACGCCGAGCAGGATCAGACCCGAGATCGCGAACAGCCAGGCCGACGTCGTCAGCGCGATACGCACCCGGATCGTCCGGAGTGCGCGCCACGCCGACGACAGGTGCGCCACCGATCAGGAACTCCTGGCCGACCGCGAGTCGGGGACGATCCCCGACCGCAATCGATAGCCGCGGCCGACGGAGGTGTGCAGCACTTGCTCCTCGTCGTCGACGGTCAGTTTGCGGCGCAGCGTCCCGACGGTGACCCGCACCGTCTGGGTGAACGGATCGGTGTGCTCGTCCCAGACGTGCTCGAGGAGTTGCTCCGCGGACACCACATGGTCCGGACGGGACATGAGGAAGCGGAGGACGGCGAACTCTTTGAGGGTCAGGTCGACCTCCCGACCACCCCGGTGCACGATCTGCCGGGCGGTGTCCATGGTGATGTCGCCGACGCGGATCGACGACGAATCGCCGCGCACCTCCCGTCGGAGCACGGCCCGCAGACGTGCGGTCAGTTCGGCGAGGGCGAAGGGTTTGACGATGTAGTCGTCGGCGCCGGCGTCGAGGCCCCGGACGCGGTCGGGGAGTGTGCCGAGCGCGGTGAGCATCACGATGCGCATGTCCCGACCCGATCGGCACTCGATCGCGCCGTCGCGCACCTGGCGGGCGAGGTGGAGCCCGTCGCCGTCGGGCAGCGTGACGTCGACGAGCGCGACATCATATTCGTTGACCGACAGGCGTTCTCGCGCCCCGGAATCGGTGAGGGCGGCGTCGACCGCGTATCCCTCGCGCTGAAGGGCGATGCGCAGGGCACTGACGAGTCCCTCTTCGTCCTCGACGATCAGCACGCGCATACCACCCCAGAGTAGCGATCCGGCCGCGCGACGGCCACACCGCTTTCGGTCGTCTTTCGCTCTGTCTTCCACTGGTTTTCGGGGTCGACTGATGGGGTGGGGACATGAACTCATCAGACGACGACGCGACGGCCG
This sequence comes from Gordonia sp. OPL2, assembly GCF_003797825.1. GTDB lineage: Bacteria > Actinomycetota > Actinomycetes > Mycobacteriales > Mycobacteriaceae > Gordonia. The sequence goes on from NZ_RKME01000023.1 coordinate 51,991, forward strand.
GACTGCGGGAGATCGGCGGTGCGACAGCCGGATCGACAAGCGGATCGGCACTCGGCTCGGCACCCGGATCCCCGGAACGCCGGACGTCGTCGGCGGCGACCATCGAGCGCGCGCTCTTCGAGATGAAGCGGGTCGTCGTCGGGCAGGACGAGATGCTCGAACGCCTGCTCGTCGGACTGCTGTCGCGCGGGCACATCCTGCTCGAGGGTGTGCCGGGCATCGCCAAGACGCTTGCGGTGCGGACCGTCGCGGAGGTGGTCGGCGGGACGTTCCGGCGACTGCAGTTCACGCCGGACCTGATGCCCGCCGACATCGTCGGTACCCGCGTGTGGCGACCGTCGACCGAGTCGTTCGACATCGAACTCGGGCCGGTCTTCGGGAATCTGGTCCTCGCCGACGAGATCAATCGTGCGCCCGCGAAGGTGCAGTCGGCGTTGCTCGAGGCGATGGCCGAACGACAGGTGAGCATCGGCGGCACCACTTTCGGCCTGCCCGATCCGTTCCTCGTGCTGGCCACGCAGAATCCCATCGAGACCGACGGCGTCTATCACCTGCCGGAGGCCCAGCGGGACCGGTTCCTGATCAAGGTCGATCTCGAGCATCCAACCGAGCTGGACGAGATGGAGATCCTCGCGCGGATGGGGACCCGGCCGCCGCGGCCCGCACAGATCCTGTCGATCGACGACGTCGTCGCCCTGCAGGACGCCGCCGACGACGTGTTCGTCCATCACGCGGTCGCGCACTACATCGTCCGTCTGGTGATGGCGACGCGGAACCCGGCGTCCTACGGCGTGCCCGGCCTCGAGCCGTTCCTCGAGTACGGGGTGAGTCCGCGCGGCTCGCTCGGCGTGCTCGCCGCGTCCCGTGCGCTCGCGCTCATCCGCGGCCGTGACTACGTGTTGCCCGACGATGTGCGCGAGCTCGCCTGCGACGTCCTCGCGCATCGACTGGTGCTCACCTTCGACGCGGTCGCCGACGGTGTGCCGCCACGATGGATCGTCGCGCAGGTGCTGGCCGGGGTACCCGCACCGCAGATCGCGTCCCGCGACGACACCGAGGTGGCCTCGTGACCGCCCCGATCATCGTGCGGCGGTGGACGCGATGACCGCGAATCCGTTCCGCTCCCTCGACATCGGACTGCGTCGTCGGCTCGACGGCCTCGTACCCGGCGACCACGAGGGCACACGGCTCGGTGTCGGGTCCGAACGCGAGGAGGTCGTGCGATATCAACCGGGCGACGACGTCCGGCGGATCGACTGGAACATCACCGCACGCTCGACCGAACTGCATGTGTGGCGTCCGCGCGCCGACAACCAACTCGACACCTGGGTGGTGCTGGACCTGTCGCCGAGCATGGCGTTCGGCACCGTGACCGGGGAGAAGCGGGATCTCGCCGCCCAGGTGGTCTGGGCGATGGGTGAACTCACCGAAGCCCCGGGCAACCGGATGGGGTTCGCAGTCCTGTCGCCTGACGGCATCACGTGGTCCCGGCCCGATCGAGCACGCTTCGCGGCCCGACGCTGCGCCCGGCTGCTCGACACGATCCACCACCGCGAGGGCTCGTCGACACCGCCGCTCGGCGACGCCCTCGACGAATTCGGTCGACGATATCGTCGAGCCGGGCTGCGGATCGTCGTCTCCGACTTCCTGGATCCGGACGGCCGGTCCGACGAGCCGTTCGACTGGCAGCGTCCGCTGCGGCACATGGCGGCCCGTCACGATGTGATCGCCGTCGAGGTCACCGACCCGCGGGAGGGCGATCTGCCCGACGTCGGGTCGGTCGTTCTCGTCGATCCCGAGTCCGGACGCCAACGCCATGTGTGGACCTCCGATCGCGATCTCCGACTTCGCTATCGCGCGGCCGCCGCCGAGCGACGCGACAACGTCCGGCGCGCCATCGTGAGTACAGGCGCCGAACACCTCACCGTCGATACCGGCCGTGACTGGATCCGCGACCTCGCCTCGTTCCTGCGCACCCGTCGCCGCACCTTGCGCACCGCCGGACGTGCCGGGCATCGCCCTCACCGCTCGTGAACGACATCCGCCCGAACGTCCGACCCGTGGAGGCCCCTGCGACATGACATTCCTGTTCCCGTGGGGACTGCTCGTCCTCATCCCGGTCGCCGTCGTGGCGGTGATGTACTTCGTGATGCTCCGCCGACGGCAGCGCTACGTCGTACGGTTCGCGTCACTTCCTCTGCTGGACACGGTGATGCCGGAACGGCCACGGTGGCGTCGACACCTGCCTGCGGCGCTGATGCTCGCCGCTCTAGCGCTGACCGGACTGGCCGTCGCACGACCGGAACTGCCCGTGCGGGTGCCCTACGAACGTGCCACCATCGTCGTCGCCATCGACACATCGGAATCGATGCGTGCGCGAGATGTGGATCCGGACCGGATGACCGCGGCCCTCGATGCGGCCGGCGACTTCATCGAGCAACTGCCCGATACGTTCAACGTCGGCGTCGTCACGTTCGCCGGGTCGACGACGGTGATCCACCCGCCCGACACCGATCACCCGGCTGCCCGACGCAGCCTGTCGATGGTCTCGACCGAGGCACGCACCGCCATCGGTGAGGGCGTGCTCACGTCGCTCGATCAGATTCGCAGCATCGTCGGGCCCGGGCAGGAGCAACTGCCCGCCCACATCGTGTTGCTGTCCGACGGCAGCAACACCAGCGGACGGTCGCCGTCGCTCGCCGCGGAGACGGCCGCCGACGCCGGGGTGCCGGTCTCGACGATCGCGTACGGCAGTGATTCGGGGACGCTCTACTCGGCGGGCTACTCGATTCCCGTTCCGGTCGACGCCGCGGCGCTGGCCGAACTGTCCGAGGCCACCGGCGGACGACCGTACGAGGCCGAGAGCAGCAATGAACTGCAGGACGTCTACCGCGAGATCGGGTCGTCGATCGGGTGGCGCACCGAGCAGCGCGAGGTGACACCGTTCGTCGCCGCGTTGGCTCTGTTGTTCGGCGTGATCGCGGCCGCATTCTCCCTTCGCTGGTTCTCCCGGATGATCTGAGGACACCCATCACATGACCCGCTCACCGTTCGACCTCGGCCGGCCCTCGGGACCGGACTTCGTCGTCCCCGATCAGGGGGTGCCGACTGTTTGGTCCCCTCAGGAACCGACACCGGAACCGACGCCCGGCCCGCCGTCACGTCCCGCGTTCGTGACCCCGTCCGCCCCGGGAACGGCGGCCACCTCGTCCGGGTCGTCCACCGCGCCACCGCGATGGTCGCCACCCACCCGGATAGGCGAGGTGTCCCAAGAGCCCACGGCCGGGCACCCCGGCGAGCACAGTGGTGACGCACGACCCGAAGAGCCTGTCGCCCCTCGACGTTCGGCTGGCCGGACCTCGCTGCTGGTCGTCGGATGCCTGCTCGCCGGTGCTGTCGCGGGTGGTGGGGCCGGGCTGATCGCCGGGAGCGTGTTCGCCCCGGACGACCCGTTCCGGTCGTCGGCCGTCGCGCCCGGCCAACCCGGTGGGACCGACGCTCGGGCGGCCGCGTCGACCCTCTTGCCGAGCGTCGTGCAGATCCGCGCCGGCGCCGCCCGGGGATCGGGTTTCGCCATCGACCCGGCCGGGCGCGTCCTGACCAATCACCACGTGATCGCCGGGGCGACGGCGGTCGAGGTGCAACTGGCCGACGGACGTGTCGTCGGCGGGCGGATCGTCGGCAGCGATCCGGCGAGCGACATCGCGGTCGTCGAGGTCACCGGGGCCACCGTGCCGTCGGCGGATCTGGGCGAGAGCACCGACCTGCGTATCGGTCAGGCGGTGATCGCCGTCGGGTCGCCGCTCGGGTTGTCGAGCACCGTGACCGCGGGCATCGTGAGCGCCGTCGACCGCCCGGCACGACTGTCCGGGCCGGGACGACCGGAACAGCCGATGGTGCAGACCGACGCCTCGATCAACCCCGGCAACTCGGGAGGTCCGCTCGCCGACCTCGAGGGGCGGGTCGTCGGCGTCAACACCGCGATCGCGACGGTCGGTGGTGCCGAATCCGGCAATATCGGTATCGGTTTCGCTGTGCCGATCGACCGTGCCCTGCGAATCGCGCGGACCATCATCGCCAACAACTGAAGATCCTCGACGACCAGAAGGTTTCAGTTAGGCTGCAGGCGTGAGTGAGGGAGCGGATCCGCCGGTGAGCACCGCCTTCCTGCTGATGGCGGTCGGCCGACGCATCCGCGATCGCATCGAACGAGCGCTCTCGTCTGAAGGCATTGCGCTGCGCCATGTCTCGGCTCTCGGGCACCTGTCGCGGACCCCGGGACTGTCCTACAGTGAGCTCGCGCGCCGGGCATCGGTCACGCCGCAGAGCATGCAGGCGACCCTGCGCACGCTCGAGGACCGGGGTGCCATCGAGCGGGCCGGCGAGGGCGGTCGCGGTCGCACGGCCACACTCACGATCACCGCCGAGGGGCGTCGGCTGCTCGACGTCGGTACGGCTGCGATCACCGCCGCCGACGACGAGATCGATGCCGCCCTCGACGACCGGTTCGCCGGCGAACTACGCATGAACCTGCTGTCGATGATGCGAGGTCAGGACACCGCGTTCTGAGTGCCCTCCAACGGCCCGCCGGCAGCCCGCCAGTCGATCAGGCCCTTGGTCATGTTCCGCGCCTCGAAACCGAACTCGATGAGCATGTTCGCCGCGCCGCCGGACCGCAGCCCGCCGGTGCAGAAGGTGATGATCAACGCGTCGTCGGGCAACTCGTCGCATCGGGAGGGCAGTTGTTCGAGGGGGATGTGGATCGAGCCCGGGATGTGGTTGCGGCGCCATTCGAAGTCGCGCCGGACGTCGAGGATCACGGCGCCCTGCCGGTGGAGTTCGAGTGCCTCGGTGGCCGTGACCGCCGGGGCGTGGCGGAGGTAGTGCCGGATTCCCATGAGTGCCGGACCTCTCTGCCGGCATCGGCCGGGCTGCTCGTCGGACGTCAGTTTCAGTCACACTGTAACTGACGTGCGGCGAGTGTCAACGCCGGTTCCGGAGGTCTGCACGAGGAGATCTGAGCGCAGCGATCGGGCGCCCGCATGAGAGTCACCAGAGCGAGGAGCAAAGTGGATAATCCACACGACGGCGCCCTGAGGTGACTCTCATGCGGTCCGCCGATCGAGACCACACAGCGAACAGGCAGGTGAACGGGCCATTCTCACCACGCCGTCGACGGCCTGCGCGAGCCGAACGGACCCGCGGCGTTCGCGAGGCCCGCGTGAGCTGGTCGCGTCCGGCGGGTCAGGACTCCTCGTTGCCGAGGAGGTCGGCGACGAGGTGCATCGCAGCCGTCGTCGACAGCGCACGAACCGTTGTCCGGTCGCCGGGGAAGCGGCGGGTGACGGTCACAGTCGGCCGCCCGGCGATCGCGACCCCGAAGCAGACGGTTCCGATCGGTTTGAGCTCGCTGCCGCCGCCGGGTCCGGCGATGCCGGTGGTCGAGACGGCGACGTCGGCGGCGAGGCGGGCGGCAGCACCCTCGGCCATCGCGGCCGCGACCTGCTCGCTCACCGCGCCGTGCTCGGCGATCATCTCGGCCGGTACGCCCAGGACATCGGTCTTCGCCTCGTTGGCATAGGAGATGACGCCACCGACGACGTAGGCCGACGAACCGGGCCGGTCGGTGAGTCGCGCGCCGATCAGACCTCCGGTGCACGACTCCGCGGTCGCGATCTGCCGCCCACCCAGGCGCTCGACGACGTGGTCGTCGATGGTCGATCCGTCGGTCGAGAAGATCTGCTGCCCATGGTGTTCGGCGATCAGCGTCGTCAGCTGGGCGTACGCCGGTGCGGTGTCGGAGGGGAAGCGGGTGACCATCTCTAGCTCGCCGCCACGCAGACAGGTGGTGATCTCGAGCGAATCGAAGCCGGTGACGCCAGCCTCCGCGGTCCGCAGCGTCTCCGCCAGGTCGGCTTCGGAGAGCCCATAGGCGCGGATGATCTCCTGACGGTGCTCCGTCCGCGCCGACAACGCGTCGAGCACGGGACGGCTCGACATGGCCGCCGGCCACATGGCCTGCAGTTCACGTGGCGGACCGGGCAGGACGAGCACGGCCGGTGTGCCGACCGAACCACTCTGCGCCCGACGTGCGGGCACGGCCATTCCCGGGGCCGTTCCGGTGGGCGGAATCGGTTGTGCCCCTTCGGGTACCTGCGCCTGCTTGCGGATGCCTGCCCGCAGGGCCGGGGTGTCGGTCCGGGTGTCGCCGCGCCTGCGTTGCCAGCGGGCGATGATCGCTGCGATGTCGGACTCGAGCTCCGGATCGAGATGCAGCGCGCGGCCGCAGAACTCGGCGACAGTGGCGACCGTGAGGTCGTCGGCGGTGGGGCCGAGGCCGCCGGTCGTGACGATCAGGTCGACCTGCTGGCCGGCGAGAAAGCGTAGTTGGGCGGTCAGATCGGCCGGCCGGTCACCGCAGATGGTGATGTGGGCGACGTCGACGCCCGATTCGAGCAGGGATCGCGCCACCCATGGTCCGTTCTGATCGGCCACCCTCCCGGACAACACCTCGGTTCCGGTGACCACGATCCCAGCGCGTACGTTCACCCGGCCGAGTGTATCGATGTCGGCCGACTCGGCCGCCGGGACTGACGATGACCGTCGTCAGCCGCGATAGCCGAGTCGCGCGCTGATCTCCTCGGCGGCGGCCGACGTCGCGTCGGCGATGTCGATGAACGCGACGGGATCGAGACGGTACGCCGGTCCGGAAACACTCAGCGCGGCAACGACACTGCCATCGGCGTCACGGACCGGTGATGCGACGGCGTTGAGACCGATCTCGAGTTCCTCACGCACGCCCGCCCAGCCTGTCGCACGCACCCGGTCGAGTTCGGCGTCGAGGCCGGCGAGATCGGTGATGGTGTGGGCGGTGAATCCTTCGAGGTCGGGGCCGATCAGGTCGTGGACGGCCTCGGGGCTCAGGCCCGACAGCAGAGCCTTGCCGCTCGACGTCGCGTGCGCGGGGCAGGTCTGCCCGACCCAGGTGCGCAGCGCGACCTCGGCGGGCCCGATCGCCTCGACCACGTTGATGATGCGGGGGCCGTCGAGGATCGCCACGTTGGTGGTCTCCCCGCTCGTCTGGGCGAGTTCGTCGCACACCGCCTGGCTGATCTTGGCGAGGTCGAGTCGAGCTGTCGTCGAACCGGCGAGGCGCACGATGGAGAACCCCAACTGGTATTTGCCGCGGCCGGAGAGTTGCTCGACGAAACCGCGGGCCTCCAGCACCGCGATCAGTCGCGACACCGTTGACTTGTGGACACCGAGTTCGACGGCGATCTCGCTGACTCCGGCGGTGCCCGCCCTGCCGATGATCTCGAGAACGGTCAGCGCCCGGTCGACGGATTGGACCGCGGCGACCGACTTCTCCCGTGTCGCGTTCTCCTGGGGTGCCATGACCTGGTCAAGCATAGTCATCTGCGCCCTCCGATCCGCTCAGGCCGGGCACCGCGGGGACGCTGACCAGTCACTTCTCGCTCGTCCGGGCGAGTCTTTCGAGGGTCCACGAGTGGAACTCGGCGATGTGATGTTCCGAGGGGACCAGGACGCCGCCGCGACGGTAGGCCCGGGAGGCCATCGCCGGCTGGGTCCGCTCACACGCGTCGAAGTCCTGTTCGTTCACGCGGTGGAACAACTCGGCGGACCGCTCGACGTCGCGTCCCTGCGCCACCACGTCGGGCATGTAGAGCCAGTCGCACTCGACGACTGTGCGGTCGGCGGCCATCGGATACATGCGGTGGACGATCACATGGTCGGGCACGAGGTTGATGAACACCGTCGGACGCACGGTGATCGCGTAGTACCGGCGGTCCTGCTCGGGGGTGACCCCGGGGATCGGCGTGAGACCCGAGCTGCCGTCGACGGTGAAACCCTCGACACCCTCGCCGAACTCCGCACCGTGGCCGACGTAGTACTGCGCGGCGAACCCTCCCGCGAATTCCGGTAGGACCTCGGTCAGTTCGGGATGGATGGTGGCGCAGTGATAGCACTCCATGAAGTTCTCGACGATCAGCTTCCAGTTGGCCGCGACGTCGTAGGTGATGCTCTTGCCGACGGCGAGTTCGTCGATGCGATAGTTGTCGATCGCGGTGCTGTCGCCGAGGCGCGCGGTGACCACATCCATCACGTCGTGTTCGAACGACGGCGGGTCGTCGGCGAGGCAGACCCACGCGTAGCCGAGCCATTCGCGGATCGCGACCTCGATCAGGCCGTACCGCCTGCGGTCGATCGCCTCACCGTCCTCGTCGGTGAGGCTGCCGAGATTCGGTGCGGCGAAGAGCTTTCCGTCGAGCCGGTAGGTCCAGGCGTGGTAGGGGCAGCGGAGACCCCGTGCTGCCGTCCCGGAGTCCTCGGTGCAGAGCATGGCGCCCCGGTGCCGACAGATGTTGAGGAAGGCGCGCAGTTCGCCGTCGCGGCCGCAGACGATCAGTACGCTCTCCCGTCCCACCTGCACCTTGCGGAAGGCGCCCGGTTTCGCGAGATCGGCGGTGCGCACGGCACACATCCACATCTCCTCGAAGATGTGCTGCTGCTCGGCGCGGAAGATGCCGGGATCGCAATAGTATTCGCCGGCCAGGGTGGGCAGCAGAGAGGACAGCGGGGGCTCATCCCGCCCGACGTCGGCAGCGGGCGAGTCGTCGAAGATCGTCATGCGGTCACCAATCGCTGTGGGTCGAAGAGTCCGATGGGGTGGGAGGTGGCGCCGGTGGTCGCCAGGTCGGCGAGCACCTCGCCGACGACGGGCACGAACTTGAACCCGTGGCCGGAGAAGCCGCACGCGACGGTCACATTCGTCAGCGTGCTCGGGCGGGCGATGACGAAGTGCTCGTCGGGGGTGTTCGAGTACATACAGGTGGCGGTGTGCACCGCGGGACCGGTCAGCGCGGGCAGCAGATCGCCGACGCGCTCACGCATCTCGTCGATCTCCCGCCCGGACACGGCGCGGTCGATGGTGTCGGGTGTACACTCCCGGCCCTTCCGGAAGAACGCCACCTTCACCCCGCCGGCCGGGCCGTCGATCGACGGGAATCCGTAGATCTGTGGTCCCCCGGCATGCTCGCTGATGAAGATCGGTTGCCGCTCGAACGGTTCGGTGCCGCCCTCGGGATCGAGCCAGTAGAGGACCTGACGCTCGACCGTGATCGGGATGCCGAGGTCGGTCAGCAGGTCTGGTGCCCATGCGCCGGGACAGATGACGAGCTGGCCGGCCGTGTACGTCCCCTCGGTGGTCGTCACCGTGACTCCCGAAGGGCCGTCGGACCATTCGACGACCTGCTCGCCGAAATGCAGCGTCGCACCGGCGCGTGCCGCGAGGTCGAGATGGGCCGCGACGGTCATCTCCGGCCGGGCGAAGCCGGCCTTCGCCTCGTACAGCGCGACGTCGCCGTCGGGGACGGAGAAGGCCGGGAACCGACGACGGACCTCGACGGCGTCGAGCATCTCGTGGGAGAGGTCCCACTCCTCGGCGGCGCGCCGGCTACCCGCGACCGTGAGGCAGTCCGGTGGCCCGAGGAAGAGGCCGCCGGTCATGCGGTAGACCTCGAGTCCGGTCGCGTCGGCGAGTTCCTGCCACAGTTCGTAGGCCCGCAACAGCAGTGGCACGTAGGCGGGATCCTCGAAGTAGGACTGGCGGATGATCCGCGACCCGCCGTGACTCGATCCGCGGTCGTGCGCGGGAGTGTACTTCTCGAGGCCGAGGACGCGCTGCCCACGCCGGGCGAGGTGATACGCGGCGGCACTGCCCATTCCGCCGAGACCGATGACGATCACGTCGAAGCTGGTGTCGTTCATCGTCATCTCCGGATCAGGGTCATGTCGGGATCCACGACAGGTTCCGCGTGGACCGCGGCCGTGTACGTCCGATCGAGGTAGGCGACGGTCACGGTCGCACCCGCCGGGATCGTCGCCGGTAGCCACGCGTAGGCGATACTGCGACCGATGGTCGCCGAATATGCTGCGCTGGTGACATATCCGCCGACGACGCCGTCGACGGCCACCGGCTCCTTGCCCAGCACGACGGCGGTGGGATCGTCGAACACGATGCTGCGCAGTGCCCGTGCGGGCTCGGGCGCGACGTCGAGCGCCGACTTCCCGATGAAGTCGCCCTTGCGTCGGCTCACCGCGAATCCGACGCCGGCCGCGTCCGGGAGGTGTTCTGAGGTCATGTCGGTCCCCCACGCCCGGTAGCCCTTCTCCATGCGCAGGCTGTTGAACGCGATGCGTCCCGCCGCGATCGCGCGGTGGGGACGCCCGGCGTCGAACAGCAGATCCCACAGGGCTGCACCGTATTCCGCGGAGGTGTAGATCTCCCAGCCGAGCTCACCGACATAGGAGACCCGGAGCATGGTGACCGGGATGCTGCCGAGGAACGTCTCGCATGCACGGAAATAGCCGAACGCCTCGTGCGAGATGTCGTCGGCGGTCAGGGGTGCGACGAGATCGCGGGCACGTGGCCCCCAGACGCCGACACAGCAGGTGCCGCCGGTGATGTCGCGAATGGTGACGTCGGCGTCGGGCGCATGACGGAGCATCCGGTCCAGATCGAGCGGACCGTTGGCGCCCACCTGAAATCGATCGTCCGCCAGCCGCGCGACGGTGAGATCGCTGAGGACGCCGCCGTTCTCGTCGAGCATCAGCGTGTACGTCACCGAGCCGACACGCTTGTCGACGTTGTTGGTCGTCAGGTGCTGCAGGAATGCGCAGGCTCCGGCGCCGGTGACCTCGAAGCGCGTCAGCGGCGTCATGTCGTAGAGGGCGACGTGGTCGCGGGTCCAGCGTGCCTCGGCGATCGAGATCGGGGACCAGAATCGTCCCGACCAGTCGTCGCGGTCGGGGAAAGTGACTCCGGCGGTGGAGAGTTCGTCGATCAAGACCTCGTTGTCGGCGTACCAGGCGGGCCGCTCCCAGCATCCTCCCTCGTAGAAGTACGCTCCGAGTTCCTGCTGCCGGTGGTGGAACGGGCTGACCCGCAGGTCTCGCGGCGCCGACCGGTACTGGTGCGGGTGGACGATGTCGTAGACCTCGACGAACGCCTGGGAACTCGTCGCCAGGATGAAGTCGGGGCTCGTCGCCGCCTCCTCGAACCGGTAGAGATCGCATTCGTGGACGTCGGTGGACGGTGCGCCGTCGACGATCCACTCGGCCATCGCCTTCGCCACCCCGGCCGAATGGGTCACCCAGACCGCCTCGGCAACCCAGAAGCCCGGCAGGTCACGGTGTTCGCCCATGATCGAGAAGCCGTCGGGGGTGAAGGAGAAGATGCCGTTGAAACCCTCCTCGACCTTGGTGTCCCCAAGGGTCGGAAGCAATGTCACGCTGTGCGTCCAGGCCTCGTCGAAGTCGGACTCGGTGAAAGGCAGCATCGACGGCATCGCCTCGTCGGCGGTGTCGGTGAGCAGGGTGTCCATGTCGACCGGCATCGGACGGTGCCCGTAGTAGCCGATGCCGAGTCGGTCGCCGTGCTCGCGGTAATAGAGGTCGTGGTCCTGATGGCGCAGGATCGGCATGCGCGCCTCGTCTCCGGAGAGACCCTCGCGACGGAGCTCGGCGACCTGCCCGGTCTTGGCGTACTGATGCGCCATCGGCACGAGGGGAACGGCGAGCCCGACCTGGTCACCGAGCCGGGCGCCCCAGAACCCCGCGGCGGAGACGACGACGTCGGCGTCGACGACCTCCCCCGATGCCGTGCGCACGCCGGCGACCCGGCCGCCACGTTCGACGATCTCGACGACCTCCTGCCCGCCGACGAAACGGGCACCGCGCTCGATCGCCCGTTCGGCCTGCACGGTCACCGCGCGGACCGCGCGCGCGAGCCCGTCGTCGGGGGTGTGGAAGCCGCCCTCGATCCGGTCGACGTCGAGCAAGGGGTTCAGGGCGGCGCACTCCTGCGGATCGAGCAGGGTTCCGCGTACGCCCCAGGACTGCGCCCAGCCGTGTTTGCGGTGCAGGTCGATCCAGCGATCCGGAGTCGCCGCGACCTCGAGTCCGCCCACTTGATCGAAGGCGTCGAGGCCGACGAACTTCTCGACGGTGTAGCGCGCGAACTCGGTCATCGTCTTCGACGGATTGGTCTGGAAGACGAGTCCGGGCGCGTGCGATGTCGACCCGCCCGTGGCGAACAGCGGACCGCGGTCGAGCACTGTCACGTCGGTGCATCCGCGTGCGGTCAGTTCGTCGGCGAGCGATGAGCCGACGATGCCGGCGCCGATGATGACGATGGTGGGCTGGACCATGAGAACCCCTGTTGCGTGATCGGCAACGAATGCGTGTTACGCAACAGAATGAGCGCGCGATGGGGCCCTGTCAACCGATGGGTGTCATCCGCGTGGCGCGATCAGCAGGCGACGCGGTGGATGTAGTCGACGATGTGATCGACGGTGACCAGCTTGTGGGTGTCGCGGTGCGGAATCCGGATGTCGAAGACCTCTTCGAGCTGCACCGTCAGGTCGATCGTCGAAATCGAGTCGAGGCCGTACTCCGACAGTTTCGTGGATGCGTCGAAGGCCGACGGCGGCAGCCACAGCACATCCGAGACGGCCTCCCGGACCAGCGGAAGCACATGCTCCTTCATCACGATGTCATCCTCCCCTGCCTCCCGGGACCGTCAGTCATCTGACTGTCGACCATGCGAGCGTAGTGGGGAAGCGGCCCCGATCACAACGGGTGTTGCGGGATGTGGGGCCGTGGGAGGTGTCGTCGGTAGCCGCGCAGCACGACGAGTGTCGACACGATCAGCAGTCCCACCAGGACGGAGAGTAACTGCATCGTGGTGAACGGTGGTGTCAGGGCGGCCAGGATCGTCGGGACGATGAATCCGAGGTAGGCGACGGCGTAGAAGATGCCAGTGAGCTTGGCCAACTCCGCGGGCGGGGCGATCCGCTGAACCTCGAGGAGTCCGGACACCAGGCCGATGCCGAAGCCGCCGCCGAACACCACGCTCGCGACGACGCCGACGACCCAGCTGTCTAGTCCGACCGCGGTCATCATCACCAGTAGTCCGACGATCAGGAGCGCCAGGGAGACGACGATGCCCCGCGCACTCGACGTCGAGTCGATGCGCTTGGCGAGCGGCTGCACGAGCGCCCCGGACACGAGCGCGATGACGCTGAGCGCGGTTGCGTAGGCCAATCCCAGATCGCCGGTGGCGTCGGACAGCAGAACGGGCTGGTATCCGTAGGAGAGTCCGCAGGCGATGAACAGCCATGGCCCGCAGACCAGGACGACCCGGAGGAATCGGCGATGGCGTGCGGACGGCCCTGCCATGCGCGTCCGCATCGGGGGTCGCTGCGTGCCGGCGAAGACCGTTTCGGGCGGTCGTCGGATCAGCCAGAGGAAGGGCAGCGCGACGGCCGCGTGGATCACATAGGGCAGGATCTCGGGCCACGGACCCCACTGCGCGATGCATCCGGCCACGAGTGCGCCGAGGGCGGAGCCGAGAGTGAAGGCCAGCGAGGCGCGTCGGGCGCCCGCGCCGTGGTCGGCGGTCGGATCGTACGGTGCCTGCGAGACCTCCTTGAGCCAGCTGGTCCCGACGGCCATGGCCGTGCCGACGGACATGCCCGACAGCAGCCGTCCGAGATAGATCGGCGCCGAACCGAATTCGCCGAGCGCGAGCAGCAGGCTGCCGGCCAGGCCGAAGATCACCGCGCACATCAGGGGGCGTCGGCGCCCGGAATGGTCGGACACCGCACCGGCGATCACGAGCGCGGGGGCGAGCCCCAGCACATAGATACCCAGGAACAAGGTGACCGTCGACGCCGAGTAGTGCTCGAGGTGTTGATAGAGGAGCAGCATGGGGCTGAACTGATTGCCCGACCACGCGCACACGAAGACGGTGCCGAAGACCAGTAACCACGGTCGGTCCCAACGCTTCTGGTCGGTCGTCTGCAGTCCGCTCCGCTCCCGCAGGCTCACAGCGCCCCCTGATAGCGGTTGAAGTGTGACGTCAGCATGGTCGCGAATCCCGCTTCGTCCCCGCTGCGCAGGCAGTCGGCGAGGATGCGGTGATCGGCATGTGACGCAGCCAGATTCGCGGGGTCGATCCTGAGCAGGAGGTTGCGCAGACGTTGTTGGCGGGTGCGCAGCTGCTCGTAGAAGTTGCGCGCGATGGGATTTCCGGAGGCCTCCACCATGAGTGCGTGGAACCCGTCGTCGGCCGTGACGAACCCGGCGACATCGCCGGCCTCGACCAGCGCTCCCTGCTCCTCCAGATTCTCCTCGAGCAGGGACGCGACGCGCTCCGACGGCCCGCCCGCCGCGAATACCTGGCCGGCCGCCGACGTCTCGATGCCTTTGCGCATCGCCAGCACGTCGGCCGCCTCCGACGGGGTCATCGGGATGACGATGGCACCCTTGCGCGACACCAACTCGAGGAGTTGTTCGGAACCGAGCCGGAGAAAGGCCTCGTGCACCGGTGTCCGACTGATGCCCAGCTGCTGTCCGATCGCACCTTCGCTCACCAACTGTCCGCCGGCGAGTTCGCCGCTCAGGATCGCCGACTTGGTGAAGTCGTACGCCTGTTCAGCGGCCACCGGTCCGCTCGTGGAGGTCATGGGCAGACACCCTACCCCTTGCATGCAAGCTTGCATGCAAGGGGCTCACGTGCGCGGTTGGGGACTGGTTCAGAGTGACCCGAGGCCGCGTGACACCACGGCCTCCAACACCTCGAGCGGTGCGCGGTAGGGCTCGGAGTCCCGGGGCCAGTGCACGATCACGTCGGTGAACGAGAGCTCCTCGGCGCGACCGACCATCTCGTCGAACAGATCCACACTCTCCAGTGCGTTGCGCGGCGAGGCATCGAGGCTGAGGTACCGCGGGACACCGCTTGCGCCGTCGGACAGTGCCTCGTCGAACGTGGCGACACTGCGGGCGACGCCGTCGAACCAGTCGTCGAGTGAGTCGGCGCCGGTTCCGGTGGTGATCCAGCCGTCGCCCGAGCGGGCCGCGAACCGCACGGACCGCGGACCGTTGCCTGCCAGGAGCAGCGGGACGCGGTCACGGACGTTCCCGCCGACGAGTCGCATGTCGCGTGCTCGGTAGTACTCGCCGTCCACCGAGACGTGATCGTTGCGCATCGTCTGATCGAGAATGTCGGCGAACTCCTGGAAACGGTCCACGCGCTGGCGGACGGTCAGGTCGGGTTGGCCGAGGATCGTGTCGTCGGGCGTGCCGCCGACGCCGAGCCCGAGGAGGAACCGCCCGCCGGAGATGTCGGCGAGCGTCTGCACCTCCCGGGAGAATGCGACGGGGTGTCGGAAATTGGGGGACACCACGAAGGCGCCCAACCCGATTCGCTCGGTCACTCCGGCGGCCGCGGTGAGGGTGGGGACGCACGAGAACCACTGCGAGTCGGGCAGTCCACCCCAGACGAGGTGGTCGTAGGTCCACGCGTGATCGAAACCCATCTCCTCGGCGCGCTGCCAGAGAGCGCGGGTCTGTGACCAGGGTCGATCAGGCAGGATGCAGATTCCGAAGCGCATGTCTGGACGGTACCCCGGTCTGCGCGCCCGTCGATCCCTCACGAGCCCGCTCGTGCCTCGCGGGCTCGAGGACCAGGATCAACCGGTCCCTGAGGAGCGAGAGGATCAGGATCAACCGGTCCCTGAGGAGCGAGCTTGCGAGCGTCACGAAGGGCGTCCACCCACCCGAAAGCCGGTGCGGCTACTCGCCGTGCGCGGGTGGCACCTCGGCTGGGTCGACCATCACATCACTCCCACCGAGTGCCTTGTTGGCGCGGCGCTCGACGAGGAGCGGGACGAAATCGCGGACGCGGATTCCCTCGAAATGCTGATGTGCGGTCTTCACCGCCAGTGCGACATCCTCGGGCCGTTTGTGGGAGTACAGACCGATCAGACGATCCTGCACCTGGCTGATCTGACGCAGCTCGTCATTCGCGTCCATGCCATCACGCTAGTCACGTGCGGGTCGGTGGGCCCGGCGCGGAGGATTCGTTCATCGAACGTTCACGGGGCCGAGACGTGGCCTCGACGCCAGGTGAGTCGTCCCGGTCACTGTCGTGACCGGGACGATCCAGCGTCGACACCACCCCCGGATCACCCGGGATCCCGGACCTGTCACGAAGGTGGTGTGTCCTCACCGATCGCGGGGGAGGGCAAGGCGATCCGTTCGGCGTCCGCGACACTACTGACCACGGTGGACCGCGAGTTTCCCAGCGGATGAACAGTCGGTGAATCGGCGCGGCGGCCTCAGCCGGGAACGACGACGGCACGCCCGCGGAGTTCGTTCGCGGCCAGCTTCCGGTAGGCCTCCACGCCGTCGTCGAGGGAGAACTCCTGGACCGCGACATCGAGGACTCCGTCGCGCGCGAGGTCGAGGACCTCGATCAGCTCGCTGCGAGAGCCCCAGTACGGCGTGCGAACCGAGACCTCGTAGGGCTGGGTCCAGAAGCCGACCTTTGCCGCCGCGACACCGTCGCCGATGCCGACGACGGTCACGTCACCCATCGTCCCGACGATCCCGAGGGCGGTGTCGATCGTGGGCTGGTAGCCGACGAAATCGAAGACGGCGGTGGCACCGTCCTTTCCGGTGATCTTCCGGACGTTGTCGACGGCGTCGTCGTCGCTGAGAACGGTCTCGTGCGCTCCGACCTCCCGGGCGAACGCCAGCTTCTCCTCGGTGACGTCGAGTGCGATGACGCGCGACGGGGTCAGGTGGCGCAACATCTGGATCGCGACGTGGCCGAGTCCGCCGGACCCGATGACGACGGCGGTGGTGCCACCGACGAGTTTGCTCAACGACGCCTTGATCGCGTGGTACGGGGTGAGGCCGGCGTCGGTCAGAGGAACCGTCCGGACGGGATCGAGGTCGCCGATCGGTACGAGATGGCGCGGGTCGTCGACGATCATGTATTCGGCCATGGCGCCGTCGACGCCGAGTCCGGGCGGCGTGATCTGCAACTCTGCCGCTCTGCTGCAATAGTTCTCGAGTCCGCGTGAACAGAAGTGGCAGACGCCGCATCCCCACGGGCCGTACACCGCCACCGCGGTGCCCTCGGCCACGCTGTCCACTCCGCCGCCCGTCTCCGCGACGACCCCGACGCCCTCATGGCCGAGCGTCATGGGAATCGGATAGGGAAAGCCTTCCGCGGGCATGTTCAGCACGAAATCGTCGGAATGGCAGGCCCCTGCGGCGGTCACCTTCAGCAGGACCTGTCCCGGCCCGGGGGTCGGGCGTTCCACTTCGCGGAGTTCTGGTTCGCTTCCGGGCTTGACGATCTGGATGGCCTTCATGCCTTCACACCTCTCAGTACGATCGCCCCCCTCACCTCCGTCCTACTCTCGTATCGCCCATCTCGCATGTGTTCTGTCGCCGACGACACATGTCGTCCTCAGCGCGATTTCCACGACCCACCGTGGGTCGGCGCGGGATGTCTCAGTCGGACGGATACCCGTCCATCATCAGCGAGGAGACCGCGGTGAGCGCTTCGGTCCATGCCTCGCTCATGTCCGGGGTCCACGACTCCCCGCCGATCTCGGCCATCGCGGCGATCATGCATTCGCCGACCGCGTCGTACATCGGTGGTGTGACGCCCATGTCGGCGTGACGCCGACCCAGCGAGCCCAGATTCGACGACAGCCATTCGTTGCTGTCGAGGTGATCGAGAACCGAAATGATCGCGGTGCGCAGCATGTCGGCCTGAGTTGTGATGTCGCGCCGGAACATCGGCTGCACCTCGGGATGGCGATCGAACAGGATCTCGTAGAACCGGAGTGTCAGGCCGTCGTCGGGGAGGTCGACGATGGCCAGACTCTCTTCGAGGAGTTGCTTGTTCATCGGCGCTCGGTCGAGTCGCGCGCGATGGACCGGGTGTCGTCGCGTTCGGCTCGATCGTCCCGATCGACCCGCTCGGGCTCGTTGAGTTCCGCGACCTCGGACTTGAAGACCCGCAGCGAGCGGCCGATCCCGCGGGCCGCGTCGGGCAGGCGTTGCGCGCCGAACAGGATCACGAAAACCAGTGCGACGATGACGATGTGCCAGGGTTGAAGGGCTCCCATGGTGTCACTCCTTGTCAGAGGGTTGGCGTGTGGCTGATGACGGGGCGGCCGGTGACGGAACGGATGACGGTGGGGCAGAGGCGAGTCGGGCGAGGAACTCGTGTGCCCACCGGACCGCCGTGATGCCGGGCCGGACCTCGAAGTCCCCGTAATCGGTGTGGGCCCCGGATTGGATGAACCGATTGAAGACGATGATCTGTTGTCGGGCGCGTTGATTGCTGACCTCACGTCCGACCGCGCCGATGCCTCCCTGCGTGAGCATCTCGTCGAGGATGGCGCCGGCCTCGGCCTGGTACTGGTTCATCTGACTGGGCGTCGGATCGCTGGTCTCGGCGAGATACCCGACGATGCGTGTCACGTATGACTCGCGAGGAGTGTTGCAGTACAGGTCTTTCGGCGCACAGATGGTGTAGGTGCGAGCACTGAGCCGGCCCATGCCGGTCAGCCGCGGGCCGCCGCTGCCCTGTCCGGTGACCGAAGGACCGATGAGGGTGTCCCGCCGGGAACGTCGTGGGTCGGAGATCAGTACGACCCCGGCGACCTGATCGGGTCGGATCGCCGCACGGCCGGTGCCGATCTCGGCCGCGACGTCCCCGGCCGCGTCGGCGCCCTGGCTGTATCCGGTGAACGCGACCTTGGTGTGGGGACACCTGCGCAGCATCATCGTCGCCAGACCGGTGGCGTTGGCCACCGCTTGGGCCTTGGACCGACCGTAGATCGCCTTCTCCCAGGGGAATGCGGTGGCGTCGTATCCCACATACGTCGACCGGCTGCGAGGTCCCAGACCATCGGTGACCTCGCGGAGGATGCCGGGTTCGGCGATGTCGGCCCACGTGCCCGGGATCGCCAGGACGTACAGGTCGGGACAGGGTTGACGAAGTGTCGGCAGGGGCGCTGCCGCCGCGGTGGACGGGACGGAGAGTCCCACCACCGCGACGACGAGCGCCACGAGCCACGTGCGCATGGACATGGATCGCCCGTTCGTGCGCGTGCCGCGGAATCAGTTGTAGTGCGGGTTGTTCAGCACCGGGATCTCGATGTTGATCGGCATCCGCAGTTCGGACATGTAGAAGAGGACGAACTGGCGTAGGAACTCGTCGAACAGCCAGTACGCCTCCTTGGGCATGCCGACGTTGAGCAGTCCCTCCCGCACGAGGACGTACGGGCCCCAAGCGGTCTCGAGCAGCGGACTCCACACGGGTTCGCGCGGGATCGCGTACCAGTCGGCGACCTTGTCGCCCAACATGAATCGGGTGAGCGCGCCGAGGACACCGCGCGACAGCAGACTCAGGTCGAGGTTCATGCCCAGGTCGAGCAGGACGTCGGCGAGCTTCTTGCCCTCGGGTGTCGGTGCGAGGATCGGATCGAGCACCTGTTTCGCCTGAGAGTCGGCCTGATTCCACGAGGCGGGGATGTACTGGTCCTCCACGCCGAGCATGGCGGCGCTGACCTGCCACGAATGCAGAAAGCCCGCCGATTCGTCGGCAGCGATCGGCACGTTCCACTTGTCGAGCATCCGCATCACGGTGGTCGGCAGGCTGTGCCAGGTGACCATGATGTCGGCCTGGCTGATCGGCTTCTTCTCCGGCGCGGAATGCACCCACCACGGCGACTGCGGGAGGAGGTGACGCACGGCCGCATGCGCCAAACGCGTCTTCACGCAGGTGACGACCATCTCGCCGTCGGGGCGGTACGCGTTCAGCGAGCCGATGTCGTAGCCGAGTTTCGCGGTCTTGGTGATGCGGTCCTTCATGTCCGCACCGCCCTTGGAGTAATAGACCGCGCGGGCCTCCTTGGGGATGACCGTGCTCATCATGCCGCTCGCGAACCCGTAGAGCACACCGAGGTAGGTGCCGCGTTTCTGGTTGAAGCGCACCGCCGTCTCGAGTTTGCCGCGATCCGTCCACGCCGGCAGTTGCCGGGCATGTTCCATGAAGTCCCGCAGGTCATTGGGCAAACCGGCCGGCAGCGGTTGCCCGTTCTTCGTCCAGGAACGCAGGATGCGGTTGACCTTCGGGACCTCACCCCGGTCCAGAAGCGCCGCCACGACCGGATCGGCATCCACGTCCCAGACACCCCTCGGGTCTGCGCCGCTGCCGGTCCCCGGTACCGAACCCGCTGGTGACCATGTCCACGGTGTTGACGGCGCGACCGCTGCGATCGCTCCCGCCGCCCCTACCGTGCCCCCGACCTTCAACAGATTTCGCCTGCTCAGATTCTCCATCTCACTTCTCCCGTCTATCGCCACCCGACTCGATGACGCGATGAAACAAAAGCTGTATCGCTGTTACATAGGTCTAGCACGTAGTGATTCTGAACACACGCGTTTTCTGATGATTGATCGGCGGCGCGGTATGCTTCGCGCACGAACGGCCGGGGAATCGAACGGCGAGGGGATCGAGTGGAATCAGGTCATGCCGCCACGGCGCCGGGAGCGGAGCGAGCGGGCCGATCGATGCCGGCGCCGGGAGCGGAGCGAGCGGGCGCGACTGACGCGGCATCCTCGCTGCCGTCACGATCATTGCTCGAACGCGCGTACGTCGCCGTCATCGGAGGCGACGTGACCGAGCCGGACGACGATCCGACGAGGACCAAACTGCTCGATGCCGCATTCGACCAGTTCTGCCGCATGGGCATCCAGCGGTCTTCGATGGAAGAGGTCGCGCGACGCGCGGGGTTGTCGCGGATCACGATCTACCGCAAGTTCGCCACGAAGGACGACCTCGTCGAACAGGTCATCTTGCGCGAGTTCCGTCGTTACTTTCTTCGGTTCCTCGCCGACATCAGGAACGCCGACACCGCAGCCGAGCGGGTGGTGTTCGGATTCGTCAGCTCGCTACGGTCGATCCTCGGCAACCCGCTCATCGGCGGTCTGATCGAGACCGAACCATCCCTGCTCGCAGGTTCGATCGGTGCCGACGACGGCCGGATGCTCGTCGCGGTACGACAGTTCGTCGCCGAGCAACTCCGGAGTGAGCAGCGGGCAGGCAACATCGCCGCCGAACTCGACACGGAGCTGACCGCCGAGGTGATGGTCCGGATCTCGAACTCCTTTCTCACCGTTCCCAGTCAGTTGATCGACGTGCATGACGACGATCAGCTCGCTGCTGTCGCCCGGCAGTATCTCGTGCCCATGCTGGAGCCGCACCTGTCGTGAGTCGTCGCGACCACGTCGAGTCAGGGGAAGTCGTGATCACACGCACGAGGTCGGTCGTTGTCGCTGCAGTGCTTGTGGTCGTCGGAATCATTTGTGGTGCTGCACCTTCCGCTGATGCTGCGCCATGGGGAACCGTCGCGGTGACCGCCGACGTCGCGGACTGCCGCGGTGAGCAGGGCGCGCTCGAGAACGTGTCCTGCGCGGTCGCGCTCACCCACGAGTGGCTTCGGCACACCGGTCGCTCCTCGGTGGTGCGCGAGACGGTGCGGGTCTCGAATCCGGCGGCCGGAGTGTCGTGGAATCCTCGCAACAGTGATGTGTGCGTGTATGCCGAACTCGGGACGCTGCTGGCTCTGGGGCTGCACCACTGCAACGCGGTCACCTTCTACAACCCGACCTCGGATGCGGAGTTGATCCGTACGCGTAGTCGGGCGGTGACGACCTTCGCCCACGAGTCGAGCCACGGGGTGCAGGAGTCCGCGGGACTGAAACCGGTGTCGGCGACGATCGCGGCGCTGGCCGTCGGGCGCACCGCGGAGATCCGGACGATGGAACTCGCGAGCGACTGCTGGTCGGGGGCCGCGTGGACGTGGCTTGTCGGACAGGGTCACCTGACCGCTGCGGATCGCGCCGAGGCCGTCGCGTTCATGTACGCCCTGCCCGCTGATCGGCCGACGCACGGGAGCGGCCAGGAGCGCGGCAGGGCGTTCGAACGTGGCATCGTCGACGGTGTTGCCGCGTGCAATCACATACTGGGACGGCCGGTCTATACGTGACCGGCACACATTCGAGGGGATGACCGATGACCACCGCCTACGACTTCACCGCCGACGACATCGACGGCACACCGGTTCAGCTGTCGGAGTACGCGGGTCTTCCGCTGCTCATCGTCAACACCGCGTCGAAGTGCGGGTTCACCCCGCAGTACCAGGGCCTCGAAGCGCTCTACCGGGACCACTCGGAGCAGGGGCTGCGTGTCCTCGGGTTCCCGTGTGATCAGTTCGCCCATCAGGAACCGGGTGACGCCGACGAGATCAAGAACTTCTGCTCGCTCACCTACGACGTCACCTTCCCGATGTTCGCGAAGATCGACGTCAACGGGCCCGACGCACATCCGTTGTTCGCCTGGCTGCGCTCGGAGAAGAGTGGTGTGCTCGGCGGACGGATCAAGTGGAATTTCACCAAGTTCCTCGTCGGTCGAGACGGCCAGGTCGTCGAGCGTTTCGCGCCGACGACGAAGCCGGAGAAGATGACCGGGGCCATCGCCAAGGTGTTGTAGACCGCCGAGCCGGTGGGCTATGGCCTGCGGTCCGCCCACTCGGCGATGGCGTCGACGGTGGTGATGTGGTCGACGCCGCGCAGCGCTGCGCCGTGCAGCGGGCCGTCGTCGCCGTGGATGCCGTCGACGATCTCGGGTGGCAGGTGCTTGCGGAACGACATGAGACCTCCGCGGTAGGCGGTGTCGAAGTGTTCGGGCGCCGCGGCCCGTAGCGGCACCGCGAGGCCGCCGAGGGTGACCATGTCGGGGTCGTGGATGTTGACCAGTCCCGCGATGCCGCGGCCGAGCGAGCTGCCGACCCGGTCGAAGGCTTTCTGGGTTGCGGGATCGTCATCCGTGCGCCGCGTGTCGAGGAGTTCGTAGGTGTAGCGCAGCGGGTTGTCCGGTGGCGGATCGCCGCGATGTCTCGCGAGGGCGCGTCCGTCGACGGTGAGATCCCAACAGCCATGTGCGCCACAGGGACACAGTTGCGTGGGATCGCCGAAGGGCACGTGCCCGTACTCGCCGGCACCGCCATGGGCGCCGATCACCGGTACGCCCTCGACGACGAGTGCGCCACCGAGGCCGACGGCGATGATGAGGTGCAGCGCCGTGCCGACGCCGCGGGCGGAACCGGTGCGGGCCTCGGCCAGCCCGGCCAGCGTCGCGTCGTTGCCGACCAGTACCGGCGGGGCCGTGGGCGACTCGTGGGCGACCAGAGCGGACAGATCGACGTCATGCCAGTCGAGCGGCGTGAACTGGACCAGGCGGTCATCGCGGACCGCGCCGGCGACCGAGACGGACACGGCTCGAATCCGGTCACCCTCGCGCCGGCGGATGTCGTCGACGACACCGGAGATCTCGGCGAGGACGGGACCCGGCCGAGAACTCAGACGCGAGCCGACCTGCTCGACGTGGGGCTCGGCGTCGATGGCGGCGGTCGCCACGCGCCATCCGGTCAGACTCAGTTCGACGGCGATGACCAGCGGGCCGGCCGGATGGGCGTGCAGGACGGTCGTCGGGCGGCCGCGACCCTGGGCGGGGGCGGGACTCTCGTCGAGCAGGTCGACGCGCCGCATGCGAGCCAGCAGTTCGGTCGCGGCGCCGCTGCGGATTCCCAAATCCTGCGCCGCTGAGGCTCGGGTGACGCCGGGGTGCGCGCGCACGATCTCGATCAGACGTGCCGCCGTCAACCAACGTCCGGCACTCGGACCGGTGGACGGGATGGACACCAGGTCATTTTTGCATTTCCAATAAACTCGGCTCACGAGTATATTCGTGTGATGCTCACGACCAGCACCGATGTCACCGATACCCGGCAGGGGGTTCGGCAGAGCGCTCCTGCGCTCCTCACCTTGGCGATTGCCGGCTTCCTCGCGGTGACCACGGAGATGCTTCCGGTCGGTCTGCTCCCCGCCATCGGGGATGCGTTCGGCGTGGCGGACTCGGTCACCGGGCTGCTCATCACGGTCTTCGCCGTGATGGTCGCCGTGTTCGCGGTGCCGCTGACCATCGCCACCAAGCGGATCGCGCGCAAGCGGCTGATTCTCGTCACCGTGGTCGGCTACCTGATCAGCAATCTCATGATCGCCGCCGCCCCGGGTTTCGCGATCGTCGCCGCCGGACGCGTGGTCGGCGGCCTGTCGCATGCATTGTTCTTCTCGGTGTGTATCGGCTACGTCCCGCGACTGGTCGAGCACGGACAGGTCGGCCGCGGTCTCGCCGTCGTCGCCGGCGGCACCACCGCGGGCTTCGTGCTGGGTGTACCGCTCTCGACGGCCCTGGGGTCGGCGATCGGATGGCGTAACGCATTCGCGGTGCTCGCCGGTGTCGCGGTGGTGGCGCTCGTGCTGATCGCCCGGTTCCTTCCGGCGGTCAGCGGAGCCCCGGCCGGCCGACGGATCGACAAGGGCAGCGCACGCGCCGATCTCGGCGTCGTCGTCGCGTCGAACACGCTGACGTTCATCGGTCAGTACACCATGTACACCTACATCAGCGTCGTGCTGTTGACCGCTGGAGCACAGGAGTCCTGGATCGGCCCGTTGTTGCTGTTGTGTGGCCTGTGCGGCCTGGTCGGTCTGGCCTGCGTGGGCAGGACCATCGATCGTCGTCCGCGGACAACGGTTCTCACGGTTCTCGCGCTCCTGGCCGCCACGATCCTGGCCGTGGGGTTGTCCCACGAGTGGCTGATCGTGCTGGTGGTCGCCGTCGCGTTGTGGAACGGACTGTTCGGCGGGGTGCCGTCGATCTATCAGTCCGCGGCGGTGCGTGCACTGACCGACGCCCCCGAGGTCGCCGGCGCCTGGATCAACTCGACCTCCAATGCCGGGATCGCACTGGGAGCGCTGCTCGGCGGAGCGTTGCTTCCGGCCGGTTCTGCGACGCTGTATCTGGCGTGTGTCGGATCGGCATTCGTGGTGGCGGGACTGGTGGTCGCGGTCCTCGGCAGGCGGGCGTTCCCGGGTTGAGCGTCCCGGGCCGGCGGACGACCGGAGACGAATCGGCACCCGGCAGATCGTGTCTGCCGGGTGCCGCTGTCGTCGTGTGCGACGGAATCGCTCGGGATCAGCCCAGGCTGAACGGTTTTCCGTAGAGGAAGATGACGCCGCTGACGGCATCGGTCTTGACGGTCACCTTGATCTTGGCCTTGGCCGAGGCATAGCCGGCGCAGCCGTCGAGGCCGAACTTCTCCTGGCTGTAGGCGAAGCCGCCGGTGGAGCCCTTGAACTTGTAGCCGGAGACCTTGTAGTTCTTGTAGGCGGTGTCATCGCCCGAGGTGGTGCTGATCACCGGGACATAGGTGGACTGGCCGGGTCCGAGGGTGAAGCCCGCACCACCCTTGGCGGACGGCGTCGCTGTCGCGCCACCGCTCTCGCCCGGAGCGACCGAGACGCCCGCACCGCCGTTGGCGCCGGCGCCGAAGTTCACCTGGCAGCCGACGAGGTAGCCCGCCGCGATCCCGCCACCCTGGGCCTTGCCGCCGACGGTGACCTTGACCTTGCCCGACAGCCACGCCTCACGGCTGGTGGCGACGTTGGTGACGGCCTTCTGGACGTTGACGTGTTCGTCGAAAAGACGGACGGTCACCGGGGTGCCGTCGACGAGGGTCTTGGACAGGTAACCGCCGGGCAGCGGGCCGGCAGCGGCGCCACCGGCGCCGAGGCTGCTCAGGCCCACCACAACGGCACCGGCCAGACCCAGGCCGGCGGCCACACGCGAGTTGATCGTCTTCATGAATGTCCTTCTGGAATGTGAGTCTGCCTGCGGCAGAGAATTCTTGATGGTGAGACAGTGCGGGTCCAGTTGAGGCTGAACGGTTTGCCGTACAGCGTCGACTGCAGGTAGGTGCCCTCACCGTTGACGCTGCCGTCGTCGGTGTTGTAGCCCTTGGCGCCCACGGTCTTGACGATGGTGCGTGCCGAGGCATAGCCGCCGCAGCTCTCGACGTTGATGCCGAACTGATCGAGCTGGATCGCGGCCACGCCGCCGTCTTTGATGTCCTTGTCGGTCACGTCGACGACCTTGACCTGACCCGGGTTGAGCGGGATGGTCAGCGAACCCGACAGCGACGGGCTCAGTGCCTGGGTGATGCTGCCGGAGATGCCGCCCTCCAGTCCGGTGATATCGACCTGGCAGCCCACCAGCACCTTGACCGCGACGTTGCCGTTGACCCCGGCGCTGGCCTTGGCCCGGTAAGTACCCGAGAGCACCGCAGCACGGCCTGCACCGTTGTTGGCCACCGACGGAGCCGGCAGCGCCGACTCGCCGGTACGCCAGGTCTGCAGCGACTCATTGTCGATACCGGTGGCGCTCTTGAAGCCGTTGGGCAGCGCGGCCGCCCCCGCATCGCCGGCGGTCATGGTGGCCAGACCGACGGTCGCGACTGCGGCCAGTGCACCGGCGCCCACGACGCGACGCAGACCACGCTTGCTGAACTTGCTCATTCGTTCCCTCTCACAGGATGCGATGTCTTGCTGCGCAGCGCGCCGCGGCGCCGGTACGTCGAGCAACGGTCGTGCAGCGCCATCGCGTATCGCGACGGGACGTCATGGACGTGGCATGACCGATCGGCTTCGCGCAGTGGTCGGTACGTTACAGTACGGTTGTACCGATATAAGACACCGGGGTCGCTGCGGTGGAATGGGTTGCTTTGGTGCGGTATTCGCGGTAAGTGTCGGTGTGCATGGTGGGCGGACGCGACGCGAGGCATGTCGTCGACCGGGTCCCGCAGCTCGCCGATCGTGTCCAACTTTTCGCCGATCGTGTCCAACTTCTTGCCGATCGTGTCCACCACCCGACACTGTCGACAGATGTCGGGCGTGCTGACGGCCCAGGTGTCAGTCGACGATGAGCGGCCAGAGTCCGTCGGCGCCCGCGGCGAGGGCTGCGTCGGTGACCACCCGCTCCCAGTCGTGAACGGATCCGAACTCCGACCGCCATGCCAGGGCCGGCAGGGTGAACTCGTGTAGCCGATGCTCGCGGGTCGTGCTGATCGCGCCGTGCACCTGGTGAGCATTGCGGACGACGACCGAAGTGGCACGCCCACAGCATGATCGGGCCACCGCCACCAGGAACTCCAGCTTCTGATCGTGCCATGGGCTGCGCACCGCGGCGACGAGCGCGGCCTCGGTGGCGGCCTGTGCAAGAGATGTCTCCGCCGCCATGTCGGCGATCATCGACGTCACCGCCTGGAAGCGGGCGAGTGGTCGGCCGAACTGTTCCCGCTGCCCGGCGTGCGTCACGGTCAGGGCGAGTATCTGCTCGAGCGCGGCGCAGGTCTGGACGGATCTCGCCAGGGCACCGCGAAGGCGGAACCGTTCGATTGTGGTCGCGTCCACCTCGACGCCGGCGAGATCGTCGAGTCGCGCGGTGATGGTGTCCCGTGGCTCGCCGGCAACGTTCACACCAGGGTCGATCGTGACGTCGTCCGGATCGACATCGGCGACCTTCCATGCGCCGTCCGACGGCCACGCGACGACGAGACGCTCTGCGCCGGCGGCCCATCCGACCTCCCGAGCCGTTCCCGAAGCGTCGAGCACGCAGGCGGACCGGCGGGTGTCGTCGACCGCAAGACCGGCTTCGCTCAGCAGCCAGCCGGCGAGCAGGTCATGTTCGACGACGGGGGTCAGCACAGCGTGATGTGCTGCCGCGCGCAGTAATTCGGCGGCCGAGAACCAGTCGGCGCCGCTGCCGCCGGAGCTCTCGCTGCCGGTGAGTCGTGCCAGTCCAAGCTCGCCGAGTTGGTCCCACAGTTCGAGATCGGTTGCGGCGCGGTCAGTCCCGGAATCGACCTCGGACATACGAGCTCGATGTGATGAGAACACCGCCGACAGCAGGTCGACGAGTTCGGGGTCGGTCTGGTGGCCCATCAGCGCAACCCCAGTCCGCGAGCGATGACTCCGCGCAACACCTCGTTGGTGCCGCCTCGCAGGGTGAATCCCGGTCGCTGCACGACGGCGGCCTCCACCAGCCGACGATGGTCGGCGAGTGCCGGATCGGCGTCGTCGGTGAGCGTGTCGGCGAAGTCGGCGATGTCGCCCTCGCTCGTGGTGCCGAGCACCTTGACGACGGCGGCGGCGGTGTCGGCGGGTTCTCGTCGGGCGAGGGCGCCTGCGACGGAGGTCGACATCTGGTGCAGTCCCGCGAGGCGTGCGACGTGCCGGCCCAGGTCGGGGTGGCGGGGAAGGGCGTCGTTCCGCATCTGTTCAGTGGTCTGGCAGAGCAACGGGAACGTCGACAGGAAGCGTTCGGGTCCACTGCGCTCGAAGGCGAGCTCGGAGGTGACCTGCGTCCATCCTTCGCCGATGGTGCCGAAGACCCGTGCGTCGGAGACGAACACGTCGTCGAGGATCACCTCGTTGAAGTGGTGTCGGCCGTCCATGGAACGGATTGGGCGGATGTCGACGCCCTCGGTCCCGAGGTCGACGATGAACTGGCTCAGTCCGCGATGGCGGTGTGCGGGGTCGAGCGGCGCGGACCGAGTCAGGCAGATGAAGGCCTCGGCACGGTGCGCGCCGGAGGTCCACACCTTTGTCCCGGTGATCGACCACCCGCCCTCGACCCGAGTGGCGCGGGTCCGCACGCTGGCCAGGTCCGAGCCGGAGTCGGGTTCGCTCATCCCGATCGCGAAGAAGCAGGTGCCCGCCGCTATCCGTGGAAGGTGGTCGCGCTTCTGTTCGTCGGTGCCGTACTTGAGAAGTGACGGAACGATCTGCCGGTCGGCGATCCAGTGTGCCGCCACCGGCGCGCCCGCGGCCAGGAGTTCCTCGGTGACGACGAACCGTTCGAGTGGACTCCTGCCGTGCCCGCCGTACTCGACCGGAACGGTCATGCCCAGCCAGCCCCGCGCGGCCAGCGCGCGGGTGAACTCCTCGTCCCAGCCGGTCAGCCAGCTGTCGACCTCACCTCGAATGTGCCCGGCCGCCCGATGTTCGTCGACGAAGGCACGGACCTCCAGGCGCAGCTCGTGGTACTGAGCGGGGTCGTCGATGATCGGGGGGACCAGGCGGAGGTCGGGCATGACCTGCACGATAACCCGCGCTGCTGGTGCGGGATCGTCGAACTCCGGACACGTCAGGGGAGATGCGGAGATCATGGAGTCACCGACACGACGGATCTGTGGTCGAAGAAAGGTGGGCGATGAACGGACGCACGATCGCGACAGCTGCGCTGGGACAGTTCAAGAAAGCCCGCGTGGCGTATCTGCGACTACGCGGCCGGACTCTCGACGATGTGGCCGAGCAACGAGTCGTCAGCGGCACGACGTGGGACGAGTTCTGTGACACGCTCAAGTCGGCGGGCGCCGCGATCGTGTTCCCCGGGACACCGACCGATCCGCTCACCCAGGCGGAGGGATACCGCTATCTGAGCCGCCTCACCCGCGCCGGACTCGAGGCGTTCGTGGAGTACGCCGACCCGCGGGCACCGGTGCTCCGGCGCATGATCCACGAGACCGCCAAGATGGGGTCCGACAACCCCGACAACCACTACCTGAACGCGTCGATCGACGGAACGCTCGACTATCGGATCTCCGGTACCCGCGGCACCGTCGACTATCTGGGATTCGGTACTCAGGAAGGCAATTACGGTGAGGGAGGCCAGATGCCGACGACGGGATACGTCGAGGCCGCCGACCTCGACATCGGGCCCGACGGTCGCTTCGAGCTCATCCTGAGCGCCACCGAGCACGATGGCAACTGGCTGCCGATGACGCCCGGGACCGGATTGTTGATCGTCCGTCAGACGTTTGCCGACCGGGAGACCGAAGTGCCCGCCGATCTCACCATCGAGTTGTTGGAAGGGCCGCCGGGGGCGGAGGGATCGGGCCGAGTGACTCCCGCTCCGCTGACGCCTGCCCGTCTCGACGCCGGGCTCGGTAAGGCCGGTCTTCTCGTGGCGGGCGCCTCGATGCTGTTCGCGAAATGGGCCCGGGACTTCCAGAAACACACCAACGAATTGCCGATGTTCGATCCGGAGCGGTCGACGAAGGCGGGTGGGGACCCGAACATCATTTATTACCACAGCTATTGGCGACTCGCGCCGGATGAGGCACTGCTCATCGAGAGCGAGATCCCGGAGTGCGATGGGTGGAACTTCCAGCTCGACAATCACTGGCTCGAGTCCCTGGACTATCGCCATCACCGGATACACGTCAACAAGCACACCGCAAGCTACCGCCCAGACGGGAGTGTGCGGATCGTCGTCGCCCACCGGGATCCGGGTCTGCCGAACTGGATCGACACCGCCGGCCACGATTGCGGCGCGATGAGCTTCCGGTGGATTCGGGCCGCCACCCATCCGCAGCCGCGAACCCGTGTCGTGTCGACTGCCGAACTGGCGCAGATGGATTGACGATGTCCGCCACGTTCACGCCGTTCCGTCGCCGACCCATCCGGATGCTCAACGGCGTGGGCGAGCGTCTCCGGGCGCGCGGCGTGTCGGTGGTGGACCTGTCGGCGGACACGCTCCGTCGACGGGCCGAGAAGGCCACGGGGCTGCCCTGGGTCACCGACCCGCAGTCCGACGAGGCGCTCGACGTGCTGTGTACCTCGATCGTCGAGGAGGCCGGATTGAGCCTGTTCGGGGCGTTGGTCATCCGGGCCCGGATGCACGGAATCCTCTGCACGCGACTGCGGGTGGCCGACCTCATCCGCGACCGCCCGGACATCACGGGTGTGTCCATCGAACCGCCGATCGTGATCGCGGGTCTGCAGCGCAGCGGAACCACCATGCTGCATCGGCTGATCGCGGCCGATCCCCAGGTGCGCGCCGTCGGGTCGTGGGAGGTCATCCACCTTCTGCCTCGCAAGCGCGAGAGGCCGGGCAGGCCGACGATCCGGGTCGCCCAGACGAGGATGGCCGAGCTCGCGCTGCGCTATCTGAATCCGCGGTTCTTCGCCATTCACGCGGTGGAGGCCGACGGCCCGGAAGAAGACGTTCTGCTGCAGGAGTATTCGCTGCTGTCACAGGTGCCCGAGGCCATGCTGAACGTACCGTCGTACTCGGCCTGGCTGCGCCGTCAGGACATGCACGGGTCCTACGCGTATCTCAAGATGCTGCTGCAGGTCCTGCACGACCAGAATCCGCAACCACGCTGGGTGCTGAAGACCCCTGCGCACCTGGAGAACCTGTCCACGCTGCTCGACGTCTTCCCGGGTGCGCTGATCGTGCAGACCCACCGTGATCCCGTCCGCACCACGGCGTCGTTCTCCAGCATGCTCGCACATGGGCATTCGATGTTCAGTGACCACGTCGACGCCGAGTCGGTCGCGCGGCACTGGCTGGAGCTCAACGGCGCCATGGTCGATCGCGCACTCGACGTGCGGGCGCAACACCCCGAGGTCTTCGTCCATGTGCACTATCCCGATCTCATCGAGGACCCGCTCGCGGAGGTCGAGAGAATCTACACGGCTGCGGGTTTCGCGCTCACCGGCGAGGTGCGGGCACGAATGGAACACCATCGCGCCGGGCACGGGCAGAACGCGCACGGCGTCCACAGCTACGACCTCGAGGACTTCGGATTGACCGTCGATGAGGTCCGCGCGGTGTACTCGCGCTACCGCGCCGCGTTCGGCCTCTGAGCGTCGTATCTCGGCGGCGAGCTCCGCTCACGCCGAGATCGCCGACGGCCATGCCGTACCGGTCAGGTCCTCGGCCTTCGCCCACAGCCGGGCCGCGGCGTCGAAATCGCAGGCGGCCGTGGACCGGCCGAACAGCACCGGCTGCCCACGCAGCGCCCAGATGCCGTCGACGCCGACGTAACTCCCCGGAGCGATCGGCTGCGTCAGACAGTAGAGCGTGGTCTGGGCGCCGGCGTCGACGTCATTCGCCAGTCGGGACGCGGCACCCTGGACGACCCTGTGAGCGATGCCCAGGTGGGGCTTGTTGGAGATGTTCGACGCCACCCAGCCCGGCGTGGTCAGCATCGCGCTCACCGGGGATCCGGCGGCACGCAGTCGTCGATCCAATTCCAGACCCCACAGCATCACAGCGAGTTTCGACCGCGCGTAGGCACGTGGCGGCGTCCAGCGTGTGCGGGACAGATCGAGGTCCTCGGGATCGATCTGCTTGGTGCCGCGGTGGGCATCGGAGGCCACCGACACGATCTGCCGTTCGATCCGCGGCAGGAGGAGATTGGTCAACGCGAACGGACCGAGGAAGTTGGTGCCGATGCCCAGTTCGAAGCCGTCGGCAGTCCGACGCCGCTGGTGTGGGAACACCCCGGCGTTGTTGATGAGGTGATCGACCGGTCCCTCGAGGGTGTCGGCGAACGCACGTACCGACGCCAGGTCGGCGAGATCCAGGTGCGCCACCTCGCAGTCGCCACCGAACTCACGGGCTCGCTGAGCGCCCAGTTCGACGTCGCGTACGGCCAGCACCACTCGCGCCCCGGCCTGCGCCAGCGCGCGTGCGGTTGCCATGCCGAGTCCGTTGGTTGCGCCGGTGACGACGACCCGTCGTCCGGCCAGGGTGCGCAGTGTCTCGTCCATGACCTCCGAGGGTAGGCAGCAGAGACGAGAGATTGTCCCGAGTGAGACGAATTGCTAAATTGGTCTCATGACTGCGACGACGGATGTCTCCCGCGTGCTTCCCCGACGGCACCGTTCCGCCGACGCACGCGGCCGTCAGATGGGCCGGCTGCTGCGGATCTACTGGAATCTGCGCGAGCCGTCGGACGCCGATCTCGCCGCACTGGGCGAGCGGTTGATGCGGCGCGACGAGCCCGCCGCGGCGCTCGTGCGGGCGATGCGCCTGCCCAAGGACGATCCCGAACGTGTCAGCATGGGTCGCTTCCACCACGCGCTGGACGCAGGCGTGTCCGCGGATGACCCGACCGCGTTGCGCGACTTCTTCGCTCAGGTCGAGGCCACACCGGCGTGGGTCGATCGGGACCTCTGTGAGCGCGGCGCCACGGTCTTCCGCCGTTTCGGGCAGAACGCCAACGACGTGCTGCTCCAACTGTCCCTGATCGGCGGCTATCGATTCGGCGGGCCGGTCGACCTCCTCGCGGAAACCGGTGGGCTGTCGGGCTCCACCACCAAACGGCGTCTCGGCGAGACGCAGACCTGGGCCATCGCCGTCGGTCGCGAGGGTGGCATGGATCGTCATGGGGAGGGCTGGAAGCTCACCGTGCACGTACGGCTCATGCACGCGCTGGTCAACGCGTCGTTCGAGCGCAACGGCCGGTGGGACAGCACGCAGTGGGGCCTGCCGATCAATCAGAGCGACCTCGCGTCGACGCTGAACCTCTTCAGCGGCGCCCTGATGATGGGTGTGCGTGCTCTCGGAGTACCGATCAGCCGGGAGGACTCCCGGGCGATGATGCACCTGTGGAAGTACGTCGGATGGCTGATCGGGGTCGACGACGACTGGCTCTTCGACGACGAACGTGATCAACACCAGCTGAGCTACGCGATCCTGTTGTCGCAGGCCGATGTCTCGGTCGCCGGTCCGCAACTCGCCGGCGCCCTCGTGGACGTGCAGCGGGATCTGCACTATCGACATCTGCCCGCGGTGTCCGCAACCTATACGCGGGAACGTCTCCTGAGCATGCTCGAAGGGTTCCTGGGAACCCGCGGCATGCGGGACCTCGAACTGCCACATCGAATTCCGTGGGCATTCGGAACCGCATGGGTGCGCAATACGATCAGCTACCGACTCATCGGACGGACCCCTGTCGGCGGGCGGTATCTGGAGTGGTGTGGTCGGCGGGCCCGGGACCGTGCCCGTTACCGGCACTTCGGCGACGCCGGGGCCGAGATCGGTGCGCTGCCTGCGGAATAGGGGCGATCCGATCGAATCCGGTGCGGCCCGAACGTCAGAACAGACGCCACCCGCGGAGGTGTTCGGGTTCCTCGAGTTCGAGCAGTCGTCGCTTGCGGTCCAGGCCACCGGCGTATCCGGTCAGTGATCCATCTGCACCGATGACCCGATGGCAGGGGATGAACACGCCGATCGGATTCTGCCCGAGTGCCCGGCCGACGCGTTGCGCCAGGAACCGGTCGCCGAGTCGGGCCGCCAACTCGCCGTAGGTGATCGTCTGCCCGTAACCCACGTCGCGCACTGCCGTCCAGACTTTGACGTCGAAATCATCGCCGTCGGCGCGCAGGGGGACGTCGAAGACCGTACGGTCGCCGGCGAGATACTCCTCGATCTCGTCGACGGCGCGGCCCAGCAGAGTGTCGCCGTGCGGGGCGGTGTGCACGCCGAACGTCGAGGTGTCGTCGGCGGCGAACCGGCAGCCGACGAGGACCTCGCCGTCGGCGATCAGCGTCGTGTCGCCGAGCGACGTGGAGATCGTCGTGTGTCGTACGGTGCTCACCGTTGTGCTCCTCATCAGGTCACCACACCGTACGACGACCGACTGACACTGTCACCCGTCGAGCGTGGAGGTCTCCTCGGGCGGGAGGTTGCCGCTCACGACATTGCGCGCACTCGTGAACCGATGCAACGAGGCGACCTCGGCGTCGACCCGAGCGAGATGACGTTCCGCGATCCCGGCGTACAACCTGTCCATGATGCGGGATGCCAGAACCGGTTTGAGCCAGGCGGTCAGGGCGACCCACGATGGCACATACACCCGACGGCTACGCCTCGCCAGGCCACGCGTCATCGCGGCCGCGCAGTCGTCGACCGAGATGATCGCACGCATCGGGGCGGGGAGTTCGTCGAGTGCATCGAAGAACGACGGCAGGTCCGCGGACGCGTCCTGGACCAGTGGTGTGTCGATGAACAGCATGTGGGCCGAACCCACTGCGACACCGCGGAATCCGACCTCTGCGCGCAGCGACGCCGCGAGATGATCGACCGCGGCCTTGCTTGCGTTGTACGGCGAGAATCCCACCAGCGGGACGAACGCCGCTGCCGACGACACGACGAGGATGTAGCCCTTCCGTTCGATGATTGTGGGCAGGGCGGCCCGGAACGTGTTGAAGATCCCCGTCAGATTGACGTCGACGACGCGCGCGAACGCTGCCGGGTCGACCATGCTCAACGAGCCATACGACGCCATACCCGCATTGGCCAGCACGAGGTCGATCCCGCCGAAACGCGATACACCGTCGTCGACGGCGGCTTGGACCTGAGCAAAATCGGAGACGTCGACCCGCCGCGCGATCGCGTGATCGGCCCCGATGTCGTCGGCGAGGTCCCGCAGTGGTGGCTCATCGATATCGAGGAGGACGAGATCGGTGCCGAGTCGGGAGAGTGAAAGCGCTGTGGCCCTTCCGATGCCACGCGCGGCACCGGTGATGACGGCGACCTTGCCGGACAGCGAGGCCAACTCGGCCGGCGATGATCGGGGTGGACACGCTGCAGGCATGATCGGCTCCTCGCGGCGGGTGGCGGATGGAAACAGTATGCGCGCCACGTCGCCGGCCTGTACACGCTCATAAGGCCTGCTAAACATCTCACTTCGACGAATGCGGCACGAACGCGAAGGACTCCCGGGCGTGTGCGACGCTTCCGGGAGTCCTTGCCGACGGATCAGAACGAGACGTCCTCAGCGACCCCCCTCGCGGTACTTGTCGACGTAGGCGCGCATCGTCTCGAGTTGATAGCGCGACACCTCGGCGGCGTTCTCGTTCTCGGCGAACACCGACGACACCATGACCGTGTCGTCGCGATCGTAGAACCCGAGTCGACCCAGTCCGCCGAAGAACTCGTCCCAGTCGACGTCGCCGTCACCGATCTTGAGGTGCTGATGGACGCGAACCGCGTTGCCGGGTGGGTTCGTGATGTAGCGCAGGCCGTGGGAGCGATGATGATCCATCGAGTCCGCGACGTGCACCAGCCGTAGACGGTCGCCGGCGGCAGCCATGATCTCGGCCATGTTGCCACCCATGTGGAAGCTGTGGCACGCGACGTAGACCATGCCGATGTTCGGGGAGTTCACCCCGCGGATGATGCGGATGGCCTCGAGGCCGTCCTCGACGAAATCGTCCGGATGCGGGTCGATCCGGACGTCGATACCCTCTCGCTCGATGATCGGGACCAGTTCCTCCATCGACCGGAAGAACGCCCGCTCCGATTCCTCGGCTCGTTCGGGACGACCGAAGAACTCGGTGTTGATGACGTTCACGCCGAGATCCACGGTGATCTGGATGACCCGCTTCCAGTTGCGGACCGCGGCCTCCCGCGCATCCTCATCGGGTCCCGACCACCGCAGCACCGGCAGAACCGAGGCGATCCCGACGCCGGCGTCGGCACATGCCCGGCGAAACCTCGCGACCAGATCATCATCTGCCCGAGGGTGATTGAAGAACGGGATGAAGTCGCGATGCGGGGTCAGCTGAAGGTACTCGTAACCCAGTTCGGCGACGAGGGCCGGGAACTCGAGTAGCTCGTGGCTGTGATGGAACGGGGTCGGGTCGAGCGCGATCTTCATCAGCGGGTTCCCTTCTCCGCGTAGTCGGCGATGGCGTCGATGTTGCTCTTGTCGATGAACGCCGGTCCGGTGAGTGTGGGCAGACCGCCACCGATCACGTTGCGGTTGTTGAGATAGAGCCACAGCGAATCGACGGCGAGATAGCCCTGCAGGAACGGCTGCTGGTCCACCGCCCACTGCACCGAACCGTCCTTGATCGCCGTGACCAGCGCCGCATTCGTGTCGAAGGTGGCGATCTCCGCATTGCTGCCCGCGTTCTCGGCGGACTTGACGGCCGTCAGCGCGATCGGCGCGCCGAGGGTGATGATGTGATCGACGCTCGGGTCCTCCTGCAGCTTGGCTGCGATGGTCGACTGCACGCTCGGCATGTCGGTGCCGTTGACGTTGAGCGTCTCGACGACGCCGCCCCCTGCCATGCCGGCCTTGACTCCGGCGCATCGGGATTCGAGTGCGACGTTGCCCTGATCCTGGATGACACAGACGACCTTCTTGGCGCCCTCCTGCTTCAGCCGCTGACCGGCCGCCTCGCCGGAGACCTGCTCGTCCTGACCGAAGAAGGACTTGGCGCCCATCGCCTTCCACGCATCGATGCCGGCGTTGAACGCGACAACGGGTAGCCCGGCATCGGTGGCCTTCTTGACGTTCGGGGCGAGGGCCTCCGGTTTGGCCAGGGTGACCGCCATGGCATCGACATCACTGTCCAAGGCGTTCTGCACGAGGTTGGCCTGGTTGGGTGCCTCGAGTTCCGACGAGTACTTGAGGTCGATGTTGTCCTTCGCCGCGGCGGTCTCCGCACCCTTGCGGATCAGATCCCAGAACGTGTCTCCGGGCGGACCGTGGGTGATCATCGCGACGGTGAAGCGCGGGGTGTCCGCGGTCCCGGCGTTCATGCCGCCGCCACTCGAGTCGGGCTTGCCGCCTGTGCTCGAGCACGCGGTCATCAGTGCCAGGACCGCGGCCGCGGTGCCGGCGATGCGCACCATTCGTCCTCGGCCAGTGTGTGTCTGCAGGGTGCGGGTGTTCGTCATCGTTGACTCTTCTCGTGATGCCCGGTGTCAGCGCACCAGCGCGGAGTTGGCGGATCTCAGACTCTCGGCAGCGACCTGCAGTCCTTCGAGGGCGCCGAACTCGACGTCTTCGTGTTCGATGTTCACCCACATGTCGGGGTCGACCTTCTCCAGTGCCTGCAGGAAGCGGGCCCAGAAGTCGACGTCGTGACCACGGCCGACGGCGACGAAGTCCCACGCCGAGTCCTCGGGCCACTTGTTGACCACATGCTTGCCGCCCAGTCCGGTCGGGTTGTCCGACAGCGGGATACGGGTGAAACGCTCGTCGAGCACGCCATAGATCTTGCAATTCTCGTTGATGCGGGTGTCCTTGGCTGCGGCGTGGAACACCAGCGGTCCCAGCCATTCGATCGCCGCGACCGGATCGATGCCCTGCCAGAACAGATGCGACGGGTCCATCTCGGCGCCGACGTTGGTGGCGCCGACCTTGTCGACGAGACGCTTGAGGGTGGGCGGGTTGAACACCAGGTTCTGCGGGTGCATCTCGATGGCGACCTTGACCCCGTGCTCGCGGGCGAGGGCGTCGATCTCGGTCCAGAACGGCACCGCGACCTCATCCCACTGGTAGTCGAGGGAGTCGAGATAGCCTGAGTCCCAAGTGTTGACGTGCCAGGCCGGCCACTGTCCACCCGGGTGGGCGTGGGGCAGACCGGACATGGTGACGACGCGGTCCACACCGAGTAGTCCGGCCACCCGGATCGCCTTACGCAGATCCTCGGCGTCCTCCGGGCCGACCTCGGGGTCGGGATGCAGCGGGTTGCCGTTGCAGTTCAGACCTGCGATCGACACCCCGGTGCCGTCGAAGGTCGCCAGATACTCCTGCGGGGTGACCGCGCCGGAGAGCAGGTCGTCGACCGGCAGATGCGGTGTCGGCAGGAATCCACCCGCGTTGATCTCGGCACCCGTGAGTCCCAGCGATCCGATGATCTCCAGGGCCTCGCGCAGCGGCTTGTCGTGCAGGATGGCGGTGTACACACCGAGCTTCATGATTCGTTGGCCTTTCGAAAGAGTTTGTACGGGAATGGTTCTCAGACGACCTTGACGGTGGATCCGCCACCGAGGGCCGATTCGGTGATGGCGGCGACGGTACGCATGCTGTGGACGCCGGTGGCGAAGTCGGGCACCGCTGCCAGCCCTCCGTCGATCCCGGCGACCTGATCGAGGAATGCGCGGGCCTGGTAGGCGAAGAACTCGGCCTTGCCGTGTCCGACGCCGCCCGCGTCCATGGGCAGCCCGCCACGGATGTAGGGATGGTCAGGACCGATGATCACGCGACGTGGGCCGGCGAGCTCAGGGCGATCACCGACGACGGAGATCTCGTACTCACTTGCCCGGAACAGCTGCCACGACGCCGAGCCCTGTGAACCGAAGAGCTCGAAGCCCAATCCGTCCGGCAGGGCGTGCGCGACGCGTGAGGCGGAGAAGGTGCCGATGGCGCCGTTGGCGAAGGTGGCGGTGAACGTCGCGACATCCTCGTTCTCCACCGGTGCCATCTCGCCGGTCACCTCGGCCTTGGTGTGGCCGTAGGTGGTGCCGACCGGGACCGGGCGTTCGGTGATGAGTGTGTGGAACGTGGCTCCGCTGACCTCGGTGATCGGACCGCACACGAACTCCGACAGGTCGATCAGGTGGCTGCCGACGTCGGCGAGCGCGCCGGTTCCCGGTCCGCCGCGATAACGCCAGGTGATCGGCGACGTCGGGTCGAGGCCGTAGTCGCACCAGTAGTGACCGTTGAAGTGCACCAGCTCTCCGACGGTTCCGGCGGCCAGTTCGCGCCGGATCTGCTCGACGGCGGGTGAGCGGCGGTAGGTGTAGCCGACGCCCGCCACGCTGTCGGAGCGCTCCGCGGCGAGGAGCATCGCCTCGGCATCCTCGGCCGAGCCCGCGAGGGGCTTTTCGCAGAGGACGTGTTTACCCGCTGCCAGCAGGCCCTCGACCATCTCGCGATGCAGGTGATTTGCGACGACGACGCTGACCACGTCGATGTCCGAGGCGTCGGCGATCGCGGTCCAGTCGTACTCGGCGCGCGCGTACCCGTAGCGCTTGGCGGTGTCGTCGGCGACGGCCTGGTTCGCGTCGGCGATCGCGACGAGCCGAACGTCAGGGCGATCGGTTCCGAACAGGGTGCTCGCCATCCGGTAACCCGCGGCGTGTGCGCGGCCTGCCATTCCGCCGCCGATGACGGCGACTCCGATGGATTTCTCGGTCACTGGGCCAGCTCCTTCGTGCTGATGTCCGGTCTGTTTCCGGCGTGGTGGGGGTCTCAACTTGTCCGGTCTACTAAACCGGTCTAGTTCCGGTACTATGAACCGGGTCACACGGGTCTGTCAAGCCCTACGGGTGACGGCAGCCGTGCAGGAAGGGAATCGGAGTTGATGAACGCGTCGAGTCGTCCGACGATGCAGGATGTTGCGGACCGGGTGGGGGTGTCGAAGGCGACCGTCTCGTTGGTCTTCCGTAAGGCGCCGGGGGTGGGTGAGAAGACCCGCGAGGAGGTCCTGAAGGCGGCCGAGGACCTCGGCTACCGTATGAACCGAGCCGCTGCGCTCATGACCGCACGCCGATCGCATCTCATCGGCGTGGTGGCCCAGATCAGCAACAGCTTTCACGCCGAGATCGTCGAAAGTATCGTCGCCGCAGCCGATGTCGCCGGATACGAGGTGGTTCTGGGTGCCGTCACGCCCACGCACGACGAGACGCGTGTCATCGAGACGCTGATCGATTTCCGTTGCGAGGGAATGCTCCTCGTCGGGCCGGAGGTGGAATCCGGCGTGATCTCCCGGCTGGGCGAGCGCCTGCCGACGGTCGTCATCGGACGACGAGTGGGCGCGTCGTCGGTCGACGTGATCCGGACCAACGACGGCAAGGGGATCGCGGGGGTCGTCGACCACCTCGTCGGCCTCGGGCATCGCCGGATCGTGCACGTCGCGGCCGGCCCCGGAGTGATCGCCAAGGACCGTCGTACCGGGTTCGTGACCGCCATGCGACGACACGACCTGCCGACCGAGCGCGCCGTCGTCGACGCGGGCGATTTCACCGAGGAGGCGGGCATGGCCGCGGCTCGCCGTATCCTGCGCGGAGATTCACCGACCGCCGTGGTGTGCGCGAACGACCGCCTCGCCGTCGGTGTGCTGGACGTGCTGCGCCGCGCCGGCGTCGACGTGCCCGGTGACGTGTCGATCACCGGCTACGACGACAGCGTGCTGGCGCGCCTGTCGAATGTGGATCTCACCACCGTCAGTCAGCAACCCAAGGCGCAGGCCGAGCAAGCGATCGAGGCGGTCGTCGGTCGGCTCGACGGTCAACGGACCGTCCGCGTCTCCTCCACTTTGATCCCCGATCTCGTGGTGCGGGCGACAACTGCTCCCGCGCGCTCCTAGCCCACTCCCTCCCGC
>NZ_RKME01000024.1 GCF_003797825.1 Gordonia sp. OPL2
CCCGGCCCCCGGGGGTCCCGCACCCCATCAAACACTATTGAGTCACATGACTCAATAGATCCCGCGAATGTCCGACTCAGACGCCGGCGGTCAGCCTCCAGGTGTCAGCGGCGGAGCGTGATCGACAGCAGCGCGCCGCTCTCGGTCCCGGCCACGAGCGAACCCGGTCGGCCTGGGTGTTGCGCGACGGCCGTGACCGGTTGTCCGACAGCGGCCGTGCAGGTCCGGCCGGTGGGCAGGTCCACCGTTGCGATCTGCCCCGTGACCAGGGTGACGACGAGGGTGCGGTCGTCG
Organism: Gordonia sp. OPL2; assembly: GCF_003797825.1. Classification (GTDB taxonomy): domain Bacteria; phylum Actinomycetota; class Actinomycetes; order Mycobacteriales; family Mycobacteriaceae; genus Gordonia. The sequence continues at coordinate 295 of NZ_RKME01000024.1, forward strand.
AGAGCCGTGAGATCGTCGAGAAGCCCGGGCAGTGGGCGCGTGACGTCGGCAGCGACGGCGGTCGCCGACGGGTCGTCGATCGGTACACGCAGGATGCGACCGGTCAGACTCGTCGTGAGAGTGACGTACAGGTCGTCCCCGATCACGACGATCCCGTTGGTGCCGGTGCCGTTGATCGTGCCGTCCGGCGACAGATTCTTGGGTGCACGCGCGGACCAGGCCTCATCGAGAAGTCCCTGGGGACCGATGCGCAGCACGCCGCGGTTGCTGTCTGCGACATACAGATTGCCGCCGGGCCCGAAGGCCATCCCGTTGGGCATCCCCAGCCCCCTGGCTAACTCGTGGGGCGTCGGCTGTCGATCCGTCGGGTTCATCCGCAGGATCCGGCCGGTCCGCGGCACCCCGGGCAGCATGTTGACCGCCGCGTTGCCCGACGTGACGTAGAGCAGTCCGTCGGGGCCCGGGCGGACCGCTCCCGGCGCGTCCACGGGCACGGTCGCCGTCCGACGGCCGGCCCGGTCGTATCGTTCCACCGCGTTCAGCGACAGCCGCGACACCCACAGGTTGCCCAGGTCGTCGAACGCCAGGTTCTCCGACCACCCGGCGGGTCCCGGCGACGGCAGTCGCGTGGTCACGGCGATGCGGGGACAGTCGGGTGCTGCCGATGCGGAGGGCATGCCCAGGCCGGTGAACGCGATCGCGGCCGCGCCGACGAGGACGCCGACGGTCCGCAGTGCAGTCGTCATCGCGCAAAGGTACCGCGTACCGGGCCGATGAGGACGGCTCCCATGTCCCGGGAGGGAGCGATGAGGCCCTCGATGCGTCGATGGTCCCCGGCGAGCAGTGCCGTGTCATGCCCCGGGCAGAGGCGGTGTTGTCGTCGTGACTGCGCTCGACGACGCCGCGTCGTCGGCGTCCGCGCGGGCCGCCGGTGTCCGGGTACCGGTGGTCGACGTCGAGGGCGAGGTCGGCGCCGAATCGGGCGGGGCGGTCGGCGGTGCCGCCGTGGTCGGGGTGCTGGTCGGCGCGGGACCGTCGCGGGCCGGAGCCGCCGGTGCAGACTCCGGAGCTGTGGTGGGCGGTGTCGTCGGCGACGGCGTCGTCGGCGACGTCGTGATCGGCGGTGAGGACGACGGTCCGGTGGTCTCCGGTGCTGCGGGCGTCGACGACACAGCGGGCGACCGCGAGCCGGACGACGGCGATGTGCTCGACGGCACGGACGACGACGCACTCCCCGACGGTGACACCCGTCTGGGCGCAAGGCTGTTCGTGGTGGTGCCCGCCGGCGAGCAGACGGACAGACCGAGGACCGGGATGATCGTGCGGGTGAGCGGCGGGGACGAGACGAAGTTGTCGCCGACGAGTGAATGCAGCGACGCGGTGACGGTGAGCAGCGCGATGGCGGCCGGGGGTGTCACCGTGATGGTCCCCGACGCCTGCGCCGGAACGACCTGCCGCACCGCGGTGGTGAGCAGCGCTCCGGTGTAGACGACGAGATAGCGGTACGTCGGGTTGACGACCGGCCAGCTGAGCTGCGCGGTGAGTTGCAGTCCCGTGTTGGCACACGTGAAACTCGCCGGCCGGGTCACCGTACCGGTCGACACCGTGACGCGCCCGCTCGCCGTGTCCGTCAGCGGCGCGGCGAACGCCGGACCCGGCCGGCCGAAACCGATGGCGGCACAGATCATCACGAGCACCAACAGAATGCCCACCCCGTTGCTCACACCGGACATCGAGTGTCGCGGCCGCGGGCGGGATCTCGGCCTCCGCACGGGCCAGAACACGGTTGCGACGAGCCAGATCGCCAGGATCGCACCGGCGACGGCTGCCGTCGGAGTCGACAGTGCGGCAACGAGATAGCCCGCATACGGGACCGCGATCACCACTCGGTCGACGTCGGTGACGACGTAGGGCCGGGCGTCGACGACGTTGTTGTCGTCCCCCTTGAGGATCAAGGTCACCGAGTTGCCGGTCACCGACGACACCTTCTCGACCCGGTGGGTGACGCGGTCGCCGTTGTCGGCGGTCACGCTCACGACATCGCCGGCCGACACCTGCGTGGCCGGCACCTCGCGGGCGACCGCCAGCGAGCCGGTCGGCATCGCCGGACTCATCGAACCGGAGCGGACGACCAGGGGTGTGAGGCCGACGATCACCGCCGACAGCGCCGCGACGACACACACGAGACCGAGGACCGCCCCGACCCAGAGCGCGGCGTCGACCAGACCGGAGACCTCTCGGCGGCCGCTCTCGCCGTCGGGCCTTCGGTGCCGGCGCGCTGCGAGTTCAGACAACCGAGGTCACCGCCGATGCGACGAACGTGAACTGCACACCGCCAGAGGTCGTCTGCACGGAATTCGGTGCATCGGTCGGGAGAGTGAACTGGACACACAGCGGGTCTGCGCCCGTTCCCCCGGCCAGCGGACCGCGCGTGCCGAGGATGGCGGTGTCACCGGCGGTTATCGCCTGATCGACGACGGTCGTCGCCGTGCCACCGCTGCAACTCCCACCCGACACCGTCGCCCCCGTGGTGATCCGGAGACGCATGGCCCGTCCGGTGGCGTCCGCACTGCGCACCGCCGTCGTGTAGCGGACCGCGAGCGAGCCGCGGTTCTGCACGATCAGCGGCACACCTGCACTGTCGCCCGGCAGGAGCGCTCGACCCAGCGTCACGGTATACGGACTGGTGACGGTCGCGTCGGCGTCGTTCAGTGCGATGTCGACGGTGCCGGTGGTGAAGACACCGGACGTCGTCGTCGTGCTCGCCGACCACGTCGCCAACGTGCTCACCGTGCCGAGACCGAGGATCACTCCGAGCGAGAGAAGGGCACGTATCCGCATCGACACGACACCACTCATCGCGCTCCCCGCGCCTTCGTCGAGGCCTCGCGATGGGCGCGTCCCGCGCCGACGAACTGCCATAGGGCATAGAGGAACAACGCAGCGGCGGCGATCGCGACGACCAGCATCCGCGTGTCACCGGTCAGCCAGTTGTTGACATATCCCAGGTACGGGATGCTGTACCAGAGCGTTCCGCGGATCTGCACGGGCTTCACCGGCTCGCGATCGGGTTGGGGATTCGCATCGCCCTGGGTCGTGTAGACCCGCTCGCCCGTCCGGTCGACACCGGTCGCGATGACACGATGCGTCACCACATCCGGTTGACCGGACTCCAGTTGATAGGTGACGACCGTGCCCACCGGTAGGTGCGAGGCGTCGGTCGCACGGACCACCACCAGCGTTCCCGCAGGGTAGGTCGGCTCCATCGACGACGTCAGCACGGTGTAGGGCCGCGCCCCGCCGAGAAAGGGCACCACGATCAGGGCGAGCACGAGCGCGGCCGCCGCCAGCACCACGACCCAGGTGACGACCGCGCGAATCCACCACCAGACGCTCGTGTCGTCGGAGAGTTCCGGGGGTGTGCGCCCGGCGACGGTCGTCACGGTCGCTCCCACCTCGAGCGGATGCCCGTCATGTCTGTTCCGCGCGGAACGAGAGCAGATGGGTGTACGACGCCGGCTGGACCCCCGATACCGAGACCAGAGTCGTTCGGATACACCAGGTCTCGCTCGCCGCCGGTTGCAGTTCCCGGAATGTCGACGTGACGGCCGTTGTCCCGGTCACGCCGGTCATCGTCCCGAACGCGGCCACCGGCCCGAGAGGCGCACCGGCCGTACAGGACCCGCCCACCGAACCGGCGAGCGTCACCGCCACCGTCGAGGCGGTCGAGGGCACGGGCCCCGCGGAGACGAGTCGGTACCGGAGCGCGACCGTGCCGGTGTTGACGATGACCAGGGGCGCCTGCACAGGCACGTCCGGCACGACATCGGTACCGCTCAGCGCCGGGAGGGTGTAGTTCGGGTCGGTACCCGCCCCGGTGGACAGCGACAGCCTGCCGGCCGCGACGGCACCGGGCTCGGAGGTCGCGGCGTCGGCCCAGTAGGCACCGGTGGTCCGCACCGACATCAGCATGAGCAGCCCGACCACGGCGACGACGACCATCGGGACGATCCGGCGGGCGGTCAGCATCGAGATGTCCGATGAGTACCCGGGCAGCCGGCCCGATCACCTACGTCCGGACCTGCTGCAGCGTGACCTGGAAGTTCTGCAGGTTGATCGTCCCGTTCTGCCCTTCCTGGTTGGGCGTGTCGGTATCGAATGTGACGGTGATGGCGACGTCGACCGTGTCGCCGTCATTGGCCTCGGTGATCTCATTCGCCGGAAGGGCCGCACCATTGATGGTCGCCGTGGTATCGATGTCGACATGTGGCGCGAGATCGGGACTGATGACCGCATCGCTTTGAGTTCCGGTCACAGTTGCGCGCAAATTCTCACCCGATGCCCCGATACGGAAAGTCGCGTTGTATCGGAGTACATCACCCGGGACAATACGGAATGTATTGATGTCGGCAATGGCGCCGGAGTTCACCGCACCAGGTGACACATCCTCCCACTGACCGTTCCCGACCAGCGAGATGTCAAGCGTACCTGCGGTGATGTTGCCGGCCTCTGCATCGTCGCTGTCACTCCAGAGCGCATAGGACCCGGCGCCACCCAGCAGCAGTAATACCGCGGCCACCGCCGCCAACGCGCCTTTCGCCACCTTCTTGTTCACGCAGAATCAACTCCCTCGATGTGGAAACTGACGATGACAAACAGGATTTCAACGAATCTTCGACAGCACATAGGAGTCTGGCACAATCCGCGATTCGTGCTCCCACCATAAACCGCGACGGGGTCATGATGTCCATAGGTTCGCGAATTTTTCCATTGTTCGGACCTCATCGACTTCTATTTCCTAAACAAATGTTTCAACTATTCGTGGCACACATTCGGGATGCGTGCCCTCTGGGCGCGATCGAGGGCACGCTCGGCGGGATCCAGGGCACGATCGGCGAGATCGAGGGCACGCTCTGCGGAGGGATCGCAGGACTTCTCCAACTAACAAGCAGTCTGGACTGTTTCTCGATTTGCCGCTACGCTCGCCAGTCATGACCGACCAGCCCACGCCGGCGCCGCGCACTCAAGCGCAGCGGACCGCCGCCACCCAGGCGAAGGTGCTCGACGCGACCATCGAGTCCCTCGTCGAACTCGGGTACGCGAAGACGACGACGCAGGAGGTCAACCGGCGTGCCGGGGTGTCGCGCGGTGCGTTGCTGCATCACTTCCCCACCCGTGAGTCGTTGGTCGTCGCGGCTGTCGGCCACCTCGTCGATCGCCGGATGACCGAGATCTTGAGCCGACCGCGCACCGGCGACGAGGACATCGCGGTGATCTTCGAGGCTTTCGGCGGTCCGTTGTTCGACGCCGCCCTGGAACTCTGGGTCGCCGCGCGCACAGACTCCGGCCTGCGCGACGCGATCATCCCGCTCGAGCAGAAGGTGTCCGATGCCCTGCTCACCGGTAGCGCCGAACTGTTCGGCTCCCGGTACACCCCCGAACAGATCGCGCTCTCGGTCGAATTGGCGCGCGGACTCGCGGTGTCGCGGATTCTGCGGACCCCGGCCGCCGACCGCGCGCTCGTCGACCAACTGCTCACCGCATGGAAGGACATGGTGACCACCGATGAGTGAGAACCGGAACGGGAACCGGACGACGCTGCCCGACCGGGTGGATGTCCTCGTCGTGGGTGTCGGGTTCGGCGGTCTGGCCGCACTGCACCGTCTACGCGCCGACCACCCCGACCTCGAGATCCTGGCGATCGAACGGGCATCCGGAGCCGGCGGGGTCTGGCGGGAGAACGACTATCCCGGCGCCGCCTGCGACGTGCCGACGTCGCTGTACTCCCTGTCCTTCGCGCCGAACCCGAACTGGTCACACACCTACGGCCGCCGGAACGAGATCCACGACTACCTCGTGGATGTCGCCGAGGACCATCGCGACGTCATCCGCTACGACTGCGCACTCGAGAACGCGTCCTGGGACGCGGCGCGCTCGGAATGGGTCGTCACCACCGAACGGGGCACCCTGCGTTGCCGATTCCTCGTCACGGCTCCCGGGGCGCTCTCCGAGCCGGGCGAGCCCGACCTCCCCGGCGCCTCCGACTTCACCGGCACGATCTTCCACAGCGCACAGTGGGATCACTCGCATGATCTCACCGGACGGCGCGTGGCCATCGTCGGCAGCGGCGCGTCGGCGGTGCAGATAGTGCCGGAGATCGTCGACCGCGTCGAGCACCTCACGGTGTTCCAGCGGACACCCGCCTGGGTGGTGCCACGCCTCGACCGCAGCATCGGACGCATCGAGCGGGGCCTCTATCGCCGGCTCCCGGCCGCCCATCGGGTCATGCGCAGGCTCGTCCATCTCTACCGCGAGTTCTACGTCATCCTGATGGCGCGCCGTCCCCAGCTACTGCCCATCGCCACCGCGCTCGGCAAGCTGCAGCTACGCGTCCAGGTGCGAGACCGGGCACTGCGTCGTCGCCTCACCCCGGACTACACGATCGGATGCAAGCGGATGCTGTTGACCAACAAGTGGTTTCCCGCACTCCAGCGCGACAACGTGACTCTCACGGGTGCGATCACCGGATTCACCGCGACCGGGGCGCTCGACCGCGACGGCACCACCCACGACGTCGACACCGTCATCCTGGCCACCGGATTCACCCCGACCGAACCGCCCATCGCCCGTCACCTCCACGGCGCGTCCGGACGCTCGCTCGCCCAGACGTGGGCCGGATCGCCGAACGCCTATCGCGGGGTGTCGATCCACGGGTTCCCGAACCTGTTCTTCCTCTACGGGCCCAACACCAATCTCGGCCACAGCTCGATCGTGCTGATGCTGGAGCCGCAGGCGTCCTACACCAGTGCGACGATCGCACACCTGCGCGCCCAGGGGCTCGAGACCGTCGAGGTCACCGAGCAGGCACAGCTGCGCTACAACGCCGACCTCGACCGCGAACTCGGCGGCACCGTCTGGAACACCGGAGGGTGTGCCAGCTGGTACATCGACTCCTCGGGCCGCAACTCCGTGATGTGGCCGACCTTCACCAACACCTATCGGCGGATGATGTCGCGCTTCGTACCCGCCGACCACATCCTGACCCGGGGGACGACCCAGGCGATCGATCCCACCGATCCGGCCGACGCGAAGGTGGCCCAGTGACCCTCCGACACAGCCCCGATCACTTCGACGCGATCGTCATCGGTTCCGGATTCGGCGGCTCTGTGGCCGCCCTCCGGTTGAGCGAGAAGGGATATCGCGTCGCCGTCCTGGAGTCGGGCCGGCGCTTCGGCGACGACGACCTCCCGAAGACGAGCTGGCGCATCCGCGACTACGTATGGGCTCCGGCGCTCGGTTGCTATGGGGTGCAACGCATGCATCCGCTACGGGATGTCCTGGTGATGGCCGGCGCCGGGGTGGGCGGCGGTTCGCTGAACTACGCCAACACCCTCTACCGTCCGCCATCCGCCTTCTTCGACGACCCGCACTGGGGCGCGATCACCGATTGGTCGGCCGAACTCGACCCGTACTACGACCAGGCATCGCGCATGCTCGGTGTCACCACCTTCCCGCACACCACACCCGCCGACGACGTGATGCGCGGCGTGGCCGAGGAGATGGGCGTCGGCGACACCTTCGTGCCCACCCCGGTCGGGGTCTTCTTCGGCACGCCCGGCGAGACGGTCGCCGACCCGTTCTTCGGCGGGGCCGGGCCCGATCGCACCGGCTGCACCGAATGCGGCGCATGTATGACGGGATGTCGCGTCGGCGCCAAGAACACACTCGTGAAGAACTACCTGCACTTGGCCGAACAGGCCGGGGCACAGATCTTTCCGATGACCACGGCGCACGCCGTGCGTCCACGGTCGTCGGGCGGGTACGAGGTCGACACACGCCGCACGGGGGTGAACCTGCGACGCCGGGGGCGCAGGTTCACCGCCGACCACGTCGTGTTCGCGGCAGGCACCTACGGCACGAACAAACTGCTGCTGTCCATGCAGCAATCCGGCGACCTGCCGAATCTCTCGTCGCGGCTGGGTCGGGTGGTCCGCACCAACTCCGAGGCCGTCCTCGCCGCGACCGCACGCGACACCGCGACCGACTTCACCGAGGGCGTCGCGATCACATCGTCGTTCCACCCGAACGATCACACCCACATCGAACCGGTGCGTTATGGCAAGGGCAGCAACCTGATCGGGCTCCTCCAGGCGATTCTGGTCGACGGCGGCGGACGCACTCCGCGTCTGCTCAAGGCGCTGATCGCGATGGCCGCGCACCCCGTGACGACCGCGCGGTCGCTCTCGGTACGACGCTGGTCGGAGCGCACCATCATCGCGCTGGTCATGCAGACCGCCGACAACTCGATCGAACTCTTCGCCCGCCGCGGACGGTTCGGCCCCATCCTGCGCAGCCGCGCCGGCGACGGCGATCCTCCGCCGCGATGGATTCCGGAGGGCCACACCGCCGTCCGCTCGGTCGCGCGGCGAATCGATGGCGATCCGGGCGGTTCGATCGTCGATCTGCTCAACATCCCGATGACTGCTCATTTCCTCGGCGGCTGCGCGATCGGCACCTCCGCCGACGACGGCGTGGTCGACGCCTACCATCGCGTCTTCGGCCACCCGGGCCTGCACGTCGTGGACGGGTCGACGGTGTCGGCAAACCTCGGAGTCAACCCATCACTCACGATCACGGCCCAGGCCGAACGTGCACTGGCCATGTGGCCCAACCGAGGTGAGGCCGACCAGCGACCGGCGCAGGACGCCGGATACCGTCGGGTCGACCCGGTCGCGCCGCATCGACCCGCGGTGCCCGAGAACGCGCCCGGCGCGCTACGACTCCCCGATCAACTACCCGACATGCTGCCGATCAGCGCGGTCCGGCGTCACGCCTGATCACCAGCCGCCCAACCGCATCCTCGAGGAGTCCGTCATGTGGAGCGTCGCCGAATCCCGCACCGACCGCGACATCTGGCCGGTGAGCCCGCCCGCCCCGTGGCCGGCCTCCGTCCGGGCCGCCCTGTGGTGGCATGCGGCGACCGACGACGCCCGCTCTCTCATCGTGACCGGCGAACCGATCATTCCCGTCACCGTTGCCATGGTGGTCGACTATCTGGAGTCGCCGGTGGGCCCCTACCGGGAGATCCTCGCCAGCCCGGTCCTGTCGGCGCCGGGCCGGCGGCTGGGGCCACTGTCACGACTGCACGTCCCGTTCATCGCCGTGGACTCCGAGACCTCGGTGCACGGCGGACGTTTCCATTGGAGGCTGCCGAAGGTGATGGCCGAGTTCACCGGCGCGGTCGACGGCGAGTTCACCGCCAAGGGCGAGGACTGGTCCGTGCGGACCACCACACGCACTCTCCCGGTGAGCCTTCCGGTGGCCGGAGGCCTCGGATTCGCGCAGCCGATCGTCCGCGCGGGCGGACCGGTGGATTTCCTCCGCGCGGTCAGCGTGCTGGCCGGCACCTTCCGGCCCGCACGCGTCGGCGTCGAGGTCACCGGGACCACCCTCCCGTCGTGGCTGACCGCCGGCACACACACCGGGATCACCATCACCCGCGGCCGGATGTCGACCCGGCGCGGCCGACGGCGCTGAGCGGCCGCAGCGCCGACGGATCGACCGTCGGCGGGCGCGGCGCGATCGGAGCTCAGAAGTACTGGGCCCCACCATCGATCGAGATGTGCTCGCCCGTGATGAACTTCGACTCGTCGGAGGCGAGGAACGCGACGACGTTCGCGATCTCGTCGGCGTCCGCGACGAACTGGTTGAGGAACGTCATGCCCATGCCGGCCAGGCGTGGGTTGGCCGCGTTGGTCTGCTCGATGCGCGCGACCATCTGACCCGACCCCATCGGCGTCGCCACGGCGCCCGGATGGATGCTGTTGACGCGGATGTTGTGATTGCCCAACTCAGCGGCGAAGGCCCGCGTCATCCCGACCAGCGCGTGTTTGCTGGTGGTGTAGTGGACCATGAAGGGCTGCATCTTCTTTCCGGCGAGTGAGCTGGTGAGTATCACCGAGCCGCCACCGCGACCGATGAGGTGTCCCGCGGTGGCGGTGACCGTGTTCCATGCGCCGGTCACGTTGATGTCGAGGGTGTCTCGGAAACTGGCCGGGGTCACCTCGTCCCAGGTCTCGGGGATGCAGATGCCGGCGTTGGCGACGACCACGTCGAGACCGCCGAAGACCGACACGCCCTCGGCGACGGCGGCGGAGACGGCGTCGAGATCACGGACGTCACCCTGCACCAGAACGGCTTTCGCACCCGCGTCCTCGACCAGGCGGCGGGTCTCGTCGAGATCGGCCGGGGTGGCCGGGTCGTAAGGGACGCCGGGCAGCGGTCCGGCCAGATCGAGGCCGATGATCTGCGCCCCTTCGGCGGCGAGCCGGACGGCGTGGGCACGACCTTGCCCGCGTGCGACACCGGTGATGAAGGCGACCTTGTCGTCGAGACGACCCATGGGAGTGACCCTTTCGCTAGGACTTCGGTTGCAACGGAAGGCCCTGTTCGAGCAGATCGATCGCCCCGAGCAGGGTGGACAGGAGGTCGTCGTCGAGCACGTCGTCGGCCGCGCGGGCGAAGTGGAACATGACGCCGCCGGCGGCGGCGATGAACACCCGCAGGCGCAGATCGTCGGGATCGGTCCCGGTGTACTCGGCGAAGAAGTCCGTCGCCTCCGAGATCGCCCGGTCGGATTCGATCTGGTACGCGGTACGCAGCGCCGGTTCGGACTGGATGAGCCGCATCCGTTCGGCATTGCTGGCCCACGCATCGGCAGTCCCGATCCGGAACAGATCGGTCACGAGCCGACGCAGCAGGCCGAAGTGGCCGAGGCCGGGCGGGATGGCCGCGAGAGCCTCGTCGCGGGCATCCTCGAGGTCGTCGGAGAGGACCACCTGCTCCTTGGACGAGAAGTAGCGGAAGAAGGTGGTGTGGGAGACCTCGGCCTCCCGGGCGATCTGCTCCACGGTCGTCTGGTTGTAGCCGTGCTCGGCGAACAATCTCATCGCCGCGTCGCGGATCGCCGTGCGGGTGCGCATCTTGTTCTTCTCCCGCAGACCGATCCGACGCCCCGGGCCGGTGGTGCCCGGGGTCGTCGTCGGTGTGGCCATGCCCTGACCTCCTGGATTAGTGGCGTGTCACCCGGGACTCAGCTCGGTGATCCGACCGGTTCACGCGGTGCGGCCTCGCTGTCGGAGGGCGGCAGGCCGCGGTCGCGGACCGCACTGCCCTCGATGTCGAAGTTCACCACGAACCGATCCAACCATTTCGGCAGACCCCAGGCGCGATCTCCGAGCATCGCGATGATCGCCGGCACCACCATCATCCGGATGATGAAGGCGTCGAAGGCGACTGCCACCGCCAGCGCGAACCCGATCATCTTCGCGGTCGTGTCGGGCGACAGCATGAACGCGGCGAACACGCTGATCATGATGATCGCGGCCGACGTGACGACGCGGGAGCCGTGTCGGTAGCCGGCGATGATGGCGTCCTTCGCCGACATGCCGTGCACATACTCTTCCCGCATTCGGGTCACCAGGAACACCTGATAGTCCATCGCCAGACCGAACACCAGCCCGATCAGGAAGATCGGCAGGAACGACAGGATCGGCTTGGTGTTGTCGATCAGACCGAAGGTGCCCTCCTGGAAGATCGCCACGGTGACACCGAAGGTCGCGCACACCGAGAAGATGAATCCGATCGTGCCGATCAGCGGAACCCAGATCGAGCGGAACACACCGATCATGATGAGGAACGCGAGTCCGACGACCACGACGAGGTACGGCAGCAGCGCCTTGTCGAGCTTGGCCGACAGATCGGACATGATGGCCGTCTGTCCGCCGACGTGCAGTTGCGCACCCGCCGCCTCCGCCGACGGCGTGTAGGCGCGGATCTCCTCCATCAGATCGTGTGTCGCCCCGTCCGACGGCGCGCTGGTCGGCGTCACCGAGATGAGCGCGGTGTCGGCGCCCACGTTCGGCGTGGTCTTGCCGTTGCCGGTCCAGATCAGGGTGTTCGTGTTCGCGACGTCACCCAGGGTCTTGATGTGCGCGACGGTACGGTCGGCGGCGGCGGCCACGTCTCCGTTGTCGCTGTGCAGGACCACGAGGAGCGGTCCGTTGATGCCCTCACCGAAACCGCGCTGCAGCAACGATTGTGCGGGCGCCTCGTCGTCACTCGTCATCGACATGCCGAGTTCGAGTTTCGTCATCGGGATGGCGGCCAGGATCAGCACCGCGAGCCCGGCGATGACGTAGGGCAGCGGCCGTTTGACGACCATCCGCCCGAACTTCACGCCCAGGGTGTCTGCGGTGTCGGACTCCTCGGCATGCCGGATCCACGGGATGCGCGGAGTGAACGCGAATCGCCCGACGGCACCCAGGAGTGCCGGGATCAGGGTGAGGGCCGCGATGACGGCCACGAGAACGGCCGACGCGGCGCCCAGGCCCATCTGGGTGATCAGCGGAATGCCGATGACCGTGAGCGCGACGACGGCGATCATCACGGTCATGCCGGCGAACACGACGGCCGTGCCCGCGGTGCCGACGGCCCGTCCGGCGGCATCGGCCCGACTGCCGCCACGTCTGACCTCGTTGCGATACCGGGAGACGATGAACAGTGCGTAGTCGATGGAGACGGCGATGCCCAACATCGTGACGATCGCGGTTGCGGTCTCGTTGATGCTGAGGAACTCCGCCGACAGGGTGAGCAGCATGATCGTCAGCATCACGCCGACGAGGCCGGTGACCAGCGGGATGAAGGCGGCGACGAGCGCACCGAAGGCGACGATCATCACGACGAACGCCACGGCGAAACCGATCATCTCGGCCTTGCCGCCGGCCTCCATCACCTGCATCAGCGAACCGGTCGCCTCCACCTGCAATCCACCACCGCGGTGGTCGGCGAGGATCTCCTGCAGCTGTTCCTTCTGATCGACGGTGAGATCGGTCATCTCGATGTTCTGCCGGATCTGCATCAGTCCGACCTTGCCGTCGTCGCCGATCACCGAGGACGCCAGCGCGGGCCGGGCCTTCGCCACGGTGTCCGGGTTGACGACGGTGGCCGGGTCGGTCAGGTCCGGGAGCTTCTGCAGGTCGGCGACGAGTCCGTCGATCTGCGACGCATGCGCTGCGAGCCCGTCGTCAGCGGCCACGAGCACGCTGGTCGATGCCTGCGTCTGCTGCTTCATGACCTCGGGGAAGTACTCCTCCACCTGCGAGGTCGCCGTTCCGGAGTCGGTCCCGGGGAGACTGAAGTCCTTCGCGAACTTCGGATTCAGCGCTCCCACCAGGCCGGCGACGGAGATGGCGGCCACCAGCCAGACGGCGATCACCCACCACTTGTGCCGGAAGGAGAACCTTCCGATGCGATACAAGAACGAGGCCATGGGCCATCCCTTCGGAATCGTCGTACGAACGAGGCCGCCACAAAGTGTTAGTGACTACCACTTGGTACTGGATAACAAAAGATTGCGGATCGTGCCACTTTCCGGCCGTCGTTTGTGGCCAAGGCCTCGTGGGCCGCAAGTTCTGGGAGAGATCATCGAACATGTGTTCGCCACTCCGGTAGGCTCGCGACCATGAATGCGGGTATCCAGGGCTCGCTGTTCGACCAGCCCGACGCCGGAACACAGCTCGGCGATCTCGCGGGGACGCAGCGGAGGTCGCTCTCCGACGGCGCGTGGGTCGACCTGCGTCCGGGATGGATCTCCGGCTCGGAACTCCTCTTCGACCGACTCCGCGACGGCGCGGCCTGGCGTGCCGAGCGCCGGCGGATGTACGACCGCGTGGTCGACGTCCCTCGGCTGCTGGCGACCTACCTCGACGCGGCGACGTTCCCCGATCCACTGCTCGTCGAGGCTCGCGATCAACTCTCCCGCCACTACCGCGACGAACTGCCGGAGGGATTCGCGACCGCAGGCCTCTGCCTGTACCGAGACGGCAACGACAGCGTCGCCTGGCACGGCGACCGGATCGGGCGTGGCTCCACCGACGACACGATGGTGGCCATCGTGTCGCTCGGTTCACCCCGGCCGCTGATGCTGCGGCCGCGCGGCGGCGGGTCGTCACTGCGCTTCGTCGTCGGACCCGGCGATCTGCTGGTGATGGGCGGCAGCTGCCAGCGGACGTGGGAGCACGCGATCCCGAAGAACCCGGGCGTGGGACCGCGGATCAGCATCCAGTTCCGCCCGCCCGGCGTGTGGTGATCGAAGCCCGCATCCGGTGCCGCGCCACCCGTCTGACGATGCGGTACTTCGCGTAACCGGCAGACCCGGCGCATCGACCGCACGGGGCGCACCCCGGGGTGTCGAGATGGTCACGGAGTGGTTGAATCGGGACGTCGTTCATGCCCCGGGGATCGAGTGAAAGAGAACCATGATCCGAAAGTCTGTCGCCGCCACCGCACTCACCGTCGCCGCAACCGCGGCAGCTCTCGCCGCACCCGCGGTCGTCGGATCGGCCACGGCCGCGCCGCTCGACAGCCTGCTCGGGAGCTCGGGCGGCTCCGGCAGTGCGGGCGGTTCGGGCAGTTCGGACCTGCTCGACACCGGGAGTGCCGCGCTCGGGTCGTCGGGCAACAAGCCCCAGCACTTCGGCAAACTCGGACGGCCGGACGCACCCAACGGGGTCAAGTCGATCAACGTGTGGACGTACGCACCCAAGGTGACACCCGTCTCGCCCAACGTCTTCCCGCGCAACTCACGCCTCGGGGTGCGGTGGAACTCGACGATCGACTCCGGCCCGGTTGTCGACGGCAACGAGTGCGGGATGCAGATCCGGCTCGACGGCCCGAAGGTGCCGAAGGCCGCGCAGCTGACCAAGACCCGCGACTGCACCGCGGTGAAGTCGTTCCTGCTGCGTGCGCCGGGCTCTTACTCGATCACCGTCACCGACGGCATCTCCGGGGCATCGAACTCCATCAAGTTCGACGTCAGGTAGTCGCGCCCGGCCCGACGGCGAAGGTGGTGTCGGTGAGCTTCTCCGACACCGCCCACAGGCCGTCTCGGATCGCGGTGTTGTCGGCGCGCTTGTTGTAGCCCGAGACCCCGGGCGCACCACGCGAGCCGAACATCTGGGTCGGCCCGTAGAACGTGCCGTTCGCGGCGTCGGGTGACGTCGCCGCGTACAGGGTCGGCAGTGCTCCGGCGGCTGCGGACTGCGCGACCACCTTGTTCGCCAGATTCATGAAGACGTCCTCGACGGTCTCCGACCGTCCCTGCAGTTCGGTTGCCGCGTAGCCCGGATGCGCGATCACCGATGTCGTCGTCGACCCGGCGGCCGCGAGACGATCCGCGAGTTCCTTGCCGAACATCAGATTGGCCATCTTGGAGTCCCCGTAGGCGCGCCAGCGCCGGTACTTGCGGGTCTCCCAGTTCAGGTCGCCGAGGTCGATGCGGCCGATCTGGTGCATCGACGACGACAGCGTGACCACCCGGTCGGTGATCTTGTCCAGCACCAGCGCGGTCAACGCGAAATGCCCGAGATGATTTGTGCCGATCTGCATCTCGAAACCCTGGGCGGTGCGCTTGTGCGGGATCGCCATCACACCCGCGTTGTTGATCAGGACGTCGGCGCCGCCGAGGCCGTCGGCGAAGGTGCGGACCGAGTCGAGATCGGCGAGATCGAGTTGCGCGACGGTCGCCGCCGACCCGATCTCGCGCGCGACGACATCGGCCTTCTGCGTGTTGCGACAGGCCAGGATGACCTGAGCGCCGGCAGCGGCCAGCGCCTTCGCGGTCTCCGCACCGAGGCCGCTGTTCGCGCCGGTGATCACCACCGTGCGACCGGACTGATCCGGGATGTCCGACGTCGACCAACCACTCATGCTCACGACCCCCTGCTCATTCGACTGATGGCCCCACGCTATTGACGCCGCCGGGGACCGTCAACGGCCGAAGAGGTCGAGGGGCAGTCGCATGAGTCCGAGGAGTCCGGCCCGCCGGACCGGCCGCAGCAGTCCGGAGAGGACACCGGTGACGATCGGCGAGGAGTTCGCTGCGGCGAGTTCCTCGGGCACGAACACCTCGGTCGGCCGGGGGCGGCCACGGAGGGTACGAGAACCGACCGACCGCCAGTTCTCGGCCTCCGGGCCGGCGGCGGCGACCGCTGCATCGCCGGCGAGCACCGGAACCGCGGCGCCCTTGGCGAGTTCGGACAGGCGGGCACATTCATTGACGGGATCGCCGATCACGGTGTACTCGTAGCGCTGCTCGGCACCGACGTTCCCGGCGAAGGCCATGCCAGACGAGACGCCGATCCCCCATCGCACGGGGAGTTCGTCGAGACGCAGGGCCAGATCCCGCGCAGCCGCCAGGGCTGCCGCGGCCGGCTCGTCGATCGCGACCGGCACCCCGAACACCGCGAGCGCCGCGTCACCCTCGAACTTGTTGACGAATCCGGAGTGGTTGTCGACGACGTCGGCGACGATCGTGAAGAACGAGTTGAGCAATTTCACGGTGTCGCGCGGATCCTGCTGCGCGGCAATCGTCGTCGAGCCGACGATGTCGACGAAGAGCACGCCGACGATGGCATTGGTGCCGTGCATGCCGACGCCGCGTTCGAGAGCGAGTTCGGCGACCGTGTCACCGACGTGGCGCGCGAAGAGTTCCCGCATGCGTTCCCGCTCGTCGAGCCCGGCGACCATCTCGTTGAAGCCGTGCTGCAGGACGCCGAGTTCGGACGAGTCGTAGACCGCCACCTGGGCGGCGTAGTCCCCCTGGTCCACACGTTCCACGGCCCGACGCAGATCGGTCAGCGGGTCGGCGATGGCCTTGCCGACCAGGACCACCACGCGCGCGCCTGCCGCGAGACCGACGAGCGCGAGCACCACCGTCGCCCAGTCGACGGGTCCGGGGGCGGGCGGCAGCATCCCCGCCCAGCGTCCGCCGTTGATGATGAGCAGTCCGAGCATCGGGACCGCCGAGCTGACCGCCCAGACCGCGATCATCCTCGACCGCACGCCGTGCATGACGTGGTGCGCCGGATTGTCCTGCAGCGCAACCACGGCCAGCGGACGAGCAGCGCTCTCGGCGAAGATGTAGGTGATGCACGAGCTCGAGAAGCCGGCGAGCATGAACGCGACCGAGACACCGACGACGGTCTTCGCGGTGAGTTCGTTGGCGGTGAGCACGTACGACAGCACCGCCACCGCCCACGCGACGAGCGTGGTCATCACCTGATGGATCGGGATGCGCTGCACGGCCCGTCGTCGGGCGTGGTCCGCGGGACGTCCGCTGACGAACCAGCGCAGCTGCGGCTTGAACACCGCCAGGCCGAGCGCCACGTTGATGATGAGGCCGACGACGATCGCGATCACGACGGACGGGAAGTTGGGGGCACCGAGCGTGGTGTCGACGGTCAGCTGGCCGCCGTTGAACGCCAACTGCACGAGCAGGAACGTCTCGACACCGACCACGCAGTTGGTGGTGCCGATCGCGATCGCCGCACCCACGGTGGCCCAGCGTGCCATCCAGGCACGGTCGTCCACCGAGAGGTCGGCCCAGTCCGGGGACCGCGGGATGCGCCGTCCCCAGATCCGGGTGTGCGCGCGAAGGCGAACCCCCGACCCGACGGCGTCGGTTCGGGGGCCGTGTGGTCGTCCCATACGGCCACCTCCCTGCCCAGCGGCTGCGTCCAGCGTACCGAACCGCCGTATGGTGCAGGTCACAGACGAGGTCGAGACAGAAGAGCCGACACCGCGCCGGGGTGCGCACGGTGTCGGCTCTTTCTGTTCGGACGGCCCGGGCCCGACGCTGTGGTCGGGATCGGCGGACCGCCGGGTCAGCTGACCTCGATCAGGCCGGCTGGCCCGCCTCGATCTCGAGGGTGATGGTGACCTTGTCGCCGACGACGACGCCGCCGCCCTCGAGCGGCATGTCGATGTCGATGCCGAAGTCCTTGCGGTTGAGCACGGTGGTGGCCTCGAAGCCGGCGACCGGGCCGTGGCCCATGCCGGGGTTCACACCGTTGAACTCGAGGGTCAGCTCGACGGACTTCGTGACGCCCTTGAGGGTGAAGTCGCCGGTCAGGATGTAGTCGTCACCCTTGGGAGCGACTCCGGTCGACACGAAGGTCGCCTTCGGGAACTTCTCGGCGTCGAAGAAGTCGGCGGACTTGATGTGGCCGTCACGCTGCTCGTTGCCGGTGGTGATGGAGGTGACGTCGATCTCGGCCTGCACGGCCGGGGTGCCGTCCTCGGCGACCGTGATGGTGCCGGAGAACGACTCGAAGTTGCCCCGCACCTTGCTGACCATCAGGTGCTTGACGGAGAACGCGACTGCCGAATGGGCGGGGTCGATGATCCAGGTGCCGGCGGCGATGGGAGCGGAGACTGCAGTGGTCATGGTGGTTCCTCCAGGTTGAACGTGAACGTGTTCGTGGGTTCTGGTCCGTGGGCCGTCGCGGCCCAACACCACTGTAAACGGACCGTGGTCCGATTCCATTCCCGGGTTCGCCGGATTTTTTGCCCGGGGCCTAACGCCAGGCGAACACGGGCTGTTCGAACCCGTCGACGCGGGTGTGCCGGTCGCGGAGGACGACCTCCGCGAACTGATAGATGACCGCGGCCGTCGGTGCATGCACGAGGGCACCGACGATGGGGAGCTGGATGACCGGTCGGTCCGATTCGGGGATGGTGAGGAACCGCGGCTCGACCATCAGTTCGTCGAAGGTCACGAAGAACAGCTGTGAGACCTCATCCGGGTTGGGATCCGGGATGTGCGTCCCGTCGGACCAGCAGACGACAGGTGTGATGACGAAACCGGACCGCGTCGGATAGTCGTCGAGCATGCCGATCACACTGTCGGCGGGCAGATCGATACCGATCTCCTCATGCAGCTCACGCAGCGCGGCCGTCGGCTGGTCCTCGCCGGGATCGAGACGACCGCCGGGGAGCGCGTACTGCGCGGCGTGTCGTCGCATGGTCGCGGGACGCTTGGTCAGCCAGATGCCGTGCTGTCCGTCGCGCTCGGCGATGGTGAGGGCGACCGCTGCGGCCCGCGCGTCTCCGACGTCGGCGACCCGCCGTTCGAAACCGGAGACCCGGGCGGTGACGGATGCGCGATCGAGAGTGCTCACACTCTCAGTTGATCACGATCGACATCGGCCGCGGCGACCCGCTCACCGAGGTGATAGGTGATCACGGCGAGGGCGAACAACCCGATCGCCAGGTTGAACAGCGCCCCGAAACCCTCGAGAGCGAAGTCCACGAGAGCGTTGGTCAACGTGAAGACGAGTGCGGCCAGACGCAGGGACCGCAGCGGCCAGAGCCGCTCGGTCCGGTTGCGCGCGATCATCGCCGGCAGCGACAGTGCCAACGTGGCGACGCCACTGATGAACAGAATCCAGCTGGCCTTCGTGTTGCGGCTGATCTCGAAGTAGAGCGCCACGTCGCCCATGTCGCGATCGTTGAACGTCCATCCCAGGATGCCGACGACGAATGTGCCAACGGAACTGATCACGAGCAACCAGCCCACGATCGTCACCCATCGCGGACTGCGGAACAGGCCGGGGATGAGGGAGGTCGCGCGGTCACGCAGACGCATCAGCCGGTCCGGTGAATCCTGACTCGCCTCTAGCAGGCCCCGGATGTGTTCGACGACAGCGGGATCGGCGCCGCGGGCGGACGCGACGTCGAGGAACTCGTCGGCCTGCCGTCGGCGGCGGGCGGGCAGTCCGTGGGAGATGCCGTCGGCGGCGATGGTGGCCGCGTTGGCCATCGACTCGGCGACGGTCGGCTTCTTGACGTCACGCACGATCCGGCTGATCAGCAGGATCAGGACGACGAGCACGTACATGATCTCCGCGGACGGCCCGTAGAAGTAGTCGTTGTCCTTGGTGACGAACTTGCCGACCTCGTCCAGAAACAATCCGAAACCGATGCCGCCCATGATGATCGCGATGATCCGCGTCGCCGGTCCCAGGAACAGCCAGCCGACCACCAACGCGAGCATCATGAGCGCGCCACCCCACAGCGCATGCGCGATGTGCAGGGTGCCGCCCCCGACCTGCGGATAGCCGGTCAGCTGCAGGTACAGGCGCGTGACGAGGATCGTCCCGATGGCGAAGATCAGGAACCACTCGACCGCCGCTGTCCCGTAGATGCTGCGGACCACCACGGCGTTGGCGCGCGAACTGCGCGATTCGGTCATGGGGAAAGTATGGTACGAAGCTCTCTCCGCGCCACCCGATTCGGTCGATCGCCGCCGAGCGCGGGAATGCGCTGTGCCCGCGCCCCCTGCGTCCTCAGGCTCCGAGGGCCTGGGGTGCGCTGATCTCGCGACGCAGGATCTTCCCGGTCGCGCCCTTGGGAAGCTCCGGCAGGAACCAGATGTGCCGCGGGTACTTGTAGGCAGCGACCCGCTCCCGGACGAAATCGACGAGCTCGGACGGCTCGACGCCGGCCCCCGGTTTCACCGCGACCGCCGCACCCACCTCTTCCCCCAACGTCTCATGCGGGATTCCGACGACCGCCACCTCCGCGACATCGGGATGCTCGTAGAGCACCTCCTCGATCTCCCGGGGATACACGTTGTATCCACCGCGGATGATGAGGTCCTTCTTGCGGTCGACGATGAACAGGTAGCCGTCGGCATCGACGGTCCCGATGTCGCCTGTCGAGAACCAGCCGTCGGGATCGATCGCGTCGGCGGTGGCCTCCGGGAGGTTCCAGTAGCCGGTCATCACATTATGGCCGGCGATCTGGATCTCGCCGGGTTCCCCGG
Source organism: Gordonia sp. OPL2 (assembly GCF_003797825.1). Classification (GTDB taxonomy): domain Bacteria; phylum Actinomycetota; class Actinomycetes; order Mycobacteriales; family Mycobacteriaceae; genus Gordonia. Next base: position 20,960 of record NZ_RKME01000024.1, read on the forward strand.
TGCCGACCTCGGTGCCGTCGGCATCGACCACGCGCATCCGCACGCCCTCGATCGGAGTGCCGATCGAGCCCGCCTTTCGCTCCTTGTCGGGATGGTTGAACGACGCCACCGGAGAGGTCTCCGACAATCCGTATCCCTCGAGGATCATGCAGCCGAAGGTCTTCTCGAAATCGGTGAGCACCGCAACGGGCAGCGACGCCCCACCGGACGCGCAGGTACGCAGGCTCGCGGTGGCGGAGTGCGGGAACTCCCGCGCGACGCCGAGCATCGCGGCGTACATCGTGGGCACTCCCAGGAAGACGGTGACCTGGTCGCGTTCGATCACCTGCAGCGCGGTCCGGGGGTCGAATCGTGGGATGAGCGTCAGAGTCGTCCCGGCGAGCACCGAGGTGTTCATCCCGCACGTCAGACCGAAGACGTGGAACAGCGGCAGGCAACCCATGACGACGTCGCCGAAACCGATCCCCAGCAGCGTCCGCGCCGTCACCTCGCAATTGCGTGCCAGACCCCCATGGGTCAGCTCCGCGCCCTTCGGCGTTCCCGTGGTCCCCGAGGTGTGCAGGATGACCGCGGTGTCGCCGGACTCGCGGTCGACCGGCCGCGGCTGCGCGGGCAGATCCGCGATCAACTCGGCGAGCCCCGCATCGTCGACCAGCCACAGCCGGCTGCCCGCAGCGTCGGCGGCCGCGCGTGCCTCCTCCGCGAACTGCGGCGTCGCGAACAGCGCGTCCGCGCCGGTGTTGGTCAGGTAGAACTCGATCTCGCGACTCTTCAGCAACGGGTTCATCGGCACCGCGATGGCGCCGCGGCGAAGGATCCCGTAGAACGTCAGCGCGAAGGCAGGCGTGTTGCCCAGCATGATGCCGACCCGATCACCCGGTCCGACACCTTCTCGCTCGAGCAGCGTCGCGATTCGTGCTGCCGCCGAATCGAACTCGGTGAAGCTCAGCTCGAGTTCATCGCATCGCAGCGCGACGGTATCGCCATGCGCGCGGGCGGTGGCGACGAGATTGAGTGCGAGATTGGTCATCTGGGGACTCCGGTCGTGATGGCGGGGTGATGGCGAGAATTCTGCTCGACGGGTACGGCGTGAGTCGATGGTCGGTGCCACAAGGTGATCCGCCGTGCTGCTGTCCGGATGCACATGCCGTGCGGTGCCCTCCGGATTCGGCCGCGAACATCCGTGGAACCGATCAGCGTGCTGCGTGTCCCTGCATCCGCACCGCGCGCAACGCGAGGTAGAGCTCGGCGGCATCGATCGGCTTCTCGACCGCGCGTCCGGTGAGGTCGCGGATCTTACGCAGGCGATAGAGCACCGTGTTGCGATGGAAATGGAGCCGGTCCGCGGTTGCCGCCGTCGAGCCGTCGCACTCGAACCACGCCTCGAGCGTCGCGAGCATCTCGTCGCGTTCGGCGTCGGGAAGTTCCAGCAGCGGCCCCAATGTCCGTTCGGCGACCTCCTGCGCCGCGTCGGGGACACGGACGAGTAACAATGCCAGGGAGAGACTCTCGTACCGGATGACGGTGCCGGCACCACTGGGCGCAGAACGTCGGGCCAGCCGGGCCTCGTCGACGGCCCGCACGATCCCCGCCGACGTGGCGAAGGTCCGACTCACTCCCACCCGCTGATCGAACACCGCACCGACATCGTTCACCGCCGCGTCGACATCGGTGTCGGATCGTCCACAGATCAGCCCGAGGTACCCGTCGTGTCGGGTGTCCCACACCGAGGTGATCCCCTTGTCATGCAAGCGGGTTGCGGTGTCACCGGCCGTCGCCGGGCGCGGCTCTGCCCCCTCCGCCGACACGACGGCAAAGCAACCGCGCTCGGGCAGTCCCAGGGCACGAACCGCGTCGATGATCACCGTGGGGTTGTCGGAGTGGTCGTCGAAGACGGTGCGTACCAACAGCGCTCGCGCTTCGGCATCGGCGTGAGCGAGGAGGATCTCGGTCTCCCGATAGCCTTCGACCGCCGCGCTCGAGTAGGCATCGATCGCCGCCCACAGCTGCGCAGGGATGTCGAGCAACTCCACCGGCGTGACGCTGTCGGCACGACGCATCATCTGCTCCCAGATCAGCTGCCCACCGAGGCGGTAGGCGCGCAGAACCGCGGCCAGCGGGATCGCCTGCTCGGCCTTGAGTCGTCCCGTCGCGCGGGCGACGTCGATCCGCACACGTCCACGTCCGGCGAGAACCTCGAGCACCGCGTGGAGGTTCTCCGTGCACGTCGTGACGAGCTGGTCAGGTGTCAGTAGTTGCGACTCGAGGTAGGTCTCCTCCGCCGACCGCAAGCGGTCGACAAGGGCGTCGGTGAGCGCGGGAAGATCGGCGAGCAGATCGACGGCGAGCGCGGCCGCGGGAGAGTTGCCGGTAGAGGTGACCACATCGGCGATCGTAGCGGTATGTCGTGAGCTGTGTCATATCGCCGTTGTGCACGGGCACAACCTCACAGCGACGCCTCCGTGGCAGTCGCCCATGGTGGCACCGCGCCGTACGGCGAAGAATCCAGTCATCGAGCAAGCCCGAGAACCTGACACGACGACAGGAGTTGATTCGCGCACATGAGCGTCGACACACCCCACGACACCGATCACCGGCCCGCGACCGAAGCCGCACTCACCGATCTTTCCGCAGGTGAAGAGGCATGGTCGCGGACGTCACTGTCCGCGCGAGCCGACCTACTCGACCGCGTTCGAGCGCTCACCGGCACCCACGCCGCCGCCTGGGTGGACGCCGCGTCCTCCATCAAACAGCTCGACCCGGATTCGGTGCTGACCGGTGAGGAGTGGATCTCCGGCCCCTACGCCTTCGCGACCGGCCTCGGTGCCGCCGCACAAACCCTGCGCGCGCTCGCCGCCGGCCGCAGCCCGATCGCGCGAGCCACGTTCGGAACGGCAGGCGGGCGCACCACGGTGCGGGTCCTGCCGTCGTCGTCGTACGACTCGCTGCTGCTGAGCGGATTCACTGCCGACGTGTGGTTCCAGCCGGGTGTGGATCGCGCGCGGGCCGAGGCCGACGCCGGTCTCGCGCAGCTCGACCCCGCACGGACCGGTGGCATCGGTGTGGTCATCGGTGCCGGCAACATCACCTCGATCGCCCCGCTCGACGTGATCTACGAACTGCTCGCACACAATCGTGTGGTCGCCCTCAAACTCAACCCACTCACCGATCCCCTACTCCCGGTGCTGGAACGGGTGCTGGAACCGCTGATCTCCCTCGGCGCGATCCGCATCCTGACGGGTGGGGCGGACGTCGGTGAGCACCTCGTCCAGCACGACGCGGTCGCGCATGTCCACATGACCGGCAGCGCGGCCACTCACGATGCGATCGTCTGGGGTACCGGCGCGCAGGCCCAACAGCGCAGGGCATCCGGCGAGCCACGATTGACGAAGCCGATCACCAGCGAGCTCGGCGGAGTCTCGCCCACCATCGTCGTACCCGGACGATGGAGCGCCGCGGATCTGCGATTCCAAGCCGAACACGTCGCGACCCAGCGCCTGCACAACGGCGGCTACAACTGTGTCGCCGCCCAAGCCGTGATCATCTCCTCCGACTGGGAGCAGAAGGACGAGTTCCTCGACGCACTGCGTGACGCGTTCAGATCCGCTCCGGCGCGGGTCGGGTACTACCCTGGCAGCGACGCCCGGGTCGCCGCGGCGCGGGACGCCTATCCGCGATCGGAACGGCTCGGCACCGCTGCCGAACGCCTTCTCGTCACCGGGCTGTCCGCCGACGACACCGAGACCCTGCTGCGCACCGAATATTTCGCCCCTGTCCTCGGCGTTCTCGAACTCCCCGGCTCTGAAGACGAATTCCTCACCGCTGCAACCGATGTTGCCAACAACCGATTCGTCGGCACGCTCGGGATCAACGTGATCGCGCACCCTCGGTCGATCGCTCGGCTCGGCGACGACTTCGAGACGATGATCGCCGACCTGCGCTACGGGACCGTCGCCGTGAACGCCTGGACCGCCGTCGGCTTCCTCACCGCCGCCGCGACCTGGGGTGCGTTCCCGGGTCACACGATCGACGACATCCAGTCCGGAACCGGTGTCGTCCACAACGCATTCCTGCTGGCCGACGTCGAACGCACTGTGGTGCGCGGACCGTTCCGACCCGCACCGCGCGCCATTCTGCACGGCGAGTGGTCGCTGTCGCCCAAGCCCCCGTGGTTCGTCACCAATCGGACCGCCGCCACCACCGGTCGACTGCTCGCGGAGTTCGCCGCGCATCCCCGACCGACCCGACTTCCTGCCATCTTCGCCTTCGCGCTGCGCGGCTGACGCTTTCACACGAGAGAGGACACCATGCCCGTTCCCGCACCCCGCACCGTCGACTACGTCGTCGTCGGTACCGGTTCCGCCGGTGCCGTCGTCGCGAACCGCCTCAGCACCGATCCCCGCAACGAGGTGCTGGTCCTCGAGGCCGGCTCGAAGGACTCCGATAGCTTCATCCACATTCCCGCCGCCTTCTCGAAGCTGTTCGGCGGTGACTCCGACTGGAACTACTCCACCGAACCGCAACCCGAACTGAACGGGCGGCGAGTGTTCTATCCGCGCGGCAAGACCCTCGGCGGGTCGTCGTCGATGAACGCCATGATGTGGGTCCGCGGGTTCGCCGCGGACTACGACGAGTGGGCCGGACGCGCCGGCAATGACTGGTCGTTCTCGTCGCTCGTCGAGTACTTCCGCCGGATCGAGAACGTCGACGGCGCCACCGAGTACGACGAGGGGTCAACCGGCCCGCTGCGTGTGTCACATCAGCGCTCGCCCCGTCCACTGACCCGAGCGTTCCTCGATGCCGCATCTGAATGCGGCTATCCGGTCGAGCGCGCGAACCTGCCTGAGCCGAAGGGCTTCTCGCAGACCATGGTGACCCAGCACAGAGGGGCGCGATTCAGCACCGCCGACGCCTACCTACGACCCGCACTCAAGCGAAAGAATCTTCACCTCATCACCCAGGCCACCGCCACCAAGGTGTTGTTCGACGGCACCCGCGCAATCGGCATCGAGTACGACCATGCCGGACAGACCCGGACCGTCCACGCGCGCCGTGAGGTCGTTCTCTGCGGCGGAGCCATCAACACACCGCAGTTGCTCATGCTGTCGGGCGTCGGAGACAGCCGCGATCTCACCGAGCACGGCATCACCACTGTCGCCCACAACCCCGAGGTCGGCCGCAATCTTCTCGATCACCTCATCGCCCCGATGGGCTGGGACGTGGACTCCGGATCGCTCGCCGACGCGGAGACACCTCGGCAGCTGGCCGACTACCTGCTCCGCCGGCGCGGCATGCTGACCTCGAATGTCGGTGAGGCATATGGCTTCATCCGCAGCCGCAACGAGCTTCGCCTTCCGGACCTCGAGGTGATCTTCGCCCCGGTGGCGTTCTACAACGAGGGGCTCGGCGACCCTCATCCCCATCACGCCGCAGTGATGGGCCCGATCCTGCTCCAGCCGAAGAGCACCGGATCGGTCCGACTGAGCTCCGCGGACCCGACTGCGAAAGCCCTGATCGATCCCCGGTATCTCAGCGATCCCGACGGTATCGACAGAGCGGCCATGATGCAGGGTCTGCGAGCCTGCGCCGAGATCGCCCAGGCACCGTCCCTGCGCGGACTTCTCGGGGTGATCTCCCAGCCCAACACCGGGGTCAGGACCCCGGACGACGACATCCTCGCCGAGGTCCTGAACCGGCACTCGCACACGCTGTATCACCCGGTGGGCACCTGTCGTATGGGCAATGACGCCAACAGCGTCGTCACGCCGATGCTCACGGTGCGCGGGGTGACGGGCCTACGCGTCGCGGATGCATCGGTCATGCCCACGATCGTCCGGGGGCACACCCATGCCCCGTCTGTCGTCATCGGCGAGAAGGCCTCAGATCTCGTCCTGTCGGAGAGCTGATCAAGCGCCGGCGGCACTGCCCGGAAGCTCACCGGGCAGTGCGCAGGTCTCCGGACAGCATCTCGGCAGCGCCGAACAGCTCGAACAGGAGTCGGGTCGAACGACTGGCACCGCACACGCGGATCCGACACGGTTGCGTGGACGAATGCTCGACGAGGATGCCGACCGCACGGGAGTTGATGAACGTCACCTCCGACAGATCGACGGTCACCTGACGGGTCGAGGCACTCACCGCCTCGAGGGTCGCCCGCAGGTCGGCGGCGGCGAGCAGGTCGATCTCGCCGGCGAGGCACACGCGTGCGCGTGTGGCACTCTCACTCTCGATGGTGAAGTGGTACAACGGCTTACGGTTCTGGCGCGGGAACTGTCCACCCACACGGATCACGTCGATGACATCGACTGATTCGCCGAGGTCTCCGGTGGGGAGCGGGGCAATGCGGGCACTGGTCATGGATTCCGCCGATCGTCGCACTGGGTTGCTCGTGAACACCGCGGGCGCAATGGCTCGACGTCCCGTCGGTGACGATGACGCTACTGCCCACCGTGATGACGCGTCGCTCCCGCGCTGCGGGTGACACCACACCGATACGGCGCATCTCGAATCGATAACGGGCTCGCCTCGGCCGCCATCACTCGATCGCTGCCGCCACGCGAGGTGCGACCGGCATCGTCGCGCACACCGGCCAGATCGTCACACGAGGAGGGTTCTCGTCATCCCACGGTGATTCGCCCGAGAACTCCGACTCGGCTCGCTCGATGGCGGCGTCGAGCCGCGCCATCGCGGATGTGAGATCGTCGAGCGCCTCCTCCCCGCCGTCCGGCAAGGCTCCCGGGAGCACGGAAGGTTCCTCCCCGATGCCGCTGCTGCGTCGATCGGATGAGAGGAAGTGCACCAGCTCGTTTCCCGGTCCGAGCGTCGCCACGATCATCATGACGGTGAGAGTTCCCGCGAGCAGCACCGTCGTGCGGCCGCCACGAGAACCGCGCACCGAGCCGCTCGCGGATTCGCTACGATGTCGCATCAGGCGAATCGTCGCAACTGCGCAAGCATGTGTGCGCGAACGTCTTCGATGATCTGTTCGCGCCGTCCATCGGGGAGCCAGCCGCCGCGGAGGTCATCGAGTTCGGCGTCGATCGCCTCCTCCACGCGACGCGCGAACTCGGCGTTGCGCGCGTTCTCATCCGTCGCCCATCGTCGGAGATCGGCGAGTTCGTCGGCGGTGCGGCCGGGGTCGGCAGCAGGCTCTGCCTCGACCACCGCCGACTCGAACGTGATGTCCGGGAACTCGATGCTCTCGGCCCGGATGGATGCGGTGGCGAGGTCACCCATCGCCGACTCGAGCGCACGAAATGCCGCGTCGAACTCGTCAGCGTTGGTCATCTGGTCACCATTTCAGCGCCTCGAGCACCTTCTCGGTCTGCGGAACGGACTTGGTGCACAGATTGGCCGAACCATCCCCGGCTCCATCGATCTTCACGCCGAGAAGATAGCCGTCCGGAGTCTGGGGTGTACGTACCAGCGCCTGACACATCGTGGTTCCGTCATCGTCGAACTGTTGATAACCGGTTCCGTCACCGACCTTGTACTGGCTGACCGCAGTCGTCAGGATCGCATCGACGCTGACCGGTTTGAACACATCGATCGCCAACCACCCGTAGCCGTTCTCCACCGGCCATTTGCAACCGGGCAGTCCCAGGTTCATCGTCGGCTGCGGCTTGTCGGTCACCGTTCCCGAGGTCAAAGGCGCCATGTCCTGAGGCGTCAACGATGCGCAGATCTGCTCTGCGGTCATCGTGGTCGGCGGTTCGCCGTCCTCGGACACGGGCGCCTGCTCGGTCGTGGACTGCGCCGGTGATGCGGCCGCCGGCGGCGTCGCACTGGACGATGATCTGTCGGCGCCGTTTGCCCCACTGCAAGCAGTCGTAGCCAACAGCAGCGTCAGCACGGCGATGGTCACGGCAACGATCCTCACGGCTGGTCCTCCCAGATTCCCGGACCCGTCCCCGGGTCGTAAGCAGTCCTCGGCTGTTTCGTCACTCGGTCGATCTCGGTAGCTGTGGCAACGTCGTTCGCGAACGCGATCTTGTCCAGCGTGTCAGTGAAGGGTTTCAGCTCTTCCTTCACCGCTCCTTCGGCCTTGCCCGTGGCGAAACCTACCGGATCCTTGCAAAAGCTGATGAAGGTCGTGAGCGCGTCGATGGCTTTGTTGATCTCAACGATCATCTTTTTCGCTTCTATGGCAACTTCCGCGAGCAGACGAGTCACCTCGGCCACGGCGGCGGCGGTTCCGGCTCCCGGGACGGCTTTGGCAGCCAGCTTCAGAATGCCCTCGAAGCTGTCGACTTTCACGAGCCGGGACAGCCCCTTCTGCACCAGGGCAATGAGTGCCTTCGCGGCTGCCTCGAGTTGATCTGCGGCCATCGTGAGGCCACGTTCCAGCAGGCGGCCGACCGACCCTTCCCAGTTCAACCCGCGCGCAAGATCTGCACTGTAGGACGAGTACGAGACCGCGGCCTTACCGTCCCAATGGGTGTCGACCGTTCGGTGCCCGGTACCCAGGTCACCGGAGATGATGTCGAATGCGCTGCCAGTCTTCCCATACGTCTTGCCGATTCGCTTGAGTTCCATCCAATTTCCTGCAACCGGTTCGACGGCCGACTGAATGGGACTCCAGTGGGTCAGGCTCGCAATCGCCGAGTCGGCGTCGGCCAGCCAACCCGCCGCACTCTCGATGATGGCGTTCCAGTTCACCGACTCGTTGGCGGGGGCCGTCACGTCGACGGCGCGCGGATTCCCGAAGCCGCGAGTTCCCGGGACGTCATCGACCTGCTCGTAGGTGACCACTGGGTCGGGGACCCGACCCAGCTGCACCTCGATCGGCGGTATGAACGGATTGCTGTTGTAGGTCTCGGTTCGTGTGTGCCGCAATCCGAGGCCGGCTTCACGATCGGTGGTCGTGTAATCCCACGCGGCTTGCTTCAGGTTGACACTCGTGCCATAGAGGACAGGTGGAATCCTCTCGATCCGCGTCTTGGTTGCCGTGTGCAGACTGTCTACGGGTTCTTTGAGCTTGCCCATCAACCCCTTGAACTCACCCGTCGACTGCGCGTGCGCACCAACCAGATTGACCGCCTTCCAGGCACTGCCGTTCAGCGCCAGCACATAGTTGCCCAGACCGCTGATCCATTCCGGGTCAGCCTTGAGTGTCTCGCCCATCCGTCCCCCCACGTCTCATCGGAGCAACGCTCCCCGTCAACCCCTTCACAGAGTTGGACGCATCCGATGCGTAGACGGTTCCATCCGACCGGGTTCCCACCAGAACTGGGGACAGCGTGGACGTGAGCGTGGTCACACGGCACCTCCGTCCGCTACCCCTTCCCCCTCGCCGCCCCGCAGACGTAGCGAAAACCGTCTCCCGGCGCCGTGTTCGCTACGTCTGCGACGCGGGGTCAGGGCCGGCACGCGAGCGCGGTCACACGCTCACCGAGCGCTCCAGCCACCGTCCATCGGATACGACGCACCGGTGACCATCGCCGCGTCGTCGGAGGCCAGCCACGCCACCAGGGACGCAACCTCCTCGGGCCGGACCAGACGTTTCACCGCGCTCTCGGTGAGCATGATCTTCTCGACGACAGCGTCCTCGTCCATGTCGTGGACGCGCGCCTGATCGGCGATCTGCTTGGTGACCAACTCGGTGTGTACGTACCCGGGGTTCACGCAGTTGCTGGTCACACCGTGCGAGGCACCCTCCAGCGCAGTCGTTTTCGACAAACCCTCGAGTGCATGTTTCGCGGCCACGTACGACGACTTGAAGGCCGAGGCGCGTAGGCCGTGCACGGACGAGATGTTGACGATCCGACCGAACCCGCGCTCGTACATGCGCGGTAGCGCGGCCCGGATCAGGAGGAACGGCGCCTCGACCATCAGCCGTTGCATGCGGCGGAACACATCCGGCGCCATCTCCTCGATGGGTGCGACCGACTGGACACCCGCATTGTTGACGAGGATGTCGACGTCGAGTTCGGCTGAGTCCAGTTCGACCGTCTCCGAGAGATCGACGTGCCACGCCCGCCCGCCGAGGTCGGCGGCCACCTGCTTGGCTCCCACGTCGTCGACATCGGCGACGGTGACCAGTGCCCCCCGGGCGGCGAGGACGCGCGCACAGGCCTCGCCGATCCCGGTCGCGGCCCCCGTGACCAGGGCTCGCCGTCCGGTGAGATCGCCGGTCATGCCGAGACTCCTTCACGCTGCGGGGCGACGTCGAGATGCGCGGCGGCATCGGCGGCGTCGATCGACTCGAGCGAGATCCCCTTGGTCTCGCGGGCCACGATGACCGCGATGATCGTGATCACACAGGCGGCCGCCAGATAGAACGCGATCGGCAGCGACGAGTCGAATCGACTCAGCAGCGACGCCGCGATGATCGGCGCGAGGGAGCCGGCGACGATCGAGGTGACCTGATACCCCAGCGACACACCGGAGTACCGCATCCGGGTCGGGAACATCTCGGCCATCATCGCCGGCTGCGGCGCGTACATGAACGCGTGGAAGATCAGTCCGAGGATGATCGCGAGCATGATGAGTCCGTAGTGGCCGCTGCCCATGAGCGGGAAGGCGAAGAAGCCCCACGTCGCGGTCGTGACGGCGCCGACGAGGTAGACCGGTCGTCGGCCGACGCGGTCGGCGAGTCGGCCGACCAGCGGGATGGCGACGAAGTGGACCGCGTGCGCCGCGAGCATCCACCACAGGATGTCGGCGGTATCGGCCTCGACGACGACCTTCAGATAGGTGATCGAGAACGTGACGACCAGGTAGTACATGATGTTCTCCGCGAACCGCAGCCCCATGGCGGTGAACACCCCGCGCGGGTACAGCTTGAGCACCTCGATCGCGCTGAACGACGACGTCTTGACCTCCTCGGCCTCGCGTTGTGCGGCAACGAAGATGGGGGCGTCGGTGACCTTGGTGCGGACGTAGTAGCCGACGAGCACGATCACCGCGGACAGCCAGAAGGCGATGCGCCAACCCCAGCTGAGGAACGCACTGTCGGGAAGGGAGGTGGTGAGGACGAGCAGGACGATGGTGGCGACGAGATTGCCCACGGGGACACCGGCCTGCGGCCAGGACGCCCAGAACGCACGCGATCGGTTCGGGCTGTGCTCGGCCACCAGCAGGACTGCTCCGCCCCACTCACCACCGACGGCGAAACCCTGGATGAATCGCAGCGCGACCAGAAGTGCGGGAGCCCAGTAACCCACCTGGCCGAAGGTCGGCAGACAGCCCATCAGGAAGGTGGCGGCGCCGACGAGGATCAGGCTGAACTGCAACAGTTTCTTGCGGCCGTATTTGTCGCCGAAGTGACCGAATACGATCCCGCCGAGGGGCCGGGCGACGAACCCGACCGCGTAGGTGACGAAGGCCGCGATGATCGCGTCGAGCTCGTTGCCGCCGTCCGGGAAGAAGACCTTGGAGAACACCAAGGTGGCAGCGGTGCCGTACAGGAAGAACTCGTACCACTCGACGACGGTGCCGGCCATCGAGGCCGTGACGATCCGCCGCAGCCCTGACCGGTCGTCCCGGGCTGGTGAGGCACTCGCAGTGTCTGGTCCGGACATTGTCTCCTCCACTCGATCGAGTCGTGTGATGCGGGTCACGCAGTTATCCGAGTATTGGATAGCCAAGCGTGCGCATGCAATGACCGAAACGTCTGATCGGATCTGCAATAGTGCAGATATGGCCCCTGACAAGCTCAGTTCCGACGACCTGCTGGTCTTGCTCGCGGTCGGGCGGAGCGGGCGCTTCACCGCTGCCGCAGATGTCCTCGGCCTCAATCACACGACCGTGGCCCGTCGGATCGACTCGCTCGAACGGGCCGTCGGAGGTCGAGTCCTCGCCCGTGGTGCGGCCGGCTGGGAACTCACCGACCGCGGCCGTCAGGCGTTCGCCGCGGCCGAACAGATCGAGAGCGCCGTCCGCAGACTGGAGACCGACATCGAGGGGTCGCCGACACTCAGCGGGGTGGTGCGCATGTCGGCCACCGACGGCTTCTCCGCCTATCTCGCCGCACCGTCCGTGGTGGCCGTCCGCCGCAGACATCCCGGGGTCAGCGTGGAGATCGTGACCGCGACCAGGATCGCGTCGCAGCATCGCACCGGCCTCGACATCGAGGTCGTCGTCGGCGAGCCGCACGTCCATCGAGCCGAGGCGATCCCCCTGGCCGACTATCGGTTGGGGCTCTACGCTTCCCGCACCTATCTGGCCGAGAATCCCACACCGACATCCGCCGACGACCTCACCACGCACCCGCTGATCTACTTCGTCGACGCCATGCTGGCTGTCGACGATCTCGACCTGGCGCGCACCCTCGTTCCACAGATGGCCGAATCCGTCACGTCGACCAACGTGTTCGTCCACGTCGAGGCCACCCGGGCCCACGCCGGAATCGGGCTGCTCCCCTGCTACATGGCCGATCGCCACGACGACCTCGTCCGCGTATTGCCCTCCGTCGGCGCCCAATTGACGTACTGGCTGGTGACCAGGACCGCGTCGTTCCGGCGACCGGAGGTCGCGGCGGTCGTGGATGCGATCCGTGACGTCGTCGCCGACCATGAGGAGGAACTGCTGGGGCACTGACGAGTTGGGGGACCGACGCGAACTCGGCGAACCAACGACCGGGCCGAACAGAACAGAAAACCCCCGGATCACTCCGGGGGTTCAGACGTGGCCAGGGCCGGGATCGAACCGGCGACCTTCCGCTTTTCAGGCGGACGCTCGTACCAACTGAGCTACCTGGCCGGACGGCACCCGAACCGAATGCCTATCGCACACATGTGTTGCGACCCTGACGGGACTCGAACCCGCGACCTCCGCCGTGACAGGGCGGCGCGCTAACCAACTGCGCCACAGGGCCATGTTCTGTTGTCTGCTCCCTCCGTCCCCGCAAGGGGCCGGGCAAGCGTACCCCCTACGGGATTCGAACCCGCGCTACCGCCTTGAAAGGGCGGCGTCCTAGGCCGCTAGACGAAGGGGGCCGGTTCTCCGTAAGGAGTTCTCCGTTGGGAGCCGACTCAGCTTAGGACACTCGCCGAACAATTCACAAATCAGGTGGTCGGAGGTGGTTTTCTCGCCCGGGCGAGGACCTCGGTGACGGGGGCGTTTCGACGGTGTTCCAGCGCGGGGCCTTCGCTCCCTTCCATCCCGGGTTCATGATATGCAAGAGCGATGGGGGAACAACTCTTCGTGCGCCCGGTCGACCCGGACGACGTCATGGGGATGACGCCGTTCGACCGTGAGACCGTCGGCCGGTTCGTCGCTCGGCACCTGCTACCGGTACCGGTCGACGATCTCGATGCCGACGACGATGCATCGGTCGCAGACCAGCGAGCGTCCACCGGGACGGCCTACATCGACCCATCCGGCGTGCGCGTCGACATCGCACCGGCAGCGATCGTCTTCCACGACCCGGGTACGGCGGCGGAGCAGACTGTCTTCGCGGCGCTGAACGAGGTCGGCGGGATCGCCATCGACCCCGAGCAGGCGTTGGCGGTCAGCTGCGACCAGTCGTGGCTGCAGACCGATCGCAGCCCGGTCGACACCCTGGTCGTCGTGTCGACCATCACCGAGATGCGGCACGCGATGCGGGTGGGCGGCACCCGATCCGGCATCGTCGACGGCCGGTCCTGATACAGCGTCAGTCAGGTCGAAGACCGTCGCTGTCCGATCGGCGGGCCCTCTCGGACCATCGAGCCCGTGCCTGTAAACTCGTCGACGCCCTGTCCGCAGGGCCCCGGCCCCTATAGCTCAGTTGGTAGAGCTACGGACTTTTAATCCGCAGGTCCCAGGTTCGAGCCCTGGTGGGGGCACCCGTCATCCGGGTCGAAACGAGGACCGTCTCCGGTCACGAGCCACTCGAATCGAATCCCGAGAATCTCGCAGATCGCGTCGATCTCGTCGACACTGAGCGGGACCGATCCGGACATCCGTCGAGCGAACTTCGACTGAGTGAGCCCCAGTGATTCTGCGATGCGGATTGCCGGCACCTGCTCCTCGGCCAACAGCGCCCGGAGCCTCCCCGCGATCGCCTTGGATCGTGGCTGATCCTCGCGACTTCCCCTGTGCAGCGTTAGTACGGTCATGCCAGAAATATTAGTCGCAAATCGGGTAAACGCAAGCTAGAGCGTGACATAAGTCGCTCAATACCGGCGTGTTGTGCTTGTTGGGTAGTCGCTGAGCGACTACAAACTCATTCATGAACTTCTCACCCGGTCAGCGACTCGCTTCTCGAGTTCGCGAGCTGATGAAGGGCTCCGGCATCACGCAGAACCAGGCGGCCACCGCGCTCCACATGTCGCAATCAGCATTCTCTCGCCGCTACCTGGGCCGTGTCGAGTTGCGGGCCTCGGAAATTCAGATCCTCGCCGAGCTTCTCGACGTGACGGTTGCCGACCTGATCGAGGATCAACCTTCACCCTCCACCGTCGACGATGCCGCTGCCGTGGGCGGTGTTGCGTAGTGACCACCCCCGTCGCGTCCCGCAACGCGCGCCGGATCAAGGGGCGCCGAGCCGTTGACCGCCAGGCCCGTTACGTCGCTCTCTACCGCTATCTGACGGGTGCCACCACCTCGGTCCGAATCGATCTCGCCACCATCGCGACCCTGTGGCGAGCCGGGTCCGCCGAGGTCCAGGACACCCTCACCGCCGCCGTTGGCCAAGACGTCATCTGGGCGGCGCTCGAAGTCGCCGAGAACGGCTACTGCGCGCAACACGGATCGGGCTACGCGTCGATGCCAGTCCAGTTGATCAAGCGACGACGACGGCACTAAACAATCTTCTCCCGTGACCGCAGGGGAAGGCGGCGCGGGGGATTTCACCAATCACCAACCGTGTGAAGGGAATCCACCCATGTATCAACTCATCGTCGGCAACCTGGGGACCTGCGTCCTCGCGGCTGCCGGCCTCATCCTCGCCGCGGCGATCCTCGTCGACAACGTGCGGCGAGCGTTCGCCAACCATGACCACCTGGTGATCCGCAACGGCAAGATCGTCGAGTCGGAGGGCGGTCGGCGATGAACAAGCGGCAGCGATACGCCAGCGACATCAAGCTCGGCGAGAAGTACCGCGACGACCAGACCGGCATCGAGGGGACCGCGGCCGCGATCCACTTCTTCCAGCACGGCTGCGAGCGCGTCACCGTCGAGCTGCTCGTCAAGGGCGAGCTGAAGGAGTACACGTTCGACGCTCCGCGGTTGCGCCACATCGCAACCGGCCGCCTCGCCACCACTGACCGGACGGGCGGGCCCGAGCGGTTTACCGACGCCGGGCGATCGACGGGTGGTCGTCGATGAGCACGCCGATCGACCATGTGAGCGTCGCCCTCCGCGATGCCACGGACGAGAACTACGCCGTCGTGCACGCGCTGCTCGACATCGCCGACGCCATCCGCGACGGCAACGGCGGGACCGTCGTTGAGGCGGAGATCTCCGAGCTGCAGGTCGCCGGACCCGACCTGACTCACCTCGGCTGCCGCGAGGTCGCATGGGAAGAGGGATTCGAGGCGGGGGCGACCTGGCATCAGAGTGGCCCGACTGGAGTACCCAACGACCCGCCACCCAACCCGTACACGGCGCTCCGGGAACAGCCACTCGCCTACGTGCGCAGCGTCGTCGACCGGCAGTTCCACACCGACCCCGACGACGAGCTTGGCGATGACTACATCGAAGCCATCCTCGACGCGCACTCCGAATGGCTCGGTGGCCAGCGAGGACAGGCCGAGGGTGACATTGGCTGTGCAATTTCTACAGCCGATGTTGCAATCCCCTCAGCCAGCAACACGCGGGCGGAGACTCTCGCGCAGGCCCGCGATGTCCTCGCCGAGCTGAGTTCGCCGACGTCCGTCCAACCGCACACCGAAGAGATCGTCGATGTCCTCCGCGATCTCATCAGCCAGGTTGAGGCGGTGGCCCGATGACCGCCGCCGACATGTTCGCCCGCCATGGCATCCCGTCGAAGGTGCAGGCCGCCGCCGAGCGCGAAACCACCGCGCAGATCCGGGATCGCGACGAGCGTGAGGGCCGGGCACGTCGCCAGCTCACCGACGCAGCCGCGCGGGTCGACGCCCAGACGGTCATCGCGCACCGCCGCGCCTCCGCCGGTGACGACGCCTTCACCGTCGACGTCGTCCAGTACCGCCCGAAGGCGGCCCGCCGCGAGATCACCGAGTCCGGACCCGATCTCGTCGAATGCCTCGACCGAGCACGCGACCGGCTCAACCGGCAGGAGTGGGACCGATGAGCATCGCCGATCTGGACGATGTCCGGGCCCGCCGGCTCGAGGCCGTCGGATCTCTCACCCGTGCGAAGACTCCGACTGCTGAGATCGCCGCGCTCCTTGGCGTCAGTGAACGAACTGTCACCCGCTGCCGCGTCGAGCTCGGCATCGCACGACCCACCCCGCCGCGGCTCACTCAGGAGCAACTCGACACCGCCGAGCGACTCCTCGCCGAGGGTGCCTCGTATGTCGAGGCTGCACAAACCGTGGGATGCACACCTAAACCGTTGCGGCGTCGGTTCCCTGGCCGCGGATGGACGTTCGCCGAGTGTGGTCGGTGGGCTCGGTGGCTCGCCAAACAGGATGGCCGTCAGCGGGCGATCGCATGAGCGCCCCCAACTGGATCGGCAACGACCCGCACGTCATCACTCGCGAACAGATCAACGCCGCGATCGCCGCCCTCGGACTCGATCCCCGCTCGGCCATCACTCGCGTCGAGATCACCGCGAGCGGTCCCATCGTTGTCGAGCGAATCCTCAAGGACGACAACACCCGTGACACAATCCCGCCGTACACGACGACCAAGACGCTGATCGGTGTCGTCGGACAGGTCGCCGCCTCATGACCGACCACGGCACCGGACCGACTCACGTCGACAACATCACCTGCGTTGTCTGCGCCCGCTGCCTCGTCGGGCTGTTCGTCCGCCTGGCGACCGGCGTCTGCACGCTGTGCGAACCGACCGCCGGGTCGGGGGTCGGCCAGTGAGCGCGAGGACCGGCACCGTCCGCTACTGGGACGTGGACAACCGCGGATACACCCAGCCCGCCGAGCGAACCGGTGAGATCCTTACCGGCTCAGGAAAGTTCGTCAGTGTCGACACCAACACGACGACCTATCTCATCCCTGTCGAGAACACCATCCACATCGCGATCCACAGAGAAGGAATCCACCCGTGAAGAAGCTCCTCACCACCCTCGCCGCCACCGCGGCCGTCGCACTGGGCATCTCGGGCCCGCCGGCCAACGCCTCCCCCGCGTTTCCCACCGCGGGCGACCGGATCGTCTACGTCTTCATCTCCGACGTCCAGTTCAACGGCTCCTCGCACTGGTTCGACGAGAACAGTGAGATCGACTCGTTCGACAGCACTCAACTCCCCGACTACTCCGGCGGCCGCTGGTCCGGCGTCCAGCGCGTCACCTCGGCATCGAGTTACCAGTCGACGGTGTCGACCTTCCAGACCGAGGGCTACTACGCGGGTTGCGAGATCTGGGTTAACGGCGTCCAGGTGGCATCCGACTCGGCGACCGGCCGCTACGCGGTCGTCAGCTGCTACTGAGAGGCGGCCTGACTGATGGCACGATTCAAGCCCCCGATCACCCGCCGCGAAACGGCGAAGGGTCACCACTACGTCGACGGCAACGGCGACCGCATCCCGGGCGTCACAACGATCCTCAGCGACGGGCTGCCGAAGACGGCGCTGATCAACTGGGCGGCCAACGCGACCGCCGACTACGCGGTCGACAACTGGGACATGCTCTCCGACCTCCCCGTCGCCGAGCGGCTCAAGAAACTGCAGGGCGGCCGGTACGGCGTCACCGACAAGGCGAAGAAGCGCGGCACCGAGGTCCACGGCTACGCCGAGCGCCTGGTGCACGGCGAGAAGGTCGCCAACGTCCCCGAGCTGCTGCGCGGTCACGTCGAGGCCTACGCCCGATTCCTCGACCAGTTCGACGTCCAGCCACTCGTCGTCGAGGCCTCCGGGGTGAACTACTCAGTCGGCTACGCCGGCACCCTCGACCTCATCGCCGACCTGACAATCCCGAAGCTCGGCGTCACCCGCGTCCTAGCGGACGTGAAGACGAACGAGAAGGGGATCTACGGCGAAACGGCGCTGCAGCTCGCCGCGTACCGCCACTTCGAGAAGCTCCTCGTCGACGGCAACGAGATCGACATGCACGAGGTCGAGCGTTGCGCCGCAATCCATGTCACCTCGGATTCGGCCGAGCTGATCCCCCTCACGGTCGACGAGCAACAGTGGCGCGACTTCCGGTACGCCCGCGAGATCCGACGGTTCGCCAACGAGTCGCGGGACCTCGTTGGAGCGCCGGTCGAGCCGGTCAAGGAGACGACCATCGCGTCGATCGAGTGGCGAGAGGCGGAGGCGTCGTGAATGGACCCGATCACTACCGCGAGGCGGAGCGTCTGGTCGATCTGGCGGTGGACGGCATGGCGGAAGTCGCGTTGGCGGGAATCCCCGGAGTCACAACCCAACAGCTCGCCGAAGCCTTCCAGACTCACGACACTGTGATCCGGTGCGCCCAGGTTCACGCGACGCTCGCTTTGGCCGCCGCCACCACGCTTCAACATCTCCGATCCCCAGATACCGCCACCGCCTGGCGCGAGATAGCGCTCGGTGAACCCACTACCGAAGGAGACAAGCAGTGACCAACGAAATCGCCCAGCAGGATTCGCCGTTCGGCGCCGTCCAACCATTCGGCGTACCCGCCACTCTCTCGGTGCAGAAGGCCGACCCGTTCACCCGGCTGCGCGACTGGGCCGAGCTCTACGTGCAGGTGGGCAAGGCGGCCGGACACCTCGCATCGACCGACTTCGTCCCGGACGGCCTGCGCGGCAAGCCCGAGGCTGTCGCCGCCGCGATGCTCAAGGGTGCCGAGCTCGGCATCGACCCGCTCGACGCGCTGCAGAACATCCACGTCGTCAAGGGGAAGGTCGGATTCTCGGCCGAGTTCATGCGCCGTCGGATCATCGAGGCCGGCCACGAGATCCGGTTCAAGGAGTCCACCGACACCCGCTGCGTCGTCGAAGGCCGTCGACGCGGCGAAGAGGCATGGGAGCGCGTCACCTTCACCGCCGACAACGCGAAAACAGCGCAGATCGACATCCGGTCCTATCCCGCCGACAAGCTCGTTGCCCGAGCCTCGTCGCGGCTATGCCGTCGCGTGTTCCCCGATGTGCTGGGCGGCTCGCTGATCATCGAAGACGTCCTCGACGGCGAAGTCGTCGAGGCGACACCGAATGTCACCACCACTCCCGCCACCGGGACGGGACAGAAGGCTGTCGAGTCGGCGCCGGTCCAGCGCAAGACCGCCACCCGTAAGGCCCCGGCGAAGAAGGCCGCACAGAAGGCCGAGAAGGTCAACGATCCGAGCGACCAGCCGCCGCTGCCCGACGAGGAACCCGCCTCCGATTCGAGCGCAAAACCGGAACCCGAGCAGGTCACCGAGGTCGGCCAGAACTCGCAGGGCGCCGAACGCATCACCGATCCGCAGCTCAAGAAGCTCCACGTCGTCATGCAGAAGGAAGGGCTGACCGAGCGGGCCGCGGCACTCGAATGGCTGTCGCAGCAGATCAACCGACCGCTCGACACCTCGAAGGATCTGAGCAAGGACGAGGCGAGCGGGATCATCGACTTCCTCGAGCAGGCCCAGGCCGCCGACGCCGCCAAGGGCCGCGGCCAGTAACCAACCTCTGATCGCCGGATCAGAACCACCAGAAGGGAATCCACACCATGACCACCTACGACGAGACGACCGACCTGCCGACCGAACATCACCAAGCGCCCGACGACATCGACAAGGCAACTCCCGACATCCCCCTCGGGTCCGGAATCGAGTACAACGGCGAGGTCGTCACCGAGGCGAAGGTCAAGTTCGTCGGCGGGGTGAGCCCCGCGGCGATCAAGAACCCGCCGAAGGAGGGCGAGCTCCGCGCGTACATCGTGCTCGGCAGAGCGCGAAAGCATCACTTCGGCAAGGTGAACGACGAGACGACGCTTGTCGTCGACGTCGAGCCGTACGTGGTCTACGACCGCGCGCTTGGCCCGTTCGGTGACCAGACCGAGCGCGGCCCGAACGACAAGGTCAAGACCGATCCCGACGACGACGTCTCGGACGAGGACAAGAAGGGCGGCCTGTTCGACGACGCCGGCGAGATCACCGGGGACCTCGACAGCGACGTCGCCGACGACGAGGACGGCGACCAGTGACCGACATCAGCGAACTCGTCGGCGAGCAGCTGTCGGACGAGATCAAGGAGCAGCTGGCCGAGATTCTCCACGCGGTGAAGGACGGGAAGAACATCGCGGTCAAGGTCGACGACCCGACATCAGGCTTGGCGAGCAGCGGGTTTCCCCAGACGCGCATCTTCTTGAGATCTCGCCGAGTCATCCTCCACCAGACGAAGGCCGGCCGCTGGCACTGGCGCCTGTTCTCGGCCGACGGAAATCGGGTCGACGCCCGGTCGGGTGACGGGTTCTCTCGCGAGGACTCGGCTCGCCGCGGCGTCATGCGCCAGTACCCGCACCTGCGGCTTGACATCGAGGTGCGTCGTGCCTGAAACGCCGACCACAGTCGTCAACATCCGATTCGAGGGCGTCGACGGGCTCCGTGAGAGTGTCACCGAGGCCCTCGTCGGCACCTGGGGCCAGGGGTTGGCCGATGGCTACGAACTCGCCTGCACCGTCATCGAGGAACTGGTGAAGCTCGGACCCGACACGAAACTCGCCGACGCCCTCGCCGGGCTCCGACTGGCCCAGGAGCAGCAGATTCAGAACGCGGCCGCTTTCGTCCCGACGTCGAGGCGGGGTGGCGAGTGATGCACGAGACCGGAGCATGGCTCACCCCCGACGGTCAGATCGTCGTCCGCTCGGCCGCCGGCATCGCTGACTGGGTGATGCGGTCCCAGGACGGAGCGGAGGTCTCCTATGCCGACGCACTCCCCGAGGGTTCGGTCCCGCTGGTCCGGGCGGACGAGGCGCAGTCGACGGCCGAATGGCTGATGTACGAACTCCTCTGGTCCGCCCTCGGGTTCGCCAAAGCGGGACCGTACTCACCGGAGAGCTTCGACTTCGTGATGCGGATCCGCGCGCTGGCCATCGACCGGGACGAGACCGAGCGGGAGCGGGTGAAGGCGCTCGAGCGGGAGCGAAACGCCGCCGAGCGGCTGCAGCAGCTACGGGAGTCTCCGGAGATGCGACTCGCGATCGCGCATCGGGACGACTGCAGGACGTATGAGGGCATCATCGAGGCGTCCATGGCGTCGCTCGGCGTCGAGAAGTACGGGGAGCTGCCCGAGGCTGCACGTAATGCTCGGCTCGTCGCTGAGTGGCTGATCGCCGAGGTCCGCTACCGCTACTCGCACTTCTACGACCGGATGCGGGCCGACCTCGACGGCGTCAGCCCTGAGGCGACGCGGCCGGCACACCTCCGGTTCGCCGCCACCATCATCGAGCAGACCGCGGTCCCGAAGGACCACGGCGGAGACGGCGAGGACCAGGAGCGCACCGCGCGGCAGCTGCGTGACGAGGCGAACCGGATCGAGACCGCGGCGGCTGCAGACGAGGACCTAGTCGAGGTAGCTGCCCGGGTCATCTGGGGATCACGGCTCGTCGCGAGCACGACCGACGCAGAGACCGCCGCGCACGCACTCCATTCCGCCGGGCTACTCCGGGACGGTGACGTCGCGTGAGCACTGATACCGAACAGCGCCTCCGCGACATGCCTCTCCAAGAGGCCGCCGCCACCCTGCTCGTCGTCCTCCCGATCGTCGCCCTCCTCGCGCTGGCAGAGCGACTCGACGAGTGGATTTACGACCGCCGGGTCGCGCGTGAGGATGAGCGGGAGCGGGGTGTGGCGTGAGCGACTTCGATCCCAACGACTTTCCACCAAAGTACAAGGCCGACATGGTCGCCGCGTATCCCGACATCGCCGCGATGACGGCCGACGAAGCGTGGTTCGCGACGCCGGCTGAGCGCGAGGAAGCGTTCGCCCGCGTCCTGGCCGCGAAGAACCTGCGTCGAACACATCAGCAGTTTCTCGACGACCTCCACCCGCCGAAGCCACCGGCTGAGCTGACTCGGGAGGAGCTGATCGAGTTGTGCACCGACGGCGTCGTGCCGCACGAGAAGTGGCGTGACCGCGACACCGCCGGAGCGCAGATCCAGCTCGGCCAGGCGCGCGCCCTGCTGGCCGCCGGATGCAAGTACCACATCCTCGTCGACGGTCGACTGAGCAGTGACAACGACACCGTCTGGGTCGAGATCACCTGGAATGGATTCGGACACTTCGACTATGGCGGCGAACCAGACGACAAGACGTTCTACATCCCGCAGCGGCGACGACTCGACCGCATCGACGGAGGTGACTGGTACTGATGAGCGACTACCCACCCGGCATGAAGCTCCGCCCGATCGGCGATCGCATCGACTTTCGCGGGCCTGTCCCCGAGGCCCGGCCGGACCTCGGACCGTGCTGGATCTGGACTGGTGCCCGCACCGCTAAGGGCTACGCCGAGCGAGTTCAGATCGACGGTGTACGGATTCAGCCATACCGGCTTCTCTGGACGATGCTGCACGGCCCGTTTCCGGCCGAGTTGGTGCCGGATCATCTGTGCCGCAACAGACTGTGCGTCAACCCCGCGCACATCGAGCCCGTCACCAGCCGCGAGAACACGATGCGAGGCGAGTCGTTCGCCGCGCGTCACGCTCTCGTCGACCGGTGCCCCAGTGGCCACCCATACGACGAGCAGAACACCCGCCGATACCGGGGGCGCCGGTACTGCCGCGCGTGCAACAACGGCGGGTCAGGTCGTTCAGATCGCGTCGAGGCCGCCGCCGACGTGCTCCGTGCTGCGGGGAGGCTGTCGTGACCCTCACCCTGACCGACCTCTTCTGCGGTGCCGGCGGCTCGTCGACCGGCGCGATCCAGGTGCCCGGTATCTCGGTCCGGATCGCCTCGAACCACTGGGATCTCGCCGTCGAAACACACAACACCAACCATCCCGACGCTGACCACCTGTGCGCCGACCTCTCCCAGATCTCGCCGCGCTACTTCCCCCGCACCGACATCCTGTGGGCGTCACCCGAGTGCACCAACCACTCGGTCGCGAAGGGCCGCAAACGCGAAGCCGCCCAGCCCGATCTGTTCGGCGAGGTGCTGCCCGACGCGGCGGCCGAACGCTCCCGGGCGACGATGTGGGACGTCCCGCGGTTCGCCGAACACCACCAGTACGACGCGGTGATCGTCGAGAACGTCGTCGACGCGTTCAACTGGGTGCCGTTCCGCGCCTGGCTGATGGCGATGGAATCCCTCGGCTACGACCACCACATCGTGATGCTCAACTCGATGCACGCCCAGACCCTCGGGCAGGGTGCACCGCAGTCGCGGGACCGCATGTACGTCGTGTTCTGGCGTCACGGCAATCGCCGACCCGAGCTCGAACGTGTCACCCGGCCCGACGCCGCGTGCCCCGACTGCGGGCCCGTCAAGGCGATGCAGTCGTTCAAGAAGACCGACGGCCGCTGGGGGCGGTATCGCGCGCAGTACGTCTACCGGTGCCCGTCGGTGAAGTGCCGCAACCAGATCGTCGAGCCTCTGTTCCGTCCGGCCGCCGAGATCATCGACTGGACACTCGAAGGGACACGCATCGGTGACCGTGCGCGGCCGTTGGCGGCGAAGACGATGGCCCGCATACAGGCCGGGATCGACCGGTACTGGGGACCATTCATCACCGAGCATCGTCACGAGTACCGAGTCCGCGACATCGAGCGTCCGATGCAGACGATCGCCGCGTCCGGCAACCACTTCGGTCTCGCGGTCCCGGTCGAGGGGCGCGATGGGAAGCAGGCCCAGCCGGTCACTCAGCCCTCGCGCACCATGACCACCCGCAACGAGACCGGGCTCGCGTTCATCGCAGAGCTGCGTGGCGGCGGGTCGAAATACCGGCCCGTCTCAGACCCGCTGTGCACCGTTACCGCGTCCGGGAACCACCACGGTCTGGTGACGACGTACTACGGCAAGGGTGGTGCTCAGTCGACCGACGAAGCGCTACCCACCGTGACGACCGTCGAGAAGCACGCGCTGCTGATGCGCAACAACACCGCTCGCGGTGACCAGGGCCAGATGTCGACCCCGGTCGACGGGCCGATCCGCACCATCACGACGAGCGGCCACCAGTCGCTCCTCGACGCCGACCGTCCGACCGTCGACATCGAGGACGTCCGGTTCCGGATGCTCGAACCCCGGGAGATTGTCGCCGCGATGGACTTCCCCGGCGAGTACGTCGTCCTCGGGAACCGGCGCGAGCAGGTGCGGATGGCGGGGAATGCCGTCACGCCGCCGGCTGCGCGGGACCTCGTCGGGGTCGTCGCTGAGTCGCTGGGGGTGGTGGCATGAGTGATCAGCTCGACATGTTCGCCGACCCGACCGTCGCGACTGAGTATGGCGTTCAGTTCCCCGCCACCGAGGACTGCAGTGCGTCGATCGCGGGCCCGTTCTACACCCTCGACGGCGCGATCCGTGCCGAGGACTTCAATCGCAGGAAGTTCGGCACTCCGGGTGAACTCGTCAGTCGCCGCGTCACCCCCTGGGAGCCGATCTGATGCCCGTCGGAGAGTTCCCCCGCTGCCCGAACTGCGGCTCCCCCATGAACGTTCACGGTCGGCTCTGTGTCGACTGTCAGCAAGGGAAGGTGAAGGTGGTGAAGAGATGAGCGACACGACGAAGATCGAATGGACCGACCGCACATGGAACCCCGTCACCGGATGCACGAAAGTCTCGGCGGGGTGCGACCACTGCTATGCCGAGACGATCGCCGAACGGTTCCGCGGCGGGCCGGCATTCCCGAACGGGTTCGACGTCCAGCTCCGCGAGCACAAACTCACCGAGCCGCTCCGCTGGCGGAAACCCGCCAGGGTGTTCGTCAACAGCATGTCCGACCTGTTCCACGACGCGGTGCCAGATGACTACATCGCGCAGGTGTTCGCCGTTATGGGCATGGCCCGACGCCACACGCTTCAGGTGCTCACGAAGCGGCACGGGCGCATGCGTTCCCTGTTGTCCAGCGAAGACTTCCAGGTACGAGTTGGCCAGTTTCGCTATCGGCTGGGGGATTCCGAACCTGTTGCTACTGATGTGTCATGGTCGTGGCCGCTCCCGAACGTCCATCTCCTCGTCTCGGTCGAGAACCAGCAGTGGGCCGACATCCGCATTCCCGCGCTGCTCGACACCCCGGCCGCAGTGCGGGGCATCAGCGCCGAACCGTTGCTCGGCGCGGTCAACCTGCATCCCGACCCGATTGCGTCTGATTCGGTGTTCTGGCTCGGGAACCTCGACTGGGTGATCGTGGGTGGTGAGTCCGGCCGCAACGCTCGGCCTATGCACCCCGACTGGGCGCGGTCCCTGCGCGACCAGTGCGAGCGCGCTGGCGTGCCGTTCCTGTTCAAACAGTGGGGCGAATGGGCGCCCCAGATGCCGACCGACTGGCGACGAGGCGACGTCGCGATCGATCGCGACGGCCCGGCGCACGTCCTCGGACAGTACGGCTTCGACGATCTTCCCATCGACGTTCGGCGCCGCTCCTACCTCATGCGTCGCGTCGGTACAAAGGCCGCGGGCCGTGAGCTCGACGGCCGCACCTGGGACGAGTTCCCCGAGGTGGTGTCGGCATGAAGGCACTGACGGTCCAACAGCCCTGGGCGTGGGCCATCGTCAACGGCGGCAAAACGATCGAGAACCGCACCGCCAACTGGTCCTATCGTGGGCCGCTCGCGATTCACGCCGGCCAACGCTGGTCTGACCGAGGCTCGCAGTCCGAGCTGGTGCACCAAGCCTGGTATGGCCAGCACCCCATCGGTTACACGATCGGTGGCCGGCTGCCCGAGTGGCAGTTCGAGAAGGGCGCGATCATCGGGGTCGTCGACCTCGTCGACATCCACCCCGACGCCGGATGCTGCCGCCCCTGGGGCGAGAGCCGCTACACCGAAGCCGGAGGCCGCCAGCGACGCCTCATCACCCACCTGCAGCTCGAGAACCCACGGCCGCTACGCGATCCGATCCCCGCGGCGGGGCAGCTCGGGTTGTGGACGCCGAACGGCGACATCGTCCGGATGATCGCGGACCAGCTCGGCGGTGATGTGTGATGCCGCAACGTATCCAGCGCAAGCGCACGAAGGACTGGCGGATGCCGGAAGGCACGATCTACGTTGGGCGGCCGAGCCAGTGGGGCAACCCGATCAACCTCTCCGACGTCGCCGCGCAGTACCCGAGTGTCGACGAGCTCGGAATCGCGTACATGGTCGTCCGCGACTTCGAGGTCCTCGCGCGACGCGGCCAGCTTCACCTGCCGAACTGGTGGTTCCTCGGCGGTGAACGCGGCCCCGTCACGTGGTTCTACCCATCGATCGATCTGATCCGCGCCGAGCTCGCAGGCCATGATCTCGCCTGCTGGTGCCCGCTTGACCAGCCGTGCCATGCCGACGTCCTCCTGGAGCTTGCGAACGGCGGTGCGGACCGATGAGCGCCGAGTGCCCGTGGCTCCCATACGGCGACACGGCCGGTGTCTGCGACCGCTGCGGCACCGAGCTGACGGGCCGCCAGACCCGCTGGTGCAGCGCCTCATGCATGAACGAGTGGCGCGCCCAGCACGACTGGGGAATGGCACGCGACGCGGCGAAGAAGCGCGACGGCCACCGCTGCGTGAAGTGCGGCGCCGAAGGGCAATACGACTGGCGTGAACCGGAGAACGCGGTCCGCCTCGAGGTGAACCACATCGCCCCGCGCGTCGGCCGCGGCTACGGGTTCGGCTGCCACAACCACCACGACAACCTCGAAACCCTCTGCCACCCGTGCCACGTCGGAGTGACGAAGCAGCAGGCGGCCGAGCGTCGCGCTCGCTTTGTTCAGGCGTCCGCCCCCTCGCTGTTCGACGTTGGGGGTGACCGCGCGTGATCGCCGCCGCAGTCCTCATCGCCGTCCTGGCCGCAGCCGGCGCGCTGGTGTGGCGGCTGAACGAACTCAATGCCCGCGCAGCGGAGCACAACACGATGACCGGCCGGACCGGTCCCGACGATCAGGAGGCGCACCGTGGCGCGTGAATACGCACCCATCAGACTCGACATCTGGACAGATGACGATTGGCGGAGCCTGACCCGAGATGCCCAGTGGCTCTACTTCTACCTGCTGACCTCGCCGACGCTGTCCTACTGCGGCGTCGCCGACTGGCGGCCCGGGCGGATCGCCGCAGCGGCGGACGACCTCACCGCCGACACCGTCCGCATGGCCGCCGCCGAGCTGATCGACCGGCTGTTCATCGTGGCCGACGAGGACTCGGAAGAGGTGCTCGTCCGGTCGTTCATCAAGCACGACGGACTGCTGCGGAACCCGAAGACGAGCGTCTCGATGGCCAACGCGTTCGCCGCCGTGGCATCCAAGACGATCCGCGGCGTCATCATCCACCAGCTCGTCCGACTGCACTCGGCAGCACCCGATCTGAAGGCCTGGACGGTCGAGAAGGTGACGGCCCTACTGCTCCGAGACAGCATCGATCCGGTCGATTTGCGGGTCGAGTTACCCCAGGACTACCCCCAAGATTTACCGGTAGATTTGCCCCAAGGTTTGGGTAACGGTTTGGGGGAAGATTTACCCCAAGGTTTGGGTGAAACCTACCCCGAGGATTTGGGGGAAGGGTCCCTACCAGCTCCTGCTCCAGCTCCATACTCCAGCTCCATTAGTGGTGGTTACGTAAGTGGGGAACGTAACGACGGCGACGAACTCGCCCCGAGCAACGACCCCCCACCATCAACCTGTCCTCGACACCCCGACGGCACCGACCGACCATGCGGCGCATGCGCTGACGCCCGCAAGGCTCGCGAACGCTGGGAGGCCGAGCTCGTCCAGGCCGAGAAGCGCGCCAAGGCGTCCCAGGCTCGAGCCACCGCAGCCCAGCGTCGCGCCGAGATCGACGACTGCGAGCTGTGTGACGACAGCGGATACACCAACGGCCGCGTCTGCAGCCACGACCCGGACGCCGTCGAGCGCAACCGCCGCGGCGCCGCCATGGCCCGAGCCGAACTCGAGCGGGCACTGGCGAAGCGGGGCGGCGATGACTGACCAGAAGTCCGCGGCCGAACTCCGCCGCGAGCAGGCCAACGAACGCCGAGCCGCGATCCGCCGCTGCGGCAGGTGTGATCCCAACGGCTGGCTCATCATCGCGGGCAAGGCGCACCGCTGCGACCATGGCGCGAAGGCGGACCCAGCGTGAGCGACATCCTCGACGAGATCGACGCCCTGATCGACGAGCAGCTCGCCGCCGGCGAAAGCGGCATGGCGGCCCGCGCTGCCAGCTCGACGCGGCGGTGCGGACACTGCGGCCGTGATTGGCATGGCATGGCGATCACCCGCCGCCTCGAAGAGATGCGCGCCGAATACCAGGCCCGCGCCGCCGACGCGTACTACAACCGCGGTGAGGAAGCCGAGCACGCTGAGTCCGCGATCCTCGACGGCTACCGCTACGACGAAGACGATTCGCCGGTCTTGTGCCCGGGCTCGGAGTTCATCGGACCGATGCCGGCGCCGCCGCGGTGCGAGTGCATGATGTGCCGAGACTTTCGCGCATCAGGCCTGTTCGACGAGAACGGCCGGTACATCGAGCAATTCGCCGAAGCCGAGAACCCCTGGGCGACAGCGTGGACCGTCACGATCCAACAGCGGAATCGCGAGGACCGGGAGCGACGCGAGGCGAGTCGATCAACCGAACTCGTGTCGGTCGAGTGGCTCGACAACGTGCTCGCCGACGCGGGACTCCCCGTGTCGTTCGAGCTGCGACGCGCTTGGGATGAACAGATTCGCAGGTTTCTCGAACGGATTATGACCTGGCCAAACCCGATCCTCATCGACGACCGGATCGCCAGCGTCGGGCTGTTCCAGCAGGTCATCTACGCCGTCGATCCCGCGGCTGACGGATCTGTCGGCATCGCCATGGTCGATGGGGGCGATCAGTGAGCATCGTCGGGATCGATCCCAGCCTCACTGCGACGGGGATCGCGATCCTCGACCGCGACTTCTTCGACGCCGCGACCGTCACGAAACTCACGGCCGTCGGACGCAAGGGCCGCGAGACCGACCGCCACCCCGAGCGATCAGACCGCATCGTCGCCCAGACCCGTCGGATTGTCGCCCACGTGCCCCCGGACGCGGCGCTCGTCCTGATCGAGGACATCCCCGAGGGGATCAACCGCCTGCCGTCGTACAGGGATCGATGCGTGCTGTGGGGTGGTGTCTACTCCACGTTGCGCGGTCGCGGTCTGCCGATTGTGGTCATCAACCCCACAACCCGAGCGGTCTGGGCGACCGGCAAGGGCACGAAGAAGCCCGACGTCCTCGCAGCCGTGCGGCTGATGTGGCCAGCGGTCCACATCGCCGACGACAACGAGGGCGACGCCCTGATCCTCGCCAGCATCGGTGCCCATCACCTCGGCTGGACGATGCCGTTCGAGACGAAGCCGAGACACACGACAGGCCTCGACAAGGTCGAGTGGCCGGAAGGGGTTGCCTGATGGGGCGGTTGAATCCGAACGAGGCCGAGATGTCGCTGGCGCGACGGCAGGTCGAGGTGGGGGCGCTCGCCGCCGAAGGCATGACACCCCAGCAGATCGCACATCGTCTCGGTCTCCACACGAACCGGGTCCTTCGGGATCTCGAGATGATGGAGTTCGACGACTACACGTACGACCGGCCGACCGGTCTCGACGAGTCGCACTGCGCCGGCAGCGGCCGCGAGCCGCTCGATGTGAGTCGGTACAGCGCCGGTCGCGGGAAGTGCTCCGGGTGTGGGCAGGTCCGCGCTATCCGCGCCGACGGCACGATGCGTCGGCACGCGAAGGACGGTGCGGCGTGAGCAATCGTCACCTGACCGACGCCGACCAGTTCTTCATCCTGCGCGCCGAGATCGACTATCTGAAGGGCAAACTCGAGGCCGTCGTCGACCCCGACCTCCTCGACGCGATGTACACCTCGCTGTCACCCGACGCCTCGATGGGATCGTTCGGCGGTGGCGGAGGGAGCAGGCAACAGCACTCCAAACCGCCGTATGCGATGCACATCGAGGCACTGATCGACGAGCTGCGCAACGAGCTCGCGACCGTTATCCGCGACATGTGCGAGACGCGCAAGGTCGAGTACACCGACGGCCAGGACGAACGGGCGATGGCCCGATGGCTGATCCAGAACCGCTACGGCCTGGCGATGATGCAGCAGGCGCCGGAACTGTTCGAGGGCCTGGTCACCGTCATCGACAAGTGCCTGCGGTCTGTCGGTCAGCTGCAGCCCGAGTATCGCGTCACCCCGACGAAGGTGAAAGCCGCAAACAAGCAGGTCGTGACTGGTCCGCAGGTCGAGAAACTCGCACGCCAGCTCGGCGATGAGGCACGCGGACTCACCCGTAAACGCGTCGACCATCTACGCAGGATCGGAGAGCTCGACGGCACCCAGGACGCGGAGAGCGGGACATGGTTCTACCACCTCGGCGACGTCATCGACGCGCACAAACGGGCGAAGCAGTACCGACGCGCCGGAAAGCCGCAGCCAGCGTGAACGCGACTTTGGGCCACCGAGGCGCTACGCTAGCCGCTGTAGGCGCTTCCCATCCCCGGGGGCGCCTTCAGTGTTTCCAAGATCCCCCGTCACGGCGCGCGACGCGCCAACCACTCCCCCGGTCGAGGTTCGATCCTGTTGCGTCGTGGATTCCGCACGGATCGCTCGGGACGCGACCGCGCCGTGACGGGCACCCCTCGGAGGTGATCGGTATGCTCGGCTGGCTCCTGTTCATCGCGGTCTACCCGATCACCCGCATCGCCCGCACGATCGGAGCGCGACATGCCTGAGTTTGCGACCGGCGGCGTCATGCCCCCCAACCGCAGCGCATCGAACCTCTTCCACGACTCCTTCCTGGAGTTGGAACAGGACCCCG
The DNA here is from genome assembly GCF_003797825.1 of Gordonia sp. OPL2. Taxonomy (GTDB): domain Bacteria; phylum Actinomycetota; class Actinomycetes; order Mycobacteriales; family Mycobacteriaceae; genus Gordonia. The sequence continues at coordinate 51,900 of NZ_RKME01000024.1, forward strand.
GTTGCCCCAGCTCATTCATCCCGGCCGGACACAACCAGCGGTCGATTGCCATTCTCGAAAAGCTCCGGCGCGCCACCGACGAGGCATCGGTGACCATTCGCGAGATCGCGGACGATGCCTGAACGCGTCGTCCGCGCCGCCGACAGCATCGCGACCCGAACCGGTCCCGGCCGCTGGTGCACCGTCATGACCCCGTGCCCCGGCATCCTCTGGACCAACGACGACGACGCGATGGGGTTCGTCGCGATCGGCCAGGTCGACGACACCGTGTTCGACTCGACCGACGTCGACGAGCAGATGCAGGCCAACATCGACGCCGGCCTCGGATTCACCAAGGCATTCGACCTGATGGCCGCCACCCTCGGCAAGAACATCGAGACCGGCAGCCTGACGAACTGGAAGCCGTCGAAGATGCGTCGACGCCCCGACCTCGGGCCCGACCCCGTCGTCACCAGCACCGTCGAGGTCAAGCGCCTCGTCGTCGCTCAGGACGAGGCGGAGCAGTCCGCAGCCGAGCAGACCGCAACAGTCCTCGGCGCCGACGCTGCGCTGACCGACGCAGACGTCGAGGACTGACCGAATGAGACTCTCGCCCGCACAGCGCAAGGCCGCGTTCGACCAGATGGGCAACGGCTACCAGAAGCAGATGTTCCTGCTCGGCGTGAGGCTCAAGGCCGTCGCGTGGGAGGCGACCCAGGGTGGCGTGACCGAAGAGCAGAAGCGACGACTCGAATCCGAGCTCCTGCCCGCAACCCAGCGGATCAAGAGCAACCAGCGCCGCGCCGACAAGCGCGGACTCATGGCGCTGCAGATCCAGCGCGCTACATCGATCTTCGACGACATCTTCGGCGAGGATTGGCATCCGCGCGACGACAACCCGATCCAGCGTGAGTGCCAGGCCGAACTGATGATCTCGCTCTGATGCCCTCCGCGCCCGGCCGGGTGTGCAACCGCTGCCGCAAGGTCATCCCCGCCGGACAGAAGCGATGCTCGTGCAAACCCGCCTGGGAGGGTTCCAGCTACGGCAAGAGCGGGACAGACCGGAAACAGCGAGCGATTCGCGCCCAGCAGCTCCGAGACCACCCGATCTGCCAGTGGCCCGGGTGCACACGCCTCGCCACCCAGGGAGACCACATCCGCAACCTCGCGGCCGGCGGATCGAAGTACGACCCGGCCAACTACCAGAGCCTGTGCGAGCCGCACCACACCGAGAAGACCCAGCGCGAGGCTCGCGACGGGCGCTACGGACGGAAGCCGTAGCATAACCGCAGGTCACGAGCTATAATGGACGTAATCCGATGCCAGTCAACGGATTTCGCCACTCGGAACCTGCTGAGCAACACCGCATTTGGTCACCCGGGTAACACCCCCCAGAAGCCACAACCTGAGCGCGCAAAAAGGCGACCCCCAAGCCGGGCGCCTCCCCAGGCACCCTCTTCGATGGTTACCCACCCCCCGGGGGGTGGAAGACGCTGCTCGGGAATGTACACCGCCACAACGACTTTCATTCTATCACGCCGAGGAGGTGCCAACCATGGTCACTGGACCCGCGCCAGCTCCTCCCGCGCTGAAACTCCTCTCGGGCCGTTCCGAGGGCCGCGACTCTGGCGGTCGTGTCGTCACTCCCCCGCCGGACTTCCGTCGCATCCCGCCGAAGGCTCCGACGTGGTTGAGCCGTGAGGCCAAGGCGGAGTGGAAGCGCGTCGTCCCTGGTCTGTCTCGACTCGATCTGACGAAGGAGGAGGATCGGGCGGCGTTGTCTGCGTACTGCGAGACGTGGGCGACGTTCAAGGATGCGATTCAGGATGTCCGCAAGCGCGGCATCGTCGTCGAGAACCGCTCGATCCGTAAGGACGGGACCGAGTCGGTGTGGATGACGAAGAACCCCGCGCAGGCTGTGGCCGAACGAGCGAGCCAGCAGCTGCGGATGTGGTGTTCGGAGTTCGGGCTGACCCCATCGGCCGAGGGTCGCATCTCCTCGTCGTTCGGTGCGGTCGAGGGTGAGCCCGACGATGATGGCAACCCGTTCGCCTGATCTCTCCGAGGTCGGGCTGTGACCGAGTGGTCTGACCCGACGACTGCCGAGTGGGCTGACCTCACCGAGGATGATCTCGCTGAGCTGAAGGTCAGCCCCGAGGTGGCGTGGTACTGCCAGAGCCGGGGCATCCCGGTGCCCGACTGTCCGCCGCTGGTCAAGACGCCTGAGCCCCGGGATGTGCCTGGCGCCCAGTTCGACCCGGCTCGGGTGGACAAGGTGCTGCTGTCGTTCTCGATGATGCGCCACACGAAGGGGCGCCTGGCTGGCCGGCCACTGAAGCCCGATCCGTGGCAGGTCGTGTGGGTGTTGGCCCCGACGTTCGGCTGGGTGATCTACGACGAGGACGTGTCCCGCTGGGTGCGGGTCATCCGCACGCTGTACGTCGATCTGCCACGCAAGAACGGGAAGTCGACGCTCTCGGGTGGTATCGGGCTCTACCTCACGTGCGCTGACGGTGAGCCTGGTGCGCAGGTGGTGGCGGCGGCCACACGGAAGGAACAGGCACAGTTCGTCTTCGACCCGATCAAGACGATCTGCGAGAAGTCGCCCGGTCTGCGGACTCACACGAAGACGTTCACCGGCAAGGTGGTGCATCCGAAATCGGGCAGCTACTTCAAGGTCGTCGCTGCTGCTGGTGATGCCCAGCATGGCGCCGATCTACATGGCGGCATCATCGACGAGCTCCACCTGCACAAGACCTACGACCTGGTCGAGGCGATCGAGACGGGTACGGGTTCACGCTCGCAACCGCTGACCGTCATGATCACCACGGCGGATGCGGGCAAGCGCCACACGCCGTATGACCGCAAGCGCACCATGATCGAGCAGCTGGCGCGTCGGGTGACGAAGGACCCGTCGACGTTCGGCGTCGTGTGGGCGACACCGCCGGAGATGGACCCGTTGACCGAGGAGGGCCAGCGCGCGGCGAACCCGGGGTTCGGTGTCTCGCCGACGCGGGCGTATCTGCGGGACGCGGCGAAGAAGGCGCAGAACTCACCGGCCGATATGGCGAGCTACCTACGTCTGCACTGTGGCCGGCGCACCAAGCAGTCCGAGAAGTACCTCGACCTGACGGCCTGGGACAACAACGCATCGATCGTCGATGAGACGCGGCTGGCCGGGCGGATCGCCTTCGGCGGGCTCGACCTCGCCGCGACGTCGGACCTCTCGGCGCTGTGCTGGGTGTTCCCGGATGAGGATTACAAGACCTTCGACCTGTTGTGGCGCATCTGGACTCCCGAGGCGAACCTCGAGAGTCTCGACGCTCGTACATCGAACATGGCGTCCACCTGGGTCAAGTCGGGGCTGCTGACCGTCACCTCGGGCAACGTCATGGACTACGACTACATCGAGTCGACGATCGCGAAGGACTCCGAGGCGTTCGACGTCCGTGAGATCGCCTACGACCCATGGAATGCGACCCAGCTGGTGAACAACCTCGTCGGTCAGGGCGCACCGATGGTGACGATGCGGCAGGGCTTCGCCTCGATGTCGGGTCCGACGAAGGAACTTCAGCGCCTGCTCCTGACGGGGACGGCCGATCGTCCGATCTTGCGCCATGGCGGCAATCAGGCCGTGACGTGGATGGTCGACAACTTCGCTATCGCGATGGACCCGGCCGGGAACGTGAAGCCGGACAAGGCGAACGCTGCAGACAAGATCGACGCGGTCGTCGCACTGATCATGGGCCTGTCTCGGGCAATCGAGGCGCGGCCTGCCGACGTAGATGTTTGGGGGTTCCTCGCATGACGTTGCCACAGGCGTGCATCCTGCTCACGCTGCTCGGCGTGCTCGCAGTGGTCGTGGGCTGCGCACTCCTCTGGTCAATCGGGGTGGCGTGCATCGTCGGTGGCGTGATGGTCATCGTGGGCGCTGTCGCCCTGTATGACCCGAAGGCGCTGCACGACGCGAGGGCGCGTAAGTGAACCTCCTCGACCGGATGAAAGGTCGCGCCCGTGGGCCCGAGGAGCGGATGACCATCGACGAGCTGCAGTCGATGCTCAACCAGCAGATGGGCGGGCTCGCTTCGGGCTACCTGCAGCCGGTGCTGCATCAGACACTCAAGGGTGAGGCGACTGAGCGGCCGGCGAACAACTTCGTCGGACTCGCCCAGCAGGCCTACGCGGCAAACGGCGTGGTGTTCTCCTGCATGCTGGTTCGTCAGCTGGTGTTCTCGTCGGTCCGGTTCAACTATCAACGGCTGCGCGAGGGTAAGCCGTCGGACATGTTCAGCACGGCGGAGCTGCATGTGCTCGAACGCCCCTGGGTCGGTGGGACCACCCAGGACATGTTGTCTCAGATGATCCAGGACGCGGACCTCGCGGGAAACAGCTACTGGGTCCGAGGCGGAACGCGGGCCGATGAACTGATTCGGCTGCGGCCCGACTGGGTCGAGATTGTCGGGCGCAAGCGTCACCTGGCTGGACGGAACGGCCGACCACAACTCGGCAATCGCGGAAATGGCCAGGTCGGCTGGGAGAAGATCGGCTACCTCTACACCGAGGGTGGACCAGGCAACAGCGACCCCGTGCCGTTCACGGCGGCCGAGGTGTGTCATTTCGCACCGATCCCAGATCCCCTCTCGCCTTTCGCTGGGATGTCATGGCTGACACCGATCCTGCGCGAGATCCAAGCGGATCAGGCGATGACCAACCACCAGCGCAAGTTCTTCGACAACGCCGCGACCCCGAACATGATCATCAAGCACCCACAAGGCGCTCAGAAGGACGCCGTCGAGCGCTGGGTCGAAGACTTCGCCGACCAGTACAAGGGCGTCGAGAACGCCTACAAGTCGCTGCAGCTCTACCCCGGCGCGGACGCTGAGGTGGTCGGCGCCAACCTGAAGGACATCGATTTCAAGGACGTCCGGGGCGGCGGCGAGACCCGTATCGCCGCGGCGGCCGGCGTCCCTCCGGTGATCGTTGGGCTCTCCGAGGGCCTCGCGGCCGCGACCTACTCGAATTACGGGCAGGCGCGACGTCGACTGGCCGATGGCACTGCACATCCGTTGTGGCAGAACCTCGCATCGTGCCTGGAGAACGTGGTGCCGAATCTCGGTGCCGACGTGCGGCTCTGGTATGACGCCTCCGACGTCCCGTTCCTGCGCGAGGACGAGAAGGACGCCGCCGAGATCCAGAAGACCCGCGCGGAGACCATCAACTCGCTCATCGCGGCGGGATACGCGCCCGAATCGGTCGTCGCCGCCGTCGAGGCGAACGATCTGCGCCTACTCGTCCACACGGGCCTCACGAGCGTTCAGCTACAGGCGCCAGGCGCGGGACCGCCACCACCAGAGCAGGCACCAACCGAACCCGAACCCGCACCGACCGATGCGGACACCAGCCCGACGGCCGAGGACGAGGGAGAGACCGAATGACCACCACCACGAAGACTCACGCTCGGGCAGACCTGCAGAGGTCGGTCCCGTTCACCGTCGTACGCGACGCTGAGGGCAACGGCGATGGCCTGACGTTCGAGGGCTATGGCGCGGTGTTCAATTCGCCCACTCGAATCGACTCGTGGGAGGGCACGTTCGACGAGCAGTTCGCGCCCGGTGCGTTCCGGAAGTCGTTGCGCGAGCGGACCCCGAAGTTCCAGTTCGACCACGGACGCCACCCGCTGATCGGCAGCGTCCCGATCGGCAAGATCACCGCGATCAGCGAGGACGAACGGGGTCTGCACGTCGAGTCGCGCCTCGGCCGGCACATCATCATCGACCTCATCCGAGAGGCCATCGAGTCCGGCGCGATCGACGGCATGTCGATCCGATTCACCGTCGTCCGCGAGGAATGGCGCGACAAGATGGGCGTCGTCGTCCCGGCCTCCGAGGTCGACCACCTCCTGTGGTCTCCGGATGAGCGCGGGCCGCTGCTGCGCACCATTACCGAGGCGAAGCTCGACGAGGTCGGCCCCGTCGTATGGCCGGCCTACCAGGACACCACTGCGAGCGTGCGATCCGCCGAACCGGTCACCATCGCGCCTGATCGTCTCCACGAACCCGAGCAACGCAAGATGCTCGCTGAACTGCTGCTGCGTGCCGAATCGGCCGACAGCGCCAGCCCTCCCGATTCGGGAGGGTCGTCCGAGGACGAGCCGCAAGACACCGCCGATCAGGTGGCCGTCGAGCACTCGGATGAGGACACCGAACCGCCGCAAGGCACCGCCACCGAGGCGGCCGCCGAGCACGGATCGGATTCCCCCACCGAAGAAGCACATCCCGCGCCGACCGACGACGTCGACGCCGCCCGTTCAGCCGAGACCGATCGGCTGTTCGCGGAGGCGCTCGCCGAAGTCGCGAACACGCGGGATGCGACCCCACCGATCATCTGAACGAAGGAGTATCACCGTGGCCGTCGAACTGACCCACAAGCAGGCCCTCAACCGCGAGAAGGACATCCAGGACGAGCTGGAGCGTCTGAAGGCCAAGACCGACAAGACCGCCGAGGATCACGCCGCGGTGCCCAAGCTCCTCGCCGAGTTCCGCGACGTCCACGCTCACCGTCTCGACCTCGAGCACGACGCCGCGCTCGCCGAGATCCGCTCCGCAGCGACCAGCGGCACGGACTCGGAGACCCGGGACGACACCCGCGGCGGAGGCAGTGACGTCGACATCGTCGACACCACTCGCCATCGGGGTGCACCGAGCCTGGGCGGCAAGTACCGCAACCCGTGGGACACCTCGGAGGTGCGCTACGGCCAGGCAGGCACCGCCGACGAGCTGCGCCACCGCGCCGAGGACGCGATCGAGCGGATGCCGCACGCGTCGCAGAAGGTGCGTGAGGCGTCGGCCGGTTTCGTCGAGCGCGCCGGGGACGACACCCGCATGGCCGAGCTGGTGCTCGGCACCAGCAGCCCGGAGTACGCCAAGGCGTTCTTCAAGGTCGTGCGTGCACAGGGCCAGATGGCCGGACTCGAGGCCAGCGAGCAGCGCGCCCTGTCGCGGGCGATGTCGCTGACCGACGCCAACGGCGGCTTCGCGGTTCCGTTCCAGCTCGACCCCACGGTGATCCTCACCGCGGACGGCTCGTTCAACCAGGTTCGCCAGATCGCCCGCGTGGTGACCGCGACCGGCGATGTGTGGCACGGCATCTCCTCGGCGGGCGTCACCGGCTCGTGGGACGGGGAGGGCACCGAGGTGTCCGACGACTCGCCCACCCTGGCGCAGCCGGCCATCCCGATCCACAAGGGCGATGTGTTCGTCGCCCAGTCCTTCGAGGTCGAGGCCGACGCAGGCCTCGCGGGCGAGATCGCACGGATGATCGCGTTCGAGAAGGACAGCATGGAGTCGGTCGCGTTCGTGACCGGATCCGGATCGGGCCGCCCGACCGGCATCGTCACCGCACTCGCGGGCACGAGCTCGGTCATCGCATCCACCACGACCGACACCTTCGCGGTGGGCGACGTGTACAAGCTCGACACCGCGCTGCCCGCCCGGTACGCCGCCAACGGCTCGTACCTCGGGCACCGCGGGATCTACAACGCGATGCGCCAGTTCGACACCAACGGCGGTTCGGCCCTGTGGGGTCAGCTCGCCGAGGGCCGCAAGTCCGAGCTGCTCGGCCGCCCCGACTACATCGCGGAGGCGATGAAGTCGACCGTCACCGCGGCACAGGACAACCACGTCCTGGTGTTCGGCGACTTCTCGAACTACGTGATCGCCGACCGCATCGGCACCACGCTGTCGTACATCCCGCACCTGTTCGGCGCCAACGGCCGCCCGACCGGTCAGAGCGGCTGGTTCGCGTACTTCCGCGTCGGCGCCGACTCGGTGAACGACGGCGCATTCCGGATGCTCAACGTCACGTAGTCCCGCCCACCCAGTTCGTCTGAAGGGGTCCAGGTTCGCCTGGGCCCCTTCGGCGTTCCACCACCCCGATCACTCTTCTCTGAAGGAGGTCTCCCGATGCCGTTCCGCTGCATCAACGCATTCCAGTACGGGGAAGCCCTGTACGCAGGCGGTCAGCTCGTCGACGACGGCGACCCGATCCTCGACACCCACTCCGCGCACTTCGCGCGCGTGGCGATCCCGGTGGCGCCCGGCATCGAGACCGCCTCCACCGATCTGCCCAAGCCGGTCGCGACCGCGCCGGTCGGCGCAGACGCCAACCCGACGCCCACCACGGACACCGGCACCAGCAGCAATGCACCTGCCGATCCGACGGCGGCCGAGGCCGGCAAAGCCGCCGAGGAGGCCGCGGCGAGCGCAGCGAAACCCGCCGATGGCGCCAAGGCCGCGACCCCGAAGTCGCCACGGACGCCACGCAGTGGGGGCAAGTCCGGTGCGTGAGTCGCTGTACAACCGCTGCTTGACTCGGGCGGCGCTGCCGATCGCCGTGCGCACCAATGGCACCGCGAACGGCACCACCGTCGACCTCGGCGTGTACGGCAACGACTTCCGAGCCGTCCTGTTCATCGTCACCGCTGCGACGATCACCGACGGGTCGCACGCGATCACGATGCAGGAATCCGACGACGGGACGACCTGGCGCGCAGTCCCGGCCACGAAGCGCCTCGGTGCACTCCCGACGATCGTCGCCGCCAATGACGACGCGATCTTCGAGTTCGGCTACGTCGTCGGCACAGCGCAATTCGTGCGACTGGTCGCGACCACGTCCGGCGCGACCGGCGGCGGCGAGTACGGCGCAGTGGCCGTCCTTGCGGAAGCCTCGAGCACCCCGGTGGCGCGGGCGTGATCGACTTCTCGGCCTACGACCTGCTCATCCCCGAGGATGACGACCGGCTCGCCGATCTCGACCTCGGCGAGCTGGAGGCGGTCTGCGATGCCATCCGCAACTGGTGCGGGTGGCATGTCGCGCCGGAGGTGACCGAGACCCTCACGCTCGACCAGATCGGCCATCGCGTCCTCACCCTGCCGTCGCTGCACGTGACCGAGGTCGCCGCGGTGACCGACGCCGACGGTCGGGCGATCACCGATTTCGAATGGCGCGATATCGGACAGCTGAAGCGCCGCAATGGATGGCCCGTCGGCTATCGCGCGGTCAAGGTGACACTGACCCACGGGTTCGCCACAGTGCCGCCCGAGATTGTCAGCGTCGCAATCCACATGCTCGAAGAGCGCGCCGACGCCGCCGACCACGCCGGCAACATCAAGACCGCCCAGCTCGATGGCGCAGCGATCACCTACGACTCGACGGCGACGGCGTTGATGCGTGACCTCGACACCTACAGCCACGCGATCGGCCGGTATCGGCTGTGAGTCGCCGCGACCCGATGGCGCGGTTCTACACCTGGCCGCTGATTGTCGAACGCAAGACCGGCACCGATCAGCGCGGCAACGCGGTGCTGGCGCCACCGGTGACGATCAAGGCGAAGATCCGCATGGTCTCCGAGGTCGTCACGACCACCGACGGCAAAGAGGTCACCACGGTGGCCACCGCGTCGATGTCAGCCGACACACCGGTCATTCCGACCGGGTCGCGCGTCACCCTGCCCGAGGAGTTGTCCTCGGCGCGCAAAGGTCACGTCGCCGCCGAAGGGTTGCACGACCTTCGCATCCCGCGGACGCCTCGGTTCTACCAGATCCAGATCGCCTAGGAGGTCCGTGATGGGTATGCGTGGCCACTGGCCAGAGCCCGAAGAGGCAGCAGCAGCACGCAAGTCGGCGGCACGTCGCGCGGGCGAGCGACTGCTGGACGACGCACGCGACCGGGCGCCCGAGTTGACCGGCGAGCTGAAGGACTCGGGCGAGATGACCGAGCTCGACGACGACGCGGCGCGGGTCTCTTTCACCGCGCCCCACGCGATGCGCCAGCACTACCTCGATTACGAGCATCCGCGCGGCGGCGAGCGGTTCTTCCTGCTCAATGCGTCCGAGGAGATCGGCCCTCAGCTCGGTCAGATCCTGGCCGACGAGTTGCGGACGAAGCTGGGCGGCTGATGCGCCAGCCCACGAGCTCCGAGGTGATCGCCGCCTTGGGGCAGTATCTCGCTGGTCGGAACATGGTGCGTTACAGCGCAACCTACGAGGGCGACGATCCGATGCCCGCGTTCATCGACGGGTTGCTGCCGCCCGATCCCGACACCGTCGTCGCCGCGACGATCGTCCGCGATGACCGCGAGCGCGACCTCGACAACCCGGACATCGACGTCCGGCTGCGCTTTCGCGCTGCGGCCGGCGCCGATCGAACCGCGGACGACATCGCCGACGTGCACTTCTTCGTGCTGCACGTCCCCGATCACGTTGTCCGCAAAGAAGTGTGGCCCGGCGGCGTCCGGGTCCTTGATGTCCGCCGGGTCGTGCGGGCGCCGTCCTTCCAGGACGCAAACGGTCGCACCGTGCGTGCCGACGACTACCGGATAACCCTCAACCCGAAGGAGCAATGATGTCTGTACTCGCACCACCGGACACCTCGGATCTGGACGCCACACTCGCCCGGAATTGGGCGGTCCTGACCAAGGCCAAGTCGTCGGACCCGTGGACCCCGGTCAAGTGCCTGACGACCGTCACGCCCAACATGGGCGACAAGCAGCGCCAGGACGCCGGCGACTTCCACAGCGGCGCCTACACCGCGCAGATCGCGACCGAGGCGTCGTGGTCGATCGAGCTGGGCCTGCAGCTCAAGCTCGACCCCGGCACCGATCTGCCCGACCCCGGCCAGGAGATCCTGCGCGACAAGATGGGCAAGCTCGGCGGCGAAGAGCTGGTCTACATCTGGATCTACCGCACCGACGGCCGCCCGGAAAGCTACCAGGGCCGCGCGGGCGTCACCTTCCAGTACGCCTCGGGCGACAAGGCGGCACTGTTCGGCGGCACCGTCCAGCTCACCGGCTACGGCGCCTACTCGCAGCCGGCGAAGCCGACCGACGTCGCGGTCAACGAGGTGCAGCGCATCGAGATCATCTCCGCGCCTACCACGTTCAAGCTGAAGTTCCTCGGCGCCGAGACGGGCAGCCTGACGATCGCCTCGCTCGACGCCGCAACATTGCAGACCGCGATCACGGGGCTGGCGGGTGTCGGGTCGGGCAACGCGGTGGTCACCGGCACCAACTCGGCCGGCTACAACGTCACCTTCCAGGGCGCGCTCGCCGGGATCGACGTCCCGACGCTGAAGGTGTCGGCCATGGTCGGAGGCACCAGCCCCGAGATTGACATCTCGGTGGTCACCGAGGGTCACGCGGCCGCGGCCTGATCTGTGTCCGACCAGTTCGATGAGTGGCTCGACTCCGGGCTCGTGCTCCCCATCCGGGGTCACGAGTTCCGGGTCGAGCCGCCCTCGGCGATGACGATCCTGTGTCTGCATCGCCGCCTGATCTCCGAGAAGATCAACGACGCCACCGAGCGTGAGGACATCCGCGCCGTCCTCGGCCCGACGTGGCAGAAGATGTGCGACGCAGGCATTCCCGACTCGATGGCCATGCACGCCGGGCGCACCGCGGTCATGAAGTACCTCGACGACGCCGAGGCCGCGATCGGCGTGTGGAACTTCGAGGCGCCGACGGAGCCTGAGCGTGAGCCGGAGAAGCGCGGCCCCTCGATCTACGGCGTCGACCCCGACGACAGCATCGATCCACCCGGCACCATCAGTGACCTCGATCCTGGCGGCGGCCCGTACATGCCCGACGTCGGCATGCGCGTGTGGGCCTACCCGCCCCAGTACGCCCCCGCCTACCGCGAGCAGGAAGTGGCCGAACAGCAGGCAGCCAACACCGCCAGCTGGACAGACATCTTCCACGCCTGGGATGCGATCGAGATCGACTTCCAGATCCTCTGCCAACGCGATCTGACACCCGAACTCCTCGAGGCGAAGTCGTGGCGCTGGTTCGCCGTTCGCCTCTCCCGCATCCTCGGCGACCGCTCGACGCTGTCGTCGCAGTACATCAGCTCACGAAAGGCAGACCAGTAGATGGCAACACACCTCGACGACCTCGCGTCTCACTACGATCCGGATCTGCTGCTGCCCATCGACGGTGTGCTCTACCGGATTCCGGCACCGTCGATCGGTGAGGCCGACCGTCTGCGGCCGAAGCTGTGGGGAGCCGAGGCGCGCGTGTTCGGCCCCGACGAGGAGTGGGCCGAGTGCATCAAGATCCTCGGCACCGCCTACGCCGAGATGGTTGCCCACGAGATCCCCGCGCCCTACGTCGGGCATGCCGGCCGAACCGCGCTGATCTACTTCTGCTCAGGACCACAGGGTGGCGAACTCGCTCGCGCGCACTGGCAGTTCATCCACATCACCGAACGCATCAACGTCCCGAAGCTGATGGAGCTCCTGGGCGAGGAAGCCGAGCGGATCCGCAACGAGGACGCCGCCCGCGAGGCGATAAACGCGAAGGCCACCGCCGATGGCCGATAGGGTCGTCGAGCTCTTCGCGGACCTCTCGATCCGCGGAGGCGATGCGTTCGACCAGCAGCTGCGGTCGAGCAAGCAGGGCCTCGAGCAGATGGGCCAGGCCGCCGACGACTCGAGCGAGCAGGTCCGCCAGGCCGCGATCAAGCAGGTCAACGCCTACGAGCGGGTGCAGACCGAGGTCGACAAGGCCGCCCAGGCTCGGCGGAAGGCCGCTCAGACGGCCAAGGACGCTGTCGAGCGCGAGAAGCTCGCGACCGACCGGCTCGCCGACGCGCAGAAGAAGTACGGCGATCTCTCGCCTGAGGTGATCCGCGCCCAGAAGCGGGTCTCCGACGCCCACAAGGACACCGAGCGCGCAGCTCGCGCCGCGGAGAAGGCGACCGACCAGTACACCGTCAAGCAGAAACAGGCCGCCAACGCCGCCCAGAAAGCCGCTCAGGAGATCCGGCGCGCGGGCGATGAGATCGATACCGCGATGCCCAGCGGGAAGAACCTCGACGGATTCATGGGCAAACTTGGCTCGCTCGGCGAGAAGGGGTCGGAGTTCGGCGGCAACCTCGGCGGCGGGTTCATGGCCGGGTTCGCCCCGAAGATCGCCTCGCTCGGATCGAAGGGCGGTCCGATCGGCGCCGCGCTCGCAGGCGTGGCGACTGTGGGTCTCGCAGCCGGCGCCCTGCTGGCCCGCTCGGTCGCCGACGGCGCGAAGCGCGGCCAAGATCAGAACGAGGTGCAGGCGCAGCTCGGTATCGACGACGCCACCGCGGGTCGCCTCGGTAAGGCCGCATCCGAGGCCTACATGGGCAACTTCGGCGAGAGCGTCAAGTCGAACATGGAGAGCATCGGCACCGCGATCCAATCGGGTCTGCTGGCTCCGACGGCCGGCCAGGGCGACATGCAGCACATGTCCGAGCAGCTCTCCACGCTCGCGACGGTCATGAAGGTCGACATCCCCGAGGCCGCCCGCGCCGCCGGCCAGATGGTCAAGACCGGGATGGCCGACAACGCAACCGAGGCGTTCGACATCCTCACCGCGGCATCCCAAAAGGGCCTGAACATCTCAGGTGACCTGCTCGACACGATGAACGAGTACGGCACCCAGTTCCGCAAGGTCGGCCTCGACGGCGCCGACGCCATGGGCCTGATCTCGCAGGCGGTGCAGAACGGCGCGCGTGACACCGACGTCGCCGCCGACGCGATCAAGGAGTTCTCTCTCCGCGTCACCGACGGTTCCGAGTCGACCTCGACCGCGCTGCAGGGCCTGGGCCTCAACGTCCAGGACATCACCGCACAGCTGGCCCAGGGTGGCGAACCAGCGAAGCAGGGCCTCGACCAGATCCTCGACAAGCTGCGCGAGATGCCGCCGAGTGTCGAGAAGAACCAGATCGCCGCAGCGCTGTTCGGCACCCAGTGGGAAGACCTCGGCGCGGCGTTCGACCACTTCGATCTCTCGACGGCTCGAAAGGAGCTCGGCGACACTGAGGGCGCACTCGACATGGCGTCGAAGAAGCTCAGCGAGGGCCCGGGTGCGGCGGCCGAGCAGGCGCGCCGCACGGTCGAAGAGGCGACCATGGGGATCAAGCAGACCCTCGCTGACGCGTTCGGGCCGGCAGCGCAGGACATGGCCCAGGGGCTCCTCGAGAACAAGGATGAGATCGCGTCGTTCTTCGCCGATCTCGTCGTCGCCGCACTTGATTTCGGTATCGCCATGGGCAACACCGCGGCGGGTGCACTGCACGTCTGGGGTGAGGCAGCCAACGGGCTAGGAACGATGATCGGCGGGCTCGTCGAGCTGGCCGGAACAGGCATCGGCGTGATGGGCAATCTCATCTCGAAGATCCCCGGAATGGGGGACATCGGCAACACGATGCGCGATGCCGGCGACAAGGCGAAAGAGACCGGCACGTCGATGAAGTCAATGGGCGACGGCGCACATGCCGCGGCCAACTTCATTGCCGACCAGCTCAACCCCGCGATGGCCAACGCACGTGACAAGGTCGCCGCCGCCGGGGACGCCGCGCGCAACTCGTCGGCCGGTATGGACACGCTGCGTAATTCGATCGTTGGCGTCCCGGATGGCAAGTCGGTGGTTATCACCGACAACAGCCCCGAGGCGCGGAAGCGACTCGAGGATCTCGGATTCACCGTCACGACGATGCCTGACGGCTCGGTGTACGTCGAAGCGAAGACGGCCGACGCGCAGGCGCGCCTCGACCAGCTGCAGCGCGAGGGCACCAAGTGGATCAACGTGAAGCTGAAGGCGGAACAGACTGCCTACGCGCAGCGCGTGATTGCCGCCCTCGAGGCGAACCAGACGGCGATCACGTCGATCAGCCCGAACGCTGACGGCTCGATCCGTCAGTTCGCCGACGGCGGGGTCGATGGGCCACTCCCCGACCAGGCGGTCATCCAGAACGCGCGCAACGGAAAGCGCGGCCTGATCCAGTGGGCGGAGGCCGACGCGGGCCCGTGGGAGGCGTACATCCCCGGCGCTCAGTCGAAGCGACCGCGGGCCACCGCGATCCTGTCGGAGGTGGCCGACCGGTTCGGTTACCGGCTCGCCTCCTACGCCGACGGCGGGATCGCCGAGGGCTACGGCCTGCCAGCCGGGACGTCGATTGGCTACGGCGGTAGCGGATTCCCTGACTGGATCACCCAGCTGGGCGCCAGCTACAACGTGAAGCCGAGCACGTATGCGGGCCACCAGGAGTCTGATCGCGGCGAGGCCGGGTACGCGCCCAACCCGCAGGGCCTGAACCGTGGCATCGACTGGTCGGGGTCGGTCGACGACATGCAGCGGTTCGCTGAGGCGATGATGGTTGCAGCGCCGAACGACCCGGCGATCGAGCAGGTCATCTGGATGAACCCGAACACCGGGCAGAAGCTCGGATGGCACGGCCGCAGTCCCGACACCGATGGCAGCTACTTCGCCAGCGACTACGGCGGGCACACCGACCACGTGCACCTGCGCGTCAACTCCCGCGTCGGCGCCAACGCCGGCAGCAGCGGGGCGTCGGGTGCCGATCAGCCGATCATCGACGTCACCCTCTCGCCGGAATCGTCGCGTGAAGATGTGGCGCGCAAGATCATCGCCGAGGGCAAGCGACGCGGCTACAACGACGCGGAGATCAAGGCGATCCTCGCGACCGCGATCCAGGAGTCGAACCTCTCGCCGTCGGCCCAGGGTGGCGGCGGCGCCTGGCACGGCGTCTTCCAGCAGGACGGCTCGTACCCCGGCCGCGACGACCCGAACACCAACATCACCGGCTTCTACGACCGGCTCGACCAGAAGAAGCGGTCCCAGGGGTGGTCAACCGACCCGTACCGCAACATCTTCTGGCTGCAACAGCGGCCCGGCGAGCTGTCGGCTGATGCGGCGGTGGCCAACGGTCGGCAGGGCTACCTGTCCGAGATCCAGTCCCGGGCGGGCGAGGCCGACTCGATGTTCTCCTCGGTCGGCCCGGTCGGCGGACCACCGACGCCGGAGGGCTACGGGCAGACGTTCACCGTCAGCCCCGACGGCACGGTCACCAACACGACTGCGGCAACCGGACCGCCGGAGGACCCGTACACCACCGAGGTCACCTTCGACAATCCGCTCGAGCCGTTCTGGTGGAAGGGCGAGAAGGAGTACCGCCAGCGGATCATCGACGAGGAGGAGAAGCGCAAGGCCTGGGACGAGTACTGGGACAAGGCCGGTCAGACGAGCTCGGACTCGAAGTCGAAGACCGACGGGACCGGCACCGGCACCGCGAAGAAGGGCAAGAAGCTCCCGACGCTCGAGGAGGCTGAGGCCGATCTCCGCGACGCCCAGGAGTCGCTGAAGATCGCCGAGCAGCGCCAGCGCGAGCTGAAGCCGGACGCCAAGGAGTCGTCGAAGATGTCGGCGCAGCGCGCCGTCACCAAGGCCAACGAGGCGGTCACCGAAGCGAAGTCGGTGATCGAACAAGTGAAGGCGAACCCGTCGGGCTACCTCCCGGCGGCGCCGGAGGTGAAGAAGTTCGCGTTCGGCGACGTCCGCAATGGGCATCAGCCGGAGATGGTGCGGCCGGGCGATTTCCGGATGTGGGGCGAGCCGGAATCCGGTGGCGAGTCCTACATCCCGCACGCACCTGACCGTCGCGCCCGCGCGATCGACATCTGGGCCAAGACCGGACGCATTCTCGGCGTGAAGGGCTTCGCGGCTGGTGGATTCGGCGGCTACACCGCCGACACCCGTGACGCGTCGGCCCCGAAGAACCTCTACGACCTCCTCTCACTCGGTGTCGGCGGCGGAATGATGCTCGCCAACGCGGCGTCGCCGTACGCGATGTCGTTCCTCACCGGCAAGTGGGACCTCGGCAACCTCACCCCGCAGTTCGACACGAAAGCCAACAGCAACAGCGACGTCACCCAGCTCGTCGGCGGCGCTGTCGGCCAGATCTCGTCGCAGCTCACCGAGATCATCTGGGCGCTCAAGGAGGGCGAGAACATCACCGTGAAGATCGACGGCGTCACCGCTCCGGCCAACCTCTCGATGACACGAAAGGGCTGGTGATGGGACTCGAACCGCCGCGGTGCCGATTCACCGGATGGAACGGCAAGGACTGGAAGTTCGGCGACCCGAGCTGCCCGCTGCGCCTGGCCGGGGTGAAGGGTCTGGCGGGAGCACCCACCGAGTTCGTCGACGTGCAGGGCGCAGGCCAGCTGGGCGTCACGAACGTCGACATCACATACGGGCCCAACGTCGTCACGCTCGACGTGAACGTCGGCCCGCTGCTCGACGACGAGCCGGTCATGGGTGATCAGGCGGTGGCGATCTTCTCGGCCTGGCGGCGGTCCCTCGGTATCGGCAAGCAGGTCGGGAAGTTCGAGCTCGTCGAGACTGGCCGCTTCCAGATGGTCCGCGCGGTCATGTCGACGATGCCGGACTACTCGATCCATCAGGTGTTCAATGCCGGATGGACCCGTGAGCAGATCCAGCTGCGATCCGACGAGTCCTGCTGGCGCACCGACCCGTTCGACCAGACCTTCCCCTACGGATCGACGATCGAGGTCGACAACCTCGGCGACTTCGAGACCTGGCCCTGGTACGAGATCATCGGGCCGATCACCAACCCGACTGTCGGGCTGATGGGCGAGACCCGCACGATCAAGAAGGCCGACGGATCGAACCTCGTCATCCCGGCCGGGCAGAAGCTCACCATCCAGACCGACCCCGACCTGTGGGAGATCGTCGACCACACCGGCACCGACCAGTCGTGGATCGGTGACCGCTGGCACCAACGCGCCCCCGAGACGACAGTCGGCATCCCCGTCACCTTCACCGGATCCGGGACGTCGAGCGGCACCTCGATCCGTGTGGTGATCCCGCAGCTGTACTGGCAGGCGATCTAGCGATGCCGCCATTCGCACCCGGGTACGCCGATCCGTACACCGGGCCAGTCGAGCAGTACGACATCCAGGTCGGCAAACGCTTCGGCGGCGGCACCGGATCGAAGGTCAGTTGGCGCCCAGTCGGCACCTACGAAGAGGCAGCCCGCGACGACACCTGGGGCCTCGAAGGTGGCGGGCTCGTCTTCACCCTGAAGCCGGACAACCCGCTCAACAACCTCATCGAAGAGACCGGCATCAAGCGCCGCGCGTATCACGTGCGCTGCACCCACAACGGCATCACCGCCTGGTACCGAATCAAGAAGCGCCGCAAGACCGGACGCGCCGGCCAGGAGAAGGTGCTCTACGAGTGCGTCGACTACAAATACTGGCTCACCCGGGTGCTGTTCTGGGTCAACCCGCTATTCCCGCCCGAGATCCAGGTGGGTCTGACGGGCAAACAGGACGTGATGTTCGGGCCGCCCGACCCGGTCTTCAAGTACTTCATGTCCAAAAACATGATTCGGCTCGACCGGCCGGTGTACTGCAAGCTGCCGATCCACTGGCCCGACTCGTGGACCCAGCCCGACCTGACGAACATCGACAGCCTCGACGACCTGCTCGACCTGCTGTTCGACGCCACCGAGGAGATCACCGGCCTGCAGTGCCGATTCACCCAGGGCGACGAGGCGTTCGCCCAGACCGTCGACATGCTCGAAATGGGCGTCACGGTCGACTTCTGGGACGGCCACGGCGAGAGCCCCGAGCTATTCAACACCGACAGCCTCGCCGCGCTGCAGTCGATCATCGACTACAGCTCCGATCACTTCCTCGACCTGTCGCAGCTACTCAAGCCGATCAACTCGGGACTGTGGTCCAACGAGGCTGACCGCGCCTGCTACGTCTTCGACACCGCAGAGAAGCGCGACCGCCGCGAAGTCCAGTTCCGCACCGACGGAACACAGATCGACACCTACGAGCTGGGTGAGGAACACGCTGATGCGACCGACGCGATCGTCGGAGGCAAGAGCCCGTCGATGGTCAACGAGCTCATCGAGATCGGCGCCAACCTCGCGATCGCCGCGATCCTCGCCGTCGTCGCGACCATCCCGGGACTCGCCGGCGCGGCCGGACTATCGATCGGCGTCGGCGACCTGTTCGACGACATCTTCTTCGCCTACCAACGCTTCTGGGACCAGGAGCTCGAGGACGACATCGGCGTCGACGACGCGTTCGCCGAAGGGTTCGCCGACAACACCGCCGCCTACTCGGTCGACTCCTATTCGGTCGGCAAGAAATACCTCAAGGACCACGGCGGCAGCGAGCAACTGACGATCAACACCGTCGCCTACGGACCGACCGGACGCGGCATCACCTACGGCGCCGACGACGGCACCGCACGCCGTTTCCGCATGGGCGACAACCTCACCTTCTGGGACCGCGGCAACACCGTCGAGCAGTACGCCTCGAAAGTCACCATCACCGACAAGCCCGGCGAGCGGATGGTCCAACAGCTAACCCTCGGCGACGACAAGCGGCTCAAGGGCGTGTGGGACCGCGCTCTCGGCGGCCTCGGTCGCGCTGCCGCATCCATCAACGGTCTCGCGAACAGCACATAGGAGGACACATGACATTCCGAACTGCGTACGGCAACAAGTACTCCGAGAACGGTTGGCGCATGGTCAACCGCGACGAGTGTGCCCTGATCCAGGGTCTCGCGTTCATGGACACCGCGCCGGTCCGCAAGGGCTACGCGTTCGAGGCGCTGTCGGCGTTCGCCCACTGGTACGACGCGAACGTGCCGGGTGAGATCGTGTCGCCGACGTGGGGGTGGTCGAACACGAACGACGTTTGGACGTCGAACCATTTGTCGGGCACCGCGCTCGATATCAACGCCCCGCAGTACCCGTGGGGTGGCGACCGGATGGCGCGCGAATATCCGAACAGGGTGGCGGCGATCCGGCGGGGCCTCGCGGAGTTCGAGGGGATCATCTTCTGGGGTGCCGACTGGTCGCGCAAGGATGAGATGCACTTCCAGCTCAACGGCGGCACCGCCTCCGGTGACGGGGCGTCGGATCGGCTGGTCGACTTCGTGACGCGGCGGATCAAGGACGGCCGCCTGATCGGGTCGGTCGGGAAGACGGCGCTCGACGCGGCGAAGGTCAACGCGTTCACTCAGGCGTTCATGGGTCCGATCGGCTCGGACACGAAGGACTCGCGCGAGCAACTGTGCGGCATGGGCGCCCGCGACGCCGGCGAGTACGACGGCTGGGGACAGCTCGGCAACCGCACCTTCACCGACGGCCTCGGCGCGGTGCTCGGTCGGGTGGTGAACCGATGAGCGCGACCGGCATGCCCGACCTCACCGAGGAGGGCTACGACCGGATCGTGGATCACGGCCGCGTACAGACGGTCTGGTACCCGGACGGCCGAGTGCGGCTGCGCCACGAGTGCCGACGACCTTACATCGTCCTGCACACCGCACCCCTGCTGCAGCTCGACAACGGCCACACGATCGTCTCGACCGACCCAGTAACCGTCACCCCGTCGATCATGTGCGCCGACTGCGGCCTGCATGGATTCCTCACCGACGGCGTCTGGAAGGACTGCTGATGGGTACCTACTGGGCCGACGTCTCACAGTTCCAGCGGCCGGTCGACGACGACTACCCGCATCGGGTGTTCTCGTTCCGCACCAACACCGGCAGCGTGAAGGACACCCGCGCCGACGCCAACCTCACGTGGGCGTTGCAGGCGCTCGCCGACGGCGACCTCGACATCGTCATCCCCTACTACTTCTTCCGGCCCGGGGCGGCGAACTGCGACCTGTGGCGTGAGGTCGTCACCCGCGCCGGGCGGATCGATCCGCGCATCGTCTGCATGGTCGACGTCGAATCCGGATCGGGTTCGTCGCAGGGTGCGATCCCGATCCGCGACCACTCGGACGAGATCAACGATGAGATCGCCCGCGTCCGAGGATGGCTCGGCGGTTCGCGGGTGATCGGCTACTACAACCCGCGCGCCGACCCCGCCCTGTGGAAGGCTCGCGGCGACGTCCCGCTGGTGGTGCCGCACTACAACGGCAGCCCGGGCGATTCCTACGCGTACCCGAATCGGTTCGCCCATCAGTACTCCGACCGTGTGCCGTGCGCGCCGTTCGGACCGTGCGACGCCAACTACTCGGCGTTGTCCATCGACCAGCTCAAGACACTCTTTGGAATGGGAGGCACCACCATGGCGACAACCGACGTCGACCGCATCAACGACTTCACCCGCAACTTCAACGGCCCCATCGGCTCCGACGCCAAGGACATCCGATACCAGCTCGTCGGTGCCCGCGACCTCGTCTACAAGACGGTCAACGGCAAGAAGGTCGTCGACCTCGAGAAGTCGTTCCCTGGACTCCCGCAGCTCGGGAACCGCACCGTCACCGACGCGCTCGCCGCCATCGGCACCGCGCTCGGCATCCCCGGCTTCTACGACCCACTCGGGATCGTGAAGAACCCCACCACGGAAGGCAAGTGATCACCATGTCGGTACCCACAACCACTCCCGCTCGCCTCGTCTTCGGACGTGAGCCCGCCGTTATCTCGGCAGCGATCATGGCCGCCGTCGCGCTGCTCAGCGGGTTCCTGACGCCGATCTCGCCGACGACCCAGGCGCTCATCCAGACTGCCGTCGGCGCGGTGCTCGGCCTCTGGGTGCTCATCCAGGTGCGCGAGAATGTTGTGCCCGGCGTCCTCACACTGATCCAGGCGGTGCTTCCGCTCGCGGTCGTCGCCGGAGTCGACTGGACCACCGAACAGCAGGGCTTGATCTACTCGTCCGCCGCCGTGATCCTCGGACTGCTCGCGCGACCGAACCTGAATCCGAAGGTCATCGACGGCGAGGTGGTGCCCGGTTCGGTCAGGGACGAGCCTCTCGCATGAACTGGCTGAACCCCGCCGCGCTGAGTGACATCGGCGTGGTGGGGGTCGTCGTCGGGTTCGTCTTGGTGCTCGGCATCGCCTTCGCTCGCAAATGGATTGTGCTGGGCAGCGAGATCGACATCTACAAGACCGCCGCCGAACGCGACGCCAACACGATCAGGGACCTGTTGGCCGCGAACGCGACGCAGGCCCAGACGATGGCCGAATGGAATGTCGCCGGGCAACTGATCGCGAGTCAGTCCCGCGCACTACGAGACAGTTTGGAACACAACTGATGTGGTGGCGACGGAGCAAGGAAATGAAGCATGCACAGGTTGTAGATGCACGATCCCGGGCGCACGCCCGATCGGCCGAGAAGGCTCGGTCCGAGAGTGCGCGTCTCGTCGCTCAGGCGAGGCCAGTGCAGCAGGAGCTACGTGACCAGATGGAGCGAAACCACTGGGCTGAGCTGATCTTCGGAAGGTTGAACTAGTGGAACTGACGCACGTGGCCGACTGGGCGCTCGTTGTGTTGGCGGGTGTCACGACCGTCTTCACCCTCTGCTACTTCGTTGGGCAGCCGTGGTGGAAGGAGCGGGTGTCGATCATCTACCTCGGCAAGTCGGTTCTGCTGTCGCTGGTGCTGATCCAGATCTCGGCGTCGGTGTGGGCGGGAACGAGTTACCCGGGACGCGCTGTGATCCGGCTGGTGCTCTACTCCGGTGGCGCGATCATGATGTTCGCGCTGCTGGTGATGCTGCTCGTGCTGCAACACCGCACTCGTCGGGATCGTCGAGCCGCGGGTGACCATCGGCGGCAGTGGGAGATCTGGCGCGACGAACTCTTCAGCCGGATGCCGATCAGATGATCGACCTCCTCTGGCTCGACGGAACTTGGACCCGCCCGGGCCGCCGTTCGGCGCCGTCGGAGGCGCTGCGCCGCGCCGTCGATGGGAGCCGGGTGCGCTTCACCTACGTCGACTACCCGGGCCAGTTCGGTCCGGCGACGGGCGTCGGCGATCTGTCACCGGCCGAGTCGGTTTCGGCAGGCATGGTGGCGCTCACCCACGGCGTCGAGGCCTCCCTCAACCGCGTCGTCGTTGGCGGCTACTCGCAGGGCGCGATGGCCGCGATCGCATTCGCCCGCGAGATCCTGGCCCAACGGCCGGATCTGGTCGTCGACGCCGTCGCGACGATGGGCGACCCCCATAACCCGGTGCACGTCGGCCGGGCGGGGATCGCGGGCCCGCTGTCGGTGCCGCGGCGCCGGTTCACGGTGCATGTGCCGGGTGATCCGATCGCTGATCTGCCACTCGGGTCACCCCTGCGGTCGGTGGCCGATTTGACCGAGTGGATCAGCATTCGGTCGCCGGAGGCCGGTATCCGTTGGGCCACCGAGGCGTACGAGACCCTCGACCGGCAGCGAGCGCAGGCGTGGTGGGCGCCGTGGCGCTGGCACGACATCGAGTCGGCGGGCCGGTATGTGCTCGGCTACCTCGGCACGAAACACACCACCGACTACGTGACCGGTGGTCACGCGGTGCGGCTGGCCCGGATGATCGGGGGGGTTGCGTAGTGCCGCCGCGGATACCAGGTCGGCCTCCGCGCACCGTCGACCTCGAAGACCTGCACGACATCATCCTGAACGCGATGATCGTCGCCCCGTTGGCTCGGCTCATCGCGCCGAAGCTCGGGCTCGACCCAGAGGACTTCGACACCATCGAGGAGATTGAGGACTTCCTCAACCCGTGGCAAGACCTGTTCGGGGCGGACTTCGGTGATCTGCGTGATGCGTTCGAGGGCGACTACACCGGCACCGATCCGACCCTCCTGGCGATCCAGTCGCTGACCACGGGCAAGTGGGTCGACCTCGACAACATCGTCGACAACATCAACAACGCGATCGCTGGCGGTGTCGCCGCCGGAACCGGCGCGGTGGCAGGTGTTTTCAACACCGTGGCCAACATTTTCGGTATCGCCGACGCCGCACAGAAGACCGCCATGGCGGCTCAGCAGCAACTGCAGGACATCGCCAACACCACCCCCGAGGGCGGGTTCTCCTGGTCCACCATCTTTGCCGGGGCTGATGGGTCCGCGCTCAACTCCAGCGACTGGCCAGCGGGGTCCTCCGATCTGGTGATCCGCGGGGACAACGGCTATGTCGGCATCGCATCCGGCGCAGGCAACGGCACCTACTACCGGCAGTGCGCCTACTCCTTCGCGACCGACACTCAGGCCACCTCGATGGTGTTGGGTACCCGCCCAGCACTCGCACCCGGCTACGACACCGGGATGACCCTGCGGTGCAACGCCGACATGACCGCCGGGGCCTACTGCACCGTGGACCGCGAGATGGTGTCGGTGGGCCGGTTCACCCGGTCCGGCTCGACGTGGACCTTCACCCCGTTTTCGACCCAGGCCGTGGCCATCAACCAGGGCGACATCATCCGGTTCCGCGCATCAGGAGACAACTATTATGTCCAGGTCAACGGCACCACCAAGCTGTCCGTCACCGACAGCGGTGCAACAGTCGCCAAGGGCGCCAGCTACCGCCGGTCGGGGTTCCTCGAACAGCGTGGCACCCAGATCTTCTCGGTGGACTCTTACCGCATTGCCTCGTTCGCGATGGCGGACTGGTCAGCGCCGGGAGCAGGGTTGACCACCGCTGCGTGGCGGGTACGCCGAAGCAACACCGCCGAGGTGACCATCACCGCAGGGACGAACGTGCGCGATGTCATGCCGTCGGGGTTCTATGAGTCCTCCGATCTCGCCAACAATGTGACCGTCACCGATCTGGGGCTCGGTCGAATCACGATCGCCGAGGCGGGCTTTTACGAGATCGCGGCCTCCTCGGTGTACCGAACCAACTTCAGCAACTTGTCCGATGCGTACCGGCCCACCCAGTGGGTCCTCTACGTCGACGGCACACCCGTCGCGGGCCCGATCCATTCGGGGGCAAGCACCACCGTCTATCTGGCGGCCGGTCAGGTCGTCCAGCCGGGCTACGTTGCGGCCTGGCCAGGGTCCTACAGCTCCACAGCCGACAACCCGACGATCGCCTCATCCACCATCAACCGAATCGGCGGCGGCCCATCGGCGTCGTTCACCGGACGAAAGGTCGCCTGACATGGCTACATTCACCCTCCCGGAGATCCCCGACGTCACCTTCACCGTCACCCGCGGCTCCGACGGCGAGTCGGGACTTCCATCGAACTGGATCAACATCCGCGGCACCCGGCCTGGCACCCCGACCGATGACGACCCCGAACCTGATCCCGTTGTCGTGTCCGAGGTCGGATTCGCCGGGCCCTGACGATAGGAGCACACCGTGGCTATGCAGTCATCGATCGATTACGTCGGACGATTCATTAAGGACCCCAGCACGACCCGGCCCTACACCCAGGACTGGTCGAAGTACCTCGCCGACATCGACGACCAGATCTCGTCCGTCTCCTTCACAGTCGAGGCGGGGCTGACGAAGGGGGCCGTCAGCAACACGGCGACGAACGCGACCGTCGTGCTGTCGGGCGGCACCGCGGGCGTCTCGTACGACGTCACCTGCCAGATCACCACCGTCGGCGGCGTGATCGACGAGCGCACAGCGCAGTTCCTCGTCCAGAGCCGATGATCGACGCCGACCCCTGGGTCTCGGAGATCCTCGCCGACCCGTGGCGCACCCGGATCGACGCCGAGTCATGGACGACCGATGTGCCGGCCGACCGCTGGGTCAGCGAGATCGGCGCTGAGCCATGGCGATCCGAGATCGCGGCTGATCCGTGGGGTCCACGTGTCATCGTCTGGCCCGAACCGCCCGAGGGTCTGTTCCTTCCCTTCACCATTCCCGCGACGCTAGGAGCCTGACGTGGCAGCGAAGACCGATTGGCAGAGTGGCGACGAGGTCACCGCGGCGACGCTCAACGACCTCGGGGCCGAGATCAACGGCAAGACGACCGACGCCGCGGTAACGGCCGCCATCAACGCGGCGATCGCCAACCTGCTCGACGGCGCCCCGGGCGCGCTCGACACACTCAACGAACTCGCGGCCGCGATGGGGGACGACGCGAACTTCGCCGCCACCGTCACCAACGCGCTCGCCACGAAACGCGAACTGGTGTCCGGGACCAATCGCGTGTACACCACCGACAGTGGCGGCGCCCAGACATCGGTGCCGTTGTCGTCATCGCCCACCGCGCAGACGATCATGCTGCGCACCGCGGGCGGCGTGACCAGCGTCGGCACCCCGACTGATCCGGCACACGCCACGACCAAGGGCTACGTCGATACCGGCCTGAGCGGCAAGGCCGCCGTCGATCACGAGCACACGGTCGACGACATCGACGCGACCGGCACCCCGTCGAACACCACCTACCTGCGCGGCGACGGCGCTTGGGCCACACCGCCCGGCGGCGGAGGCGGATCAGGCATCACCCAGCTCGCCGAAGACCCGTCCCCGGAGCTCGGCGGCAGCCTCGAGCTCAACGGCCACACCGTCGGCGCGGCCACCGCGACCGACCTCGCCGATCTGCACGCCGCGACGCCGCTGGCGCGAACGCTGTTCGCCGCCGACGACGAGTCCGAGGCCCAATCAGCACTGGGGATCGACGAGGTCACTCTCGACGATCTCGCCCGGGTCACCAAGCAGGGCTACGCGCTGGCCCAGGAGTTCTACCGGATCGCGGAGTTCCCTGTCGACGACTCGGGCAACTTCGCATCGCTCATCGTGACCGGACGCCTCGGCGGATGGACCACGTCGAACAACGCTTACTGGCAGATGCTGCTGGGCAACCGATCCGAGAGCTACGACGGCGACACGTTCCGATCGAGCGTCGTCGTCACGGGCAATGTGGCCCAGGCGCTGGGCACCTGCGAGCTCGTCGCCTACGGCCAGACCGACAAGACCGCGGTGCTCTACGTGCGGGTGCCGGCCGACCAGTACTACTCGTTCGACCTGGCGTTCAACTCGCTGCAGGTGACCCCCGACTTCACCGGAGAGCCCGAGATCCCGACGGGTGATCCGATCTGGGCACTGTCTAACACGCCGCTACTGCAGGTGTGGCCCAACGGCGAGGTCGCCTTCAACCAGGTGCGCCTCGGCTGGGGGCCGACCGAAGCGACCCACGCGTCACCGAAGTACTACGTCGACGACGGGCTGGCGGGCAAGGCGAACCTCGCCCACGGCCACGGCCCCGCCGACCTCGGCGGTACCCCCACGCCCACCACCTTCTACCGCGGCGACGGCACCTGGGTCGTGCCAACGAACACCACCTACTCGGCGCTCGCGCTGGCCGAGTTCACCACCGGCACCGCGACGACCTCGCGGGCGATCACCGCGCTGCTACTCAACCAGATGATCAACCAGAAGATCACCGGCGCATCCGCGACGGCACCCACGGCGATTGGCCAGGACATCGCGAAGGCGGCCGACGGGCCAGCAGTCCGCACCCTCATCGGTGCGGTCGACTCCGCGTATGTGGCGGCGCAGATCGCCAACCTCATCGCCTCGGCGCCCGGCGCGATGGACACTCTCGACGAGCTCGCCGCCGCACTCGGTGACGACCCGAACTTCGCAGCGACGATCACCAACGCGCTGGCACTCAAGGCCCCGCTCGCGGCGCCCGCGCTGACCGGTGCGGCCACCCTCGACGGACAGGCGCTCGTCAAGACCAACGACAGCCGACTGTCACTGGCACAGACGGCGGTCCAGCCCGCGGCGCTCGCGGCGGCCCAGGTCGTCGCGGTCCGTTCGGTGACCGGCACGACCGACACGCTCGTGTTGGCCGATCAGGGCAAGGCGATCGAGTGCAGCAACGCCGCCGCCATCACCCTCACCGTGCCGCCGAACTCATCGGTCGCCTTTCCGGTCGGCACGGTGATCGAGGTGCTGCAGGTTGGCGGCGGCCAGGTGACCGTGGCGGCCGGATCGGGCGTGACGATCAACAATGCGGGATCGCTGTCCACGCGAGCACAGTGGTCGGTGCTGACCCTGCGTAAGCGCGGCACCGACACATGGCTCCTCGCGGGGGACATGGCGTGACCGGACTGCCGGCCACCCGCTACCGGGCGACCCGGCGCGGCGCGCAGCCAGTGGTGTTCATCGAGGCCGTCACATCGACCAACCCCTCCGGCGGCACCTCGGTCAACGTGGCGCTGCCACCGAACGGCCAGGTCGGCGATCTCGTCGTCATCTTCACCGGCGTCTACAACGGCAACGCCAACGTGCCGAGCGGGTGGACACTCATCGCGCAGACCACCAACGGCAGCCGGGCACGCATCACGACGATGCAGCGGATCCTCGACGGCACCGAAGGGGCAACCGTCACGGTGACCGTGACGAACAACGATTCAACCGTCCACGCCGCGTGCCTGTTCCGAGGTGTCAACGCCGCCAACCCGATCGACGTGTCGGCGAGCAACTCGGCAGCGGCGACCAGCAGCCAGGTCACACCGACGGTGACGACGACTGCGGCCGTGCCGGTCGGACTCGGCCTGATCGTCCGCGCGGCCGCCAGCTACCGGGCGGCGCTGTCGGGCAACTACACCTGGCCCGCCGGATGGACCGAGGT
This sequence comes from Gordonia sp. OPL2, assembly GCF_003797825.1. Classification (GTDB taxonomy): domain Bacteria; phylum Actinomycetota; class Actinomycetes; order Mycobacteriales; family Mycobacteriaceae; genus Gordonia. Next base: position 80,065 of record NZ_RKME01000024.1, read on the forward strand.
GGTCGACGCCCAGGCCAACACCTCCGGCGACCCGACGCTGGCCACACTCGGCGTCGCCGTGCGCACACCGACGACCGTCGGGGCGCAGGGCACCGTGACCGCCACGCATACAGCGTCGCAGACCTACGGGGCCGTCACGATGGGGCTGCGGGTGAAATAGTGGCTATCCCAGGAGCCCGCCTACGGGCGATGCGCAGACGAGTGGCCTACCAAGAATCGATCGTCGAAATAACAGCGGTTGGTTCATTCACGATCCCACGACCGTCATGGGCGGTCTACGCCGACGTCGTCGCACTCGGAGCTGGCGGCGGCGGCGGATCAGGAGAAGGCGGGTCGAACGGGCCCGGCGGCGGTGGCGGTGCCGCGACCTGGCAGACCGCGACCTGGACCGTGTCCGGACTGTCGGCAATCACCGGCACCGTCGGCGCGCTCGGCGCCGGCCAAACCTCAGCACGGCAACAGCCCGGCACCGCCGGCGGCACGACGACAGCATCAGCGGGAGCGAACAGCATCTCGTCGACCGGCGGCGCTGCAGGCCTCGCCGGAGCGTCTGGCCGCGACCGTCAGGGCGGATCGCCCGGCGACCGGAACTTCGCCGACACCCTCCATGTCGGAGGCATCGGCGGCACCGGCTCCGGCACCGCAGGGTCCGGGGGATCGAACCCCGGCCCTGACGCAGCAGCGACCGGCGTCGGCGCCGGAGGCGCAGGTGGGTCCGGCGGCATCTTCACCGCATGGCAGAAGGGCGCCAACGGATCACCCGGCCGATTCTGGGTGCGGTACCGGTCCGCGTGACAACTCATCCCGACCTGTGACAGGAGTAGCAACGATATGCCTGACATCACCTTCACCCTTACCGACGGGTTCGGCTCGGGCACCGACCAGAAGAAGAGGATCTCGCTACAGCCTGCCATCGTCCGCGAGGACAACGGCGAGCTCGTCCTCATCAGGCCGCCGCAGCCGTTCTACGGCGCACCCGGTGTCCCGCAGACGGTCACCGGCCTCGCCGCCGGACTATGGCGCGTCGGCGACCTCGATTCCGACAGCGACCGGACCGTCCTGATCGACATCCCCGACCAGAACGGCGACGACCCTATAGACATCGTGCCGCTCATCCTCGCCGAGCTCGAGTTCCCCGAGAACACAACCGTCCAGTCGCTCACCCAGGCGGTCGAGGTCTATCTCGCCGGGCAGGATCTCCTCACCGCGGATGCGGCAGCTGGCATCTTCGCGGCGATCGACGACGCACTCCCCACTGGTGGCGCCGACGGCCAGGTCCCAGTCAAGACCGCCAACGGCGTCGCGTGGCAAGACCCCGCAGCCGCCGAGCCGATTCCCGGCCGGGCGCCCCTCGGGAACCGACTCGCGACACTCGGCGACAGCGTCACCATCGGCGGCACATCAGGCGGTGTGGGTGGCGTGCAGAACAAAGGGACCGCCTGGCCCACCTTCGCCTCGATCCTCTCCGGCGGACGGTTCGAGCTCGTTCGCAACGCGGGTGTCGCAGGCAACACCTCGGCGATGATGCTGGCTCGCTTCGATACCGACATCACGCCCTATGCGCCGGACACCGTCATCGTCACCGCCGGCACCAACGACATTCAGCAGGATGTGCCGATCGCGACGTGGAAGGCCAACATCCAGGCGATCGTCGCGAAGGTCCGCGCGATCGACGCCGCCCCCGTCCTCGGTGCGATCTACCCGTCCGACGCCGCGGTCGGTCGTCCCGCGATCATCAGCGCGTGGAACATCTGGCTGCGCGAGTACGCGCGCGCCGAGGGTATCCCGCTGATCCCATTCGATCAGAAGGCCAACCCCGCCACCGGCGGCTGGCCCGTCGGATGGTCCACCGACAACGTCCACCCGACCCTCGGCAACGGACCCGCCGAACTCGGCAAGCTCGTCGTCGACACCCTCGACCGGATGCTTGCGCCCGCGACGATCGCCCTGCCCGCGTGGCAGAACGCCAACCAGCTCACCAATGGGTTGTTCCTCACCGCGGGCGCCACGAAGGCCGCTCCGACCGCGCCGTCGCGCACCCCCGCTGTCGGCACAGGATCACTGGCTGCTGGCACCTACGGCTACCGGGTGGCGGCCCGCTCGCGCACCGGCACCACCATCGCGTCGGCGGAGGTCACCGCGGTGCTGTCCGACGTCGGACAGATCGCGCTCGCCTGGGGCGCAGCGTCCGGTGCGCAGGGCTACGACGTGTATCGCCGACTCGGCACCGGCCCCTGGTACCTCATCGGCCAGACCACCGGCGCCGCCGCGCAGACCCTCACCGACATCGGCGCCGCAGGGACCGCAAAGAACCCGCCCGACGTCGACACCTACAACCCGCCCGCCGACTGGCTGTACAACTCCGGCGGTGACTTCGTCGTCACCACGCTGACCGATCCAGGTGCACGCGGCAGCGTCTTGCGGATGAATCCCGCGGGCAACACCGGCACAAAAGCGCTGCAGCACACCGCGGCCGCTTGCACGGCCGGCGAGACGTGGGAGGTCGTCGGTCGACTGCGGTCCGACGGTCGCGCCGACGGCGGGATCGGCCTGTGGTGCAGCCTGAGGAACGCGGCGAACGCCCAGCTGTTCTCGGCGCGGCCCGCCGACGGTCTCCGCGGCGCGTTCGACTGGGGCGTGCTGTCGCACCGGTTCACCATCCCGGCTGACGTCACCCAGCTCCTGCTGATCCCCGTCGTTACCGCGAGCGCTGCGACCGATGCCTACGCCGACTTCGCCGAGGTCGACCTCCGCAGGATCGCCTGACCTGGTGGCCCACTACGATCGACAAGCGCGCCCCACCTGTGCCTCCCCGGCCAGGTGGGGCGCCCTTTAGTCGTTGAGGCCGAGTTCGGCGACGAGCTTGTCAAACGACATGGTCGGTTCGTCGCGGGCCTCGTGCACGGCCAGACGATCGCGCAGGTCTTCGATCTCTTCGAGGAGTCCCTCGTATCGTTCGGGTGAGAGCACGATCGCGGCGGGCTTGCCGTGGCTGGCGATGGTCACCGGCTTGTCGGCCGCGTCGCGGACGACCTCCGAGAGCCGGGCCTTGGCCTCGCGAATGGAATAGCTCATCGGTTGTAGACCTCCTTCCGGTGGCCGATGCGAACGACCACGATGATGAGTTCGCCATCGTCGATGGTGTAGACGATGCGGTAGTTGCCGACCCGAATGCGGTAGCTGTCGGTGGTTCCCGACAGCTTCGTCACACCGTGAGGACGGGGGTCGGCGGGCAGCGCGTCGACGGCAGAGCGGATACGCTTCTGCTCCACGCGCGGGAGCTTCATCAGCGACTTCGCCGCGCTGCTCGTGATCCGGAGTTCGTAACCGCTCATGAATGTAGTCTACATTTGTGGTCCACTTTGTGCAAGCCATTGTGGACCACAATTCGGGACTACATTCTCACGGCTCCCAGTCGTCGCCGAGCACCGCGGCCAGGCGGTCGACGAGGTCGGGCGCTTCGGTGATCTGGCTGTACACGACGTCATCGCACTCGACCGCGAGGGCCACCAGTCGGTCGTCGGCCTGCACCCAGAAGCCCGCAGCCTGCGAGGCCTCAGCCTGCGCACGCCGCATCATCGTCCGGATGTCGCGGGCGGCGGCGCGCAGGACGTCACGGTCGGTCACCGCGCCCACAGTAGCGGTGTGACATTCGGGCGAAATAGTTTCAGGGGATTGTCACACCCGAGCACCTAGAACTATCCCGAGCTGCCCGTCACCTCGACGATGAAGGCCGTCAGCTTCGGCGCAGTTGTCGATCCGCCGATCTGGGTGTCATAGCTGAACTCGCCTTCGACCTGAACCCACATCGTCACGAGGTCGTCCTTCACGACGTCGTCGAGAACCCCCGGATCACCCGAGAACACCATCGTGTTGGTGTCGTAGTCGTACCAATCACCAGGCTCGCCACCGACACTCACTCGCATCACGTCCGATCCCGTGCCCGCGTCGAACTGGGTCACACGCCCGTAGACGACGATCCGCTTATTGCGCGCCGAGGTCGGGTCCTTCGCGATCTGTGCCCACTCGCGGGCACTCACCGCGGTGTAGCTCGACTTGTCGAGCATCGTTGCGCGGCGACGGGACTCGTACGCGGCGCGGGCCTGCGCCGCTTCCGCCGCCCTTGCCGCGCTCGACGATGCGGCGTCACGGGCCCGAGACTCGCGCTCAATCGAGAACTGAACCGACTCCGACGACTTGCTCGCCTCAGCCCGGTCGGCCTTCTGTTGGTCGCGCTGGTTCACGACGGCCCCCACGGCGATCACTACCAAGACGACGACCGCGATCACTCCGGCGATGATGAGCGCGCGTCGGGTGCCCCTCTTCTTCGCGTCGGCATCAGCCGGGCTGAAATCGGGCTCCTTCGGTGAGGTTCCCCGCGGCGCAGTGCGGTCCGTCCATTGCTCGCCGTCCCAGTAGCGCTGAAGCTCTCGGCGATGCGGATCGGGGTACCACCCCGGCGGATGCGGCTGCGTCATGCGCGGAGCATACCGGGCGGGATGGGCACCCTCCGTCCGATTCGTCCGTTCGGACTACGCGACGTCGCGGAGGCCACGCATCAGGTCGAGTCCCACGATCGCGTCTCGCCGCCGCTGGTCCGACACCTTCGTGTAGATCTGAGTCGACGCGATTGACTTGTGGCGCATCAGCTCCTGCACCACGCGAATGTCGTGGCCGTCATCGTGCAGCGCCGACCCATACCAGTGACGCAGCGCGTGGGGCGTCCCCTTCACCCCTGCGCGGCGCATCGTGCGGCCGACGATGTCGCTGACCGACTTCGAGAGAGTGTGCTCACCGGGATAGCCGCGCATCGGAAACCACCACCCAGTCTCGGGCATGAGGCTCGCGACCTCGCGCAGCACCGGGTGCATCGGGACCGAGCGGACCGAGCGGCCCTTACCGCGGACCCAGATGAGGCCGGCGGCGTGGTCGAAGTCCTCGCCGCGGATCTTCGCGATCTCGTGGACGCGGAGACCGGCGAGCAGCGCCAGCAGAATCATATAGCGGGTCTTCGTCCACATCCGCGCGTTGAGCAGCTTGGGGACGTCGGAGTCGGCGATCGGGCGCGGCTCGCGGTCGGGCGTCCGGGGCGTGCCGACCTTCACCATTGGATCGTCACTGCGGCGATCGGTGATCTGCAGCCACCGGAACCAGGCGTTGAGGTAGCTCGCGTATGTGACGGCGGTCGAGTCGGACCACTCGTCGTGTTCGGCCATCCACTCGACGATGTCGATTGCCTGGGCGTTGACGGGTTGCACGCCGGACTCGTTGTGGAGTTGGCTGATGACGCGGATGCGCTCGCTGATGGTCCGGTGTGAGAGGCGCTGCGCGTGCTGCCAGACCTTCCAGTCGTCGAGTGCGGTCGTCGGGGTGGGGACACTGCGGAGGTTGGTGATGCTCACGGGGCTGCGGTCCTTTCAGCGATCGTTAAGGGCGTGATCGAGATCATTCGCGATGTCGTCCAGTTGCCGCGCCGGAATCGTCCGATATTCGACTGAGCAGACGAAATGCCTGCGACACTGGAACTTTCGCTCTCGCAAACGATTACGAGTCCACGGACTCAACAACCGTTGTAGGCAACGGCCAGAACTCGTCGACCGCGGCGGCCGCGGCGACGAGGGCGGCGGCGAGGTCGCGAGCGAGACTGGGGCGTCCCTCGAATGAGGCGCCGTCGATCCACACACGGTGATCGGAGGCGACGACCATTGCCGCGTTGGACTTCCAGACGCTGTCCCAGATGTGGCCGCAGAACGCGTACTCCATCCAACCCTTCGCGCGCTGTTCCTCGGTAAGGCGCCGGCCAACCCGCTGGCATGAGTGGCACTCCGGGTCTGTGTAGAACGGCGCGATCGTGAGCTCGTTGGTGTCGTGATCGAAGGTGTGGGTACGGGGGTCGTCGTCGCAGACGTAGGTCGTGATCATGCGGCGGCCGCCGCGAGGTCACGTCCTACGGACCGCAAAGCCAGTCTGACGGGCTGATAATCCGCAGGTCCCAGGTTCGAGCCCTGGTGGGGGCACCGTCATGGCGAAGCGCGATCACACCGCAACAGCCGAACCGGCCAGTTCCCGGCGCAATCGCGCGATGCGGCCCGGCGCATCGATCCCGACCGCTCCGACGACGCGTCCGTCGCGATGACTCAGGATCAGGTCGCCGTCGACGCTCTCGGTGACCGATCCGGCCGTCTCTCCGAGGATCTGGATGCGATGGCCGTACCAGGTGGACCACGCGAACGGGATGCCCGCGTGCACACGCTGAGCCCCGACTGCGTTCGCTCCGGCGACGAATCCCTGATCGGCCGCGGACGTCCAGTGTCCGCCGGCACGTCCGCGCACGGCTGCGACGTCGCCGGCCGCCCAGATGGCGGGCGCACTGGTGGCCATCGTGGAGTCACAGACGACGGCCCGGGTCGTCGGATCCATGTCGATGCCGTCGGCCGGCAACCAATCCGTCGCCGGTGCCGAACCGATCCCGACGAAGACCGCGTCGGTGTCGAGGACATCGCCGGCTTCGGTGGTGACCGATCGAATGTTGTTGTCGTGCACGTGGACGTCGACCACTCGCGTTCCAGCGAGCACCCTCACTCCCGACCGACGATGCAGATCGGCGAGGACGCGCGACGCCACTGGGCCGACAGCGCGCCGCAGCGGTGTGGCAGATTCGTTCACGATGGTCACGTCGATCCCGCGAGCGACTGCCGCCGAGGCGATCTCAGATCCGATGAAACCCCCGCCGAGGACGACGATCCGGCGCGCGGCGTCCAACGTGGCGCGCACGCGTAACGCGTCGTCGAAGGTGCGAAGTGCCTGTACGTTGTCGAAGTCGTTGAGTCCGAACGCGGTTCGTGCCACAGCGCCGGTGGCGATGACCAGAGCGCCGTAGGCGATCTCGCCAGCGGATGTCATCAGGCGCCTCCGTCGGACGTCGACACCGACAGCAGTTGTGCCACTGAGCAGTTCGACATCGAGCGCTTCCCAGGTGTCCGCCTGCCTCAGGAGGGGTACGGTCGGCTCGTCTCCCACACCGAGGACCGCCTTCGACAGGGGCGGGCGGTCGTAGGGCGGATGTCGCTCCGCACCGACCATGATGATCTCGCCCTCCCACCCGTGGGTGCGGGCGCCCTCTACCGCCCGCACACCGGCGAGCGACGACCCGGCGATGACGAGGGGCCCGGTCAGATGCGGCGTCGGCATCGGCATCTCCTCAATCGACGATCCGCAGGGCGGACACGGGACATGATTCGACCGCCGCACGGACGTAGGCACGGTCCTGGTCGGGGATGTCGCTGGTGACCACATCGACGACACCGTCGTCACCGATCTGGAAATACTCGTTGGCCTGGGTCTCGCACATCCCGATGCCCTCACAGACGGGGCGGTCGGCGTGGACATGACTCATGGGTCTGATCCCTTCTCCTGGCGGGCTGTGACTGCGCACCGAAGTGCCGTCTGTTGTCATCTTCACCGGGACGGAGCTCACAAACACTGGCTGATTCGCCGAATCACCCTGACTCGACTGTGCGATCGCACAGTCTGTGCCATCGTTGTGGCGTGACCGACCTACCGGGATGGCTCCAGGGATTTGCCGCCGACCAACGAAGCCCGGAGGAAGTCCGCCAGTGGGTGTCGTCGACGGCCGAGGCGATCGGCGAGGGGGTCGATCTGCCGTCCGATCTACGTCCGCTCCTCCTGCTCGCGGTCGAGGAGCACTGGCTCGCCTTTCTGAGCGGTGTCGCCGTCGAGGAAGAGGTCGTCGTGGACCTCGTGCCCGCAGCCGCCGAACTCGCCATCGAGATCGCCCGTCATCACCTGGGACTTCCGGTCCTGCTGAAGATCTATCAGACGGCGCAGGAGGCGTCCTGGGCGTTCGCCGTGGACGTCGTGCGTCAGGCGCCCGAGAGCCTCGACCACGAGGCGTTGCTGGTGTGGTTCTGGACCAAGGCCAACCGCTGGTTCGGGACGTCCGTGGAGCTTTCGGTCGCGGTCTATCAGTCCGAGGTGGATCGCATCCGCCGACGAGGTGACGCGCGACGCTTCGAGGTGGTGTCCGACGTCCTGGCGGGCGCCAGCGTGGCGACGTCGCTGTTGTCTGCGGAACTCGGTGGTCATCCGATCAATGGCGTCATGCATGTCGCGGTGATCGCACGAGCGATCGACGCCGATGCAATCGAGCAACTGGAACCGGCGATCATGTCGCTCGCGACCACGGTGGCCGGCGCACGCATCGTGCTCGTCCGGCCGGGAGGTCGCGAGCTCTGGGGATGGCTGTCTGTGAGCGGCAGCGTACGCCAGATACTCTGGCAGGCAGAGATTCCCGAGGGCATTCGCGTCACCGTCGGAGGCCCCGCCGGCGGCATCGACGGATTCGTCGGTGCACACCTCGACGCTCGATCGGCGCAGCGGGTCGCGCTCTCACCGAGTCGTCGCGTCGCCGTCACGCATTACGACGACGTCACCGCCCTCTCTCTCCTCGCACTGGATCCGGTTGCCGCCGAACGTTTTGCCCGAACCACCCTACGGGGTCTCGACGACGATGATCTCGGATCGCTCAGGGAGACGATCCGTGTCGTCCTCACCTCGACCGAGAGCGCTGACGGTGTGGCGAGTTCGCTGGGGGTTCACAAGAACACCGTCCGCTACCGAATCCAACAAGCAGAACGCCTGCTCGGACATCCCATTCGGATCCGAGCAGGCGATCTGCTTCTGGCACTTGACTATCACGAGGCATTCTTGAGGTGACGCCGCAACGACTTACGCTGTCGAACCGGTGAGCGGGATGAAGTCGACCTTCTCGCGCACGCCGCAGTCCGGGCAGCACCAGTCGTCCGGGATGTCCCGCCAGGGCGTGCCCGCCCCGAATCCCTCGCTCTCATTGCCGGCGGCGACCTCGTACACGTAGTCACACCCGGGACAACGAGCCGCGACCACGTCGTCATCGATCGTACGAGGAGCGACGTCGGCCACCTCGTCGACGACGACGTCCGCGACGGGCGTCGGGAACCGGCGGAGAAGTCGATCGAGCTTGCCGGGAGCGACGTTCGCGAGACGGACGTCGCCGTCGAAGTGCTGCACGACCCGCGGGTCCATCACCTTCCGCCACAGCGGCGGCACCAATGCCAGCAGAATCATGCCCGCGTATCCGGTGGGGAGCGCCGGCGACTCCCGGTAATCGCGCAGGGTCTGGTAGCGGCGCGTGGGGTTGGCGTGGTGATCGCTGTGCCGCTGAAGGTGATACAGCAACACGTTGGTGGCGATGTTGTTCGAGTTCCACGAATGCATCGGCAGGACGCGTTCGTAACGACCGGTCGTCGTCTTCTGCCGGAGCATGCCGTAGTGCTCGAGATAGTTCACCACCTCCAGCAGAGAGAACCCGATCACCGCCTGCAGCAAGAGATAAGGCAGGATACCGATTCCCAGCCAGATGATCAGAGCACCCCAGATACCCGCGGTCATGAGCCAGGCATTGAGGACGTCGTTGCCGATACGGAAGGGATGAGTGTTCTTGCGACGGTATCGTTTTGCTTCGATGTCCCAGGCGCTGCGCAGCGATCCCCAGACAGTTCGGAACCAGAAGCGGTAGAAGCTCTCGCCGAGGCGTGACGACGCCGGATCCTCGGGAGTCGCCACCCGTACGTGGTGACCGCGATTGTGTTCGATATAGAAGTGGCCGTAGAAGCTCTGTGCCAGAGCGATCTTCGAGAGCCATCGCTCGTGGCTCTCCTTCTTGTGCCCGAGTTCGTGAGCAGTGTTGATGCCGATCCCACCGATGAAGCCGAGCGTCACCGCGAGTCCGATCTTGTCGACGACCGGCCACCCCGCCGTCGCGATCAGATACATCGAGAGCACGAAGCCCGCGTACTGGATCGGCAGAAACGCGAACGTGACGTAGCGGTAGTACTTGTCGCTCTCGAGTTCTTCGATGACATCGTCGGGCGGATTGGTCGGGTCGAATCCGGCGACGAAGTCGATGACGGGCACGAGTCCCAGGACGATGATCGGACCGATCCAGAGGAACACTCCCCACCCGGTCAGCGCATGGCCACCGATCGCCACGAACGCAAACGATGGGACGACGAGCCCGATCAACCACAGATAGCGTTTGCGGTCGCGCCACCTTTCGGTGGTTCCGTCGGCGACGGTACCGCTGGCATCCAAGGCCATGGTGATTACCTCCTACAACAGGACTGATGGACGAACCTGTTGTCAGAATCGACGGGTTGGACGTCACAATCACCGTTCGATCGGCCGGATTCCCGAGCTTGGACTGTGTGATTTCACAGCCGGTCCTGACGCTCAGACTGCTCTTGTACGATTTCGGCATCGCTACTCGCAGAACCATCCGAAGTGGGGAAGTCATCGCGTTGGCATCATCGGCCCGGACAGACATGATCGGCGATGACTGACGGGTCGGCCGAGAACATCCGTTCCGTCGTCCAGCGGCTTCTCATCGAAGCCGTCGAGGGATGCGGTGTCCGCCACTGGGCACGGATCGATGACTGGGACGGTTCGTCAGCAGTCCTGCTCACCGACCTCGGTGGACAACGCTACCGACTCACTGTCGACAGCTTGTCACCCGCGGTGATCGCCCATATCGCGGAATGTGCCATCAGCGATCCGCTCGAGGTCGACAGTTATCTCGCGGACGAGATCATCCAGTCGACACTGTTCGGTGCGGTCATCTATCGCACCGACGTACGCAGACGACCGACATCGATCGCGTGAGAACCGGGGGCATCGACCTCCGCGGCGCTACGACGGCGATCGCCTTCAGAATCAGCTCACCCAACCCCTCGCGCTTCGAACGTCCGTTCGATACCTTCGTTGTCAGCAGGTTCGAAATGATGTGAGTGAACCGCCACACCCCCGGTGTGGTCCCAAGAATCCGATGAGTCTCCTGCTGGCCTGATCTGTCGACTCTTGGGGAGCAATGCTGTGAGCATCATCGACGACATCTCTGACGCCGTCCACGATCTTCGCGTCGACGACGAGGAATTGGCTGGTCCGCACGCGTTCGACGCGATGCGGGCGCTTCTGACGCTGCGTAACCTGATCGATCACCACGCCGCGGTCCTGACCGCAGCGCTCGAACGACTGCGCGTGGCCACCGATCACGGACGCACGACTCGAGAACTGTTGATCGTCATGGGATGTGCACCCGTCGTGGCCCAACGCTTCATCCGTATCGCCGGATCACTCACCACACTGCCGACATTGGCCGCCCACGCCGCCGACGGCGTCATCTCCAGTGAACATGTCGATGCCATCGTCCGCGGTATCGAGCACATCGGGAAAAGATCACCGGAACCAATCGACGACACCCAACGTCTAAACCATGTGACAGATCTTCTCGCCCAACACTTCTCCGGCGCCACCCCCGCCGAAATCAGCGACCGCGCCCGCACCCTGGGCAACCTGATCGCCGACGACACCGACGGCGGCGTGCCCGCCGCCGAAGACCGCACCATCAACACCCTCACCAAACACAAAACCACCGACGGACGCATCCATGTCGACGCCGACCTCGACGTCGAAGTCGGCGAAAAATTCCAGGCCGCCATGGAACACCATGGTGCACCCCGCCCCGAACCCGACGGCTCCCCCGACGCCCGCTCCACCGAACAACGCCTCGCCGACGCACTGGAAATCCTGCTCGACATCGCCGCCACCGGCGGAAACAACGCGGCCATGGTTCCGAGAACCCATGTGCTGCTGACCATTCCCGCCGACAACCCCACAGAATCGTCCCTCGAACACATGGGATCGATCACCCCTGCCACCATGAACCGACTCGCCTGTGACCCGACCATCACACCACTGCTCGTCGACGGCGAAACCGTGCCCCTCGACGTCGGCAGAGACAAACGCCTGTTCACCCCCGCCCAACGCACAGCCCTCTACATCCGCGACCGATGCTGCATCAAATGCGGTGCCCCCGCCGAACGGTGTCACGCCCACCACATCGACCATTGGAGCCAGGGCGGTGACACCTGCTTGGAGAATGGGTGCCTGTTGTGCCCGTCGTGTCACGCCGACATCCACCACAACGGGTGGGAGGTGTTCATCGGCGCCGACCACCACGCCTGGCTGACACCGCCCGCGACCGTCGACCCCTACCGAAGACCCGTGCCCAGCTACAACCGACGCACACTGACCATCGACAACCTGCCCACCGCCGCCTGACCCGACCTGACCGACCAGACCATCAAACCTGCACCCGGCCACGCCGGGACCGCATCCGTACCTTGACAACTCCACAGCGTGAAACCACGGCACCACAGGATGCCGCGTATCCGACGCCCCCCGCGGACGTAGCCGAAACCGTCTCTCAGCGACGATTTCCGCTACGTCTGCGAGGGCGGGGCTGGGGTAAGGG
>NZ_RKME01000025.1 GCF_003797825.1 Gordonia sp. OPL2
CCCGGGGGTGGGGCCGTCGGCCGAACGCGGGTCGGCTCCCGGCGGTCGACGCCGACGACGGGCCGCGGGATCGGCCGGCTGTCCCTCGGCGCGGCGTCGGGGATCGGATCGCTCGCGCGGTTGCGGGGTCGGCTCGTCCGGACGTGCGCGGCCACCGGGGCGTCGGCGTGCACCATCGGGTCGAGACTCCACGAGCGGGTCAGTCCTTTGCGTCGGGGTCAACGTCGGCCGCGGCGCAGCGCCGCTGTTACTCGTGAGAGCAACGAGATCCGTGGTGTTGACGTGTCGGATGTTGCTGTGCTGACGCAAGGCTACTGAAGTGAAGAACGAAATCGAGAACGCAACGCCGATGGGCGCGATCGAGATCGACATCACCACTCGGACACACCGTGGTCATCCACCACCATCCGGCGGAGTACGGCACGATGTGACGCATGAGTCCGACCACGTACATCGTCGGCGCAGGCGGCCAACTCGGCACCGCGCTGCGCGCGCGAGCGGCCGCGGGCGCCGACGTGCGGGCCCTGACCTCGGCCGACGTCGACATCACCGATGCGTCGTCGGTGACGGCCGCGCTCGCGGGACTCCGTGCAGGCGACGTGGTACTCAATTGTGCGGCCTTCACGAATGTGGATGGAGCGGAAGCGGATCCGGACGGTTCGTACGCGGTGAACCGCGACGGACCGACGCACCTCGCAAGCTCGACGGCGGCCGCCGGCGCCTGGCTCATCCACGTGTCCACCGACTATGTCTTCGCCGGTGCGGCCGCCACCGATGCCGGTCCGCGCCGCAGCCGGCCGTACGAACCCGATGACGTGACCGGCGTCCCGGAGACCGTGTACGGGGCGTCGAAGCTCGCCGGGGAACGGGGGGCGCTCGGCGCCGACCCGACCGCGACCGTGGTGCGCACCGCCTGGGTCTACACCGGCGGCCCCGACAGCCCGGACTTCGTCGGCACCATGCGCCGACTCGAGTCGCAGCGCGACGAACTGACCGTCGTCGACGACCAGACCGGCTCGCCCACCTATGCCGTCGACCTCGCCGCGGGACTGTGGGAGCTGGCGGCGGCGGGGCCACGTGACGGGATCGCGGGTGCCGTCCTGCACGCGACCAACGAGGGGAGCGTCACCTGGCACACGGTGGCGCAGGCGGTGTTCACCGAGATCGGCGCCGACCCGAGCCGGGTCCGCCCGTGCACGACGGCCCAGTTCCCGCGTCCGGCGCCGCGACCTGCCTTTTCCGTGCTGTCGGGCCGATCTTGGGCGGCGGCGGGTCTGACCCCGCTCCGGGACTGGCGTTCGGCCCTGCACGCGGCGATCACGGATCCCGGACCGGCGTTGGATACCCTGACCCCGTGACTGCTCAGCTGGCCGTCGTGACGGTGACCTATTCGTCGGGGAAATACCTCACGGCATTCCTGCAGAGCCTCGAGAAGGCGACCGTGGACGAGGTGCCGAGGGTGGTGATCGCCGACAACGGATCGACCGACGGCGCGCCGGAGGCCGCTGAACGCGACTTCGACAACGTCACGCTCGTCCGGACCGGCGGGAACATCGGCTACGGCGGTGGGATCAACCGGGCCGTCGCCGAGCTCGACCCGTCGATCGAGTTCGTCGCGGTGGCCAACCCCGACGTCGAATGGGGTCCCGGGTCGCTCGACGAATTGTTGGAGGCGGCGCGACGGTGGCCGCGTGCGGGCTCGCTGGGTCCGCTCATCCACGAGCCCGACGGCTCGATCTATCCGTCGGCCCGCCGCGTGCCCGATCTGGTCTCCGGCGTCGGACACGCGCTCTTCTCCACCGTCTGGAAGACGAATCCGTGGACTGCCGCCTATCGCGCCGACAACGCCGCGCCCAGTGAGCGCCCGGTCGGCTGGCTGTCCGGCTCCTGCCTGTTGGTGCGCCGCGACGCGTTCGACGCCATCAACGGATTCGACTCGCGCTATTTCATGTACATGGAGGACGTCGACCTCGGCGATCGCCTCGGTAAAGCGGGCTGGCTCAACGTCTACGTACCGTCGGCGGAGATCGTCCACACCAAAGGGCATGCGGCAGGACGCAATCCCGAGAAGATGCTGCCCGCACACCATCGCAGCGCCTATCAGTTCCAGGCGGACCGTCATCCGGGTGTGCTGCGCGCCCCGCTGCGTCTGGCGTTGCGCGCCGGTCTCGCAGTCCGCTCGCGGGTCGCGGTCGTCGCGGCCCGACGTTCGCTCGATCGATCCCCTGAGGAATGAGGAGGAAACCGGTGGCCAGTGAGAACCCCTCGGTGCAGGCGGTCGTCCTCGTGGGTGGCAAGGGCACGCGCCTGCGCCCGCTGACCCTGTCGGCGCCCAAGCCGATGTTGCCGACCGCAGGAGTCCCGTTCCTGACCCACCTGCTGTCGCGGATCAAGGCGGCCGGGATCGAGGACGTCGTCCTCGGCACCTCGTTTCAGGCGCCGGTGTTCTCCGAGTACTACGGAGACGGTTCGAAACTCGGACTCAAGCTGAGGTACGTGACCGAACCGGAACCCCTCGGCACCGGGGGCGGCATCCGGAATGTGCTCGACGAACTCACCGCGGACACCATTCTCGTGTTCAACGGGGACGTCCTCGGCGGGACCGACGTCCGCGAGGTGCTCGACGCACACCACGCCAGTGGCGCCGACGTCACGCTCCATCTCGTGCCGGTCAGCGATCCGCGTGCATTCGGCTGCGTGCCGACCGACGAGAACGGACGGGTCACCGCGTTCCTGGAGAAGACCCAGGATCCGCCCACCGACCAGATCAACGCGGGCACCTACGTGTTCCGGCGGTCGATCATCGAGGAGATCCCCGCCGGTCGTGCGGTGTCCGTCGAGCGTGAGGTGTTCCCCAAGTTGCTGCAGGAGGGACGCCACATCCACGGACACGTCGATCACGCCTACTGGCGCGACATGGGGACGCCCGAGGACTTCGTCCGCGGGTCCGCCGACCTCGTTCGCGGCATCGCACCCTCGCCCGCGCTCGGTGATCGCCGCGGGGAATCGCTCGTGCACGACGGTGCCGGTGTCGCGCCGGGCGCGGTCCTGATCGGCGGGACCGTCGTCGGACGTGGGGCCGAGATCGGTCCGCGGGCTCGCCTCGACGGAGCCGTCATCTTCGACGGTGCGGTCGTGGAGGCGGGCGCGGTCGTCGAGCGCAGCATCGTCGGGTTCGGTGCCCGGATCGGACCCCGCGCACTCATCCGCGACACCGTCATCGGTGACGGCGCCGACGTCGGCGCGCGATGTGAACTGCTCCGCGGGGCCCGGGTATGGCCGGGAGTCCAGGTGCCCGACAACGGGATCCGCTTCTCCACCGACGTCTGAGCGCCAGGGCGGTCCCGGCGGAACCGGGGACGTTCGGATTGCGGACGGCGCGCGGTCAGCGGGCCTTGGCCGCCGCCAGCACACCTGCGCCGAGCGGGATGACCACGGGCAGCAGACGCTCGTCGTCGGCGATCAGCATCGCGGCCTCACGGGCCGCGGCAGCCGGCGGGTCGGTCCGTGACGGATCGGCGACGGCGCCGTCGGCGGTCGGGTTGTGCACGACGACCACACCACCGGGACGCAGGATACGGATCGCCTCGACCACATGCCGGGGGTGATCGATGAGCGGGCCGTCGACGAGGACGAGGTCATAGGACTCGTCGGCCAGGCGCGGCAGCACCTCGGTCGGATAGCCGTTGATCAGACGGGTCCGGCCCGGCGCGATCTCCGCCCCCGCGAACGACTGACGGGCCGCTCGATGATGTTCCGACTCGGGGTCGATCGTGGTCAGCACGCCGTCGTCGGACATGCCGTTGAGCAGCCACAGACCGCTCACCCCTGCGCCGGTGCCGATCTCCACGACGGCGTGGGCATCGCAGGAGCGCGCGAGCAGGGCGAGCAGGGCGCCCACTGCGGGGGCGACGGCCGGCGCGCCGAGTTCCTCGGCACGGCCACGGGCGGCCAGCAGCGCGTCGTCCTCGACGATCGCCGATTCCGCGTAGTCGATGAGTGCGCTCCCGGCGGGCGCACCGGTACCGGGGGAATCGCCTGATGAGTCGGTCACCCCCCGAGGTTATGTCGCGCCGTCGGTGATCGCGTGCGCGGCACGCCACCAGGTGCGAAGTCGACGGTCGAAGTCGGTGGTCAGCCGGGTTCGACGGCCGGGCGGACTTCCTCAGCGAAACCTCAGGACACTCACACTGCGACCACACCCCGATGGGAGAGGGTTCTACTAGCGCACCAACGCGCTCGTGGGTCGGGCGTCTCTCGCCCCACGGCGTCGCCGGGAGTGCGGGAATAGACTGCCGGTACACGTGGTTTACCATCGTGAACATCCGTCATCCGACGTGATGTCCGGGGAAGGGAACTGGCCACCAACGATGACCGATCCTCAGGGGTCTGCAGAAGTCGTCCCGTCCGGGACCGCCGGATTCGACGCCACCGGTGATGACAACCTCATGCCGTCGTGGGACGAACTCGTGCGCGAGCACGCCGACCGCGTCTACCGGCTGGCCTACCGTCTGTCCGGCAACCAGCACGACGCCGAGGACCTGACCCAGGAGACGTTCATCCGGGTGTTCCGGTCATTGAAGAACTACAAGCCGGGCACGTTCGAGGGTTGGTTGCATCGCATCACCACCAACCTCTTCCTCGACATGGTCCGCCGGCGCAGCAAGATCCGTATGGAGGCACTGCCGGAGGAGTACGACCGCGTCCCGGCCGACACCCCGGATCCGCAGCAGATCTTCCACGATGCGAATCTCGATCCCGATCTGCAGGAGGCGCTCGACGCCCTGCCGCCGGAGTTCCGTGCAGCCGTCGTGCTCTGTGACATCGAGGGTCTGTCGTACGAGGAGATCTCGGCGACGCTGGGTGTCAAACTCGGTACGGTCCGTAGCCGCATCCATCGCGGTCGCCAGACGATCCGCGACCACCTCACCGCCCGTGGTCACACGGGCAGCCGCTCGGTCGCCGTCGGCACCGTCGGCTAGATCCCTCCCGCCGGGAACCCCGGGCGCCCGGGCTTCGTTGTCACCTTCGGATAGGCTGGGTGGCCGCGCCCGACAGCGGTGCGAGAAGCACATCTGCCGACAGCGCAGTAGCGTGGAACGGGATTCGAGACGACGGCCGGAGCAGACCGTTGCGGTGGAAGAGGTGAGCGTCAGATGGAGATGAATCGAGGTCGACCCGCCTCGGGACAGCAGGCCGACAGCCCGCTACCCATGTCGAATCTCCGGCGCCGCCGCCGTTCCGCGTGGAATCCGGCGACCTGGTCGCCGGTCACCGCGTCCTTCGCGCCCAATCGCACCTATCGTGCGCCGGGTACACCCGGCGGACGCCGTTTCGCCTCGACCGAGCACCTCGCGTCGGAGGCCGTCGCGGCATTCGTCGACGGGGAACTCGGCATGACCGCGCACATGCGCGCCACCCAGCATCTCGCGCACTGCCCCGAATGCATGTCGGCGGTCGACGCACAGATCGCGGCGCGCACCCGACTCCGCTCCGCCGGTGACGTCTCGATGCCCGCCGGATTGCTCGGACAGCTGAGTCAGATCCCCACCCGCGAGATCGACCTCACCGGTGTGTCCGGTGAGGCCCAGACCGATCCGCAACCCACCGTGGCGCCGTGGGATCGCGACGGCACCACCAGCCCGATGGCGGCGCCCGGCTTCCCGGTCGCCGGTATTCCGGCGGACCGGGCCCGTGGAACCGGCGCGCCGCCGGCCGATGGCCATGGACAACACCCTGAACAAGGAAGTACGAGGGCACGGATGAGTCGCTGGCGAGGCCGCTGACAGGTGGACCACACAGGGGAGAGCGAACTCGACCGCACGACCGACGCCGCCGAGGACACCGCGACCGGTGACACCGGCGGCGCCGTCGCGTCCGGTGACGACCACGGACCGGCCGACACGGCTGCGGGCAGCGGGGTGGAGCAGGGGAACCGTCGCGACGACGCCGACCGCGTCCGCCACACCGCCTTCTCACCGGAGACCGTCGCGGTGTTCGGCAGGCCCGCCGGGGTCCAGGGATCGTTCGCGCAGACCTCCGAGCCCACCGATCGCCCCGAGCCCGAGGTGTCCGCACCCGATCCTGTGCTCGCCGAGGCCTTCGGCCGTCCCTCCGGCGAAACCGAGACACTGCAACGGGATCCGCTCGCGAGCTACGGCGAGCCGGACGATGCCCCCTCACCCGCCGATCCATGGCGCGACCCGGAGAGTGTCGCCGCGCTGTCGGGTCCGGCCCTGTCCCGCCCCACGGCCGCAGAGCCCACAGAATCCGGACCCAAGCTGGGGATCCAGGACGTGCTCTTCGGCAAACGCGTCAGCTGGCATGCTCTCGCCACCCTCGCCGTCCTCGCAGTACTCGTGGGCGTGTTCGGCGGACTGATCGGACGATGGACTGCCGAAGTGGTGTCCCCACTCAACTCCGACTCCGTGCAGCTCTCCACCGGCGACACCGACAACGGCGACGCCAAGTCGCCGGTCGCCACCGTGGCACGCGCCGTGGAGAAGTCGGTCGTCGCCCTCGACGTCCGGACGTCCAGCGCCGTGGGTACCGGGTCCGGCTTCGTCATCGACGAGAACGGCTACATCGTCACCAACAACCACGTCATCGCGATGGCCGCCAACGACCGCAACGCCAAACTCGAGGCCGTCTTCTTCGACCGCAAACGCGTGCCGGCCCGGATCGTCGGACGCGACACGAAGACCGACCTCGCCGTCGTGAAGGTCGACAACGTCGACAACCTCACCGTGTCCAAGCTCGGGAACTCCGACAACCTGCAGATCGGCCAGGAGGTCATCGCCTTCGGTTCGCCTCTGGGACTGGACCGTACCGTCACCAGCGGCATCGTCAGTGCGCTACATCGGCCGGTCCCGCTGCGGCCCGACGCCGAATCCGACACCGACGCGGTCATCGACGCCATCCAGACCGACGCCGCCATCAACCCGGGCAACTCGGGTGGCCCGCTCGTCGACGACGAGGCCGAGGTGGTCGGCATCAACACCGCAGGGTTGGTCCCGGGTGGCGGATCGATCGGACTGGGCTTCGCGATCCCGATCAACCAGGTCGTGCCGATCGCCCAGACACTCATCCGCAACGGCACGGTGAACCATCCGCAGATCGGTGTCAACGCCAGCTCGGTGCGCAACGATCGTGTGCTAGGTGCCCAGGTGCGCAACGTCGTCGCGGGGGGACCGGCCGATCGCGCCGGTGTCCGCGAGGACGATGTCATCACCTCGTTCGACGGACGCACGATCGAGAGTGCCGATGAATTGACGGTCGCCGTCCGGACGGCGAAGATCGACGGCAAGGTCGGATTCACCTACTGGCGAGACGGCCGCACATTCAGCGGGACGATCACGCCGGCCAGTGACTGACAACGGGGGATGAGGCGATGTTCAGCAGTATCGGTTGGGGTGAGATCGTCGTCCTGCTGGCGGCCGGCCTGATCATCCTCGGACCGGATCGCCTTCCCGGTGCCGTCTCCTGGACGATGAAGTCCCTTCGCCAGGTCCGCGACTACGCGACCGGCGCGACCAACCAGCTCAAGGACGAACTCGGACCCGACTTCGACGAGTTGCGCAAACCGTTGTCGGAGTTGAACGAACTCCGGGGCATGACACCGCGCGCCGTGGTCACCAGACATCTCCTCGACGGCGACGACTCGGTGTTCAAGCTCGGGCTCGGCCCGACGACGGTAGACCGGAACACCACTGAGACCCCGGAGATCAAGCCGGTGTCGGCGCCCCTGCCGGGGCCGGCCGACGAGGACGTCACCACCGCCGCCGCACCGTCAGAGGCAGCGAAGTCGGACACCCCGTCGACGAAGCGCAGCATCAGCGACTGGGACGCCACCTGAGCGGTCGCGGCGACGGATGTCAGGCGTGACGGGTGGTGTCGATACCCAGGCTCATCCCGGCGAGTCCTCGACGGCGCACCGCCAGCTTCTCCGCGATCGCACGCAGCGCCGACCCCGACACTGACTCGGGATCCGACAACACCACCGGCACACCCGCGTCGCCGCCCTCGCGCAGCGTCGTCTCCAGCGGAACCTGCCCGAGCAGTTCGACCGGCGCGCCGACGGCCTGCGTCAGTCGCTGGGCGACCTTCTCGCCCCCGCCCGAGCCGAACGGCTCCATCCGTGAGCCGTCGGGCAGCTCCATCCACGACATGTTCTCGACGACACCGAGGATCTTCTGCCGGGTCTGCAGAGCGATCGCACCGGCTCGTTCGGCGACCTCCGCGGCCGCCTGCTGGGGGGTGGTCACGACCAGGATCTCGGCGCCCGGGATGAGCTGCGCGATCGAGATGGCGACGTCGCCCGTGCCGGGCGGCAGGTCGAGTAGCAGGACGTCGAGGTCACCCCAGTAGACGTCGGCCAGGAACTGCTGCAGCGCGCGGTGCAGCATCGGGCCGCGCCAGGTGACCGGGGTGTTGCCGTCGGTGAACTGGCCGATCGAGATGAACTTCACCCCGTGGCTGATCGGCGGCATGATCATCCGCTCGACCTGGGTGGGCTTGGCTTCGCTGCCGAGCATGCGAGGGACGGAGTGTCCGTAGATGTCGGCGTCGAGGACGCCCACGGTCAGTCCACGCTCGGCGAGCGCGGTCGCCAGGTTGACCGTCACGCTCGACTTGCCGACACCGCCTTTGCCCGACGCGACGGCATAGACGCGGGTCAGCGATCCGGGCTGGGCGAACGGGATCACGGGTTCGGCCTTGTCGCCGCGCAGCTTCTTGCGGAGCTCGGTGCGCTGCTCGTCGTCCATCACGTCGAGGTCGACGGAGATCGCACCGACCCCGGGGACATCGGCCACGGCACGTTCCACGCGACCGGAGATCTCGGTGCGCATGGGACAGCCGGAGGTGGTGAGGTAGATGGTGACGTCGACACTGGCGTCGTCGTTGACGCCGATCGACTTCACCATGCCCAGGTCGGTGATCGGTTTGCCGATCTCGGGATCGTTCACCTTGCTGAGGGCGGCACGGATCGCCGATTCGGTGGGTACAACTCCGGTAGTCATCGTTGCCCAGCTTAACCGCCGCGACGACACCGCCCTCAGCGCGGCGGGGTCGTGCTCGGCGTGCGCGGACCCGGAACCCGTGTGGTCGGAGTCGTGGCGGGCGCCTTCTTCGGTGCGACCTTGGTCGGCGCCTGCTTCGGCGCAGGTCGCTGCTGCGGTGGCAGCAACTGCGGCGGGATGAGATTCGGCGGCAGGCACAGTGCGCCGATGCATGTTTCCGGCGGCGGGGTGGTCGAGGAGCTCTCCGGCGACGACGGTGACGACGAACTGTCGCCGGGCTTGGGGGTGGACGGCTTGCTCGTCGAGGACTTGCTCGCCTTGCGCTTGGGCTCGGGGATCGGATTGGTCGGCATGACCCCCGTCGCATACGCACCCGCCCAACCCAGCACGTTGGCGACGTACTCCATCGAGTGGTTGTAGCGGAGCACGGCCGACACCTTGTTCTTCTCGGTCATGATGTCGGTGACACCGGCGCACAGATATCGCCCCGCCGAGTAGGTGGCGTCGAAGACGTTGTTGGGGTCCGCCTTGCCGTCACCGTTGGCGTCGGTGCCCCAGCTCGCCCAGGTGCTCGGGATGAACTGCATCGGGCCCATGGCCCGGTCGTGGGCACCGTCGCCGTCGATCCGGCCACCGTCGGTGTCCCGGATGACCGCATTGCCGGCCAGGGAGCCGTCCAAGACCGGTCCGGCGATGGGGTTGATCGTCGTGCCGTACTGATCGACCGACCCGTTGGAGGCGTGGTTGGACTCGATCCGGCCGATCCCGGCGAGGAGGAACCACGGCAGCTTGCACTGCGGACTCTCGGCGCCGACGCGATTGGCCGCGAGTTTGTATGCCTGCAGGACGACGCCCGGGATGCCGAGCGGCCCCGACGGCAGATCGGCAGCGATGCGGAACTGTGGCAGCACGGTCGGCTCGACGACCGGCTTCGGTGGTGGCGCGAAACCGAGCAGGGTCACCGGGCCGCCCGGCACGATCTCGGCGGCCGCGCCGGTAACGGTGCCGGCATTGCTCGCCGGGGCTGCCGTGATGGTCCCGCCGGTGGCGCTCGACGTCGCGGCACCCAGCAGCATCGCCCCCACCAGGACGCCGCCCGCACCGACCGACAACGCACGGCGGGGAAGGCGTGTACGACGCGGCCCGTGCGCGCGCCGCAGGAGACGCGGGCTCACCGGCCGATCCCGATCGCGGTCGGGCCACGCATGACCGTTCGGCTCATCGTCGGATTCGACTGCCCGTTCACACGCACTCCGTTGCTCTGACACACGACCATGTCCGCCCCCGAGATCTCGCGGATAGCCGTCGGACCTGCCCTGACAGGGCAACCCGGACACCAGCCTCCCGCGCGTCCGACGTGTGACCCACCATACATATGGGACGAGTGCCCCAATGCAGGAACCCGACAATTCTCGACCACGTGCATCTGACCGCCGCATGAACGGCGACACGTCACGAGGTGCGCGTGACCTCGTCGTCGTCATCCCCGACCGGTCGGTCGAGATCATTGACGCGCAACCGGTCGGTGAGCTCGGTGAGCAGGTCGTCGAACTCCTTGCGGAGATAGTCGCGCGTGACGGTGTCGCCGACGGCGAGGCGGACCGCGGCGAGCTCGCGGGCCAGGAACTCGGTGTCGGCCTTGGTCTGCGCCGCTCGCATCCGGTCCTCGTCGAGGGCCACCTTGTCCCGGTTCTCCTGACGGTTCTGCGCCAGCAGGATCAGCGGTGCTGCGTAGGCGGCCTGCGTCGAGAACGCGAGATTGAGCAGGATGAAGGGATACGGATCCCACCGCCAGGACACCGCGATGAGGTTGAGGGCCACCCACACGATGACGATGACGGTCTGGATCGCGAGATAACGCCCGGTGCCGAGGAAGCGGGCGATCCGCTCGGCGTAGACGCCGATGACGTCGCTGTCGAGGTTGAACGACAGCCGACGATTCGGGCGGGGGGTGTCGAGGCGACGACCGGACTGCTCGGCGCTCACGCACCCGCTCCTGCGGTGTTGACGCCGGTGATGTCGCCGATCGGTTCGGCATCCTCGGGTTCGGTCTCGCGCCAGTCACGCGGCAGCAACTCGTCGAGCAGGTCGTCGACGCTGACCGCGCCGAGCAGGTGACCCTCGTCGTCGACCACCGGACCGCAGACCAGGTTATAAGTCGCGAAGTAGCGGGTCACGGTCTCCAGCGAGTCTTCCGGATCGAGGTGGGACAGGTCGGTGTCGAGGATGCCGCCGACGATGTTGGCGGGCGGTTCGCGTAGCAGTGCCTGCAGGTGGGCGCAACCGAGGTACTTGCCGGTCGGCGTCGCCGTCGGCGGCCGGACGACGAACACCAGACTCGCCGCGGCCGGTGTGATATCCGGATTACGAACGCGCGCAAGAGTTTCCGCGACCGTCGTCGACGCCGTGACGACAATGGGCTCGGAGGTCATCAGACCGCCCGCGGTGTCGGGATTGTGCACCAGCAGCCTGCGGACGGGTTCGGATTCCTCGGGGTCCATGCGCTCGAGCAGGGACTCGGCCTCCGCATCGGGCAATTCGCCGAGGAGGTCGGCGGCATCGTCGGGGTCCATCGCCTCGAGGACGTCGACGGCCCGGTCGAGTTCGAGATGGGCCAGCAGGTCGGTCTGGTCGTCGGGCGGCAGTTCCTGCAGGACGTCGGCGAGTCGTTCGTCGTCGAGCGCGGCGGCGATCTCGTCCCGGCGCTTGACCGGCAGTTCGCGCAGCGCGTTCGCGACGTCGGCGGCCCGCATTCCCTCGAATTGCTGCAGCGCTTGCGCCACGCCCTGCCCCGGCAGGTTGAGCTCGGTCTGGGTCAGCCCGTGCACACGGTGCCAGTCGACGACATGGGTCTCGCCGCGTCGGCGGAAGCCCTTGCGGCCCGGGCGCACGGCGATGCGGGCGACGACCCAGTCCCGGGTGCGCGTGCGTTCGATTCCGAGGTCGACGACGCTGACATCGACTCCGGCGAGATGGTCGAGGTCGGGATCGTCCACGCGCACACGCGAGTCGAGGATCTGCCCGACGGCGAGGGCCTCGCCCGGGCGCAGATGCAGCCGCCGCAGGCTGACCGTTCCGGTGTTGAGGGTCACCGCGTGCGGCTCGATGGCGGTCACCCGCAGCATCGGGACGAAGATGCGTCGGCGGGTGGTGAGTTCGACGGCGAGTCCCAGGGCGCGCGGCTGCTGCCCGGGTAGTCGGACGGCGACCACCACGTCGCGTACCCGTCCGATCGACTCGCCGTCGGGTCCGAGCACGGCGAGACCGACCAGTCTGGCCACGAACACCTTGCTCACCGACGCCATGGGAGTAAGGGTAGTGGCAGCGGGATGCACGCAGCGCACCCACACGCGCTGTCGGGGTACTTCTCCCCGACGTCACACGCGGGTGTCGACTACTGTGCGCCCTGGTGGGGACGATGGGCCGACCGACCCGGCTCACCGCAGGAGACAACCAGTGGAGGACTCGAGATGACCAACCCGATGCGCTCCGGTCGAGAGACCCCCGGTCTGCCCACGCCGCCGACGGGCTGGCCGATCGGCTCGTACGGGACCTACGCGGAGGCGCAGCGTGCCGTCGACCATCTGTCGGACCAGAATTTCACGGTGCAGGACGTCACCATCGTCGGCGTCGACCTCATGCAGGTCGAACGGGTGATCGGGAGGCTCACCTGGGGCAAGGTGATCGGTGGCGGAGTCGTCTCCGGAGCCTGGCTGGGTCTGTTCTTCGGGTTGCTGGTGTCCCTGGTCGTGACGGGCGCCGGATTCGCGCCGGTCCTGTTCGGTCTCATCGGCGGCATCGTCTTCGGTCTCATCTCGGCGACCATCCCGTATGCCGCGACCCGTGGCCAGCGCGATTTCGCCTCGACGATGCAGCTCGTCGCCGGGCGGTACGACGTGTTGTGCGATCCGCGCAGCGCCGAGAAGGCGCGCGACATGCTCAGCAAACTGTCGAACTGACACCCCGGCGCAAATCCGTCGTCCGCGGGCCCACCATTTCGGCCACTTCTGGCACGCCCATGCCGAATGTGTTGCATGTCACGAACTGCGACATATAACGTTACGCAGCAGACGTTGACCGGTGCAGCCTCGTTGTCTGGCACCGCGAACGACAACAAGGAGGCTGCGTGCGGTTCCGAGCTGGCACTTCCGAATTCGGTCGAGTCCCCGACGATGGCTCCCCGACAGGGCGATCACCGGACCGCGGATCCCGACTCCCGATGAGGCGAAAAGTGGTGGTGGCGGCTGCGGCGCTGGTCGCGGCTCTGCCGATCGTGACGGCATGCGGGTCGGGGTACACGCCCCGCGTGCTGAACATCTATCCGCCCGCGGACGGCGCGACCTTCATCGACAAGGTCGGTCAGAAGTGCTCCGCGGACTCCGACGGCGCCTACAAGATCGTCACCACGCCGCTCCCGAAGTCCGCCGACGACCAGCGTCTGCAGCTGGCGCGGCGCCTCGCCGGCAACGATCCCGGCCTCGACCTCATGGGCATGGACGTCGTGTGGACCGCCGAGTTCGCCGACGCCGGCTGGATCGAGCCGGTGCCGGATGCGTTGGCGGCCAAGGTCGCCGAGACCAACCTCGGCGGTCCGCGTGAGACGGCGATGTGGAAGACCGACGAGGACGCCGACAAGCGGCTGTACGCGATCCCGACCTGGACCAACACCCAGTTGCTCTGGTACCGGCCGGATCTGATGCGCAAGTACTTGAACAAGACCAAGGCGCCGACCACCTGGGACGAGATGCTCGCCGACACCGAGGCCATCCGGGCCAAGGGGGGACCGAGCTACATCATGGTGCAGGGCAAGCAATACGAGGGCCTCATGGTGTGGTTCAACTCGGTGCTCGCCAGCGCCGGTGGGTCGGTCGTCGGCACCGAGGACCCGAACCTGGTGACACTCAACGACACCCCGGAGCACCGCGCCGCCACGGTGAAGGCGCTGCAGGTGCTCAAGGCGATCGCCACCGCGCCCGGCCATGATCCGTCACTGACGAACTCCGACGAGTCGTCGGCGCGTCTGGGCATGGAGACCGGCAGCGCGGCCTTCGAGGTCAACTGGCCGTTCGTGTTCTCCTCCATGCGATCCAACGCCGCGGCCGGCGACGTGCCGTGGTTCCCGGAGATGCAGCAGTACGCCGGATTGCTCTCGGAGGACAACGCGAACCCGCCGACCGACGCACAACTCGGACCGGTCAACAAGACGGTGCGCAGCAAGTTCGACTTCGCGCTCTATCCCGGTGTGAGCAAGGATCTGCCGACGAAGACCACCCTCGGTGGCGTGAACATCGCGGTCGCCAGCACCTCGCAGCAGAAGGATCTGGCGTTCCAGGCGGCCGAATGCCTGACGAACGAGGCGGCGCAGAAGGTCTATTCGGTCGAGGGTGGTACACCACCGACGATCTCGTCGATCTACGACGATCCCGATTTCAAGGCGGCCTACCCGATGGGTGAGGACATCCGCACCCAGCTCGAGACCGAGAATGCCGCGCTACGCCCGGCCTCGCCGGTCTACCAGGCGATCTCGACGCTGCTGACCGCGAAGTTGAGTCCGGTCGGCGCGTGGGACCCGGAGACGCTGGTCGACGAGCTCGCTGAACAGGTTCGCAAAGCCATCGACGGGGAGGGCCTGATCCCATGACAACCGGTGACAACGGCGAGAACCGCCCCCGCGCGGGTCGCCACAGCCTTCCCGACGACGCGCCGCCGCGCGAACCGTCGGTTCGTCCACCGTCCATCGGCGACACCGGGGCGCAACCGGTGTACTCCGATGCGTGGACCCCGCCCGCGGGGTCGTCGTCCGCGGGCGAGACCTCCGGTGCGTCTGCCGCCGCAGCGCCGTCGGGCGCGGTCGCCACCGCCGAGCGTCCGCAACCGGCACCCGCCAAGGGCGGCAAGAAGATCAGTGAGGGCAAGGCCGCCGAGCGCCGACTGGCGTTCTGGCTCGTCGCGCCGGCGGCCATCATGATGGCCCTGGTCACGGGCTATCCGATCGTCTACGCATTCTGGCTGTCGCTGAACAAGTCCAGCCTGTCGGCACCGGGTGAACGCAGCTTCGTCTGGTTCGAGAACTACGTCACGGTGCTCAGTGACAGCTACTGGTGGACGGCGTTCACCGTCACCCTGGGGATCACGGTCGTGTCCGTGATCATCGAGCTCGTGCTCGGCATGGCGATCGCTCTGGTCATGCACCGCACCATCTTCGGCAAGGGCACCATCCGCACCGTGGTGCTCATCCCGTACGGGATCGTCACCGTGGCAGCGGCCTTCTCCTGGTACTACGCCTGGACGCCGGAGACCGGCTATCTCGCCAACCTGTTGCCCGACGGGAGCGCACCGCTGACCCAGCAGTGGCCGTCGCTGGCGATCATCGTCCTCGCCGAGGTCTGGAAGACCACGCCGTTCATGGCGCTGCTGCTGCTGGCCGGTCTGGCGCTGGTCCCCGACGACCTGCTCAAGGCGGCCCAGGTGGACGGGGCGGGCGCGTGGACCCGACTGTGGCGCATCATCATTCCGCTGATGAAGCCTGCCATCCTGGTCGCGTTGCTCTTCCGCACCCTGGACGCGTTCCGCGTGTTCGACAACATCTACGTCCTGACGCGAGGCTCGAACAACACGTACTCGGTGTCGATGCTCGGCTACGACAACTTGTTCAAGGCGTTCAACCTCGGTGTCGGATCGGCGATCAGCATCGTGATCTTCATCTGTGTCGCGATCATCGCGTTCATCTTCATCAAGGGCTTCGGCACCGCGGCGCCCGGTTCCGACAACGAGGGGAGGTAGGGCCGCGTGAAGACCGGAATCGGTAACAAGGCCTGGTGGTCGATCGCCAACATCCTGGTGATCCTCTATGCGATCATCCCGCTGCTGTGGATCGTGAGCCTGTCGTTCAAGCCCCCGGGCAGCGTCAAGGACGGCAGCTTCATCCCCAAGGAATGGACCTGGGACAACTACGCGGGCATCTTCGAGACCAGTGCCTTCACCAGTGCACTGCGCAACTCGATCGGCATCGGACTGATCACCACGCTCATCGCGGTGATCCTCGGCACGATGGCCGCCTACGCCGTTGCGCGGCTGGACTTCCCGGGCAAGAAGCTGCTGATCGGCGCTGCACTGCTCATCGCGATGTTCCCGCAGATCTCGCTCGTCACACCGCTGTTCAACATCGAGCGCAACCTCGGCCTGTTCGACACCTGGCCGGGACTGATCCTGCCGTACATCACCTTCGCGCTGCCGCTGGCGATCTACACACTGTCGGCGTTCTTCCGCGAGATCCCGTGGGAGCTGGAGAAGGCGGCCAAGATGGACGGCGCCACCCCGTGGCAGGCCTTCCGCAAGGTGATCGCGCCGCTGGCGGCACCGGGCGTGGTGACGGCCGCGATCCTGGTGTTCATCTTCGCCTGGAACGATCTCCTGCTCGCCCTGTCGCTGACCTCCACCGAACGCGCCATCACCGCACCGGTGGCGATCGCGAACTTCACCGGTGACAGTCAGTTCGAGGAACCCACCGGATCGATCGCGGCGGCCGCTGTGGTCATCACCATTCCGATCATCATCTTCGTGCTCTTCTTCCAACGTCGAATCGTGGCCGGGCTGACCTCCGGCGCGGTGAAGGGATAACCATGGCCGACATCGTTCTGGACAACGTCACCAAGCAGTACCCGGACGGGTCCACCGCGGTCCACGGGGTCGACATCGACATCGCCGACGGCGAGTTCATCATCCTCGTCGGACCGTCGGGCTGCGGTAAGTCGACGACGCTCAACATGATCGCCGGCCTCGAGGACATCTCGTCGGGCGAACTGCGCATCGGCGGGGAACGCGTCAACGACCGCGCGCCCAAGGACCGCGACATCGCCATGGTGTTCCAGAGCTACGCGCTCTATCCGCACATGTCGGTCCGCGACAACATCGCGTTCCCGCTGACGCTGGCGAAGCTGAGTAAGGCCGAGATCGCGACGAAGGTCGACGAGGCCGCGAAGATCCTCGACCTCGGCCCGTATCTGGATCGCAAGCCGGCGAACCTCTCCGGCGGTCAGCGGCAGCGTGTCGCGATGGGACGCGCGATCGTGCGCTCGCCCAAGGCGTTCCTGATGGACGAACCGCTGTCGAATCTCGATGCCAAGCTGCGCGTGCAGATGCGCACTGAGATCGCCCGCCTGCAGAACCGCCTGGGCACCACCACCGTCTACGTCACGCACGACCAGACCGAGGCGATGACCCTCGGCGACCGGGTGGTCGTGCTGCGTGGCGGGTACGTCCAGCAGATCGGCACGCCGCAGGAGCTCTACAACACACCGAACAACCTCTTCGTGGCCGGGTTCATCGGTTCTCCCGCGATGAACTTCCTGCCGGGTCGCCTCGGCAGCGACGGCATCGACACCCCGATCGGCCGGGTGAACGTGCCCGATCACCAGAAGATCGTCGCGAATGCCCAACGGGCACAGAGCAACGGCGACGTCCTCGTCGGCATCCGTCCGGAGCACCTGGAGGACGCTGCGCTCGTGGAGACGTCGGCCCGGTCGAACGGGGCCACCTTCACCGCGACAGTCGACGTCATCGAGTCGATGGGCTCGGACAACTACGTCTACTTCAACGTCGACTCACCCCACGCGACAAGCGATGCGCTCGCCGAGTTGTCGGCGGATTCGGGCGCCGAGATCGGCGGCGGCCAGATGATCGCGCGTGTCGCGCCGGAATCGTCCATCTCCCGTGGTGGGTCGGCGGAACTGTTCTACGACCCGGCGAAGGTCGCGGTGTTCGATCAGGCCTCCGGGGTCAACCTGCGTCTCGGCTGACGCGGGCGTGATGGAGTTCGCGCATCGTCGGCGCGAACTCCGCCACCGGGCCGTCCACCTCGACGTCCGGTGCGACGTCGCGGATGGGCAGCGCCGCCACCGGTGACGGCGCTGCATCGCATTCGGCGAGCCACTGCTGCAGCTGTGCCGACGACGACGCGTAGACGATCCGGCCGAGACCGACCCAGGCATGCGCCGCCGAGCACATCGGACAGTGCTCACCCGAGGTGTACACGGTGCTCGCTGTTCGGTCCTGCGCACTCAGATGTGTTGCCGCCCATCGTGCGATCGCGAACTCGGGGTGGGCGGTCGCGTCACCGCCGGACACCCGGTTGCGGTCGGCGAACAGTTCCGTGCCGTCGTCGCCCACCAGTATCGACCCGAACGGTTCGTCGCCGTCGTCGAACGCCTCCTGCGCCAGCTCGACGCACCGTCGCAGTCGCCGGATGTCGTCATCGGTGATGGTCATGTGTCCGCGCCCTCCTGATTCGGCTCGCCGCTCGCGTGCTCGGTTCGTGCCGGGTCACCGACGGCGGCGCCGGCCCTGGTCGTGGAGTTCCTTGAGGATCTCGTCATCCCAGATGTGTTTGCGCACAAGCCGATAGCGCTCGCACGCCAGCCACATGTAGAGCTCGGCGTCGCTGATCAGATCCGGCCGGATCTCGGCACGCCGGGCCATGCGCACGACCGGGAGGAACTCCTCGCCGAACCATCGGCGGGCGACGTCGACGCGACTGATGTACTCGCCGACCTCTTGACTCAGCCGAAAACCCCACGCCTCCACGTTCTCCGCGAGTTCGGCGTAGTCGAACGGATCGGCGAGCCGGATGGCGGCGGCCTGCGCGCCGCTCAGCGGCACCCGAGACAGGAAGAGCCGACGGTGATCCTTGAGGATCAGGTCCGACTCGACGTTGATGCCGTCCGGCGAGATACGCGTGTGGATCTCCGTCACATAGGCGTCGATGTGGTGGAAATGACGCGCGATCGCGATCGACACCCGATGGTGCCCGTCGATCACGAAGTGCATCGATCCGATTCGGTACAGCTGCACCGGAGGCACCGATTCACCGCGGCGTTGCGCGACGGCCAGACGCTGCCACCGGGCGCGGATGCGCGACGACGTCGGCCGGAAGTAGCGATCGAAATCCTTGGTGCGGTCCACACTTCCGACGATCGAGGACACCTCGACCTGCTGCAGTCCCAGATAGGTCTCGCCCAACCGGCCGAGCGCGGCGACGACCTCGTCGAACGGGAGGATCGTGTTGACGTCGGCGGGCTGGCGGGTGAACCACGCGAGGAGGCGCGACATCTCGGCGTGACGGCGCATCCGCGCGAAATCGTTCTCCGCGTCCGCAGAAGGGAATCCGGTGTCACGCGCCATGTCGTCGCCTCACGATCCGGAACTCCCGGGAGCCGGGTTCGATGTCGAACTGGCAGTAGCCGACGACGTTCATCGAGATGGTCTCGTCGCCGATCATCATGTCGCGCGGACGCATGCCGAACGGATGGACGTGCCCGTGCACGAGGAGGGTGGGCTGCAGCGAGCGGACGAGTCCGTGATAGCAGTCGAACCCACGATGCGGCCGGTCGTCGCCGTCGCCGACGCCGCGGGCCGGGCTGTGGGTCAGCAGGATGTCGGGTGACGGGCGGCCACAGGTCAACCGCCACGACCGCAGACGTTGCTGGACGTCGGTGTACTGGTTGGGGCCCTCGTTGTAGCGCCGGCACCCGCCGAGGCCGCTGATGCTCAGCCCCGCCACCTCGACGGTGCGGCGGTCGGCGTTGATCGCTCCGCGCGGGCCGGGTTCCTCGCTGGGCAGCCCGGCGCGCAACCATCCGGCACGTCCGTGTCGGTACCCGGACAGGTCGCGGTCGTGGTTGCCCGGCACGAACACGCACGGTGCGTCGCACAGGGTCGAGAGGACCTCGAGGTACTCGAACGGGAGGTCGCCGGCCCCGAGGATGACGTCCGGACGCGCGTCGATGCCGACCCCGAAGGTCAGTGAGTCCACGACCTCGTCCGCGACCGCCAGCACACGCACCACGACTGCCAGATTACGGCCCGCGACGGCGCGGCGACTACGGTGGACGCGTGAGCGATGAGGTGACCGGTCGGATCGACGACCATCTCGCCGCGACCCTGGCGAGTACGCCGCAGCGGGCGTCGGTGACCTTCCTCGGCGTGGAGCCGATCGACGTCCTGCGGTTCGCCTCCGGCGACGACGTCGTCTACGTCACCGTCGGCTGTTCGCGGCACCCCATGGCGGACCCGTCGGACCTGCACGCCGACCCACTTCTCGGCCCGCGCGCGGAACTGGTCGTGCGCATGCACGGCGGTAGCGCCCTGCCCGGGCTGCATCGACGCATGGCGACGCTGGCCGCGGCGCCGGCGGTGGAAGGGCTCGTCCTCGCCGACGACGCGCTCGTCGACCTGTCCGAGCCGCTCTGGGACGACGCGATGTGCACCGCCGTGCTGTTGGAGGACGACGACCTCGGTGAGGTGTCGCTCGACGAACCGCGTGAGCCCGTCCGGTTCCTTCGCGCTGTGCCCATCACGGCCAACGAGGCGGCCTGGGTGCGCCTCAAGGGTGCCGATGCCCTCCGCGACGCCTGGCGGGAGGCCGGCATCGACGTGATGTCGGCGGATCGGGCCGGCGCGACGCTCTGACCGGAGAGGTCTCGACCGCGGTCAGAGCCAGTGATGCCGTCGGAACACCACGGCCAGCGACGTGCAGGCGACCAGCAGGACAAGGCACACGATGAGGAATCCCTGACGGTCGTGCATGCCGGGCAGGATGTCGAAGTTCATGCCGTAGAGGCCGGCGACCATCGTCGGTACGGCGCCGATGGCGACCCAGGCCGAGATCTTGCGCATATCGCTGTTCTGCTGGATGCCCACTTTCGCCGCGGCCGCACCGAGCAGCGACGTCAGCACCTCGTCGTACTCGACCACCCGATCGATCACCGTGGTGAGGTGATCGGCGACGTCCCGGAAGTGGCGTCGGATCTCCTTGGGCACCAAGGGGTTCTGTGCCGTGAGTCGGGCCAGCGGCCCGGTCAGGGGCGTGACTGCACGGCGGAGTTCGAGGACCTCCCGCTTGAGCAGGTACACCGGGTCGATGTTGAGCCACCGCTGCGCACCGAACACCGCCTCCTCGATGGCGACGATGTCGGTCTCCATGTCGTCGGTCACGGCCAGATAGCTGTCGACGACGAGGTCGGCGATGGCGTGCAGCACCGCGGTGGGTCCGAGGGCCAACCGCTCGGGACGCGCCTCGAGTCGCCGGCGGACACCGGACAGATGGGTGTGATCGCCATGGCGCACGGTGATGACGAAGTCCGGGCCGGTGAACACCATGATCTCACCGGTCTCGACGACCTCGCTGGCCTTCTCCATCGACTCGTGCTCGACGTACTTGACGGTGCGCAGCACCAGGAACTGGGTGTCGTCGTAGACCTCGAGTTTCGGCCGCTGATGGGCCGACACCGCGTCCTCCACGACGAGTTCGTGCAGTCCGAACACCTCGCCGACGCCCTGCATCTGCTCGTCGTCGGGGGAGTGCAGTCCCAGCCAGACGAACCCCTGGCCGGTCGAGCGCACCTCGTGGAGCGCCTCACGGTAGGAGACACGCCCGGGACGCCGGACGCCGTCGACGTAGACCGCACAGTCCACGACCGCCCTGGCCACCGGCACCGGGATACGCGGCAGCGGCCTCTTGTCCCGTCGCGCGGGGACGAGACCGCCGGGTCGGAGGTGCGGCATCGAGGGCACAGCACGGATGCTACTCGTAAGATCACCGCGTGCCCTTCGACGTGACCGTCTACACGACGACCCTGATCACGCTGATCGTGATCATGGATCCGCCCGGGCAGATCCCACTGTTCCTCAGTCTCGTCGGCCACCGTTCACCCGAGTACCGACGCAGGGCCGCGTGGCAGGCGCCGCTGGTGAGCCTGCTGGTGATCAGCGTGTTCGCCGTCGCCGGGAAGGCGATTCTGAACTACCTCCACATCGGCATCCCCGCCCTGCAGGGTGCAGGCGGACTGCTGTTGCTGCTCGTCGCGCTGCAACTGCTCACCGGGCTGGGCAATGCCGGCAAACCACAGGCCAGTGAGGACGTCAACGTGGCGCTCGTGCCCCTCGGTACGCCCCTGCTCGCCGGACCGGGTGCGATCGCCGCGGTCATCGTCGAGGTGAGCAGCGTGTCCGGGCAGGCCGGCGGCTATGTCGCGATCGCGGCGGCGATCCTCAGCGTGCACCTCGTGGTGATGATCGTGCTGCGCTACTCGACCGTGCTGATCCGGGTTCTCGGCGTCGGTGGCATCACCCTTCTCGCCAAGATCGCCGGTCTTCTGCTCGCGGCGATCGCCGTTCAGCTCATCGCCGATTCGATCGCGGGGTTCATCGCCGCGGGATGACCAGCACGCGGTCGTCCGCCACCAGCACCGCGGGGATGATCGTGGACTCCGGGACAGTACTGTGGTGCGCGTGATCAAGCGCGCCGCGACAGCGATACTGGTGATTTTCGCCCTCGCCGCCACGGTGGCGGGCTGCTCGGAACCGGCGCCCGCCGACCGGCCTCTGGTCATGGGGGCACCGGACACACCGACGATGACGGTGATGGCGCACATCTACGCCGGCGCGTTGCGCAACGCCGGGAGCGCGGTGTCGCCGACCGTCGAGCGCGGTGACTACCGCACCCTCCTCGACGACATGGACGCAACGAGCGTCGACGTGTTCCCGGCATTCAGCGGTCTGCTGCTCGATCAACTCGCGCCGCAGCTGGCCCCCGCGACCGCCGAAGACGTGTACAAGGACCTGAACAGGTCTCTCCCGCAAGGGGTCTCGGTCGGCGACGCCACGATGGTGTCGGCGACCCCGCAGATCTTCGTCGCGGCATCGACCGCAGAGGCGACGACGGCGACCGACCTCGACGACTGCGGCACACTGCCCGCCGGACTCCCCGTGGTCGTCGTCGGCACGCCGCAGGCCTCGACCATGGACGCATTCGCCGCTGCCGGCTGCCGGTTCGGCCCCACCGAGTCGGTCGACTCGGTCCGCGATGCGGTCGGCCGTGTCGCGACCGGTCGCGCGATCGGCATCCTCACCCCCCTCGACGTCGCGGGTGACGACGAACAGGATGCGGCGTCGGACATCCGGGCGCTCGCCGCCGCGGAGAAGTCGACCACCGAGGGCGGTGTCGCGCAGTCGTCCTCGGTGCCATCTTCTCCTGCGGCACCTTCCTCCGCGGCTCCTTCTTCTGCGTCGGCGGAGTCCGCCGTCGTCGAATCCGGCCCGCGGGCACAGGAACTGGTGCCGGTCTACCGCAGTGCCGCGTTCTCGCGGGACGAGGTCAAGACCCTCAACAAGGTGGCGGGTGAACTGACCACGGCGGACCTCGCCGCCCTCGCACGCGAGGCCATCGCCGGCGCCCGACCGGCAGACCTCGCCAACGAATGGCTGGCCGAGCACGGACTGTGATCGGCCAACCGTCGCGTCGAGATCAGTCCGTCATTTCGTCTTGGAGAGGGCCCATCCGGTCACCCGCGCGGTGATGCCCTGATAGCCCGAGGCGACCAGCCGCACCCACAGGTCGAGCAGTTTCGCATCGGTGCCGACGAGCACGCGCGCACGGTTCTTGCGGACGCCGTTGATGATGACGTCGGCGGCATCCTCCGAGGTCATGCGAGCCAGGTACCGATCGAAGAACTCGGCCGACTTCTTCTGATCGTGGTCGCCGGAGGTGGTGGCGTTGCGGGCGATCGCCGTCTTGATCCCGCCCGGGTGGACGCAGGTCACCTTCACCGGGTGCTTGGCGAGGATCATCTCCTGGTTGAGTGCCTCGGTGAACCCGCGCACCGCGAACTTCGCCGAGTTGTAGGCGGCCTGGCCGGGTTCGGCCAGCAGGCCGAAGAGCGACGACGTGTTGACGATGTGACCGTCACCGGAGGCGATCAGGTGGGGGAGGAAAGCCTTGGTGCCGTTGACAACTCCCCAGTAGTCGACATCCATGACGCGCTCGATGTCCTTGAACTCGGTGCGCTCGATCTCGCCGTGATGGGCGATGCCGGCGTTGTTGAAGACGACATTGACCCGGCCGTAGTGGGCGACGACGGTCTCGGCATACTCCAGGACGGCCTCGCGTTCCGCGACGTTGAGGATCTGGGCGTGCACCTGCGCGCCGGTATCGGTGACCAGCTTCTCGGTGGTCGCCAGGCCGTCGGGGTTCATGTCCGAGATCGCCAGCCGGGCACCCATGCGGCCCAATTTGACGGCGAGGTCGCGGCCCATACCCGAACCGGCGCCGGTGATCACGACGACCTTGTCACGAAAATCCTTCATCTGATGCTCCTGGGATCGATCGGTGGGTCAGTGGGTCGGTGGGCTCAGGCGGTCACGCCGGCGGACCGGTCGTCGGCCGTGTCGCCGGCCGAGTCGTGAGATCGGTCGGCGACCGCCGAGAGTGCGCGTCCGCCGCGACGTTCCACATCGTAGGCGGCGATGTCGAACTGTTTGGTGATCCGCCGGAAGTTGAAGGTGAACCCGGGCCACAGCGTGGTGATGTTGCCGTGATGGTCCTTGTACCACGAGGAACATCCGCCGTTGACCCAGACGCTGTTGCGCAAGCTGTGCTGGATGTCGGCGTTGTAGCGCCGCTGATCGTCGAACTTGACCTCGGCGCGGGTGATCCCCTGCGCGCGAACGGTCTTCAGGTAGTCGACGAGATAGTTGAGCTGGGATTCGATCATGTAGACCATCGAGGTGTGGCCGAGTCCGGTCGACGGCCCGATCATCAGCATCATGTTCGGGAATCCGTTGATGAAGGAGCCCTTGTAGCCCTGCATCCCGATCTCTTCCCACACCCCGGCGAGGCTGCGTCCGTCGGTGCCGACGATCCGGTCGAACACCGGTGAGTCGGTGACGTGGAATCCGGTTGCGACGACGATGATGTCGACCTCGCGCTCCGTGCCGTCCCTGGTGACGATGCCGTTCTCGGTGACACGTGCGATGCCGTCGGTGACCAGGTCCACGTTGGGGCGGGCGATGGCGGGGTACCAGTCGTTGGAGCGCAGGATGCGCTTGCACCCGACCTGGAAGGTCGGCGTGGCCTTGCGGCGGGTCTCGGGATCCTTGATGGCACGGTTGATGTTGGCGCGACACACGAGTTCGACCGGCTTGAGCGAGCGTGGCGAGTAGGTGAGGCCGAACGCCGTCACCTCGTTCATCGCGTAGATCGCGCCGCGGACGGCGCTCTGGTATCCGGGGACGTGGGCGAACGCCCACTGTTCCGGCGCCGAGTACGGTCGTTCGGTGCGCGGGACGATCCACGGTGCCGTGCGCTGGTAGACGTCGAGCCGGCCGGCGGACTTCGCGAGTTCGGGAACCAGCTGGATGGCCGACGCGCCGGTGCCGATGACCGCGACCCGCTTGCCGGAGACGTCGAGGTCGTTGTCCCAGCGTGCCGAGTGCACGATGGTGCCCTGGTACGAGTCGAATCCGTCGATGTCGGGGAGATTGGGTTCGCAGAGCGGACCCACCGCGCCGATCATGATCTGGGCGCGGACCTGCTCCCGGTTGCCGTCGCGCTCGATGTCGAGCACCCAGCGTTGCTCGTCCTCGTGCCACTGCGCGTTGCTCACCTCGGTGCGGAAGCGCGTGTTCGCCGCGATGGCGTGCTCGGCCGCGACCTTGTTGATGTAGCGGTGGATCTCGGGCTGATGCGAGTACGAGCGCGACCACTGCGGGTTGTGCGCGAACGAGTACGAATACAGGTGCGACGGAACGTCGCAGGCGGCACCCGGGTAGGTGTTGTCGCGCCAGGTTCCGCCGAAGTCGGTGCCCCGATCGAGGACGACGAAGTCGTCGAACCCGTTCTGCTTGAGCTTGATGGCTGCGCCCAGGCCGGAGAAGCCTGCCCCGATGATGGCGATCTGTACATCGATCATTGTCATGGTCTCACCATAGAGGTCTACTGAATGGGCGTCAATAGCTTGTTGAATACTGATCAATAAGCGCATACGGTGGAGCTCACCAGGCACGACGGCAGAGAGGACACGGACAGTGGCGGTGACCCCAGGTGCTGCGCCTGCAGCCAAGCGGACACGGATGAGCCCGGAAGCACGCAGGGACCAGCTGATCGAACTGGGTCTGACGATGGTGCGCGACCGTCCGCTGGAGCAGGTGTCGATCGACGCGATCGCCGAGGCCGCCGGGGTCTCGAGGGCGCTGCTGTTCCACTACTTCGAATCCAAGCAGGATTTCCACGTCGCCATCGCGCGTGCGCAGGCCGACGAGATGCTCGAGTGCACGGCACCCGACCCGTCGCTGGGGGACCCGATCACGATGCTGTCGGCCTCGATGTCGGCTTTCATCGACTACGTCAGCGACAATCGCAAGGCCTACATGGCGTTCATGCGCGGGTCGTCGAGCGCCGATCCGGCGATGCGCGAGGTGTTCGACCAGACCCGCGCGGTGATGGCCGCCCGCGTCCTCGATCACGCGCCGGCACTCGGCATCGACGTCACGCCCGTCGTCGAGATGACCGTGCACGGGTGGATCTCGTTCGTCGAGGAGACCACGATCAGCTGGCTCACCGAACCCGTCATCACCCGCGAGCAGCTGCTCTCGCTGATCTCCGCGGCGCTGCCCGCGCTGGCGTCGGCCGTCGAGGCCTGACCTCGCGCCGATCGGTCAGACGCCGACAGCCACCGAAGCAGCGCTGACGGCAACCGAAGCAGCGCTGACGGCAACCGAAACAGCGCCGACGGCCACCGAAACAGCGCCGACGGCCACCGAAACAGCGCCGACGGCCACCGAAACAGCGCCGACGGCCACCGAAACAGCGCCGACGGCAACCGAAACAGCGCCGACGGCAACCGAAACAGCGCTGGCGGCAACCGAAACAGCGCTGGCGGGAACCCTGTCCTCACACTGGACAGTGGAGTGTCACCAGCCCGAATGAAACCGATCGTGCAGGCGGCGCGTCCAAGATGCATGAAGCGACATACGGAACGCCCCGACCCACGCCTCGTTCGACGTCAAGAAGCGCTGCGCCGCGGCGACCTGACCGCGGAACAATTCGAGGCGGCCTTTACGCGACTCCACGGCGACCTCTACATCGGTCGGGACGGTCATCTCGCTCCTTCCCAGCGAATCGTGGTCACAGTGCACTCGACGCCGTACGAGGTTGTCGTCGGCGGTGTCGCCGCCAAGGTCATGCACGGCGGCAAGTGGCACGACGGCGATTTCGCGGTGGAGCTGTTTCGGCCGCCGGGCTCAGGCAACAGGCCGGGGCGAGGCCGCGAGGTGCATCGAGCAGATCTGACCCCCAGCGACGTCGTGCATATCGACGGAATCGCCGTGACCTCGGTCATGAGGACGGCGTTCGATCTCGGCAGGATGGCACCGGACTGGCGTGCCCTCGGGCACCTGGACGATCTGCACGCGGCGACCCAATTCGCTCTCGACGACCTCCTCGCCTATGCATCGCGCTTCGACGGATATCGCGGGATTCGGCGATTGCGAGCCCTGATCCCACTCATCGACGGGCGCGCCGAGTCGCCACCGGAGGGCTGGGTTCGCCTGCTGATGCATCGTGGAGATCTACCGACACCCGACCTCCAGGTCGAGGTGTTCGATGGGGATGACATAGCTTTCGCCCGAATCGATCTTGCATACGAACATCTCAAGATCGCCATCGAGTACGACGGTGAGGACTTCCACTCGAGTCCGGAGCAGCGGGCGCACGACGAGCAGCGTGATGCCAGACTTCGCGCTCTGGGGTGGATCATCATCCGCATCACCGCGGACCGGCTGAGGACCGATCCGTGGGGGATCGTCATGGAGATCGAACGGGCTTTGAGGAAGCGCGGCGGCTACTTCTGATCGGTGCCATCGAGGAGCAGCAGGTTGCCGTCGGCGAAGAACCGGTTGCCGTCGGCGCGAATCACGGTGCCGTCGGCGAAGAGCAGGAAGACACCGGCGGCGGGTGTCCGCTCGGGACACCCGCCGCCGATCGTGACTTCAGATCAGGAGAAGGCCTCGTCGAGGATCTCCTGCTGCTCGACCGCGTGGACCTTGCTCGACCCCGACGACGGCGCGGACATCGCGCGGCGCGAGATACGGCGAAGACCGCTGAGCACGTCCGGGAGCACCTCGGGCAGCCAGAGACCGAGGAACGGCCACGGACCCTGGTTGGCCGGCTCCTCCTGCACCCAGCGGAAGTCCTCGGCGTTCGGGTACTGCTCGAGGGTGTCGCGCAGGCGGCGGTGCGGCACCGGGTAGAGCTGCTCGATGCGGACGACCGCGATGTCCTCGCGCTTCTCCTTGTCGCGGCGGGCGGCGAGCTCGTAGTAGAGCTTGCCGCTGACCAGGAGCACCCGCTTGACCTTGCTGCGGTCGGCGCCGTTGACGAACCGCGGGTCGTCGAGCACCGAGCGGAACTTGTCGTCGGTGAACTCCTCGATCGGGCTCACCGCGTTCTTGTTGCGCAGCATCGACTTCGGGGTGAAGACGATCAGCGGGCGGCTGATGCCGTCGAGGACGTGGCGGCGCAGCAGGTGGAAGTAGCTCGCCGGTGTCGACGGCAACGCGACGGTCATCGAACCCTCGGCACACAGTTGCAGGAACCGTTCGATGCGTCCCGAGGTGTGGTCGGGACCCTGACCCTCGTGGCCGTGCGGCAGCAGCAGCACAACGTCGGACAGCTGGCCCCACTTCGCCTCACCGGAGGAGATGAACTCGTCGATGATCGACTGTGCGCCGTTGACGAAGTCGCCGAACTGCGCCTCCCACAACACGAGTGCGTCCGGGTTGCCGACGGAGTAGCCGTACTCGAAGCCGACGACCGCGAACTCCGACAGCGGCGAGTCGTAGACCTTGAACTGACCGCCGTTGTCGACACCGTCCACCGACTTCAGGTGATTGAGCGGTGTGTACTCCGAGCCGTCCACCCGGTCGATGAGCACCGAATGCCGCTGCGTGAAGGTGCCTCGGCGCGCATCCTGACCGGACAGGCGCACCGTACGTCCCTCGAGGACCAGCGACCCGAAGGCCAGCAACTCGGCGAATGCCCAGTCGACATTGCCGTGGCGCGACATCTCGTGGCGGCGTTCCAGCACCGGCTTCACGCGCGGATGCGGTCCGAAGCCGTCCGGGGTGTTCAGGAAGGCGTCGCCGATCGACTCGAGGACCTCTTTGTCGACCGCGGTGACGAGTTTGGTCGGCAGCGTCTGGTCGGACTCGACGGACGGACTCGGTTCGGCGGTGTACTTCTCGAGTTCCTTGACCTCGTTGAACACCCGCTCGAGCTGACCCTGGTAGTCGCGCAGGGCGTCCTCGGCCTCCTTGGTCGAGATGTCACCGCGACCGATCAGGGCCTCGGTGTAGCTCTTGCGGACGCCGCGCTTGGTGTCGATCACGTCGTACATGGCCGGCTGGGTCATCGACGGGTCATCGCCCTCGTTGTGGCCGCGACGACGGAAGCAGACGAGGTCGATGACGACGTCCTTGCCGAATGCCTGGCGGTAGTCGACGGCCATCTTGGCCACCCACACGCACGCCTCCGGATCGTCCCCGTTCACGTGGAAGATCGGCGCGCCGATCATCTTCGCGACGTCGGTGCAGTATTCGGTGGACCGGGAATGCTCAGGGGCGGTGGTGAATCCGACCTGGTTGTTGACGACGATGTGGATGGTGCCGCCGGTGCGGTAGCCCGGGAGCATCGCCATGTTCAGCGTCTCGGCGACCACGCCCTGGCCGGCGAACGCCGCGTCACCGTGCAGCATGAGCGGGAGCACGGAGAACTGGTCGTCGTCGTCGAGCAGATCCTGCTTGGCGCGGACGAGACCCTCGAGAACGGGATCGACGGCCTCGAGATGGCTCGGGTTGGCGGTGAGCGAGACGTTGATCTCGTTGTCGCCGAACATCTGGTAGTACTTGCCCTCGGCGCCGAGGTGGTACTTGACGTCGCCGGAACCGTGCGCCTGCGACGGGTTCAGATTGCCCTCGAACTCGGTGAAGATCTTGGAGTACGGCTTGCCGACGATGTTGGCGAGCACGTTGAGGCGGCCACGGTGGGGCATCCCGATGACGACCTCGTTGAGGGTGTGCTCGGCGCCCTGGTCGATCACGGCGTCCATCATCGGGATGACCGACTCGGCGCCCTCGAGCG
Organism: Gordonia sp. OPL2; assembly: GCF_003797825.1. GTDB lineage: Bacteria > Actinomycetota > Actinomycetes > Mycobacteriales > Mycobacteriaceae > Gordonia. The sequence goes on from NZ_RKME01000025.1 coordinate 29,992, forward strand.
AGAACCGCTTCTGGCCGACGTACTTGGTCTGCAGGAACGTCTCGAAGGCCTCGGCGGCGTTCAGCTTCGACAGGATGTATTTCTGTTCGGCGACAGGCGGTTTGACGTGCTTGATCTCGACCCGCTCCTGGACCCAGCGCTGCTGCTCGGGCTCGAGGATGTGGGTGTACTCGACGCCGACGTGCCGGCAGTACGCATCCCGCAGGATCGACAGCACGTCGCGCAGCTTCATCTTCTCCTGGCCGTGGAAGCCGCCGACGTTGAACGTCCGGTCGAGGTCCCAGAGGGTCAGTCCGTAGGTGAGGACGTCGAGATCCGGATGGCTGGCCCGGGCGTCGCTGTCCATCATCAACGGGTCGATGTCGGCCATCAGGTGTCCGCGATTACGGTATGCCGCAATGAGTTCGAGCACGCGAGTGCTCTTCTCGACGGAACCCGCGGGGATGTCGCGGCGCCACCGGATGGGCTCGTAGGGGATGTGGAACGCGGTGAAGATCTCGTCGTAGAACGCGTCGTCGAGAAGCAGTTCGTGGATCGTCCGCAGGAAGTCGCCGGACTCCGCGCCCTGGATGATGCGGTGATCGTAGGTCGAGGTCAGCGTCATCAGCTTGCCGACGCCGAAGTTCGCGATCTGCTCGTCGCTCGCCCCCTGGAACTCGGCCGGGTACTCCATCGCACCGGCGCCGACGATGGCGCCCTGGCCCTTCATCAGCCGCGGCACCGAGTGCACGGTGCCGATCGTGCCCGGGTTGGTCAGCGAGATGGTGACACCGGCGAAGTCGTCGCCGGTCAGCTTGCCGTCGCGCGCACGACGCACGATGTCCTGGTAGGCCGTGTAGAACTCGGCGAAGCCCATGGTCTCGCACTTCTTGATGGCCGCGACCACCAGTGTGCGGTTGCCGTCCTTGCCGACCAGGTCGATGGCCAGACCGAGGTTGGTGTGCGCCGGTGTGACGACATTCGGCTTGCCCTCGACCTCGGCGAAGTGGCGGTTCATGTTGGGGAACGCCTTGATGGCCTGGACGATCGCGTACCCGAGGATGTGGGTGAAGCTGATCTTCCCGCCGCGGGTGCGGGCGAGGTGGTTGTTGATGACGATGCGGTTGTCGATCATCAGCTTGGCCGGGATCGCGCGCACGCTTGTCGCGGTCGGCACCTCCAGCGAGGCCGACATGTTCTTCGCGATGGCCGCCGACGGCCCGCGCAGCACCTTCGATTCGTCTTCCGACGGTGTCGGTGCGGAGGCGGGCACCGGCGACTTGGCCTTGCCGTTCTGCGAACGCGACGACCCGTCGCGGCTCGCGGTGCTGGAACCGGAGGCGGCCTTCGTCGCGGTCGATTCCTTGGCCGGACCGGACTTGCGGGTGGGGGCGGCGGCCGCGGGCTGCTGGTCGAGGGTCACCTGCTTGGACTGCTTGGCCGGTGCCGGCTTGGCGGCTGTCTCCTGAGCAGTGGGGGTGGGAGCGGGCTTGTCCGGGGTGGCCTTCTCGGGTGCGGCCGGAGCTGCGGAGGCGGAGCCGCCGTTGGCGGAGGCCGCGGAGGCCTCGGCAGACGAGCCGTTCGACGTCGGGTCATAGGTGGCGAGGAAGTCGTGCCAACTCGGGTCGACCGACTTGGGGTCCTTCTTGTATTGCTGGTACATCTCCTCGACCAGCCACGTATTTTGTCCGAAATCCGATATCGAACTGCTCACAGCGCTATCTCGCCTCAATTCCCTCTGGTGTCGGGTCGCTTGTCACCAGGAAAGTCCCTTGTGAAGACTATCGGTGAACCACCTGCCGATGCTACGCGCGCGCGGAACCCGACGTGCGGCTGACCTCACCATCCGGGCTCATCTGAGGCGCATGTCACCAGCGGTGGCGATACCGTCTGCGTCGGGCGCGACACCCGCATCCCAGAACGCGCGGTACCTCTTACCCAACGTGAGCAACTCCGCGTGTGTTCCCATCTCCACGATGCGCCCGTCGTCGACCACCGCGATGACGTCCGCGCGGGCCGCGGTGGCCAGGCGGTGCGCCACGATGACCGATGTCCGACGATGGGTCAGCGCCTCGCCGGCGGCGAGGACCAGTGCTTCGGTGGCCTGGTCGAGCGTGGCGGTCGCCTCATCGAGGAGCAACAGGTCGGGCTCGACGAGTTCGGCGCGTGCCAGCGCGATCAGCTGACGCTGACCCGACGACAGGCCCTGGCCACGTTCGCCGATCGGATGATTCATCGCTCCCGGGAGTGAGGCGATCATGCCCGCGGCCCCGACGGCGTGTGCGGCCGCGGCGATCGCGGCCCGGTCGGCGCCGGGGCGTCCGTACGCGATGTTGTCGGCCACGGTTCCGGTGAACAGATGCGGTTCCTGCGGCACGACACCGAGGCGACCGCGGTAGTCGGCCAGCGTGAAGTCGCGGATGTCGGTCCCGTCCATCCGCACCGCGCCGGTGGTCGGGTCGTAGTAGCGGGCGAGGAGTTTGACGATGGTCGACTTGCCCGCGCCGGTCTTGCCCACGAGGGCCAGGGAGGTGCCGGGTTCGATGGTGAGGTCGATGCCGGAGAGTGCGTCACGGTCGGCGCCGCTGTAGCGGAAACCCACATCGTCGAGCGCGGCATGCCCGTCGAACCCGTGGGCGGGGACGTCGACGGTGTCGTCACGGCGGACGAGTGAGCTCGGGGTCCGGAGCAGATCGGAGATGCGTCGCAGGCCGACGACCGCCTGCTGGTATCCGTCGAACACCTGGGAGAGCTGTTGGACCGGTCCGAACAGCATCGACAGGTACAGCACGAACGCCACCAACGTGCCCGCCGACAGTTGGCCGGTGGTGATCTGATGGGCGCCGACGGCGATCGCGACCGCCGTCGCGAGATCCGACATCAGGGTGATGAACGGGAAGTAGGTGGCGATCGCCCGTTGCGACACCATCCGGGCGTGAACCCAGTCGAGCGCACGACGGGTGAATCTGGCCGTGGCCGCCGGTGTGTGGCGGTAGGTCTGGGTCGTCTTGATCCCCGCGATGTTCTCCTGGAAATCGGCGTTGACGATGCTGACGAGTTCACGGGAGCGGGTGTACGCGACCGACGAGATGCGCCGGAAGATCACCGTGGCGATGATCAGGACGGGAAAGACCGGGAGCATGATCGCGCCGAGCAGGGGATCGGTGAGGACCAGGGCGACGCTGACCCCCACCAGGGTGAAGGCTGCGACGATGGCCGTCGACAACCCGGTCTGCAGGAAGGTCGACAATGCGTCGACATCCGTGGTCATCCGCGTCATGATCCGGCCCGAGAGTTCGCGTTCGTAGTAGTCGAGGCCGAGACGCTGAAGGTGTGCGTAACTGCGGACACGCAAACCGAACAGGACACGTTCGCCGGCCCGGGTGGAGTAGAGGATCTCGGTGCCCGAGCCGATCCAGCCGATACCCACGAGCACCACGCCGATCGCGGTGGCCCACCACAGGGTCGACTCGTCGGTCCGTGATGCGGCGTCGATGACGGTTCGGGCCAGCGTCGGGAACGCGAGCCCGACCACGGTGTCGATCGCGATCGCGACGATGGCCGCCACGAGCAGCCACCGCACCGGGGTGAGCAGTCCACGCAGGGAGAACGATCGACTCTCGGTGCGCGCGGCGTCGACGTCGACGTGCGGCTCCTCGTCGGCGGGCGGCAGTGCGTCGACAGCGGCCAGCAGCTCGGGGGTGGCGGGCATCGAACCGAGCGCACCGCCGATCCCGCTGCCGCCCTTGGCGCCACCGCCCCCGGGCCCCGTGGTGGGGGTGGCGGGCCGACGGATCGTGGTGTCGGTGGTGGAGATCTCCTGGCTCGCCTCGGGCCACAGTCGATCGAGGTCGACGCTCGGGGGCAACTCCTGTGTCGTCCCTCGACCGGCCACCTCCGGATCGCCCGAAGCCATCAGCGACCGGAACAGGGCACACCGCTCGTCGAGTTCGGCGACGGTGCCGATGTCGACGATGCGGCCCTCGTCCAGCACGGCGACCCGATCGGCGAGGGTGAGCGTCGACCGACGGTGGGCGAGTAGCAGCATCGTCCGGTGATCGGCGCGCAGTGAGCGGAGGATCTGCGCCTCGGTGGTGGCGTCCACCGCCGATGTCGCGTCGTCGAGCACGAGTACACGCGACTCCGTATACAGTGCGCGGGCCAGGGCCACACGCTGACGCTGACCGCCCGACAGGGTGAGTCCGCGCTCGCCGACGACGGTGTCGAATCCGTCCGGGAGCGCATCGATGAACTCCCACGCGTCCGCCCGCTGCGCCGCGGAGATCAGCCGAGCCGACGGCTCGCCGCCCTCGTCGGCGGCCGTCGTCGGACCGAGCACGATGTTCGCGGCGATCGTGTCGGAGTAGAGGAACGGCTCGTCGAAGACGACGGAGACCGCGGCGCGCAGGGCGTCCGGTGCGAGCTCCTCCACCGGGTGCGCAGCGCCGTCGGCCGACACCAGCTCCACGACCCCGCTGCCAGGCCGGTAGTAGCGGCCGGCGAGGTCGGCCAGTGTGGACTTGCCCGACCCCGGGCGCCCGACCACGGCGACGCACTCGCCCGGCCCGACCGTGAGATCGACGTCGGCGAGCACCGGGCGGTCGCCGAAGGCGAACCCGACACCGCTCAGCCGTATCCCGAGCGGACCGTCGGGCAACGTCGCGGTGTTGGCCTCCGCCGCGTCATGGGGATGGTCGATCACGTCGTATACCCGGTCCACCGCCGCTCGCGCGAGCTGGGCGCTGACGACGAGGTTCGTGAGCAGCCGCGCCAGCGCGGTCATCGACGCGATGTAGGTGGCGAACGCCAGGAAGGTCCCGGCGGTGATGTGGCCGTGCATGGTGAGGTAGCCGCCGACCGCGATGACCGCCACCATGCCGAGCTGTGGGATCGCCGCCATCGTCGGGGTGAAGCGGGCGTTGATCTTTCCGGCCCGCAGGCGCAGCGAATAGAGTCGGCCGCCGAGGCCGACCAGCTCGTCGACGGCACGCTCCTCCTGGCCGAAACCCTTGACGACGCGCACGCCGGTCACCGTCTCCTCGACATGCTGGGCGACGTCGGCGGCGGCCTGCTGCGCCGACCAGGTGGCGGCGAACAGCGTTCGGCGCGTGCGGAAGACGACGAATCCCACCACCGGGAAGATGAGCAGTGCGACGCAGGTGAGCAGCGGGGACAGGTAGGCCATGATCCCGATCGCGAGGACCACCTGTACCGCGGCTCCCGCCGACAACGGCACCATCGCGAGCAGCCCCTGCACGATCTGCAGGTCGGAGATCGACCGCGACACGATCTGGCCGGTGCGGATCTGGTTCTGCGCGTTGCCGTCCAGGTGCAGCAGCGTGTCGAGCAGCCGGAGGCGCAGCGCGTTCTGCACGTTGATCGAGAGGCGACCCGCGGTGAGCCGTCGACCGAACTGACAGCCGTAACGGACGACCGCGAGGACGAGCAGTGCCACCACGATCGTCCGAAGCGAGAGCCCGTCGTGCACCGCGCCGGTCGCGTGGTCGATCGCGGCCTTCGCGAGCAGCGGTGCGAGCAGATCGACGCCCACGGCGACCACGGTCACCCCAAGCGTGATCAGGACGAGTCGGCGGTGACGCCAGCACTCGGCCGCCAGCCGTCGGATCCAGCGGCGGGGGGCGGTCGGGTCTGGTGTGGTCGAGCGCGGTTCGGGTCGGGTGGCTCGGGTCTCGGTCTGGAGCGTCGGAGTCACCGATCGCCGTCGGGAAGCCGAGTGGCCCCGGGGAGTGCGGTGTCATCGAGGACCTCGCCGTCGATCGTCCAGGTCGACGGCGGCGGGCCGAACGCCTCCCGGGCGTTGGTGACGACGCGTTTGCCGAGGGCACGGTTGCCGACACCACCGATCATCGCGCCGATCCCGGCGGGCAGCAGCTTGCCGAACAGCAGGGGAGCACGTTTGATGGCGTACTTCTTGGTGAGCTTGTTGATCAGCATCTTGTTGAGCTTGCCGACGCCGCCGCCCGGTATCGCGGCCCCGCCCAGTCGGCGCAGGGCGCCGCCCTGGGTGCCGACGAGTCGCCCGAGTGCGACGACCCCCTCCTCCCCGAGGGCGACGGCGAGCACGAGGGTCTTGCGCCGCTCGGAGTCGTGCACCGGAATCCCGTGCACCTCGGCGATGGACAGCGCCAGGAGGGCCGAGGCCTCCAGGAAGAAGGCGGTCTCCCCGGTCATCGCGCCGAGGGCGGTCATCGTTCCGACCCCGGGTACCGCGGCGGTCGCGCCGACCGCGCCGCCGGAACCTGTCACCGCGGTCAGGTAGTGCTTCTCCAGGCGGGCGATGATCTGCGCCGGCGACTCCTCGGGGTGTGCTGTCCGCAGACCGCGCACGTACTTTGCCACGGCGGGCGCCTGGAGGCGCTGCGCGCGGTCGAGCAGGCCGCCGGTGACCTCGACGGCCTTGCCCGGAGGCTGTTGCGCGCCACCGGATCCGTGGCCGGAACGCTTGCTGATGTCAACCATGAACGGGCACCCAATCCTCGGCGGGAACGACTTCTGCGGGTTTCGGCGGTCCCGGCGGGGTGCCGTCGCCGAACGGCCGCCCACCGAGCTCCTCCCGGTGGTGCGGCGTCAGCCAGGTGGTGAGATCCGGTCCGTCCGGGACGATCCCGGTGGGGTTGATGTCCCGGTGGACCACGTAGTAGTGACGCTTGATCTGGCTGAAGTCGATCGTGTCACCGAATCCGGGTGTCTGGAACAGGTCGCGGGCATAGGCCCACAGCACCGGCATCTCCGACAGCTTCGACCGGTTGCACTTGAAGTGTCCGTGGTACACGGGATCGAATCGGGCCAGGGTCGTGAACAGGCGGACGTCGGCCTCGGTGATGGTGTCGCCCACCAGGTATCGGCGTCCCGACAGCCGCTCGGTGAGTTCGTCGAGCTTGGTGAACAGCCGGGCGTAGGCCTTGTCGTAGGCGTCCTGGCTCCCGGCGAAGCCACAGCGGTAGACGCCGTTGTTCACCTCGGTGTACACGCCGTGGGCCACCTCGTCGATCTCGTCTCGCAGGTGCTCCGGGTACAGGTCCGGCGCACCCGGCCGGTGATGCTCGGTCCACTCGAGTTCGAGGTCGATGGTGATCTGCGGGAAATCGTTGGTGACCACCGCGCCGGTGGGGACATCCACGATCGCCGGCACGGTGATGCCCTTGGGGTAGCCGGGGAACCGCTTCTCGTAGGCGTCCTTGAGGCGCGGGATGTGCAGGACCGGATCGAGTCCGCCCGGATCGAGATCGAAGGTCCACGAGTCGGCGTCATGCGTCGGCCCGCACATCCCCATCGAGATCGCGTCCTCGAGACCGAGGAGGCGACGCACGATGATCGTCCGGTTCGCCCACGGGCAGGCGCGGGCGACCACCAACCGGTAGCGACCCGCCTCGACGGGGTAGCCGTCCCGCCCGTCGCGGGTGATCCGGGTCTCGATGTATTTCGTGTCGCGGACGAACTCCTGGCCCGTGGTCACGTAGACACCCTGTTCGTCCCCGCTGTGTTCGTCGCCGGCGTTCTCGGTGCTCATGCCTCCCAGGGTAGTGATCGTCACCGACGGTTGGCATCGGATGCTTCGAGCGGTATATTCCACGTGGAATATTTGGGTTGGATCATGGGAGACACCACGTGGGATCGACATCGTGCGGGCCGTTGCCGCCCCTGGCGGTTCTCGTCCTCGGTCTGGTCGCGGAGCGGCCGATGCACCCCTACGAGATGTTCCAGACGACGATCGAGCGACGGGAGGACCGCCTGGCGAAGTTCCGGCCGGGCACCATGTATCACACGGTCGATCGGCTGACCGCCAAGGAACTGATCGAGGTCCATGAGGTCCGTCGCGAGGGCAATCGGCCGGAGCGGACCGTCTACTCGATCACCGATCGCGGCCGGCAGGCGCTGTTCGAGAGTCTCGAGCAGATACTGGAGCGACACCCGACGGAGTACTCCGAGTTGTATCTCGCGCTCGCCGAGGCGCACGGATTGCCGCGCGAGCGCGTGATCGAGTTGCTGAGCACCCGACTCGACGCGATGCGCGCCGATCTGGCCGATCTGGACGCGGCGGCCGCGGTCGTCCGCGACCGCGGCACACCCGAGATGTTCTATCTCGACGTCGGCTGCCGGATCGCGACGCTGGCCACCCAGATCGACTGGGTCGCCGACCTCGTCGAACGATTGCGCACGTCCACCATCGAATGGCTCGACGACCCCGACTCGCCGTACCACGGCAGTGCCGTGGTCGCGGGCCCATCTCTGCAGAAAGCGAACGACGAATGACCTCCACCCCGACCCCCGCCGCGCAGGTGACGACGCGGCCCTGGGCTGCGATGCTGGCGCTCTGCGTCGGCTTCTTCATGATCCTGGTCGACATGACGATCGTGGCCGTCGCGCAGCCGCAGATCCAGGTCGCCCTCGACACCGATGTGAACGGGATCGTCTGGGTCTCCAGTGCGTATCTGCTCACCTATGCGGTGCCGCTGTTGATCACGGGCCGACTCGGTGACAAATTCGGTCCGAAGCGGGTCTATCAGATCGGCCTGCTCGTGTTCACCATCGCGAGCGTCTGGTGCGGACTGTCCGGCTCGATCGGCGAACTCATCGCCGCCCGCGCGCTGCAGGGTGTCGGTGCCGCACTCATCACACCGCAGACCATGGCGCTGATCACGCGCATCTTCCCGCCCGAGAAGCGCGGCGCCGCAATGGGTGTCTGGGGCACCGTCGCCGGTGTCGCGACCCTCGTCGGGCCGCTGCTCGGCGGTGTCCTCACCGACGCCTTCGGCTGGGAGTGGATCTTCTTCGTCAACCTGCCCGTCGGTGTGGTCGGTCTGATCCTCGCCGCGATCCTCGTGCCCGACGTCGAGACACACGATCACCAGTTCGACTGGATCGGCGTGTTCCTGTCCGCCATCGGTCTGTTCGCCCTCGTGTTCGGCATCCAGGACGGCGAGAAGTACGACTGGAACGCCTGGATCTGGGTGCTCATCGTCGGCGGTGTCGCCGTGATGGCCCTGTTCGTCTATTGGCAGTCGCGCATCAAGGGCGAGCCGCTCGTCCCGCTGTCGCTGTTCCGGGACCGCAACTTCTCCCTGGCCAACATCGGTATCGCGTCGATGGGGTTCGCGATCTCCGGACTGATGATCCCGACGATGTTCTTCCTGCAACTCGTCGGCGGCATGACGCCCACGCAGTCCGCGGTGATGATGGTGCCGATGGCGTTGCTGACCGGCGCACTCGCGCCGATCGTCGGCCGCATCCTCGATCGGGTCCACCCCCGCACGATCATCGCCTCCGCGCTGTTCCTCAACGCCGTCGCGGTCGCATGGCTCGGCATGATCGCCCGCCCGACGACGCCGGTGTGGCAGTTGATCATCCCGATGTGTCTCATGGGCATCGCCTCGGCCGGTATCTGGGCCCCGCTCGCGGCGACCGCCACGCGCAACCTGCCCTGGCATCAGGCCGGCGCCGGAGCCGGCGTGTACAATACCACGCGCATGATCGGGTCGGTCCTCGGTGCGGCCGCGGTCGGCGCCCTGATGCAGACCCGACTGGCCGCGGAACTGCCCGGTGTCGACACCGAGCACCACAGCGCCGTCGGACAGTTGCCGGCGATGGTCCGTGAGGGATTCGCGACGGCCATGGGGGAGACGCTGTACCTGCCGGCCGCCATTCTGCTCATCGGCGTGGCCGCTGCACTCTTCTTCATCAAGCCGCGACACCAGACGCCGCCGGCGCCGACGCGTCCGGCGGGAGACCCGGCGGCCTCCGGGCAGGTGCCGACCGCCTGAGCGTCGGCCGGGGTCGGGCCCGGCGTCGCGTCCCACAGTCTGTCGGCCCGCACTCGTAGGATCTCCTCGAGAGTCGGAGGTGAGACATGACCGTGCCGTTGTTCGAGCTGGACGAGGTGACCTCGTCCGACGGCGAGCGCCACCAGGGCGCCGTCCGCGAGGTCACCTTCGTCCATACCGCCGACTGGCAGCTCGGCATGACTCGGCGTTACCTCGACGCCGAGTCGGCGCACGCCTACGGTGCCGCCCGGCTGGATGCGGTCGAACGCATCGGGGCGCTGGCGCTCGAGGTCGGAGCCGAGTTCGTCGTCGTCTCCGGGGACGTGTTCGAGGATCACCGGGTGTCCTCGCGCATCATCCGGCGCACCCTCGACATCCTCGCCGGCTTCGCCGTACCGGTGTATCTCCTTCCGGGCAACCATGATCCGTTCGACGCCGCGGGCATCTACCGCTCCCGGACCTTCGTCCAGGCGTGCCCGGACAACGTCGTGGTGCTCTCGACGCCCGGCGTGCACCGGGTGCGCGACGGCGTCGAGGTGGTGGCAGCCCCCTGGTCTCACAAACATCCGGGTACCGATCTCGTCGACGCCCAGGTCTCGCGGTTGCGGCCGAGCGAGGACATCCGGGTCGTTGTCGGCCATGGTGGGACCGACGAGACGAGTCCCGGCGACGACGCCGCACTGATAGCAGTGGCGCGTCTCGAGGACTCGATAGACGCCGGACTCGTCGACTATGTCGCACTGGGAGACCGCCACTCGGTGACGTCGGTCGGTCGGAGCGAACGTGTCTGGTACGCGGGCGCCCACGAGGTGACGAACTTCGACACCATCGAGGAACAGCCCGGCCACGCCCTCGTGGTGACCCTCCGCCGCGGGCCGGCCGGTCGTGAGGTGACCGTCACACCGCATCGTGTCGGTCAATGGTCGTTCCGCAGCATCACCCGTGACATCGCCGGCAGTGCCGACATCGAGGCCCTGCGCGTCGAGCTCGCGGCGATCGAGGACAAACCGCGGGTGGTCGTCCGACTCGGCCTCGTCGGCACGGTCACCGTCGCGGAGAACGCGATGCTCGACGACCTTCTCGAGGAGTTCGCCGACCGTTTCGCGGCGGTCACCCGCTCCGAACGCGACGACGACCTCGTCGTGGTCGCGGCCGACGGCGACGCCGACGACCTGGCGGTGAGCGGCTACGCACAGGCGGCGGCGCAGGAGTTGTTGGGACTCAGCCGTTCCGATGACGCGGATGCGGCCGGGGCGGCACGCGATGCGCTCGGGCTCCTTCGGCGCCTGGCCGGGACGACGCGATGACCTCGTCACCGTCGAGGACCCGGCGATGAGGATCCACCGCCTGCGGCTCCGGGACTATCGCGGCATCGCCGACCGCGACGTGCGCTTCGCCGAGCGTGGTGTCACGGTGGTGGAAGGCGCCAACGAGGCGGGCAAGTCCTCCATGATCGAGGCGCTCGACCTGTTGTTGCACACCCGCGCCGACAGCAAATCCGCCAAGGTGCGCGACATCATGCCGTCGGGCCGCGACGTCGGCTCCGAGGTCGAGGTGGAGATGACCTGTGGCCCTTGGCATGTCACCTACGCCAAACGATTCAACCGGCAGCCCTCGACGACGCTCACCGTGCATGCGCCGCGCGCCGAGCAGGTCAGTGGCCGCGACGCCCACGAGCGAGTCCTCGAGATCCTCGGTGCCCACGCGGATCTGGCGCTCTTCCGGGCGCTGCGGCTCCTCCAATCGGGAGATCCGGCGCTCGGCGCACTCACGGACAGCTCGGCTCTCGCGCGGGCACTCGACCGGGCCGCGGACGGCGGCTCCCGACCCGGCGACGCCCCGACCGGAGACCCCGACGCGGACGACCCGGCCGACCACGCGCTGATCGATGCTGTCCTCACCGAGTACCGCCGGTATCGCACCCCGGGGCAAGGACGCCCGACCGGTGAACTGTCCGCGGCACTGGCCGCGGTGGACGACGCACAGGCGCGGCGCGATCAGCTGGTGGCCGCCCGCGATGCGGTGGAGGCCGATGCCGGCCGACTTCGCGAGACCCTCGACCGTCGCGCCGAGGTGGAACGCGCCACCGAACTCCGCGCGGTCGAGCGGGACGAGCTCGCCGTGGTCTGGGAACAGGTCGAGCGGCTGCAGACGGCGATGGCATCGGCCGACAGTGAGGTCCGTCATCTCCTGACAGCGGTGCAGCTGGCGCGTCGCGACGTCGCCGAGAGGCAACGCACGAAATCGGAGATCGACTCCCGGACAAGAGATTCCGATCGTCTGGCGGAGATCGTCGAGCGTCATCGTGCGACCGCGACGGCGGCAGCGGCCGATGTCGCCGCACTCTCTGACGAGCTCCGCGGTGCGCGGGATCGATGCGAACAGGTGCGCACCGAGCTCGCCGCCGCCCACATCGCTCACCGAGCCCTGCGGGAACGTCGGGAATTGCACGACCTCACCGCACTGCTCGAGCACCTCGACGATCTCGCCGCCCGACGCGATGAGTTGTCGGCCGAGTCGGCATCGAACTCCGTCGACCGGGCCGCGGTCGACGCGGCAGCAGAACTCGGCCGCCGCCGCGCGGACGCCCAGGCCCGTGTCGACGCCGCGGCCGCGCGATTCACCGTGTCACCGACCGGCACCACACCCGTGCGGGTCGACGGCGCCGTGGTCGACGGCGAGTCCGAGCATGTCGCCCTGGCGGATTCGGTGATCGAGGTCGACGGCATCGTCCGCGTGCAGGTGCATCGCACTGCGGGGTCGGAACGGCCCGTCGAGCAGCTCGCCGCCGTCGACGCCGACATCGCCGAGTACTGCACCCGACACGGTCTGTCCTCCCTGGCCGATCACCACGACCGCGCGCAGCGCAGGGTGGAGACCACCCATGCCCTCCGCGCGGTTCGCGAACGGATGGCCGACCTGTGCGGCGGCCGCGACCCGTCGATGCTCGCCGCGCGCCGGGACGAACTCCGCGCACGGCTCGACGAGTCGGAGTCGATCGCGTCCGAGGGGCCCGAGACCGACGAGGGAGTGGACCTCAGCGCCACGATCGATGACCTCACCATCGCCGAACGCGAACTCGGTGGCCTGGTGATGCGGGCCGAACTGGCGGTGACCCAACGACTCTCGGCAGAACGCGAGTCGACGGCGCAGGCCGACGCGATGTGCGCCGAGCGTTCCCGGGTCGTCGCGTCGCTCGAGGAACTGACCCGCCGACGCGACGAGCTCGCCGGCGAACTCGACGACGTACAGGCGCAGGAGACCGTGGACCTGGCCGAGCAGCGGCTCGAACAGGCACGGGAGCAGCGCGGCCGGGTCGCCGCCGACCTCGATGCCCTCGACGTCGCGGATATCGAGATGCGCCGGGCGCGGGTCGCCGCCGACCTCGAACGACTGCGGCGCGAGCACGCCGACACCGACCGCACGGCGACAGAACTCCGGACCCGGATCGAGCTCTACCGAGACGAGTCCCGACTCGACGACCTGCAGGAGGCGAGCGCCGGACTCCGCGCTGCGCGTGAGGCTTTGGCTCGCGTCCGACGACGGGCGGACGCCGCGACGTTGTTGTGGCAGACCCTCACCGAGAAGCGGCAGCTGACGCGGGTGCGCTACGCCGATCCGTTCGCGCGCCGACTCGCCGAACTCGGATCCCATGTCTTCGGCGACGGCGTGCGATTCGACGTGGACGAGAAACTCGACGTCGTGTCACGCACGGTCGACGGAGTGACGGTCCGCCACGACGCGCTGTCGGGCGGTGCGCGCGAACAGATCGGCGTCCTGACGCGATTGGCGTGCGCCACGCTCGTCGACGAGGCCGACGGAGTCCCGGTACTCGTCGACGATGCCCTCGGCTACAGCGATCCCCGACGCCTCGCGGCGATGGGGGAGGTGCTGACGGCCGCCGGACGAGACGCTCAGGTCATCGTGCTGACCTGCAGTCCCGATCGCTACCGTGGTGTCGAGGGTGCGACGGTGGTCGCCGTCTGAGCCCCGGTTTTGAGTCCACCGGCGCGCGTACGCTACGCTGAGCCTCGCCCGTTGAGCCCCCGTAGCTCAGGGGATAGAGCGTCTGCCTCCGGAGCAGAAGGCCGCAGGTTCGAATCCTGCCGGGGGCACAGTTGACATCCTTGCCGGCCTCCGGGCGGTGTGCGCCTCCAGTGTGTGGGAACGATTCATGCGGGCGCACCGTGACATTCCTGCCGGGTCGAGGCGCCTGTCGCATCACCTCATTTCAGGCCGCTCTGCTCGACGACGGACTAGCGTGAGGCCATGTGCCGCTGGCTCGCCTACGCAGGTACCCCGATCCTGCTGGAAGATCTGCTCACCCGGCCGTCGCACTCCCTCGTCGACCAGAGCTTCGAGGCGCGCCAACTGTATCTTCCCGGATCGCCCATGACGACGATGTTCCGTCACCATGCCTGGCCGACCAACGGCGACGGCTTCGGCGTCGGCTGGTACGGCGAACGCGAGTTTCCCGGCCAGTACCGAGATGAGCGCCCCGCCTGGAGTGATCACAATCTGCACCGCCTCGCCGCGCAGATCAGGTCGCCGATGTTTCTCGCCCATGTCCGTGCCGCCGCGATCGGCGGCACGATCGACCGCGTCAACTGCCACCCGTTCGCCCACGGCGGATGGCTGTTTCAGTACAACGGTGAGATCGGTGGATTCCCCACGCTCAAGCGCGATCTCACGCTCGACGTCGATCCAGGACTGTATCCGCACATCGAGGGTAACGCCGACACCGAACTCTGCTTCTTCCTCGCCCTCTCCTACGGTCTGGACGGCGATCCGCTCGGTGCTCTCGCCCGCACCGTCGGACGAATCGAGCGGGCACGCGCCGAGCGGGGCGTCGACGACCCGTTCACTGCGACGATCTGTGCCGCGAACGGTCAGACCGCGTACGCGGTGCGCTATTCGAGTGATCGTGCGTCCCGCACCCTGTATCACTCGGTGGCGGGCATGCGGATCCGAGCAGCGGACGGTGGCCACATCGAGATCCCGGACGACGGACGCATCCTGGTCTCCGAACCCCTCGAACTCGAGTACCGGCGCTCGCACTGGGTCGAGGTCCCCGAGTCCTCCAGCGTCACCCTGCATGCCGGGCAGGAACCCGAGATCGGGGACTTCGTACCGATCGCGACCTGACACCCGCCGTCACCGGGCGCGCTTTTCTCGCGGAACGCCCGCCGACGTATGAGGATGGTCGGGTGAGCGGAGATGTCGCAGCGTCAGCGGGTCGGTTCGGAGTCCTGTCGGCGACCGTGGAGAAACAGTGTTGGGGTTTCATGATCGGCTCGGCGCTGTTCGCGCTGGGGTCGGCACCGGGGTTCGCGGCGTGGGCGGGGTCGTCCGGGGCGAATCTCAGCTTCTTCGTCGGTGCGTGGTTCTTCACCGGCGCTGCCCTCGTGCAACTCGTACTCAGCGGCAACGCCACCACCCTGGCGCCCGACGGCACGAATCGGTTTCGCGGGGAATGGCTGTCGGCGGCCACGCAATTCGCCGGAACCCTGTTGTTCAATGCGAGCACCGCGGCCGCTCTGCACGCGGACACCGTCACCGAGGAACGTCGTCGCGTCTGGACCCCGGACGCCGCCGGGTCGGTGGCCTTCCTGGTGAGCGGGATCCTCGCCGTCATCGTCGTCGGACATGCCGTTCGGTGGTGGTGGGCCCCGCGCGCCCGCGAATGGTGGGCCACCCAGATCAATCTGCTCGGATGCGTCGCGTTCGGCGTGTCGGCGACGGGCGCCTACGTCACCTCCGCCGGCGACACGGTCAGCGACGCCGTGGCGAGCGCCGGCACCTTCGTCGGCGCCATCTGCTTCCTGGCGTCGGCCGCGCTCACGCTGCCGCGTCGGCGTCATGCCGGGCGCGGGTCCGCGACGTCCGGCTGAGTCGCTCGGCTCAGTTCATCGGCAGGGGAGCGGCGTTGCGCTCGGCCAGCATCTGCTGGATGACCGAGATCTCCTTCGTCTGCGTCTGTTCCATCGCGGTCGCCAGGGCGCGCACGTAGTCCTGGGAGACGTTCGCCGGGTCGGCCGCGTACTGCATCATCGGCATCCCGCCTTCGTGGTGGCGCAGCATCAGTTGGAGAAAATAGACGTCGGCCTCGGCGCCGCGCAGCGAACGCAGCCGGTTCATCTCGGCCGTCGTGGCCATCCCCGGCATCGGCGGGGCCTCGGCAGTCGGCGTCGGGGGCGATGTCGACGGCGCCGGCATCCCGGGCATGTCGCTCATGTCGTGACCGGCGTGTTTGTCGGTCCCGTGCCCATCTGTCCCGTGCCCGGTGTCCGGCCCGGAGTCACCGTGACCCGCGCCGGCGTGGTCCTCATGCCCCATCCATGCCATCGTCGGATTCGGATTGATCACCGGGTAACCCCATCGGGTCAACCAGGACTGCATCTGCCCGATCTCGTTGCTCTGCGCGGTGAGGATGTCGAAGGCCATGCTGCGGACCTGCGGATCAGAGCCGTTCTCGAGCTCGATCGTCGCCATCTCCACGCCCTGCTCGTGATGACGGATCATGTCCTGCGCGAACCCGACCGCCACCGAGTCGGATGCGGGCACCTCGTCCGCCGCGGGATCGTCGCTGTGCAACATCGCGGAGATCAGCAAGCCGAGTCCCATCCCGATCAGGAGGGTCGCGACCACCCCGAGCGTCGCCAGCAGCGTGCGTCGTGACGTATCCGGTCGAGGATTGCCCGCCGCGGGGTCAGGGGCGGTGGTGTGCTCGACTGCATCTGCGTCCGCGGCGCTGGACGACGGCTGGTCGCCGGTGGGTTCGGTCATCGAATTCCTCCTCAGCCCGCGGGCATCGGCGCGCCGGCGCCGGTGTTCTCGTCGGTGGCCGCGATACCGCCGGTACCGTCCATCGGCACGGCGTCCGGTCCGGGCTCCCCCTCATCGGCCGGCGGGGGATTGCTCGGGTCGAAGGCACCGGGGACGGCAGCGCACGCGGCCTGGGTCTCCGGATAGGCGGCCTCGGACGGATTCTCCTTGTACACACCGGGGGTCGTGTTGCGTCGCAGTGCGGTGATGAACTGGTCGACACGCGGATCGCCCGCCGAGTCGAGCTTGAGTTGGTGACCCCAGCTCTGCAGCGAGAGCGGGTGATCGAGTCCGGGGTAGGGCGAGAGGAACAGGAACTGTTCGCCGGAGACCTTCTTCTTCAGCGTGTCCAGGTCCTCGGCGCCGATGGTGTCCGGGTTGTAGGTGATCCAGACGGCCCCGTGTTCGAGCGCGTGGACGGCGTTCTCCGTCCGCAGCGGATTCGGATAGACGATCCCGGTGCACGTCGCCCACACCTCGTCATGCGGTCCGCCGAACGGCGGCGACTGGTCGTAGGCGACCCGCTGATCGCCCCGCACGTGCTGTGCCGCCTTGTAGTAGAGCTTCGTCACGCCGGAGATGCGGGTGGAGGGATCGGGATCCTGCGCCGACGGGACATAGCCCTCGACGGTCTGCGGCTTGAGCGCCTCGGCCTCCTGTTCGTCCACGAACTTCGGCACCAGGTACCAGGCCAGCCCGGCGATGAGGACCAGGACGACGACAACGGCACCGATGACGGTCCAGTCGATGTGCCGTCCGGAGGCGGCGGGAACGGAGCCGGATCGGGCGGGGCGCTTGCTGGACTTGGGTACGTTGGCCCCGGCTTTGCGTGCCATTGCTCTCTTTCTGCCACCTGCCGGCCACGGATCGGCGCAGCGATCGACAGTTTACTGATGAGCCGCCCGATGCCGATCGGGCGTGAACGGGTGCGGACGGCGTCGCCGGACGCGGAGGCGATTGTCCCCGCGCGGACGTGGGCCAATAGGATGGTCTCCTGTGACTCCTGCCGACCTCGCCGAGCTGCTCCGGGCCGTGACGCTGACCGTTGTCCGAGACCGCGGACTCGATGATGCCCTGGTGCCCGAGACCGTCGTCGTCGAGCGCCCGAGACACGCGGATCACGGCGACTATGCCACCAACATCGCGCTCCGGATCGGCAAGAACCTGGGGGTGTCCCCGCGGGAGCTCGCCGGATGGCTGGCCGATGCGTTCGCGGCGGCCGACGGCATCGCCAAGGCCGAGGTCGCCGGACCCGGCTTCGTCAACGTGTGGCTCGCGGCTGCCGCCCAGAACTCGATCGTCGCCGGCGTCCTCGACTCGGCGACCGCGTACGGTCGGGGTGAGGAATTCGCGGGTCGGCGGATCAATCTGGAGTTCGTCTCGGCGAACCCGACCGGGCCCATCCACCTCGGCGGGACGCGTTGGGCCGCGGTGGGCGACGCTCTCGGTCGCGTGCTGGCGGCGCGGGGCGGCGCGGTCACCCGCGAGTACTACTTCAACGACCACGGCACCCAGATCGACCGGTTCGCCCGCTCGCTTCATGCCGCAGCGAAGGGCGAGCCCACCCCGGAGGACGGCTACGCGGGCGCCTACATCGGTGAGATCGCCGAGAAGGTCGTCGCGCAGGTCCCCGGGGTCCTCGATCAGCCCGAGGACCAGCGGCTCGAGACCTTCCGGGCGGTCGGTGTGGACCTGATGTTCGAGCACATCAAGACGAGCCTGCACGAGTTCGGCACCGACTTCGACGTGTTCACCCACGAGAACACCATGTTCACGTCGGGTCTGGTCGACAAGTGCATCACCGAGCTCAAGGCGAACGGGAACCTCTACGAGAACGACGGCGCATGGTGGTTGCGGTCGACGAACTTCGGGGACGACAAGGACCGGGTCGTCATCAAGAGTGATGGCAACGCGGCCTACATCGCCGGTGACATCGCGTACTACAAGGACAAGCGCAACCGTGGATTCGACCTGTGCATCTACATGCTGGGTGCCGACCACCACGGCTACATCACGCGGCTGAAGGCCGCCGCGGCATCGCTCGGTGACGACCCGGCCACCGTCGAGGTCCTCATCGGGCAGATGGTGAACCTCGTCCGGGACGGGAAGCCGGTCCGGATGAGCAAGCGGGCCGGGACGGTCATCACCCTCGACGATCTCGTCGACGCGGTGGGAGTGGACGCCGCCCGCTATGCCCTCATCCGCTCGTCGGTCGATATCAACATCGACATCGACCTCGACCTGCTGCGCAAGCAGTCCAACGACAATCCCGTCTACTACGTGCAATACGCGCACGCACGGTTGTCGGCGTTGTCGCGCAACGCCGCCGATCTCGGACTGACGGCGTCGCTCGATCACCTCGACCTCCTCGACGACCCGGCCGAGGGCGAGCTCATCCGCACGATCTCCGACTTCGACGACGTCGTGGCCACTGCCGCGGAACTGCGTGAGCCGCATCGGGTCTGCCGGTATCTGGAGAGCCTGGCGGGTGCATATCACCGCTTCTATGCGCGATGTCGTGTGCTCCCGCAGGGGGATGAACCGGCCGCGGACATCCACGCCGCCCGGCTGGCGCTGTGCGCGGCCACCCGTCAGGTCCTCGCCAACGGGCTCGACCTCGTCGGCGTCGGCGCACCGGAGCGGATGTGAACGCGCACCCCGCCGGGCCCCGGCACGCCGAGCTCCTCGCCGCCCCGCACCTCGCCGAGCGGCCGAACGATCCCGAGCAGCTCGCCCGGATCCCGGCGAATGTGTGGCCGCGCAACGCGGCCCGCGACGACGACGGTGAGGTCCGCCTCGCCGGTGTCGGGGTCGCCGAACTCGCCGAGCGCTACGGCACACCGCTCTTCGTCGTGGACGAGGACGATTTCCGTTCGCGGTGCGCCGACATGCTCGCCGCCTTCGGGCCGTACGGGCGGGTGCACTACGCGTCCAAGGCGTTCCTGAGCACCGAGATCGCCCGGTGGGTGGACCAGGAGGGGCTGTCGCTGGACGTGTGCACCGGTGGTGAGTTGGCCATCGCGTTGCGTGCCGGCTTCCCGCCCGCCCGAATCGCGTTGCACGGCAACAACAAGAGCGTGGACGAGCTCGCCATGGCACTCGACGCCGGCGTCGGCCACATCGTGCTCGACTCGATGACCGAGATCGACCGTCTCGACGCGCTGGCCTCAGAGCGTGGCCTCGTCGCCGACGTGCTGGTCCGGGTGACGGTCGGCGTGGAGGCGCACACGCACGAGTTCATCGCCACCGCCCATGAGGACCAGAAGTTCGGCTTCGCGCTGGCCGGGGGCGTCGCGATGGATGCAGTCCGGCGCGTGTTCGCGACCGACAACCTGCGTCTTGTCGGGTTGCACAGCCACATCGGCTCGCAGATCTTCGATATGGACGGCTTCGACCTGGCCGCCCACCGCGTCGTCGGCCTTCTGAAGGACATCGTCGCCGAGTTCGGAGTCGACAAGACATCGCAGCTGTCCATCGTGGATCTCGGTGGGGGACTGGGTATCTCCTATCTGCCGGAGGACGATCCGCTGCCGGTCGGGGACGTCGCCGAACATCTCGCCGAGATCGTGCGGCGCGAGAGTGCGGCTGTGGGGTTGCCGATGCCGTCGATCGCGGTCGAGCCGGGACGCGCCATCGCCGGGCCGGGCACGGTCACGGTGTACCGCGTCGGCACGATCAAGGACGTCACGGTCGGCAAGAATCTCACCCGTCGCTACGTGTCGGTCGACGGCGGGATGAGCGACAACATCCGGACCGTGCTCTATCAGGCCGAATACGACATCCGACTGGTCTCCCGGGTGTCCGAGGCGCCCGCTGTGGTCTGCCGAGTCGTCGGAAAGCACTGCGAGAGCGGCGACATCATCATCAAGGACTGCTGGCTGCCCGCGGACCTCGCGCCCGGTGACCTCGTCGCCGTCGCGGCCACCGGCGCGTACTGCTACTCGATGTCGAGTCGCTACAACCTCGCGATGCGACCACCGGTGGTGGCCGTCCGCGATGCCGCCGCCCGCGTGCTCCTGCGTCGGGAGACGATCGACGACATCCTCACCCTGGAGGTGACCGAATGAACCAGACACCCAACCGCGCCATCGGTGTGGCCGTGCTCGGCATGGGCAACGTCGGCTCCGAGGTCGTACGGATCATCGACGAGAACGCCGACGACCTCCGCGCCCGGGTCGGGGCACCGGTGGAACTGCGCGGTGTCGCGGTCCGCGATCTCGGCAAGCCGCGCAAGGTCGCCCAGGAACTGCTCACCGACGACCCGGCGTCGCTCGTGGACCGCGACGACGTGGACATCGTCGTCGAACTCATGGGTGGGATCGATCCGGCCCGCGCGCTCATTCGGGCGGCGCTCGAGAGCGGGAAGTCGGTGATCACCGCGAACAAGGCGCTGCTCGCCGAGTACACGGGCGAATTGGCCACCGCCGCTGCCGATGCCAAGGTCGATCTGTACTTCGAGGCCGCGGTCGCCGGTGCGATCCCGGTGGTCCGACCGTTGATGCAGTCGCTGGCCGGTGACACCGTCGAGCGGGTGGCGGGCATCGTCAACGGCACCACGAACTACATCCTCTCGGAGATGGACGAGACCGGCGCGGACTACGCCGACACCCTGGCCGAGGCCGGACGGCTCGGCTACGCCGAGGCCGATCCGACAGCCGACGTCGAGGGCTACGACGCGGCCGCCAAGGCGGCCATCCTCGCGTCGATCGCCTTCCACACCCGCGTGACCGCCGCGGACGTGCACCGCGAGGGAATCTCGTCGGTGACGTCGGCAGATCTGGTGGCGGCCAAGAAGTTCGACTGCACGGTCAAGCTGCTCTCCATCTGTGAACGCGTCCACGACGCCGACGGGCGTCAGCGGATCTCCGCGCGGGTGTACCCGGCACTGATCCCGCTCAGCCATCCACTTGCGACCGTCAACGGCGCGTTCAATGCGGTGGTCGTCGAGGCCGAGAACGCCGGGCGGCTGATGTTCTACGGGCAGGGCGCCGGCGGATCGCCCACGGCCTCCGCAGTGTTGGGAGACATGGTGATGGCCGCGCGCAACAAGGTCCACGGCGGTCGCGGGCCCCTCGAGTCGACGTACGCGAAGCTGCCGATCGCGCCCGTCGACGACGTGCCGACCCGCTACTACGTGTCGATGAAGGTCGCCGACCGGCCGGGCGTGTTGTCCCAGGTCGCCGGCGAGTTCTCCAAGCGGTCGGTGTCGATCGCCGCGGTCCGGCAGGAGGGCGCGGGCGACGACGCCCGCCTGATCGTCGTGACCCACCGTGCCCCGGATCGCGCGCAATCGGAAACGGTTGCAGCGCTGGAGGATATGGACGCCGTCATCAAGGTGTCGAGTGTGCTGCGATTGGAAGGAACCGATGACTAACGCCACCCCGGTACATCAGCGCTGGCCCGGACTGATCGAGGCCTACCGTGATCGGTTGCCGGTCGCCGACGACTGGAAGGTCGTCACACTCCTCGAGGGCGGCACGCCGTTGATCTCGGCTCCGCACCTGTCCGAGCTCACCGACTGCGAGGTCTATCTCAAGGTCGAGGGGCTCAACCCGACCGGCTCCTTCAAGGACCGCGGGATGACGATGGCGGTCAGCACCGCCGTCAACAACGGCAAGACCGCCGTCCTGTGCGCCTCGACGGGCAACACCTCGGCCTCGGCCGCCGCCTACGCGACGCGTGCCGGGATCACCTGTGCGGTGCTGATCCCCGAGGGCAAGATCGCCATGGGCAAGCTCGCCCAGGCGGTCATGCACGGTGCCAAGATCATCCAGGTGCAGGGCAATTTCGACGACTGCCTCGAGCTCGCACGCAAGGCGACCTCGGAGTTCACCGAGATCGAGCTGGTGAACTCGGTCAACCCGTCGCGTATCGAGGGTCAGAAGACCGCGGCGTTCGAGATCGTCGACGTCCTCGGCCGTGCGCCCGACGTACACGCGCTGCCGGTCGGCAACGCGGGCAACATCACCGCCTACTGGAAGGGCTACACCGAGTACCACGCCGACGGCGTCAGCTCGTCTCTGCCGCGCATGCTCGGCGTGCAGGCCGCAGGCGCCGCGCCGCTGGTCAACGGTGCGCCGGTGAAGGACCCCGAGACCATCGCCACGGCGATCCGGATCGGGTCACCCGCGAGCTGGAATCAGGCCGTCGCGGCCAAGGACGAATCCTCCGGTCAGTTCCGCGCCGCCACCGACGAGAAACTCCTCGAGGCCTACCGCCTCGTCGCCGGACGCGAGGGTGTCTTCGTCGAGCCGGCGTCGGCCGCAAGCGTCGCCGGGTTGCTCGCAGCACGCGCGGACAACTGGATCGCGCCGGGCTCGACCGTCGTGTGTACGGTGACCGGAAACGGACTGAAGGATCCGGACACCGCACTGCGCGGTATGCCGGAGGTGGAGGCGATCCCCGTCGACCCGATCGCGGTTGCCGATGCGCTCGGCGTCCGCTGACCCGGCAGGTGACCCCATCGCGATGACCGAGCCTGTGGCTCTCACGGAGACCAAGATGACTCTGCCCGTGGGCATCTCGACCCGCGTCCGGGTTCCCGCATCGAGCGCGAACCTGGGCCCGGGCTTCGACTGCCTCGGCATCGCGCTGGGCGTGTACGACGAGCTCATCGTCGAGACGACCGACGGCGGCGTGCAGGTCGAGGTCATCGGCGAGGGCGCGCAGGATGTCCCGCGCGACGAGAGTCATCTGGTGGCCCGTGCCATCCGGCGGGGACTCGACGCCGCCGGCTGTGCCGCACCGGGGCTGAGTTTGCGGTGCGTGAATGCGATCCCGCATTCCCGGGGCCTCGGGTCGTCGGCGGCCGCCGCCGTCTCCGGACTCGCCGCGGCCTCCGGCCTGCTGGTCGAGGCAGGTGTCCGTCCCGCGTTCGACGACGACGCACTCGTCCAGCTGTCCTCCGAGTTCGAGGGACACCCGGACAATGCCGCGGCCAGCGTCCTCGGCGCCGCCGTGGTCACCTGGATCGAGGCCGCCGACGAGCCGCGTTACCGCGCACGCCGCCTCGTGGTGCATCCGGACATCACCGCCACGGTGTTCGTCCCCGACACCGAGTCGTCCACCTCGTACACACGAGGCCTGCTCCCGGATCTGGTTCCGCGCCGGGATGCCATCTTCAACGTCAGTCGTGCGTCGCTCGCGGTGGTCGCGCTGACCACCGATCCGAGTGTGCTGTTCGCCGCCACCGCCGACCGGCTGCACCAGGGTTATCGGGCCGAGGCGATGGCGCCGACGGCCGAGCTGGTCTCTGCATTGCGTCGTCGTGGCCACGCCGCGACGGTCTCGGGGGCCGGCCCCACCGTGCTGGTCCTGGGCGTCGGCCCGGTACCGGCCGAGTCGCGTGAGATCGCCGCGTCGCTGGGTTTCGCGGCCTCGTCCGTGGCCATCGCAGGCGGGGTAGAGGTCACGCACGGTCGCGTCTGAGCCGCCGCGCGGTCGGAGATGGCGTCACGGGCGTGTTGCCCCTATCATGCGAACGAGTTACCATATACTGGTCTAGCCGCGCAGGCTTGTCTTGCCGTGCTCCTCTCCGATTTCTGATCGTGCCGTCTGGCCCGATGCCGAACGCGCGATCTGCCATCAGGGGTTGCCCAGCACTACCAGCGGACACACCGCAGCGGACCACATTTCTTCTACCGTCTTCTGAGGAGACTCCCAGGGACATCTCCGACGGAGACGAAGTCCCGCCTGAATGAGGCGGGGTGGCAATGAATCCCGACGCAGCTCCGGTCTGCGAGGGAATGAAAGGATATCCGTGACGGATACGGACCTCATCACCGCACCAGCCCCCACGTCGTCGCCCGAGGCCTCTGCCGACGGCTCGTCGTCCGCGGTGAGTTCGACCACACGTGGCTCCTCCACGCGCGCTCGCAGCGGACTCTCCGGCATGGTGCTCACCGAACTGCGCGCCCTCGCCGGCGAGCTGGGCATCAAGGGCACCTCCGGGATGCGCAAGGGCGACCTCATCGCCGCGATCAAGGAGCGTCAGGAAGGCTCGTCGCCGGCTCCGAAGAAGTCGGATGCGCAGCTCACCATCGACGCCGACAGCACGTCGACGGAGTCAGGCCCGCCGGCCCGCGGTCGTCGTCGAGCGCGGAGCGCCGCCCCGGAGGCGAGCGATGCCGGCGCCGGTACCAAGCCCGCCGACACCAAGCCCGCCGACACCACCGACGCAGGTAGCGCCCCCGCGGCCGAGACGACGACCGCCGACAAGGCCGGGAGCGGCAAGTCGGACAACGGCAAGGCCGAGGGCGGCAAGGCCGGGTCCTCGCCCGAGGCCACGACCTCGACCGATGATCGTCAGTCCGACTCCTCCGACGCCGGTGACCAGCGTGGACGGGGTCGCGGCCGCAACCAGAACCGGGACGGCGGTCAGAACCGCGGCGACAACCAGAACCGCGGCGACAATCAGAACCGCGACGGTGGCCAGAACCGCGGCGACAATCAGAACCGCGACGGTGGCCAGAACCGCGAGGGTGGCCAGAACCGGGACAACCAGAACCAGGGTGGCGGCTCCAACCGCGACGGTGGACAGAACCGGGACAATCAGAACCGCGACGACGACGGCGACGGCAGCGGCCGGGGCCGACGAGGTCGGCGTTTCCGTGAGCGTCGCCGCGGGCGTGACCGCGATCCTTCGGGTCCCAGCGAACCGCAGGTCTCCGATGACGACGTGTTGCAGCCGGTTGCCGGCATCCTCGACGTCCTCGACAACTACGCGTTCGTGCGGACGTCGGGATATCTCGCCGGCCCGAACGACGTCTACGTGTCGATGAACATGGTCCGCAAGAACGGACTGCGGCGCGGCGACGCGATCACCGGTGCGGTCAAGGTCCCGCGCGAAGGCGAACAGCCCAACCAGCGACAGAAGTTCAATCCGCTGGTCCGCTTGGACACCGTCAACGGCACCGACATCGAGACCGCGAAGAAGCGGCCCGATTTCAACAAGCTGACCCCGCTGTACCCGAACCAGCGGCTGCGCCTCGAGACCACTCCCGAGCGGCTCGACACGCGTGTCATCGATCTGATCATGCCCATCGGCAAGGGACAGCGCGCGCTGATCGTATCGCCGCCCAAGGCCGGCAAGACCACGATCCTGCAGGACATCGCCAACGCGATCGCCACCAACAACCCGGAATGTCACCTCATGGTCGTCCTCGTCGACGAGCGGCCGGAAGAGGTGACCGACATGCAGCGCTCGGTGAAGGGTGAGGTCATCGCCTCCACCTTCGACCGCCCGCCGTCAGACCACACCTCGGTCTCCGAGTTGGCCATCGAACGCGCAAAGCGTCTGGTGGAGAACGGCAAAGACGTCGTCGTGCTGCTGGACTCGATCACCCGCCTCGGTCGTGCGTACAACAACGCGTCCCCTGCTTCGGGCCGAATCCTGTCCGGCGGTGTGGATTCCACCGCGCTCTATCCGCCCAAGCGCTTCCTCGGCGCAGCTCGCAACATCGAGAACGGCGGCTCGCTGACGATCATCGCCTCGGCGCTGGTCGAGACCGGTTCCACCGGCGACACCGTGATCTTCGAGGAGTTCAAGGGCACCGGCAATGCCGAGCTCAAACTGGACCGCAAGATCTCCGAGCGTCGTGTGTTCCCGGCCGTCGACGTGAACCTGTCGAGCACGCGCAAGGACGAACTGCTGCTGTCGCCGGAGGAGTTCTCCATCGTGCACAAGCTGCGGCGGGTGCTGTCCGGCCTCGACTCCCAGCAGGCCATCGACCTGCTGATCAGCCAGCTGAAGAAGTCGAAGACCAACATCGAGTTCCTGATGCAGGTCCAGAAGACCGCTCCGGGAGCGATGAACGACGACTGATTTCCGTCACGACGGCGCCGACGTGCGCCGATCGTGTCTTCTACTCACGTCGAGCGTGCGGCACACCGATGGTGTGTCGCACGTTCGACGTTGAGGCGGGTGCGAGCTATCCGGCGACGTCGGCCATCAGCTGATTCCAGGCATCGAAGGTCTCCGGCGAGACCGAACCGGTCTGCGTGGCGACGAGACTGCACTGGGCGTGACGGTCGTACAACTCGATCGAGCCGGTTCGCCCCCACACGCCGTCCGACCAGGTCACCCAGCATTCGGTCACCAGATTGAAGTTGATCATCGCGCGGCAGCTGCCGGACGCGATCACCATCGACCCACGGTGCTCCCGGGCGCCGTCGAGCCGGTCATGACGCATCTGCAGACAGCCGGGCGCCGCGGTGGTCATCGTCATCGGGAGTCCCAGGAGGGCGGCGTGCTCGACAGCCGCGATCACCCGCCGTGACTCGACTCGCGCAAATCCCTGGTCGATCATGCCGGGCAGTGACGAGAGTCGTTGTCGTCCGCCGTCTTCCAGGATCGAGTCGAACTGGCCGATCTGGTCGGTCGCAGCCCCCGGCTCCGCGACGCATCCCGTCTCGTGCGGCGGATCGGCGCGATCCACCCGTCCACCGACCTCGTGATCGGGCGCGTCGAAGCCGCCGGCGTTCAGTGACAGCGATTCGAAGGCCAGGCGATCCGACGACTCGGTGAGATAGGTGGCGTGCGCGGTGTTGCCGTCCGAGTCGAACAGGCGCAACGTCGGCGGGACGTGGGCGGCCGGGTCGGTCACGAGCGCGGCACCGAGCCGGGCGGGGTTGATGCGCAACGAGATCCGCGACGGCCGGCATCGGATCGGCCCACCGATGCCGACGGGGCTCTCGTGTGTTCCGACATCGTTCATCAACACCGGACCCGCCACCGTCACACCGACGACCTGGTCGAGCAGGGGCAGATGCTGGGCGACCGCGGCGACGTCGGAGCCCAGTACAGTGCCCGAGAATCCCGGGGTGGCCAACAACGTGTCGAGGTCGTTGGTGGTCCCGTTCGCCCGCGGACAACTGCAGCGCTCTCCGCATCGTGGGCGTGGAGGCCCTCCGGTACGACCGGAGTCCGATGGGCGGGGTGAGTCGGGCATCGTTGCCATTCCTTTCCCGTGCGATCTAGGTGTCCACGAGGTCGGGGTCGGGTTGGTTGTGGTTCTCGGTGGCGGGGCGAGCGGCCGGTCAGTAGACGTCGCGCAGATAGCGTTTCGCGCGTTTGAGGTCGTCGATGTAGTCCTGGGCTTCGTCGTCTGTCAGCCCGCCGTGTTCGGCCACCACCTCGCGCAGTGCGGTGTCGACGTCGCGGGCCATACGGGTGGCGTCACCGCACACGTAGATGTGAGCGCCGTCCGACAGCCATCGGAACAGGTCGGCCCCCTGCTCCCGCATCCGGTCCTGGACGTAGATCTTGTGCTCCTGGTCGCGGGAGAAGGCCAGGTCGAGCCGGTCCAGGAGACCGTCGGTGACGAAGCCGTCGATCTCGTCGGCATAGATGTAGTCGTGGTCGCGACGTTGGTCGCCGAAGAACAGCCAGTTGCCGCCACGAGCGCCACGCGCGGCGCGCTCATGCAGGAACGACCGGAACGGCGCGATGCCGGTCCCGGGCCCGATCATGATGGCCTTCGTGTCGTCGGATGGGAGGCGGAAGGAGTTGTTCGGTGAGATGAACATGCCGACCTGGGTGCCCTCGGGTCGGCGGTCGGCGAGAAAGGTCGAGCACACCCCGCCGCGCTGACGATCACCGGATCGGTATCGGACCGTGGCCATCGTGATGTGCACGGTGCCCGCATGGGCGAGTGGACTCGACGAGATCGAGTACACACGGTGCTGCAGTGGCCGCAGCTCGGCGATGAGTTCGTCGGGACTGATGGTCAACGTCGGGTCGACATCGAGGAGGTCGAGGACGTCCTTGCCCCACATCCAGGCATCGAGGGCCTCTCTGTCGCCGGTCGACGTCAGGTGGGTGAGTTCGGCATCCTGGCTGCGTTGCGCGATGTAGTCGAGGAGATACTTCGACGGGGTGGAGATCTCGTAATGATGGGTCAGCGCCTCGCGTAATGTCCGTTCGGTCTTGCGATCGGCGATCACGGTGTCCGGCGAGGCACCGAGACGGGTGATGATCCGGTCGACCAATTCGGCGTCGTTCACCGGCGAGATGCTGATGCCGTCGCCGGGTTGATAGTCGATCCCGCTGTCGCCCAACGAGATCTCCAGATGACGGACTTCCTTGTCCGACGTCGGTGCGGACAACAGCGTGTTGGCGACGACGGTCGCCGGATAGGGGTTCTTACGGGTCCACGCGGACCTTGCCGGGGTGTCCGGACCCGCGGTGGTGGTGGTCGTCGGCGCCGTGGTCGTGCCGGGTGCAGAGCCGGACGGCGGTGCGGCGTCGACGGCGCCCGCGTCGACTGCGGCGAGGGCGGGTACCGCACGTGCCATCCAGTCGGTCGCCGGATCCTCGAAGTCGACATCGCAATCGACACGATCGACGACGCGGGTACCGCCGAGTTCGGCCAGGCGCGCGTCGATGTTCTTGCCGGCCTGGCAGAAACCGTCGTAGATGGAGTCGCCGAGGGCGAGCACCCCGAAGTAGAGCCCGTCGAGTCGCGGTGCGTCCGGGGCGGCGAGGGACTGCCAGAAGAGTTCTGCGTTGTCGGGCATGTCGCCCTCGCCGTAGGTGGAGGTGATCACCAGGAGGCGGCGGGCCGCCGACAGCGCGGTGATGTCGAGCGCGTCGAGATCGCAGCGAACCGGCTCGAATCCGTGCTCACGGGCCGCGGCCTCGGCCTGTTCGGACAGCCACTCCGCGGTGCCGGTCTGGCTGCCGTAGACGATCTGCAACGGAATCCGGCCGGGAGCGGCTGCGTCGACGGCCGCGGTCCCGCCGGCGTGCGCGGCCGATCCCGTCGGCATGGCGATGCGGGTGTTGAGGCCGGCGAGAAACCCTGCGAGCCAGGCTTTCTGGTCACCCGTGAACGGAACGTCCGCCGGGATGTAGGGAAGTTGCATGTCATCCCACCTTCGTGGTGTCAGTGTCGATGGAGGACCGCAGGCCCGCCGCGACGTCGGGAACCGCGGCGGCGGCGAACAGCTCGTCGAAACCGGGCAGTCCGCCGAGCTTCTCGCGATTCTTTCGGTCCTGCAGGAGAATCCATCCGTAGGTGCCCGGCGCATCCATCGACCACACGTTGCGTTGCGCCAGTGCCGACTTGTAGTCGTCCACGCGCTTCGCCGCGATCAGCGCGGCGAGTTGGTCGGCGTCGTATGCCCCGAGGATGTCACGCGCGTACCGTGCGACCTTCGACAGCAGTTCGAAGTCCTCGGTGAGAACCAGATTGCGCGCCCCGGTGGCGATCGCCTGATCGGTCCACGCGGAGACCTGCTCCCGGGGCCGGGTGCCGCCCGTCCGTGCCAGGCGTGTGGCGGCGAGTCCGCGGGCGATCTCGAACACGGTGAACGCGTTGAGGAGACGGTACATCTCCGCATTGTCGGTCTCGCCGTATCCGGGCACGGCGCCGTCGGCCACCGGCGTACCGCTGCGAATGCTGACCTTCAGCGCCCGCACCTGATGGGCCGCCAACGCCGTCGACAATTCGTCGAGGAGGTCGCGATGCGAGATCGAGGCCACCAGCGCGTCGCTGTCCTGATAGGCGACCAGGGCCCGCGGCATCGCATAGGAGATGTAGTGCCGTTCGGTCTCCCAGTTCTCAAGCAGTCGGGTGCCCAATGCCGAACCCGTTGCCGCCACGTGCATCTCGAGCATGTGCCGAACGGCGTGGTGGTGAACGGGGGCGAGAGGATCGTCGACGCCGGTGATGGCTCCCACCACCACCGAGTCGCTGCTGATGCGGGTCTCGAGAACGCATGCCGGGTCGTATTGGTACAGGAACCCGCCACTCATCCCGTTGCCGAGTCCCTTGCCGTACCCGCCGAGGTTCAGCACGGCCCCGTTGGTCATGTACTCGCAGCCGAATTCGCCCACCCCCTCCACGACCGCGGTCGCGCCGGAGTTGCGGACCGCGAACCGGTCGCCGGCCTCACCCTCGACGAACAGTCGGCCGCCCGTGGCGCCGAAGAGGGCGAAGTTGCCGATCAGGACGTTGCCGCCGATCGATGGCGAGCCCCCGCCCGGTGAACGTACGATCACGCTTCCGCCCGACATCGACTTCCCGACACCGTCGTTGCAGGTCCCGCTGTGCTCCAGGCGCATTCCGTCGTTGCAGAACGCCGCGTACGAGAGCCCGGCCGAGCCGGAGGTGGCGACCCGCACGGAGTCCGGCGCCAGGAATCGGCGACCGCGGTCGTCGACGAGCACACTCGGCAGGTCGGTGATGTCGGCTGCGGTCAGCTCGTGGTTCAAGGTCCGTTCGATGTCGACTGCGAGCTGTGCGCCGACACTCTTGTTGCGGTTGCCGAGCACGGGGGTGTCGATGGTGACGTCGCGGTCGCGCGACTCCAGCAGGGCCCTGCGGACCTCGTCGCCGACCGCATCGTCGATCGCGTAGTCGCGTTCCAGATACACGGGATCGGTGATCGCGACCGGATCGATGCGGGCCAGGAGCGCCTGAAGTCGCAGCGGTGTCACCACCGCGGGATGGTCGACGAGCCGGAGCAGGTCCGTGCGGCCACGGGCGGCGGACAGGCTGCGCAGTCCCAGCCCCGCGAGGATCTCCCGGACGTCGTGGGCGATGTTGCACAGATACTGCGCCATCGATCGCGGATCCCCGTCGAAGACCTCGGGGTTGGTCGTCAGGCCGGCCGGACACTTGATGTTGCAGTTCTTGGCCATCACGCAGCCGATCATCATCAGCGCGGACGTTCCGAACTCGAAACTGTCGGCACCCAACAGCGCCGACGTCACGACGTCGCGGCCGGTCTGATGAGCGCCCGAGGTACGCAGTACCACCTTCTGGCGTAAGCCGTTGGCGCACAGCGCCTGGTGTACTTCGGCGAGGCCGATCTCCGCGGCGCGGCCCGCGTAGCGGAGGCTCGTCACCGACGCTGCGCCGGTGCCGCCGGTGTTGCCGGCGACGTTGATCACGTCGGCGCCCGCCTTGGCCACACCGACGGCGATCGTGCCGATACCCTCCGACGAGACCAGTTTGACGATGACCCGGACGCGAGCGGCCTTGCAGTCGTGGATGAGTTGGGCGAGGTCCTCGATGGAGTAGGTGTCGTGATGTGGGGGCGGCGACACGAGTTCCACGCCGGGCGTGCCGCCGCGCGCCGCCGCGATCTCCACCGTCACCTTGGGGGCCGGGAGCTGTCCGCCCTCACCGGGTTTGGCCCCCTGGCCGATCTTGATCTCCAGTTCACGGAGCATCGGGTCGGCGAGGTAGCCCGCCCAGATGCCGAACCGTCCGGAGGCGAACTGCTTGATCGCCGACGCACGGATGGTGCCGTAGCGGGACATGTGCTCGCCACCCTCGCCGCTGTTGGACAGACCCCCGACCATGTTGGTGCCGTGGGCGACGGCTTCGTGGGCGGGTGCGACCAGGGCGCCATGACTCATCGCGCCGGAGGCGAAGGTCGTGGTGATCTCATGTGCGGGCTGCACATCGGCGAGGGCGATCGCCGGTTGGGCGGTGCCCAGTCGGCTCAGCAGGTCGGTCGCCGTGCCGTTCGCGACGACGATGATCCCCGAGTCCCCGCAGTCGAGTATCTCCGCCGACGTCCCGAGCAGATCCGCCATCGCCTGAGCCAGCGCCTGGATCCGGGCGAGTCCGTCGGAGCCGGTCGGATCCCCGTCGAGGGACACATGGAAGGTGCCGGGCGTGCCCGCGTCGTCCTCGAGCGAGGTCACCCGTAGACCACGCACGAGGACCTTCTCGGCCGGATCGGTGTGCGCGCGTTGCAACACATCGAGGAAGTCGTCGGCGGTGCCCGATCCCGTGACGTCGAGTGGTAGGGCGAGGATGTCGCGCAGTGCACTCGGTCGGTCGGCGCGTTGCGCGGCGATCTCCTCGGCGAACGAACGGTAGGCGTCGGTGACCACGAACCCATCGATGTCGTCGGCGGAGAGGCGGTCGTAGGAGCTGTCCGCGTAGGCGCGCGCGTCGAGTCCGAACGCATCCGACAACCTGCCGAGGGTCAGTAGGCGGAGCCCGCCGGCGCGATCGGCCTCGGCGGCAGACGGGGATTCGCGACCGGCGGTGGCGAAGGTGATCTTCTCCCCGGTCAGGTCGGCATACTTGCGCACGGCGGTCGCACCGAACGAGTGGCCCGCGCCGTCGGAACGTTCCTTGAACAGGCCCAGCAACGGCAGGTCCTTGTCCGAGGTGAGCGAGGTGCTCATCGCGGCGCGGTGAGCACGCCCCACGGTCGCCGCGATCGGGCCGAGTCCGACACCCCCGACCGGGGCACGCAGGTCCGGGAACCACCGGCGCAGATCGTCATCGGCGGTGTCGAGGAAGTTCGGTTCGAAGAACTCGCCGCCGATGTAGCTCTCGACGGTGCACAGCCCGACGCGTCCCATCGTCTTCATCAGTGACTTCTCGGCGGCTTTCACCCATCGCCGAAACGCCGCCAGTCCTTCGGCGCCGTCGGTCGACACGGATGCAGCGCGACGTGCGATCGAATGGGGATGGACTGCGGCAGCGCCGAATCCGAGGGTGGCCGCGAGGTGATGGGAGGACTCCACCTGGCCGGTGTCGGCGACGAGTGACACCCGCAGACGCAGGCCTGCCGCGATCAGTCTCTGATTGACCGCCGACACCGCGAACACGATCGGGATCGCGGCGCGGTCGTGTGCGATCCCGCGGTCACTCAGGACGGCGATCCCACCGCGCGACTCGGCGAAGGCGACGATCTCGTCGCCGAGTCGGTCCACTGCCGACACCATGGCACGGCGGTCGTCGCCGTCGCGGTCGTCGTAGGCGATCGGAAAGCAGGCGTCGAACAGACGGGCGGGGGTCACTTCCTGCCGATGCAGCAGATCCAGGTCGGCGGTGCCGAGAACCGGTGAGGGAAGGATGATCTGACGGCCGGCGGCGTGCGCGTCCGTGCCGGTCCCCGGTCGCGCGCCCAGGGCGACACGCAGCGTCATGCCATCTGCCTCGCGGATGCTGTCGAGTGGGGGATTGGTCACCTGCGCGAATCGTTGCGAGAAGAACCGCGCCACATTGGGTTCGATGTCGGTCAGTGCGTTGATGGCGTTGCCGAAGCCCATGGCCGACACCCGTTCACTGCCGTCGGACAGCATCGGGTCGACGAAGTAGCGGAAGCTCTCCTGGTCGAGGTGGTAGGCCCGATACCGCTGATGGTCGGTCAGCTCGGTGGGGCCCACTGCGGCATCGGCGGCGTCACCGGTGCCCGGCCGGCGATCGTCGGTCGTGCCGGCCGCCGCCTCGACGTCGGCCAGGTCGATCTTGGCCGCCGCCAGGAGCGCACGGTAATCCTTGGCGGCGGCGAGCTTCTCGTAGGCGTCGAGCGTCGTGTAGGTGCGGTGCTCACGATGGTCGTAGTAGATCATCCCTCCGGCGGAGACCCGGCCCCGCGCGATCACCGTCTCCGGCGGGAA
Source organism: Gordonia sp. OPL2 (assembly GCF_003797825.1). Classification (GTDB taxonomy): domain Bacteria; phylum Actinomycetota; class Actinomycetes; order Mycobacteriales; family Mycobacteriaceae; genus Gordonia. The sequence continues at coordinate 63,952 of NZ_RKME01000025.1, forward strand.
CGCGATCTGTCCCGCCTCGGAGAACACGCACAGATAGTCGGTGGTCTCGACCGTGCGCAGCGGTCGCAGGCCGAGGCGGTCGAGGCGGGCGCCGATGACCGTACCGTCACCGAACACGACCGCCGCCGGTCCGTCGTTCTTCTCCTCGACGAGGGAGAAGTACTCGAACATGGCACGCACCGGCTCGGACAACGACGAGTCGTTCTCCCAGGCCGGGGGCATCATCGACACGATTGCGGTCACCAGATCCACCCGGTCCTCGATGACCCGGGCCGCGACCGTCTGATCCAGACGGCAACTGTCGGACTGCCCGGGCGGGCGCACGATGCTCTTGTGCTGGGCGGTCGCCGCGGTCACCTGCGCGATGCGGTTCTTCTTGTCGGTGTTCAGTTCTCCGTTGTGCGCCAGAAACCGGAACGGTTGCGCCATCGTCGGATGCGGATCGGTGTTCGTGGAGAACCGCGTGTGGAAGTACAGCGTGTGGACCGCGTGGTCGGGATCGCCGAGATCGGTGAAGTAGTCGATGACCTCGGGCGAGGACAACCGACCCTTGAGCACCTGGGTCCGGGCCGACAGCGACAGCGGATAGAGGCCGGCCAGTTCCGGCTTGGTGAAGGCGGTCGCCTCGATGTGCAACAGTGCCTGCTGGACAGCGTGGTCGAGAGCGGCGGGCTCCGGGCACGGCTCCGGCGCAGAGAACACCCACTGACGGATCGGCAGCTGGAACGAGATGGCCGCCGGGCGCAGCGCGTCGGTGTCGACCGGGACGTCGCGCACCGTGAGGACGTCGAAACCCCGGCCCGCCATCGTGCGTTCGATGAGTCGGGCGGCGCGGGCCGCCGCGTCGGGCCCGGTCGGGAGGAAGAAGTTGCCGACGCAGAACCTGCCCAGTCGGAGATCCGGCCGGCCGGTGATCTTGCGGAAGAATCGGAGGGAAAGATCCATCGACACACCGCCGCCGTCGCCGACGCCGAGCGCCGACATGCCGCCGCGGTGGGGGACCGAGCAGAGTGCCTCACGGGCCTTGGAGATCACGGAGTGCTTCTGCACCCCGTCCTTGCGGGTGATGAAGCCCACCCCGCAACTGCTCTTCTCGTCGCTCGGATCCCAGAGCAGTGCTCGGGGGTCATGTTCTGGCCGCATTCGGTCCTCTGAGTTCTCGGTCCACCCCGCCACGGGCGGAGGTGGAGGTCTCGGTCCGCCCGCGCGGGACGGCACTGGTCGGATCGTCCGGGGTCGGCGTCACTGCGACGGTGGAGTGACGCCGACGAAGCCATCAGCCTATAACTTAGCTAAGCCTTACTATCCTAAGGCATGCCTAACTCGGGAATGAAACGTCGTGACGTCGCGTTCTGGTCGGTGGATCGCATGACGAGATGGACGCGGTCGGGTGCGTTCGACGATTTCCAGGGCGCGCCGGCCGCGTGGCATACTGAGCGGTCGAGTCCGGTTCCGGTTCACACCATCGATCCCCGATGGTGACCCGGCGACCACAGAAAGGGACAACCAGATGAAGCAGGGCATCCACCCCGAGTACGCGACGACCACGGTCGTCTGCGGCTGCGGCAACACCTTCGAGACCCGCAGCACCGCGGACAACGGACGTATCAACGTCGAGGTCTGCTCGCAGTGCCACCCGTTCTACACCGGCAAGCAGAAGATTCTCGACACCGGCGGCCGCGTGGCCCGGTTCGAGAAGCGCTACGGCAAGCGGACCCCCAAGAAGGCCGACGCCAACTAGCTCGACCGACGACGCCCCTCCGGCGCGCACGATGTGCGCGGTGGACGGGCGTCGTCGTCGTTTCGGTCCTCACTCCACCCAGCCGATGCGGTGAACCCGCGACAGAGGTGAGCATCCATGACCACACAGGAGTCCCCGGGCCGGGGCCAGTCGGCGATCGACGACATCCTCGCCGAACACGCCGGTCTCGAGGCACAGCTCGCCGATCCCTCGCTGCACGACGACCCGACCGCGGCTCGCCGCGTGGGCAAGCGGTTCGCCGAACTCGCACCCATCATGTCCACGCACCGACGTCTCGCGGCGACGCGTGACGATCTCGCCGCGGCCCGCGAGCTCGCCGCCGACGATCCGGCCTTCGCCGACGAGATCCCGGAGCTCGAGGCCGCTGTCGCCGAGCTCGATGCGACACTGACCGACCTGCTCGCCCCCCGCGACCCGCACGACGGCGACGATGTCGTACTCGAGATCAAATCCGGTGCGGGCGGTGAAGAGTCGGCGCTGTTCGCGGCCGACCTCGCGCGGATGTATCTGAAGTACTGCGAGCGCCACGGCTTCAAGGCGCAGACCCTCGGCGTCACCGAGTCCGATCTCGGCGGCTACAAAGAGGCCACGATCTCGATCAAGTCGAAAGAGCAACTGCGCGACGGTGTCTGGTCGCGGCTGAAGTTCGAGGGCGGTGTCCACCGGGTGCAGCGTGTACCGGTCACCGAATCCCAGGGCCGTATCCACACATCGGCCGCCGGCGTGCTGATCTATCCGGAGCCCGAGGAGGTCGAGCAGGTCGCGATCGACGAATCCGACCTGCGGATCGACGTCTACCGGTCATCGGGCAAGGGGGGTCAGGGCGTCAACACGACCGACTCGGCCGTGCGCATCACGCATCTGCCCACCGGAATCGTGGTGACCTGCCAGAACGAGCGCTCGCAGCTGCAGAACAAGGCCAGGGCGATGCAGGTACTCGCGGCGCGCCTGCAGTCTGCGGCCGAGGAGGAGGCGGAGGCCGCCGCCGCCCAGGGCCGCGCCGCACAGATCCGGACGGTCGACCGCTCGGAACGGATTCGCACGTACAACTTCCCGGAGAACCGCATCACCGATCACCGCATCGGTTACAAGGCGAACAATCTCGACGCCGTCCTCGGCGGCGACATGGACGCGATGCTCGACGCGCTCGTGGCCGCCGACCGGGCGGCGCGCCTCGAGGCCGAGTGATCCGGTGACCACCGCCGGGCGTTCGTCGCCGATCAGCATCGACGAGGAACTGGCGAGGGCGCGGAATCGACTGCACGCGGCGGGGATCGACTCCGCGCGGTCCGACGCCGAATGGCTGCTCGCCGATGTCCTCGAGGTGGACCGGGGACGGCTGGTGATCCTCGACGACCTCGATGAGAGCGCCCGGTCTCGTTTCCGCGCCGCCGTCGACTCTCGGTGTGCGCGGATCCCGTTGCAGCACATCGTCGGAACGGCCGCATTCGGCCCCGCCGAACTGGCCGTCGGCCCCGGGGTGTTCACCCCCCGCCCGGAGACCGAGTTCCTCGCCGAATGGGCCGTCATCGAGGCCCGGGACATCTCGGCCCCGGTCGTCGTAGACCTGTGCAGCGGAAGCGGTGCGTTGGCGATCGCGATCGCATCGATGATCCCGGGTGCCGGCGTGACCGCCGTCGAGCGGTCGCCGTCGGCGTTGGAATGGTTGTCGCGCAACGTCGCCGACGCCGCCGGGCGAGGGGTGACGGTGTCGGTGCTGGCCGCCGACGTCACCGACACCGACGGAATGGCGGACGCGTTCCCCGCCGGCACGGTCGACGTCGTCGTCGCGAACCCGCCCTATGTGCCGGAGGGCACCGACGTGTCCCCGGAAGTCGCCCACGATCCGCCGGAGGCGGTGTTCGCCGGTGCCGACGGGATGTCGGTGATCGTCCCGATGCTCGCGGTCGTCGCCGACATGCTGCGGGTCGGTGGGGTGGTGGGCATCGAGCACGACGAGTCGACGTCGTCGGCGGTGGCGGCCGCCCTCGCCGCGACGGGGCACTTCACCGACATCCGCGCCCGCCACGACCTGACGGGTCGGCCACGGTTCGTCACGGCGCGCCGGCTGGGGTGACGCCCCTCCCGCGGCCCGGGTCACCCGGCTCGTGGCAGGATGGCCGGGTGAGCACGGTATTCGACTGCGGTGAGACAGACACCCGGGCGGCTGGTATTCGTGCGGCCGTCGGTGCGGCCAAGGCCGGTCGGCTGGTCGTCCTCCCGACCGACACCCTCTACGGAATCGGCTGTGACGCGTTCGATTCCGATGCCGTCGCAGCGTTGCTGGCGGCGAAGGGACGCGGCCGGGACATGCCGGTGCCCGTTCTCGTCGGCTCCTGGCACACGATCGACGGTCTGGTCCTGTCGGTGTCGACGGCGGCCCGCGATCTCGTCGAGGCGTTCTGGCCCGGCGGCCTGAGCCTGGTCGTGGCGCAGGCACCGTCGCTGGCCTGGGATCTCGGTGACACCGACGGGACGGTGATGTTGCGCATGCCGCTGCATCCCGTCGCGATCGAGTTGCTGCGTGAGGTGGGCCCGATGGCGGTGTCGAGTGCCAACGTGTCCGGCCGCCCGCCCGCCACCACCGTCGACGAGGCGCGAGATCAGCTCGGTGAGTCGGTGTCGGTGTACCTCGACGGGGGACCGGCCGCGGCGGCACAGCCCTCGACGATCGTCGACCTGAGCGGAGTCACCCCCCGCATCCTCCGGGCGGGCGCGGTGTCGACCGAGGCCATCGCCGAGGTGCTCGACGTCGACGTCGACACCTTGACGCCGCACTGATCGATGCGACAACCCCGAGGGAACGATCTGCAGTCCGACCCCGAGCTCGAGGAGCTCCTCGGCCGTGAGACCCGACGCCGCACGAGCACCCTGCAACTCATCGCGGGGGAGACACCGCCCACTCCGGCGGTGCTCGCCGCGCTGACGTCCGATCTCGGCACGAAATACGCGGAGGGGTATCCGGGCGCCCGCTACCACGGTGGCTGCGAGGTCGCCGACGAGGTCGAGCAGCTCGCCATCGATCGCGCCGTCCAACTCTTCGGTGCCGAGTACGTCAATGTGCAGCCACTGTCCGGCAGCGCCGCCAACCTCGCGGTCTATGCGGCCTTCGCCCAGCCCGGCGATCCCGTCCTCGCGCTGCGCCTCGACCACGGCGGCCATCAGACGCATGGATCGCGCGCCAATTTCTCCGGCAGGTGGTTCGGAACAATCCACTACGGGGTCCGGGAGTCCGACGAGCTGATCGACTACGACGAACTCCGCGACACCGCACTGCTCCACCGCCCGCGCATCATCGTCGCCGGTTCGGCCTCCTACTCCCGACAGATCGACTACGCCGCCCTGCGCGCCGTCGCCGACGAGGCCGAGGCGATCCTCTGGGTCGATGCCGCTCACCTGGCCGGGCTCGTGGCCGGTGGCGTCGCGCCGTCGCCCGTCCCGCACGCCGACGTCGTCACCTTCTCCACCCACAAGGTGTTGCGCGGGCCGCGCGGCGGCATGATCCTCGCGCGGGAGCCCCACCGGGCGGTACTGCAGAAGGCCGTCCACCCCTTCATCCAGGGCGGGCCGTCGATGAACTCGGTGGCTGCGAAGGCCGTCTGTATGAAGGAGTCAGGCGAACGTGCATTCGCCGACTACGCCTCCGACACGGTGGCCGTCGCGCGGCGTCTCGGCGACGAACTCGGTGATCGCGGTCTCCGGATCGTGAGCGGCGGCACCGACACCCATTTCGTGGTCGTCGACGTCTCGGCCCTCGACGTCAGTGGCCGCGAGGCGCAGCGGCGGCTCTCCTCGGCAGGGATCGTCGTCGACCGGGCGGTGATCCCGTTCGATGAGAAGCCGGTCGCGGAGGGATCCGCGATCCGTGTCGGCACTCCGTCGGCGGTCGTCGGCGGACTCGGCGTCGATGACATGGCAACGGTCGCCGACTGGATCATGCGGGGGTTGTCCGGACCCGTCGGCGCACCTCAACACGCCGGGATCCGGGGCGAAATCCTGGCCAGAACGGGCGGGTAGCCTGGTGCGGGTGTTCGATCCCGCCGGTCTGCTCTCCGTCACCGCTCTCGGTGCCGGGGATCCGGCGACGCACCACGCCGCGCAGTCGGTCGCCGGTGGCGGGGCCGGTGTGCCCTTGCGCGAGCTGGCGCTGGTCGGCCTGACCGCGGCGGCTGTGACGTATCTGCTGACCTCACTCGTCCGCGTGTTCGCCATCCGCGTCGGTGCGGTGGCGGTGCCACGCGTCCGCGACGTCCACGTCATCCCCACCCCGCGCCTCGGTGGCCTCGGCATGTTCGCCGGAATGGTTGCCGCGATCGCCCTGGCAGCGAACCTGCCCGCCCTGACCCGCGGGTTCGCGTACACCAGCGACATGAGTGCGGTCATCGTGTCGGGCACCGTGATCGTGCTCGTCGGCGTCATCGACGACCGCTGGGGGCTCGACGCACTCACCAAGTTCGTCGGCCAGCTGACCGCCGCCGGAGTGCTGGTGATCATGGGCGTCAGCTGGTATCTGCTCTATGTACCGTTCGCCGACATCGGCACGGTGGTGCTCGATCCCCTCCAGGCCGGGTTGCTCACCGTCGCCGTCACCGTGGCCACCATCAACGCGGTCAACTTCATCGACGGGCTCGACGGCCTCGCCGCGGGACTGGGACTGATCGCGGCGCTCGCGATCTGCATGTTCTCCCTCGGCCTGCTGCACGATCAGGGCGGCGACGTCAGCTATTACCCACCTGCGCTCATCTCCACCGTGCTGGCCGGGGCCTGCCTGGGCTTTCTCCCACACAACTTCTCGCCGGCCCGCATCTTCATGGGCGATTCGGGGGCGATGCTGATCGGTCTGATGCTCTCCGCGGCATCGACCAGCGCGTCGGGCCGCATCGCGATGAACGCCTACGGACCCGCGGACGTGTTCACCCTGCTCTCGCCGCTGATCCTGGTGGCCGCGGTCGTGTTCGTGCCGATGCTCGACATGCTGATGGCCGTGGTCCGGCGGACCCGGGCCGGTGTCGGCTTCTACACCCCTGACAAGATGCATCTGCATCACCGGCTCGTCGAGCTCGGGCACTCGCAGCGCCGGGTCGCGCTCATCATCTATCTCTGGGTCGGGGTGCTCGCGTTCTCGGCGGCCGCCAGTACCTTGTTCCCGATCTCCGTCGTCGCGCCGATGTTCGGTGCCGGCCTCGTCGTCGCGTTGCTCGTGACGATGGCACCCCGGCTCAAACGGCGCCTGGCCGAATTCCGGACGCGGGGTCTGGCCGACCGCGCGGACGCCTCCGCTGCGGGGACCCCAAGGTAAGGCAATGGTAAAAGGCGTGTACTATTCGCTGTAGTAGGTCGACGTCGGCACGAACGCGAACCGTCCGGCACTTTCGGCGGCGTGTCTCGCACCGCATCGACGATCAGCCTGCCCCGCAGTGCGAGTCACCCCCTGGTGAATGCGCCGACGGGTGTTGGTAGTGTCACAGAAAATGCGAGCTTACGTCCGGTGATGCCAGTCGCCGATCGCACGCTCGATGGCCTGTGCCCTGTGGCAACAGGGCCGAACTCGAGGAGAGGCGAATGACCACATCTGCCCCTGACTCGACGTCGTACTATCCCGCGGCACCGACCGGGCTCCTGCGTCCGGGGATCATCGCCGCGGTGGCGACGATCGTGGTGCTCGTCGTCGCGATCCTGGTGGGCCACATCTGGTTCGCCGCATTCTTCCTCGCCGGCGTGGTGTTGGTGTTCATCAACACGAAGCTGGTCATCCGTGCCGTCGACAATGTCGCCACCGCGGAGAACCCTCGCAAGAAACTGCTCGCTCTCAATTCGGCATACCGCCTCGGGGCCATCACGGTCCTCGCACTGGTGGCGGCCTTCCTGGTCCGGCCCGACGGGCTGGGCGCGATGTTCGGACTCGCCGTCGGCCAGGTGATCCTGGTGCTCAACACGGTGATTCCGGTGATGAAAGGACTTCGTAAGCAGCTATGACCGCAACGTCTTACCTGGCCGAGTCGGAGTCGGCGATCGAGGTCGGCCACCACACCGAGGTCGAGTGGTTCGGCATGACCGTCAACATCGACACGGTCATCGGCAGTTCCGTGGCGGCGGTCATCGTCATCGGGCTCGCATTCTTCGTGCGCTTCAAGATGACGTCGAACAAGCCCAACAACGTGCAGCTGTACTTCGAGGTCCTCACGGTCCAGATGCGCAGCCAGATCGAGGGCGCGATCGGCATGAGGATCGCCGGCTTCGTGCTCCCGCTGGCGGTGACGCTCTTCACCTACATCCTCATCGCGAACTGGCTGTCGATCATCCCGGCCCAGTACGGCACAGCCGAGGGCGGCGCGCATGAGTGGATCAAGCCGCCGGCCAGCGACGTGAACTTCGTCTACGCCCTCGCGCTCTTCGTGTTCGTCTGGTATCACGCCGCCGGCGTGAAGCGCCGCGGCATCATCGGCCACCCGGTGAAGCTGGTCAAGGGCCACTCGGTCGCCATCGCCCCGGTGAACATCATCGAGGAGATCGCCAAGCCCGTCTCGCTCTCCCTCCGTCTTTTCGGCAACATGTTCGCCGGCGGCATCATGGTCGCGCTGATCGCGCTGATGCCCGTCTACGTCATGTGGGCGCCGAACGCTCTGTGGAAGTCCTTCGACCTCTTCGTCGGTTTGATCCAGGCCTTCATCTTCGCGCTGTTGACGATCCTGTACTTCAGCCAGGCGATGGAACTGGACGAAGACCACCACTAGTACGACCCCGGCCGGCACCTGCCGCGCCGGAACAAAGACCTGGCACCGCAGTGTCAGTTTCACCCGAAAGGAAAGTTCTCAATGGATCCCAATCTGATTGGTCTGGGTGCGTTGATCGGTGGCGGCCTCATCATGGGTGGCGGCGCGATCGGTGCCGGTATCGGTGACGGTCTGGCCGGCGCTCAGTTGATCGCGGGTATCGCACGGCAGCCGGAGGCACAGGGTCGCCTCTTCACCCCGTTCTTCATCACCGTCGGTCTGGTCGAGGCGGCGTACTTCATCAACCTGGCGTTCATGGCGCTCTTCGTCTTCGCCACCCCGATCTCCGGCCAGACTTCCTGATCTCGGTCGCTGACCGGGTCCCAAGGATCAAGGGAACATCCGCAACATGAACCTCGCCGCAGAAAACTTCCTCATCCCCAATGGCACGTTCTTCGTGTGCCTGGTCATCTTCGTCATCGTCTTCCTCGTGATCCGGACGATGGTCGTGCCGCCGATCCTCAAGGTGCTCGACGACCGTGATGCCATGGTCGCGAAGACGGCCGAGGACAACCGGGCCGCTGCGGCGAGCTACGAGGATGCCGACACCGAATACCGGGCCGCGCTCAAGGATGCCCGGGCCGACGCCACCGGTATTCGGGACCAGGCACGTGCGGAGGGCAACGAGCAGTTGTCCGACGCCAAGAAGCGTGCGACGGATGAGGCGGACGCCGCGATCGCCAAGACCTCCGAGCAGTTGAAAGCGGAGGGTGAGCAGGCGGCGGCGACCGCACGACAGGACGTCGATCATCTGTCGTCCGTGCTCGCGAGCCGTGTGCTGGGAACCGATGTGTCGTCAGGTCAGGCTGCCGCATACGAGTCGACAGGAACGGTGAAGTAAGTGGACATCGTCATTGGGAACCTCATCGGGTTCGCACTCATCATCTTCCTGTTCTGGAAGTATGTGCGTCCCGTGCTGTCGAAGGCGACCACGGCGCAGAAGGAGACCATCGCGCAGCACGTCGCCGAGAGCGAGGCCGCCAAGGCCCGCGTCAGCGATGCGCAGGCGGCCCACGAACGTGCCCTCGCCGAGGCCAAGGCCGAGGCGGAGGAACTGCACAAGGGTGCGCTGAAGGATGCCGACGGCATCGCTGCCGACCTCAAGGCCCAGGCCGACTCCGAGGTCAGGCGCATCAGCGAGCACGGCAAGTCGCAGGCGGAACTGAACCGCGCGACGTTGGTGCGCTCGCTGCGCAACGACCTCGGGCTCACCGCGGTCGACGGCGCCGGCAAGATCGTCCGGCAACACCTCGAGGACCCGAAGGCACAGTCGGACAGCGTCGACCGGGTCATCGACGAACTCGAGTCCATGGCGGCCGGTGGACCGTCAGCCGACCGGATCGCCCACAGTGCGGATCTGATCGGCCTGCACTCGATGCGCGCCACCAGTCGGGATGCCGCGCGCGCCGTCGCCGGGGAGTTCGATTCGGCGGCAAAGGATCTCGATGGTGCGGCGCTGACCAAGGCGTCGGTCGAGCTGACCGAGGTGATCTCGCTCATCGACGGCAACCCGGTGTTGCGCAAGCGCCTCACCGAGGACGAGGACAACACCGACGGCCAAGTGAAACTGGTCACCAACCTCTTCGAGGGGAAGGTGGCGCAGATCGTCGTCGACATCCTGGTCGCGGCGGTCAAGCAGCGCTGGTCGGCCACCGTCGACTTCACCGCGGCTCTGCGACGTCAGAACGCGCTGGTCGTGCTGGCCGCGGCCGAACGTGACGGGACCATCGAACAGGTCGAGAGCGAGCTCTTCGGCGTGGCACGCCTGCTCGAGCAGAACCCGCAGCTGTCCTCGCTGCTCTCGGACTACTCCCACGACAGCGGCAAGCGAGTCGAGCTGCTGAGGTCACTGGTGGGGGACAAGGTCGGCGAACACGCCTGGTACCTGCTGTCGCACACCCTCGTGCTGCTGCACGGCCAGCCGGCCGACGTGGCCTTCGACCACCTGGCCGAACTGGCGGCCGCGCGCCGCGGCGAGTCCGTCGCGCACGTGATCTCCGCGGCACCGATCAGCGATGCGCAGTCGGCGCGGCTGGCCTCGGTGCTCGGGACCATCTACGGCCGCACCATCTCCGTGCAGACCGAGATCGACCCCGAACTGCTCGGTGGTCTCCGCATCTCGGTCGGCGACGAGGTGATCGAGGCCGACGTCGCCACCCGCTTGGCGAAGGCGGCCGAGAGCCTGCCGCGCTGACCCTGACCAACACATCCAGCGAACCAACCAAACCACCAGCCGGACTGAGCAAGGAAGACGAGTACCCATGGCGGAGTTGACGATCTCACCAGACGAGATTAAGGGAGCGATCGAGCAGTATGTCTCGTCGTTCGAAGCCGATGCCTCCCGTGACGAGGTGGGCATCGTCACCGACACATCGGACGGTATCGCCCACGTCAGCGGACTGCCCGGCGCGATGGCCAACGAGCTGCTGCAGTTCGAGGGCGGCGTGCTCGGCGTGGCCCTGAACCTCGACGAGGACGAGATCGGTGCGGTCATCCTCGGTGACTTCGAGTCGCTGGAAGAGGGCCAGCAGGTCAGCCGTACCGGCGAGGTGCTGTCGGTGCCCGTCGGCGACAAGTTCCTCGGTCGCGTCGTCGACCCGCTCGGTGCTCCTATCGACGGCCTCGGCGACATCGAGGCCGACGAACAGCGCGTCCTCGAGCTGCAGGCCGCTTCGGTGCTCGAGCGTCAGCCCGTCGAGGAGTCGCTGGCCACCGGCATCAAGGCCATCGACGCCATGACCGCCATCGGCCGCGGCCAGCGCCAGCTGGTCATCGGCGACCGCAAGACCGGCAAGACCGCCGTCTGCATCGACGCGATCCTCAACCAGAAGGCCAACTGGGATTCGGGTGACCCGGCGAAGCAGGTGCGCTGCATCTACGTCGCCATCGGTCAGAAGGGTTCGACCATCGCGGGCGTCAAGACCGCCCTCGAAGAGGCCGGAGCGATGGAGTACACCACCATCGTCGCGGCCCCCGCGTCGGACTCTGCCGGCTTCAAGTGGCTCGCCCCCTACACCGGTTCGGCCATCGGCCAGCACTGGATGTACCAGGGCAAGCACGTCCTCATCGTGTTCGACGACCTGACCAAGCAGGCCGAGGCCTACCGCGCGATCTCGCTCCTGCTGCGTCGTCCGCCGGGTCGCGAGGCGTACCCGGGTGACGTCTTCTACCTGCACTCACGTCTTCTGGAGCGTTGCGCCAAGCTCTCCGACGAGATGGGTGGCGGTTCGATGACCGGCCTGCCGATCATCGAGACGAAGGCCAACGACGTCTCGGCGTTCATCCCGACCAACGTCATCTCGATCACCGACGGTCAGGTGTTCCTGGAGTCGGACCTGTTCAACAAGGGTGTCCGCCCGGCCATCAACGTCGGTACGTCGGTCTCGCGCGTCGGTGGCGCCGCCCAGACCAAGGGCCTCAAGAAGGTGTCCGGTTCGCTGCGTCTGGAGCTGGCACAGTTCCGTGAGCTCGAAGCGTTCTCCGCCTTCGCGTCCGACCTCGACGACGCCTCCAAGGCGCAGCTCGAGCGCGGTGCCCGCTGGGTCGAGATGCTCAAGCAGGACCAGTACAGCCCCTTCTCGGTGGAGGACGAGATCGTGTCGATCTACCTCTGCGGTGAGGGACACTACGACTCGGTCCCGGTCGACGACGTCCGCAACTTCGAGACGCAGCTGCTGAGCCACCTGCACCACGAGGCCAAGGGTGTCTACGACTCCATCGCCGGCGGCAAGGCGCTCGCCGACGACCAGGCCGAGGCGCTCGTTGCGGAGACCAACAAGTTCAAGAACAGCTACCTGACCCACGACGGCAAGCGCGTGGTCAACGAGGCCGAGGCGAAGGCCATGGACTCCGAGGACGTCGAGCACGAGCAGATCACGGTTCGCAAGTCGTGATCGCACCGTCCGGCAGTCTCGGAGAGGAAGGGGTGAGGGCTCATGGCCAGCATTCGTGAGCTGCGCTCACGCATCCGGTCGGTGAACTCGACGAAGAAGATCACCAAGGCCCAGGAACTGATCGCGACCTCGCGGATCACCAAGGCGCAGGCGCGTGTCGCCGCGGCGAAGCCGTACGCGCACGAGATGACCGAGGTGCTCTCCGAGCTGGCGAGCAACGCGGGATCACTGGATCACCCGCTGCTCGTCGAGCGGGAGAACCCGAAGCGCGCAGGTGTTCTCGTCGTCACCAGCGACCGCGGCATGTGCGGTGGTTACAACTCGAACGTCCTGCGGGCCACCCGGGAACTGATCTCGTTGCTGCGCGACGAGGGCAAGGAACCGGTGCTGTTCGTCATGGGCCAGAAGGGCGTGGGCTACTTCACGTTCCGCGGCACCGAGATCGCCGATTCGTGGACCGGGTTCTCCCAGGCCCCGGTGTACAGCGACGCCAGCCAGGCCACCGACTTCCTCGTGCAGCTGTTCGAGGCCGGTTCGGGCGAGCAGATCGAGCGGCCGGACGGTGAGGGCTCACTGGAGGGACTCGACGAGCTGCACCTGGTGTACACCCGGTTCGTCAGCATGCTGACCCAGGCCCCCGAGGTCCGTCGGGTCGCCCCGCTGGTCGTGTCCGAGGAGGACGTGGACCAGGACGCCGAGATCCACAAGTCCTCGCGCAACTACTCGTTCGAGCCCGGTCCCGAGACCCTGCTCGAAGCGTTGCTGCCGAAGTACGTGGCCACGCGCGTCTACGCGGCGCTGCTGGACTCCGCGGCATCGGAGTCGGCGGCACGCCGCACCGCGATGAAGGCGGCCACCGACAACGCCGAGGAACTGGCGACGTCGTTGTCCCGCGAGGCCAACCAGCTCCGCCAGGCGCAGATCACCCAGGAGATCAGCGAGATCGTCGGCGGCTCGAGCGCGCTGGCCACCTGACCTATCGACCCAAAGAGGAAGTGACCCCACCACAATGACCGCAGCAGTAACCTCACCCGCGGATGCATCGACGGGCTCGGCCGACGGCCGGGTCGTCCGCATCATCGGCCCCGTCGTCGACGTCGAGTTCCCGCGGGGATCGATCCCAGAACTGTTCAACGCGCTGCACGCCGAGGTCAACCTCGAAGCAGTCGCCAAGACCCTGACGCTCGAGGTCGCGCAGCACCTCGGTGACAACCTGGTCCGCACCATCTCGATGCAGCCGACCGACGGTCTGGTGCGCGGTGCGGCCGTCAGCGACACCGGGAAGTCGATCGTCGTGCCCGTCGGTGACGTGGTCAAGGGTCACGTGTTCAACGCCCTCGGCGACTGCCTCGACAGCCCGGGCCTCGGCCGCGACGGCGAGCAGTGGAGCATCCACCGCAAGCCGCCGGCCTTCGACGAGCTCGAGGGCAAGACCGAGATCCTCGAGACCGGCATCAAGGTCATCGACCTGCTGACCCCGTACGTCAAGGGCGGCAAGATCGGTCTGTTCGGTGGTGCCGGTGTCGGCAAGACCGTGCTGATCCAGGAGATGATCACCCGTATCGCGCGTGAGTTCTCCGGTACGTCGGTGTTCGCCGGTGTCGGCGAGCGCACCCGTGAGGGCACCGACCTCCACCTCGAGATGGAGGAGATGGGCGTTCTGCAGGACACCGCCTTGGTGTTCGGTCAGATGGACGAGCCGCCGGGCACGCGTATGCGCGTGGCACTGTCGGCGCTGACCATGGCGGAGTACTTCCGCGATGTGAAGCACCAGGACGTGCTGCTGTTCATCGACAACATCTTCCGGTTCACCCAGGCCGGCTCGGAGGTCTCCACGCTGCTCGGCCGTATGCCGTCCGCGGTGGGCTACCAGCCGACCCTGGCCGACGAGATGGGCGAGCTGCAGGAGCGGATCACCTCGACCAAGGGTCGTTCGATCACGTCGCTGCAGGCCATCTACGTGCCCGCCGACGACTACACCGACCCGGCGCCGGCCACGACCTTCGCCCACCTCGACGCGACCACCGAGCTCTCGCGCCCGATCTCGCAGCTGGGTATCTACCCGGCCGTGGACCCGCTGACCTCGACCTCGCGCATCCTGGAGGCCTCGATCGTCGGTGACGAGCACTTCCGTGTCGCCAACGAGGTGAAGCGAATCCTGCAGAAGTACAAGGAACTCCAGGACATCATCGCCATCCTCGGTATGGACGAGCTGTCCGAAGAGGACAAGGTGACGGTGCAGCGCGCCCGCCGTATCCAGAAGTTCCTGGGCCAGAACTTCCTCGTCGCCGAGAAGTTCACCGGTCAGAAGGGTTCGGTCGTGCCGCTCGCCGACACCATCGAGGCCTTCGACCGCGTCTGCAAGGGCGAGTTCGACCACCTGCCCGAGCAGGCGTTCAACAGCTGCGGTGGACTCGACGACGTGGAGGCCGCCGCCGCCAAGATCGCCGGAAAGTAGCGGAACGCCATGGCTGACAAGTCCTTTCACGTCGAGGTCGTCGCAGCGGATGAGAAGTTGTACTCGGGTGAGGCCACCTTCGTCATCGCGCAGACCACCTCCGGTGAACTCGGCGTGCTGGCCAACCACGAGCCGTTGCTGGGACAGCTCGTCCCGGGTGGCTTCGTGGTGATCGACGAGGAGGGCGGCAAGCGTCTGTCTGCCGCGGTACAGGGCGGATTCCTGTCCGTCACCGGTGAATCGGTGACGATCCTCGCCGAGTCCGCACAGTGGGCCGACGAGATCGACGCGTCCGCGGAACGGTCGGCCCTCGAGGCCGCCGAGCCCGGCAGCGACGATTACAACCGTGCCCACTCGCGGCTGGCAGCGGCCGAACACGCCGCCAAGTAATCCCTGATCGGCAACGGCCGGTCATCGCACCACGGTGCGGTGACCGGCCGTCGTCGTATCTCTGGCATGCTGGACACAGGACGGTCGCCAACAGCCCATATGCGCGGCCGGTCCGGGGAGGTACACCTGGTGTCGACTGTTGCGGTCTTGCTCGCCATCCTGCTGATCGTGGCGATCATCGTCTGCGCGCTCCTGGCCTATCGACTGGGTCAGCTGCGTCGGATGGGGACGCCGGTCCTGTTGCGCGAGTTGCCCGCAGCCGAGGACGAGGGGTGGCGGCACGGGACCGTGCATTACAGCGACGACGCCCTGCGCTACTTCCGTCTGACAGCGCTTCGACCCGGCCCGACCCGCACTCTGGCGCGTCAGTCGATCGAGATCACCGGGCGTCGACGACCCTTCGGTACGGAGGCCGACATCCTCGAGGGCATGATCATCCTCGAACTCGCGCCCGGGGCCGACGCCGATGGGCGCGCCTTCGAGGTGGCGATGGCACCGGGAGCGGTGACCGCATTCCAGTCGTGGCTCGAGTCACGTCAGTCCAACCGCTCCCAGCGGCGCCGCAGCGCCTGAGGACCGCCACCGAGCGGCCCGGCGTGTTCCGCGGGCAGTAGATTCGGGTCATGGCAGTACATCTGACGCGGATCTACACGCGCACGGGCGACGACGGCACCACCGGCCTCAGCGACTTCTCCCGGGTGCCGAAGACCGACGTCCGGGTCGGCGCCTATGCCGACTGCGACGAGGCGAACGCGGTGATCGGCATGGCACTGGCTCTGGGAGACGACGTCCCCGAGGACATCGCCGAGGTGCTGGCGACGGTGCAGAACGATCTCTTCGACGCCGGCGCCGACCTCGCGACTCCCGTCGTGGAGAACCCCGAGTACCCGCCGCTACGGATCGAACAGGATTACATCGACGCCCTCGAGACGTGGTGCGATCGCTTCGGCGAGGATCTCCCGGCGCTCGACTCGTTCATCCTGTCCGGCGGGAGCCGGCTGAGTGCGCTGCTGCACCACGCCCGGACGGTGACCCGCCGAGCCGAACGGTCGGCCTGGTCTGCGGTCGATGCCGACCCGGCGCACACGAGTGTGCTGCCGGCGCGGTATCTGAACCGCCTGTCGGATCTGCTGTTCATCCTCTCCCGCGTGGCCAATCGGCCACCGCACGGTGCCGGTGACGTGAAGTGGATACCCGGAGGCGACCGACCCCGCCCGGCAGCACCCGAGCGTGGGCCCGGCGCACGCCGGGGTGCTCGGGCGGACGGCTAAGGTGACAGCGTGAGTGATCGCTTTCTGGTCTCCGGGGGAGCCCGCCTGTCCGGCGAGGTGTCCGTGGGGGGCGCCAAGAACAGCGTGCTGAAGCTGATGGCGGCGGCACTGCTGGCCGAGGGCACCACCACGTTGACGAACTCACCCGAGATCGCCGACGTCCCGTTGATGGCCGATGTGCTGCGCGGCCTCGGTGCGGTGGTCTCCATCGACGGCGACACGGTCGAGATCGAGGCCCCGGCGGAGCCGAAGTACCACGCCGACTTCGACGCGGTGAAGCAGTTCCGTGCATCGGTGTGTGTGTTGGGTCCGTTGATGGCGCGATGCAGGCGTGCGGTTGTCGCGCTGCCCGGTGGCGACGCGATCGGGTCACGGCCGCTGGACATGCACCAGGCCGGGCTGCGTGCGCTCGGTGCGCACAGCTCCATCGAGCACGGTTGTGTCGTGGCCGAGGCGGATGCGCTGATCGGTGCGCCGGTCGCGCTCGAGTTCCCGTCGGTCGGCGCCACCGAGAACATCTTGATGGCCGCGGTCCTGGCCGAGGGCGTCACCACCATCGACAACGCCGCCCGCGAACCGGAGATCGTCGACCTGTGCGTGATGCTCGCGCAGATGGGCGCCCGGATCGAGGGTGCGGGGACGTCGACCCTGACCGTGATCGGCGTCGACCGGCTGCATCCGACCACCCACCGTGTGGTGGGTGACCGCATCGTCGGCGCGACGTGGGGGATCGCCGCGGTGATGACCCGCGGGGACGTGACCGTCCGAGGTGTGCTGCCCGAACACCTGCAGCTCGTGCTCAACAAGCTGGGTGATGCCGGCGCCGAGGTCGACCGGTTCGACGATGGTTTCCGGGTCCGCCAGGATCGCCGGCCGACGGCGATCAACGTGTCGACGCTGCCGTTTCCGGGCTTCCCGACCGATCTCCAACCGATGGCGATCGGCATGGCCGCCATCGCCGACGGGATGTCGGTGATCACCGAGAACGTCTTCGAGGCACGGTTCCGATTCGTCGAGGAGATGGTCCGGCTGGGCGCCGACGCCCGCACGGACGGACATCATGCGGTCCTGCGTGGCATCGACCGGCTCTCGAGCGCACCTGTCTGGTGCTCCGACATCCGGGCCGGGGCGGGGCTGGTCCTCGCCGGACTGGTCGCCGACGGGGTGACCGAGGTCCACGACGTCGAGCACATCGACCGCGGCTACCCGAGGTTCGTGGAGAACCTGCGTACTCTCGGCGGCGAGATCGAGCGGGTCGGCGACTGAGACATGACCGGCCGGCACGAAAGTCACGATCCCGCCGTCGGATCCGGTGGCGCCGACGGCGCGGTGGACATCGAGGAGTGGGCGACACGATTCGATCTGCTGTCCGATCCGCATCGGCTCGAGATCCTGGTCGTGCTGCACCGCAGGCCGGGGATCATCGTCGGTGATCTGGCCACCGCCGTCGGTCGCACCGAAACGGCTGTCTCCCAGGCACTCCGCGTCCTACGGCATCAGGGCTGGGTGAGTTCGACCCGCCTCGGCAGGTCGGTCAGCTACCGGCTGGACGACGACACCGTGCACCAACTCCTGCACTGGATGGGTGCCGGACACTCGGTCGATCAGGACGCCACGTGACTCGTCGGACGGTCCGCGAGAAGATCGGTGGCCGCCGTGCGCGCGCGACCATCTGGAGGACGCCGGAACCCGGCTGCGCGTGGGGTCCCGGCGGCGACCTGCCCGGCCATGCGGCACTGTGCGACCGCGTGTGCGTGGTGCACGATCCGTCCGCGTGAGCGCAGGTGTCGGCGGACGCGTACGGCGCGTGAGGGGCGCCACTCCGCGTAGGATCGCGGCAGACGCAGGGTTGTGGGGCAGGTGAGGTGACGTGCAGACCGGAACGGGCGAGACGATGACCCGTGGCGGCGTGCGCCTGGCGAAGTTCCACACGCCCGAGATCATCATCGGATCGGGATCTCTGGCCGAGGTCCCGCGAGCGGCCTCCGGTCTCGGCGTCCGCCGCCTCATGATCGTGTCGGATCGTCAGCTCATGGCCACCCCGTGGTATCCGGAACTCGCCGATCGGTTGAGATCGTCTGGCCTGCAAGTCTGTTCGTTCACCGGGATCTCGCCCAACCCACGAGCGCCGGAGATCGCGGATGCGCTCGAGCACTACATGGGGGCGCGGTGCGAGGGGATCGTCGCCCTCGGTGGCGGTTCGGTGATCGACGCGGCGAAGGGTGTGGCGATCCTCGCGGCGAACGGCGGCCACATCCTGCAGTACGAGGGGATCGACCGGGCGCGCCGGCCGCTGCCGCCGCTGGTTGCGGCGCCGACCACGGCCGGGAGCGGCTCGGACGTGTCGCAGTTCTGCATCGTCAACGATGTCGATCGACGCACCAAGGTGACGATCATCGGTCGCGGACTGGTCCCCGATGTGTCGGTGATCGACCCCCGTGTCCTGGGCACGCTGCCACCCGAGGTGGTCGCGCAGTCGGGTCTGGACGCCATCACCCACTGCATCGAGGCGTTCGCGTCGGTGGCGCACAGTCGACTGACCGATACCGCCGCGCTCTCCGCGATCGGGACCGCGTGGCGCAGCGTGGAGCGTCTCGTCGACGACCCGTCCGATCCCGACGCCGGGCTGGACATGGCGTATGCAGCGCTCGAGGCAGGAATGGCCTTCACCAACGCGATCCTGGGTGCCACGCATGCGATGAGCCACCCCGTCGGCGGGCTGTGTGACGCCCCGCACGGCGCGATCAACGCGGTCCTGCTGCCACACGTGATCCGGTTCAATGCGGGGGCCGATCCGGAGCCGTACGTCGCACTCGCGCACGCGGTCGGGATGCCCGGAGCCGGGTCGGCGCATGCGACCGCCGATCGGTTCGCGGACGAGGTCGCCGGACTGGCCCGACGCGTCGGGCTGCCGGGCTCTCTGGCACCGCTGGGTGTCCGCCCCGAGCACGTGGCCGTCCTGACGGCCAACGCGATGAACGACGCGTGCATGACCACCAATCCGCGCCAACCGTCGGTCGCCGACGTCGAGCGGACCTACCGCGAGGCGCTGTGATGGGCAGTCGGACGACCCCGCACGACACCGACGTGAACGCCGTCGACCTGGGTGCGGGCAGTCCTTCTGACGACGTCGTCGCGGGTGCCGAGCATCTCGACTCGCTCCTCGGCCTCCACTCGGTCAAAGGCACGCACTACGCCCAGTTCCGGGGCGTCGAACAGCGGCTGACGCGCGTCGTCGGCGCGCTGGACCGCATCTCGAGAGCCCTTGTGCAGACAGCCGAGGGGCCCGAGACCCTGGTGTTGTCCGTCGTGCGTGCGGTGCAGGAGCACCTCGACGCCGAGTGGGTCGTCTTCGCGCTCTGTGACGGGGAACTCGACCGGACGGGTCCGCGTCACCTGATGTTGACCCGCGACGGCACCATCCTCGCCTTCGAGGGTGTGCAGATGGCGCGCACACCCAGTCACCTGCCCGATGAGGTTCTCAACCGACTCAACGACATCCTGCGCAATCAGATGGGTCAGCTCGTGCGCCCGGTCGTCGATGATCATCACCTCCATGTGCCGGTTCATCTCGACGGAGAGGTCGTCGGTGGCCTGTCCGCCTGGACACCGGAGCACAAGGTCGTCGACTCCGCGGACCTCGTCGTGATGCGGATTCTCGCGCGTCAGGCCGCCGTCGCACTGCTCAACGCCGCGCTGCTCCAGGAGAGCCGTCATCAGCTCGAGCGAGCCGAGTCCGCGTACGCCCAGGCCACCGAGCAGGCGGCTGACCTCGCCGCCCGCAACGCCGAACTCTCGCGCACCCAGCGGGAGCTGTCGGCCGCCATGCGCCAGCGGCTCGTCACCGACGAACGGGAACGGATCGCTCGTGAGATCCACGACTCGGTCACCCAATCGGTGTTGTCGGCCGGGATGCAGATCGAGGTCTGCCGGAGGGAGTCCGATGCCCCGACCGCCGAGAGACTGGCGGTGGCCGGCCGGCTGACCCGCGATGCCGTCGATCAGCTGCGTTCGGTCATCTATGCGCTCAACCAGTCGCCGTCGGTCAGCGAATTGAGTCTGGGCGAAGTGCTCGACGGGTTGTGCTCGATGCACATGCCGGCCGACCTGGAGACCGAGGTGCGGGTGAGCGGCCGGGTCCGTGATCTCCCCGACGACGTCCAGCACGCGATCCTGCGTATCGCCGGTGAGGCGCTGTTCAACACCGCTGTCCATGCCGACGCCTCGACGGCCCGCGTCGCACTCGTCTACGGGGAGGACACCATCGCGCTGCGCGTCGACGACGACGGCTGCGGGGATCCGGCCCACATGCGCAAGGTGATGCGTGCCGCGATGTTGGGCGATCTCGCCGGCCGCCACCGCGGGCTCGCCAACATGGCGACACGGACCGCGGAGCTGGGTGGCGCGCTGCGCATCCGACGCTCCCGGCTGGGCGGAGTGCGTATCGCGGTCGAGATCCCGGTGCACGACCGGGCGGCCACGGTCCGAGACACACGAGGAGTGAGATGACCGCACCCGAGACGACGGCCGTGCGCACCATGCTGGTCGACGACCATGCATTGCTCCGCGAGGGCATCCGGTCCCTGCTCGACCGAGAGACCTCGATCTCCGTCGTCGGGGAGGCCGACTCCTACGACGCGGCGCTCGCCGAGGTCGCCCGATGCACTCCGGATGTCGTCGTGGTCGACCTCAAGTTGACCGCGGGCACCGAGTACGAGGGTCTCCGGCTCATCCGCGAGATCACCTCCCGTCACGCGGGCGTCGCGGCGCTGGTCCTCACCACCTTCCTCGACGACGACCTGGTGGTGCGGGCGGTGAAGGCCGGTGCACGTGGATACGTCGTCAAGGACGTGGACACCACGGAGCTGGTCCGTGCGATCCAGGCGGTCTCCGGCGGCGGGAGTGCGTTCGATCCGCGCAGCGCGGCGATCGTCCTACGCACGGTGTCCGGGGAGGGCGATGCCCCAGAGGCCCTGACCGAACGTGAACGGGAGGTCCTTCGTCTACTCGCAGATGGCTTGTCCAACAAAAGGATCGGGCAAACGCTCTACATCTCTGAGTCGACGGTCAAGTTCCACATCCGCAACATCATCCGCAAGCTCGGCGTGACCAAGCGCACGGACGCCGTCTACATCGCCAGCAAGCGCGGCCTGATCTGACCGACGCGCCCATCGGCCTCAGGAGCCGGACGGAGCACAAGCCAGCCGCCGTGATCCTCGAGGAGTTCCGCGCCGGCGTGGTCCACCGCATCGGCCCATCGACGCAGGTGGGATTCGGTGAGGCGCACGCGGTGTCCGAAGTGCTCGCTGGCGTCCTGCTCGTAGGGCACCGCGATGACGACACGTCGTCGTGCCACGCGCAAGGCCTCCGACACCGCACTCATGGCTGCGGTGTCGTCGAGGTGTTCGAGCAGGTGGATCAGGGTCACGGTGTCGACCGAGGAGCCGGAAAACGGCAGGTCGGTGGCATCGCCGCGAACCGCCTCCACCGGAGTGCGCCGTCGTCGCGCGTTCTCGGACAGCAGCGCGACCGCACCGGGGGAGATGTCGCAGGCGGCGACACGACGGCCGTCCTCGGCGCACTGCAGAGCGAAGAACCCGAAGCAGGAGCCCACCTCGAGGACGGAATCGCCGACTATCAGCGATCGCGCCCGCCGATGGACGGGACTGAACGGCGAGCTGCCGGTCCGGAGTTCGTCGAGCGAGTTGTCGTAGAAGGCCGCCCAGGATCTCGCCTCGGTACCTGCGGAGGTGCGGATGATCCCCGTCGCGGCCTCCTCGAATCCGGCCTGACCGATGAGGACGCCCCGTTCGACCAAGGGCAGCAGGCCGGCGATCATCGCCGAGTCGCTGATCGTGGCCTCGTCGAGCGCGTGGACGATCTCGATGCCCTCCGGTGTCCGCCGCCACGCGATGTCGCCACAGACATCGAAACCGCTGGGCACGGTCATCGACCGTCGTACCGCCAAGCGGAGTCCGGGCACGGGCGCATCATCGACAAGAGTCATCTCTTCACCGTAGAAATGGCCGTGGCCTGCGGTAACTGTCCAAGCGGGCGCCCACACTGTCCAAAAGGACGGGCTTCATGGCGCAGATCACACTTGGGTACGGACGTCCCAAACCCGCATTCTCGACGATGTGGGCGACCAGCTCAGTGCCCTGACCTGCAAGAACGCGAGAGGCTGCGCCCGCTGAACAGGCGATTTGACCCTGGCTGCGAACCTGCGTAACTTTCTTCAAGTCAGAGCGACACGGCGCCGCCCCGGACAGCCCCGAGAGGGGAAAACGGGGAAGGGAAACCGGTTCTTGCCTCTGGCCGCCCCCGAGAAAACGACCGGGTCGCATCATGCGCCGGGTCGGAAATCTCGGACTGCCAGACACTCCTGATCGGACTTCGACCGAGAGTTGCGGGCCGCGAAGAGCGTCTGGTAGGCTGGAAGAGTTGCGCCGGAGACGGGCAGCGAATCCAAACAGAACGAAAGCTTGCTGGTGAGCGCCCTGTTTCGGGGTAGTGCCGGTGGGTGTGTGTTCTTTGAGAACTCGATAGTGTGTTGATGAATTGTCTGATGCCATGATTGGCATCGTGTGTCCAAGTTTTTTGGATATGAGATGAATTATTTTGTGGCACCTGCTCTGTGAGTGGGTGTTGCTAGTTTTTGTTTGGTCAGGTTTTTGTCTCTCTGACTGAGATTGTGTTGAAAGGTGCCGGTTTGGCCGGCGTTTTTCGCTAGATTTTCATGGAGAGTTTGATCCTGGCTCAGGACGAACGCTGGCGGCGTGCTTAACACATGCAAGTCGAACGGAAAGGCCCAGCTTGCTGGGTACTCGAGTGGCGAACGGGTGAGTAACACGTGGGTGA
>NZ_RKME01000026.1 GCF_003797825.1 Gordonia sp. OPL2
GCGACGGGGGGTGCCGGGGCGAGCGGGGTGCCGGCGCACAATCCCGGTGATTTCATCGTCGAGTACAACGGGCAGACGCGCGGATGGTTCTACAACCTGCATGTCCTGGCGACCGCGCTGTTCGATCGACCGGCGTTCAAATCGGTTGCCGCGCACGGCATCGTTCTCGGCGACGACGGCCAGAAGATGTCCAAGTCGAAGCGGAACTACCCGGACGTCAACGAGGTGTTCGACCGCGACGGCTCGGACGCGATGCGCTGGTTCCTGATGGCCAGCCCGATCCTGCGCGGCGGGAATCTGGTCGTGACCGAGCGTGGCATCCGGGAGGGGGTTCGTCAGGCTCTGCTCCCTCTGTGGAATGCGTACAGCTTCCTGCAGCTCTACGCCGAGCGACCGGCCGTCTGGCGTACCGACAGCGAGCACGTGCTCGACCGGTACATCCTGGCCAAGCTCGCCGCGACGCGCGAGGTGATGACCGGCGCGCTCGACACCTACGACGTCTCCGGGGCCGCTGACGCCTTCCGCGAGTTCGTCGAGTCGTTGACCAACTGGTATGTCCGTCGTTCGCGTGCGCGCTTCTGGGCCGGGCAGGACGAGGACGCCGATGCCTTCGACACGTTGTACACCGTGCTCGAGGTGGCGGCCCGACTCGCGGCGCCGCTGTTGCCGTTGGCCACCGAGGCGATCTGGCGTGGCCTGACCGGCGAGCGCTCGGTGCATCTGACCGATTGGCCGGCCGCCGAGGATCTGCCCGCCGATGCGGATCTCGTGGCCGCGATGGACGAGGTGCAGGAGGTCTGCTCGGTGGCCTCGAGTGTGCGCAAGGCCAACAAGCTGCGGGTGCGGCTGCCGTTGTCGGGTCTGACCGTCGCGTCGCCCACAGCGGAACAGCTCGGTCCGTACACGGACCTCATCAAGGACGAGATGAACGTGAAGTCGGTGACACTGGCCACCGACGCCGACGTCTACGGCCGCCATGAGATCGCGGTGAACGCCCGCGCCGCCGGTCCGCGTCTCGGCAAGGACGTCCAGCGTGCGATCAAGGCGGTCAAGTCCGGCGACTGGTCGGTGGGCACCGGCGACGATGGCGCGGAGGTGATCGTCGCCGACGGTATCGAGCTGCACGACGGGGAGTACACCCGCCGGCTCGTGGCGGTCGAGCCCGACTCGACGGCCGAGCTGCCCGGAGGCCGCGGACTCGTGGTGCTCGACACCACCGTCACCCCCGAGCTGGAGGCGGAAGGCTGGGCCAAGGACCGCGTCCGTGAACTGCAGGACGCCCGACGGACCCTGGGACTCGACGTCTCCGACCGCATCACGGTGCGACTCGTCGTGCCTGCCGAGCGCCTCGACTGGGCGCGGACGCACGCCGACCTGATCGCGGGCGAGGTGCTCGCGGTCACGTTCGACGTCACGTCGGAGTCTCCCGCGGGTGCGATCGAGCTCGGTGACGGCGTGAGCGCGGATGTGGCGAAGGCGGCGCCGCAGGCATAGGCGGTGTCGACTCTGTGATCTGGATCACTCCGTGTCACAGATCGGCGGCGCGTGGTGTCCCGTGATTGTCCACCTTCGAGAGGAGCAATCATGACCACCACATCCCGCCCACGGATCGTCGTCCTCGGTGGCGGTTACGCGGGCACGATGGCTGCCAACCGCCTGTGCTCGGCCGACGTCGACGTCACGCTCGTCAATGCGCGTCCACATTTCGTGCACCGAATCCGTCTCCACCAGTGGATCAACGGAACCGGCACCGCCGCAGAGGAATTCGATACCGTGCTCGGATCCCGGGTGCGACTCGTCGTCGACACGGCCGCCCGGATCGACGTCGCCGCGGGCACGGTCGAACTCGCCTCCGGCGACACGCTCGACTACGACCACCTGATCTACGCGGTCGGGTCGACGGGGACGTCGGTGGACGCCATCCGTGGTGCCTCCGACCACGCCTTCGTGCTGGGTGAGTGGGAGGAGGCGCAACGGCTCCGAGCGCATCTGGCGGACTCCGATCGCGCGGAGGCGGGCTGCGACGCCTCGGAGGTGGTGACGACCGTCGTCGGCGGCGGCCTCACCGGGATCGAGATGGCCGCGGAGCTGGCCGAGGCGGGTCGCACGGTTCGGCTCGTCTCCTCGGGCGTGCTGGCGCCGTCCTTCGGTCCCCGTGCCCGACGATCCGCTCGGCGACGCCTGCAGCAGCTGGGAGTCGAGATCCTGGAAGAACGCCGCGTCACCGCAGTCGAGGCGAATACCGTCACCGTCGTGGACACCCGTGTGGAGCCCGGGATAGGGGCTGCGGGGCAGGCGGCCGAGGCGACCCTGCCGAGCGCGACGACCGTGATCGCTGCCGGATTCGGTGTGCCCGGTGTCGCCGCCGCGAGCGGACTCACGACCGACGGACTCGGCCGGATCGTCACCGACGACACGCTCACCAGTGTCGATGATCCACGCATCGTCGGCGCAGGCGACGCCGTCGCCCCGTCCGGTATGACGATCCGGATGAGTTGTCAGGCAGCCAATCAGACCGGACCACACGCCGCCGACGTCGTTCTCGCCCGTCTTGTGGGCAGGCAGCCGGGGACCCTCGGGGTCGTGTTCGTCGGACAGTGCACCTCGCTGGGCCGTCACGGCGCGGTGATCCAGGCGACGCGACGCGACGACACGCCTGTCGGCGTGATCATCCCCGGACGGGCGGCTGCCGGGATCAAGGAGCTGGTCTGCCGCAGCGTCCTGTGGGGTCTGCGGTGGGAGGCCCGTCGTCCCGGCTCGTTCCCGACATTCTCGGGTCGGCCTGGTCCGGTGGTCGACCGCTCCGCCGACCAGGTGCGGGCGTGACCTCGGCGGGTGAGGAGCACGCTCGACGTTTCGTCGAGCTGCGGCCGCTGCTGTTCACCGTCGCGTATGAGATCCTCGGCTCGGCCACCGACGCCGACGACGTGCTGCAGGAGAGCTATCTCCGCTGGGCCGCCGTCGATCTCGACACCGTCGACGACACGAAACCGTACCTCGCGACGCTCGTGACACGACAGGCGCTCAACGCGTTGCGCGCGTTGTCGCGGCGCCGGGAACAGTATGTGGGTCCGTGGCTGCCGGAGCCCATCCTGCTCGACGAGCACGACGCCGCGGCCGACGTCGTGCTCGCCGAGTCGGTGTCGACCGCGATGCTCGTCGTGCTCGAGACCCTGACCCCCGACGAGCGGGTGGTGTTCGTCCTGCGTGAGGTGTTCGGCTTCTCCCATGACGAGATCGCGGGCATCGTCGGCAAGTCCGGTTCCGCGGTACGCCAGATGGCCCATCGGGCACGCGAGCACGTCCACGCGCGCCGTCGCCGTTTCGAGCCGGTCGATGCCGCCCGCACCGCCCAGATCACCGACGCGTTCATGGCGGCCGCGGCGTCGGGGGACGTCGAGGGCCTGATGACCATGATGTCGCCGGAGATCGTGTTCACCGCGGACAGCGACGGCAAGGCGAGCGCGGTCCGCAGGCCCATTCGCGGTGCTCTCGCGGTGGCCCGCCTGATGGCCGGGTTCGCGCGGGTCGGACCGACACTCAACGATTTCCGGGTCGAGCCGGCGATCTTCAACAGTCTGCCCGGCATGCGGATCTTCTTCGACGGTGAACTGCAGGGCGTGTTCGTCCTCGACGTCGTCGACGGACTCGTCGCCGACATCTACGCCACCCGCAATCCGGAGAAACTGCTCGGCGTCGCTGAGCCGCGCCGGATCTCGCGTTGACGCAGGTCTGACCCGAGGTCCGCCGGTTCACCTTGCCATCGGCTCCAGTGCGCGCTCGACCTGCGCGGCGAACAGCGCCTCCGGATGGCCGAAGGTGTCCGATCCGTACTGGCCGAAGACCTCCAGACTGATGGCCCCGATGGTCACCGCCCACAGTGTGGTGGCCACGAGGAGCGCGGAATCGGGCAGCGCGCTGTCGAATTCGGCTCGGATCGCGTCGAAGTCGCGTACCACGGAGTCCGGCACGGCGTCGTCGGCGGGCAGGTGTCCCGCCTCGTGGGCGCGGCCGACCTCGGCGATCAGCATCGCGACGACCCGCGTGCCCGGACCGACGGTCTGCTCGGCCGGCGCCGCGTACCCGGGAACCGGGCTGCCGTAGAGCAGCGCCCAGCGCGCGGGGTCCTCGACGGCCCAGCGGCGCAACGACCGGGTCGCGGCGACCAGACGTTCGCGCGGTCGGTCCTCAGCCACGTCGGCGATCGCGTCGTGGACGGCGTCGGCGAGGTCCGAATACGCCTCGACGAGCAGCATGGTCAGCAGGTCGTCACGGCTGGGCACGTAGCGGTAGACCGCCGACGACACCACACCCATCTCCCGCGCGATGGCGCGCAGCGACAGACCGGCAGCGCCGTGGGTGCGCAGGTGGGCGCGGGCCAGGCGGCGGATCTCGGACTCCATGGCGGCCCGGTTGGCGGCTCGTGTCCCGGTGGTCATGGGAACAGTCTCGCACAATTCGAGAGCACTGCTCTTGATTTACGGCGCAACCTGGTGCAGACTCAAATCCGAGAGCAGTGCTCTCGAAACCGGGTTCCACCTCGTGAGCTGCGAGGACGACGAGAGGAAGAGACCATGACCACGACGCACTACCGCCCGCCCCAGGGGATGGACAACGGCTTCAACCGAACGGTGCGCTGGCTCGCCGAACGCGGCATCAATCTGGCCGGTGCGCAGACACTGACGGTCACCGGTCGCACGAGCGGGAAACCGCAGACCGTCCCGGTGAACCCGATGCCGTTCGAGGGGCGCGAGTACCTGGTGGCGCCGCGCGGCGTGACGCAGTGGGTGCGCAACGTCCGCGTCGACCCGACCGCCGAACTGCGCCGCGGGCGCCGTCGGCGGACCGTCCGCCTCGTCGAGGTCGAGCCGGCGCTGCGGGGCCCGATGATCCGCGCCTACCTCGACAAGTGGGGGTGGGAGGTCGGTCGGTTCCTGCCTGAGGGGATGACCACCGACCCCGACGACGCGACCCTCGCGGCCCACCTCGATGACCTGCCGGTGTTCGAGATCCGCTCCTGAACGCCGGTCCCGGCGAGGTCTCCCCGAGAAGGCGCGTGAGGGGGTCGTCGGGTCCTCGTCCCGAGGTCCGAGCCGTTGACGCCGACGCCGCGGAACTACGATTCGTCACGTGGTCTCCGACAGCCCGTTCCCGAGTCCCGGTCCGTCCGGGGCCGCTGCCGACGGTGGCCGATTGGAGGGTGGCCGACTGGATGGTGGCGACCTCGACGGTGGCGGACCGGATGCCGGCAGACGGGACGACGGAGCGCGGCGCAGCGCCCGCTGGGTGATGCATCTCGACATGGATGCCTTCTTCGCGTCGGTGGAGCAGTTGACGCGCCCGACGCTGCGGGGTCGCCCCGTGCTGGTGGGCGGAACCGGCGGCCGTGGGGTCGTGGCGGGTGCCAGTTATGCGGCTCGGGCATTCGGCGCGCGGTCGGCGATGCCGATGCATCAGGCGCGACGTCTCGTCGGTGCCGGCGCCGTGGTGCTGCCGCCGCGCGGGACGGTCTATCGGGTCGTGAGCGCGCGCATCTTCGGCCTTGTGCGCGACGCCATCCCGGTGATCGAGATGCTCTCGTTCGACGAGGCGTTCGGCGAGCCCGAGGAACTCGCGGGCGCGTCGGTGGACGAGGTGACCGAGTTCGCCGAACGACTGCGTCGTCGGATCCGCGAGACCGTGGGGATCTCGGCGTCGGTCGGGTTCGGCAGTGGCAAACAGATCGCCAAGATCGCGTCGGGACTGGCGAAACCCGATGGGGTGATGGCGATCTCGCCCGCAGTCGAGCTCGAGTTCCTGCACGAGTTGCCCGTTCGGAAGTTGTGGGGGATAGGCCCGGTCTCGGGTGATCGGTTGCACCGGTTGGGTATCGAGAGTATCGGCGACTTCGCCGCGATGTCGGACCTGGAGGTCGTCTCCGTCTTGGGTGCAACGCTCGGTCCGTCTCTGCACCGGCTTGCGCAGGGAATCGATGACCGCCCGGTCGCCGAACGGGCGTCGGCGAAACAGATCAGCGCCGAGTCCACCTTTCCCCGCGATCTCGTCGAACTGTCCGAGCTGCGGCCGGCGATCGAGTCGGCCGCCGAGGGTGCGCACCGACGACTCCTGTCCGACGGGAGAGGGGCGCGCACCGTCGTGCTCAAGCTCAAGCGTTCGGACATGTCCGTGCTGACCCGATCGATGACACTGCCCGCCGCGACCACCGAACTCGGCGTACTCATCTCCGCCGCGCAACGTCTCGCCCTCGATCCGCGCAGTATCGGGCCGATCCGGCTGGTCGGCGTCGGGTACTCGGGTTTGACCGCAGTGCAACAGTTCTCGCTCTTCGGCGATCTGGACGACGAGCACGGCACGGACGTTCGTCCGGTGATCGTCGCCGAGGACGGCGTCGAGACCGATGTCGAGGCCGGTTTCGTGGCGGCCGGCCCGTCCACCGACTCCGCGCCGGTGCTCGGCAGCTCCGCTGACACCGGGTCCGGCGAGGACGAGAACCGTTGGGAGACAGGCGCTGACCTCACACACCCCGATCACGGTCACGGGTGGGTCCAGGGCAGCGGCCACGGCGTGGTGACGGTTCGCTTCGAGACCCGCGCCACCGGCCCGGGGCGGGCGGTGACCTTCCGCGCCGACGACCCCGAACTGCGCCGGGCCGATCCGCGGGACAGCCTCGCCTGGCCGGACCTGCCGTCCACGGACCCGGACTGACTCGTCGCGGTGCCGTACCAGCCTTCGGTGGCGGGTCAGGCGCGGGCGGTCTCGGCGAAGAACGCCCGGACCGCGTCGACGTCGCCCCCGGTGGACAGCAGCGCGAGGGTGGCGATCCGCGCCTGCGGGGCACGCAGCCACCGCGAGACGATGGCGCCGGCGCGTTCGAGGTCGACGGCCCCGCCTCCTCCGCCGTAGGTGGGGATCACGGCGCCGGAGGGGACCCGGGACGTGACCACCACGACCACCCCGGCGTGTACGGCAGCGCTCACCTCGGCGGTGATGTCGGGATGGGTGTTGCCCGAGCCGGTCGTCGACAGCACGATGCCCGCCGCCTGTTGGGACACCGCCGCGGCGATCAGTCCGGGGGAGACGCCCGGATAGAGTCCGAGTGCGTCGACTCGGATCCGCGCCGCCGTCGGGACGGCGTCGCCGACGTACTGGCGGGGCAATGCGTGATGGATGTTGTCGAAGGCGACCAGATCCGTCGTCGACGCCTTGAAAATTCCACGCGCGGAACGGGTCTGACCTCCGAACTCGATCACCACGCCGCGCCCCCGGATCGCCGGGTCGGCCACCGCGGCGAACGCCGCGGCGATGTTCGCCGGGCCGTCGCAATCGGTCGCATCCGCCGGACGCTGCGCACCCGTGAACACCACCGGCCGGTCGTCGCCATGGAAGAGGTCGGCGAGGTAGGCGGTCTCCTCGAGGGTGTCGGTGCCGTGGGTCACGACGACGCCGTCCACGGCGGGGTCCGACAGCGCGGCATGGATCGCGCGGACGATCGCGAACTGATCGCCCACCGTCATGGCGGAACTGTCCACCGACATGAGGTCGACCGTCGAGATCTCCGCGAGGGGCCCGTCGGGGAGCAGATCGCGAGCCGACAGAGCCGGGACCGCGCCGTCCGGGGTGCTCTGTGCGGCGACGGTCCCGCCGGTGGTGATCAGCACGATTCGAGTGGTCGCCATGGTGGTCAAGGTTAAGGCGCCGGCCGTCGGGGAACCTTCTCTCGGTGCCGACCGTTGCGGCTGCGACGTCGATGTCCCCGGAGAGCGGTTGTTGGGGGCGTCGCCGTGGATTTGGCATAGTGGTGTGAGTTTTGGCGGGCCCGAGGGGGACAATCCGGCCAGAAACTGCCAGGACCTGCGGGGGCGGAGATCCGCCGTGGGCCGGACGAACGACAGTAAGGGAGATCGGTGAAGTTTCCGAAGATCGTGACTGCCGCACTGATCGCGGCATCGGTCGCATCGGTTGCGGCCTGTGGCAGCGATGACAGCGACATCCCGGAGGTGCCGACGGTGTCGTCCGCGGCCTCCTCGGCCGATGCCGGCAGCGGTGGGGACAGCGGGGTGACCAACCCGAATCAGCGGCCGTCGGTCGCCACCCTGAACGAGATGCTCAACACGGCGCTGGACCCGAACGTGCCGAACTCGCAGAAGACCGAGCTGGTGGAGGGTTCCTCGGCGGATCCGAAGATCTTCGACGAGCTGGTCAAGGCCAAGCAGGACAACCCGGACGTCACCTACGAGATCTTCCCGCCGGTGATCCCGGCCGGGCCGAACAAGGCGACGGTCAAGGTGCAGGTGAAGCTGCCCGACAACCCGCCGACCAAGCTCGACGCGAGCATCGTCTACGTCGACGGACGGTGGAAGCTGTCGAAGAACACGGTGTGCCCGTTGATCACCGCGAACAACGTCACCACCCCGATGTGTACAGATGCCGGTGGAGCGTCGTCGAAGGCGCCCAACTGATCTGACGAGATCGACCTGATGTGACCGGGTCGACAGGGAACGGGCCGGGACAGCGATCGCTGTCCCGGCCCGTTGCTTTTCCCAGGGGCGCCTGCGTGCCGAGGCTCTGGCCGCCGACTGCAGGGCGTGTGGCCGTGGTCCGGTCAGCGCCAGCCGACCGACAGCGAGGTGCGCTGGATCAGGGGTTGCGCCGGATCGGCACCGAAGAGTTCGCGCGCGCCGTCGACGTCGATGCGGGCCGACACCGGGAGCCCGCGGGTGAGGTCGAGAGTGACCTGACCGGTGCCGGAGTTGCTGAACCGGCTGATGTTCAGCGTCTGATCGGAACCGGGGATCACGAAGACGGAGTTGACCGGCGTCTCGTCCACGGTCACGTCCATGGTCAGGCGATTGCCCTCCCAGGCGGTGAGTGTGGCGTCGATGTGCTGGGTCACCGTCGCGGCCGAGTTGATCGTGCGCTCGGCGCGCCACGTCGCGCCGACCGCGATCGGCTCCGTCGGGAGCGGGACCGACAGCTGCAACGACTGCACCAGGGCCTGCTCGACCGCGAGCCGTGCCTGTGATCCGGCCGACTCCGCGGGCAGCAGCCGGAGCGAGATGGGCATCGAGCCGGGCCCGATCGCGAGACCGGCCTGCGAGCCCGCGACGGGCCGTAGCTGCCCGTTGAGTTCCGCGTCGGGCGAGGTGACCGTGCCCAGCACCATCTCCACATCCGTCGAGTCGGTGCAGTGGAAACGCGCCTCGAGCGGCATCTCGACGGTCTGGGCCTGCTCGTCCCCGACGGCCGCCACCGACGACGTCGTCACGAGCGTCGCCGACTGTGGGCTGTTCCGGTCGGGCGCCGCGGCGGCCACCTTCCGTTCGCCGGACCCCGGGTTCGTCAGCGTCACCTTCGCCGGCGGGATCGCCAGCAGATCGACGCCCTCGCGGCCGGACGTCGTCTCCGTGGCGCAGCCGCCCTGCTGCGCCGTGCCGGACCCCGCGGCGTCGGGTTGCTCGTCCGCACCACACCCGGCGAGTCCGATCAGGAGGGCTGCGGCGACGGCGACACGGGTGCGGCGGGGATACACGGCAGCCAGGGTATTGCAGGGCTCGTGGATGATGGTGAGGTGGATGATGGAGTCATGAGCCAAGCGACACCCGGGCCGCACGAGGGTGCCGAGCCCGAGGGCGTCGAGTCGGCGAGCACGTCCGAGGGGCGCCGTCGGCGGACCGTGGTGGCGATCCTGCTCGGGATCGCGGCGACCGTGGTGGGCCTCGATCTGCTGACCAAGACCTTGGCGGTGGCGAATCTCGACCCGATGCGGCCGGTGCACATCATCGGTGACGTGGTGACCCTGCGGCTGGTCCGCAACAGCGGTGCGGCGTTCTCCATGGCCTCCGGCTACACCTGGATCCTGACGATCGTGGCGCTGTGCGTGGTCATCGGCATCGTGCGCTACAGCGGACGGTTGCGCTCACCGTGGTGGATCCTCGGCCTCGGTCTGGTACTCGGCGGTGCGATGGGCAACCTCGCCGACCGCATCTTCCGGTCGCCCGGACCGCTGCGCGGACACGTCGTCGACTTCGTGTCCGTCGGATGGTGGCCGGTGTTCAACGTCGCCGACTCCGCCGTCGTGTGTGGCGCGATCCTGTTGGTCGCGCTGTCGCTCTTCGGCTTCGAGTACGACGGATCCCGCACCGGATGGGCCGCACGACACGATCGCGGCGACCTCGATCCCGACGACCCCGATCCCGGCACGGCCCACGACACCGGGCGCACCGGCGGCCGGGTGGGGGACGCCGATGCGTGAGTCCCGCTCGATGCCGGTGCCGGACGGACTCGACGGGATGCGGCTCGACGCCGGCGTCGCGCGGATCCTGGGGTTGTCGCGGACGGTGGCGGCGACGCTCGCCGAGGACGGGGACGTCACGGTGGACGGCGTCGCCGTGGGCAAATCCCACAAGCTCTCGGCCGGAGCCTGGCTCGACGTCACCCTGCCGGAGCCGGCCGAGCCGCTGCGCGTCGAGCCGACACCCGTCGAGGGACTCGACATCATCTACCACGACTCCGACATCATCGTCGTCGACAAACCGATCGGCGTCGCCGCGCATCCGTCGCAGGGGTGGACCGGTCCGACCGTCGTCGGTGCACTCGCCGCGGCCGGCTACCGCATCTCCACCTCGGGCGCCCAGGAACGCCAGGGGATCGTGTCCCGGCTCGACGTCGGCACCTCGGGCGTCATGGTGATCGCGGTGTCCGAGAACGCGTACACGATGCTCAAACGTGCGTTCCGCGATCGGGAGGTCGACAAGGGATACCACGCGCTGGTGCAGGGACACCTCGACCCGCCGTCCGGCACGATCGACGCGCCGATCGGCCGTCACCGGGGCAGCGACTGGAAGTTCGCGGTCACCGCCAACGGCAAACCGAGTGTCACTCACTACGACACGCTCGAGATGTTCGCGTCGGCGTCGCTGATGGACGTCCACCTCGAGACCGGACGCACCCACCAGATCCGTGTGCATTTCTCCGCGCTGCATCACCCCTGCTGCGGTGACCTGACCTACGGCGCGGACCCGGTCCTGGCGCAGCGGCTCGGTCTCGAACGGCAGTGGCTGCATGCCCGGTCGCTCGCCTTCGCGCACCCCGCCGACGGTCGTCGCGTCGAGTTCACCAGTGCGTATCCCGCCGATCTCCAGGCGGCGCTGGATCTTCTCCGCGAGGGCTGAGCGACCTGCCCGACGACGCGTGTCGACACGTTTCCCGACACGCATCACCGACACGCCGACAACGCGCGAAAGCGTCGGTGCCGCGACATACAGTGATCACGACCCCGCGACCCGAAAGTGACCCCACTTGCCGATGTCCAGTTCGTTCGTCCACCTGCACAACCACACCGAGTACTCCATGCTCGACGGTGCCGCGAAGGTGTCGCCGCTGTTCGCCGAGGCCAAACGCCTCGGCATGACGGCGATCGGGATGACCGACCACGGCAACATGTTCGGTGCGAGCGAGTTCTACAACACCGCGGTCAAGAACGACATCACCCCGATCATCGGGATCGAGGCCTACATCGCGCCGGAATCGCGGTTCAACACCAAGCGCGTGACCTGGGGCACCCGCGATCAGAAGGACGACGACGTCTCCGGCAGCGGTGCGTACACGCACATGACGATGGTCGCGGAGAACGCCACCGGCCTGCGCAACCTGTTCAAGTTGTCGTCGCTGGCGTCCATCGAGGGACAACTCGGCAAGTGGTCGCGCATGGACGCCGACCTCATCGCGCAGTACGCCGAGGGGATCATCGCGACGACAGGATGTCCGTCCGGCGAGGTCCAGACGCGACTTCGGCTGGGACAGGAGCGTGAGGCGCTCGAGGCGGCGGCGAAGTGGCAGGAGATCTTCGGCAAGGAGAACTTCTATCTCGAGCTCATGGAGCACGGCCTCGAGATCGAGCGGCGCGTCCGCGACGGACTCCTCGAGGTCGGTCGCAAACTCGGCATCAAGCCGCTGGTCACCAACGACTGCCACTACGTCACCAAGGACCACGCGAAGAGTCACGAGGCCCTGCTGTGTGTGCAGACCGGCAAGACGCTCTCGGACCCGACACGCTTCAAGTTCGACGGCGACGGTTACTTCCTGAAGTCCGCCGATGAGATGCGCGCTCTCTGGGACGACGTCGTGCCCGGCGCCTGCGACAACACGCTCGAGATCGGGGAGCGCGTGCAGAGCTATGCCGACGTGTTCACCCACCGGGACCGCATGCCGATCTTCCCTGTGCCCGAAGGGGAGTCGCAGCAGACCTGGCTGCGCAAGGAGGTCGCCGAGGGACTCCGGGACCGTCGGTTCCCGGGCGCCGAGGTGCCCCAGGAGTACCAGGAGCGCGCCAACTACGAACTCGACGTCATCATCCAGATGGGGTTCCCGGCCTACTTCCTCGTGGTGGGTGACCTGATCCGCCACGCGCAGGAGGTCGGCATCCGGGTGGGTCCGGGGCGCGGATCGGCGGCCGGTTCTCTGGTCGCCTGGGCGCTCGGGATCACCAACATCGATCCGATCCCGCACGGTCTGCTGTTCGAGCGGTTCCTCAACCCCGAGCGCGTCTCGATGCCCGACATCGACATCGACTTCGACGATCGCCGCCGCGGTGAGATGGTGCGCTATGCCACCGAACGGTGGGGCTCGGACAAGGTGGCCCAGGTCATCACCTTCGGCACCATCAAGACCAAGGCCGCGATCAAGGACTCCGCGCGTGTCCAGTTCGGCCAGCCGGGCTTCGCCATCGCCGACCGCATCACCAAGGCGCTGCCGCCGCCCATCATGGCCAAGGACATCCCGGTCTGGGGCATCACCGACTCCGATCACGAGCGGTATGCCGAGGCCTCCGAGGTACGCACCCTCATCGAGACCGACCCGGACGTCAAGAAGATCTACGACACCGCCCTCGGACTCGAGGGTCTGATCCGTAACGCCGGCGTCCACGCCTGCGCGGTCATCATGTCCAGTGAGCCGCTGACCGACGCGATCCCGGTGTGGAAGCGCGCCCAGGACGGCGCCATCATCACCGGTTGGGATTACCCGTCGTGTGAGGCCATCGGTCTGCTGAAGATGGACTTCCTCGGTCTGCGCAACCTCACCGTCATCGGTGACGCGATCGAGAACATCCAGACCAACCGCGGCATCGATCTCGATCTGGACGCGGCGCCGCTCGACGACCCGAAGACCTACGAACTGCTCGCGCGTGGCGACACGCTCGGTGTGTTCCAGCTCGACGGCGGCGCGATGCGCGAACTCCTGAAGCGCATGCAGCCCACCGGTTTCGAGGACATCGTCGCCGTTCTTGCGCTGTACCGTCCGGGACCGATGGGCATGAACGCCCACAACGACTACGCCGACCGCAAGAACGGGCGCCAGCCGGTCAAGCCCATCCACCCCGAGCTCGAGGAACCACTCAAGGAGATCCTCGCCGACACCTACGGTCTGATCGTCTACCAAGAGCAGATCATGCAGATCGCACAGAAGGTCGCCGGATACTCGCTCGGACGAGCAGACATCCTGCGCCGCGCGATGGGCAAGAAGAAGGCCGAGGTCCTCGCCGCCGAGTTCGAGGGCTTCGAGGAGGGCATGAAGTCCAACGGCTTCTCGTCCGCGGCGATCAAGGCGCTCTGGGACACCATCCTCCCGTTCGCCGGGTACGCGTTCAACAAGTCGCACGCCGCGGGGTACGGCCTCGTCTCGTTCTGGACCGCCTATCTGAAGGCGAACTACAAGGCCGAGTACATGGCCGGTCTGCTCACGTCGGTCGGCGACGACAAGGACAAGGCGGCGATCTACCTCGCCGATTGCCGCAAGCTCGGCATCACCGTCCTGCCACCGGACGTCAACGAGTCGCAGCGCAACTTCGCCGCCGTCGGGGGCGACATCCGCTTCGGTCTCGCCGCGGTGCGCAACGTCGGCACCGGTGTCGTCTCGTCGATCCTCGCGGCCCGCGAGGAGAAGGGGAAGTTCACGAGCTTCTCCGACTATCTCGGCAAGATCGACGTGACGGCCTGCAACAAGAAGGTCACCGAATCGCTCATCAAGGCCGGTGCCTTCGATTCGCTGTCGCATCCACGCAAGGGTCTGTTCCTGATCCACGGTGACGCCGTCGAATCGGTGATCGGTACCAAAAAGGCCGAGGCGATCGGCCAGTTCGATCTGTTCGGTGACGCCGGCGGCGCCGACGACACCATGGCCGAGGTGTTCGCCGTCAAGGTGCCCGATGAGGAGTGGGACTCCAAGCACAAGCTGGCTCTCGAACGAGAGATGTTGGGGCTGTACGTGTCCGGACACCCGCTCGGCGGTGTCGAGCACGCGATCGCAGCACAGACCGACACGTCCATCACCGCACTGCTCGAGGGGTCGGTCCCCGACGGCGCGCAGATCACCATCGGCGGGATCATCTCGTCGGTGAACCGCCGGGTGAACAAGAAGGGCGAGCCGTACGCTGTCGTCACCCTCGAGGACATGGTCGGCGGTGTCGAGGTCTACTTCTTCCCGCGCTCGTTCTCCGTCTTCGGGCTCGACATCGTCGCGGACAACATCGTGCTCATCAAGGCGCGGGTCAACGTCCGCGATGACAGCACGATGATCAGCGCCAACGATCTCGCGGTGCCGGATCTGGCCGCCGTCGGCACGGCCAAACCCGTCGCCCTGACCTTGAGTGCCCGCGCGTGCACACCCGATCGGGTGCAGGCCCTCAAGCAGGTGCTGTCGCGGCATCCGGGAACCGCCGACGTCCACGTGACCTTGGTCAGTGAGCAGCGCTCGACACTCCTGCGGCTCACCGATGCGCTGCGCGTCACCCCGAGTTCAGCGTTGATGGGTGATCTGAAGGCACTGCTCGGCCCGAGCTGTATGGGCGGCTGACCTGCGAGAAGCCGAAGGTAGCCGCGTCGCCGAAGCCTGGGTTTCGGTCACCCGAACATTTTAGTTCCGTCTGCGTTACACTCGACGATGTGGAGATCGCCCAGCCCGCGATCACCGCCGACATCGAGGAGTGACGATGACCGCAGCGAATCCGACAGCCACGGTCGAGGTACGTTCCGGACACGGCCGTGCAGCCGACGCACCCGCTGTCGACATCGCCGGCGTGCGGTGGCCCGCCTACAAGGTGCATGCCGTGATCGCCGCACTGGTCGTGGCGCTGATCGCGCTGACGATCACCGGCTCCGCGGCCGCGGTCGCGTGGGCTTCCGGCCTGGCTCTCATCGCCGTGTGGTGGGCCGAGCGCGCCTGGTACGCGCTGCATCCCCGTTCCTGAGACCCACTGACGGCAGTCGCCGTCTCGCCGACGGCATCGAGATCGACGCAGACGGCGACCATCCATTGCCGGGCGACCACGCCCTCACGTCTGCGACGTGCAGCAGTCAGGACCCCGGATGCGCAGCCGTCGCCGCCGGGTCGAATCCGCCGGGGATCTCATAAATCCGGCCATCGAAGCCGGCACGGTAGAGGTGTCCGGCGGAGAAGCCCTGACCGCCGCGGCCGTAGGAGAGCACGCTCGACAGCGGGAGCCCGGATGCCAGTACGCAGTAGCGTCCCGGTGCGGTGATCCGAACGACCTGTCCCGCCGCATTGAACGGCACCACCGGTCGCTCGCGCGAATCCAGGGTCAGCCCGTCGGGAGTCGCGGTGATGTCACCGCCGAGGTTCAACAGACTCTGCACGACCCGCGGGTTCGCCGTCGAGACCCGGCTCACGCCGGGATTGACGAAGGTTCGCGACACGTACAACCAGCGATCGCCCCGACCGAGCACGGCCCCGTTCGCACTCGGCAGCGATCCCCAGTTCGCCTGAACCGTCCCGTTCGGCTGGACACGGCCGATCAGATTGCCGAAATCGTTGGTGGCATAGACGATTCCGTTGCCCGCGACATCCATGCCGTTGGCGGCGGACAGGCCGCGGACCCATGGGCGCAATGCCAGGTTTGCGGTGTTCAGTCGCGCGATCCCGGCGTGCCGCAGCGCATCTCCGGCGACCACCCGCGCATCGGCCCCGTAGCCGACGAGCAGTGCGCCGTCGCGCGCCCACGCGAGCGCGCCCGCGCCTCCGTCGGGTACCCGTGCGATCGGTACGGCCGGCGCTCCCGGCCGCGACAACCGGAACACGCGCCCGGAATTGAGATCCGTCGTGTACAGCCGACCACCCGCATCGACGGTGAGGCCCTCCAGTGCCGCACCCGGCACCGTGCCGACCAGGCGTGCCGGTTGGCCCGCGCCAGGGCAGACCGGTGCGGCATTTGCCTGCGGGGCGGTGACAGCGGTGGCCAGGCCCGCGGTGACCGCCGCCGCCGACATCGCTGCGACGACGCGGCGTCGTCGGCGACGGGGGATACCGGGCCGGGATGACGTCGGCGGGTTCGAGAAGGTACGTCCGAACATGGTGGGCCTCCCACATCGGTGTGCGTCGTCCCACCATTCGGTTCGCCGTTCCGGCGCGCTGTCGGCGGTGGACGACAGATCGTTGACCTCTTGCGGAGTCTAGGCCCGTCGACCACGTCACGTCGACCACCTACGCCCACCGCCCCGCGAACACCGCGCGCGCCGACGACACGTGCAGGTGAGAGCATGGAGGTCGTGAGTACCCAGCAGGCACCGGTTCATCAGCATCCCTCGTTGACCGGCGACGCCGTCGTCGCCGCCGTCCCGCGAATTGCCGACGCCATTGCCCGCACCCCGCTCGAGGACGCGCCGCGACTGTCCGCGGGCGCGGGCGCACGCGTCTTCCTCAAGCGCGAGGACCTGCAGACGGTTCGCTCCTACAAGATCCGCGGCGCCTACAACGTGATGGCCCAGCTGTCCGAGCAGGAACTCTCCCGCGGGGTCGTCGCTGCGAGCGCCGGCAACCACGCACAGGGTGTCGCCTATGCGTGCCGCACCATGCAGGTCTCCGGTCGGATCTACGTACCGACGACGACCCCGAAACAGAAGCGTGATCGAATCCGTTGGCATGGCGGCGATTTCGTCACGTTGATCGCCGTGGGGGAGACCTACGACGCCGCCGCGGCGGCCGCTCAGGCCGATGTCATGCGCACCGGGGCCGCATGGATCCACGCCTTCGACGACACCCGGACAGCGGCCGGTCAGGGCACGATCGCCCACGAGATCGTTGACCAGCTCGGCCGGCTCCCCGACGTGGTGGTCGCACCGGTCGGCGGTGGCGGTTGCCTCGCCGGGATGGCGACCTACCTCCGTTCCCTGAGCGATGACGTCGCGATCGTGGGCGTCGAGCCCACCGGTGCGGTCTCCCTGTCGGCGGCACTGGCCGCGGGCGGCCCGGTCACCCTCGAGACGATCGACCCGTTCGTCGACGGCGCCGCCGTCAAACGGATCGGCTCCATCGGTCATCGGGTGATGGCCGAGCTCGGCGCGACGATCGCGGCGCATCCCGTGCTCGCCGACGTCGCCCCGCGGCCCGCCGTGCCCGTCCTCGACGCGGCTGTCCGGCACACGCCGTCGCCGGGCACCGCACACATCATGCACGTCGACGAGGGTGCCATCTGCTCGACGATGCTCGCGCTGTACCAGAACGAAGGCATCATCGCCGAGCCCGCGGGCGCCCTCGCCGTCACTGCTCTCACCGACCTCGACCTACCGCCGGACGCCACGGTCGTGTGTCTGATCTCCGGCGGCAACAACGACGTCTCGCGTTACGGCGAGATCATCGAACGTTCGCTGGTGCACCAGGGACTCAAGCACTACTTCCTCGTCGACTTCCCACAGGAGCCGGGCGCGCTGCGCCGGTTCCTCGACGACGTGCTCGGGCCCGACGACGACATCACGCTGTTCGAATACGTCAAGCGCAACAACCGCGAGACCGGTGCCGCCCTCGTCGGCGTCGAGCTCGGGGAGCCCGAAGGTCTTGCGGGACTGATGGATCGGATGTCGCATTCGCGGCTGCACTGTGAACGGCTCGAACCGGGAACCCCCGCCTACGACTATCTGACGTGAGCGCACGACGTCGCTCACGGACGTGACAGCCGCCCGATGACGACGTTGTGGCCGGGGCTGCGGACACCGTCCTCCCCGAGAGTGGGCTCCGCCCAGGACAGCTCGGGACGCAGGTCGATCGGTACGACCGTCTCCTCCGCCGACAACACGCACACGACCGCCCAATCGCCGCGGAACATCGCGAACCATCCGGCGTCGTCGTCGAAGGCGGTGCTGATGGAGGCGAAGTCGCCGCGGTGCAGGTCGGGTTCGGCCCGGCGCAGTGCGATGAGCCGACGATAGAACGTCAGTATCCGGTGGTGTTCGGGCTGCTCGGGCTCGGTCCAGTCGAGTCGCGAGCGTTCGAATGTGGCCGGCGACTGCGGATCGGGGACGTCGGCGCTGTCCCAGCCGTGGTCGGCGAACTCGCTGCGCCGACCGTTGCGGACGGCGTCGGCCAGTTCTGGCTCCGGGTGGGAGGTGAAGAATGCGAACGGTGTGCCCGCCGCCCACTCCTCGCCCATGAACAGCATCGGCGTGAACGGGGACAGCAGGACGAGTGCCGCCTTGACGGCGAGTTGCCCGCCGTCGAGATAGGCCGACGGGCGATCGCCGATCGCGCGGTTGCCGACCTGATCGTGGTTGCATGTGTAGGCGAGCAGCGAGGCGGCGGAGACAACACCGGTGGGGATCGGGCGCCCGTGGCGACGGCGGCGGAACGACGAATAGGTGCCGTCGTGGAAAAAGCCTCCCCGCAACACCTTCGCCAGTGCCTCCAGGCTGCCGAAGTCGGCGTAGTAACCCTGCCGCTCTCCGGACACGGCGGTGTGGACGGCGTGATGGATGTCGTCGTCCCACTGTGCGGTGAGGCCGTAGCCGCCGAGGTCGCGCGGGAGGATCAACCGCGGGTCGTTGAGGTCGCTCTCCGCGATGAGCGACAGGGGTCGACCGAGCTCGACTGCGAGCGCATCGGTGGCGACCGCCAGTTCCTCCAGCAGATGCACCGCGCTGTGGTCGACGAGGGCATGCACCGCGTCCAGCCGCAGTCCGTCGACGTGGAACTCGGCGAACCAGCGCAGGGCGTTGTCGAGGATCAGCGCCCGGACCTCGTCGGAGTCAGGCTCGGACAGGTTGACCGACGATCCCCAGCTGGTCGTGCCCTCGGTCAGATACGGACCGAACCTGGGCAGATAATTGCCCGACGGCCCGAGATGGTTGTAGACGACGTCGAGCACGACGCCGAGTCCACGGCGATGGCAGGCGTCGACGAACCGGGCGAAACCGTCGGGGCCGCCGTACGGCTCGTGGACCGCGAACCACGCCACGCCGTCGTAGCCCCACCCATGGGCGCCGTTGAACGAGTTGATCGGCATGACCTCGACGACGTCGACCCCGAGGTCCACCAGGTGGTCGAGGCGGTCGATCGCCGCGTCGAACGTGCCGTCGGTGGTGAAGGTGCCGATGTGCAGTTCGTAGAGCACGGCCCCGCGGATGTCGAGCCCGGTCCAGCCGTCGTCGTGCCATACCGATTCGTCGGCGCGGTACAGGGCGGCGGAACCGTGGACACCGTCGGGGAGTCGGGGCGCCCGCGGATCCGGGACGGGATCGCCACCGTCGACCGCATAGCGGTACCTCGCGGGCGAGACGTCGAGCTCAGGGGCGTCGGTGGGGACCCACCAGCCGGCGGATGTCGTGTCACGCCGCATGCCGACCTGCCGGGGCTCGTCGGCGCCGGGCTCGTCGAGAACCAGCGTCACGGTCTCTGCGTCCGGCGCCCAGACCCGCAGCTCTGCAGGTGACGACGGCGGCTCCGGCAAGGGATGGGGACTCGCCGGGACCGGAATGAAGGGGTTTTCCCACCTCTGGTCGCTCGTCCCAGTTATGGTGTCGGCAGTCCTCGACTCATCGGTCACTCAACACAAGGTATGTCGCCCGTACTGAAGGCGCAGATCTCGGTAGTGTGACCCGTGACACAGCACTGGGAGCAAAGCGAGGTATATTACCGGCCGGGGGATCGGCTCATCCGGGGGGATGTACATGACAGCACGGAG
Organism: Gordonia sp. OPL2; assembly: GCF_003797825.1. Lineage (GTDB taxonomy): Bacteria > Actinomycetota > Actinomycetes > Mycobacteriales > Mycobacteriaceae > Gordonia. Next base: position 19,964 of record NZ_RKME01000026.1, read on the forward strand.
TCGACCATGCGTCTCGATCCAGAACATATATGTGATATGACTTACCCCGGGTGTGGGGAGTCGAACGCGAGGGTAGGGGATTGAGTACTGACGCGGTGACGTCGAACGGGGGCGGGGCACGGAGCTCCGGCGGGATACGCCGGTGGTTCCGTGAACACGTCGTGGCCTCGTTCGACACGTTCGGGCGCCAGATGGGCATGTTCGTCGAGGTCTTCAAAGTCCTCTTCGTCGACATCGTCAAGCGGCGGTTCCCGTTCGGAGAGTTCATCCGACAGTGCGCCTTCATGGCCAGCACGTCTGTGTTCCCAACGTTCCTCGTCGCGATCCCGATCGGCGTGATCGTGTCCATCCAGGTGTCGAACATCGCCGGGCAGATCGGTGCGACATCGTTCTCCGGTGCTGCGACGGGTCTCGGCGTGATCCGGCAGGGCGCACCGTTGGTGACGTCGTTGTTGCTCGCCGGGGCCGTGGGATCGGCGATCGCCGCGGACCTCGGCTCGCGCACCATCCGCGACGAGATCGACGCGATGCGGGTGATGGGGGTCAACCCCGTCCAGCGCCTCATCTCGCCACGTCTGCTGGCGACGATGGTCGTCAGTTTCCTGCTCTGCGGGTTCGTCTGCTTCGTCGGCTTCATCACCGGCTACGTGTTCAACGTGTACTTCCAGGGTGGTACCCCGGGCAGTTACACGGGCACCTTTGCGTCGTTCGCCAGTACGTCCGACCTGGCATTCGCGATCATCAAGGCCGTCATCTTCGGTGCCATCGTCGCGGTGGTGGCCTGTGACCGCGGGCTGAACACGAAGGGTGGGCCCGCCGGCGTGGCCAACTCGGTGAACGCGGCCGTGGTGAACTCGGTCCTGCTGCTGTTCACGGTCAATGTGGTGCTCACCCAGTTGTTCTCGATGCTCGTCCCGGCGAAGGTGGTGTGAGATGACCGCGTCCCGGTATGTACCGCCGCTGTTGCGGCCGGTCGAGGCGGCCAAGGGCCTGTATCGCGGTCCGCGTGACGGCATCGCGGCGATGGGCCACCTCATCACCTTCCTGGTGAAGTCGGTCGGGTCGGTGCCGCTGACCTTCACGCACTACCGCAAGGAGGTGTGGCGGCTGCTGTCCGACGTGGCGTGGGGCAACGGTGCGCTGGTCGTCGGCGGCGGCACCGTCGGCGTCATGGTCATCCTCGGCCTGATGGGCGGGGCGACCGTCGGGATCGAGGGCTACACCGCGCTGAACCTGCTCGGCATGGGCCCGGTCACCGGCGGACTGTCGGCATTCGCCACCACGCGCGAGATCGCGCCGCTGCTCGCGGCGACCGCGTTCACCGCGCAGTCCGGATGCCGGTTCACCGCGCAACTCGGTTCGATGCGGATCGCCGAGGAGATCGACGCGCTCGAGTCGATCGCGATCCGACCCTTGCCCTATCTCGTCACCACGCGCATGTCGGCGGCGGTCCTGGCGATCGTGCCGCTGTACGCGGTGTCGCTCGCGGCCAATTACCTCGCGTGTCAGGTGATGTACCAACTCCAGAGCGACCAGGGTGCGGGCACCTATCTCTACTACTTCAACCAGTTCCTGTTGTCGTCGGACATGGTCTTCTCGTTCATCAAGGTGATCGTCTTCGTCCTGCTGACGACGTTCATCCAGTGTTACTACGGCTATTTCGCCTCTGGAGGTCCCGAAGGTGTGGGTGTGGCCGCCGGTCACGCGATCCGGATGGCGATCATCGTGATCGTCTTCGCGAATCTCGTCATGACATTGGTGTTCTGGGGCACGTCTCCCGGAATCAAGATCTCGGGATAGGGGGAGGAGATGAACATCGCCACCGGTGGCCGCGATCCCTCGCTGCTCACCTATGTCCTGCGCGGCATCGCCTTCCTCGTCGCGCTCCTCATCCTGTTCGTCCTGCTCTTCCTGCGCTATCAGGGCACGTTCACCTCCACGGTCCCGGTGACCGCGAAGCTCACCGACGTCGGCGACGGTCTCCTCACGAGTGCCGACGTGCGGTACAACGGGCTGATCGTCGGATCGGTGAAGTCCATCGAGCTCAGTAACGAGGTGGGTCCCGGGAATCTGCCGTACAAGGACGTCGGCATCGACATCGATCCGGATCAGGCCGAGGGCATCCCGAGCAACGTCACCGCACGGACCGTGCCGTCGAACCTGTTCGGCGTCAACTCGGTCGAACTCGTCCGGCCCGATCAACCGGATGCCGGGCACCTGTCGTCGGATGCGACGATCCCGGCCAACGAGTCACTGGAGACCCTCCGACTCCAGGACGCGCAGAACGAGATCCGGACGTTGCTGCAGGCCGTGCCGCCGGAGGAGCTGGCATCGGTGCTCGGGACACTCGCCGACGCGCTCAAGGGCGGCGGCGCGGTGTTCGGCGCGTTCGTACCGCTGCTGAACAACTACTGGCAGACCATCAACGCGCAGTTCCCGCCCGGTGCGCCGTCGGGGTTCGACAACTTCAACAACGCCGTCCGCGGCTTGTCGCAGTCGACTCCCGAGCTGCTGGACACCCTGGGTCGTAGCGTGATCCCCGCGATGACCATCGCGGAGAAGCAGCAGGATCTCACCGCTTTGCTGTCCGCCGGGCAAGGCGTCCTCGACGAGACCCAGGCGCTGTTCGCGGCGAACGGGAATCGCGGGCAGCGGGTCGTACGCGACCTCAACACCATGATCGGAGCGGCTGTCCTGGAACCGGAATCGCTACCCCAGGCACTGACGGCACTGAACAACCTCGCGGCCAAGGTGCTGACCGTGTTCACCGGTGTGAACGGTCACGCGCAGTTGAACATCGGCGTGAGCTTCGGTGCGTTCGAACGGTATACGCGGCAGAACTGCCCGGTGTACAACGGCGGCAGGTACGGCCAGACGCGTGGACCCGGATGTGTCGGGCCGGGTACGGGTACGGGACCGACGAGCTCGGGACCGCTGATGATCTATCCGTCCAACGGCATGCGGCGCAATGCGGCGAAGTTCGGTGCGGTGTCCACGGGCGCCGACAACAAGACCCTCGGCACGGCACTCAAACGAAAGCCGACAGCCGCCGACACCCTGATGCTCGGGCCCCTTGTGCAGTCGAGCACCATCGCGCCGAAGGCTCCCGGTGCCCAGCGTGACAGCCGGCGTGACAGCCAGGGAGGTGGCCGATGAGCCGCGGCCAGGCCAGCATCCGCAAACCGCTGATCGGATTCACGGTGTTCGGGGTCGTGGCACTGCTGCTGACCTACGTCATCTGGTCGACCCTGGAACGATCGCTGCCGGGGAACACCAACTCGTACACGACCTACTTCAACGACGCGTCCGGCCTCGCCTCGGGTGACGACGTCCGCATGGCCGGCGTGCGGGTGGGCCGGGTCGGCGACATCTCGCTCGACGACGGGCGCGCCCGCGTCACCTTCGAGGTGCAGACCGACCAGTCGGTGTTCACCAACACGCAGGCGGCGATCCGCTACCAGAACCTCATCGGACAGCGATATCTGTCGCTCACCCTGGCCGAGGGGAAGGAGAGCAAGCCCCTCGCCGCCGGATCGACGCTGCAGCAGCCGTCCGAGGACTCCTTCGACGTGACACGACTGCTCGCCGGGTTCCAGCCGGTCTTCGAGACGCTGAAACCCGAACAGGTCAACGCACTCTCGGAAGGCCTGATCCAGGCATTCCAGGGCAACCAGGTGTCGCTGAGCTACACCGTCGCCGAGGTCGGCACGCTCGCCAGTGACATGGCCGACCGCGATCAGGTGATCGGGGCGATCATCAACAACCTCAGTTCGGTGATGCGCGATCTGTCGCTGCAGGGCAATCAGGTGACCACCGTCGTCGACAGCATCTCCACGCTGATCCGTGATCTGAACGCCAACTCCGCCGCCTTCGGCAAGTCGGTGACGCAGATCGGTCAGACCGCGAGCGGGTTCGCCGACGTGCTCTCGCAGAGCCGGGATTCGCTGGCCGGCGCGGCGACCGATGCGCGGGCGGCTACGAACACGCTGATCGCCAACGGTGCCAAGCTCGATCGCCTGGCCGGCCAGCTGCCGGTCTTCCTCGGTCATTTCCCGCTCGTACTCGGACAGGGTGCCTACCTGAACATCTACGCATGTGATCTCGACATCGCGATCGGCGACGTCCTCTTTCCGCCGGGACTGATCAACAAGATCGGCGGCACACGACACTCGGAGGTGTGCCGATGAGCAGGTGGCGCAAGCACTTCGACGAGAACCGGCGCGTCTGGTACGGCTTGGCCGGTGCCGTGGTCATCGTACTGCTGGTCCTGGCCGTGACGGGGCTGGCCGGAGCTCACATCGGCAAGAAGACCTACGTCGGCGACTTCGCGCAGGCCGGCGGAATCCGGCCCGGCGACAAGGTGCGCGTCGCGGGAATCGACGTCGGTGAGGTGAGCTCCACCGAGCTCGCCGGAAATCACGTGACGGTCACCATGAAGGTCGACCAAGATGTCGACGTCACCTCCAACGGTTCCGCCGAGATCAAGATGTCGACGCTCCTGGGGCAGCGCTATGTCGATGTCTCTCTGGGTGATTCGACATCACCGGCGCCCGACGGCCGCATCTCGCAGACCAGCGTGCCCTACGACCTGCAGAAGACGATCGAGGCGGGGACACCGGTCATCGCCGGCATCAACGACGAGGACTTCGCCGAGGGGCTGCGCACACTCAACAAGCAGCTGGCCGGCGCGCCCGCGGTCACCAAGCCGACGCTGGACTCACTGACCGCGATGTCGAAGGTGATCACCAATCGACGCGACCAGATCAATCAGCTCGTGAGCGACACCAAGACGGTGACCTCCATCGTCAACGACAGTCAGACGCAGTTGTCGATCATCGTCGGCCAGGGCCGCCAGCTCGCCGAGAAGATCGCCGCCCGCGAGGCTTTGGTCACCCGCATGCTCGACGGCATCGCCGAACTCACCGAGCAGGCCCGCGCGGTCGCCCGGGAGAACGGAAACCAGTTCGCCCCCATCATGGCCAACCTCAACACGATGTCGCAGGGTCTGGAGAAGAACCGGCAGAACCTGCGCAAACTGCTCGAGGTCCTCCCCGTCACCGCGCGGCTCACCAACAACGTGATCGGCGACGGACCGTATGCCAACGGCTATCTGCCCTGGGGCATCTTCCCGGACAACTGGCTGTGCACGGCACGGGTGGTGGACGGATGCTGAGCCGTACGACGCTCCGACGCTCGCTGACACTGACCGCGGTGTCGGTACTCGTCGTGCTCGGCCTGTCCGGCTGCTCGCTCATCCCGGCGAAGTGGACGACGGCCTTCGGGTCGGCCATCGAGGTCACCGCCTACTTCGACGACGTCTCCGGTCTTTACAAGAGCAATGACGTCGCCGTGCTCGGCATGCCGGTGGGGCAGGTGACCTCCGTGGAGCAGCAGGGCAATCGGGTCAAGGTGACCTTCACGGTCGACAAGGACGTTCCGATCCCGGCCGACGCCACCGCAGCGATCGTCAACACCTCGATCGTGACCACGCGTCACGTCGAGCTGTCGCCGACCTATTCGGAGGGTCCCAAGCTCACCGACGGCGCGGTCATCACCCAGACGAAGAGCCCGGTGTCGGTGGGCGAGTTGTTCGACTCCATCGACGGTCTGGTGAAGTCGCTGTCCGGCGATGCGCCGGGCGAGGGCCCGGTGGCCGACATGATCGACATCACCTCCGGCATCACCAGCGGCAACGGCGAACGGATGCGCGAGGCCCTCGACGAGCTCAGCAAGGCCGGCTCGGTCGCGTCGGGCAACAGCGATGCCCTCGTCGACATCATCCGCACCGTGCAGAAGCTCACGACGACCCTCGTCTCGAACTACCCGAAGATGACCGCGTTCTCGAACTCGATCAACGACGTGGCGGGCATGTTGCGAACCCAGGCACCGGGCCTGCAGGCGACACTGGCGGATCTCAATGTCGCGCTGCAGAACACGACGGCCTTCCTGCGTGACAACGCCGGGACCATCGGTTCGTCGACCGGCCGTCTCGCCGCGCTGGCGTCCAACCTGAGCGACTTCTCCCGGCAGGTCGTCGAGACCATCGACCTCGGACCGTTGCTGTTCCAGAACCTCAGCAACTCGGTGTCGGCGGAACAGGGCGCGTGGCGAGCGCAGGTGCTCCTGGACAAGTCGCTGATCGACACCGAGGCGCTGTCGACCTTCTGCCAGGCGATCAACCTGCAGAAGAATGGTTGCCGCACCGGACAACTGAAGGATTTCGGACCCGACCTGGGGGTCTTCTCGGCACTCCTGGAGCTGACGAAATGACACGCGAGACCGTGCGAGAGACGCACCCCGCACCCTTCCGGGGGCAACCCGACGGCGGATCGGGTCGCCGGTTGCGGCGCCGCGGGATCATGGCGGCGGCGGTGACCGCGGTGTTGACGATGTCGGGTTGCGGGATCGTGCCGGGTCTGACGGTCGAACAGATCCCCTTGCCGGCACCGGGAGGCATCGGCGACTCGATCGAGCTCACAGCGAAGTTCGACAACGCGCTCAACCTGCCCACGAGGGCCAAGGTGAAGCTCTATGGCACCGACGTCGGGCAGGTGTCCGACATCGTCGCGCACGACTATTCGGCGATCGTGACCATGAACGTCGGCACCTCGTCGAAGCTGCCCGTCGGAACGGGCGCGGAGTTGCGTCAGGCGACCCCACTCGGTGACGTGTTCGTCGCCCTGTTGCCACCCAAGGGGCAGCCGACCGGCTACATGACGAACGGTGACACACTGTCCGGCCCGACCTCGGCGGCGGCGACCGTCGAGGACCTGCTGGTCAGCACGTCGGGGTTGGTCGACAGCGGCTCGCTGAGCTCGGTCCAGGTGATCCTCACCGAACTCAGCAGTGCGGTGTCCGCCGATCCGGATGCGCTGTCCGGCTCCATCGAGGGTCTGACGACGGCGATCACCAAGTTCAACCAGAATGCCGGAGCGGTCGACGAGTCGATGCGCACCACGCGGGTGCTGACCGACCAGCTCGCGGCGGGTCGCGCGCAGATCATGGCATCGATCAACAAACTGGGTCCGGCGGTGAACGCGATCAACTCACAGATCGGTCAGATCCTGACGACCCTGGACAAGACGAATCAGGTCACCGCGGCGACGAACGACTTCCTCAACTCCGACGGCGACAACCTCGTCGAGATGATCGGACACCTGCAGACCGCTCTCAACGGGCTGCGCGAGGGCGCCTCGACGCTGGGGGCGCTGTCGGACAACGTCGCGGTGCTCACTCCCAAATGGGTCAAGTCGACGCCGGGCAGCGCGGCGGCGTTGTCGTCGAAGGTCTATTACCTCAACCCGGGCGCCGGCTTCGATTCGGCAAGCCGGCTCCCCGAGGTGGGCGACGTCGACGAGGCGTCGAAGGCCTTGCAGCAGACGCTGACCCGCCTGCTCGCCCGCCTGACCGGGACGAAGGGATGCTGCGGATGAGCGCGCTGTCCGGACCGTTCAGTTGGGTGCGTCGGCACTCGATCCTGGTCGGCAACATCGGTCTGGTCCTCGTGATGCTCGTCGGGCTGGCCTACCTCTCCTTCGGTGCACTGCGATGGGACCCGTTCCGGGGCACCTATCAACTGACGGTGCACTTCCCGATCTCCGGTGGCCTGCAGGAGACCTCGGGTGTGACCCTGCGCGGCGCCCGGATCGGCGACGTCGAGAAGATCCGGGTGCAACCCGAATCGGTCGACGTCACCGTGTCGGTCGAGGACGACGTGAAGATCAACCGGAACGCGACCGTGGCCGCCCTCGGGCTGTCCGCCGCGGGTGAGCAGTACGTCGACTTCGAGCCGCAGACCGCCGACGGTCCCTATTTCACCGACGGCGACGAGATCCAGGTCAACCAGACCCGGGTCACCGCACCGTTCCCGACCATGCTGGAATCGGCACTGAACGTCGTCGAACAGATCGACCCGGTGAAACTGCGCTCGGCCGTGGACAATCTGGAGGTCGCGCTCGGTTCCGACGGCGACGACGACAACGTCCTGCGCGCACTGTTCGTCTCGGGCGGAACCATCTTCGCCGACCTCGCCCGCGTCCTGCCGGAGACCAAGAAGCTCATCTCCGACAGCGGCACGATCCTGAAGACCACGGCGAACATCCAGCCCGACCTCGGGACGACCGTCGACTCGCTGAGCACCATCGTGAACGCGGCAGTCGCTTCCGACAAGGAGATCCGCACCTTACTCGGCCGCGGACCGTCGCAGCTGACCAGTCTCACGGGTTCGCTCAATCAGATCCGCGACCCGGTGTCGGACGTGCTGCAGCAGTTCGTCGACATCGCCCGACAGGGCGCACTGCGCGCCCCCGCGATCGCCAATCTGCTGCCGTCGATCCGAGACGCGAGCGTCAAGAGCCTCACGATGTTCCACGACGGTGCATGGTGGGCCTTCGGGTCGATCTTCCCGAGGCCCAGCTGCAACTACGCGGTCACCCCGGTCCGGCCGACGAAGATCCTCGAGCTCAGCGTTCCGACCAATCTGTACTGTGTCACCGAGGACCCGGCGCAGCAGATCCGCGGATCGGCCAACGCCCCACGACCACGCGGTGACGACACCGCCGGTCCGCCGCCGAACTACGACCCGAACGCGCGGACCGTGCCACTAGACAAGTGATGTGAAGAGCAGGAATGACCGAGCAGGACAAGACGAACGACGACTCCGACCCGATCGCGGAAGGACGCGAACCCGGCATCGCCGACGAGGCGGGCCGCGACGGGCGCTCGCCCGCGACCGACATGCCTGATCGCGCCGAAGGATCGGACGAGGGTTCGCCCGCACCTCGCCCGCGGACCAAGGCGGCCCGCACCAAGGCAGACCGGCGCGTGTCCTCCGGGACCGGCGAGCCCGCCGCGGACACGGACACCCCGGCGCCGGCACGGACATCAGAAGCCACGCGGGGCAAGCAGATCTCTCTGACGTTCACCACTGCCGGACTCGCGAAGACCTTCGGCGCGGTCGTTGTGGTGGCGGCCATCGTCGGTGTCGCACTGCTCGGTTGGGGCTATCACCAGGAGGGTCAGAAGCTGTCCGCGTTCGACGACAGCAAGGTCGCCTCCGAACAGTTCGTCACCAAACTGGTCGGCACGATGACCAAGGACGGCGTGGGTGACATGAAGGAACTGCTCGGCCCGTTGTCCACGGGGGAGTTCCGCAAACACCTGGAACAGCAGCAGTCCGACACCGCGCAGGCGGTCACCCAGCTGAATCTGCAAGACGCGGAGTCGACGGTGAAGTCGGTGTCGGTGGAGAGCTTCGACACGACGACCGCACGCACCTCGGTCCTGATGGAGGTGTCGGGCAAGAGCGCGCTCGCACCAGACGGTGGCAAGAGCCTGATGCTCCTGTGGCTGGACCTGCGCAAGGAAGACGGCCAGTGGCTCGTCAGCCAACTCAGCGGTGCGCAAGCGGGAATCGGTCCCGAACAGGGCGGCCAGAACCCCGGTCAGACACCGGCACAGCCGACCGCCCCGGCCGCGCCGGCGAATCCGGCTGCCCCGGCACCGGCCGGCTGACGCGGGCATCTCGCCAGCATGGGCTCGGTCCCATCATTCGATCGGTGACGCGCCTGCGTCCGGTGGGATACGCGTGAGGACGGCGACTCCGTCGCCGACGAGATCGTCGAGGGTCACGGTTCCGCTCGCGGTCGCGTCGGTGAGCGCATCGCGCCACCTGCCCTCGGGCAACGAGACCGTCGTCGCCGCCCGTCGATGGTCGGTGAGGCTGTGGGTGAAGCGCAGCGCCACCACGATCACCCGGGCAACGCCCGCCTCGCCGCGGGCGAAGGCGATCACGTGGTCGGCGGCCGGCCCGTCGGCGGTGATCGCAAGATAGTCGCCGCCGGGACCGAACGCCTCCCGGTTCTCGGCTCGTGCCCGCAGGGCGGCGCGGATCAGCGCGGCCTTCGGGTGATCGGTGGGCTGTCGATAGTCGACCGGTCGGCGATTGTCGGGATCGACCAGTGAATCGTCCCACCACTGGGTGCCCTGGTAGATGTCGCCGATGCCCGGTCCCAGCAGGGTGATGGCCTTGCGGGACAGTGACTCCGAACGCCAGCTCGGTGCGATCCGCTCGGTGAGATCGCCGATCGCGACGGCGTTCTCGCCGCGGGTGACCTGTTCGATCCACTCGTCGACCGCGTCCTCGAACTGTTCGTCGACCTCGGTCCACGTCGTCCGGAGACCGCCCTCGCGGGTCGCCTTCTGCGCGTAGGCCTTCACGCGGGTCCGCAGGACGTCGTCGACGGGGGAATCGATGGGCCACACGCCGATGATGTTCTGCAGCAGGAAGTATCCGGAGAGATCGTCCGGGGGCGGGGTGCGTGTCCAGATCTCGCCGACCAGACGTGACCAGCGTTCCGGGACCTGGGTGAGCACGGCGATGCGGGCCCGAACGTCCTCGCCGCGTTTGGTGTCATGAGTGGAGGACGCGGTCATCGCCCGGGGCCAGTCGCGGGCGCGGCGGCCGTTGTGCGCGTGGAACTCTCGCAGGGAGAGTGTCGGGTTCGCCGGATCGCCGCCGACCTCCTGCGCCGACACCAGGCGTGCCGTCCGGTAGAACAGACTGTCCTCGACGCTCTTCGCGGTGACCGCGCCGCAGGTCTGGGCGAGCCGCGAGGTGGCCGCACCCGGGCTCGCGGTGGCCTGCACGATGAGGTCCAGTGTGGGCGCCAGACGCGGGATGCGCCTGCCGATCTCGGTGGCGGTCTCCACGAGCCTGCCGCGTAGCGACGGGTAGTCGGCGCGGTAGACACCCAGATCGGCGAGGAGCTCGGCGGTCGCCTCGGCGACCGCATCCTGGTCGGCCGACGGGTCGGAGTGGGTGATCGCCCGGACCAGACGCCGATGCTCGGTGGGGAACATGTCGCGCAGCGTTGCCAGCTTGCGGGCCCGTTCGGCGGAATGCAACCACCCGGCATCACCCCGCTGCCCGGTGCGTCGTTCGTGGATCTCGTCGAGTTCGATCACGCCGGTGGGGGCGGTGAACACGGCGTCGATCACGCGCAGCTGGTCGTAGCCGGTGGTGCCCTCGACTGGGAGAGTGGGCTCGAGGTCCTCGTCGGCGGCGAGGATCTTCTCCACGTACAGCAGCCGGCCGTCGCCGATGTCGGCGCGCAGCCGGTGGAGATATGCCTGCGGATCCCATAGTCCGTCCGGGTGATCCACCCGGACACCGTCGATGAGATCGTCGTCGATGAGGTCGAGCAGCCATCCGTGGGTGCCGGCGTACACGTCCGGATCCTCTTGTCGCAGTCCGGCGAGTTCGTTGACGGTGAAGAACCGTCGATAGCCGATCAGACCGCTGTTCCACGGGACCAGCCGGTAGTGCTGGCGATCGTGCACCTCGAGCGGGTCGTCGGAGTCCGTGGACCCGGGTGCGGTGGGGAAGACGTGATCGTAGTAGCGCAGCGCGCCGTCGGAGACGGTCAGCGGTGAGAGATCTCCGTCGGCGGCGAGCACCGGCAGGGCGATCTTGCCGCCGGCGCCGTTGTCGGTGGAGAAGTCGACGTCGAACCAGGATGCGTAGCGGGAGGCGGCGCCGTGCGTCAGCAGATCGGTGAACCACGGATTCTGCGCGGCGTCGGCGACCCCGGTGTGGTTCGGGACGATGTCGATGATGACGCCGAGTCCGGCTTCCGTTGCCGCGGCGCGGAGTTCGCGGAACCCGGTGATCCCGCCGAGGTCGTCGGAGACCTGCGGTGGTGGCACCCAGTCGTAGCCGTGCGTCGACCCCGCCATCGCGCGTCCGATCGGGGACAGGTACAGGTGGCTCACCCCGAGCCCCGCGATCGCCGGCAACACCGCGATCACGTCGCGGAACCCGAAGTCGGGGGTCAGCTGAATCCGGTACGTCGCCAGCGGCTCTCGCCGGCCGCCCACATGTCGAGGCGAGGAGTCCGAGGTCGGCACGTGCTCGGTCACGCGGTCTTGCGCAGCACGAGCACGGAGCGGGCGCCGACGGTGAACGTCGATCCGGCTGTCACCGTGATGTCGGTGTGACCGGTCGGATCCGACGTGTCGAGTTCGCCGACCCACTCCGGACTCCAGGACGAGGGTATGTGGAAGTCGATGTCACCGTAGTGGGCGTTGAAACAGATGATGAAGCTGTCGTCGGTGACCGTCTCGCCGCGCTCGTCCTTCTCTCCGATCCCGTCGCCGTTCAGGAACACGGCGAGACTCTTGCCGAAGCCGCTGTCCCAGTCGGCAGAGGTCATGGTCTCGCCACCGGGGGTGAGCCACACGATGTCCAGCGCCTGGTCGCCCCACCGGATCGGCTTGCCCGCGAAGAACCTCCGCCGACGGAACACCGGGTGGGCGGTGCGCAGCGCGATGGCCCTGCGCGTGAACTCGAGCAGGTCCGAGTTCTTCTCGGCGAGCGACCAGTCCATCCACGAGAGTTCGGAGTCCTGGCAGTAGACGTTGTTGTTGCCCTGCTGGGTGCGGCCGAACTCGTCGCCGTGGGCGAGCATCGGCGTGCCCTGCGACAGGAACAGTGTCGCCAGGATGTTGCGCTGCTGGCGTGCACGCAGTGCGAGGATGTCCGGGTCGTCGGTGGGGCCCTCGACGCCACAGTTCCACGAACGGTTGTGGCTCTCGCCGTCGCGATTGTCCTCCCCGTTGGCGATGTTGTGTTTCTCGTTGTACGACACCAGGTCCCGTAGGGTGAATCCGTCGTGTGCGATGACGAAGTTGATGCTCGCCAGCGGTCGACGACCGGTCGCCTCGTACAGATCCGACGACCCGGTCAGCCGGGAGGCGAACTCGCCCAACGTCGCCGGTTCGCCACGCCAGTAGTCGCGGACGGTGTCGCGGTACTTGCCGTTCCACTCCGTCCACAGCGGCGGGAAGTTGCCCACCTGATAGCCGCCCTCGCCGATGTCCCACGGCTCGGCGATGAGCTTCACCTGGGACACCACCGGATCCTGTTGCACGAGATCGAAGAACGCGGACAGCCGGTCCACGTCGTGCAACTCCCGCGCGAGCGTCGAGGCCAGATCGAATCGGAACCCGTCGACGTGCATCTCGAGCACCCAGTAGCGCAACGAATCCATGATCAACTGCAGCGTGTGGGGGTGGCGGCCGTTGAGGCTGTTGCCGGTTCCCGTGTAGTCCATGTACATCTCGGGATTGCCGTCGACGAGACGGTAGTAGGCGCCGTTGTCGATGCCGCGGAACGAGATGGTCGGCCCGAGGTGATTGCCCTCGGCGGTGTGGTTGTAGACGACGTCGAGGATGACCTCGATGCCCTCCTTGTGGAATGCCCGCACCATCGCCTTGAACTCGGTCACCGCGCTCGCCGGCAGATCGGGGTTGGACGCGTACTCGACATGCGGTGCGAGGAACCCGAAGGTGTTGTATCCCCAGTAGTTCCGCAGTCCCTTGTCCTGCAGCACGAAATCCTGCATGAACTGGTGCACCGGCATCAGCTCGATCGCGGTGACGCCCAGCGACTTCAGATGATCGATGATGACGGGATGGCACAGTCCCGCATAGGTGCCGCGCAGGTGCTCCGGGATGTCGGGGTGGGTGGCGGTCATGCCCTTGACGTGTGCCTCGTAGATCACCGTCTGGTGATACGGCAGTTTCGGCGATCGGTCGTTCTGCCAGTCGAAGTACGGGTTGACCACCACCGAGACCATCGTGTGGCCGAGTGAGTCGAGCTGCGGCATGTCGTCGGGATGCTGCGCGACGACCGGCAGGGGCTCGGTGAGGTCCGCCGCGTCGTCGCTGCCCACGGAGGCTCGTGCGAGCGCTTCCTCGGCGTCGGCCGTCGCGGTGTCCATGGTGCGCCGGGGAGGTGCCGCGGTGGTGGGCGTCTCGTCGGTCCCGACCGGTTCGGCGCGGTCGTCCGTGTCGGTGGAGTCGGTGTCCGGCGCGGGCTCGTTCGGGGCCTCGTCCACCGCATCGGTACCCGCGGTCTCCTCGACGGTGTCGCCACCGGACTCCCGGTCGTCCTCGGTCACCATCGGGTAGGAGAACAGCGACGCGTCGCCGTCGAACTCACCGTGAAATGCTTTGCCGTACGGGTCGAGCAGCAGCTTGCTCGGATCGCAGCGCTGACCCTGCGACGGGTCGTAGGGGCCGTGGACGCGGAAGCCGTAGAACTGCCCTGGACCGATGTTCGGCAGATAGCAGTGCCAGCAATAGCCGTCGACCTCGTCGAGCCGAATCCGCTGCTCGATCCCGGCGCCGTCGATGAGGCACAGGTCGACGGCGGTCGCGACCTCGGAGAACAGCGAGAAGTTGGTTCCCACACCGTCATACGTGGCACCGAGAGGATATGGGGTGCCCGGCCACACGACGAACGGGACGCGGTCGGGCGGCGGCGAGTGGTCTTCCGGAGCGAGCACGTCGAGCACTTCCGCGGGCTGGGCGGGGGCCGAGTCTCCGGTGTCGGGGGTCGGTGACGGGGTCACGTCGACCTTCGGCGAGTTCATGTCACGACACTAGCCGCCAACGGTCGCGCATTCATCTCGGAGCCGCGTGCCCCCCGCGTGTGGGTTGACGCACGCCCGAGACCGGTCAGGGGGCGGGTGGTCCGGTCCATGGCAACGCCAGTGCCATCTGCCGACCCAACTCGTCGGTCAGGCTGCGGACATAGGTGGCGCTGAGGTGATGCCAGTCCTTGTAGACCACGATGTTGCCCACGATCGCCGGACAGAGGTCCACGTCACATACGCCGTCCGACATGTCGAGCGCGTGGAACATCGGCCGCGTCGCCTCCAGGGCGAGTGCCGGATCCTCGGGCGCCAGCGCCGCGGCCCGTGACGTCGCACATTCGGTGGCGGAACCGCCGTCGGCCAGGCAGGTCGGCGTGTCGATCAGGCCCTTGGCGTTGTGTGGCCAGGGTGTGTCGCGGATACCCAGCACGGCGATGTCGTTGGCGAGGAACTCGTCGAAGATCGGTGGGTAGGTCGGCGGTACCCAATCCCCGGGCTGGTAGTCGCGCGGGCGCGTCGAGTTGGTGAAGACGGCATCGGGTTTGTCCTCGATGACCTTCTTCTTCACGCGCATGACCCAGTCGTGGCACTGCGGATAGGGCACCCCGTTCTGCTTGGGCACCAGTTCGGTGGACATCGGACACCCCATCTTGAGGTAGGTCGTCACCTTGAAGTGGTTGCGCTGCCCCAGGAGATTCAGTGCCGAGATCCACATCTCGGCGTGCGAGCCGCCGATCAGGGCGACCGTCTTGGTCGCCGTCGGGTCGCCGTAGACGCCGACGTGGATGTCGGGGTCCTCGAAGTTGCTCATGTAGCCGTCGGTGGAGGTCTCCGGGAAGTCCTGGGTCACCATCAACGGGGACGGCTGAGGATCGATCGCCGGTACCGGGGCGCCGTTGAGCAGCGCCCGGGCGCCCGGGTACAGCCGTGGATCGAGGTTCTTGGTGTCGACGACCATCGTCGAGACATGGCGGTCCCAGAGGACGATACCGGTGCCGGTCACCAGGGTGCCGACGACCAGGATGCTGGTCACGACGGAGGTGTAGCCCATCAGACGGGCGCGGCCGTCACGGCGCGCGTGCGCGGGTTCGCCACGACCGCCACGGCGCAGCGGATCCTCGATGTAGCGCTTGGTCAGCCAGGCCAGGCCGATGGAGACCGCGAGCAGGCCGACGCCCTCGAGAACCGAGGCGTGGTCCTTCTCCCGCCAGGTCAGATAGAAGATCAGGAGCGGCCAGTGCCAGAGGTACAGCGAGTACGCGATCGTCCCCAGCCACACCGGCCACCGACTCGCGAGCATCCGGTTGACGGGCGGTAAGGCCTGCGGCCCGGTCGCGCCGGCACGCGGGCGCTCCAATGCGGTCGCGCCGGCCCAGATGATCAGCAGGGTCGATCCGACCGGGACCAGGGCCCACGGACCGGGATAGGAGTCGACGCCGTCGATCCACCAGCCGCAGGTGATGATCAAGGCCAGCGCGACGACTGCGGCGACGGTTCGTATCCACCGCGGCACCCGCCAGGACGGCAGCCAGATCGCCAGCAGGCCGCCCGCCAGCGGCTCCCAGAGGCGCGACAGGGTGTCGAAATAGTTGAACTGCTGGTTGACGCCCATCCGCATGTGGGCCCAGTAGAACGAGACGGCCGCAACCGCGAAAACCGCGCCGCCGACGAGGACCTTGATGACACGCGGATCGGCCAGCGGCGCGATCAGTCGCGCGCCGAGTTTGACGAGCGCCGCGAACGCGAGGGCGACGAGCAGTGTGACGAGGAAGAACTGGCCCTGGACCGACATCGACCAGATGTGTTGCAGCGGACTGTTCGCCGAACTCGCCGCCAGATAGTCCTGGGAATTGAAGGCGAGATGCCAGTTCTGGTAGTACAGCGCGCTGGCGATGAGTTCCTTGCCGATGCTCACCCAGCGCGTCTGCGGGATGACGATGACGGTGAGCACGGCGACCGCGATCAGCACCGTGAACAATGCGGGTAGCAGGCGCCGCAGCAGGCGCTTGAGCCGCGGCCACGGATCGATCGTGTCGCGGAACGTCACGTGGGTCGCCTGGCTGTGGATCGCGTGCCGGAGAAGCGATCCGACGAAGAAGTAGCCCGAGAGGGCGAGGAAGACATCCACGCCACCGGAGACGCGACCGAACCAGATGTGGAAACAGGCGACCAGCGCGATGGCGATGCCGCGCAGACCGTCGAGGTCGGTGCGGTACGCGGGGACGTTGTCCACCGGGGCCGGCGACGCCGGGACGGTGGTGTGGGTCGGGGCTGCCACTACCTTGGGTGTGTCTTCCTGTCTCGAACGTCGTGGTTCACCGAAACGAACCCGACGGCGCGGTCGGTCATGTTCTCGGGGCTGTGTTGTCCGGGAAGCAATCTACATGGCGAAGCTGTGATATTCCGATTCGGTCCTTCGCGACACACCGGCCGTCGGACCCCCGCTGACCTTTACTTTTCTTTACTTTCGGCTGCCTCGGCGATCGGTGCCGGACCGATGGCCCGCAGTCGGGCGCCGTCGAGGATGACGCTCAGCCCGTCGCTGAACTCACCGGCGAAGTCGCGCCCGGACGGACCGGTCACCTGCAGGCGTTCCATCTGCGCGCGGGTCTGCTCCTCGATGGTCAGTCCGATGACGAGCTGACAGATCGCGGTCGCCACGGCCTGGGCATCGCGGTCGGTCAGTCCACCCCCGCGTGCCGCGGCCGCGAGTTCGTCGGCGATGGATTTCGGCGACAGCCCGCTGGCCCAGCTCGACGAGACGACCTCGGCGCTGTCGGGGACCTCGAGGAGTGCGCCGCGCATCCCGGCGGCCAGGAATGCCAGCTGTTCGTCCCAGTCGACCGTGTCCGGCGCCGTTGCGATGCCGCCGAGGATGTCGTCGGACAGGGCCGCGAGCAGGGTCTGCTTGTTGGGGAAGTGCCAGTACAGCGCGTTCGGACGGACTCCGAGGTCAGCGGCGAGGCGGCGCATCGACAGGTCCGCGAGGCTGTGGTGGGTGAGGATGTCGCGCGCCGCCCGCAGGACATCGGCTCGGGTGTTGCTCACGGACCCAGGGTAGAGGGCCCGGTGGCGCCGCCTGTACACCGTCCAGGAATCGCCTGTACAGTGTTCAGGACCGCCGACCGTGAGGGAGCCCACAGCCCGGGCCTCCTGCGACCCGAAGGACACCAGCCACGTGGACGACGCAACCATCCGCCGCATCGATGCCGAGCATGTGTGGCATCCGTACGGTGCGATGCCCGCGCCCACCGCGCCGATCGTGGTCCGCGGTGCCCACGGAGTGCAGATCGAGTTGGCCGACGGCCGGGAGGTCGTCGACGGGATGAGTTCCTGGTGGGCGGCCATTCACGGGTACCGCCATCCCGTCCTCGACGCCGCCGTCACCTGTCAGCTCGGATCGATGGCACACGTCATGTTCGGGGGCCTCACGCATGAGCCGGCCGCACGCCTCGCCGAGCTCCTGGTGACGATCACACCCGAACCGCTGCAGAAGGTCTTCTTCTGCGATTCCGGATCGGTCTCGGTCGAGGTCGCCACGAAGATGGCGCTGCAGTACTGGCGCAGTCGGGGGCGCGGTGACAAGACCCGCCTGCTGACCTGGCGCGGCGGCTACCACGGCGACACATTCGCGCCGATGAGTGTCTGCGACCCCGACGGCGGTATGCACTCGATGTGGACCGACGTCCTGACCGAGCAGATCTTCGTCCCGGCGCCGCCGTCGCTGCCCGGCCCGATCGACGCGCCCGGCGCCCTCGACGACGACTACGTGCGCACGCTCGAGTCGGCGGTGACCGCGAATGCCGATCGCCTCGCCGCGGTCATCGTCGAACCGGTCGTCCAGGGAGCCGGCGGGATGAGGTTCCACGACCCGCGCTACCTCTCCGCCCTGCGGCGGATCTGTGACCGCGCCGGCGTCTTGCTGATCTTCGACGAGATCGCCACCGGATTCGGGCGGACCGGCGAGCTCTTCGCCGCCCACCACGCCGGCGTGACGCCGGACATCATGTGCCTCGGCAAGGCCCTCACCGGTGGATACCTCACACTGGCCGCGACCTTGTGCACCGACGAGATCGCCGAGGTGATCAGCCGTGGTGAGGCCGGTGGGCTCGCCCACGGACCGACGTTCATGGCCAATCCGCTGGCCTGCGCCGTCGCCGTCGCCGCCGTCGAACTGCTCCTCGACTCGCCGTGGCGTACGCGGGTCCTCGACATCGAGTCCGGATTGCGTTCGGGACTGGCCGATCTCACGGATCGGCCGGGTGTGGTGGACGTCCGCGTGCTCGGTGCAATCGGTGTCGTCCAACTCGACCGATCCGTCGACATGGCCGCGGCCACCGAGGCCGCGATCGACTCCGGCGCGTGGCTACGCCCCTTCCGTGACCTGATCTACGTGATGCCGCCGTTCGTCTGCACCGACGACGACATCGCGACGATCGTCCGTGGTGTCCGTGCCGCGGTCGACGCCTGCCTGACCGCCGATCTCGTCGCGGGAGTGAGCCGATGACCACCACCGAACGCGCCGTACCGTCGTCGACAGCTTTCCTGCCGACGACCGACCGGCCCGTCGATGCCCTCGACTGGATCGCGGAGGAGGCCGCCCGGCTCGAGGCGGCCGGACTCCACCGCGACCCGGTTGTCCGGCAAACGGATTCGACGATGATCAATCTGGCGTCCAACGACTACCTCGGCCTGTCGCGGCATCCGAAGGTCCTCGCCGGTGCCCACGCGGCACTCGACACCTGGGGAGCCGGCTCCACGGCCTCGCGCCTCGTCGTCGGCACGACGTCGCTGCACGTCGATCTGGAGGAAGACCTCGCCGACTTCCTCGGATTCTCGGCGGCCCTGTCGTTCTCGTCCGGCTACCTCGCCAATGTCGGCGCGATCACCGCGCTCGCCGGGCGCGGAGATCTCATCGTCAGCGACACCGGTACGCACGCGTCTCTGATCGACGGCTGTCGACTGTCCCGCGCTCGCGTCGTGGTGGTCGAACGGGGCGATCACGAGGCAGTGCGAGATGCCTTGCGCGACCGGACCGAACGGCGTGCGCTGGTGGTGACCGACTCGGTGTACAGCATCGACGGCGAGCCGGCGCCGATCGCGGAACTGTACGCGGTGGCCCGCGACCACGGGGCCGCGCTGCTGGTGGACGAGGCGCATGCATTCGGGGTGCGCGGTCCCGCCGGACGCGGCTTGGTCGCCGAACTCGGGCTCTCCGGTGCGCCCGACCTGGTCGTGACCACCGTCCTGTCCAAGTCGCTGGGCGCCCAGGGGGGCGTCGTCCTGGGTTCCCGGCTGTTGCGCTCCTATCTGACCGACCGGGCCCGCACCTTCATCTTCGACACGGGTCTCAACCCGGCCGCCGCCGGTGCCGCGCAGGCGGCGCTCGAACTGTTGCGGTCCGATCCGGCGCTACCGGAGCGTCTGCGGCTCAACGCCTTACGGCTCGCGCGTGCTGTCGGGGCCGACGATCCCGCAGCCGCCGTCATCTCACTCGTCGTCGGCGAGCCGCAGCCGGCGGTCGCGGCAGCCGCCCGGTGTCGCGACCGCGGCGTGCTCGTGGGCTGCTTCCGCCCGCCGTCGGTGCCCGCGGGTACCTCGCGCCTGCGTCTCACCGCGCGTGCCGATCTCGACGCATCCGTCATCGATCACGTCGCAGGCGTCGTCGACGATGCACTCGTCGGGGTGGGGATCCGATGAGCGCGCCCGGCCGCGTCCTCGCGGTCACCGGAACCTCCACCGACGTCGGCAAGACGATCGTCACCGCCGCCCTCGTCGCCGCAGTGCACCGCGCCGGTTCGACGGTGGCCGTGTGCAAACCCGCGCAGACCGGCATGGCGGACGGCGAACCGGGTGACCTCGCCGTCGTCGAGAACCTCGCCGGTCCCGACGCGACCGCCGAATGTGCCCGCTATCCCGAACCATTGGCGCCGGAGACCGCCGCTCGCCGTGCCGGCCTCCCGGCTCTCGCGCTGTCCACGGTGACAGCAGCGGTGGCCGGCCTCTCGGCCGCGCACGACCTCACGCTCGTCGAGGGTGCCGGTGGCGTCCTCGTCCGGCTGGCATCGGAGCTCACCCTGCTCGACGTCGCGGCATGGGCCGACGCCGGCGTCGTCATCGTGGTCCCGGCCGGGCTGGGCGCCCTCAACCATGCAGACCTGACCGTCGACGCCGTGCGTGCCCGTGGCCTGCGCCCGGCCGGGCTGATCATCGGATCCTGGCCCCGGGAGCCCGATCTCGCGATGGAGTGCAACCGGACGGACCTGCCGCGTCTGACCGGTGTGCCCATCGTCGGCGTCCTCCCCGACGGTGCGGGCGCCCTCGCGCCGGCCGAGTTCCGCCGCGCGGCGCCGTCCTGGATCGACGCGGACTGGCTCACCCGCGAGACCGGCCCCTCGCCGACGGCAACCCGATCCTCGCCGACGACAACCGACATCCCGACGACGACAACCGAGATCGACGTCGAAAGACAGCCCACAGAAGGAGTTCTCCCGTGACCCAGGCACCCGTCGCACCCGACCAGCAGCGCGATCCCGCCCAGAGCGGCGACATCCTCGACATCGCCCGCGCCCAGGTCCTCGAACGTGGCGAGGGCCTCGATCAGGCGCAGGTCCTCGAGGTGCTGCAGTTGTCCGACGACCGGCTCACCGAACTCCTGCAGCTCGCCCATGATGTGCGGATGCAGTGGTGCGGTCCTGAGGTCGAGGTCGAGGGCATCATCTCGCTGAAGACCGGCGGATGCCCCGAGGACTGCCACTTCTGCTCGCAGTCCGGCCTTTTTGCATCTCCGGTCCGTAGCGCGTGGATCGACATCCCGTCACTCGTCGAGGCGGCCAAGCAGACCGCCAAGACCGGGGCCACCGAGTTCTGCATCGTCGCGGCCGTGCGCGGCCCGGACAAGCGCCTGCTCAGCCAGGTCGCCGCCGGCATCGAGGCGATCCGCAACGAGGTCGACATCCAGATCGCCTGCAGCCTCGGCATGCTCACCCAGGAGCAGGTCGATCAGCTCAAGGGCATGGGCGTGCACCGGTACAACCACAACCTCGAGACCGCCCGCAGCCACTTCCCGAACGTCGTCACCACGCACACCTGGGAAGAGCGATGGGACACGCTGCGTATGGTCCGCGATGCCGGCATGGAGGTCTGCTGCGGCGGCATCCTCGGGATGGGGGAGAGCCTGGAGCAACGAGCGGAGTTCGCCGCCGACCTCGCGTCACTGGAACCCGACGAGGTCCCGCTCAACTTCCTCAACCCGCGTCCCGGGACCCCGTTCGGAGACCTCGACGTGCTGCCGGCGTCCGAGGCGCTCAAGTCGGTGGCGGCGTTCCGCCTGGCGCTGCCGCGGACGATCCTGCGCTTCGCCGGAGGTCGGGAGATCACCCTCGGTGACCTCGGAGCCAAGCAGGGCATCCTCGGTGGCATCAACGCCGTCATCGTCGGCAACTACCTGACGACGCTGGGCCGCCCGGCCGAGGAGGACCTCGATCTGCTGACCGATCTGTCGATGCCCATCAAGGCACTCAACGACAGCATCTAGGCTCGGGAACGTGAGTGTGACCATCAAGTCGCCGTTCTCCTCGGACACGGCGCGCACGGGCGGTGCGGTGCCCGAGATCCCCGGACCGCTGGCCGAACCCTGTCGATACGGGGTCTACACCGGTATCGAACTCGAGTTGCAGGCGGCTGACGCGATCCCGGCGTCCGCGCAGTTGGGACTCGAGCCGCCACGGTTCTGCGGCCAGTGCGGGCGACGCATGGTCGTCCAGGTCCGGCCGGACGGCTGGGGTGCCCGCTGTTCCCGGCACGGGACCGTGGACTCGACGGAGTTGGGCCGACGGTGACCGAGCCGTCGATGCCGGACACCGTGGTCGGGGCGGCCGCCGCGGGCTCGCCGCAGCCCGACGTCGCTCCGGCAGCGTCCGTTCGCCGAATCGCCCGGCCGGTCGGTCCACTCGTGGCCGTACTCGCGGTGGTCGTGCTGATCGGCGCGGTCGTCGGTATGGTCTGGGCCGTCGTGACCCCGGCCATGTCGGGTCGTGTCGTCGGCGCCGACTCGGCGGTCCTCCCGGCACAGGAGTTCCCCGCGGAATTCGCCGCGGTCGGCACCTTCGCGGTGCTGCTGCTCGTCTACGGTCTGGTGTCGGTGATCGTCGCGTGGTTCACGGCGCGCTCGTGGCGCGGTCCCGCCGGATTCGGACTCCTCGCCCTCGCGACCGTGCTCGGGTCGTTCCTGGCGGCGTGGATCGGAACCCGTGTCGCCGACTGGCGCTTCGACGACCCGCGATCGGCGCCGGTGGGTTCCACGTTCGAACTCGTTCCCGACCTCTGGCTCGACGGAGCGGTCCGAGGCGGCACCGGCGGCGCATGGGTGCTGTTCCTGTGTGCACCGTTCGCCGTCGCGTTCTTCTACCTGGGTTTCGCCCTGGCATCCCGCACTGCCGATCTCGGGGTCGGCGATCTCGTCGCCGATGACCCGCGTGGCGATCCTCCCGCCCCGGCGGTTCAGCCGATCTGAGCGGGCACGCCCGCAGTCACGGCGTCGGCGAGCGTGTCGATCGGCACGTCGAGAGCGTGACTGAGCGCGACGACGGTGGCGAAGGACGGCGTCAGCAAGCGTCCGCTCTCGATCTTGCGCAGAGTCTCCGGTGAGATCCCGGCGGCCGCGGCGATGTCGACGACCGTCCGCCCGGCCCGGAGTTCACGCAAGAGTGCGCCCAGGCGCCGTCCGGCGGCGATCTGTTCGGGGGTCAGGGGAGAACGGACCATGACCACACACTACCGGCAGCGGTATGAAAATACCGGTCTCGTGTCGTAGGCTGGTATTTAAATACCAGGAGGTGTGTGTGATCGAACTGAAGTCGCCGGACGAGGTCGCCGCGATGCGGGTGACCGGCCGGTTCATCGCCGAGTTGCTCGACGACGTGTCGTCGCGGGCCGAGCCGGGCGTCAATCTGCTGGACCTCGAGCTGCGGGCGCGTGAACTGATCGAGCGGCGTGGCGCCGTCTCGTGTTACTGGGATTACGCCCCGTCGTTCGGCCGCGGACCGTTCCGCAATGTCATCTGCCTGTCCGTCAACGACGCTGTCCTGCATGGCCTTCCGCACGATCTCGTCCTCGCCGACGGCGACGTGCTCAGCATGGACATCGCCGTCGCGATCGACGGATGGGTCGCGGACTCGGCACGCACGGTCATCGTCGGCGCCGCGCGTCCGGAAGACGAGCACCTGGTGCAGACCACGGAACTGGCACTGGCCGCCGGGATCGACGCGGCGCGGTCGGGACATCGACTCGGCGACATCTCGGCTGCGATCGGCGAGGTGTGCATCTCCCGCGGCTACATGGTGAACACCGAGTTCGGTGGCCACGGGCTCGGGCGCACCATGCACGAGGACCCCCACGTGTCGAACGTGGGCCGTGCAGGCAAGGGTATGCGCTTGCGTCCCGGGTTGACCCTGGCGCTCGAACCCTGGCTGGCACGACACACGGCGCAGATCGTCTACGACCCCGACGGCTGGACGATCCGGTCCGCGGACGGCTCGCGTACGGCCCACAGTGAACACACCATCGCGATCACCGACGGCGACGCCGAGATCCTCACGCTCCGTTGACCGGGTGGCCGCTCAAAGAGGCGGGCGCAGGGTCGCGAACTCGTCGGTGACCCGCAATCGGGTGTCGGCGAACGCGTAGAGCGCCGGCGGGCGGCCGCCCGAACGTCCCGTCTTGCCGACGGTCCCAGTCGACACGACCACTGCGCGACGGCTCAGGATTCGCAGGAGGTTGGTGGTGTCCACCGGGTAACCCAGTGCCGCGCAATAGATCTCCGACAGCTGCGACATCGGGAAGCGTTCCGGGGCGAGAGCGAACGCGATGTTGGTGTAGGAGAGCTTCGCGGCCAGACGGTGGCGGGCGGCGTCGATGATCTCCGCGTGGTCGAACGCGACCTCCGGCAGGGTGTCGACCGGTTGCCAGGATGCCGACGGCGGGAGCGACGCCCTGGCGTCCGAGGGGACGAGGCCCAGGTAGGTGGAGGCGATGGTGCGCACGCCGGGCACGCGGTCCGGCGCGGAGAACACCGCGAGTTGTTCGAGATGGGCGATCTCCTCGATCTCGACGGTGTCGGCGACGAGCCGTCGCGCGGTCGCCTTGAGCGTCTCATCGGCGGCGACGTCACCGCCCGGCAGCGACCATCCGCTCTCATCCGGCATGCGGCACAAGAGGACACACAGCACGGGAGCGAGATCGGGTTCGACCTCGCGGACCTGGAACACCGCGGCCAGTACCTCGACGCGGAGTGCGGTGGCGGTCCCACCGGACGACGACGGGTTCGGCGGGGGCGCGGACATGGCGTCGATTGTATGGGCGTGACCACCGGGATCGACGCGACACGTCCGGGCCCGCGCGCCGACGCACGGATCGCCCGCGCCGATGCACCGTCCGCCCGGCGCCGGTCACAGCTCGTCGAGTGAGAGCAGCCCGTCCTGGATCGCGCGTGCCGCCAGTGCGGCCTTGGTGCGTGCGGTCCGTTCGACGGCGGTGTACTTGGCGCGGATACGGGTGAGGTGCGTGTTCACCGTGCCGATCGAGATGCACAGTTCCCGGGCGACCATGATCTTCGAGTCGGTGAGCAGCCAGGTGCGCAACACCTGGATCTCGCGGTCGGTCAGCCCGGGACGGCGCCGCTCGGGGGTCACAACCGTGTCCGCCGGGGTTGTGCGGTTCGCGGTCGGTTCTGCCGTTGTCGGCGGCCGCGGTGCGGTGCGGGTCGGGGCGGGGTGGGGACCCGACCTGCCGATCGCCTGCTCGGGGGTGTGCACCACTCGCATGTGCGGGCGATTGGCGCCTGCACGCGGGTCGGCACAGACCTGCGCGGTGTGCGGCCGTGCCGCGGCATGCGGCGGTGTAGCCGACGGCATTCCCGGCAGGGGCATCCTCCGGGCCGCCAGGCGGGCCAGCGCGGCCTCGCGCCGGGCGGCGTCGGCCGCCGAGCGTGACCCACCCGGGACGGTCGACCTGGGCGCTGCGGGTGCGGAGGGCATGACGCCGGGTGCGCCGGCGCGGGGCGTGAATCTGCCGGGCATGAGGGTGTCGGGGGTGAAGCTGTCGTGCGGGGAGATGGTCATCACGATGCTCACAATCTTTCTCGGCCGCCGTGATCGGCCCGGCCGGGTTCTCGGACGTCGGCGACGCTGTTCGGTACGTCTTCGACGCTAGGGAGACGACGGTCTGCGCAAACGCGTAGTGGACTACTCGAATCGCGGCGGGAATGCCGCAGATGTGACCGGTGTTACGATGGACAGCGTTTTCGATCATGAGTCGAAAACTCGTGTCGCCGGATACGACCCCGTGTCGGCGAGCATGACCGCAAGAGGAGTGGCGATGAGCATCACGAGTGACCGACCGGCAACGGCGACAGACACCGCACCCATGGGTCTGATCGATGCCGAATGGGTCGACGGACCCGGTGGCTACACCGGCGTCGAACCGACCCCGGAGTGGGCCGACGAGGTGCGCCGACTGGCGCGCGCCCGGAATGCGACCCTGCTGGCGCACAACTATCAGCTACCCGCGATCCAGGACGTGGCAGACCATGTCGGTGACTCCCTCGCCCTGTCCCGGATCGCCGCCGAGGTCGACGCCGACGAGATCATCTTCTGCGGCGTGCACTTCATGGCGGAGACCGCCAAGATCCTGAGCCCCGACAAGCGCGTGCTGATCCCCGACGCACGCGCGGGGTGCTCGCTCGCGGACTCCATCACCGCCGACGAACTGCGCGACTGGAAGGCCGATCACCCGGACGCGGTCGTCGTCTCGTACGTGAACACCACCGCCGAGGTGAAGGGACTCACCGACATCTGCTGCACGTCGTCGAACGCGGTCGACGTCGTGGCCTCGATCGACCCCGATCGTGAGGTCCTGTTCCTGCCGGATCAGTTCCTCGGCGCACACGTCAAGCGGGAGACCGGGCGCGACAACATCCACATCTGGGCGGGGGAGTGCCACGTCCACGCCGGCATCAACGGCGACGAGCTGGCCGACCAGGCGAGCAGCCACCCCGACGCGGACCTGTTCATCCACCCCGAATGTGGTTGCGCGACATCGGCTCTCTATCTCGCCGGCGAAGGCGCCGTCCCCGCCGACAAGGTGAAGATCCTGTCCACCGGCGGCATGCTCGACGCCGCCCGGGAGACCGGCGCCAAGCAGGTGCTGGTCGCGACCGAGATCGGCATGCTGCACCAGCTGCGCAAGGCGGCCCCGGGTGTGGACTTCCAGGCCGTCAACGACCGTGCCTCGTGCCCGTACATGAAGATGATCACCCCGGCGGCGTTGCTGCGTTCGCTGCGCGAGGGACGCGACGAGGTGCACGTCGCCCCCGATGTCGCCGAGCGCGCCCGCAAGAGCGTCGAGCGCATGATCGCGATCGGCAACCCCGGTTCCGGTGAGTGAGGGGTTCGTCGGCCAGATCGCCGCGGCCGACGACCTCGACCTGACCGTCACCGAGGAGGTCCGGTCGCTGATCCGGACGGCACTCGACGAGGACCTCCGGCACGGTCCGGACGTGACGACCCAGGCGACCGTGCCCACCGACGCGGTCACCGACGCCGCGATCGTCAGTCGCGGAGACGGCGTGATCGCGGGTGTCGCGGTGGTCCTCGCGGTCCTCGACGAGGTGATCGGGGCAGGACGGTACGACGTGACGTCGTCGGTCGCCGACGGCACCCACGTCGGGCCGGGAGACGTCGTACTGGCCGTCCACGCACCGACCGGGGCGTTGCTGACCGCCGAACGCACGGCGCTCAACCTGATCTGCCACCTGTCCGGCATCGCGACCGCGACCGCGCGGTGGGTGCAGGCCGTCGACGGCACCGACGCCAAGGTGCGTGACTCCCGCAAGACGCTGCCGGGGATGCGCTACCTGCAGAAGTACGCCGTGCGCGCCGGTGGTGGTGTGAATCATCGCCTCGGCCTCGGCGACGCCGCACTGATCAAGGACAACCATGTCGCGGCCGCCGGATCGGTCAGCGCCGCGCTGTCGGCGGTCCGTGCGGCCGCGCCGGGTCTGCCGGTCGAGGTGGAGGTCGACTCGTTGGCCCAACTCGACGAGGTCCTCGCGCTCGAACCACAACTGGTGCTGCTGGACAACTTCGCGCTGTGGGAGACGCAGATGGCCGTGCAGCGCCGCAACGCGCGCTCCCCGCAGACAAAGCTGGAGAGTTCGGGTGGGCTGTCGCTGGACATGGCCGCCGACTACGCCCGCACCGGCGTCGACTACCTCGCGGTCGGTGCGCTGACCCATTCGGTCACCGTGCTGGACCTGGGACTCGACATCCCGGCGCCGCCGACCCGTTCCTGACGCGGATCCGCCGGTGGTCGGTGGCGCCCGGCGACCGTGTGGAAAACCACTTCGCCGGACCCCATAAACTCGTGGGTGACGTGTGCGCACGACGCGCACCATTCCCGGCTCACAGGAGAACCCGATGCTCGCCCGAACCGACCTGCGCGGTGCCCGGCCCACGCTCGCAGAACTGCGACGTGCGCTGCCCCGTGGAGGCACCGACGTCAATGCCGTCCTCGACACGGTGGCGCCGTTGGTCCATGAGGTCTCCGAGCGCGGCGCCGACGCCGCACTCGAGTTCGGTGAGAAGTTCGACGGCGTGCGGCCCGACTCGGTGCGGGTGCCGCAGTCGGTCATCGCGGATGCGCTCGACCACCTCGACCCCGCGGTCGCCGACGCCCTGCGTGAATCGATCGTGCGCGCCCGCAAGGTGCACGCCGACCAGCGCCGCGCGACCACCCGGACCCAGGTCGTCGACGGCGGCGTGGTCAGCGAGAAGTGGATCCCCGTCCGGCGCGTCGGACTCTACGTGCCCGGCGGCAACGCGGTGTACCCGTCGTCGGTGATCATGAACGTGGTGCCCGCCCAGGAAGCCGGGGTGGGCTCGCTGGTGATCGCCTCGCCCCCGCAGAAGGATTTCGGTGGTCGGCCCCACCCGACCATCCTCGCCGCCTGCGCCCTCCTCGGCGTCGACGAGGTGTGGGCCGTCGGCGGTGCGCAGGGCGTGGCCCTTCTGTCCTACGGCGGCACCGATTCCGACGGTGCCGTACTCGATCCGGTCGACCTCGTGACCGGGCCCGGCAACATCTACGTCACAGCGGCGAAGCGCCTGTGCCGCAGTGTCGTCGGCATCGATTCGGAGGCCGGCCCGACCGAGATCGCCATCCTCGCCGACGACAGCGCCGATCCCGGCATCCTCGCGTCGGACCTCATCAGTCAGGCCGAGCACGACGTGCTCGCGGCCTCGGTCCTCGTCACCGACAGTGCCGACCTCGCCGACGCCGTCGACGTCGCCCTCGACGCCCAGGTCGCGACGACCAAGCATCGTGAACGGGTGATCACCGCGCTGTCGGGCAAGCAGTCGGGCATCGTGCTGGTCGACGACCTCGAGGCCGGTCTGGCCGTGGTCGACGCCTATGCCGCAGAGCATCTCGAGATCCAGACCCGCGACGCCGCCGCCGTGGCCGACCGGGTGCACAACGCGGGTGCGATCTTCGTCGGACCGTATGCGCCGGTGAGTCTCGGCGATTACTGTGCGGGCTCCAATCACGTTCTGCCGACCTCGGGTTCGGCCCGCTTCGCATCCGGCCTGTCCGTGCAGACGTTCCTCAAGGGTGTCCACGTCATCGACTACGACGAGGACGCGCTGCGCGCCGTCGCCGACAAGGTCGTCACGCTCGCCGACGCCGAAGACCTTCCGGGACATGGCGATGCGGTGAAGCAACGCTTCGTCGCCGACGCATCGACGACGAACGCGGGTGCGTCGTGAGCGCCCCGGACTCGGTGGTCCCCGACACGTCCGGTGTGCCCGGTGGGCGCATCTCCGTCGACGACCTGCCGCTGCGGGACAACCTGCGTGGCAAGAGTGCTTACGGCGCACCGCAACTCAAGGTCCCGGTGATCTTGAACACCAACGAGAACCCGCACCCGCCGTCGGCCGCGTTGATCGCCGACGTCGCGGACTCGGCCCGGGAGGCGGCGGCGGACCTGCACCGCTATCCGGATCGGGACGCGGTCGCGCTGCGCACCGACCTCGCCGAGTATCTGACGCAGGCCACCGGCACCGCACTGTCGGTGCGCAACGTGTGGGCGGCGAACGGTTCCAACGAGATCCTCCAGCAACTGCTGCAGGCCTTCGCAGGTCCCGGACGCAGCGCCCTCGGCTTCGTGCCGTCGTACTCGATGCATCCGATCATCTCCGACGGCACGGACACCACATGGCTGCACGCGGTCCGCGCCTCGGACTTCTCCCTCGACATCCCGTACGCGGTCGCCGAGGTGACCAACCGTCGGCCCGACGTGGTGTTCGTGACGTCGCCCAACAATCCGACCGGCGGTTCGATCCCGAACGACGGTCTGCGCGCGATCGTCGAGGCTGCGCCCGGGATCGTCGTCGTCGACGAGGCCTATGGCGAGTTCTCCCAGCAGCCGAGCGCGGTGGAACTCATCGAGGAGTACCCGACGAAGGTCGTGGTCAGCCGGACGATGAGCAAGGCGTTCGCGTTCGCGGGCGGGCGCCTCGGCTATCTCGCCGCCGCCCCGGCCGTCGTCGACGCGCTCCAGCTGGTGCGATTGCCGTATCACCTGTCGGTGCTCACCCAGGCTTCGGCGCGGGCGGCCCTGCGCCACCGCGACGACACCCTCGCCGGCGTGGCCGCGATCATCGACGAACGCCGGCGTGTCGTCGGCGAGCTCACCGCCGTGGGGTACGACGTGATCGACTCCGACGCGAACTTCCTGCTGTTCGGGCGTTTCCGCGACGCGCCGACGACCTGGCAGCACTACCTCGACCACGGCGTGTTGATCCGCGACGTCGGAATCGCCGGCCATCTGCGTGTCACCATCGGGTTGGTGGCCGAGAACGACGCCTTCCTCGATGTCAGCCGAACGCTTGCGCCCACAGATCTGGAGAACACCCGGTGACCACCTCGCCCGCCCCGCGTATCGCACGAGTCGAACGCACGACCAGGGAATCGTCGATCACCGTCGAGCTGAACCTCGACGGCACCGGCGTCACGTCGATCTCCACCGGTATCGCGTTCTTCGACCACATGCTCACCGCCTTCGGCCAGCACGGCAGCTTCGACCTGACCGTCGAGGCCACGGGCGACGTCGAGGTCGAGGGCCACCACACGATCGAGGACACCGCGATCGTGCTCGGGCAGGCCCTCGGGCAGGCCCTCGGCGACAAGAAGGGCATCCGCCGTTTCGCTGACTCGTGGATCCCGATGGACGAGACGCTGGCCCACGCCGTCGTCGACGTCTCCGGGCGTCCCTACTGCGTGCACACCGGTGAACCCGACCATCTCCTCACCGCGGTCATCGGCGGCTATCCGGGGGTGCCGTACTCGACGGTGATCAACCGGCACGTGTTCGAGTCGATCGCCCTGAATGCCCGTATCGCGCTGCACGTCCGGGTCCTCTACGGGCGCGATCAGCACCACATCACCGAGGCCGAGTTCAAGGCCGTCGCCCGCGCGCTGCGCGCCGCCACCGAGTACGACCCGCGCGTCACCGGCGTGCCGTCGACGAAGGGTGCGCTCTGATGGGCCCGGTGATAACAGTCGGCGCGGGGCGGTGCGGCCGATGACGAGTGCACCTGCGGTCACCATCCTCGACTACGGCTCCGGCAACCTCCGGTCCGCGCAGCGTGCGCTCGAACGTGCCGGCGCCGACGTCACCGTCACCGACGACCGCGACGCCGCGACCGAGTGCGACGGCCTGGTCGTACCCGGCGTCGGAGCATTCGCCGCCTGTATGGAGGGCCTGAAGGCCGTCAAGGGGCACCGCATCATCGATCAGCGTCTCGCCGGCGGCCGGCCCGTACTCGGCATCTGTGTCGGTATGCAGATCCTGTTCGACCGGGGCGTCGAGTTCGGCGTCGAGGCCGACGGATGCGGCGAATGGCCTGGGACCATCAGCCGACTGCCCGCACCGGTCCTGCCACACATGGGCTGGAACACCGTCGAGGCCGCCGAGGGCACGGTGCTGTTCGACGGGCTCGACGCCGACACGCGGTTCTACTTCGTGCACTCCTACGCCGCGCAGAGCTGGGAGATGGACAGCGACGGCACGCCGCTCGCCGCGCCGAAGCTGACCTGGGCGCACCACGGTGGACCGTTTCTGGCCGCGGTCGAGAACGGCGCGCTGGCCGCCACCCAGTTCCACCCGGAGAAGTCCGGCGACGCCGGCGCACACCTGCTGCGCAACTGGGTGCGGTCACTGGCATGAACGTCGACGGCACCCGCTTCTCGCTCGGCAAGATGGTGTTCTACGCACTGGGCGCCGGCGTGCTCGTGCTGGTGGTGTCGATCCCGATCATCCTGGCCATCGCACACTGGTCGCCGATCGCGGGCCTGGTCGTCGCACTGATCGCCGTCCTCGCGATGATCGCCGCGATCGGAACCGTCTCCCGGCGGATGATCGCCACCGCGGAGCGTGAGATCCTGGCTGCGCGCGCCGCCGAGCAGCTCGACCGGACCGCGCGCCCACCCGCCGCGCGACCCGACGACAGCGCTCCCGCGGGCAGCCACGATCCACGCACCATCGAACCGACAGACAGGAACTCCGCCACCGATGGGTAACACCCTTGAACTCCTCCCGGCCGTCGACGTCGCCGACGGGCAGGCGGTCCGGCTGGTGCAGGGCGCAGCCGGCACCGAGACCTCCTACGGGTCGCCTCGCGAGGCCGCCCTGGCCTGGCAGTCCGACGGCGCCGAATGGATTCACCTCGTCGACCTCGACGCCGCCTTCGGGCGCGGGAACAACCGCGAACTCCTCGCCGACGTCGTCGGTGAACTCGACGTCAAGGTCGAACTGTCCGGCGGCATCCGCGACGACGACTCGCTGGCAGCGGCCCTCGGCACCGGCTGTACCCGCGTCAATCTGGGCACCGCCGCCCTGGAGAACCCCGACTGGTGTGCCCGCGCGATCGAGCGGTACGGCGACCGGATCGCCGTCGGTCTCGACGTGATCCGTGAGGGCGAGTCCTACCGTCTGCGCGGACGTGGCTGGGTCACCGACGGTGGTGACCTGTGGGAGGTGCTGACCCGCCTCGACCGCGACGGCTGCTCGCGCTACGTGGTCACCGACGTCTCCAAGGACGGCACGCTGGGCGGCCCGAACCTCGAACTGCTCGGAGAGGTGGCCGATGCGACGTCGGCACCGATCGTCGCCTCCGGCGGGGTCTCGGCGCTCGGCGACCTCATCGCCATCGCGGGTCTCGTCGACCGGGGCGTGGAGGGTGCGATCGTCGGAAAGGCGCTCTACGCGGGCCGGTTCACGCTGCCCGAGGCCCTGTCGGCCGTCGCCGGGACGTGATGGATCACCAGCGTCTGCTCGACACCGCGAGCGCCATCCTCGACTCCGCCGTCGACGAGTTCGTCGCCGGCCTCGGCGCGCCGAGCGCTGTCGAGAAGGGCGTGACCGATTTCGCCACCCAGGTCGACCTGGACCTCGAACGCCGGCTCGCCGCCGAGCTCGCCGACCGTACACAGATCCCGGTCCACGGTGAGGAATTCGGTGGCCCGCCGGTCACCGAGGGTGCTGTTTGGGTCCTCGATCCCGTCGACGGCACCTACAACTACTCGACCGGTGTGCCGATGGCCGGCATCCTGCTCGGCCTACTCGTCGACGGTGACCCCGTGCTCGGTCTCACCTGGCTGCCCCTGCTCGGTCGGCGGTACGCCGCGCACGTCGACGGCCCGCTGCTCGTCGACGGTGAGCCTGCTCCCGCGCTCGCACCCCTGCACCTGAAGACCACGGCGATCGCCTACGGCCCGTTCAACGCCGCCGGTCAGGGGCGCTACCCGGGGGCGCGTCGCGCCGACGTCATCCGCGCTCTGAGTTCGCGGGTCGCGCGACTGCGCATGACCGGCAGCACCGGCGTCGACATGGCCTACACCGCCGCTGGGATCTTCGGTGGCGCAATCGCTTTCGGCCGCCACGCCTGGGACAACGCTGCCGGCGCGGCGTTGGTGCGGGCCGCTGGCGGCGTGGCCACCGATCTGAGTGGCGCGCCCTGGACGGTGTCGTCGCCGTCGCTGGTGTGCGCCGCGCCCGGGGTACACGAGGAACTCATGGCGGTGATCGGCGACGTCGTCGGCGACGAATGGGGCGCCGACCCCGACGTCGGGACGACACCCACCGCGAACCCAGGAGGTCGGTCATGACGGTTGCCGTACGAGTCATCCCATGTCTGGACGTCGACGACGGCCGCGTCGTCAAGGGGATCAACTTCCAGAACCTGCGCGACGCCGGCGACCCCGTCGAACTCGCCGGCCGCTACGACCAGGAGGGCGCCGACGAACTCACCTTCCTCGACGTCACCGCATCGAGTTCGGGTCGTACGACGATGATCGACGTGGTCAAGCGCACCGCCGACCAGATCTTCATCCCGCTCACCGTCGGCGGCGGCATCCGCACCGTCGAGGACGTCGACACGATGCTCCGCGCCGGCGCCGACAAGGTCAGCGTCAACACCGCCGCGATCGCACGCCCCGAGGTCCTCGCCGAGATGAGCCGGCGATTCGGTTCGCAGTGCATCGTCCTGTCGGTCGACGCCCGCACGGTGCCGGACGGAGCGGCGCCCACACCGTCGGGATGGGAGGTGACCACCCACGGCGGGCGCCGGGGGACCGGCATCGATGCCGTCGAGTGGGCGCGCCGAGGCCAGGAACTCGGCGTCGGCGAGATCCTCCTCAACTCGATGGACGCCGATGGCACGAAACGCGGATTCGATCTGCGGATGCTGGCGACGGTGCGCGCGGAGGTCGACGTACCGGTGATCGCCAGCGGCGGGGCCGGCGCGATCGGCGACTTCGCTCCCGCGGTCGAGGCCGGCGCCGACGCCGTGCTCGCCGCCTCGGTCTTCCATTTCGGTGAGCTGACGATCCCCGACGTGAAGGCGGCGATGGCCGCCGAGGGGATCATCGTGCGCTGACACGACGTCGCCCCGACCGAACACCCCGATCACCCACCAGCCCGACGAGCAGGACAGGACACCCGTGATGGCCCTCGATCCCGAGCTCTCCGCCCGGCTCAAACGCAACGACGACGGGCTCTTCGCCGCCGTCGCACAGGAGCGCGACACCGGTACCGTCCTGATGATGGCGTGGATGGACGACGTCGCGCTCGAACGAACCCTGGCCACACGGCAGGGCACCTACTACTCGCGCTCTCGACAGCAGTACTGGGTCAAGGGCGAGACCTCCGGGCACACCCAGTACGTGCACGACGTGCGTCTCGACTGCGACGGCGACACCGTGCTGCTGATCGTCGACCAGGTCGGTGCCGCCTGCCACACCGGCAACCACAGCTGTTTCGACACCCCGTCGCTGCTGCCCGCGGCCGACGGCGGGGGAGAATGAACCCGACCACTCCAGCAGAAAGGCGGTGACGGCGTCCATGCCACTGATCCAGATCTCGCAGACCCCCGGCCTGTCCGACCGGGTCAAACGCGAGACCATCGCGGCGGTCACCGAGGCGTATGCCAAGGCGACCGGGAAGAACCCCGATTCGGTCTGGGTGACCATCACCGAGGTACCGCGACAGCACTGGGGCGTGGGCGGCGAGCCGCTGGGATGAGCGCTACCACCACACTCGAGGAGTTCCTGGACCTCGCGGCCGACCACCGCGTCGTGCCGGTGACCCGCAAGGTCCTCGCCGACTCGGAGACACCGCTGTCGGCCTACCGCAAACTGGCCGGCGACCGCGAGGGCACGTTCCTGCTCGAGTCGGCGGAGAACGGCCGCTCGTGGTCGCGCTGGTCGTTCATCGGTGCGCGGTCGCCGTCGGCGCTCACCGTCGTCGACGGCGAGGCCCGGTGGTGGGGAGAGGTACCGACCGGCGCGCCCGACGGCGGCGATCCGTTGGCCGCGCTCGCCGAGTCGCTGCGCCTGCTCGCGACGGACCCCTTTCCCGGGATGCCGCCACTGACCGGCGGGTTCGTCGGCTTCTTCGCCTACGACATGGTGCGGCGGCTCGAACGGCTGCCGGGAACACCGATCGACGACCTCGGTCTGCCCGACATGATGATGCTGCTGGCGACCGATGTCGCCGCCGTCGACCACCACGAGGGCACGATCACGCTGATCGCCAACGCGGTGAACTGGGACGGGTCGGACGAACGGGTCGAGGAGGCCTACGCCGACGCCGTGTCCCGTCTGGACGCGATGACCGAGGCGCTCGCCGCACCGGCACCGTCGACGGTGTCGCACTTCGACCGCCCGACGCCGGAGTACACCGCCCAGCGCACGCTCGAGGAGTACAGCGAGATCGTCGTCGATCTCGTCGGCGAGATCGAGGCCGGCGAAGCCTTCCAGGTCGTGCCGTCGCAACGGTTCGAGATGGAGACCGACGCCGACCCCGTCGACGTCTACCGCGTGCTGCGCGCATCGAATCCCAGTCCGTACATGTACCTGCTGCGCATGCCCGGCGGAACGGGACGCGGCCCGTTCACCATCGTCGGCAGCAGCCCCGAGGCATTGGTGACCGTCCAGGACGGCGTCGCGACGACCCATCCGATCGCCGGCACCCGCTGGCGCGGTGCGACGGAGGAAGAGGATCAACTCCTCGCCAAGGGTCTCGTCGAGGACGAGAAGGAGAACGCCGAACACCTGATGCTCGTCGATCTCGGTCGCAACGATCTCGGTCGCGTCTGTCGCCCGGGCACCGTCAAGGTCAGCGACTACCGCCACGTCGAGCGCTACAGCCACGTGATGCACCTGGTGTCGACGGTCTCGGGCACGCTGCGCGAGGACAAACACGCCCTCGATGCCGTCTCGGCCTGTTTTCCGGCGGGCACCCTGACCGGCGCACCGAAGGTGCGAGCGATGGAACTCATCGACGAGCGTGAGCTGACCCGACGCGGTCTCTACGGCGGCATCGTCGGCTATCTCGACTTCGCCGGCGACGCGGACACCGCCATCGCCATCCGGACCGCGCTGATGGCCGACGGCCGCGCCTACGTCCAGGCCGGCGGTGGCGTCGTCGCCGACAGCGAGCCCGAGTACGAGTACAACGAGGCGCGTAACAAGGCGAAGGCCGTTCTCAACGCGGTGGCCGCGGCCGCGACGATGCGTCGGGTCGGCGGGACCGCCCCGGCCGCGACGAACGGGCCGACATGACCACACCGAACCCCTCGGGGGATGAGAACGCCGTCGCGGTGAAGGCCTACCTGCGTCGTCGTCAGCTGATCGCCGCGGTCCTGTTGGCGCTGGCCGCGCTGGCGTACTGGACGGCGTCGCGGCTCAACTGGTGTCGGGTGCTGGCCGCCGACGGCCTCGCGCCGCCGCGGGACTTCGATGTCAAGGGATCGGACTGGAGTCCCTGGCTGACCCCGCTCGCGCTCGTCCTGCTCGCCGCCATCCTCGCCGCGTTCTCGGTCCGCGGCTGGGGCCTGCGGATCATCGCGTTGCTGGTCGCGGCCGCCGGAGTACTCGCGGCGATCCCGGCGATCTCGCTCGTGACCGGCGGCGCCGACTCCGACTACGCCTCCGATGCCGCCGACATCCCGGGCCGCTTCCAGATCATCCTCATCACCACCAACTCGTGGGCCGCGGTCGTCGTGCTGGCCGGCACGGTGTGCGCGGTGCTGGCGGGAATCCTGCTGCTGCGCGTCGCGGGCGGGGTGTCGGGGATGTCGTCGAAGTACAAGACCCCCGGCGCCCGCCGGGAGGAACTCGAGCGTCAGATTTTCGCCGATCACGACAAGCGCAAGTCGGCGGCCGCGGAGGCGTCGACGACCGGCCCGGCGGCTGGGCGGCCGGCATCGCAGGACGCCACTCGGGCGAGCGACTGGGATCACGCCGCCGACGGCACCCCCGACACCACGACCGGCCCGAGCAGCGCGGGTAACGATGCGCCTCCCGCGAACGAACGCATGTTGTGGGACGCACTCGACACCGGGATCGATCCGACCGAGGTCCCCGACGACGACCACGGGGAAGAACGACGCCGAGGAGACCAGCGCTGAGCAGCCAACCCGGCCACAGGACGATCAGGCCCTCCGGCTACCCTGAGACCACACGAACATCGAAAGGGGGCCAACGGTCGTGACCTCGCCGACTGTCCTCGACTCCATCATCGAGGGAGTGAAAGCTGACGTCGCCGCGCGCGAAGCCGTGGTCGACTACGCGGCTGTCAAGGCGGCGTCCACGAAGGCCCCGGACCCCAAGGATGCGATGGCGGCGCTACAGCTGCCGGGCATCGGGGTCATCGCCGAGGTCAAGCGTGCCAGCCCGTCCAAGGGAGATCTCGCCACCATCGCCGACCCCGCCGAACTGGCGAGCGCCTATGAGGCAGGCGGTGCGCGGATCATCAGCGTGCTCACCGAGCAGCGCCGCTTCCGCGGCTCGCTCGACGACCTCGACAGCGTCCGTGCCGCCGTCGACATCCCGGTCCTGCGCAAGGACTTCATCGTCGGTCCGTACCAGATCCACGAGGCACGAGCCCACGGCGCCGACGTCATCCTGCTGATCGTCGCCGCACTGGAACAGAACGTGCTCGCGTCCCTGCTCGACCGCACCGAGAGCCTCGGCATGACCGCGCTCGTCGAGGTGCACACCGAGGAGGAGGCGAACCGCGCGCTGGAGGCCGGCGCATCCGTCGTCGGTGTCAACGCCCGCAACCTCAAGACCCTCGAGGTCGACCGCGATTGCTTCTCCCGCATCGCCCCCGGCCTGCCGACGAAGGTGATCCGCATCGCCGAGTCCGGCGTGCGCGGCACCGCCGATCTGCTGGCGTACGCCGGTGCCGGCGCGGACGCCGTGCTGGTCGGGGAGGGGCTCGTCACCAGTGGCGACCCCCGGGCCGCCGTCTCCGAGCTGGTCACCGCGGGTACCCACCCGTCCTGCCCGAAACCGGTTCGCTGACAGCCTTTTCCGCCTGCGGACCCCGATAGCGAACAAGAGACCGTGACCGCGCATACCGATTCCCCAGACACGTCCTATCCCGCCGCCAGCGTCGGCCTCACCACCCGCACGTCGATCGAGCCCGACGAGGGCGGCCACTTCGGTGTCTACGGCGGCAGGCACGTCCCCGAGGCGCTGATGGCGGTGATCGACGAGGTCACCACCACGTATCAGAAGCTTCGCCGTGACGACGACTACCTCGCCGAACTCGATCGTCTGCAGCGCGACTACACCGGGCGTCCATCACCGCTCTACGAGGCCAAGCGACTGAGCGAATTCGCGGGCGGCGCACGGATCTTCCTCAAGCGCGAGGACCTCAACCACACCGGTTCCCACAAGATCAACAACGTCCTGGGCCAGGCACTGCTCGCCGCGCGGATGGGCAAGTCGCGCATCATCGCCGAGACCGGGGCCGGTCAGCACGGTGTCGCCACCGCGACCGCCTGCGCCCTGCTCGGCCTCGACTGCGTCGTCTACATGGGCCGCGTCGACACCGACCGCCAGGCGCTGAACGTCGCGCGGATGCGGTTGCTCGGCGCGGAGGTCATCGCCGTCGACAACGGGTCGGCCACTCTCAAGGACGCGATCAACGAGGCGATGCGCGACTGGGTCACCAACGCGCACAACACCTATTACTGCTTCGGCACGGCCGCCGGGCCGCACCCGTTCCCCGCGATGGTGCGTGATCTCCAGCGTGTCATCGGCCTGGAGGCGCGGGCACAGATCCTCGAGCAGACGTCTCGGCTCCCCGACGCCGTCGTGGCGTGTGTCGGCGGCGGATCGAATGCGATCGGCATCTTCCATCCGTTCATCGACGACACCGACGTCCGCCTGGTCGGCTACGAGGCCGCCGGTGACGGGGTCGAGACCGGCCGCCACGCCGCCACGTTCACCGGCGGCACACCCGGCGCGTTCCAGGGGGCGTACTCCTACCTCCTGCAGGACGAGGACGGCCAGACCATCGAGTCGCACTCGATCTCGGCGGGACTGGACTATCCGGGCGTCGGTCCGGAGCACGCCTACCTCAAGGACACCGGCCGCGCCACCTACGAGCCCATCACCGACACCGAGGCGATGGACGCGCTCGCCCTGCTCAGCCGTCGCGAGGGCATCATCCCGGCGATCGAATCGGCGCACGCGGTGGCCGGCGCCCTCAAACTGGGGCAGCAACTCGGCGAGGGCGCGGTGATCGTCGTCAGCCTGTCCGGACGAGGCGACAAGGATGTCGACACCGCGGCCCGGTGGTTCGACCTGTTCGACAAGCCGCCGTCGCAGGACGAGGCGTCCGCCGGCGGCGAGCAGACAGGGGAGACCGTATGAGCACCGGCACCACCGCGACGATCACCCACACTGCTCCGTCCCGGCTCGGTCCGACATTCGCCCGGTGCCGCCAGGAGGGACGCAGCGCTCTCATCGGATACCTGCCCGTCGGCTATCCGACCGTCGAGAAGTCGGTCGAGTTCTTTCGCGCGATGGTCGAGGCGGGCTGCGACATCATCGAGGTCGGTGTCCCGTACTCGGACCCGGTGATGGACGGACCGACCATCCAGGAGGCCGCCGACACCGCACTTGCCGCGGGTGTCCGGGTGCGTGACGTGTTCACCGCCGTTCAGGCGATCTCCGACGCGGGCGGCCAGTCGGTCGTGATGAGCTACTGGAACCCGGTGCTGCAGTACGGCATCGACAGGTTCTCCCGCGACCTCGCGAGCGCGGGCGGCGCCGGACTGATCACCCCGAACCTGATCCCGGAGGAGGGCGCCGCCTGGCACACGGCCTCCGACGACCACGGACTGGACCGGATCTATCTCGTCGCGCCGTCGTCGACCAATGAGCGGCTGGCGATGACCGTGGACGCGTCGCGAGGTTTCATCTATGCCGCGTCGACGATGGGTGTCACCGGCGCCCGCGACGCCGTCTCCGACGCCGCGCCGGAACTGTGCGCGCGTGTCCGGGCCCATTCCGACATCCCTATCGGCGTTGGACTCGGCGTGCGCAACAAGGCGCAGGCCGCCGAGATCGCCGCCTATGCGGACGGCGTGATCGTCGGTTCCGCGCTGGTCAGCGCCGCGAAAGCCGGTACCCGGGATCTCTCGGCGCTCGTCGGTGAACTGGCCGACGGAGTTCGGTCGGCGTCACCCGCCACGTCGTAGCCGACGCCGTCGGCGCCCTGCCCACGCTCGCGATCGAGTAGCCACCCGGCGGTGGGCGGAACGCCCGCGCGGGTCGGTTAGGGTGGCAGGCGTGACGGTGCCGACGCCTCAAGCGGGTTCGACGATCCTGGCCTACATCCCCAGTCCACCGGCCGGAGTGTGGTACCTCGGCCCGCTCCCGCTGCGGGCGTATGCGCTGTGCATAATCGCCGGAATCATCGTCGCCGTCTGGTGGGGCAACCGCCGCTGGAAGGCTCGTGGGGGACAAGAGGGTGAGGTCCTCGACGTCGCGATCTGGGCGGTCCCGTTCGGTCTCGTCGGCGGCCGGCTGTATCACCTCGCCACCGACTGGCGCACCTACTTCGGCGACGGACCGAAGGATCCGATCGACGCTCTGAAGATCTGGGACGGCGGTCTCGGTATCTGGGGTGCGGTGTTGTTCGGTGCGTTGGGTGCATGGATCGGTGCCCGGCGACATGGCATCAAACTGCCGCCGTTCGGCGACGCGCTCGCCCCGCCGATCCTGCTGGCCCAGGCGATCGGCCGACTCGGCAACTACTTCAATCAGGAGCTCTACGGACGGGAGACCACCGTTCCGTGGGGGCTGAAGATCTATGAGCGCGTCGACTCCGACGGTTTCGCCGATCCCGGCCTGATCACCGGTACGTCGAACGGCAATGTCGTCGCGATCGTGCACCCGACATTCCTGTACGAACTCCTGTGGAACGTTCTCGTCGTGATCCTGCTCGTCGTCGCCGATCGACGGTTCCGCATCGGGCACGGACGACTCTTCGCGCTCTACGTCGCCGGCTACTGCGTCGGCCGGTTCGGTGTCGAGCTCATGCGCTCCGACCCCGCCACCCACATCTTCGGCACGCGGATCAACGTCTTCACCGCAGTGGTCGTGTTTGCCTGCGCCGCTGCCTATTTCGTGCTCGCACCGAAGGGGCGGGAACAAGGGCTGTCGATCTATCACCCGGGTCGCGCCGAGGAACTCGAAGAACTCGGCGAGCTCGGCTACGTCGACGACCGGTTCGATGCCGACGCTGACACCGACCGTGGTGATGCCGCCCGCGTCGCCACACTCGACACCCCTCCGGTCCCGCCGGCGGCACCCTCCTCCGAACCCGTTCCGACGGCCGGGGCGGCATCCGTACCGCCGGCGCACAGCGCCGACGTCGACGCGCCCGACACCGGTAGCGCTGCTCAGGCCGCGCTCGCTGCGGCGATCGCACGGCACACCCCGCGCACCGACGACGGCGAACCGGTGGCCTCGGACGCCTCGGGCGATTCCTGGGTCCTCGAGTCGGATGACCAGCCGGTCACCGAACCAGCACTCGCTGACGACGCACTCGCTGACGACGCCCCGGGCGTGGCCGAGGACACCGCGGACACCGAGGACACCGAGGACACAGCCGAGGACACCCCGGACGCAGCCGAGGATTCCCCGGACGCGGCCGACGACGCCGAGGACACCCCGGATACGGCTGAGGACGCCCCGAACCCGGCCGAGGACACCGCGGACACAGCCGACACCGACGACACCCCGAACATCACCGACCCTGCCGCTGACACCGACCCTGCCGACGACACCGACCCTGCCGCCGACACCGATCCCGCCGACAACAAGTAGCGCCCGACCGCACAGGTCGCCCGGATCACACCACGATCCGACATCGATCACATCCGACGAGAGCGCACCGGCGGATTCGGTCGGATACGATGAGGTTTCGCGGTGCACGGGATCAGCCCATCCGACCCTGCATCGTCATTGCTCCACGGGCCAGCGTTGTCCCTGAGGACATCGAGCATTGCGATTCGTCACGAGTCGAGTGGAGGTTCGAGATGTTGTTTTCTGCGCTCCCGGCCAAGCAGGGTCTCTACGATCCCGAAGCCGAGGTCGACTCATGCGGCGTCGCCATGGTCGCCGACGTCCACGGTCGCCGATCGCATTCGATCGTCGCCGACGGCTTGTTGGCGCTCGAGAATCTCGAGCATCGAGGGGCGGCGGGCGCCGAGGTCAACAGCGGCGACGGCGCGGGCATTCTCATCCAGCTGCCCGACGAGTTGCTGCGTGCAGTCGTCGATTTCGACTTACCCGCACCGACTCCCGAGGGCGACAACACCTACGCGGCCGGGACCTGCTTCCTGCCCGTCGACCCCACTCTGCGTGAGCGTGCGATCGAACGCGTGAGCGCCCTCGCCGACGCCGAGGGCATCACGATCCTCGGCTGGCGCGAACTGCCCGTCGACGCCGCCCGCGCCGACATCGGCGAGACCGCCGCCGGCTGCATGCCGTTCATGATGCAACTCTTCGTCACGGTCGATCCGGCCGCCGGTGCGCAGCGTATCGGCGGACTCGCCCTCGACCGCCACATATTCCCGTTCCGCAAGCAGGCCGAACGCGTGACACCGGAGATCGAGGAGGCGGGCACCGGGCTGTACTTCCCGTCGCTGTCGAGCCGCACCATCGTCTACAAGGGCATGCTCACGACGATGCAGCTGCCGCTCTACTACGACGACCTGCGCGACGACCGCTGCCACAGCGCGATCGCCATCGTCCACTCCCGCTTCTCCACCAACACCTTCCCATCGTGGCCGCTTGCGCACCCGTTCCGATTCGTCGCGCACAACGGCGAGATCAACACGGTCCGTGGCAACCGCAATCGCATGCGTGCACGTGAGGCCCTGTTGGCCACGGATCTCATCCCCGGCGACCTCAGCCGCG
The DNA here is from genome assembly GCF_003797825.1 of Gordonia sp. OPL2. Lineage (GTDB taxonomy): Bacteria > Actinomycetota > Actinomycetes > Mycobacteriales > Mycobacteriaceae > Gordonia. The sequence goes on from NZ_RKME01000026.1 coordinate 63,244, forward strand.
CATTCCCGATCTGCACGCCCGAGTCGTCGGACTCGGCGTCGCTCGACGAAGTGCTCGAGATGCTGCACCTCGGCGGTCGCAGCGTGCCGCACGCGGTCATGCTGATGGTTCCCGAGGCGTGGGAGAACGTCGGCGACATGGATCCTCGCCGGCGCGCCTTTCTGCAGTTCAACGCGTCCCTGATGGAGGCGTGGGACGGCCCGGCGTGCGTCACCTTCACCGACGGCACCGTGGTCGGGGCCGTGCTCGACCGCAACGGCCTGCGTCCGGGCCGGTGGTGGCAGACCCGCGACGGCCGGGTCATCCTCGCCTCGGAGGCCGGCGTCCTCGACGTCCCCGTGGACGACGTCATCTCCAAAGGGCGTCTCGAGCCCGGTCGGATGTTCCTCGTCGACACCAAGCAGGGACGGATCATCCCCGACGAGGAGATCAAGGGCGACCTGATCCACGCCGAGCCGTACGACGAATGGCTGCACGCCGGCCTGCTCGACATCGCGACCCTGCCCAACCGGCCCGTCTACAAGCCCAATCACGACACGGTGGTGCGACGCCAGGTGTCCTTCGGCTACACCGAGGAAGACCTGCGCGTGCTGCTGACGCCGATGGCGGCGTCCGGGTACGAGCCGCTCGGCTCGATGGGCACCGACACCCCGGTCGCGGTGCTGTCCCAGCGGTCCCGGTTGCTCTACGACTACTTCGTCGAGCTGTTCGCCCAGGTCACCAACCCGCCGCTGGATGCGATCCGCGAGGAGATCGTGACGTCGATGGCACGTGTGATGGGACCCGAGCAGAATCTGCTCGACCCGACGGCAGCGTCGTGCCGACAGATCCTGCTGCACTGGCCGGTCATCGACAACGACGATCTGGCGAAACTCGTCCACATCAACGACGACGGCGACAACCCGGGGTTGTCGGCGAAGGTGCTGCACGGGCTCTACGAGGTGGCCGAGGGCGGTCCCGGCCTCGAGGCGGCTCTCGCGGACCTGCGGATGCGCGCGAGCCAGGCCATTGCCGAGGGCCACACCACCCTGGTCATCTCCGACCGGCGCACCGACCGTGAGCATGCGCCGATACCGTCGCTGTTGGCGATCTCGGCGGTGCACCATCACCTGGTCCGTACCAAGGAGCGCACCAAGGTCGCGCTCGTCGTCGAATCCGGCGACGCCCGGGAGGTGCACCACATCGCGCTGCTGATCGGGTTCGGCGCCGCCGCGGTCAACCCGTATCTGGCGCTCGAGACGATCGAGGACCTCATCGCCGAGGGCGAGCTGACCGGCGTGCCCCCGTCGAAGGCGATCCGCAACTACCTCGAGGCGCTGGGCAAGGGCGTCCTCAAGGTGATGAGCAAGATGGGCATCTCCACCATCAGCTCCTACACCGCGTCGCAGGCCTTCGAGGCCGTCGGCCTGTCGTCGGCGGTCGTCAAGGAGTACTTCACCAGGACGGTGTCCCGGATCGAGGGGGTCGGTCTCGACGAGCTCGCCGAAGAGGTCCGGATGCGCCATCATCGCGCGTTCCCGGAGAACCCGACCGAGCAGGTGTACCGCCGTCTCGATGTCGGCGGCGAGTACCAGTACCGCCGGGAGGGTGAACTGCACCTGTTCACCCCGGAGACCATCTTCCTGTTGCAGCACGCGACGAAGACCGGTCAGGCCGAGGTCTTCCAGAAGTACTCCGACGAGGTCGACAAGCTGTCTCGCGAGGGCGGGACGCTGCGGGGCCTCTTCGATTTCGATCTCGGCCGCGACCCCATCCCGCTCGACGAGGTCGAGCCGATCGAGTCGATCATGACGAGATTCAACACCGGTGCGATGAGCTACGGGTCGATCTCGGCCGAGGCGCACGAGACCATCGCGATCGCGATGAACCGGATCGGCGGTCGGTCGAACTCGGGGGAGGGCGGCGAGGACGTCGATCGGCTCTACGACCCCGAGCGACGCAGTGCGGTGAAGCAGGTCGCGTCGGGACGCTTCGGCGTCACCAGCGACTACCTGATCAACGCAACAGACATCCAGATCAAGATGGCGCAGGGTGCGAAACCCGGTGAGGGAGGGCAGCTCCCGGCCTACAAGGTGTACCCGTGGATCGCCAAGACGCGTCATTCGACGCCGGGCGTGGCGTTGATCTCGCCGCCACCGCACCACGACATCTACTCGATCGAGGATCTGGCCCAGCTGATCCACGACCTGAAGAACACCAACTCGCAGGCCCGCATCCACGTGAAGCTGGTCAGTGCGGTCGGTGTGGGAACTGTCGCCACGGGCGTGTCCAAGGCGCACGCCGACGTCGTCCTGATCTCCGGCCACGACGGCGGTACCGGGGCCTCTCCGCTGACCTCTCTCAAGCACGCCGGCACCCCCTGGGAGATCGGGCTCGCCGACGCCCAGCAGACGTTGATGCTCAACGGTCTTCGCGACCGGATCACGGTGCAGTGCGACGGTGCCCTGCGCACGGGACGCGATGTCATCATGGCGGCGCTGCTCGGTGCCGAGGAGTACGGGTTCTCCACGGCCCCGCTCATCGTGTCCGGCTGCATAATGATGCGGGTCTGTCACCTCGACACGTGCCCCGTCGGGGTCGCGACCCAGAACCCGCAGTTGCGTGCCCGGTTCACCGGGCAGGCCGAACACATCGTCAACTTCTTCCGGTTCATCGCCGAGGATGTACGAAAGTATCTGGCGCAGCTGGGTTATCGCACGCTCGACGAGGCGATCGGACAGTCGCAACGGCTGCACACCGACGAGGCGGTCGCCCACTGGAAGAGTCGCGGTCTGGACCTGTCGCCGATCTTCCGAAGGTACGAGGACAAGGGTCCCACCCGGCGGATGCGGGGACAGGACCACGGGCTCGACCGGGCGCTCGACCAGACCATGATCCAGCTGGCCGAGGGCGCACTCGAGGACGCGCACCCGGTGACGCTGGAACTCCCGGTGCGCAACGTCAACCGGACCGTCGGCACGCTCCTCGGCTCGGAGGTCACCCGACGGTACGGCGCGGATGGTCTGGCCGAGGACTCCATCGTGGTGAAGCTGACCGGCTCGGCCGGCCAGTCGCTCGGGGCGTTCCTGCCGCCGGGCGTGACCATCCGGCTGTCGGGCGACACCAATGACTACGTCGGGAAGGGATTGTGCGGGGGCAAGATCGTCGTCGCCCCGAATCCCGACGCCTGGTTCATCGCCGAGGATCAGGTGATCGCCGGCAACACCATCCTGTACGGCGCGACGTCGGGCCAGGTCTACCTGAGAGGTCGAGTGGGCGAACGTTTCTCGGTCCGGAACTCCGGTGCCACCGCTGTCGTCGAGGGCGTGGGCGACCACGCGTGTGAGTACATGACGGGTGGGCGAGTGGTGATCCTCGGGCCGACCGGGCGCAACCTGGCGGCCGGCATGTCCGGCGGGATCGCCTACGTCTACGATCTCGATCCGGCGAAGGTCAACATGGCGATGGTCGAGTTGCTGCGTCCGGACCCCGACGACCTGCGGTTCCTGCGTGACACCATCGCCACCCACACCGAGCTGACCGGCTCGGCCGTCGGCGCATCGATGCTCGCCGACTGGCCGCGGCGTTGCCTGGCCTTCACCAAGGTCATGCCGACCGATTACAAACGAGTTCTCGATGCCGCCCGCATGGCCGAAGCCGAAGGGCGCGACGTCGATTCAGCGATCATGGAGGCGGCACGTGGCTGATCCACGCGGGTTCATGGAGATCCCCAAGAAAGAGGCGCAGTACCGGCCGGTCGCCGAGCGGGTGCAGGACTGGCACGATGTCTACGCTCACCCGGACAACCCCTTGCGCGAACTGGGCGAGGTGTCCGAACAGGCGAGGCGCTGCATGGACTGCGGCATCCCGTTCTGCCACTCCGGCACCGCCGGATGTCCGCTGGGCAACCTGATCCCCGAGTGGAACGACCTCGTCCGGCGCGGACGGTGGGACGCGGCGAGCGCACGCCTGCACGCCACCAACAACTTCCCCGAGTTCACCGGACTCGTCTGCCCCGCGCCCTGCGAGTCGGCGTGTGTGCTGTCGATCAGCGAGCCGACGACCGGCGGCAGCGTCACCATCAAACGGATCGAGAAGACCATCGCCAGCGAGTCGTGGGCCGAGGGCATCATCGGTCCGGAACCGCCCGCGGCACGGTCGGGCAAGTCCGTCGCCGTCGTCGGATCCGGACCGGCGGGTCTCGCCGCGGCACAGCAGCTCACCCGGGCCGGTCACGACGTCACCGTCTACGAGCGCGACGACCGCATCGGTGGACTGCTGCGATACGGCATCCCCGAGTACAAGCTGCCCAAATCCGACATCGACCGGCGGATCGCGCAGATGCGGGCCGAGGGGACCGAGTTCGTGACCGGCTGCGACGTCGGCACCGATCTGTCGGTCGCCGAGCTGCGGTCCCGGCACGAGGCCGTCGTACTGGCGATCGGCGCGATGGAGGCCCGCGACAACCCCGTTCCCGGCCGAGACCTGCGCGGGGTGCACCTGGCGATGGAACACCTCGTGCCGGCCAACCGCGAGTGTGAGGGCGACGGGCCGTCGCCGATCACCGCGGCCGGCAAGCATGTGGTCATCATCGGCGGCGGCGACACCGGAGCCGACTGCCTCGGTACCGCGCACCGGCAGGGCGCGGCATCGGTCGTGCAACTCGACTACAACCCCGAGCTCCCGAGCGACCGCGACGACAGCCGGTCACCGTGGCCGACCTGGCCGCTGGTCATGCGGACATCGTCGGCGCACGCCGAGGGCGGCGAACGCAAGTATCAGGTCGCGGTGCAGCGATTCGTCGGCGACACCGACGGCAACGTCACCACCCTGGTGCTCGCCGAGGTCGAGGTGCGACGTGAGTCCGACGGTCGCCGCGTCGTCACACCGATCAGCGATGAGTTCGAGATCCCTTGCGACATGGCACTGTTCGCGATCGGCTTCTCCGGGGTGAGTCGCGGACCGCTGCTCGACGATCTCGGGATCGAGCCGAACGGACGGGGTGCGCTGTCGTGCGGCAGCGACTGGCAGACCGACGCGCCCGGCGTCTTCGTGTGTGGTGACGCCCATCGGGGGGCGTCGCTGGTCGTGTGGGCTATCGCCGAGGGCCGGTCGACGGCGCGAGCCGTCGACGAGTTCCTGATGGGTGAATCGGACCTGCCGTCGCCGGTGCGGCCGGCCGCGTTGCCGCTGTCGGTGCGGTGACCGCGCCGACAACGGACGCAACGCGCGCGGGATCGTCGGTTTCATTCTGTTCGCGACGGTGGGGGACCGTCCTCTGACCTGCTCTAACACCATGTGGCCGGCAGGTGACCACTCGCCACCGAGATAGAGATGGCGACCCAACCCGACTAAGGTGAACACAGTGACACGGCGTACAAAGATTGTCTGCACCCTCGGTCCGGCCACCAGCAGCGACGAGCGTCTCAAAGAGCTCGTCGAGGCGGGGATGGATGTTGCGAGGCTCAACTTCAGCCACGGCTCGCACTCGGACCACAAGTCCGTCTACGAGCGAGTGCGCAAGGCCGGCGACGCCTCGGGGAAGGCCGTGGGCATTCTCGCCGATCTGCAGGGACCCAAGATCCGTCTGGGCAAGTTCCGCGACGACGGTGCGCTCAACGGTGAGGTCATGTGGGCCACCGGCGACGAGGTCCGCATCACCGTCGACGATGTCGAGGGAACCCACGATCGGGTGTCGACCACCTACAAGCAGCTGGCCGAGGATGCCTCGGTCGGCGACCGGTTGCTCGTCGACGACGGCAAGGTCGGATTGACCGCGACCGGCATCGACGGCAACGACGTGGTGTGCCGGGTGACCGAGGGCGGTCCGGTCAGCAACAACAAGGGGTTGTCGCTGCCGGGGATGAACGTGTCGGTGCCGGCGATGTCGGAGAAGGACATCGCGGACCTGGAGTTCGCGCTCAAGCTGGGCGTGGACATGATCGCGTTGTCGTTCGTGCGCAGTCCGGCCGACATCGAGATCGTCCACGAGGTGATGGATCGCGTCGGCCGGCGCATCCCGGTGATCGCGAAGCTGGAGAAGCCGGAGGCGATCGAGAATCTCGAGGCGATCGTGTTGGCGTTCGACGCGATCATGGTCGCGCGCGGCGACCTCGGTGTGGAGTTGCCGCTCGAACAGGTGCCACTGGTGCAGAAGCGTGCCATCCAGATGGCGCGGGAGAATGCCAAGCCGGTGATCGTGGCGACGCAGATGCTCGATTCGATGATCGAGAATTCGCGTCCGACGCGGGCGGAGGCCTCCGACGTGGCCAACGCCGTGCTCGACGGTGCCGACGCGGTGATGCTCTCGGGTGAGACGTCGGTGGGCAAGTGGCCGATCGACGCGGTGCTGACGATGGACAAGATCGCGCGTGCGGTCGAGGGCGGTCCGCGTGATGTGCCTCCGCTGTCGCATGTGCCGCGGACCAAGCGCGGCATCATCTCCTACGCCGCCCGCGACATCGGTGAGCGGCTCGAGGTCAAAGCCCTCGTCGCGTTCACCCAGTCCGGCGACACCGTGCGGCGGCTGGCGCGCCTGCATTCGCGGCTGCCGTTGCTGGCGTTCACACCGACCCAGGAGGTCCGTAGCCAGCTCGCGCTGAGTTGGGGCACCGAGACGTTCATCGTCGATCATGTCGACACCACCGACCACATGATCGACCAGGTCGATCAGCAGTTGCTGAAGATCGGTCGACTCGACGAGGGTGACGTGGTGGTCATCGTGGCCGGCGCCCCGCCCGGAACCGTGGGCTCCACCAACATGATTCACGTCCACCGCATCGGCGAACAGGACCACTGACCGAAGCAATCGATCCCTGAGGCGTGACGAAGGGGCGCGGGAGGAGTCCCGTCGCTCCGCGAGTCGAGAAGTCTTCTTCTTTCGCCGGTCGAGTAGACGACGAGCGCAGCGAGGAGTCGTATCGAGACCCCCGCGCCCGAGGGCATAGGGTGTGCTCTCATGACCGAACAATCCGCGGATCTCGGCAAACTCCTCGAACTCCTCGATGTCGAGCAGCGCGACGACGACCTCTTCCTCGGGCAGCACCCAGAGCAGAAGACCGCCCGCACCTTCGGCGGTCAACTGCTCGCCCAGGGGGTCATCTCGGCGTCCCGCACCCTGACACGTGGCACACCGCCGGTGCATGCGTTGCACGCCCACTTCATCCGAGGTGGCGACGTCAGCAAGCCGATGGAGTATCGCGTCGCACGGTTCCGTGACGGGAAGGCGTTCGCCAACCGTCAGGTCACCGCGATGCAGGGCGGCGAAGAGATCTTCACGATGCTCGTCGCGTTCCAGGACAACGCCGCCGGACTCGAGCACGCGGTCGAGATCCCACAGGTGCCGTACCCGGAGGAGTTGCCCCCGCTGGGCGAGCACTTCAAGGGATACGAGGACCGCATCGCGACGTTCGTGAACGCGATGCACCCCATCGACATCCGCTTCGCCAACGACCCCACGTGGAAGGTGCGTGACGCGGGGGAGAAGCTCAAGGACAACCGGGTGTGGATGAAGACCGACGGCCCGATGCCCGACGACCCGATCCTGCACGTCGCCGCGATGTGTTACGCGTCGGACACGACCGTGCTCGACTCGATCATCACCACGCACGGATTGTCGTGGGGCATCGATCGACTCTTCGCCGCCACCGTCAATCACTCCATGTGGTTCCACCGCGAGTTCCGGTTCGACGACTGGATGCTCTACGCCACCCGCTCACCGGTGGCGTCCGGCTCGCGCGGGATGGGTTCAGGAAGGTTCTGGATGCGCGACGGCACCCTGGCCACCTCGGTCGTGCAGGAGGCTCTCATCAAGTACTTCCCGCCGAAGAACTGAGGCGCGCAGCCACCAGCGGTCCCTCGTCGGCGGTGCTCCTCCGCCGGTCGTTCTTCGTCGGTCGAGTAGACACCGGTCGGTCCTGTATCGCCGGTCGCGCACTCGCCGGTGTCGGTCTATTCTCGTCGGTCGAGTAGACACCGAGCCGCCAGGCGAGGCGTCGTATCGAGACCCCCCGATGGCAGACTGTTCTCCATGACCTCGGCCCAGCCGCCCCGGACCGATCCGATCCCGAATCAGCCTGCGCCTCACCCCGGACAGCCGCCGGTGCAGCCGCAGTATTGGCTGCAGTCCGGGCCGATGTTGCAGCAACGGACCTGGCAGCGCAGCACCCGTTCACCGATCATGGTGATCAGTTCTCTCGCCGGTCTGGCGTTCGCCGCGATCGCGGTCGTCGCGCTTCTGGTCGGATCGATCAACGCCTCCTTCTTCACCGCCCGAGGTGTCCTCGTGTGCCCGTCGGTCCCGGTGCAGCAGATGCAGATCGGACCGGGAACACCCGTGCAGATCGCCGATGAGCGTGGCACCGAGCTCGCGACGACCACGCTCGGGCAGCGCCGGACCGCCGAATCCGGTCGCTGCGAACTCCCCTTCAGCGCTCGCGACGTCGAGGCCGGACATGGGGGATATGTCGTCCGTGTCGGGAATGCCTTCCAGGAGACCGTGTCCGAGTCGGCCCTTGCCGCCGGAGTCGTGTTGCGACCCCTGGGTTGAATCCGATCGCGGGTCGTCCGGTGAGATGACACCGCGCGGGTTAGACTGCGGCGATCTGTCCGACCGCAGCCGGCGGATGCCGAGGGGGGTTGATGGAATACAGCATCGATTGGTCCACCGAGATCTGGACATCTCTGAGGTGGATCGTGATCGCCAGTGCGATATCGCTCGTCGCACTCGTGGTGGTGGGATTCCTCATCGCCCGGTTCACCCGCTGGGGGCAACAGTTCTGGCGGGTCAACGGCGACTTCTTCTGGGGACCCTCCACTCGCGTCGTCGCGTGGGCCTACCTTCTGGCCCTGCTGGTGTTCTGCATCTTCGGCGTGCGGATGACCATTCTGTTCTCCTATTGGGGCAATGACCTCTACACGTCGCTGCAGAACGTGGGCTCGGGCCTCACCGGACAGGGCTCCCAGGCCCAGCAGCTGATCGATGCCGGCAAGACGGGGTTCTGGCACTCGATGTGGGTCTTCGCGATCATCGCGACCGTGCATGTGGTGCGCACCCTGATCGAGCTGTACATCGGCGCCGCGTTCGAGATCAGGTGGCGTCAGTGGCTGACGTCCCACGCGACGGCGGATTGGATGAAGGGGAGTGCGTTCTATCGCAACCGCTTCGTCGACCTCGGCGACGACAGCAAGGACTCCGGCATCCAGCCGGGTATCGACAACCCGGACCAGCGCATCGAGGCCGACATCACGAACGTCGCCCAATCGAGCCGGTTGCTGCTGTTCAGTTCCGGTGGCTCGTCCACGAACGGCGTGATCCCGGCTCTCGTGACCATCGTGTCGTTCACGCAGATCCTCTGGAACCTCTCCGGCCCCATGACCATCGGCGGCGTCGAGATCCCGCGGATGATGGTGTGGCTGGTGTTCATGTACGTACTCATCGCCACCGCGATCGCATTCTGGATCGGTCATCCGTTGATCCGGCTGAACTTCTGGCGCGAACGTCTCACCGCCAATTTCCGATACGCCCTCGTCCGGGTACGCGATGGTGCCGAGAACGTCGCGTTCTACCGCGGTGAGCGTGTCGAACACGACAATCTGATGACCCGCTTCGGCGCTGTCATCGCGAATTACTGGCAGATCATCTACCGCAACCTGAAGTTCGTCGGCTGGAACTTCAGCATCACCCAGCTCTCGGTGGTGTTTCCCTATCTCGTCCAAGCGCCACGATTCTTCGAGGGCCGCATCAGCCTCGGTGACATGACCCAGACCGCCGATGCCTTCGGCAACGTGCACGACGCCCTGTCGTTCTTCCGGAACTCCTACGACGATTTCGCCGACCTGCGCGCATCGATCATCCGTCTCGACGGTCTCGAGGATGCCGACAAGAAATCGCGTGTGCTGCCGTCGATCGCCACCGCCGACCGCGACCGCGCGGTCCGCCTGACCGACGTCGACATCTCGACCCCGACCGGGGACGACCTGGTGAGCGACCTCAATCTGTCCCTGGATCCCGGCGACGCCCTCGTCGTCAAGGGCCGCTCCGGGTCCGGCAAGACCACTCTGCTGCGCGGGCTCGCCGGGTTGTGGCCGTTCGTCGACGGGGAGTTCACCCGACCGGCGGGCGATCGCACCCTGTTCCTCTCCCAGATCCCCTACATCCCGCTGGGCGATCTGCGCACCGCGGTCGCCTATCCCGCGTTGCCCGACGACGTCGGCGACGACGCCATCCGTGCCGCGTTGGAACAGGTGTTCCTGCCGCATCTGACGGGCCGGCTCGCCGACGAGGAGGACTGGTCGAAGGTGCTCTCGCCGGGCGAGCAGCAGCGAGTGGCGTTCGCCCGCATCCTGCTGACCCGGCCGGAGGTCGTGTTCATGGACGAAGCGACGTCGGCGGTGGACGAGGGACTCGAGTACTCGCTGTACTCGTTGATCCGCACCGAACTCCCCGACATCATCCTGGTGTCGGTCAGTCACCGCAGCACCACCGATCAGCACCACACCGAGGTGCTCGAGCTGACCGGCGGCGGCGCCTGGGAGCTTCGTCCGGTGGCCACCTGATCCACGGCGTCGGACCGCCGAAATGCGGCTCTGACGTGACATTTTTACCGTTGGATTACCAATGTCGCCGATTGCTGCCCGTACGCCCGAACTGTCGGTACTGTGATGCCGACCACAACGTCGGGCAAAGCGAGGATTTCGGTCATGGCGGAGACAGAACGCATCACATTTCCACATGAGAGCGGGGCCGCGGTGGCCACGCTCCCGGAGGCATTCCAGCAGACGGTGACCCTCCGTCCCGACGCGGTCGCCCTGCGCACCGTGGGCGGAATCCAACAGATCACCTGGGCGCAGTACGCTGCGCGGGTCGAGGCGATCGCCGGCGGTCTCGCCGCACTGGGCGTCGGCCATGGCGACACCGTCGGCATCATGCTGACGAACCGACCGGAGTTCCACCTCGTCGACACCGCGGCACTGCACCTCGGGGCGATCCCCTTCTCGATCTACAACACGAGTTCGCCCGAGCAGATCGAGTACCTGTTCGGCAACGCCGAGAACACGGTGGTGATCACCGAGCAGGTCTTTCTGCCCGCGATCCGCGCGGCGAACACCGCGGTGACGACCACCGTCGTCGTCGACGGTGCGGCCAGCGATGCGATGACGCTGGCCGAACTGGAGGCCACACCCGCGCCCGACGGTTTCGATCTGGACGCCTCCTGGCGTGCCGTGCAACCGGAGGATCTGGCCACCCTCATCTACACCTCCGGCACGACCGGTCCGCCGAAAGGTGTCGAGATCACGCATCGCAATGTGATCGCCCAGCTCGCCGCCCTCGAACAGCACGTCGAGGTCGGATTCGACGACCGGGTGATCTCCTACCTGCCGGCGGCGCACATCGCCGACCGCGTCTCGTCGCACGGGGCGAACATGGTCCGCGGTATCCAGGTCACCACCGTGCCCGATCCGCGTGAGATCGCCGCCGCACTGCCGGAGGTGCGTCCCACCTTCTTCTTCGGCGTCCCACGTGTCTGGCAGAAGATCCGCGCCGGCATCGAGGCCAAGATGGCCGAGGAGTCCAGTCCGGTCAAGAAGAATCTCGCCGCCTGGGCGCTGGGCGCCGGAGCGGCGTCGGCGAAGGCACACCTCGACGGCCGCAGCGAAGGCCTGCTGGGCGGTGTCCAGCACGGCCTCGCCGACAAACTGGTGCTGCACAAGGTCCGTGCCGCGATCGGGATGGACGAGATCACCTTCGCCGGTTCGGGCGCGGCGGCCATCCCGGCCGAGGTCCTGCAGTTCTTCCTGGGACTCGGGATCCCGGTGCTCGAGGTGTGGGGGATGTCGGAGACCACGGGCGTCTCCACCATGACCACGGCGGAGAACCTCAAGATCGGCACCGTCGGCAAGCCGGTGGCCGGAGTCGAGACCAAGCTCGCCGACGACGGCGAGCTCCTCATCCGCGGACCCGTGGTCATGCGTGGATACCGCAAGCAACCCGACAAGACCGCCGAGACGATCGACGCCGACGGCTGGCTCGCCACCGGCGACATCGCCTCCATCGACGCCGACGGCAACGTCACCATCGTCGACCGCAAGAAGGAACTGATCATCAACGAGGCGGGCAAGAACATGTCGCCCACCAACATCGAGAACGCGATGAAGGCCGCGTCGTCGTTGATCGGTCAGGTCGTCGCGATCGGTGACGCCAAACCGTACGTGTCGGCGCTCGTCGTCCTCGATCCGGATGCGGCGGCCGCGCGGGCCAAGCACCTCAACATCCCCGACGCCGACGTCGCGGCCGTCGCGGGTCGTCGTGAGGTGATCGACGAGGTGACCGCGGCGATCCGCCAGGGCAACGGCACTCTGTCGCGGGTCGAGCAGATCAAGCGATTCACCATCGTGCCCGACGCCTGGGATCCGGGAGGCGACGAGCTGACGCCGACGATGAAGTTGCGGCGCAAGCCGATTGCGACGAAGTACGCCGACCACATCGTCCAGATGTATGACGACGAACCGGCCGCCGGCGTCGTCGACCTCAGGTAGCGCCGATCACGACCCTGTGGACGGTCGATCGTCGCGGCGGCGGCTCGCGATGATCGACCATCCCCAGATGATCAGCCACACCGTCATTCCACCCACCTGGATTCGTTGTGCCAGACCCAGGCGGTAGTCGCCGCTCAAATTGTCGGCCACGAGCATCCAGACCGTCGCCACGACGACGATCGCGAAGACGATCGTCCCGGACACCCGCAGCGGGGGCCAGATGCCGTCCCGGAACGCGGCGACGATCGCCGCGATCATCACGGTGAAGATCGAGAACACGGCGAGTGTGCTGGTGAGTGCGTGCACGTGATGCAGTTGCGGCAGGATTCCGCTCGGCTCGGAGGGACACCCGGCGTCGACGCCGGGGATGCACTCGATCGGCAGCAGCGCATCGGCGATGGTCGACGCGCCGAAGGCGGCGAAGGCGACCACGGCGCAGATCGCCGGGAAGCCACGCACGAGTGGCCGGGGGACCATCATGACCACTGCGGCCAGCATCGCGGCGCACGACGTCGTGATGTCTCCGGCGACATACACCTCGCGGTGGGGGCGATGGGCGGCGTCGAGCTCACTGAGGAAGCTCCGCAGCGGGTCGAGGGGACTCGGCCAGAGGAACTCCAGCACCCACGACGAGTAACAGATCCCGGCCAGCGCCACCAGGATTCCCGCGCTCACGACCCGGGCGGTGGCGGCCGGCGCGCCGGTGCTCGACATCCGATCAGCGTATCCATGTCTCGCCCGATAGGTATGAGATGTGCGTCGTCGCCTCACACCTCCATCGCAGCGATCTACCATCGAGGCGGAGGTCGATCACCGTGCCATCCGATCGGCCGTCACTGTCAATCGCGACCCAGCGAGGAGATCCCATGGCCGAAGAAGTCGTTCAGGAGATCGGACCCATCGATTACGTGGTGGTGGAATGGTCCGGCAGCAAACAGCCGAACGGAGAAGCCCTCCCTCACCTCATCGATCTGGTCGAGCGCGGCATCATCCGCATCATCGACTTCGCGTTCATCATGAAATCCGAGGACGGTACCGTCGCCCAACTGGCGCTCGACGAGCTCGGTGCCGAGTTCGCGATCCTCGACGGTGCGTCGGCCGATCTCATCGGCGACAGTGACGTCGCCGAGGCGTCCTCGGTCCTCGAGCCGGGTTCGGCCGCCGCCCTGCTGGTGTACGAGAACGCCTGGGCCGCACAGTTCGCGGCCGCGCTGCGCGGCAACGGAGCGCAGGTCGTCGCGACCGGGCGCATTCCCTACGACGAGTTCGTCGCTGCACTCGACGAGGTCGAGGCCTGACCTCGCCACCCACCGACGCCACATCCGCCCATATCTGAGGAGATCCCCATGCCAGGACTGATCCGAGCCGCAGCACGTACCGCCGTCATCGCCGGAACCGCCACGTCGGTCAGCAACCGCGTCGCCCGCCGTCAGGCGAACCGCTGGGCGCAACAGGATTACGACAATCAGCAGCGCTACTCCCAACCCGCGGCGCAGCCCGTGCAGGCCGCCCCCGCCGCGCCGGCACCCGCGGCCGCCCCGGCTTCCGACACCATCGAACAACTCAAGGAGCTGGGTGCGCTCTACCAGCAGGGCATCCTGACCGAGCAGGAGTTCGCCGCTCAGAAGGCCAAGATCCTCGGCGCCTGACGACACGTGCCGTCGCCGGACTCGGCTGTCACAGTTCGGCGGCGGGCACTCGGGGGAGCCGTCGGGCGATCACCAGGCCGACGGCGGCCAGGAAGACGGCCAGCAGGATCGATATCTTGATGGCGAACAACTGTGCTTCGACATAGTGGTCGACCAGGGTCGTCACCTCATCTGCCGGGATGTCGTTGTCCTGCGCCACCTTCTCCAGCTGGTCGCGTCCGAGGATCTCGATCCCGTCGGCCGACGCCTCGGCGATCCGCGTCTTGGTGGTCGCGGAGACATCGGGATCCGCCTGACTGGCGGCGGAGAAGCCGGAACTCAGCGAGGCGATCAGCAGCGCACCCAGCACCGCGACACCCACCGACGTGCCGATGTTCTGCGCCGTGCCCTGCAGCCCACCGGCCTCCCCGCGGTCACGCCCGCCCACCGACGACATCACCACGTTGCCCAGTTGCGAGGCGATGAGACCGAATCCCGCACCGAACACCGCCATCCCGATGCCGAAGATCACCCCGTCGAGCTCCGGGTCGATCGTGGTGATCAGCACCGACGACCCGACGATCACCAGCAGCAGACCGATCGTCACCATTCGTCGAGGTGACTGTGTCGCAGCGAATCTCGGACTGGCGAAGGCTGCGATCAACATCGCCACGGACATGGGGGCGAGGGTGAGGCCGGTTTCGAAGGCGTTCTTGAGCAGCACGTACTGCAGGTAGATCGGGATCACGAAGAACATCCCGCCGATGATCGTCTGTTGCGCGATCAACATGACCAGGCCGTTGCGCAGCTGGAGTTTTCGCAGCAGATCGGGATGCATCAACGGCGGATGTCCGTGCGCGATGACGCGGCGCTCCCAGTGGACGAACCCGATGAGGACGAAGATGCCGACCGCGATCATGAACGGGACGATCGACAGGCCGAACGGCGTGATCTCCGTGCCACCGATCTCGAGAGCGCCGGAGGGTTTGACGAAGCCCCACGTCCCCGACTTCAACAGGGCGAGCACGATCAGCCCGAGACCTGCCGCGGACAGGAAGGTGCCGCCCCAATCCATCCGCCGTGAGTCGGATCGCCCGGTGTCGGCGATGACCCGCATACACGCGATGACGAGCACGCAGACAACCGTTTCTGCCGCGAACACGACCCGCCACGTGAGGGTCTCGGTGACCCAACCGCCGATCAGCGGTCCGGCGGCAGCGCCCGCCGCGGCGATGCCGCCGAGTGCGCTGTACGCGGTCGCGCGATCCTTGCCGTCGTAGTTCGCGGCCGTCAGCGAGATGATGGCCGGCATCACCAGGACGGCCCCGGCACCTTCGACGAACGACCAGCCGAACAGCAGAGTGCCGATGTTCGGGCTGAATGCTGTGATGAGGGACCCTGCGCCGTACACGAGCAGTCCGATCGCGAAGACCCGCCGACGACCGAACATGTCGCCGAGGCGGCCGCCGAAGAGCATGAATGACCCCATGACCAGGGTGTACAGCGTGATCGCGAGTTGTACCTGAGTGATGGTGGTGTCGAGGTCGACCACCACCGCCGAGACCGACACGTTCATCACCGTCGTGTCGAGCACCATGATGAACTGCGCCGCACACAGGATGAGCAGGACGCCCCACTTTCTCACCGACAGAACGCTACGCCGGGAATGGTGCGCGACTCGTGTTTGCCGGGACCGGTGACGGGGAATCATCCGAAACGGGTGAGCGGTGGCGGTCGTAACGATCGCACCGCCCGGTGGAGATCCGGCCAAACGTCGGGACATCGGACGCCCCGCTGCCCATAGTGGAGACAGGAGTCGCCGATCCTCGGAGGCTTCGAGAGCAGAAAGGATCACCGATGGCACTCGATGACGATGACATCACCACCTCCGGCGCCGGCGGCGAAGGAGTTGCCGACGGAGGCTCGAACCCCGGCGGGCACGACGGTGGCGCCGACGGTACCGCTGATGCCGGTGAGGGACCGGCCGATGGTGGCTCCAACCCCGGCGGGCACGACGGTGGCGCCGACGGTACCGCTGATGCCGGTGAGGGACCGGCCGATGGTGGCTCCAACCCCGGCGGTCACGACGGAGGCGCAGACGGCACCGCATGACGGCCGCCCGGTGCTGAGTCGCTGTATCGCGGTCGATCCGGATACCTTCGCGAAGGAGTATTGGGGTCGGCAACCGCTGCACAGCAATTCGGCGTCCCTGCCTCGCGACTTCGACGACTTGCTCACGGCCGGAATGGTCGACGAGCTGCTCGCCGAGCGCGGGGTGCGGGCGCCGTTCATCCGGATGGCCAGAGACGGCGGACTCCTCGCTCGCGACAGTTACGTCGGGCCGCAGGGATTCGGTGCGGAGATGCCCGATCAGGTCGACTCGGCAAAGGTATTGGCCGAGTTCGGCGGCGGCGCGACCATCGTGCTCCAAGGCTTGCACCGGCTCTGGCCACCGGTCATCGACTTCGTGCGGGGGATGGTCGACGACCTCGGCCACCCCGTGCAGGCGAACGCCTACATCACTCCAGCGTCCAATCGTGGCTTCGATCCGCATTACGACGTGCACGACGTGTTCGTTCTCCAGACCGCAGGCCGCAAGCGGTGGACCATCCATGCGCCGGTGCACCGCGATCCGTTGTCCTCTCAACCGTGGACCGATCACCGAACCGCCGTCTCTCGACGTGCCCGCGACGAGCCGGTACTCGACGTCGTGCCCGAACCGGGCGACGCGCTGTATCTGCCTCGCGGATGGATTCATTCGGCCCAAGCGCTGGGGGAGACGTCGGTCCACCTCACGATCGGCGTCTCGCCGGTGACCGTGCGCGATGTGCTGGCAGCGATCGTCGAGGAGGCCGGGTCCATCGACGACCTGCGTGCCTCTCTGCCCCTCGGCATCGACGTCACGGACCGCGACGACACCGCGGCGGTGGTGCGTACGGCGATGGCGACGGTTGTCGACGAATGGCAGAACCGAGCGGGTTCGTGGGCGATCGGCGCGGCCGATGCACTCGCGACTCGGCATGCCGACCGTACGCGTCCCGAGGCGGTCCGACCGCTGGCGACTGTTGATGCCGCGGACTCACTGACGGCCGAGACGGTTGTCCGGTGGCGCCGCGGACTGGTGGGCGAGGTCGTCCCCGCCGGTGAACGCGTCGAGTTGCGCCTGCCGGATCGGACGGTCGGTTTCCCGTCGTTCTGCGGCGAGGCCCTCAGCCGGATCGTGACGGGCTCGGCCGTCAGCGCGGACCAGCTTCCGGGACTTGATGCCGCCGACGGAACGGTCGTGCTGCGTCGACTCCTTCGGGAGGCCGTCGTCGTACCCCTGCATGCTGACGGTCCCTCGGAGGCGGAGCAGTCGACGTCGATGACGGGTTGGCAAGGATGATCGATCGCCGTCCCTGCAGCGATCAGTCTGCGGAGCGCGACGACCCCATGTTCGGCACCGCCTCCGCCGGATCGTCGTGGTTGTTCCTCGAGGTGGCCGGCCCCTGGGGTCCGTCGGTGTTCCTCACCTCCCCGTCGATCCTTGATCCCGAGCTGGGCCGTGCCATCGTGCGTCGGGTCGAGGCGACCGGCATGCGTATCGTCGCGATCCGCCGACCCGGGCGACGCTCGGCGACGCCGCGCTGGCGATGGTTCGTCGTCCATGCGGAGCCGGGCGCAGAGAGCGTGCACCGCGGCGAGGTGGACGATCCGTCGGGATATCTCGACCTCGCCCTCGACGGTTCCGATGGTGAGCCGTCGTCGGAGCCAGTCGTTGCGATCTGCGCACACGGCAAGCACGACCAATGCTGCGCGGTCCGGGGCCGCGCAGCGACGTCGGCGATCGCCGACGCCTACCCCGAATGGACGTGGGAGTGTTCTCACGTCGGCGGTGATCGGTTCGCCGCGACGATGCTGGTCCTACCGCACGGACTCTGCTATGGACGCGTCGATTCGGTGGCCGATCCCGCCGATCTCATCCACCGGTACACCCAAGGGCGACTGGTCGATTCGCTGTTGCGCGGCCGTACGTCGCTGCCGCACGCCGTTCAGGCGGCACAGCATTTCGTCCGCGAGAAGACCGGCGAGGACCGGATCGACGCACTCGCCCCACTTGGCGTCGACCGGTCCGATCACCGAATCCACGTGCGGCTGAAGGGATCTGACGGGCCGGTCCAGGTGACCCTGGCCGAGCACCTGTCCGATCCGCTGCTGTCGACCTGCGGTGCACGCGTCCCGGGGCGGGTCCGCCAGTTTGTCCTGGTGTCGATGTCGTTCGCCACCGCCACGCCCGGCCCCTGACCGGACGAGCGCGTGGTTTCGCGTTCCCTGACGAGCGAGGCGATCCGGCGTTCGTGGTCCCTGAGGAGCGACGCGATCCAGCGTCCCGTGGTCCCTGAGGAGCGACGCGATCCGGCGTCCCCCGGTCCCTGATCCGAAGAGTTCGGTGAGGTGAGTTGGGTAGCTGACCCCCTGGGGCATGCTGGAATGGGGTCGGTGGTTGCGACCCTGGTTGGCCGGTGTTTGGTTAGGCGACGTCTCGGGGTTCGATGG
>NZ_RKME01000027.1 GCF_003797825.1 Gordonia sp. OPL2
AGAGGTGTATAAGAGACAGGGGTCGGGTCGGACCGGGGTCAGCGGCGGCGCTGCTTGGAGCGCTCGTGGACGAGGCGCAGCCCGTCGAGCGTGAGGTGGGGATGGTGGGCGGTGAGGGTCTCGCACTCGTCGAACATGAGCGGCGCGAGGTAACCGGTGGCGACGACCGTCACGTCGTCGCCGTCGAACCCGTCGATGGTGTCGCGCACACGGTCGACGAGGCCGTCGACCTGACCGGCGAATCCGTAGAGGATGCCCGATTGCAGCGCCTCGACAGTGTTCTTGCCGAGCACGCTGCGCGGCGGCATCAGTTCCACCTTGCGGACGGTGACGGTGTGTTCGGACAGCGCCTCGACCGCGAGGTTCACGCCGGGCGCGATGGCCCCGCCGAGGAACTCACCCTTGGCCGACACCGCGTCGACGACGGTGGCCGTCCCGAAGGCCACCACGATGCACGGTCCGCTCGGATAATTGTGATGCGCTGCAACGCAATTGGCGACTCGGTCGGTACCGACTTCTTTCGGGTTGTCGACCAGGAGCGGAACACCGGTCCGCACACCGGGTTCGAGCAACATGTGGTGGAAGCCATCGCCGAAGTATCTCGGCACCATCACGCGGAGCTCGCGCAGTAGTGACGGGACGGTCGACAGCGCCGCGACGCCGGTGACCTGGTCGGCGTCGGACCCGAGGAGGCCTCGGATGAGCAGTGCGAGTTCGTCGGAGGTCAGGTTCGGTTCGGTGTGGATGCGCCAGTCCCGCACCATCGTCGCGTGATCACCGGTCCCGGCGAACACGCCGAGATGGATGTTGGTGTTCCCGACGTCGACGGCGAGCAACATGTCAGACAGAGCTCGCAGCGAGCTCGCGAGGGTCGCGCAGTCCCGAGCCGGCCGGCACGTGCGCGGGATCACTACCGGCGTCCACGACCCTGTTCTTCTCGTCGACGAATACCACCGACGGCGCGTAATCACGCAGTTCCTGTTCGTTCAGGATGCCGTAGGCGATGATGATCACGAGATCGCCGGGATGCACGAGATGCGCTGCCGCACCGTTGATCCCGATCACACCCGAGCCGCGTTCACCGGCGATCGCGTATGTCTCGAGGCGGGCACCGTTGTCGATGTCGACGATGGTCACCTGCTCACCCTCGAGCAGGTTCGCGGCGTCGAGCAGGTCTTGGTCGATGGTCACCGATCCCACGTAATGCAGGTCGGCCTGTGTGACGGTGGCCCGGTGGATCTTGGAGGTCATCATGGTGCGGAGCATGTTGGTTCCTTCTGGTGCAGGGATCTCGATCGGGAGGGTTCGGTCAGTGCAAGGCCTGTTCGGGATCGCGGCCGGCGAATCCGGTGCCGATGGCCACGCCGACGTTGTCGATGAGTCGTGCGGCGCCGACGCGGGCGGCGACCAGGAGTCGTCCGTCGCCCTTCTCGGGCGGTTCCTCGAGCTGCCGGCCGGTGAGAGCGAGGTAGTCGACCTCGATCTCCGGGTGTGCGTTCAGGACCGACTGCGCCGCAGCGATGATGGCGTCGCGGCCACCCGCGGCGGCATGCGCTCCGGCGACGAGGGCCGCCGACAACGTGGTGGCGAGGTCGCGCTGCCGTTCGTCGAGATAGCGGTTGCGCGACGACATCGCGAGCCCGTCGGATTCGCGGACGGTCGGCACCCCGACGATTTCCACGTCGACGTCGAGATCGTCGACCATCTGCTTGATCAGGACCAGCTGCTGGTAGTCCTTCTCGCCGAAGAACGCGGCGTGGGGTGTCGTGATGCCGAGCAGTTTGAGGACGACGGTCAGCATCCCGGCGAAATGGGTGGGACGCGAGACACCGTCGAGCACGGCCCCGGCCGGACCCGGCTGGACGGTGGTGCGCTGACCGTTCGGATACATGTGGGCGACCGTCGGTGCGAACACCAACTCGACGCCCAGCCGACGAAGGAGCGCGCAGTCCTCGTCGAACGTGCGCGGGTAGGCGTCGAGGTCTTCACCGGCCCCGAACTGCAAGGGATTGACGAAGATCGAGACGATCACCACGGTGTTGCCCCGCGACTTGGCCGTCCGGACGAGCTCGAGATGGCCCTCGTGCAGGGCACCCATCGTCGGGACGAGCGCGACGCGTTTTCCTGCGCCACGCAGCGCCTGACTCACGCGGTGCACCACGGCAGGATCTCGATGAACGGTCAGTTCACCTGGTGTGTAGGCATTTTCGAGAGCGGACGTCATGACATCTCCAACACGTCGATCAGGTCGGCCGGGGCGTCGGTGTAGGCCGTGGTGCGGCGCGCGAGCACCCGATAGGCCTCGGCGATCCCGACTCCGGTGGGTCCTTCGGGCAGCCGTCGGAGAGCGGCGAGGTGGTCGGCGACCGCCGCTGCATCACCGCGCGCCACGGGTCCGGTCAGCGCGCGCGGACCGAGTTCGAGGACATTCTGCAGCGACGCGGTCACCAGCGGGGCAAGGATGCGCTCTGCCAGTCGTGTCCCGCTGCCGTCGACGGTCGCGGCGTCACGCGCGGTGTCGCCCTCAGGGCCGTCGATGGCGGCGTCGAGCGCCGCTACGGCGTCGGCGATGAGCGTGATCAGGTGATTGGCGCCGTGCGCGAGCGCGGCGTGATAGAGCACGCGGTCGGCGTCGGCGATACGGACCGGTTCGCCACCCATCTCGAGGACCAGCGCCTGGGCGATCGCGAAGCCCACCTCGTCGGCCGCGGTCACCCCGAAGCACGCATGACGGAGGCGCGCGATGTCGTCGTCGGTGCCGACGAAGGTCATGGCGGGATGGATTGCCATCGGCAGGGCCCCGAGGTCGGTGAGCGGCGCCAGCACCCCGATGCCCTTCGCTCCCGCGGTGTGCACGACCAGGGTGTTGGGTCGCAAAGCACCCGAGCGGGCGATCTCGGCGACGACCCCGTCGAGTTCGGCGTCGGGGACGGCGAGAACGAGCAGTTCGGATCGCGCGACGACGCCGTCGATCGTGAGGATCTCCGATTCGGGCAGACGATCGGCGGCCCGTCGACGGGAGGCATCCGACCGGGCCACGACGGCGCCGACGACGTGTCCGGCCTGCTCGAGGGCTACGCCCAGGGCGATACCGACCCGTCCGGCCGAGACGATGCCGACGGTGAGGCGTGCGGGGGTGGGGAGGTTGGAGACGCCGTCGAGATAGGCGCTGTCGGACCCGCCCATACCCGGGCCACGATCATCGCTCGATGAGGTCACCACTGTCCTCCGTCAAAAGTTCCAGTCCCGGCTGCGCTCGGGTACCAGACGTTGCAGAGCAAGGGTAGGCCGCGCACCGGCGCGAAGGCCAACACGTGTGATGGGCCTCACCCGCGGAGCTTTCCGGAGTCCCGCGGTGAGCTCGAACTCAGTCCTCGCGCCGCCGACGGCCACCACCGGGCGACCCGGACTGGCGCAGCTGGCTGAGCAACTCGGAGACCGGCAGTCCGGCGGAGTGGGCGCTCTCGCCGTCGTCGTCG
The DNA here is from genome assembly GCF_003797825.1 of Gordonia sp. OPL2. Classification (GTDB taxonomy): domain Bacteria; phylum Actinomycetota; class Actinomycetes; order Mycobacteriales; family Mycobacteriaceae; genus Gordonia. The sequence goes on from NZ_RKME01000027.1 coordinate 3,480, forward strand.
GAGCGCCGCCGCCGACGACCCGCGACCGAGGCACTGACCGAATCACCCGACGACTCGTGACGGCCGCTCGTCGAGAACGGCGGGCCGGCGACGGCGGGTTCGACTGCCTCGTCGGCAACCGCCGAGACCACCGGGTCGACGACGGGTGCGGCCGCCTCGGATGCATCGGTTTCGACGGCCGTTCCCGCCGACGACGTCACCGCATCCGCGGGCACCTCCTCGGCCACGGCCTCGGGCCCGACGGCCTCGGGCACCACGGCCCCGGGTACGACGGTTTCCGGCACGACGGCCTCGGGCACCACCTGGTCCGGCACCCCGGCGTCCGGCACCCCGGCAGCCACCCCGGAACCCGGGACGACGGGCTCGGGCGCGGACTTGGCCCACTCGTCGGTGGGTGTCTCATCGACGTACGGCGACCGCGACCCGACTGCGGGCCCGCTCGGCGATGTCGGCCCGCTCGGCGATGTCGCGGTCGGTTCCTCGGTCTCCGCGATGACCGCGTCCTCCACCTGGTCGTCGACGGGGGTCTCGGGCACCTCCGTCGCGATCCGGCCCGACATCGGCGCGTCGTCGCTGATCACCGGGATGACCTCGGTCATCTCGTTGGGATCGACATCCTGTGGGATGTGCCGCCCGACATCGGCCGCGGGTGCCGTCGCCGCGAAGTCGCGGGCGGCGAGAGCGCTGTCGTCGGTGCGAAAGCTCTGCCCGTAGCCCGATCCGTAAGTCTGGCCGCCGAAGCCGCTGCGCGACTGCCCGGCATTGATGCCCGAGGCCAACTCGCGCAGTTTCTCGCTGGGCAGCGCCGCGCGTGGATCGGGCAGTGACTCACCGAGAAGCGTCTCGAGGCTCGACCGCAGCGCCAGCACCTGGGCCTTGAGATCGGCGAGTTCCTCGTTGGACTCCGCGCTCAGCTCCTTGCGGATCGTCGTCTCGACGTCGAGCTCGTACTGTCGTCGCGCCGCGATCTCGCGCTCGAGTTGCAGTTCGTACACGAGCCGCAGGTCGCGGCTCTTCGCCTCGGCCCCCTCTGCCTGGCGACGGAACTTGGTGACGAGGATCGCGCCGATGACGGCGGCCCACAGGGCGGCGATGACGGCGAGCGAACCGGCGACCGACAGCTGGTCGGTGAACACCATCAGGATGCTGGCCACGATCGCCAGCACGATGAGCAGACCGAGCAGCCACTGTCCCACGGATCTGCCGGATCGGCGCGGCTCGGTGGAACGGCCGTTCGAGGTCGTCATGATCGTGAACATACCGCCTGACCGCACCGATATCGGCCAACCGGTGGCGGAGAGTCACGATTCACCGGGCGCCGAAGAACCGCTCAGGCGTGGCCCGGATGCCCCTCGATCGCGTCGTCGGTCGGGTCATCCGGAGCGCGGCAACAGTATTCGAGCCACAGCGCCGCCACCACGAGCACAACGCCACCGATCAACCCGATGATTGCTCCCGGCCGATCGTGATCGGCCGCCGACAGATCGTGCTGGGTCAGCAGGAACAGCAGCAGCCCGGCCCACACGCCGACCGCGATTGCCCCGAGGATCGCCGACGCCTTCGCGAGCGCCAGCACGCGTGCGGCGGTCAGCGGATGCAACTGTCCGCGGGCACGGCCGACGTCGCGCGACGCGACCCTGTTGCGAACGATGAAAGCGATCACCGCCTCGAGCGCGGCCAGGATGTAGAGGACGATCCCGGCCAGCAGGGGCATCGGCGGGAGGCTGCCGTAGTTGTAGCGAACGAGAATCCAGGCGGTCACGGCCACGATGACGGCGATGACCACGAGGTCACGCACTTTGGTCGGGCCCAGGCCCGGTTCCTCGTCCTGGTCGTGACGAGGTGGACGGCGAGGCGCGGTCACCGCCCGCTCACCCCGTGGGTTCCGGTGGACTCGGGCGGTTCCGTGCGGCGTGATGCCGGCACCGGCAACTCGGCGACAGGCACCACGCCATCGCGCTCCTGCGCACCGAGCCGCTCGACGAGATCGACGACGCGGCGCTCCCCCGCCGACGTCCACAGGGTGGCGTCTGCGTCGATCGCCAGCCACGGCACGAGGACGAATGCCCGTTCGGCTGCCCGCGGGTGCGGCAGCAACAGAGTGGGGTCCTCGCTGCGTACGACGTCGCCGTCGGCGACTACGCTGATCACGTCGACGTCGAGAGTTCTTGGACCCCAACGAATATCGCGCGTACGGTCGGCGGCCTGCTCGAGTTCGTGGCACAGCTCGAGCCACTCGTACGGATTGCGGTCGGCCGAGGCGATCAGAGTGATGTTGTAGAAGTCGCCCTGCTCGACGCCGCCCCACGGCGGGGTCGAGTACACCGGCGACACGGCGATCAGATCGCCGGCCAGACGGTCGGTCACCGAGGTCAGGTGGGCGAGCCGGTCACCGATGTTGGACCCGGCCGACAGCACCGCGATCGTCGGGGTCATCGGCCCATCGACTTCCGTGACCGGCGGGTGACGACGGCGACGTCGGTGAACTGCAAGGGAATGGGTGCCGACGGCTTGTGCACGGTGACCTCGCAGGCCGCGATGCGTTCGTCGTCCATGATCGCCTCGGCGACCTCCCCGCCGACCGTCTCGATCAGGTTGCGGGGTTCGCCGGACACGATCTCGTGGGCACGCTGCGCGAGCGCACCGTAATCGACGGTGTCGGCCAGATCGTCCGATGCCGCTGCAGCCGAGAGGTCGATCCACAACGTGATGTCGAGGATGAAGTCCTGACCGTCGCGGCGCTCATGGTCGAAGACGCCGTGGTTGCCGCGGACGACGAGTCCGGTGAGTTCGATGCGGTCGGCCATCAGTCGCTCACTGTCCCACGTCGACCGCCCTGGCGCCACGCCGTCGCCACGGCGATGGCGTCCCGACTCTGCGCGACGTCGTGCACGCGCACGGCCCACGCCCCTTCCGTCGCCGCGAGCGCGGACACCGCAGCCGTCGCGACCTCGCGACCCGCGGGCGGGCGGACAGTGCCGTCGTCATCGGCGAGCAGGGTTCCGAGGAACCGCTTGCGGGAGGCGCCGACCAGAACCGGGAATCCCAGCCCGACGAGGGTGGGCAACGCGTGCAGCAGTGCCCAGTTGTGGGCGCCGGTCTTGGCGAACCCGAGTCCGGGATCGAGGATGATCCGATCGGGGTCGACCCCGGCGGCCACTGCGGCGTCGACCTGGGCGAGCAGTTCGCCGCTCACCTCGGCCACCACGTCGCGGTATCCGCCGGCATCGTCCACGCCGTGGATGAAGGTGCCGCCGGGGTCCGCGACAGGTGCCTCGACGGGACGCCAGTGCATGAGTATCCACGGCAACCCGGATTCAGCGACGACACGGCCCATCTCGTCGTCGGCGCGGCCGCCGGACACGTCGTTGATCACCGTCGCACCCGCCTCGATGGCCACCTCGGCCACCGCCGCCCGCATCGTGTCCACCGAGATCGGGATGCCGGCATCGGCGAGACCGGCGATCACGGGCGCAACACGCGACGCCTCCTCGTCGGGGTCGACGCGCGATGCACCGGGTCGTGTCGATTCGCCGCCGACGTCGATCAGATCGGCGCCCTGCGCGATCAGTTCACGTCCGTGGGCGATCGCGGCGTCATGGTCGAGGTAGCGGTCGCCGTCGGAGAAGGAGTCGGCCGTGACGTTGATGACGCCCATGACCAGGGTGCGGCCGGCCGGCGGGTGCAGGAGTGTCGCGTGACGCATCGGTCCGGCTGCGCCCTCAGCGGCGCGAGATGAGGTCGAGGGCCTCGCCCCGGGAGACGGCGCTCGTCTTGAACAGTCCGCGCACCGCCGAGGTGGTCGTCGTCGCACCCGGCTTCCGGATACCGCGCATCGCCATGCAGAGGTGTTCGGCCTCGATGATGACGATCACCCCGCGCGGGTCGAGACGTTTGACGACAGCGTCGGCGATCTGACTGGTGAGCCGTTCCTGGACCTGCGGGCGCTTGGCGTACAGATCGACTAGGCGGGCGAGCTTCGACAAGCCGGTCACCTGACCGGACACCCCCGGGATGTAACCGACATGTGCGACGCCGTGAAACGAGACGAGGTGGTGTTCACAGGTCGAGTACATCGGGATGTCCTTGACCAGCACCAGTTCGTCGTGGTTCTCGTCGAACGTGGTGGCGAGGACCTCACTGGGATCGGTGTAGAGCCCGCCGAACATCTCGCGATAGGCGTTGGCCACGCGGGCGGGCGTGCGCTGCAACCCTTCCCGCTCGGGGTCCTCGCCGACGGCGATCAGCAGTTCACGGATCGCGGCCTCCGCACGGGCCTGATCGAACACGCGCCCGTCCGGGGTCACGAGCCCGGTGTCGTCGTGATTGTCCACGTGCGCGTCCTGATGTTCACTGACCGTCATCGCTCATCTGATCCGTTCTACGAACCGCTGCTGCAGGAATGGTCGTTCCTCGCGGAGCCTACCGGTGATCGGATCCGGGATCGGTACCGTGCCCGCCGGTCCCGTTCGGGCCGCCGTGGTGCCCGGAACCGTTGGTCCCGTTGGTGCCGTTGGCACCCCCGTCGCCGTATCCACCGCCCCGGTATCCACCGTTGCCGTACCCGCCGCCACCGTTGTCGCCGGCGCCGTTGGGGTAACCCGGGTTCGAGTCCTGCGGCGGCCATCCGGGCGCCGACCAGTCGCGCGGTGCGCCGTAGTCGGGGCGGGTGCCATGCGTCGGCTGGCCCGGGTATCCACCCTGCTGACCGGGATGGCCGCCGTACTGCTGCGGCTGGCCCGGCGCGGACTGCGGTGGATACGCGGGCGGATACGCCTGTCCGGGAGTCGGATTCGGGTAGGCCCCGCCTGGCTGGCCGCTGCCGTGATGGTCACCCGGAGCGCCGTAGCCCGTCCCGGCACCGACCGGCTCGGGCAGCGGCTCGGGGTTCACCGGCTCCGGCGGCCACGGTTCGCCGCGTTCCATGGCGAGCTCTCCCGGCGTCTTCACCGGCGGCTTGTCACTCGGCGTGCGGTCACCGAATTCGTTGAAGGTGGTGATACGCGGCCGCTTCTGGACGCTGGAGAAGATCTGCTCCAGATCCTTGCGGGTCAGGGTCTCCTTCTCCAAGAGCTCGGTCGCGAGGATGTCCAGGGTGTCGCGGTACTCGGACAGGATCGCCCAGGCCTCGGTGTGGGCGGCCTCGATCAGGCGACGCACCTCGTCGTCGATCTCGCTGGCGATCTCCGCCGAGTACGACGCCTGGTTGCCCATCGACCGGCCCAGGAAGGGGTCGCCCTGTTCCTGCCCGTAATGCACCGCACCCAGCTTGGCGCTCATGCCGTACTCGGTGACCATCGCGCGGGCGATCTTGGTGGCCTGATCGATGTCCGACGACGCACCGGTCGTCGGCTCATGGAACACCAGTTCCTCGGCGGCACGTCCGCCCATCGCCATGACCAGACGTGCGATCATCTCCGACCGCGTCATCAGGTCCTTGTCCTGCTCGGGCACGGCCAGCGCATGTCCGCCGGTCCGGCCGCGGGCCAGGATGGTCACCTTGTAGATCGGGTCGAGGTCCGGCATCGCCCACGCCGCCAGCGTGTGACCACCCTCGTGGTAGGCGACGACCTTCTTCTCGTGCTCGCTGATGATCCGGCTCTTGCGGCGCGGGCCACCGATCACACGGTCGACCGCCTCCTCGAGCGCCTCCGCGGTGATGGTGTTCTTGTTCTCACGTGCGGTGAGCAGCGCGGCCTCGTTGACGACGTTGGCCAGATCGGCACCCGACATGCCCGGGGTCCGCTTCGCGAGACCGTCGAGGTCGGCGTCGGAGTCGATCGGCTTGCCGTTGGCGTGCACCTTCAGGATCGCGCGACGGCCCGCGATGTCCGGATTGCCGACCGGGATCTGGCGGTCGAAGCGGCCCGGACGCAACAGCGCCGGATCGAGGATGTCGGGCCGGTTGGTCGCGGCGATCAGGATGATTCCCGAGCGATCGCCGAATCCGTCCATCTCGACGAGCAACTGGTTCAGGGTCTGCTCGCGCTCGTCGTGGCCACCGCCGAGACCGGCGCCACGCTGACGCCCGACCGCGTCGATCTCGTCGACGAAGATGATGCACGGGCTGTTGTTCTTGGCCTGCTCGAACAGATCTCGGACACGGGACGCACCGACGCCGACGAACATCTCGACGAAGTCCGAACCGGAGATGGTGAAGAACGGCACGCCCGCCTCACCGGCGACGGCGCGTGCGAGCAACGTCTTGCCGGTACCGGGCGGACCGTAGAGCAGCACGCCCTTCGGGATCTTCGCCCCGAGTGCCTGATAGCGGGCGGGGTTCTGCAGGAAGTCCTTGATCTCGTAGAGCTCCTCGACCGCCTCGTCGGCACCTGCGACGTCGGCGAAGGTGGTCTTCGGCATGTCCTTGGTGAGCTGCTTGGCCCGGGACTTGCCGAAGCCCATCACCCCGCCCTTGCCGCCGCCCTGCATGCGGTTCATCACGAAGAAGAAGAGCCCGAACAGCAGCAGCATCGGGAGGATGAAGATCAAGATCTGCCAGAGCGCCGACTCCTGGCTGACGTTGGTCTGATACGGCGCGCCGGTCGTGGTGACGGAGTCGAAGACCTGCTCGCCGGCCGACGCCGGGTACTTGGCGCTGATCTTGGTGACGTCGGCGCCGTCGATCTTGATCGGTTCCTTGAGCTCGATGCGCAAGGTCTGTTCGCGGTCGTCGATGTCGATGCGATCGGTGTTCTTGACGTTGAGCTGGGTCAACGCGACCGAGGTGTCCACAGACCGGTATTCGCGACCGGAGTCGCGCATCACGCTCCAGCCCCACAGGGCGAGCACGATGAGCGCCACGATGGCGAGGTTGCGGAAGACTGACTTACGGTTCATGCCTGTTGGTGGTGGTCGGGCTCGTCGTCGAGAGCTGCCGCGCCGTCCCACTGTCCTTCCCGGTCGACGTCGTGGACCGGTCGCACCCGTCGATGTGCGACTGTCCGTATTTCTAGAGGCTACCGTTCAACGAACATCCGGGGAAAACCGTTCCGGGCACGCTCGGAGACGGGACTCGCCACCACTCGGCGCTGGTAGACGTCAGTTCTGGTAGACCGACGGCCGCAGCCGCCCGATGAAGGGAAGGTCCCGGTAGCGCTCGGCGTAGTCGAGGCCGTAGCCGACGACGAACTCGTTCGGGATGTCGAACCCGACGTCGGCGACGTCGACCGGTGACCGGACCGCCTCCGGCTTGCGCAGCAGCGTGCACACCTCCAGCGAACGCGGTGATCGCGTCGCGAGGTTCTTCATCAGCCACGACAAGGTCAGACCCGAGTCGATGATGTCCTCGACGATCAGGACGTCGCGACCGGTGATGTCGCGGTCGAGGTCCTTGAGGATGCGCACGACGCCCGACGAGGAGGTCGACGACCCGTAGCTCGAGACGGCCATGAACTCCATCTGCGACGGGATCCGAAGTGCGCGAGCGAAATCGGTCATGAACATGACCGCGCCCTTGAGGACGCCGATCAGGACGAGGTCCTCACTGATGTCGGCGTAGCGCGCGGCCACCGAGTCGGCGAGTTGTTGGGTTCGTTCTCTGATCTGGCCCTCGGTGATGAGAACCGCTTCGATGTCGTCGCCGTATGCGCCGGTGCCATGGGGACTGGTGGACTCCACGGCTCTAGCTTGTCATGCCGACCGGATCGGTGGGCTACAGCATGCGTTGTAGAGCGTTCGAAGGACTTCTGGGAAGCGACTTGTGGAACAAGTGTCCAACACATCACAATGAGATCTCGAACTACAGCTTTCTGATCCTGCGAACGAGCGCCGGCCCCGCTCAACTCCCCTATTGCGACTCGGCCGCCCACCGAGTCAGCCGATACGAAAGAACAACGAATGTTCGCTGCAGCTTCGCGTCCATCTGCCTCCCCCACACGATCGCGCGGAGTGCTCCGCACGCTCGCCGTCGTCTCGTTCACCACCGTCGCCGCGACCGCCATCGCCGGCACCGCGCAGGCCGCTCCGGCGACACCGGCTCCCGTGAAGGTGCAGATCTCGTCGACATCGTCGGACCTCAAGATCTCCGTTGCCAACGGAACCATCAGCACCAAGGACGGCACACTGTCGATCCGCAACACCGTGGGCAAAGAGCTCTACCGCATGCCGCTGGCCTATCGGATGGAGTACCGACAGTTCCCCATCGACGCGAAGACCGTCGGTTCGACGGCGACACTGACGCCGTCGAAGAATCCCGCGCGGTCGGTCGCGGTCAGCCGCAGCGAGGTCGACCCGTTGCGGGTCCAGGCCGCCAAGCAGTCCGACCCCGATGCGCCGAAGACCCGGAAGCAGCGCGACGACAGGGCGCTCAACCAGTTCACGCAGACGCTCAGCATCGGCATGACGGTGTCGCAGCTCGTGGGCCTCATCGTCGGCGCGGTCGGCGGCGGCATCATCGGCTGCATCCTCACCATCTTCGCCGCGTGCACAGGCGTCGTCGCGGGCGCCGGACTCGGCGGAGTGATCGGTCTCGTACTCGGTGGCGGTGGCACGCTGATCTACGCCGCGGTGCAGTACTTCCAGACGATCAACTCCCCGTTCAAGGCACCCGAGTAGACAGTGCGGGGTCGTCTGCGCGGGCACAGCTGTAACGAAGTCGGTCACTTGTACGACATCTAGCCCGGAGCCGGTGTGTCGGGTATCACACTCCGATCACGAATGGCACCATCGATTCACACGCGGCACATTTCCACCCATAACTGAAGACGAATTTGTGAAGGTGATCGTGTCCGCAGACAATTCTCGGTTGGAGGGGAACCGATTGTTTGTTCTGCGAACACAAGCACTGCTCAGCCCATGTACGCAGGCTCGGCCAGACGAGCCGACAACCCGAAAGACTCCCCTATGTCCCATGACCGGCGTATCGTCGCCACCCGGCCCCATTCCCGGCTCCGACTCCGCATCCTGACCGTCATCGCCCTTGCCACAGCAGGGATTACGGCGTTCTCCGGTGTCGCGCAGGCAGCCCCGAAACAGGATGCTCCGACGACACTGGACATCACCCCCACCGCGTCCTCGGTGAGTTTCACGGTGCACAACGGGACCATCACCACAAAAGATGGCATTCTTTCCATTCGCAATGCGGCAGGTGCCGAAAAGTTCCGCATGCCGTTGTCCTACGGGCTCGAATATCGGCAGTTCCCGATCGATGCTCGCACCGCGGGAAATACCGCAACACTGATTCCGTCTCGTGATGTGGCACGGTCGACCCAGCTGAACGCAGCCCAGGTCGATCCCATCCGTGTGGCGGCGGCCAAGCAGGCGGACGCGCCCAAGACCAAGCGCGAACGTGACGATCAGGCGCTTGCGCGCTTCAACCAGGAATTGAGCGCCGGGATGTCGATCTCGTCGATCGTCGGCACCGCACTCGGTGCGATCGTCGGCGGTGTCGCGGGCTGCATTCTCGGCCTACCGCTCGCGGGCCTCGGTTGCCTTCCCGGCATCCCGCTGGGTGCGTCACTCGGTGGCGTCGCCGGTCTCGTCCTCGGCGGTGGCGGATCGCTCGTCTACAGCGCCATCAATTACTTCAACACGATCAACGCGCCGTTCCGACCCGGACGCTAGACGCGTAGCGCTTCACCCCTGACGGTCCGCCTCAACGCTCGACGAGGCGGACCGTCAGTCGTTCTCCGCACCGCTCGACCACCCGGCGCGCCGACGGATCGCCGCCGATCGCGACCTGGCCCCGAGTTCGGTCGGTGACGAGGTCGTCGACGGCGCTGATCACCCGGTGCGTCGGTTCGGTGGCACCGATCGCGATGAGCCACCGTCGTACCACCCGCGTGCGCACCGCCGCCGGCATCCCCGACAGCGTCGGCGTCTCGAGTCCGGTTCCGTCGGCGAAGAGGTCGTAGGCGTCGGCGGCGTAGTCGTCGAGCGCGTCGTTGTCGGCGCGCAGGGCCGCCGCCGTCCGGCCGAGCGCCTCGACGACGCCACCGTGGAGCACGTCGTCGAGCAACGGCAGCACCTCGGCGCGGACGCGGACGCGGGTGAACCGCGGATCGCGGTTGTGCGGATCGTGATGCGGCCGGAGGCCGAGGTCTGCGCACGCGGCCATCGTCTGCGAGCGGCGGATGCCGAGCAGTGGCCGCCCCCAGGGGGCATTCCACTCACGCATCCCGGCAAGGGATCTCGCCCCGGAGCCGCGAGCCAACCCGAGCAAGACGGTTTCCGCCTGGTCGTCGGCCGTGTGTGCCAGCAGGACCGGCCGGCCGGTCCGAGCGTCGTCGAGGGCGCGGTAACGGGCGTCGCGCGCCGCCGCTTCGAGTCCGCCGACGCCGTCGACCACCACCGTCAGGACCTCGGCGTCCGCTCCCAGCCCGCGAGCGGCGACTGCCGCCTCGGCGGCGACCGATCGGGACGTCTCCTGCAGGCCATGATCGACGACCAGCGCCCGGACATCGAGGCCCGCGCGCACCGTGGCGGCCAGGAGTGCGAGCGAATCAGGTCCACCCGAGAGACCGACGCACACACCGTCGGCGGTCGCCGGGACGCCGGCGACGAAACGCGTGACGGCCTGGGTTACAGCACCCGCTGCATCCATGCCCGCGGCTCGTCGATCTCGTTCGGTCGCGGCATCGTCACGGGCGAGGTCCAGATGGTGTTGAACGCCGTCATACCGACGGCGCCGACGACCTCGTCGACGAACGCCTTACCCCGAATGTATTGCGCCAGTTTGGCATCCATACCGATCAGTGCGCGGATGATGCGCTGCACCGGATTTCGTGGCGCGGTGCGACGCTTGTCGAAGGCCTGCCGGATCGCCGCCACCGTCGGGACGTGCACCGGACCGACGGCGTCCATCACGTGGTCGGCGTGCCCCTCGAGCAAGGTACCGAGCATCATCATGCGGTTGAACGCCTCGTACTGTTCGGGCGTCTGCAGCAACTGCATCGCACCGAGTATGCCCTTCTCCCTCGGCTGCCCATTGCCGCGCACCGTCGAGGTGATGCGGGCCATGATCTCGCTCGTCGACTCCCCCGCATCAGAGGTCAGGATCTCCAGATTGTCGACCATGTACTGGCGCAGCCACGGATTCGCCGAGAACTGCACGCGATGGGTGACCTCATGGAGGCACACCCAGAGCCGGAAGTCGCTGGGCACCACACGAAGTGACCGTTCCACCGAGATGATGTTGGGCACGACCACCATGAGCACGCCGGGTTCTCCGGTGTCCGGATCGGGCGTGAACGGATCGTACTGCCCGAGAATGGCACCGGAGAGGAACGCGAGCAGCGCGCCCGCCTGCAACCCGCCGGCCTTCGCGGAGATCCCCGCTAGGCCCGAGGGCGTGGGCTCGTCAGCGCTCCCGGCGCCCAGCATCGACTGCATCGACTGCGCCGCCGCATCCACCCACTCCTCGCGGTCCAGCAGACGGGTGGTCGGGACGCGGAGGCCGTCGGCGAGACCGGTCACCTCTCGGACCGGACCCTCGGCGCGGGTGGCGGCATCAGCGAGTTCGGTGCGCGCGACGTCGAGAGTGTAGGCAGTGGTCTTCGGGCCCGGACGCGACAGCCGACGACCGGTGGCGGCCGCCAGCGACCAGTCGATCTTGGCGCCGATCGACTCGACGTCACCGTCGGCGATGTCGCGCGTCAGGTCGGTTCGGCTCAGATCGTTGCTGGTCATCGGCACCCGCATTCCCTCAGATCGCCGGCCACGTCGTCGAGGGCGGGCCGGGCATCGGCCGGTGACGTGCCTCCCGACATCAGCGCGAAGGACAGCACCCGGCCATCGATGGTCTGGACTATCCCGGTCAACGAACTCACGCCGGTGAGGGTTCCCGTCTTGGCGCGCACCCAGCCGGCGCCCGGATTGCTGGTCGGGTCGAAGCGGTCCGCGAGCGTACCGGTACCTCCGGCGACGGGCAGCCCGTCGAGCATCGATCGCATCAACGGCTGCGACGGACCACTGGCTGCGGCCATCAGTTTGTCCAACACCGCCGCGGGCACACGGTTCGCGTACGACAGCCCGGAGGCGTCGCTCAGCGTGACTCCGGTCATGTCGAATCCGTGCTCGGCGAGCGCGCCCTCCACCGCGGAGACCCCGCCGGCGATGCTCGCCGGTCCGCCGCGCGCGACCGACAACTCGATGGACAGCGTCTCGGCGAGCACGTTGTCGCTGTAGCGCATCATGTCGTTCACCCGCGTGACCAGCGGCGCCGACGTCACCTTCGCCACCACCTCACCACCCGCAGGCGCGTTCGCCTCGGTCACCCGCCCCTGCACCCCGAGCGCACTGGCGAGTGCGGTGCCGGCGCTGACGGCCGGGTCCTCGACACGCGGCGAGTACTCGTCGAGCGGTTCGATCCGTCCGCCATCGGCGATCAACGACTCGATGGGGGTGATGTCACCACCGGCGATGTCCCGGCGATCCCAGGTGCGTTCCATCGTCGGTCCGCTGTAGGCGCTGGTGTCGACGGCGACAGAGTTGACCGGGATGCCCGCCTTGCGGATCTGCGCGGCGAGCTCGGCGATGCGCGGGGCGTCGGTGTAGAAGGTGTCAGCGCCGCGCGGCTGCGCCGACAGCGTCGGATCGCCGGCGCCCTTCAGGATGATCTGGCCGTTCGGACCGGCGACGACCGTCGTCGTCAATCGTTGGTCGTGCGGCAGTGCCAGCAGAGCCGCCGACGCGGTGAGGATCTTCGCGTTCGAGGCCGGCACCCGCGGTTCCGCGGGCGAGTCCGTCCACAGGGTCGCACCCGTCAGTGCATCGCTGATCTGGCCGGTGAACTGGCCGAGCGCCGGGTTGCGGACCGAGGCGGCGATCGCCTGCGAGACACCCGCGGCGGTCGGTTCAGGAGCATTCGCAGAGACGGCCTTGATCTGGGGGTTCACCGAGATGGCGGCCGGCTGCGGAGGGACACCGGGCGGCAGTTCGTCGGACTTGTCGAGATGGAGCGCGACGGCAACCGAACCGGCGGCGATCAACGCGAGGATCACCACCGAGATGACCGTCCACAACATCATGCGGCGAGTCGATCTGCGCCGTGGGCCCACAGAACCTCCGGGTGAGTGCGGTGCGGGGTCATGCCCCCTTCTCTTGGCACTCACAGTATCGTTGAGGCGATCTGCGCAGGCGACCCACGGCTACCCGTGGGCCGACTGCCGTCACCACCCCCGAACAGACTTGCCAGGAGGAACCGTGGAATTCGATGTGACCATCGAGATCCCCAAGGGCGGACGCAACAAGTACGAGGTCGATCACGAGACCGGGAAGATCTACCTCGACCGGTACCTCTACACCTCGATGGGCTATCCGGCCGACTACGGATACATCGACAACACCCTCGGCGAGGACGGCGACCCGCTCGACGCGATGGTGTTGCTGCCCGAGTCGGTCTACCCCGGCGTGATCGTGCGATCGCGCATCGTCGGCATGTACACGATGACCGACGAGGCCGGCGGTGACGACAAGCTGCTGTGTGTGCCCGCCGACGATGTCCGCTGGGACCACATCCAGGACATCACCGATGTGAGCGAGTTCGAACTCGGCCCCATCGCGCACTTCTTCGAGCACTACAAGGACCTCGAGCCGGGCAAGGAGGTCGATCCGGGCGGTTGGGTCGGCAAGGATCAGGCCGAGAAGATCGCGCAGGCCGCCGTCGACCGCCTCAAGGAACACCCCGAAGAGACCAACGAGCCGAGCCGCGGCTAGCCGGAGCTCGGCCGCCTCAAGGCCGCGCCCGACCTCCCGACGCCACCAGCGCGGAGGTCGACCGGGCCCAGAATTTCAACGAGCGTGCACACCGCGATCGAGGATCGCACCCGAACTCGGGTCTGTGTGCACGCTCGCTGAAATTCTGGACACGGTCGGCGCGAAACAGGGCACGCTCGGCGCGTGGGGCGGGGTGCCGTAGGCGCGTGGGGCGGGTGCCGTCACCGACGCCGACGACGGGTCCGGCCTACGCCGACGAGGTCGTCGTCTCCTTCGCCTCACCGATGGGCCTGCCCTGCCGCAGCGGCAGTTCCTTCCAGGTGATGGTGCCGATGATCGCGAGGAGCGACATGATCGACACCGCCAGGAAGACGCTGTCCATGGCGTCGGTGAAACCCTGCTTGATCGGGTGTGCCAGTTCCGTCGGCAGCTTCTCGATCACCGAGGTGTCGCTCATGACGCTGTCCGACGATGACGAGGCGGCCGACGGGTTCTGCGAGGCGGAGATCAGCGACTTGGCGAATCCGCTGACCTGGCCGTCGTCACTCTGAGCAGCCTGCACGACGGCGGTCCGATATTGCGGTTGCTGCGCGGCCGAGGTCATCTCGTCCTTGATGTTCGGGCCCATGAGCGAGAACAGCAACGAGAAGAACACCGCGACACCGAGAGTGGCGCCGATCTGCCGGAAGAACGTGGCGGTGCCGGTCGAGAGCCCCATGTCCTTGGGCGGCAGGATGTTCTGCATCGCCAGGGTGATCGGCTGCATCAGATTGCCCAGCCCGAAGCCCAACAGCAAGGCCATCGCCATGACGAGCCAGACCGGGGTACTCGTCGACACCAGGTGCAGCAGGAACGTCGCGACCGTGATCAGCACCGAGCCGATGATGGTGAAGATCTTGTAGCGTCCGGTGCGCGAGATCAGCTGCCCGGACACGATCGAGCCCGTCATGAGGCCCAACACCATCGGCAACATCTGCAGACCGGCGACCATCGGGCTCGATCCGCGCAGCACCTGGAAGTACTGCGGGAGCATCGAGATGCCGCCGAACATGACCGCACCGATGATCATCGAGATGATGATGCCCTGCGCGAACACGGGATTCTTGAAGACGCGCAACGGGATCAGCGCGTCGTCGCCCATCTTGTGCTCGATCCACACGAACACCGCGAGACCGATGATGCCGATTGCGTAGCAGGTCAGCGCCCACGGCGAGAACCATCCCCAGATCCGGCCCTGCTCGGCGACGATCAGCAGCGGCGCGACGGTGACCGCGAGAGCGGTGGCACCCCAGTAGTCGGTGCGGCCGCCGACGCCCTTCTGCTGGTCGTAGTTGAGGACCTTGGCGACGACACCCAGCGCGATGATGCCGATCGGCACGTTCACGAGGAACACCCAGCGCCAGCCGGACACCCAAAGGATCGACGCCTGGCCGGCGAACAATCCACCCAGAACCGGGCCGAGCACGCTCGACGTTCCGAAGACGGCGAGGAAGTAACCCTGATACTTCGCGCGTTCGCGGGGCGGGACGATGTCGCCGATCGTGGTGAGCGCCAACGTGAACAGTCCACCCGCGCCTAGCCCCTGGAAGGCACGGAACGCGGCGAGCTCGTACATCGAGGTCGCGAGACTGCACAGCAGCGAGCCGACGACGAAGATCGAGATCGCCAGCAGGAAGAACGGTTTCCGTCCGTACAGGTCGGAGAGTTTGCCGTACAGCGGCGTCACGATGGTCGAGGTCACGAGGTAGGCGGTGGTCACCCACGCCTGCATGTCATAGCCCTGCAGGTCGTCGGCGATGGTGCGTATCGCGGTCGACACGATGGTCTGATCGAGCGCGGCCAGGAACATGCCCATCATCAGGCCGCCGAGGATCGTCAGGATCTGACGGTGGGTCAGTCCCGCCCCGGCCACGTCGTCGTGCGCCGCCGTTCCGGCGGCAGCCGAGGAGTCTGTCATTGCTGTCCTTTCACAAGTTTCGCAGCGGCCGCATCCGATCTGCGGGCCGCGCAGGCCGGGTTGAGGGCCGTATCGGCAGCGTCGACGAATCTGTCGAGCAACCGGACCAGGGTGTGCAGCTCGTCGTCGGTCCACCCCGACATCGCATCCGCCATCGTCGAACGCCTCATCTCGCGCATCGCCGCGACCCGGGCGCGCCCGTCGTCGGTGATTACGAGAATGGTGGCCCGGCCGTCTGCCGGATCGGCTTCCCGACGGACGAGACCGAGGTCGACGAGTTGAGCGACATGCCGACTGACGGTCGACGGGTCGGCGTTCATCGCCTCGGCGAGCTCGCGAGATCGCATGGCCACCCGTGCGAGTGGGAAGAGCGCCTTGAATGCGGCCGTCTCGAACTCGCCTTCGGGTGTCCGGAAGGTCGTGTGGACGGCCCGTTCACGAATCCGCACGAAACGCATCAGCGTGTCGAACAGGTCGTCGATCGCGTCTTGATCGAGCACCGGCACTCCCACCTTCCCCGACGGATGTCTTTACTTTCTCTTTGCAATTAGTTGTAGGCCGCAATTAGTTGCCGTCCGCAAGTATGCGCGCGGATTCGTACAAAGGCAAACGACTACCTACGATCAGAACCCGTGACCCCGCAGCCGCCGAACACCCCGGGCAACCGTCCACATTTCACGTCGATGCCCGACCTCGCCCTGCGCGACCTGGGTGGCGCGGTGGTCTGGACGAACGATGATCTCTTCGCCGAGGCGCAGAATCTGATCAAGACACCGCCGGCGCAGTATCAGCCGGCGACCTTCGGCCACAAGGGCCAGGTGTACGACGGCTGGGAGACCCGCCGACGACGCGAGACCGGTGTCGACCAGGCAATCGTGCGACTCGGCGCGCCCGGCGTCGTCTACGGCGTCGTCGTCGACACGTCGTGGTTCAAGGGCAACTACCCGCCTTACATCTCGGTGGAGGCGGCTGCCGTCGAAGGTGTGGCATCGGTCGGTCAGCTGCTCGACGACACCGAGTGGGTGACCATCGTCGAGAAGTCGGCCGTCGACGGCGACACCCGGAATCCGTTCAAGGTCGACGCCAAGAACCGGTTCACCCATGTCCGGCTGTCGATGCATCCCGACGGCGGCGTCGCCCGGTTCCGCGTGCACGGACGAGGCGTCCCCGACCCGCATTTCTTCCGGTACGGCCACTTCGACCTGGCCGCACTCGAGAACGGCGGGCTGATCACCGCCTGCTCCAACATGTTCTACGGCTCACCCAACAACCTGCTGATGCCGGGACGGGCACGGCACATGGGCGAGGGCTGGGAGACGTCGCGTCGCCGTGACTCGGGCAACGACTGGGTGCAGGTCCGGCTGGCCGGGCGCAGCAATGTCAGCCTGGTCGAACTCGACACCAGCTACTTCCTCGGCAATGCTCCCGGCTCCGCGACGGTCCGCGGGCGCGACGGCGAGGACGGCGAGTGGTTCGACGTGCTCGGCCGCACCGATCTGCAGCCGGACACCCGCCACCGATTCGTCCTCGACCTGGACCGTCCGATGACCGAGGCCCGCCTCGACATCTTCCCCGACGGGGGGATGGCCCGCTTCAAGCTCTACGGGACCCTGACCGGAGATGCCGAGGCCGCACTCGTCGAGCAGTGGGAGCGCGGCGAGGCCTGAGCCCGCAGGCGCTCGGGCAAACCGCCCCGCAAAACCGCTCTCACGGAGCGTGTGACTGCCGGATCGACCGTCCGACCTGGGACTACGCAGAACCGCCGGGCGCATTTCGGGGGCGGTCACCACTTCCCGGGCGGCTTGTGGGCGCGTTCCCCCGGCCGAGGTGACGTTTCCGGCCGGCCTCAGGGCGGCGCCGTGGCTCAGGCGACGCGCCCCCGCGCCGGGTCCAGCAGCGGTAGCACCTGCTCACGCACCCGAGACTCGGTGGCGGAACCGTCGATGGGCACGATGATGACCGCATCGGCGATCTCCGCGATGTAGATGTCGCGGATCAGTGTCACCAGACCGCGCGGGGTGCCGATGTAGCGGATCGTCTCGGGCACATCGTCCTCGGAGGCCGCCGGGTCACCGGCCGCGGCCCGCGCCGACGCCGGGTGCGGTGCGATCGCGGCCTCCACCTCCAAGGCGACCACGAAGTTGGCCTGATCGTGGGTGCCGGAGCGGAGCAAGGACCGCGCGCGCTGCGCATCGCGCAACGTGGATCGTCGGACGACGATCGGAAATGACTGCGCGACATCGTCTCCGGCGATGGCGACCTGCAGACGCGGCCGCCCGATGCTGATGGTGGCCGACGTCGGCGCGGCGAACTCGATGGTCACGCTGTCCTCGCTCTCGTCAGCCCGCTCAGGGCATCGATGAGTCGGTCGATGTCGTCGGAGCCGGTGCCGAGCCCGAAGCTCGCGCGCACGGCCCCCTCGGGATGGCCCAGTCGCTTCAACAACGGATGAGCGCAGAACTTCCCGTCCCGCACGCCGATCCCCGCTGCAGAACTCAGGTACTCGGCGACCTCCCGCGGCGTGAAGCCCGCGACGTCGAAACCGGCGATGCCGACACGCTCGGTGGAGTCGCTGAAGATCCGCAGAGCGGTGACGCCGGTCAGACCCGCAAGGCCCTCGTCGAGCCGGGTGGTCAGCTCTGCCTCGTGCAGGCCGATCGACTCGAAGCCGATGTCGGCGAGCGCGTCGCAGGCCGCGGCGATCGCGATGGCGCCGAGCACGTTCGGCGATCCCGCCTCGTGGCGCGCCGGTCCGGTGTGCCACTGCACGTCGGTACCCGATTCGTCGGATGCACCGACGGCGACGTGTGCCGATGCTCCGCCTCCGGCCAGGTACGGCGCGGCCTCGTCGAGCCAGTCCGAACGACCGACCAGGACACCGGCACCGAATGGCGCGTACAACTTGTGGCCGGAGAAGACCAGGTAGTCGATACCGTGGGAGACCATCGAGATCCGACGATGGGCGACGAGTTGCGCTGCATCGATCAGGATGCGCGCCCCGTGCCGGTGGGCGGCTGCGGCGAGTCGGCCGATCGGGAGCACCTCACCGGTGACGTTCGACGCCGCGGTCACCGCGAGGAGCGCCGCCGGCGACGACGCGAGCTCGGCCTCCAGCGCTGTCAGGGTGTCCTCGATGGTGTCGCAGGCCTGCACGATCCGCACCCGCGAGGAACCCGTCTGATCGGTCTCGCACCAGGGCAACAGGTTCGCGTGGTGCTCGATGTCGAGGACGACGACGTCACCGCGGGTCGCGTGCGCGGCGAGGTTGATCGCGTCGGTGGTGCCTCGCGTGAACACGACGCTGTCGTCGATCCGCCCGCGGACGAACCGTCGGACGACGTCGCGTGCCGCCTCGTACCGACGCGTGGTGACCTGCGACAGATGGCCGGCACCGCGGTGCACGCTGGCGTACTGGGCCAGCGCGCCCTGCACGGCACTCGCCACCTCCGCCAGTGCCGGCGCACTTGCCGCGTAGTCGAGGTTGGCGTAGCGAACCGGCGAGCCGGACGCGCACGGCACGCACTCGTCGGCACCGACGACCCCGGCAAGGGGCGCGATGCCAGGCCGTCCGGTGAACGAGTCAGCGGTGGCGGTCACCGGGCTCGACTCGATGCAGGGTTCGACGTCGCCGGCGACGTCCGATGTGGTCGGCAACGGTGCTGAGAGAACAGCGGTCATGACAAATACTCCTGTGGAATCCGCACTTGCCGTGATCACCTCGAACACGGCCGGGTCGTCACCCGGAGCACCCCACCGCGGAGGAGGGTTGCCGACCAGCGAGCCGGGGCTTGTCACTGGCACTCATGACCCGCATCAAGAGTCACCCATGGCCGGTCGGGGTGTCAATTTTGATTCACCGTGCACGAAACCCCCGCTTCGCCCGACCCGAGGCCGCCCCGGTGTCGAACGACGGCGCCTGCCGCGCAGTAGCGTGGAGGTGTGACTGCCGCCGACCGTGACTCGCTCGGGTCGGCCGCGTTCGTGTTGTCGCGGCCCTCCGGGAGGGTGACCGCGGAGGGCGTCGACCGGCGCTTCGACGACGCCCACGCCGCCGCGCAGGCGCTCCGGACCGGAACGGTCGGAGCCGTCGTCGGTGCGTTTCCCTTCGATCTCGATGACACCGCGGCGCTCATCACGCCCCACGCACTGAGCCGGTCCGAGCAGCCATGGCGTGGGGAGCGCGGCAGGTCGCGCACCATCTCGTCGATGGCATTGCATCCCGATCCCGACGAGCACCGCGAGCGCATTCGCCGGGCCATCGCCGAGATCGGTTCCGGACGGCTCGAGAAGGTGGTGTTGGCCCGCTCGGTCGACCTCACCGTGGAGCCGGAGATCGATGTCGACGAGCTGATCGGCGCTCTGGCATTTGGCAATTCGGAGCGCAACGTGTTCGCGGTGGATCTGGGGGCCCTTCGTGACACTCCGCTGGCGCTCCGTTCCTCAGGGACCGGGGAGACATCCGCGCACTGTTCCACAGGTGGGGAGACATCCGAGGCCCGCTACTCAGGGACCGGGGAGACGTCCGACGGCGGGGGCGCCGCATCGGGCTCGGCGTGGCTACTCGGTGCGAGCCCGGAATCCTTGGTACGCAAGGAGGGTCGCGTGGTGACCTGCCAGCCGTACGCGGGATCGGCTCCCCGATCGGCCGACCCGGTCGCCGACCGCGCCGCGGGCGAGGCCCTCCTCTCATCGGCGAAGGACCTGGCCGAGCACGCCTTCGTCGTCGACCATCTGCGAAATCGACTGGGGCCACTGTGTTCCGATCTCGACGCCCCGGGCAGACCGGAACTCCGCTCGACAGGCGAGATCTGGCATCTCGCGACACCCATCCGGGGAATCCTGCGCGACGAGTCGCTCACCGCCCTCGACCTGGCATTGTCGCTGACCCCGACACCCGCGGTCTGCGGCACACCGAGTACTACTGCCGCACAGTTCATCCGCGAGGTCGAGGGCTGTCGCGGCCTGTACGGCGGCGCGGTCGGTTGGTGCGACGAGCACGGTGACGGGGAATGGATGGTCACCATCCGCTGTCTCGAACTGTCCACCGATCGACATCGGCTGCGCACGTGGGCGGGCGGCGGCATCGTCGCCCAGTCCGATCCGCAGGCCGAGGTGGACGAGACCACGGCGAAGCTACGGACGGTGTTCAACGCGCTGGGGCTGGAGCACCCGTGACCGACGACTTCTTGATCGCCCGCAACCCGGAGGAGAACTCGTCGCTGCCGTTCATCGTGCGAATACCGCTCGGCGCCAACGGCATCATTCTCAAGGTGCGGGACACCTGGCCGCGCACCACCAAGATCTACTGCCATCGCGCCGAGGCCTGGCCGGCCGACCCCGACATCGTCGAGACACTGCCCGTGCGGAGCGTGTCCCGCCGCGGTGCCGCAATCGATCTCGTGCTCGAACGGGGCCGCGAGAACAGATCCCAATTCGTCCTGACCCGCGCCCGGGGGCGCGAGATGATCTTCTGGCAGTCGCGGCGGACGACGAAGCAGGCCCGACCGAACGTCACCCTGCCGACCGCCCGCGCGCACGGTCAGGTGCTGCAGATCGTCGTCGACTCACAGGAACGCTACGCATACGGGTTCACCCATCAGCAGACGTCGATCGAGCGCCGCAAACTTCCCGCCGGTGACTACGGTGTCGTCGACGGTGACACCGTCGTCGGTGCTGTCGAGCGCAAGTCGATCGACGATCTGAGTGCGGGTCTGACCTCGGGCAAGCTCACGTTTCAACTCGCCGATCTCGCCGGCCTGCACCGGGCGGCGCTGGTGGTCGAGGCACCATACAGTGCCCTGTTCAAGCGCGAGTATGTCGCGGGGGCCACGCTCGCCGAGGCCGTCGCCGAAGCGCAGGTCCGTTTTCCGCGGGTGCCGATCGTGTTCTGCGACAACAGGAAGATGGCCGAGGAGTGGACTTACCGCTGGCTCGGTGCGGTGCTGCACGAATGGCGGCTGTCGCAGCGCACCGACATCGTCGTCGCCGATCTCGAGGGGCCCTCGGCGAGTCCGGCCGAGATCCGTGCCTGGGCGGTCGACAACGGGCTCGAGGTGCCGGCCAAGGGCCGAATACCCACTCGCGTGCGGCAGGCCTGGGAAGCGCGCAACGACCGTCGCGAAAGCTGAGGGCACGCACCGGGAGTGGACCCTTCGTGGCTTCGTCGCTGCGCTCCTCGCACCTCAGGGATCGGGCGAGGAGGGAGCCCCGTGCACCGCACTCAGGGATCGGGCGTGAAGCGAGCCCCGTGCACCGCACCTCAGGGAGCGGGCGTGAAGCGAGCCTGCGAGCATCTCCGGTCAGGCGAGGAGCGGGCCTGCAGCATCTCCGGTCCCTGAGGAGCGAGCCTGCGAGCGTCACGAAGGGCCGACTACCCCAGTGCGCGATCGAGATCCGCGAGCAGGTCGTCGACACCTTCGAGTCCGACGGACAGGCGGACGACCGAGTCGGTGACACCGATGGCCGCGCGCCCCTCCGGCCCCATCGCGCGATGCGTCGTCGTCGCCGGATGCGTGATCAGCGACTTCGAGTCACCGAGATTGTTGGAGATGTCCACCACCTGCAAGGCGTTGAGCACCTCGAACGCACGCTTCTTGCCGTCGACACCGTCGCGGTCGCCGATCTCGAAGGTGACCACAGTGCCGCCGCCCGACATCTGCGACGTCGCCAGGTCGTATTGCGGATGTGACTGCAGGAAGGGGTATTTCACCCACCGGACCCGATCGTCGGCCTCGAGGAACTCGGCGATCCGCAACGCCGACGACACCGACGCATCGAGGCGAAGGCGCATCGTCTCGAGGCCCTTGAGCATCGTCCACGCGTTGAAGGGGCTCATCGCGGGGCCGGTGTGGCGCATCAGCGTCTGCACGGGACCGTCGATGTACTCCTTGGTCCCGAGGACCGCGCCGCCCATCACGCGGCCCTGGCCGTCGATGTGCTTGGTGCCGGAATACACGATGACATCGGCACCCATGTCGAGCCCGCTTTGCAGCAGCGGTGTGGCGAAGACGTTGTCCAGCACCACTTGTGCGCCCGCGGCATGGGCCAACGCGGTCACCGCGCGGACGTCGACGAGGGTCTGCATCGGGTTCGACGGGGTCTCGAAGAACACCGCGGTGGTCGGCTTCGACAGCGCGGCCTCCCACTGGTCGAGATCCTCTCCGTCGACGAAGACGGTCTCGACTCCCCACCGGGGCAGAATCTCGTTGCAGACCACGAAGCACGAACCGAAGAGGCTGCGCGCGGCCACCAGACGGTCACCTGCCTTGAGCAGTGCACCGAGCGCGACGAAGACCGCCGCCATGCCGCTCGCGGTGGCGAAACACGCCTCGGCACCCTCGAGTTGCCGCAGCCGCTCCTGGAACATCTCGACGGTGGGGTTCCCGTAGCGGGAGTAGACGAATCGCTCGTCCTCACCGGTGAAGGCGCGTTCGGCGGCCTCCGCCGAGTCGTAGACGTAGCCGCTGGTCAGGTAGAGCGCCTCGGACGTCTCGAAGAATCCCGAGCGGTCCAGCCCTGCGCGTACCGCCAGCGTGTCCGGCGAAACCCCTTCGGGCAGTTGCCTGCTCACGACTGCCGCCACGGGAGATTGAGCGCCCGCCATCCGGTGGCGCCACGATGGTCGTTCTCGTCGAGCCCACCCTCGAATCCGTCGAGGATGTTGTAGGCGGCGCCGATGCCGTCCGACGTCGCGGCCTCGGCGGCCGCGATCGAGCGATGCCCGGACCGGCAGATGAAGATGACCTCGTTCTCGTCGGAGATGCCGGCCTCACGCAGCTGCGCGGTGAATGCCTCGTTCGGCCGGCCGTCGGGGAAGGTGTTCCACTCGACGAACACCGTCCGTTTGCCGATGACCTCGAGATCGGGCACGCCGACGAAGGACCACTCGGCCCGTGTCCGACAGTCGACGAGGACCGTGTTCGGATCGTTCTCCAGTTTCTCCCACGCCTCCTGCGGCGTGAGGTCTCCCGAGTAGCTCACGACGTACACACCTTCCAGTCCCCGTCCTCACGCACCACGATCGTGTCGGCGACCTGCTTCTGGTCGGCCTTCTCATCGAAGTGCCAATGTACCTTCGCGGTCGCCCGGTCACCGTCGACGGTGATGTCGGTGATCTCCGGGATCACGATGTGACCGTTCTCGTCGAACGACTTCCGATTCTGATCGAGAAAGGTCGTCTCGTCGGGGAAGGTGTCCGACGACAGGTCCGCACTGCAGGTCGCCCCGCGATACTTGCCGTAGTCGAGATCGTTGCGCGCCGTGTAGGAATCGTTGATCGCGTGCTGGACCTGTGCCTCGACACTCAACCGGTCGTCGGCCGGCCGGATCAGATACGAGATGCCGATCCCGGCCGCGGCGATCACGACGACGGCGAACGCGACCAGGAACGGCCACGCGTCCTTCCACGATCGCCGGTCGTCGGCAGGTGCCGGCTCCCGGGAATCGGCGGATCCCGACCGGTCACGGTCGCGATCACCTGCGCTCTTGGCCATGGCGGCGAGTCTATCGACCACGTCCCCACCGCCGATCCCGGGCATCGACGTCACCCTGCGTGCGGTGGTAAGGGTGGGTTAACTGTCGTCGACGTGAGGTCGTTATGCGTTTGTCCCGAGCCCGACTCCCCCATCCGCTCAGGCTGGCCGCGGTGGCCATGGCCGCGACGGCCACGGTCGCCGTCGCCGCCTGCAGCCCTCCCGAGGAGGACACGGGCGCGTCGTCGGCGGCACCGAGCGCCGAACCCGGCGCCCTCCCGGTGACCGTCGACCACAAGTTCGGTGCGACGACGATCTCGAGCGCACCGAAGCGTGTGGCCGCGATGGGTGTCGGCGACGCCGACACCCTGCTGTCGTTGGGGATCACGCCGACGACGATCGCTCCTTTCGCCGATCCGACGCAGCGGTCCGCGCCGTGGAACGAGAAGCTGCTCGGCGACGCCGAACCCGTGATCCTGCCGCAGGCCGCCCAGGACTTCGGCGGACAGATCGCCAAGGCGTTGGGCACCGATCCGGACCTGGTCACCGCGATCGGCGCCGCGCCCAGCCAGGAGCAGTACGACGTGCTCAGCAAGGCCGCGCCGACGATCGTCGGACCCAAGCAGTACCCGAACTGGCAGATCCCGTGGGACGTGCAGACCACCGAGATCGGCCGTGCGGTCGGCCTCCCTGACGCCGCACAGGCCAAGATCGACGAGACCAAGGGCAATCTCGCCGAGGTACGCAAACAGCATCCGGAGTTCGAGGGCAAGACCGGCGTCGTGGTGTCCGGGCTGCCGACCGGCGCCGTCTCGATCTTCAGTCCGCAGGACGGCCGCGGACAGACCCTGTCCGACTACGGATTCAGCTTCCCCGAATCACTCAAGCCGGCACTGACCAGCGGTTTCTACGGTGAGATCTCCCCGGAGAACCTGAACCTGCTGAACGACGTGGACGTGGTGGTCGCCGTCGACTGGGAGGGCGCCAACGACCGACTGAAGAAGGACGCGACCTGGTCGAAACTGCCCTTCGTCACCGAAGGCCGGGCGGTCTACCTCGATCAGCAAGTCGGCAGCGCGATGTCGGTCCCGACGGTCCTGACGCTGCCGTGGGTTGCCGAACAGTCGGTCGGGCCGATCTCCGACGCGGCGAAGAAGGCGAAGTGACCTGCACGGCAATCTCCAGGTGAGGTAAACCTCACATGAGATTTTGGCCGGGGACGAAGAGCGCCTACCGTAGAAGGGATAGCGCCGCAAATCGCGGCACCACCCGCGGCTCGTCGAATGAGTCGTCACGAGAGCCAGTTCCACGAGAGCCAGGAAGCACCCAATTCCATGAGTGACACCAGCCGCCCCTTGCGGGTTGCCATCGTCGGTGCGGGTCCCGCCGGGATCTATGCCGCCGATGCGTTGATGAAGTCCGACACCGCCAAAGATCGTGGCGTCAGCATCGATCTCTATGAGCGGATGCCGGCCCCGTTCGGCCTCATCCGTTACGGCGTGGCCCCCGATCATCCACGGATCAAGGGCATCATCACGGCACTGCACAAGGTGCTCGACAAGCCGCAGATCCGTCTGCTCGGCAACGTCGACTACGGCACCGACATCACCCTCGAGGAACTGCAGGACCTCTACGACGCCGTCGTGTTCTCCACCGGCGCCACCGACGACCGCGCCCTCGACATCCCCGGCGTCGACCTCGACGGCAGCTACGGCGCCGCGCAGTTCGTGGCCTGGTACGACGGTCACCCCGACTTCCCACGGACCTGGCCGCTCGAGCAGGAGAAGGTCGCCGTCATCGGTGTGGGCAACGTGGCGCTCGACGTCGCGCGAGTCCTCGCCAAGACCGGCGACGAACTGCTGCCGACCGAGATCCCGGCCAACGTCTACGAAGGCCTCAAGGCGAACAAGGCCGTCGAGGTCCACGTGTTCGGCCGTCGCGGTCCGGCACAGGCGAAGTTCACCCCGCTCGAGCTCAAGGAGCTCGACCACTCGCCGAACATCGAGGTCATCGTCGCTCCCGAGGACATCGAGTACGACGAGGGCTCGGCCGTGGCGCGTCGCGGATCGAAGATCACCGACCAGGTCGCGACCATCATCGAGAACTACGCGATCCGCGAACCCAAGCAGGGCGCGATCCACAAGCTCTTCCTGCACTTCTTCGAGAACCCCATCGAGATCCTCGGTGAGGACGGCAAGGTCGTGGGTCTGCGTACCGAGCGCACGCAGCTCGACGGCACCGGCAACGTGAAGCCGACCGGCAAGCACACCGACTGGGAGCTGGGCGCGGTCTACCGGGCCGTCGGTTATCTGTCGGACAACCTGCCGAAGATCCCGTTCGATCAGCAGGCCGGCGTGATCCCGAACGAAGCCGGACGCGTGTTCGACGACGGCAAGCACCTCGTCGGCATGTACACCACCGGATGGGTCAAGCGCGGGCCCGTCGGTCTCATCGGCCACACCAAGGGCGATGCCAACGAGACCGTCGACTGCATCCTCGAGGACATGACCAACGACGCGCTGCTCTCGCCGAGCCGTCCGTCCGAGGACGCCGTCATCGAACTGCTCGAGGGCAAGGGCATCCCGTTCACCACGTGGGACGGTTGGTACCGCCTCGACGAGCACGAGCGCGCTCTCGGCGCTGCCGAAGGCCGCGAGCGGGTGAAGGTCGTCGAGCGCGAGGACATGATCGCCGCGTCCGAACCGGACAAGGTCTCTCGCCCCTCGGCCTGACACTCGCGCGGGTCACTGGCCAGAGGTCGGGGAATCCTCGCCCGCCGGCCCGGGACCCGAACTCGGCGACTGTGCCCTGATTTTCATCGAGCGTGCCCTCGCGACCCCGCGGTGGGCACGCTCGACGAATTTCTGGACCCGGTCGGCGTCAAGGGGTTTGGGCGCCACGGGCCGGGTGGTGAGACGAACGCAGCAAAACGGCGACCGGTGATCCGGTCGCCGTTTTGTCAGGTGAGGGAGCGGGAGGCGAGGCGTCCTCTCGCCTCCCGCGGACCCTCCGGGGTCGATTCCGTCAGCTACCCGTGGGGTTGGTCGTGCCCGGGTTCTCCTGGTTGCGCCAGTTCTGCCAGTAGCCGAAGTTGTTCGTGATGTTCTCCGCCTCGTCGCCGAACGTCCAGCCCGAGATGGTGGCCGGGAAGCACCCGAACCAGCGGGTCTCGATCGGACGCACCCAGCGATTCTGTTTGGCATCCCACTTGGACATGGTCGCGTTCGGCTTCAACTCCTTGACGCGCACCGATGCACCGTTGATCTCATTGAGGATCACGTTGTGCATGGTCGAGCCACCGATGTTCTTGACCGTCATCCAGCGGTACATGTACCACGCCTTGTTCCACGGCTGACCCCACTGCCCGAAGTGGCATTCGATACCACCGGTGATCTGCAGATCACCCGGCGCCGCGGCCTGTGCGGGGGTGGTTCCGGCGAGGGTGCCGGCAGCGATTCCGACGGTTGCCATGACCGCCACACTTGCGCGCTTGAGCGATGCTTTCATCGACCTCTCCTTCGTTGTCGGCGTTGCATTTTCTGGTCGGTCTATCGACCCATACCAAGCGAATCGTTACGCACGGCACAGCATGCTCACAGGTACGTATCTCTTTCGTTATGCAAACGACATGTCGTGACCTGGCCCGGAATCCCGGGCAAGCCAACCCTTGGTAAGGTCGGCCTTCGTGCGTCGTATCACCGGAATCGTGCTGCTCATCGCGGTACTCGTGGTCGCGCTGTTCGCGTCCATCGCGATCGGCGCGCGCGCTCTGGGCATCGGCGAGGTGTTCGATGTCCTCCAGGCCGGCGGGTGGCCGCACCTGCGCTTCACCGACTTCCACGGCATCCCCTGGGTGGTCCTGGAATCGCCGGCCGCACCGCCCGGCGCCGACGACAGCTACGGCATCGTCTGGGATCTCCGCTTCCCGCGGACCCTGCTCGGCCTGACCGTCGGTCTGGCGATCG
Organism: Gordonia sp. OPL2; assembly: GCF_003797825.1. Taxonomy (GTDB): domain Bacteria; phylum Actinomycetota; class Actinomycetes; order Mycobacteriales; family Mycobacteriaceae; genus Gordonia. The sequence goes on from NZ_RKME01000027.1 coordinate 31,529, forward strand.
GGGCCGCCGGCGCGCTCGCGCAGGGCCACACACGCAATCCGCTCGCCGACCCCGGCATGCTCGGAGTCAACGCCGGCGCCGCCTGCGCGGTCGTGGTCGGGGTATACCTGCTCGGCATCCAGAGCCCCATCGCCTACATGGCCTTCGGTCTGCTGGGTGCACTCGTCGCAGCGAGCGCGGTGTTCGGCCTGTCCGCGTTGTCGGGGGCCAGCCCGTTGACACTGATCCTGGCCGGCACCGGCCTCTCCGCCCTGCTGCTGGCGATCACCTCGGGCATCGTGCTCTCGGACGCCGCAACCCTCGACGTGTGGCGGTTCTGGAACGTCGGTGCGACCAGCGGCCGCGGGCTCGACGTCTTCTCGGCGAGCCTTCCGTTCATCGTCATCGGACTCGTGCTCGCCCTCGGCAGCGGCTACTTCCTCAACGTCCTCAGTCTGGGCGAGGACATGACCAAAGCGCTGGGCTCACGCGTCGTCCTCATCCGGACGGTCGGGATCCTCAGCATCACCCTGCTCGTCGGGGCGGCGACGGCGGCGTGCGGACCGATCGTGTTCCTCGGACTCGTCGTCCCGCACATCGCACGGGCGATCACCGGGCCCGACTACCGATGGATCGTCCCGTATGCCGCACTGCTCGGGGCCATCCTGGTGCTCGTGTGCGACGTCCTCGGTCGTGTGATCGCGCGGCCGGGAGAAGTACAGGTGGGAGTCGTGCTCGCGCTCGTGGGCGCGCCCTTCCTCATCGCCCTCGTCCGACGACGGAAGCTGGCCAGCGTATGACCGTCGACCTGCAGCCGGGACAGACATCCCACGACCCGGGCCCGAGCACCCGTCCCCGATCGGGCCGCCGCCGCGTCCTGCGCGTCGGCCCCTCGTCGTGGGTCGTGCGGCCACGGATGCTGCTGGCGATCACCGTCGGACTCGCGGTCACGCTGCTGCTGTTCCTGCTGAGTGTCGGCATCAGCGACTACCCGATGAACGTCGTCGACGTCGCACGCGTGCTACTCGGTGGCGGCACGCGGATCGAGAACGTCGTCGTCTTCGACGTGTCACTGCCCCGAGCGCTCGTCTCGCTGCTCGTCGGCTTCGGCTTCGGCATGGCCGGCGCCCTCACCCAGATGATCGCCCGGAATCCGTTGGCCACCCCCGACATCCTCGGCATCACTGCCGGCGCGAGTGCCGCCGCGGTCGCCGCGATCGCGTTCTCCTCGACATGGGGCGCCTGGCTGGCCGGGCTCGGCACCCCGCTGGCCGCCCTCCTCGGCGGGTTCGTCACCGCTATCGCGATGTATCTGCTCGCCTGGCCCGGCCGATCCGCCAACATCGGTATCGACCCGTTCCGTCTGGTCATCATCGGCGTCGGCGTCACGTGGATGCTGCAGGCACTGACCAGCTACATGCTGACCCGAGCACAGATCGCCGACGCCGCTCGGGCCCAGACGTGGTTGGTGGGTTCGGTGTCGCAGTCGACCTGGTCGGATGTCTGGCCGTCGGCAATCGCCTTCGGCGTCGGAGTGGTGATGGTCATCGGCCTGTCGCGGCCGATCGGGGTCCTCGGCCTCGGCCCCGACGTGGCCCGCGGACTCGGCATCAACGCCGGTCGGGTGACCATGATCGTCCTGCTGGCCGCGGTCGTGGTGACCGCGTTGTGCGTCTCGGCGGCCGGGCCGATCTCCTTCGTCGCGCTGCTGGCACCGCAGATCGCGTTGCGACTCACCGGTTCTCCCCTGCCGACACCGCTGGCGTCGGGAGTGCTCGGCGCGATTCTGGTTCTCGGCGGAGACCTGCTGTGCCGCACCGTGCTGCCCGGCGGACTGCCCGTGGGCATCGTCACCGCCGCGATCGGCGGACCGTTCCTCATCTACCTCATGATCGCGATGTCCCGGAAGGCGACAGTATGAACCACCCGGCACCGCACTCACGGCTGCGCGCCGAGCGTCTCAGCGTCGGATACGACGACCGCACCATCATCTCCGACCTCGACATCGAGATCCCCGACGCGGCGATCACGACCATCATCGGACCCAACGGCTGCGGCAAATCGACGCTGCTGCGGGCATTGTCGCGGCTGCTGCCGGCGCGGACCGGCACCGTGTACCTCGACGACGAGGACATCACCACGATGCGGCCCAAGTCGGTGGCCCGCACGCTCGGACTGCTCCCGCAGAATCCCGTTGCGCCCGAGGGGCTCACGGTCGCCGACCTGGTCGCGCGTGGCCGTCACCCGCACCAACGGTGGTATCAGCAGGCCACACCGGAGGACGAGGTCGCCGTCGAGCGAGCTCTCGCCCAGACCGCGACGACCGACCTCGCCGACCGGCCGATCGAGGCGCTGTCCGGCGGTCAGCGGCAACGTGTCTGGATCGCACTGACACTGGCCCAGGAGACCGATCTGCTCCTGCTCGACGAGCCGACCACATACCTCGACCTCGCGCACTCGGTGGAGATCCTCGACCTCGTCCACACCCTGCGCAGCGAGCACGGCAAAACCGTGGTGATGGTCCTCCACGACCTGAATCTGGCTGCACGATACAGTGATTCGCTCTTCGTGATGCGGTCCGGCCAGATCGTCGCCAAGGGCACACCTGAGGACGTCATCACGGCCGACCTCCTGTTCGAGGCGTTCGGTCTGCGGTCACACGTCATGGCCGATCCCGTGTTCGGCTCGCCGATGATCGTCCCGCTGGGGTCCAGGCACTCGGTCCGGTCGGACGCCCGCGCCTGACCCTGCCGTTCGCCCGCCCGAACCCGCTTCATCGCTGACTCGCTCCTCACCCGGAGCCCTTCATCCCCCTGTCGGCTATGTCGGTTCTTCGCTGCACAGAACTCCGTCATTGGATACCGTCACCTCATGCAGCGCAGCACCACATCAGGGCCACGTGTCCTCGCGACGACGTCCCGCATGCCGTTCGCGGTCGACGAGATCCACAAACTCGGCGAGGCCGGAGTCGATGTGACGGCGGCCGACACGTTCTCGGCGTCACCGGGCAGTCATTCGCGCGGTGCACGACGCCACGTCGAGGTGCCGGCTCCTACCCAACGCACCGAAGACTTCATCGCGGCGATCGTCGACACGCTCGACCGCTATGAGATCACCTGGCTGCTGCCGATGTTCGAAGAGGTGTTCTACCTTGCCGCGCACCGTGATCGGCTCGCTGCCGACCGTCCCGACCTCGAGTTGTTCTTCCCGCCGTTCGAGACCCTCGCCAAGGTGCACGACAAGGTGACCTTCGCCGAGATGTGCCGGGACCTGGGGCTGCCGGTCGCCGAATCGATCACCGCCACCTCCGACGCGCAACTCGCCGATGCCGTCGCGCACTGGAGCTCCTGGTTCGCTCGGGCGGCCTTCGGTCGTGGCGGCCTCGATGTCATCACCAACGCGGGACCTCTCGCCGGGGAGACCGCGCTGGACGAGATCCACCCCACGCCCGACGATCCCTGGCTGGTCCAGGAGTACTTGTCCGGGGTCGACCGGTGCAGCTGGAGCGTCGTCCACCACGGCGAGGTGGTGCTGCACTCCTGCTACGAGCACCCTCTGGCCATCGACAATCGCGGAGGCATCGTCTTCGAGTCCGTCGACTCCCCGGAGTCGCTCGAGACCGCACAGCTGATCGCCCGGGAACTGAACTGGCACGGACAGATCAGCTTCGACTATCTGAAGACCGACGACGGCGTGCACCACATGGTCGAATGCAACGCGCGCCCGACGGCGGGCTGTACGGTCGCGACCTCGGATGAGTTCGCCACCGCGTTGTTCGATCCGGGCGAGCTCGTCGTCGTGCCGGCCGGACGCAAGAAGGCGATCAAGGCGGCGGTCCTGCGTGACGTCCTCAAGCACCCCAGCCATCTTCGGCCGAATGTGCGGGCATCGCGGGGCGCGACCGGCGTCTACGACCAGCATCGAGATCACCTTCCGCTGCTGTACTCGGCCTTGTCGCTGCAGCACGTCCTGCATTACCGCAAGGAACTCGGCATCGACCGCAACAAGCGGGAGGAATTGATGGCGGCCCAGTTCTTCGACGTCTCGTGGGATGGCTCGGCGATCGTCTGAGGGAATCGCACGATGGTGATGGACGATCGGCCCGAGGTCGATCTGGGACTCGATCATCAGTCGATCGCGCCGGTGCGCGCCCATTGAACTCGCCGGTCAATGACGACACCGGACCCGGATGCCGATCCCACACACTGACCGCGCCGATGGCCGATTCCGGATACTCTTTGCCACAGTGAAGTCGTCGTGCCGCGCCCTCGGCCGACGTTTCCTCACCTCGGCCCGAGAGGAACCCCCGTGACCCGTCGACCTCCGGCAGACGATTTCACCGATGCCCACCTGAAGGTCGGTCCCCCGCACACGTGGGCGGTGGGATTGCAGGCCATCGAGCACGCCATGGTGCCGGCGATGGGTGAGCTCGATCCCGAACGGACCGCGAAGGTCTCGTTCTCCATCAACCACAAGAAGGGTTTCGACTGCCCGAGTTGTGCATGGGCGAACCCCGACAAGAGCAAGCCGCTCGAGTTCTGTGAGAACGGCATGAAGTCGGTGGTCTGGGAGTCGACGCCGGTCACGATCCCGACCGAGTTCTGGTCCGAGCACTCGCTGACCGACCTCGCGACCAAGTCCGAGTACTGGCTCGGTTTGCAGGGTCGAATTGTCGAACCGATGTACAAGAGCGCCGATTCCGACCATTACCGGCCGATCGGCTGGGACGAGGCGCTCGACCTCGTCGCCGACAAGCTGCGCGGTCTGGCCACCCCCGACGAAGCGGTGTTCTACACGAGCGGCCGCATCACCAACGAGCCCGCGTTCCTGTTTCAGCTGTTCGCGCGCGCATTCGGGACGAACAACCTGCCGGACTGCTCGAACATGTGTCATGAGGCGACCGGCGCTGGGATGACCCCGGCCATCGGCATCGGCAAGTCGACGGTCCACTACGACGACTTCGCCCACGCCGACCTCGTGATCGTGATGGGACAGAATCCCGGCACGAATCATCCTCGCATGCTGAATGCGCTGCAGGACACCAAGGTCAACGGTGGACAGATGGTCGGAGTGAACGTCCTCCCCGAGGCGTCGCTGATGCGGTACAAGAACCCGCAGAAGCCGATCGGGATCATCGGCGACGGCCTCAAGTTGTCGGATCAGTTCGTGCACATCAAGATCGGTGGGGACATGCACCTCATCCAGGCCATCGCCAAGCGCGTCCTGTTGGCCGAGGAGGTCGATCCGACGAACGTTCTCGACTGGGATTTCATCAACGCGCACCGTGAGAACTTCGACGCCTATCGCGAGCACATCCTCGCTCTCGACGACGACGAGGTACTTGCCGCCACCGGGCTCGACGCCGCCGAGATCGAGGAGCTCGCAGAGCGGTATCTGAACTCCGACGCGACGATCATCACCTGGGCGCTCGGTATCACCCAGCACCGCAAGGCGGTCGGCACCATCGCCGAGATCATGAATCTCCTGATGCTCAAGGGCAACATCGGCAAGCCCGGGGCGGGCGCATCACCGATCCGCGGGCACTCCAACGTGCAGGGCGATCGGACGATGGGCATCTGGGAGCGGATGCCCGATCCATTTCTCGATGCGTTGGGTGCGAATTCGGGTTCGAGCCGCCCCGCGCGCACGGTCTGGACTCCGTCAACGCGATGAACGCCATCGATCGTGGCGAGATCCGGGTGTTGTTCTCGATGGCAGGCAACCTGATCGCGGCCATCTCCGATTCCAACCGGGCCGATTCCGGCATCGGTTCGGTCGACCTGACGGTGTCGGTGACCACGAAACTCAATCGGTCCCATGCCGTCACCGGTCAGGAATCGCTGCTCCTGCCGGTCATCGGCCGGACGGAGTACGACGAGCAGGTCACCGGACGACAGATCACCACCGTCGAGGACACGGTGTGCTTCGTGAATCAGAGCGGTGGCGAATTGCCCCCGGTCGCACCGGGGTTGCTGTCCGACGTCTCGATCCTCTGCCGACTCGGGAAACGAGTGTTGGCCGACAAGGAGATTCCGTGGCAGCAGTTCGAGGAGGACTACGACACGATCCGTGACGCGATCGAACATGTGATCCCCGGCTTCGACGACTTCAACGAGCGCATCCGTCGCGACCACGGCTTCATGCTCCCGCACCCGCCCCGCGACTCGCGCACCTTCCTCACACCGAGCGGCAAGGCGCGGTTCACCATTCATCACCCGGAACACGTGACGTGCCCGCCCGGCCGACTGATGCTGCAGACTCTCCGGGCGCACGATCAGCACAACACCACCATGTACGGGCTCGACGACCGCTATCGAGGAATCTCGAACGGACGCTTCGTCGTGTTCCTCCATCCCGAGGATATCGCCGACCTCGGGCTCGAGGACGGCGCCACCGTCGACATCTTCAGCGAGTGGCCGGGCGAGCCCGATCGCGCCCTGCGTGGCTACCGAGTGGTCTCTTTTCCGACCAAACGTGGCTGTGCTGCACTGTATTTCCCCGAAGGCAATGCCCTCATCCCGCGGGCATCGGTGGCCGACGACTGCAACACCCCGACGTCCAAGCAGGTCATCGTGCGGATCGAAGCCGGGTGAGCAGCCGGTCGCCAGCGGACGTCCGATCACTCGCTGACGCTCGGGTCAGGATCGGGCGTCATCACAACAGATCGGCGGTGCACGCACCGGGCACAACACGTGGGTCGACGGCGTGTTTGTGCCATGAGATGACACAAGATCGACATCGCGTCGGATTCGTCCCACGAGTCGGGTAGACAGAGATCGAGATCTACGGTCGGTCGGTTCCCGCGACGAGCGGCTGTTCACGCCGACGAAGGGAACAGGCGCGTGGTGGGAACACACACCGACCGGTCATCGACGCCCTGGCGACCGTCGATCTGGCTTCGGTCGCTCCTCGCCGCCACGCCGGCCGCCTGGCCGGTCGGGCGTTCGGTGCGCGCTGGAATCACCGTCGCCGGACCACTTCTCGTCGGTGCTCTGCTCGACCACGCACTCATCGGGATGTGGATCAGCATGGGCACGCTGCTGCTCGCCGCGGGCGAGCGATCGGTGACCTACGCCGCACGATTCCGACAGATCGCGGTGACCACTCCCCTTGCGGCCGCAGCCTACTTCCTGGGCGAGCTGTCGCACGCTCCCCACGTGGTCACCATCGCGGTCATGGCAGCAGTCGCATTCGCGTGCGGGATCGTCAGCGGATACTCGAGCACGCTGTCGGTGGGCACCATGCAGGCGATGCTGATCGCCGCGATCGCCATCGGGGTACCCGCTGCCGCGCCGTATTGGGAAGCCGCTGCACTGTTCGTCGCGGGCGCACTGCTCTACGTGTTCGCCCTCGCGATCGAGATGGTCACCGACCGACGTCGCCCGCACCGTGAATCGCAGGTGGCGATGCTCCGGTCCCTCGCAGCCCTCTCCCGAGCGCGCGCCGACGACACCGCCGATGTGACCTCGCTGCGCGCGCGGGCGATCTCGGCCATCGATGCCTTCGACGCGATGGCGATCGCCGCCCGTGGTTCCGCCCACGGACCGACGCCCGAGTACGCCAGAGCAGCATCCGTGACCCGGGCCGCCGATCAGCTCCTCGCCCGCCTGCTCGCCGACGACGCCGACCGAGATCTGTGCGCCCGCACCGCCGACCGGCTCACCGACGACGCAGACGCCGTCACCCACCGTCGGCGCCTGCTGCCGATGGAGGTGTCCGGCAATCTGCTGATCCGTCTACGGATGCTCGAGTCGGCCATGTGGGAGAACGACACGGGGATCGAGATCCTGCCCACCGCCGAACGCGCCCGCCTGTCCCGGCCGGGCCCCGCGCTCATCGCCTCGGCAGCCCGCCTGGCCCTCTGTACAGGGCTGGCCTACACCGCCTTCTTCACATTGACACTCGCGCACGGGTACTGGATCGCGCTGACGGTCGCGCTGGTGATGAAACCCGACCTCGGTTCGATTTTCAGCAGGGCCGTGCTGCGCAGCGCCGGCACTGTTGCGGGGGCGGTCATCGGCGTCACCGTGAGCGCTGTACTGGTCGAACCCCAGATCGCGGCGATCGCGATCGCCGTACTCGCCGCCTGCCTCCCGTGGGCGATGGCGCGGTCGTATCTCTGGCAGGCCCTGTTCCTGACACCGCTCGTCATGATCCTGATCGACCTCGTGGTTCCCCACGAATCGGTACTCGACCTCGGCGGGGCCCGAGTCGCGACCACGTTCGTCGGCGGGTTGATCGTGGTGGTGTTCGGTTATCTGATCTGGCCGTCGCAGAGACACATTCGCATCGCCGAACCGTTCGACGCGACGCTGTCCGATGTGGCGCACTATGCGCGGGACATCGTCGACGAGGTCGGTCCCCGCCGAATCGGGATCGACCGCCAGTCGGTCTACCGACAGTTGTCCGACACTCGGGTCAGTCTTCAACGCACACTGTCCGAACCGCCGCCGGCCGGCGCGGAAGCATGGGCCTGGGTCCCCGTGGTCGCTGCGGCCGAACGCATCACCGATCGGATCACCGGCGCCTCGGCCGCCCGGACTCCCGTGGTCACCGAGGATCTCCTAGCCGTCGCCGACGCGCTGGACCGATTGGCCACCGGTTCCGGTTCGGCCGACGACCGCACGCCAGTGCCCCCGGCCCGGGCCGGCAATTCCGCAGACGCCGACATCCGTCAGCTCGCCGACGAGATCGCCCATCTTCGGACGCTGGTCGCGCGTGCGCAGGCGAACTGAGCCGGTGATTCGATCGAGGACTGGCCGCGCGTACTGCTGAACCATCTGACGCTGTCGAGCCGAGATCTCGTCGAACAGATGGTGAGTCATCTGGCAGTTCCGTCGATACCGGGACGACGAGCAGGCTACTGGCGGCCTTGACGCAAGGCTGTGGTGACCGAGGCGAACATGGTGGACTTGATGGCGGCAAGAGTTGTGCGGTCCTTGCCGGCGTCCTTCAGCTTGTTCAGGGCAGCGTCGACGACTTCACCGTCTGCGGCACAGGCGTCGATCAGACCTGCCTCGAGTGCCTCTGTCGCCCCGAATCGCCGTCCGGTGGTCATCGCGGTGATCGCCGACTGCGGTGTGAGCTTGGCCTGGACGAGGGCAGCCATCCCGGGTGTGAATGGGATGTGGATGTCGACCTCGGGGAAGCAGTAGTAGCCGCGGTCGGATCGCATGATCCGGTAGTCGTGGGCGATGGCGAGCATCGCTCCGGCGCCGAAGGCGTGGCCGTTGACCGCGGCGACAGTGGGCAGCGGAAAGGTCAGCATCCTGGCGAACAGGTTGTGCACCTGATCGACGTACCAGTCCCCACGTTCGCTGTTGGCGATCAGCCAGTCGAGGTCGAGACCGTTCGAGTAGAACTTGCCCTCGCCGGCGGTGATGAGACCGGTTGCCTTCGTTTCGATCTCGGAGAGGTGCGCATTGACACTGTCGATCCAGTCGGGGGAGAAACGGTTCTCGTCGTCGCCGAGGGTCAGCACGGCGATGTCGCCGTCGTAGGTCACCGAAGTAGCCATGACAGTTCCTTTCACAGGTCGGTTGATCGTTTGTCAGTTGACGTCTTCTGGAAGTGGGACCGTCAGCACAGCGCGTACCGCTGTCGCGAGCCGCTGCCGGACATGGCGGTCGGGCGTTCTTCTGCCCCGGAGCAACAACGCCGTGGGCAACTCGACGACGCAGTCCCGGACGACCGCCAGGGCACTCTTGTCAGCACGACCCCACATCGCTTGCGAGAGCGCGATGAACAGCTCGGTCAGGGTGTCGTCGAGTTGGCGGAGATCTGCGGCAAGGTCCTCGGGAAGATCGTCGGAACCGAGAAGTTCGCGGCGGCTGACCGTGAGCAGGAACTGCCCTCGCACACGATGCTCGAGGAGAAACACCGCCGGGGTATCCGCCGCGGCCACAATGGCATCGGTTGCCGCGCCCGGCTGTGTGCCGTCACCCAGGGCGGCATCCACGGCCTCGCGCTGCATCGCGAGGAACTGTAGCGCTGCGCGCAGCCACACCCGGCCAACCAATCCGGCTCGCGATCCGAATGCGTGATAGATCGCGCCGTTGGACACCGCGGTCGACTCCGACAGGGCGCGAACGGTCACTGCCGCGGCTCCAGATTCGACCGCCAGGGTCTCAGCAGCATCCATCAACGCGTCGAGATCATGAGTGCGCGGTCGAGGCATGCACGCAACCATAACAGAGCACGTGCTCTGTTATAGACCTATGCGCTCCCGACTGGCCCGGAACCTCGGATCCCCCCGACGCGCGCCATCACGACATCCCGAACGGTGGGCCGGGTCGACAGGCGTCGTCCGGTTTGCCGCGGCGTCGTCGGTCAGCGAGTGCGCGATCCCGACATCGCGCTCATCACAGCCGCCATCGGGAGCAGGACAGCGGCGGGTATCCACAACGCCGACAACGATATCCAGCGATAGCACAATCCGCCGATGACAGCGCCGACGGCCAGCAGTGCCCACATTCCCAACGAGGTCAACCACGCGCGGCGTCCAGCGGCGGAGACCGGCTGCCGACGGACCGAGACCACGACGTCGGCGAGCTGACGGGCCGCGGTCACCAGGGTCCCGGTCACGTAGGTCAGCCCGTACGGCATGCTCGGGTCCTTCTCGAACACCGCGTTGACCATCCCGGTCGCCACCGCCACCACGAGCATGCCGACGGTGCCCGCGCCGGCCACACCACCGTCGACCGCCACCCCGGGCTCCCACATCGCGATCGCGGCTCCGATCGTCAGACCTCCGAACACCATCCACAGCAACCGTTCTCGCGGCCGGGACATGGAACGGTTGACGATCGACCCGAACGTGACACCGAGGAAGAACAACGCGATGAGTCCTGCACACATCCCGGCATCGGCCCACCGGCCGACGCTCGACGACGCTCCGAGGACCGTGGTGTTCCCGGACATGAAGGACACGAAATTGGCCTGTAGGTAGACGAAGGCGATGGCGTCGACGAACCCGGCCACGAGCAACAACGACGGTGCGGTCACGCGCCGCGCGATGCGGTCCCTCGAGCCTTCTGCCGGCGACTCGGTCATGCCCGCTCCCTCACCAGATCCCCGCTCCGACAAGCCAGATCGCGGTGCCCAGCAATGCGGCGAACAGCTCGATGCCCATGGTGATGACGGCCGCTTTCGACGCCGACACCGTGCCGCGCCAGGCCGCACCGGCGCTGCGAGTGCGGACCAGTTCGGCCAGCATCGCGCCGACGACGAACCCGATGAACAGGCCGATCACCGGGATGACGAAGAACCCGACGATGCCGAGTACACCGCCGACCGCGATCGTGACGTTCGGGATGCCGGCGGACCGCAGCGACCGCCCGGCGACGAAGTACTTGACGACCTCACCGAGCAGGATCACCACGGCGGCCGCGGCGAAGATCGCCCACGCCCACCCGCCGACCAGAGCTGCCCAGACACCGATCGCCGCCATGACCAACAGCCCTCCCGGGAGGACCGGGAACACGATGCCCAGGAGTCCGACGAGGATGACCGCTCCGACGAGCAGCTCCCCACCCAATGACATCCGCTAGTCGACCGTGGCGCGTGAGGGATTCGACTGTCGGGGCGGCGGCGGTGAGGCGGGCCGGCCGGCCGCGGGCGGCGGAACCTGACGCGGCGGAGGTCCGGCGGGTCGGCCGGGGACGCCCCGTGGCGGCATCGGACCGCGGGGTGGAAGCGGACCGGGTCGTGCACCCGGCGGCGGGACCGGGCCGTTGCGCGGTGGGGGCCCGGCCGGTCCACCGGGGCCACTCGGGCCTGCGGGGCGTGCGGGCGGCTGCGGTGGTGCGGGCGGTCGCACGGCCGGGGTCGACTGCCCGACGATGGGTGCAGGCACCGCACGTTCGAACGGACGTCCCGGCACGGGCGTCACCATCGACGCGGCCTGCACAGCGCGGCGGCGCGCCGTGTCGACGTCGTCGGCCGTCGCGGTGACGACACCCATGCGGCGGCGATGGAAGCTCTGAGGTTTGCCGAACAGACGGATGTCGGTCTCCGGCACCGCGAGTGCCCGGGCCACGTCGGTGAATCCGATCGCGGGTTCGTCGAGCTGCCCGTAGATGACGGCGGACGCGCCGGGTGAGGCGAGCGTGACGTCGACGGGCAGACCGAGGATGGCCCGCGCGTGCATTTCGAACTCCGAGAGCCGTTGTGTGGCAAGGGTGACCAGCCCGGTGTCGTGCGGGCGCGGACTGACCTCGGAGAAGTAGACGTCGTCACCCTTGACGAACAGTTCGACCCCGAAGATGCCGCGGCCGCCGAGACGACCGTCGCCCAGCGCGGTGGCGATCCGCGCGGCGATGGACGTCGCAGCGCCGAGGGCGTCGGTGCTCATCTCATGCGGCTGCCAGCTCTCCACGTAGTCGCCGGAGACCTGCTGATGCCCGATCGGGGCACAGAAGTACGACGCGAGACGTCCGGTCGCGGGATCGACGGCACGCACCGTCAGCAGGGTGATCTCGTAGTCGAATTCGATGAATCCCTCGACGATCACCCGCTCACCCTGCACGCGGGCGCCGGTCGTCGCGGTGTCCCACGCGACCCCGATGTCGGCGGGGGCGCGCAGCACGGTCTGTCCCTTGCCCGACGACGACATCACCGGCTTCACCACACACGGGAAACCGATCTCCTGCACCGCCGCTTCGAGTTCCTCCAGCGATGACGCGAACAGGTAGGGCGATGTCGGCAGGCCGAGTTCTTCGTCGGCCAGACGTCGGATGCCTTCGCGGTTCATGGTCGCGACGACGGCACGCGCGGTCGGGATGACCTCGGCCAGCCCGCGCTCCTCGACCTGCACCAGCGCCTGCGTCGCTATCGCCTCGATCTCCGGCACGACGTAGTGCGGCTGGTGACGTTCGATGAGACCGAGCACGGCGTCGGCGTCGGTCATGTCGATGACCTCGGCGTGATGGGCGACCTGATGACCGGGTGCGTCTGCGTACCGGTCGACCGCGATCACCTCGACACCGAGCCGTTGAAACGCGATGATGACCTCTTTGCCGAGCTCACCGGCACCGAGGACCATCACCTTGGTCGCGGTCGGACTCAACGGGGTGCCGAGTACCGCGGGCGGACCGACCGGCGGTGCGGTGCGGGCCGGCGGGGCGGCCGGCTCGACCGGCGCCGGAGCCGCGACCGCGTCGGGACCGGCCGACGCCTGTGGATCACCGTCGGGCGGCACCGACGCCTCGGGAGCGCTGTGGCTGTCTGACGTCATGACCAGATCCTACGTGCAGTTCAGCCCATCACCTCGTGGAGATAGCACCATCGCCAGACCTCGCCCGGCTCCGCCGAACGCATCACCGGGTGGCCGCTCTCCTCGAAATGCGACGTGGCGTGCCGCCGCGGGCTGGAGTCGCAGCAGCCGACGTGTCCGCAGGTCAGACAGATCCGCAGATGTGCCCAATGATGTTCGCCGAGTTGCGTGCATTCCTCGCACGCGCTGAGATCACCGACGCGGGGATCGGGGTCGGCGGTGACGTCGACCCCGAGGGTGCCCAGTTCAGCGCACCGACCGTCCGGGATGTCGGTCCGTGGTGCCGCGGACTCGGCTTGTTCTGCTGGGGATCGCCGGAACATGCGCATGCCGTCATTATCGCCGATCGCTCCGCGTTCACCGCCGTCGTCGCGGGCGGGATAGGTTTCTCCGGTGAGCGCATCGCTGTTGCTGGTGGCGGTGGTCGCCGTCATCGTCGCCGCCCTGTGCCGGCGGTACGGGTTGTCGGCGCCGCTGATCCTCGTCCTCGCCGGACTCTGTATCGGGTGGATACCCGGTACCCCCGAGGTCGAGCTCGATCCCGAACTCGTGTTGTTCCTGATCCTGCCGCCGCTGCTGTACTCCGCAGCCCAGGAGAGCTCATATCAGGCCATCCGGGCGAATCGGCGGGCGATCGGGTTGCTGGCCATCGGCCTGCCGTTGTTCTCCACACTGGTCGTCGGGCTGGTCGCCTACTGGACCGTGCCCCATCTCCCCCTCGCCGCAGCGCTGGTACTGGGAGCGGTGGTGGCACCACCGGACGCGGTGTCGGCGCAGGCCATCGGCCGACGCGTGGGTCTGCCCCGACGTCTGATGACGCTGTTGGGCGGCGAGAGTCTGCTGAACGACGCGACCGCGCTGACCGCCTACCGAGTGGCGTTGGCGGCGGTCGTCGGCGCGACCGCCTCGCTGTGGGAGGGGCTCGCGACCTTCGCGATCGCCGCTGTCGGCGGCGTGGTCATCGGCCTGGTCGTCGGATACGCGGTGTCGTGGCTCCGGCTGTGGCTGACCGACCCACCGATGGAGACCGCCATCGGCATTCTCGTCCCGTTCGCCACCTACTACGTCGCCGAGGAGGCGCATGCGTCGGGCGTGATCGCGGTCGTCGTCGCCGGCCTGTTCCTCGGTCAGCGCTCGGTGCGCCTCGGTTACGCCACCCGCCTGCAGGACGACGCGGCCCGCAAGTCCCTCGACGCGATCCTCGAGTCACTCGTCTTCCTGTTGATCGGCCTGCAGTTGCCGTTCCTGATCCGCGGGCTCGCCGGCGAGTCCTGGGCACAGGTGGCCATCGACGCGGCCGTGGTGCTGGTCGCGGTGATCGTCGCCCGCTTCCTGTGGGTCTACCCGGCCACCTACCTGCCGCGGGTGTTCTCCGCCCGGATCCGGCAACGCGAACCGCTGCCGACCCCCAAGGCGGTCTTCATCGTCGGCTGGGCCGGCATGCGCGGCGTGGTGTCCCTGGCGGCCGCCTTCGCCATCCCGCTGGTCACCGACTCCGGTGAGCCGTTCCCGGCGCGCGCCGAGATCCTGTTCCTGACATTCGTGGTCGTCGTCGGGACGCTGCTCATCCAGGGCACCACGTTGGGCCCGATGATCCGGCGATTCGGAGTGGCCGGTGACGACGCCGAACGGGACCGGCTGGCGTTTGCCGGTGCGCAGGACCGTGCGTCCCGGGAGTCCGAACGCCACCTCGACGAGGTGGCAGCAGGCCTCGCCGACGACGACCCCCGTCGACATCAGGTGATGATGCTCCGCAAGTGGGTGACCACCCAGCGCAATGTCGCCTGGGAGGAACTCGGCCGTGGGCCGGAGGACATCGGTGAGAGCCCGACCGCCGCCGGCAACCGGATGCGTATGGAGCTCCTGCAGATTCAGCGAGCGGTCTTCATCGACGAACGTGACGCCGGCCGGATCGACGACGAGGTGCTGCGTTCGGCGCTGCGCCGCCTCGATTTCACCGAGGGACAGATGGATCGACCACTCGATCCCTGAGGATTGCCCAGCGCGCAGATACTCTCGCTCCCTGAGGCGTTCCGAAGCGCGCAGATCCACCTGCTCCCTGCGGAATCCCGGAGCACCCAGATCACCTGATCCCTGAGGATTGCCAAGCGCGCAGATCCTTTCGCTCCCTGAGGAGTTCCGGAGCGCCCAGATCGCCTGCTCCCTGAGGAGTTCCGGAGCGCCAGCGGAGGAACGTCACGAAGGGGCCGCCCTTCGTGACGCTCGGCTATCGCCTCGCTCCTCAGGGATCGGGCGCTGCGTGACGCCCCGCTTCTCAGGGATCGGCCGCCTCGCTCCTCAGGGATCAAAGCTCCTCGGGTTCGCCGATCCTGGCCGCATAGACCTCGGTCTCTTCGGTGCGGCCGCGCAGTTCGGTCGTCTCCAGACGCTCCCACCGCTGCGCCTCGGCCGGGTCGGCCGCGTCCACAGCACGTCCCGCGGCGAGCGGTCGCGTCGGATCCCGTTTGGCCAGTTCCGAGAGTCGAGCACTCTCGTTGACCGGATCGCCGATCACCGTGTACTCGAATCGTTCGATGGCGCCGACGTTTCCGGCCACCACCGGACCATGACTCACCCCGAGTCCGGCAGAGATGTCCGGGACATCGTCGGCGAGGCCGTGCGCGATGGTCCGCGCGGCCGCGAGGGCGGCACCGGCCGGGTCGTCGAGGTCGATGGGCGCACCGAAGATCGCGAGCACCGCGTCGCCCTCGAATTTGTTGACCAGACCGCCGTGTTCCTCCACCGCCGACACGATCACCGCGAAGAACCGGTTCAGGATCTCGACGACCTCGGTCGGGCTGCGTCCGGCGGCAAGGGTCGTCGAGCCGATCACGTCGACGAACACCACCGCGACGGTCCGCTCGGAGCCGCCGAGTTCCGGATCCCGTTGTAGCGCGGCCTCGGCGACGTCACGACCGACGTGGCGACCGAAGAGATCGCGCATCCGGTCGCGTTCACGCAGTCCGGACACCATGCCGTTGAACCCCACCTGCAGATCACCGAGTTCCGTGCCGTCGTAGACGACGAGGTCGACGTCGGAGATCTCGCCCCGCTGAACACGATTCATCGCGTTGCGGACGCTGCGGATGGGGGCGGTGACGCTGATACTGGTCAGCACCGTCAGGAGCAGCCCGGTCGACAGGGCGATCACCGCGAGGACGGTGACACCGACGAACAGATCGAGTTTCGAGGTGTCCTCACGAAAAGCGCCGAAGAACACGACCAGCAGGATGCCGACGATCGGGATGCCCGAACCGACGGTCCACGACACGATCGACCGCGACCGGACGCCACTTCGCTTGCGACGCCGATATCCGGCGGTGATGACCTCGGCCGCAACCGGCCGCAGAGCGAACTCGATCAGCAGGTAGGACACCGCCACGACGACGAATCCGCTCAACCCGACGACGAAGAACATCTTCGGGATCAGGTTCGGGTCGAGGACGCCGTACATGATGGTGAACATGATCGTCGCAACGCCCCAGAGCACGCCCTGGATCAGAACCAGTTGCCAGGGAGCACGATTCGCCCGACGGGCGTCCTTGGCGGTGGGCCGCTGGTCACGTATCGCCCATCGCAGGTCGCGCACCACGACCACGGTGCCGAGTGTCGTGCCGACGACGAAGGCGACGACGACGTACACGGGTACCGCGATGAAGTTGATCCACCACAGCTTCGACTGGATCAGTGTCGGCTGCGGAATCCCGACCGCCGACAACGCGATCGCCAACGTCGCACCGATCAGGTTCGCGACGACGATGAAGGTGGTCAGCAGGGTCTGGATGCGAACGCGTTGCCGGGTACCACCCTCCGACTTCGACCCGAGCAGGATCGAACCGTAGTCACGGCTTCCCCGCGCCATTGCCCCGCCCCCTCGAATCCGCTTCTGCTACACGATCTCCCGGCGGACGATGGTCTGCTCGCGACCCGGGCCCACACCGATGCACGAGATATGCGCGCCGGCAAGCTCTTCGAGCCGGAGGATGTAGTCCTGCGCGTTCTTCGGCAGATCCTCGAACCGCCTGCATTGGGAGATGTCCTCCCACCACCCGGGCATCTCCTCGTAGATCGGCTTCGCATGATGGAAGTCGGTCTGGGTCATCGGCATGTCGTCGACGCGCTCGCCGTCGATCTCGTAGGCGACGCAGATCGGCACGGTGTCCAGGCTGGACAGCACGTCGAGCTTGGTGAGGAAGTAGTCGGTGATGCCGTTGACGCGGGTCGCGTACCGCGCGATCACGGCGTCGAACCAACCGCAACGACGCGCGCGGCCGGTCGTCACGCCGACCTCTCCGCCGGTCTTCGCGAGGTAGGCACCCCACTCGTCGAACAGTTCGGTCGGGAACGGTCCCGAGCCGACGCGCGTGGTGTACGCCTTCAGGATGCCCAGGACGGTGGTGATCTTGTTGGGGCCGATGCCGGATCCGACCGCCGCGCCACCCGATGTCGGGTTCGACGACGTCACATACGGGTAGGTGCCGTGGTCGACGTCGAGGAGAGTGCCCTGCGAGCCCTCGAGCAGAACGGTCTCCCCGCGTTCGAGTGCCTGGTTGAGCAGTAGCCGGGTGTCGGCGATGCGGTGTTTGAAACCCTCTGCCTGGGTGAGTACCTCGTCGACGACCTGGGCTGGGTCCAGGGCCCGGCGATTGTAGATCTTGACCAGGATCTGGTTCTTCAGCTCGAGGGCCGCCTCGACCTTCTGCGCCAGGATCTTCTCGTCGAGCACGTCGGCGGCGCGGACCCCGACACGCGCGATCTTGTCCTGGTAGCACGGTCCGATGCCGCGGCCGGTGGTACCGATCTTCTTGTTGCCCAAGAAGCGTTCGGTGACCTTGTCGATGGCCACGTGGTACGGCATCAACAGGTGGGCGTCGGCCGAGATGAGCAGGCCCGTGGTGTCGACGTCGCGATCCTCCAGCCCGCCGAGCTCGGTGAGCAGGACACCCGGGTCGACGACGACACCGTTGCCGATGACGTTCTTGACGCCCGGCGTCAGGATGCCGGACGGGATCAGGTGCAGGGCGAAGGTCTCACCGTTCGGCAGCACCACGGTGTGACCCGCGTTGTTACCGCCCTGATAGCGGACAACCCACTGCAACTTTCCTCCGAGGAGGTCGGTCGCCTTGCCTTTGCCCTCGTCACCCCACTGGGCGCCGATCAGCACGATCGCGGCCATGGTCGGTTACTCCTTTGAGTTGGCACGCTGAACAACAGGCCAACCCTACTTGTTCCGGCCTCTCGATACGCTATCCACGTGCCGTTTGCGCTGATCTCTCAGGACTCCCGCTCCGACGACAAGAAGGCGATCCGGGCCGCGGTGGCCGCCGCGGTGTCCGACCGGGCTGTCACGCGTCTGTTCGTCGAACCCCGGGTCGCCGAGCGGGTCGCACCCAACCTCGGCGACGAGTCGGACCTCTTCTTCGCCCACGTGCTGGCCGCACTGATGGTGACCGAACGCCTCGACGTCGAGGTCGCATACGTGCCGGCAGAGGCGACGCAGGCCACGAAGCGCTACGGGCTCCCGCACGGCCCGGCGGCGCGCGAGCTCGCCGAGAACGGCCAGGCATCCGCGGTTCCACTGATCCGCGACGATGCGGCGACCGTCCTGGTCGGGCGGGCTCGCCACCTCGGCGCCGAGGGCGCCAAGCTGCACGGCGAGACCTATGTCGACAGCGAGCGCCTCTTCACCGGTGAGGTGGGGTCGGTCCGCATCGAACCGACCCCCGACGAACCCGGGCTGCGCGCCCAGGTGGAACGCCTGCTGCTGCCCGGTCGTTGGCTCCATGGCCGGGCCGCCCAGACCGGCGGGACCAATATCGTCGTCGAACGGGAGGGTGTGGTGACCCCACGCGTGCTCAAACGCTCCACCTTTTATCGGCATGACACCGATCTGCTGCTGGTGCGGCCATGACCGCGACACCGCTGCGCCCGTCGACACGCGAGATCCTGCGCGCGATCCGGCCGGGCCCGCTGTTCCTCGGCCTGGTCGTCGTCGCCGTCGTCGGCGGGTGGATCGTGGCCGGTTCGGAGCCGGGCCGCAACCTCGAATCCGTCGGCGGCACGCTGCTGATCGTGCTCGCCGGCTGGGTGATCTCGCTGTGCCTGCACGAGTTCGCGCATGCGGTCACCGCGTTCCGGTTCGGCGACCGCAATGCCGAGCTGCGCGGATATCTCACGCTGAATCCGTTGCGCTACACCCATCCCGGCCTGTCCATCGGCCTGCCACTGCTCATCATCCTGTTGGGCGGCATCGGTTTTCCCGGTGGCGCGGTGTACGTCAACCAGCACGGATTCACCCGCGCCCAGCGCACCATCGTGTCGTTGGCCGGGCCGTTCACCAATGCCGTCCTGGCCGCGATCCTGTTGGCGGTCGTGCGGTTCGCATCTCCGGAGTCGTTCGGCGCGCAGGGCTCTGGTTCCTGGGGCGGGGGTGGGGTCCTCTACGTCTCCGAGGGCTTCAACCTGTGGGCCGCCCTGTCGATGCTGGCGTTCCTCCAGATCACCGCGGCCGTACTCAACCTCCTGCCGGTCCCGGGATTCGACGGCTACGGCGCGATCGAGCCGTATCTGTCGGACAAGACCCGGTTCTCGATGGAGAAGGTCGCGCCCTACGGATTCCTGATCGTGTTCGCGCTCTTGTTCATCCCGTTCCTGAACCGCGCCTTCTTCGATCTGGTGTATTGGCTCTTCGGTCTGTCCGGTGTGCCCAGCGCGCTCGCGTCCTACGGGTGGGACCTGTTCGTCTTCTGGCGATAGAGCCCGGCCACCGAGTCCGGTAGCTCGCCGTCGTGGTCGGTGATCGGCTCGTCGTAGACCCGGCGGGTCGGGATGTGCCCGGTCCAGCCGTGGGTGTCGTCGCCCGATCCGGGACCGCCGGCCCGCGCCTTCGCCAGCCACCCGCCGTCGACGATGGGTAGCGCCAGGATTGCCGTGGCCGACAACTCCTTTCGCGTGTGATCGCGGACCTCGGCGCTGCGTCCGGGCAGGATCGCGTCGGAGAAGACGTCGAGCGAGCGTTGCGCGTCATCGGCGGATACGGTTTCGAGCCGCCCGCGGACGACGGCCGATCGGTAGTTCACCGAATGGTCGAAGAGCGTGTCCGCGACGACGAGGCCGTCGACGATGAAGGCGGTGAAGGTGACCGGCGCACCGGCCGCGACGTGGCGCAGTGCCCCGGCGCCGGACGATCCGTGCACGAGGAGTCGGTCGCCGTCACGGGCGGCGAGCATCGGCACCGACCACGGCAGCCCGTCGTCGGTGACCGTCGACAGCACGCCGACAGTCGCCTCGTCGAGGATCTCGTCGAGCAGCGCGCGCTCACCCCCGCGCTCGGGTTTACGGGTGAGGGTGGAGAGGTCGTCTGAGGGCATGGTTGCCAGCATGGCGCCCCGTCGTGCGGCGCGCGAGCGGTTTTCGACGCGCTTCCGGCAGCCACCCGCTGTTCGGGACATCACCCTGGTTGCGAACCACGGTGATGTTCCGGAGTCGGGGTGGCTGTCGGCGAGCGGTGTGATGATCGCGCGCGATCACCGCGGACGGGCGTGCCTCACCACTGCAGTTCGTCGCGGCAGCGTCGCTGGACATCGTGTGGGTCGACCTGGATGGTGGCGTGCTCCAGGCCGTGGCGAGCCATCACGGCCTGGGCGGCGGTGAGGACGTCCTGGTTCGGGCCGTCGCTGTCGAGGTGCACGGTCGCGACGTCCATTCCGGTGGTCAGCGACCACACGTGCAGGTCGTGCACGTCGTCGACGGCGGGGATCGCGGCGAGCTCGGTGCGCAGCGCGTCGACGTCGATGTGTGCGGGGGCCTGTTGATTGAGGATGCGGAGCGCGTCGAGTGCGAGACGAATCGCGCGGGGCACCACCCACAGTGCGATGAGGACGGCGACAACGATGTCGGCGTATCCCCACCCGGTGGTGAGCGCGACGATGCCGGCGATCAGGACGCCGACACTGCCGACGGCGTCGGCGAGCACCTCGAGATAGGCGCCGCGCACGGCGATCGAACCCTGCGCATCCGACCGCAACAACAGCATCACCGCGAGATTGACGAGCAGGCCGATCAGCGCGACGACGATGAGCGTGAGTCCGGGGACCTCCGGGTCTGTGCCGATCCGACGGATCGCCTCATAGAGGACGAAGACCGCGACCCCGATCAGCAGCACGGCGTTGGCGACCGCGGTGAACACCTCCGCGCGATGCCATCCGAAACTACGGTCGTCGGTGGCCGAGCCGTGCTTGGCCAGCAGCAACGCGATGAGACCCATCACCAGCGCGGCGACGTCGGTGAGCATGTGACCGGCGTCGGCGATCAGCGCCAGCGAGTTGACGATGATGCCGGTGACCAGCTCGACGACGAAGTAGCCGCCGATGATCGCGACGGCGACGGCCATCGGCCAGATGCGACGGTTCCCGACCGAACCGACCGGTTCGGAGTGCGTGTGCGAATGTGAGTGACCCATTTGTCGCCAATATATGCGTGTTTTCGCATATATGACAAGAGCGTGGTCCCACGGGACAGAATTCCCGGCGGTCAGCGCAGGGTGGCCGTGGCCGACGATCTGCGCAGCCCGGCGATCATCAGCATGTCGATCAGCAGCGACCGCAACTCGGCGAGCACGGCGGTCTCGGACAGCGTGCTGTGCGAGACGAGTTCGGGTTTGGCCTTACGGGCGACGGTCCGCAACACGCGCGCGGCGTCGGCCTGGTCGGGCTCCTCCCCCGGTTTGGCGATCATCATCTCCCGCAGCACCTCGAAGGCCTCGCCGATCTCGGCGATGATGTCGACCAGCTCGGGATCGAGGCGTTCGCCGCGCTGGGTCATGCCCAGCGACCGGCGCGCGATCACGCGGAAGTTGCGGACGGCGTTGTCGATCGGATCGGCGGTCGCCGAGATCCGTTCCAGCCGTTCACGCGAGCCCCAGTAGAGCGGGGAGATCGTGCTGACCTCCTGCCCACCACGCATGTCGGCGCGCATGGTGTTGATCGCCTCCTGGGTGCCACGCGCCGAGGTCAGCGCGGCGAGGACCTCGTCCTCGTCCATCGCGCGCAGGCCGCCGGCGAGGCGTCCCGCGGCGTCGCGCAGGGTGGCGAGCACGCCCGCGGCGTCCCGGCGTGCCCGATGCGCCGGGTTCACCGGGAACAACGCGCCGACCAGGATGCCGATGACCCCGCCGATCAGCGCGTCGATCGCCCGATGGAAGCCGCCGACCCCACCCGGCGGCAGCAGGGTCGCGACGAGCGCCGCCGACGACGCGGCCTGCATCGGGATCAGCGGGCCGTCGTCGAGGAAGACGGCGATGCCCATCGCCAGGGCGATGACGACGACGATCTGCCACGTCCCGGAACCGATGACCGAGATGAGGAGATCGCCGACGAGGATGCCGATCGCCACACCGGCGACCAGCTCGACCGTCCGACGCCAGCGTTTACCGAGGGACAGTCCGAGCGAGATGACGGCCGCGATCGGCGCGAAGAACGGCTGCGGATGACCGAACACGTGGACCGCGACCCACCAGGCCACCCCGGCGGCCAGGGAACACTGGGCGATCGGGACCAGCGACAGCCACAATCGGCGAACCCGTCGCCGCACGGGCGGCGGCAACGAGTTCAGTCGTCGACGCAGCCAGTCGGTCAAGCCAGTCCGAGTTGCTGGGCCGCGGCCGGGTCGCTGTCGTTGAGGAGGTCGAGGCAGCGCAGGTACTCGTCTTCCTCACCGATGTACTTGGCGGCACGTGCGAGCGCACCGACACAGCGCAGGAACCCCTGGTTGGGCTCGTGCGACCACGGCACCGGACCGAAGCCCTTCCAGCCATGTCGTCGCAGCTGATCGAGTCCGCGGTGGTAACCCGTGCGCGCGTAGGCGTACGCCTGGATCACCTTGCCGATGTCGGCGCCGTCGTCGGCGCCGGCCAGCGCGGCATCGGCGAGGTGGGCCCACGCGATCGATGCGGTCGGGTGCGCGGCTGCGGTGGCGGCCGGGTCGGCCCCGTTGAGAAGGTCCGATTCGGCCTCGTCATCACCTGTGAGCAGCACCGGTTGCGGTCCGAGAAGATCTCCGAAAGAAGTCACGCCTCCATTCAAGCATCAGCGACGACGATTCCCCGCCCACCGAGTGCTGGATCCGGAGAGCATTCGCTAGGGTGAATGGCGCGGTCGGCCACGACGCGACCAGCTCGGCGGAGCTCACACGGGACAGGGGACGCCGAAACACTTCTAGTTCGGAGAAGGCGGGGTGTATACGACGATGCCTCCATCACGGGACGACAAGGAGTCATTGGTCGGTCGCGCCCTCTCCGCGTGGCGCAATCGCGGTAACGACCAGGCGGGGCAGGGCGGCCGCAGGGGCCCGGACGATTCCTGGGTGGAGAGCACGAAGGGCGACGACGCAGCGGTGACCGATTCGACGAACGCAGACGGTGTGACGGATTCGAGCGACGAGGGGACGGACGTCGACGCAACCGACGTCGACACCGACACCACTGCCGACAGCGCGGAGAGCGCCGAGGCGACCGAGACCGAGTCGGCAGAGGGCGAGTCGATTGAGACCGAGTCGGCAAACTCCGGTTCCCCAGATGCCGTCGAGAGCCCGTCCTCCGAGGACCCCGCCGAGGGCTCGGACGACGAGACTGCCACGGGTGTCTCCGACGAGTCCACGACCGATGACGCCGACGAGTCCAGTCACGCCGACGGGTCCGGCGAGGCCACCGCCGAGCAGAAGCTCGACGAGTCTGCCGCGGCCAAGACCGCAGACACCGAGGCCGCAGATACCGAGAGTGCCGACGAGGCCGCGGCCGCCGGGGACGCAGACAGCGCATCTCCTGACGCCGTCGTAGCGGACGACGCCGAGACCGCTACCGAGTCGTCAGACACAGAGGCAGCGGCCACAGAGTCGGCGAACGCAGAGGTGGAGCAGCCGGATCCGGTCGAGGCCGAATCGGAGTCCACGATCGAGACCGAGTCCGAGGACTCCGTACGTCCGGCCGACGAGACTCCCGACGCTGACACCGCCGATCCCGCGACCGACAAATCCGACACCCCGGACACGACTCCCGCCCCGCCGGCCGCACGACCGAAACCCAAGGGCGGCCGAGGAATCGACTCCGCCACGAAGGTGATCCGGCGCGAGGACCTGCCCGACATCACCGAGCTCGAGGACCTCGACAGCATCGATGCCGTCGACGACGCATCGGCCACCGAGGACGCCGACGACGCGGACTCCACGACGACCGAGACACCCGCAGCCAAGAAGTCGGGGATCGGACCGAGCGACTCCGCGACGACGGTCATCCGGCGCGACGACCTGCCGGACCCCGACGACCTCGACGATCTGTCCGAGATCGACGCCGTCGACGACAGTACGACCGGCGACACGTCCGCCGACGACACGACCCCGGTCCCGACCTCCGGCAAGGCCGCAGTCGAATCGCCGTCGGACCGCGACGCGGACGACGACACCGCCACGACCACGGCGTTCCCGGCCGACACCGATCCCGCGGCCGACCCGGACGACGACACCTCCACCCGGCCGGTCACGAAGCCCACCCCCGCAGCGGGAGCGGCCGCAGCGGGGGCTGCCGCGGCAGCAGGCGCCGCTGCGGCGGGCGCGTCGTCGTCGGCACCCGCGGACGCCAAGACCTCGGCCTCTCAGGGCTGGTCGACGACCGCTCACAAGCCTGAGGTGATCCCCGGCAAGGGCAAGGGTGACGGCCGGGACAAGGCCACCACCGCCTCCGCCCAGTCGACCGAATCGCGTGGGCGCAAGCGCTGGCCGCTGCTCCTCGGAGCCGCTGTGGTCGTCGTCATCGCCGCGGCGGCAGCGGTGTTCGCCTACCTCAACCTGCGTCCGCCGGCCCCCGCCGACGAGGCCGCCGACGCCGCCGAGAAGTTCTCGACCGCGCTCTACGAAGGTGATCTCGAGACGCTCCGGACGGTGACCTGCGGCGAGCGCAACCAGTTCTACGCGTCGATCAGCGACTCCGACTTCCAGAAGATCTACGACGGCCAGAAGGCCCGCAACGAGCTCGTCCAGGTCAGCGAGGTGAAGGCCGTCAAGGTCACCGACGACGGCAATCAGGCGGTCGTCGAGGTCAACGCGGTGCACAGCGGGCGGCCCGCGGATCCGCAGATCGTCACGATCAACCTGCAGAAGTCGGGCGATGATTGGAAGGTGTGCACGCCGCAGTGACCGGCAACGGACCCGCGACCCGCCTGCCACACCACGACACCTGGGTGCACCACCACACCCCACCCGCTCCGCCTCGGACGGACTCGGACACACCTCCGACGACCCCTCAGGTCCTGTTCGAGCCACCGACCCGGCCGTTGCACATCCGGCGCAAGGCCGCACGCCCAGCGATGTCCACGCGGCCGCCGCGTCGTCGGATCGACCTCCCGGTCATCCTGGCCGCCCTCGTGATGCTCGCACTCGCGGTCGGCGTCGTCGTCGGCCTCGCAACACTCTGACCAGGCCGTACCCGCAAACGCCGACAGCGCCCGGCGGACCGGGCGCTGTCGGAGGATGTCAGGTGACGCGAAGCGTCAGGCGCTGATCGACTTGCCGTTCGACTTGAGGTCGTTGCATGCCTCGACAACGCGCTCGGACATCGACGCCTCGGCCTTCTTCGACCAGCTGCGCGGGTCGTAGACCTTCTTGTTGCCGACGTCGCCGTCGACCTTGAGCACACCGTCGTAGTTGCTCAGCATGTGGCCGGCGACCGGGCGGGTGTAGGCGTACTGCGTGTCGGTGTCGACGTTCATCTTGACGACGCCGTAGCTCAGGGCTTCCTCGATCTCGCTCTTCAGCGATCCCGAACCGCCGTGGAACACGAAGTCGAAGGGCTTGCTGCCGTCGGCCAGGCCGAGCTTCTTGACCGCGACCTCCTGACCGGTGTTGAGCACGTCGGGACGCAGCTTCACGTTGCCCGGCTTGTACACGCCGTGGACGTTGCCGAAGGTGGCGGCCAACAGGTACCGGTTGCCGGAGTCGCTCGCACCGAGCGCCTCGAGGGTCTTCTCGAAGTCCTCCGGGGTGGTGAACAGCTTGTCGTTGATCTCGTTCTCGACGCCGTCCTCTTCACCGCCGACGACCCCGATCTCGATCTCCAGGATGATCTTGGCGGCACCGGCCTTCGCCAGCAGATCCTTCGCGATCTCGAGATTCTCGTCGAGCGGCACGGCACTGCCGTCCCACATGTGCGACTGGAACAGCGGGTTCTTGCCTGCGTCAACGCGCTCCTGCGAGATGGCCAGCAGCGGACGCACGTAGGTGTCCAGCTTGTCCTTCGGGCAGTGGTCCGTGTGCAGACCGATGGTGACGTCATAACGGTCGGCGACCACATGGGCGAACTCGGCCAGCGCGACCCCGCCGGTCACCATGTCCTTCACGCCCAGGCCCGAACCGAATTCCGCGCCACCGGTCGAGAACTGGATGATCCCGTCACTGCCGGCGTCGGCGAAACCCTTGATCGCGGCATTGATCGTCGACGACGAGGTGCAGTTGATCGCGGGGAATGCGTATCCCCCCTTCTTCGCCTTGTCGAACATCTCTGCGTACTGCTCTGGCGTTGCAATGGGCATCGACGAATCCTTCGCACGTAGGGGATCTCTCGCTGGCGCGAGTTGCCATCGCGTCTCAGTATGGCAGGTACCCCGGTCGCGCGGCGCGCCTGCATCGACACTCCGACGGCGCCGGCCGAGCGCGACTGCGAGCCCGTTATGCCCGATACGATGGCTCTGTGATGGCCACCGAACCGTCCATCGATCCGGCCGCGGCGACCGCCGGGTCCCGTCCTCCGAAACCGACGATCGCGCGAACCGCCGGCAACGTGCTGCGCGGCGGGCTCATGGGATTGGCCGAGACCGTTCCCGGCGTGTCCGGCGGGACGGTCGCACTTGTCACGGGCATCTACAGCCGGCTGATCGCGTCGGCGAAGGACCTCACCGACGTCCCGCGCCTGATGCTCACGCGCGGCGAGTGGCGTGACGCCGCACGGCGAGTCGACTGGTGGCTGATGCTGCCGGTCGCCGCGGGTATGGCGATCGCGGTCTTCTCGATCGCCGGCGTCATGGAGACGTTCGTCACGGAGCAGCCCGTCTACTCCAAGGCCTTGTTCATGGGGATGATTGCGACGTCGATCGTCGTCCCGTTCCTCGAGATCCGTCCGGGCTCACTGGACACACGCCGCGCGAAGCTCAACGCCGCGGCGCTGTTCGTCGTCATGGCGATCGCCGTGTTCGTCCTGACGTCGCTGCCGCGGACGGCCATCGACGACCCGCCGCTCGTGCTGGTGTTCTGCGCTGCGGCCATCGCGGTCTGCGCGCTCGTGTTGCCCGGAGTCTCCGGATCGTTCTTTCTGCTGGTCGTCGGGATCTACGCGCCGACGATGTCCGCCGTCGACGAACGAGACCTGTCCTATCTGGCGGTTTTCGCCCTCGGCGCTCTACTCGGACTGGTCACCTTCGTCCGCGTCCTCGAGTGGATCCTCGAACGACACCACACGGCCGCGATGATCGCGGCGGCCGGACTCCTGCTCGGTTCACTGCGCGCGCTGTGGCCGTGGCAGACGCCGGAGGGCCAGGCGCTCGGCATCGGCGACGAGTGGCCGGCCGCCCTCGGACTGTTCGTCCTGGGCGCGGCGGTGGTCGGTCTCGTCGCTTTCGCGCAACATCGGCTCTACGCGTCCGACGCCGCCGTGGACGACCGTTCGTCGTGACGTGACCGGGTCGGTGTTTCCCAGGTTCCTCCCAGATCAGAAATGCGGTGGACGCCAGGAACCCAGGTACGCTAGGACCCCGTGATCGACACCGCGCTTGCCACCACGACCACGAACCTGGCGTTGCTGCCCGGCTTCCTGGATCCCGTCAATCTGCTGAACTCCTTCGGCACCTGGGTCCTGGCCGGTCTGCTGCTGGTCGTCTTCATCGAGTCGGGATTGCTGTTCCCGCTGCTCCCCGGTGACTCCCTGCTGTTCACCGCAGGTCTGATCGTCGCCGCGAAGTCCACCGATATCGAGCCGTTCGCGCCGCTGTGGGTGCTGTTGGTGACGATCCCGATCGCCGCGTTCCTCGGCGACCAGGTCGGATATTGGATCGGCAACCGGCTCGGATACTCACTCTTCAAGCCGGACGCGAAGGTCCTCAAGCAGTCCTACATCGAAGAGGCTCACGCGTTCTTCGAGAAGCACGGCCCGATCACCATCTTCCTCGCTCGGTTCGTCCCCATCGTGCGGACCTACGCACCGCTCGTCGCGGGCGCCGCCAAGATGCGCTACTCGGTCTTCCTCACCTACAACGTCGTCGGCGCGATCGTCTGGGGTGCCGGCGTCACGCTGCTCGGTTACTTCCTCGGCCAGATCGCGTTCATCCGCGACAACGTCGACCTCATCTTCCTGCTGATCGTGTTCCTGTCGGTCATCCCGATCATCAGCGAGATCGGCAAGCGCTACCTGCGCTCCCGCAAAACCGCCTCGAAGCCGTTGCCGGATCCGGAGTCCGCCCTCGACGACGACGCCCAGGCGCCGTCGAGCGATCCGTCCCGCCGGGGCCACTGACCGAAGACCTCACTCAGCGGTTGCGATCCGTTCCGCCTTCCGGAGCGGATCGCAACCGCTGTTTCGTCAGAGCTGTCGGGACACCGCTCTCGCCACATGGTCCGCACGAGTCGCGATGTCCGTCCACGTGAAGTTCAGGGTCGTCCACCCCGCAGCAATCCACGCGTTCCGCTTCGTCCGGTCACGCTGAAACGTCTTCGCATCACGGTGGAACGCGAACCCGTCGATCTCGACGATGAGCGTCGACTCCTCGAAGACGAAGTCCGCTTCATGCCCGCACACCTCGTGATTCGCCTTCCACCCGTCGATTCCGCGGCTTCGGAAGATCTCCGTCGTCACCCGCTCCGCCTCGCTGCGTGCCCCCGATTCCATCGCTGCCAGAAGACGACGTGCCTCGCCCGAGCCGATCCGGCCCGGATACCGCGTATGAGCATCGGACAAGTCGTCAAGAGTGACATGGTCGAGAAGTAGGGCGTTGTCCATGACGGAGTTGCCGATGTCGATCGTGGCTTCGAGCACCGTCAACGCAGGCGTGGTGACGCGTAGTCCGTCCACCACGGTGATGTCCCGCTGGTCGAGAGTCCGGTGACGGACCCTGGTTCCGGGCGTGCTCCGGAGGTGGCGTCCCTTGGCGCTCGTCGTCACCGTGATCTGGCTCGGGAAGCCGGTCACCAGTTTCGTCCACCACGCCGCGGTCCCGTCGCTCAGGACAGCGGTGCGGCCCACCGCGAGCGTGGCCTCGCGGTGGGCCGCGCGCGCAGGCTGCGGGGATGATCCGCTGCGCGATAGACCCCCGCGACGACCCTGAGCCACTCCCCGGATTCGACGCGGCGCTGGATCCCCGACAGGCTCACCCCGAGTTCCTGGGCCTGCCATCGGGCGATCACTCCGTCTCGCTCCGCGAGGAAAGGCCGCAACCGATCCGCACCATCCATGCGGATCTGACGCACGGGACCCGCGAGCGGTTCCACCGTCGACGGCGGTTGCGATCCGTTCCGCCATCCGGAGTGGATCGCAACAGCTGTTTCGTCAGGCGATGCCCCGCCTAGAGATCACGGCTTCGCCGCGTACGCCGCCGCCAGGTCGATCCGCAACCATCCGCCGTTGCGCCCCGCCTGATCCAGCGGGTAGCCGGAACGAATGGCGGTACGTCGCAGGATGTCCAGGCGCTGAGCATCGGAGAGTCCGGGGAACCGGCTGCGCAGCAGGGCCGCCGCCGACGGCGGGATGGAGTTCACCTGGCCGGGGTTGATCACGTCGAACCCGTACGTCATCAGCGCCCGGTGCTCGTTGACCGCCTGCTGGGTGGTGAGGTACGCGGTGTCGCGGGCGATGAACTCGTCGAGCGGAACGCCGACTGCCCGCTGCAGCTGATCGCGCAGCTGCACGCCGGCCTGGTCGACGAGCGCGGCGAAACCGGGGTCGCGCAGGCGTGCCGCCGCGATGTCCATGCCCATCAGGCGGCCACCCATCACGTCGAGCGGGTAGTGCACACCGAGGACTATCCGTGAGCGCCCGATCTCGCCCGCCCGCGCGATGATCTGCGGCCCCAGTTCCGGCAGCCAGTACGCGAGCAGCGCCCCCTTCCAGTACGCCATGTTGGTGTGGCCCGACGGATACGATCCGTTGCCGGCCAGCTCGGCGTAGAGGTGTCCGCCCGGCTTGTCATAACGCTTGATCGACGCCGGGGCGACGACGAACGGACGCGGGTTGTCGTAGATCTCCTTCTCCAGCAGCGTGGTCCCCAGCGGAAGCCCGGCACGGGCGGTGTCACCGCCGGCCAGTGCGTCGACCTTCGGCAGCCTGCCCGCGGCGAGCAACTGGCGGAACACCGTGCCCAGTCGGTCGCCGAGCGCCTCCGACAACGACACCAGGCGGTCGTCGTAGTTGATCGCGATGGCATCGCGCTGCTGGGCGGCCGTGGCCGAGTTGTTGATCCGCACCACCTGGGCCAGGTTCGACGCGATGACCGGACGATGCCGGGCGCGCAGATCCGAGAAGCCGTCCAGCACAGGCAGGTACGTGCCCGACGGCGGGACATCCGACGCATACGGGCCGACCAGCTGGGCCGGGATGAACCCGGCGGGCGCCATCGTCGGGGCGGCACCGGCACCTCCGCTCGCGAAGACACCCGTCAAGACGACGACGGAGGTCAGGACAGTGATGATCGCAGAGCGCAACCGCAGAGTCGACACGGCTGGTAACTCTTCCCGGGTCGACCCGATTGCGCAAGTGAATGATCGGTTACGGTGAGCCACGAACAGGTGCCCGCGACGACCCCGAGGTGACCGATGACCGACACCGCCGCTCACGTCACCCGACTGTGGCGCCATCCGGTGAAGTCCATGGCGGGCGAAGCCCTCGACACCCTGACGTTCGGCGCCCGCGGGGTGCACGGGGACCGGTTGTGGGCGTTGCACGATGTCGAGCGCGACACCACGATCTCGGCCCGCCGACTACCCGCTGTGCTGCAGTTCTCCGCCCGCTACGACCAGCCGCCCGGCCCCGACGCCGGTCCGGGCCGAGCACCCGCGGTCATCGTGACCACACCGGACGGCGCCGAACACCACAGCGACGATCCCGCCGTCCACGCCGCGCTGTCGTCGGCACTGGACCGCGAGGTCCGACTGGTGCCACTCCCCGATGAGCCACGCGCCCATCGACTCTCGTGGCGCGAACGCGCGGGATCGCTGACTCCGCAGGCCCTCGCCCGCGACCTCGGCATCGCATCCGACGAGCGACTGCCCAAGATCTCCGAGATGAACGCGCGGGCCCTGTCGACGCTCGCGCGCAACGCGACGCCGCCGGGGACCTTCGTCGACCTGTGCCCGGTCCATCTGCTCACCGAGGCCAGTGTCGCCACGATCGCCGAAGCCGTCGGCGAAGAGCGGCTCGACTCCCGCCGATTCCGGCCCAACGTTCTCGTCGGCGGCACCGACGACGGTCTACCCGAATCCGAATGGACCAACGCCACCGTCGATCTCGGAAGCGCACGGCTTCGGATCGTGATGAAGACCGTCCGATGTGTCGTGCCGAGCCGTGCCCACGTCGACCTCCCGCTCGACAAGCGGCTCACCCGCGCCGTCGCATCCACCTCCGATCGCTACCTCGGCGTCTATGCCGAGATCGTCCGAACCGGAGATGTCTCCATCGGCGACACCGTCACCGTCACACCGCCGCGACCACCGACGCGGCTCCAACGTGTCGTCGGCGCAGGTCGAACCGTTGCTCTCGATTCGGCGAACCGAATGGCCGAGGCGCTGCGCAAGATCTGAGGTTGCGGCAGGATCTGAGGTTGCGGACCGGATCCGAGGTGGCAGACCGTCACCACGCGCGATCGAGATCGGCATGTTGCCGAACCCACGCGTGCATCGCGATCCCTGCTGCCACACCGGCATTGATGCTCCGCGTCGAGCCGAACTGGGCGATCGACACGGTCATGTCGGCCGATTGCTGCGCGTCCTCGCTCACACCCGGGCCCTCCTGCCCGAACAACAGCACGCAGCCGCGCGGCAGGTCGGCTGTTTCGAGTGGACGCGCTCCCGGCGTGTTGTCGACGGCGACGACCGCGAGACCCTCGCCACGGGCCCAGGCGAGGAGATCCTCGACCGAATCATGGTGCATCAGATGCTGATAGCGATCGGTCACCATCGCACCCCGACGGTTCCACCGCCGACGTCCGACGATGTGCACCGCTGCGGCCGCGAAGGCGTTCGCCGTCCGCACGACCGTCCCGATGTTGGCGTCATGCGCGAAGTTCTCGATGGCGACGTGGAACGGATGGCGTCGCGCGTCGATGTCGGCGACGATGGCCTCACGCGTCCAATACCGGTACTCATCAACGACATTGCGTGTGTCGCCGGTGGCCAGCAGGTCGGCATCGTACCGAGGATCGGTCGGGACCGGGCCGTCGTGCTCGTCGACCCACGGCCCGACACCCACGGTTGGTCCGGCCTGCCACTCGGTGGGTCCCGGTTCGGCAGCGCCTGTCACGTCGCGCGGCGGTCCGGCCTGCCACTCGGTGGGTCCCGGTTCGGCAGCGCCTGTCACGTCGCGCGGCGGACCGGCCTGCCACTCGGTAGGTTCCGGTTCGGCCACCGCTCAGCCCAGACCGAGGTCGCCCAGCCCGAGCAACGAGCGGTATGGCACGCCGAGTGCGGAGATCACCTCGTCGGCACCGGTCGCGCGGTCGACGACAGTGGCCACGCCGACGACGACCGCCCCCGCCTCGCGGGCCGCCTCCACCGCTGCCGACGGCGATGCTCCGGTGGTCGAGGTGTCCTCGACCACCAGCACGCGTCGGCCACTGATGTCGGGCCCTTCGATACGGCGTTGCATGCCGTGCGTCTTCGCCGCCTTGCGCACCACGAACGAGTCGATGTCGCGTCCGGCGGCGTGCATGATCGAGGTGGCGACGGGGTCGGCGCCGAGCGTGAGACCGCCGACCGACTCGTACTCCCAGTCGGCCGTCAGTTCCCGCATCAGGCTGCCGATGAGCCGTGACGCCTCGTGGTGCAGCGTCGCCCGCCGTAGATCGACGTAGTAGTCGGCCTCCTTGCCCGACGACAACGTCACCCGGCCATGCACCACCGCGAGTTCGGTGACGAGAGCCGACAATCGCGAGCGGCCTTCCTCGCTGACGGTCGGGGGTACGGGCGCGGACGAGGTCATGTCAGGACTCATTTCTCGCTGAGGGTGCTCGGCGGCGCCCGCCGGCGTCAGTCCTTGCGGTGACGATTCGGCCGGTCCGTCGGCGACGACGTGGTCGGGGGCATATCGTACGGCCGTGCCGGGCGTCCGGTACCCGGCGGTGGGGTGGCCGGTCCGTCCTCACGGTCGGCGGCCCGCGATCCCCCGCCTGTCGGACGGCGGACGGGCATCGGCTGCATCCGGCGTCCCGCGGTCGACGACGCCGGGGGCGCGGTGACGGGCTTGCCGGCCGACGGCTGCTTCGCGGATTCGGGGGCGGCACTCCACGCGCGGGTGGGTTCCGGCGCCGCCTCGTCCGGGGACTGTGCGTCCTCGGCCGCGGCCGCGATCCGGGCGCGCCGCTGCTTGTCGCGCATCGACTCGGTCTTCTCGTCGGCGAGTTCTGCACGGATCGGCCCGTGTGGGTCCCGGGGGTCCGGGGCGTCCTGCGGGTCGACGATCGGCGGCAACACCCGCAACAGGTCGGTGAACCTGCGCACCACGTCGAGCGCGGTGTCGAGGTGCTCGGCGTCGGTCGTCAGCGGCATCGACCCCAGCACCCAGTTGCCCTCGTTCCACAGCACCTCGATGTAGCTGGGTGCGGTGTTGGCCAACGTCACCATCCGGCGGTCGCACACGCGCCGCGCGACGTCGAGGTTGTTGGAGAAGATGACGCGCGGACCCATCGCGCCGAGCAGTTCGACG
Organism: Gordonia sp. OPL2; assembly: GCF_003797825.1. Lineage (GTDB taxonomy): Bacteria > Actinomycetota > Actinomycetes > Mycobacteriales > Mycobacteriaceae > Gordonia. The sequence goes on from NZ_RKME01000027.1 coordinate 65,725, forward strand.
TCGTCCTCGGCCGGTGCCAGCACGTCCTCGTGCCGCAGGTCGACGACGACCGACGACGGGGTGGACCGCCGCACCGCGATCACCGTCGCGGTCTCGGCGAGGTCGAAGACCACGGCCTCTGCACCGTGGTAATGGCCGAATGCGACGTCCTGCACGGCGACACGATCCGGGGCGTTCATCGTGGCGCGATGAAACACCTTGCGCAGCTTGGTGTCCGACTCACGGAACTTGAACTCGTGCTGATCGCCCCAGACCGCACGCTGATGGCGCGCGACGCTCGATCGCTGGCGGTCCAGCCACAACAGGGCGACCGCACCGGCGAGTGCCAACACGGCGATCACGAAATACACGATGGTCATCGCGCTACAGCCTACTATCGCCCGCCCTGCGACCGCCGCTCACGACATAACCTCGCTTCTTGTCGATGACATTGCCGAGGACCTCGGCGGGCGGTCCGTCGGTGGTCACGTACTGCTGCAGGTTGGCAAGGAACTGTCGAGCGAGCTCGGCCCGCCACCCGATGACGTCACCGCTCATGTGCGGCGAGACGGCCACGTTGTCCATCACCCACAGCGGGCTCGCCGGGTCGAGGGGCTCGTCGGTGAACACGTCGAGCGATGCGGCCCCGATCTGCTCCGAGGCGAGCGCGGCGATCAGCGCCGCCTCGTCGACGAGTTGGCCCCGACCCACGTTGATCAGATGTGCGTCCGGCCGCATCGCCGACAACACGTCGGCATTGATCATCCGTTCGGTCTGCGGCGTGAGCGGCGCGATGGCGACGACGTTGTCGAACTGCCCGACGTAGGACACGAGGTCGTCGGTCGCCAGCACGGCGCCGAAGTCGGGGTCGTTCTCGCGCGCCGTCCGCCCCGCTCCGGTGACCCGCACGCCGACCGCCCGCAACAACCGTGCAGTGGCCCGGCCGATACCGCCCGTACCGATCACCAAGGCCGAGGAACCAGCGGTCCGCGTCGTCTCTCGGTGTTTCCACGCACGCTCCCGCTGCAAACGTTTGGTGAGGTGTAATTGCTTGTCCCGGGCCAGGATCGACGCGAGTACGAACTCGGCGATGGGTTGATCGAAGACGCCGGCCGCATTGGTCACCACGATGTCGGACTCCCGGAGTTCGTCGAACAGCAACGAGTCCACCCCGGCGGCGCACACGTGCACCCACCGCAGGCCGGCGGTCGCCGGCCCCCAGTTGTCTCGCAAGGCTCGGGAGAAGAAGTCCCAGACGAGGAGGATGTCCGAACCCGCGAGCGCGTCGGGCAGCGTCTCCGCGGTGCACGAACGTACGGTGCCGAGTTCGGAGATCTCGTCCAGATTCGGCGGCGGCGGGACGTCGGGCGCCCCGAGGATCGCGATCGTCGGTCGTTGGGTGGCCACGCCCCACCGTAACCAGAGACCCGGCC
>NZ_RKME01000028.1 GCF_003797825.1 Gordonia sp. OPL2
GCGGTTGACCAAACGCCGGTCACCGACCACGACCGGCAAAATCGAACGATTCCATCGCACATTGCGCCGGGAGCTTCTCGACGAGACTGGCGCCTTCGACACCATCGAGACCGCGCAAACGGCTATCTGTCAACGGCGGCCGAAAACTGACCCCTTATCGACGGTTGAAATTTGACCCCCTTTTGGTGTGGTTACTGGTCGGCGTTGACGAGTTGTCGTCGGGTCTTGGTGCGGTAGGAGTCGCCGTCGATGGTGATGACCTCGGCGTGGTGGACGAGGCGGTCGATGAGTGCGGCGGCAACGACATCGTCGGCGAAGACTTCGCCCCAGCGGCCGAATGGCATGTTCGAGGTGATCAGGATCGAGCCTTGTTCGTAGCGGCTGGCGATGAGTTGGAAGAACAGGTTGGCGGTATCGGAGTCGAACGGCAGGTAGCCGATCTCGTCGATGATGATCAGCCGGTAGCGGCGGAGCCGTTTGAGTTCGGAGACCAGGCGGCCGGTGGTGTGTGCCTCGGTCAGGTGTGGTTCCCCCGGAATCGTGGAGGACTCCTCTATGCGGCTTCGGGCTCGGTGACTGCGGTGTTCTCGTAGTCGACCGGACTCATCATCCCGATCGCGCTGTGGCGACGCTGGTGATTGTAGAAGCCGTAGCACCACTCCAACACGACCGCCTGCGCCTCCATGATAGTATGGAACTCGTTGCGTGACAACACTTCCCACTCCAAAGAAGAGAAGAATGCCTCCGCTGCGGCGTTGTCGAAACACGATCCGACCCGGCCCATCGACTGCCGGATACCCATCTTCTGGCACAGCCTGGTGAACCGTTTCGCGGTGTACGTCGACCCACGATCGGTGTGGAAAATCAGCTTCTGCGCATCGTCATCACGCCATATCGCCTGCATACCGCCCCGCGTGGCGACCCCCATCTCGATCGCCGCACACGCCAACGCTGCATCCGGGTGACGACTGGTGGCCGCCCCCAGCAGGCGGCGACTGTAGAGGTCGATGACCGTGGCCAGATACAGCTTGCCCGCCGCGGTCGGGATCTCGGTGATGTCGCCGACCCACCGCTGATCGGGGCACTGTGCGGTGAAATCGCGACCCAACAAATCGGGGAACTTCGGGGCGGTCTTGTCCTGACGGGTCAGCCCGTTGCGCCGGCGGATCCGCCGCGCGACCAGGCCCTGACGACACATCGAATCAGCGACAGTCTTCTCGGTCACCGTCCACCCGTCAGCACGCAGATCCGCATGCAGGCGCGGTGACCCGTGCAGGCCGCGGGCCTTGTCGAACGCCACCGCCACGGCCCGGTCGATGGTGTCCCGGCGATAGTCGCGGGTGGTGTGCAAACCCGTTGCCGCACCCGGCGATTGGGTCCGCTTATGCCATTTGTAGAACCACGCCTCGCTGCCCCCGAGCAGCCGGCAGGACACCGCGTGTGGCACCCGATAGTTGGTCCTCTGGTCGGCGATAAAGCGTGCCACGCTCACTTCGTCGCCTCCTTCACCCACAGGACCACTGATCGCTTGAGACCTCCGATGTCGCGATCGTGTCAAGCAGCAACTGCGCCGGCGGGTTCGGTGGCTGCGTGCGGGAAGGCCTTGATCGGGTCGTAGAGTTGGCCGGAGGCCAGACAGTGATGCAGCTGGCCGAGCATCCGATTGAACAAGTGCCGCAGCGCGGCCGGGTGGCCGTCGCCGCGCTCACGGCGGCGTAGGTAGTGATCACGTGTCGGTGACGGTCTCGCGGCGGCGGTGAACGCCCAGGAGTAGCCAATGCCGGCGAGCCGGTTGTTCTTCGTCCGTCGGCGGACCACCGTGCGAGACTTGCCCGATGCTCGGGTGACCGGCGCGGAGCCGGCAAATGCCTGCAACGCGCGGTCGTCGACGAAACGATCTCGGTCGTCGCCGATCTCGGCGAGCACGATGGCTCCCGAGATATCAGCCAGCCCTGGAAAGCTGGTGATGATCTCGTAGTCCGGGTGCTGCTCGAACGCCTCGCGAAGAGCGGCGGCGAGCTGGTCGACCGAGTCGCAGACCGCGTTGAGCACCCCGAGCATCGCCAGCGTCTCGATGCGCATCGCCTGCTCCACCACGGGTTCTTGCCGTAGCTGCGGGACGCGCAGCGCGACGAGGACACTCTCGGCCACGCTGGCGATCCGCCGCTGCCGACCGCCGCGGCGCAGCGCCGTCTCGATCCGCGCTCGCGACAGCTTCTCTGCCTCGGCCGGGCTGGGCGCGATAGCCAGCACCGCACGCGCATCGGCGCTGGCCAGCCGGGTAGTTGACAGTCCGCGCCCAGAGCCCGATCCGGCAGAAAACGCGGCCAGAAAACCAGGGTGATACTCACACAGCCGAGCGCGCAATTCCTGTACCAGCTTTGGTGCGCCGCCACACCGCGTCCTGATAGGCGCGGGCCAGCACAGTGATCGAACGCGCCAAAGCGGTGTCTTCGGGCAGCATCCGATGCAAATGTGCGTCAGTGCGCAGAATATTTGCCAACGCCATCGCATCCACGTGATCACTCTTCTTGCCCGAGACCGACGTCCGTTCCCGATAACGCGCCACCGCCAGCGGATTGATCGGATAGATCGGCCGGCCGGTCGCGCGCAGCACCGCGACCAGCAACCCGCGTGGAGTCTCGATCGCGATCGGGATCGGCTCGTGCACCGTGTCGCCGGCCGCGGCCAACATCGCGGTCAACTCAGCAACGCCATCGATGCTCTCGTCAATGCGCCGCTTGCCGACCAGTGCGCCTTCGTCATCGATCAGGGCGATGTCGTGATGCCCTTCGGCCCAGTCGATCCCGCAGTAGATCGCCATCCAGTCTCCTTACGCAGTAGTGGAATCCGTTACTCCGGTCCGAGGACCGGTGACACCGCGCGGCGACCTAATAGCAAGGCTCGAGGGCCTGACCTCCGATAGAGCCGTTCGCGATCCCAGCAACCAGCGGGGATGTCAATGATCTCAGCAAGAGCTCGCGGCTCAGCACATCAAGGACCTCACCCCGCGGGCGGGCTCGAACCACGACCGACCCTCGCCTACCGCGGTGCCAGAGCCGGACCCGACACGCCGGGCTGCGTCGGTCTCAAGCAAAACCTCAACGGGCTACGACATCACCAGACGTCGTTCCTCGACCTGACCGGACCCGTGCTCTGACACGTCCTATTAGGACATCACGCTCCATGCGCAGCTCAGCGACCTCGTCACGCAACCGTTTGAGCTCAGCAGCGTCATCAACGGTCAGCTCGCCGCGGCCCTCCCGCTCGGCGCGCGCCCGGTTGACCCAGTTACCCAAGGTGCCCTCGTTGACCCCCAGGTCTCGAGCGACCTGGGCGATCGGCTTACCTGTCTCCTCGACGATCCGGACCGCCCCATCACGAAACTCCCGGTCGTACTTCTTCCGCTTCTCTGGCATCGTGCTCCTCATTATCGATGCCTCTACGGTTCGGGGGGAACCTCATTGACCGAGACCACGCAGAACGTCCCGACGACCCCGGCGATGCCCATCGGAATCAGCATCAGCAGATGGCGTCGAGGCGGCATGCGGTCCCAGCCGTAGAGGTAGATCCCGAGGAAGATCGCCTCGACGAAGAACGACAGCCCTTCGAACGCGAATGGCAATCCCAGCACGTCACCGAACCGGCCCATCAAACCGGGCCACAGCAGACCCATCTCGAAGCTGAGGATCGTGCCCGAGACCGCGCCGATCGCGAACAGCACTGCCGACACCTTGGCCCACCGTCGGGCCAGTCCCATTGCGACAGGGCCGTCGCGCACGATGCCGCGACGGCGCATCACGAAGATCATCGTCGGGAACGCCACCCCGAAACACGCAAGGACGATGTGCCAGCCCAGGGACACCGCCATCTGCTGCCGGGCCGGCATCAGACCCGGAGGTTGCTGACCCTCCGCCACAACCAGCAATGCCTCGGCCAGGTACACGGTCGTCACCGTCGAGCAGGGCCGGTTGTTCCAGCCCGACACGTCGTCATCTGTACCGAAGGTAATCGCACGCAGATGAGGTTCCCGCCGGGGGTGGCCGGTAAACGCCACTGCCCCGCCGCCGGCTCGAGCTCGTGTCCGCAACGACGAGGGTGGGTCCGAGTTGCTCGACGACGATGAACAGCGCGTCGGGGACGGTCCGGCGGGTCAAGTCAGCGGCGGGATACGGTGTACCGGAAACCCGATTTCCGGGTGAAAAACTTTGTTTCGTACTCTTTTCCCCGTGAATCCCGCTGCTGCCGATGCGTTCGTGACCGAAACCACTTCGAGTGTTTGCGTGTGGTGCTCGTCCACCGACGAAATCGCGGAGTTCCGCGGCGAGAGGCGCGGACGGTGCTCAACCAGACGCGCACGCAGACTCCCCCGCGTGCTGCTTCCCGGCGGCGAAGCGTCGAACCGCGACGACGACTGCCCACGAAGGCAGGCGGGAAGGCGGTGGCCACCAAGCCGCAGAATGTCAGGTCCGGCGTCGCCGGGCCGGCGAACGTCTCACGACCCGACCGCGCCGAGCTCATGAGCCGGGCGCAGAGCCTCCTGGCGCAGCTCACCGAGATCGAGGAACGTCTGCAGGTCGCGCAGAAGGATGGCGGCTTGAGTGGCAAGGCCAAGGTGTCCGACCTGACCGCGAAGCGCGACTCCGTGTTGCGCACGCTCGCCGCGTTGGAGAAGGCCAAGCGGGCGCTCGAGCCGGCCTGAGGTGGACGCACCACACCCCGTACGCTTCGTGACGGGGCACCTCGCTGCGCGCGGTGCGTCAGCCGCGTAAGGCGGACGCAAAGAGCGACGGCAGCCGGGTGGCCTTCGGATCTGCCGCGAATGCAACCATCTTTCGGCCTACATGGTGCGCATGCGTGTTCCTGACGAACCACGCCGGCTTCGGCGTGATCGACAGCTGGCCGGTGATCAGAGATCGGCTCAGCGGGCGGAACGGGCCGGTCACGACCGTGCGCTCTGTGTCGTCCACCAGTGATGCGTTGTGTACCAATCCGATTCCGCTCTCGACATCGACGAGGGTCGCACCGGGAAAGCCGCCCCATGGTGCTGCTGCGGTGAGATAACCGACCCCCGTCCACGCGTTGATCGCAATCGTGCCGTAGCGGAGCGATTCCACGAACCACTCGAACTCTCGACCGAGCTTGCGGCGGTATCTCGGGTGCACCAAGACGTTGGCGCCGAGAGTGCCCTCGAGCCGCTCATTGACGAAGCGGCTCGCTGCCCGGAGGTAGGCAATCCCGTCTCCGGGGATCTCCACGACGGCCAGCACGGGCGAGAAGTACTCCACGGTGAAGGCCTCGGCCACCTGGTCCGGTGAGAGCCCCTCGATCAGCAGCCGGCCGTTCTCGCGTGCGTTGGCCGTGGCGTGCCGGTCGGCTGCCGCGGCGACCCGTTGGTCGCTTCCGGGGTAATAGGCTGGCCGCGCGGGAGCCTTGTCGATCTGGTCGCGGAGTTCCCGGAGGAACTCCCCTTTCTTGGACCACTCGGACGGGATCACGGCAACCTGGGCGGCGATGCAGTTGTAGCCGCCGTTGTGCAGACGCTGGGTGGCCAGGTGCTCCGCCTGGAAACGGATGTCCTTGGCCGACCACCCGGTGGGGACGACGACGGTGGGTGATACGCCGCCGAGTTCACTGGTGATGGTCTTGCCGAGCTTCGGTACGCCGGCCCGGCGACGGGCCTCGCCTTCCGGGCCGGTGCCGAAGACGATGGCGTCGTGACTTGCCGAGCTTCCGGTGATGTGGACATGCGCCACATTCGGGTGATCGACGAGATACGAGCCGACCTCGACACCGCCCCTGACGACCTCCACGAAGCCGCGCTCGGACAGGGGTCGCAGGACGGCGTTGATCGCGTCGAACATCTCGCCCAAGACGGGGTTCAGTTTGAGGATCACGACGCGATTGTGCGCGATCAGCTCGTACAGGGTGTCCAGCACGGCGATCGAGGTGATGTTGCCGGCGCCGAGGACGACTGACATGCCGTGCGTCGTCGCGGGGTCGAGTTGCGCCAATCCCGCCGCCGACCGCGCCTGGGTGACACTCACCCCCGGCTTCAGCCAGACCTTGGCCGAGACGCCCGACAGCAGTAGCCGATCCCAGATCTGATGGGGAAAGACGTCGAGCGCAACACGACCGCCGGGAGCGACGGAAGTCGGTACGTGGGCGATGGGACTGTCGCCGCTGCTCAGGTCGCGCAGAGAACGGGCCAGCGTGGCAGCGTTCGTGATGACCGGGTACGGCCCCGACAGCCATTCTTCGCCTGCGAGCGGCGATGAGGGCGAGATCCGCTTCGCACGGCACGCGGCCTCAACCCAATCCGATGCCTGCTCGGCCGCCTGGTGCGCCACCTGTTGCAGAAGGTCGGCGCGCCGGGTCAGCGGGAGGTCTGCCCACCGGCGCTCGCCTGCGCTGAGTCGTAGCAGCGCACTGTCGAGCTCCGCGACTGTGGTGAAATCGGTGGTGAGAGTCATGAGTTGTTCTCCATGGTGTGGTGTGGATGGCTCAGGGTTTCCGCGGCTACACCGGTGTGAATTCGGAGATCTTCCAGCGATCGCCGTCCTTGGCCATCTGGACGCGAATGCGGCTGCCGTCGAGTCGCGGCCCCTCAGCGTCCTTCTTGGACGTCGTCTGGTTGACGAAGAGCAGGACGGTTGCGTGATCGGCGTCCGACGCGACGAGTGCGGCGTCGACCACCTCGGCGTTCGTGACGATCTGCTCCTTCTTGGCAGCAGGTTGAATAACTGATTCGCCCAGTTGGGTGTATTCGTCGAGGAACCTGCCGGTCAGCATGGTCTCGGCAGCTTCGGGCAGCGCGGTGTCGACTGTTCGGTAGTCATAACTGAGCAGTTTGGGGATGTCGGTACGTGCCGATGCAAGCGCGGACTGCCCCGCCGATGCCTCCGTCGTCGCCGCGCTCGTCGCGAACCACACGTAGCCGAGTCCACCGGCGCCGGCGATCACGAGTGCCGCCAGCACCCTGACCAACCCGTTACGCGCCTTTGTCGAAAGTCTGGCGGGCCAGCTCACAACGACGGGGCCGAGTCGTTTGACATGACCGCCGCGCACCTTGTCCTGCTTCTCGGCGCCGTCGGTAGGCGCCGCGTCGGTGTCGACGTCGCGATCCACCTCCGCCTCGGCGAACTCGGATGAGATATCTTGCTCCACAACCTTGTTCATGGCTTCCTCCTCGGTTCTGCCGCCTTCGCGTCGGTCGACGCCTCTTGGTCCGCGCTCCCCGCGTTCATGACACGAACTCCACGTTGCTGACCTTCCACGCATGGTCGGCGGCCGTCAGATCCACCTTCATCCGATAGACGCGTTGCTGCCCGTCGGGTGCCTCGGTGTTCTTGACGATCGAGCTGACCGCGGCCAGGACCCGCGCGGCGTCGTCGTCGGCGGTGATGATCCCCGCCTCCTTGACCGATCCAGTCGAGAGGACCTCGCCGGAGGAAAGGACCTGCTCGAACGACGTCGCCAGCTGTTCAAACTGCTGCTGAAAGGATCCGGTGGCGACGGACTTGATCCGATCCAGGTCGGCCTTCGACCGGCGGTAGTCGAGGCTGACGAGTCCGGCGACCACCTCGCGGGTGACGTCGAGTACCTCAGAGTTCCGCTTCTCGTCCTGCTTGGCCTGATAGAGATCGGTGCCCTTCACGCCGAGCAGCGCGAGCACCGCCACGAGGGCCGCCACCAGCGCCCACACGGTGACCACGGACCGGAGTGGAGCAGTGCCCGCCCCTTCGCCGGCGCTCTCCGGGCCGACCGCGTCGTCGTCGACTTCCGGACCGGTGGCCTCTACTTGATCAGTAACGACTGCCATGTCGCCTTTCCTTTCGCCGAAGCTGAGTTGGTGGGTGTTCCCACGAAGTACGTCACCCCGTCGGGCCCTCGGAACCTTCCGGTGGTCTCCGAATACGGCACCGGCTTCGACGCTGTACGTAAGCGCTTCGGCACCCTCTTCGCCCCTGGGTCACCGCCGGCGTCGCCCATAGAGTGCGGACGCGACAACATCTCCGGCCACGTGGACGGAAGTCCCCCGGGGCAATCGGCCACTAAGGGAGTCCTCACGCGGGGGTCGGTCGCGCACGGGACGTTCCGGGCGCCACGCGCCACCTTCGGGTTGTCGGGGCGCGCGTCGCAGTACTGGTCCGGAACCACCGGCACAGTCCGCATGTCCGATGCGTCACGACGTCGGCTGCCGCCATATCCCTCGGTGCACGGGGGCGGGTTCAGCGTGTTTCCGAGCTTGATGTCGAGTGGAGCCTGCGGACTCTGGCCGAGCGCGTAGCCGTCGACCGAGTTCAGGGTTCCCGACGTGAACGCCGGATAGACGGTCAGGATGTGCCGGAGGTTGGGGACGTTGACGCGCAGCACCTGTCCCACGGACTGGAGGTCGGCGAGCAGCGTCGGCAGCGTAGGCGTCAGCTCGGTCAGGGTGGCCGACACCTGGTCGGCTGCCGACGGGGTCTGGGTCAGCAGAGTCCGCAAGTGTTCATCGCTCAGCGCGAGCTGATCGGTGAACGACGCGAGGTTCGCCACCGCAGAGGTCAGGTCGGCGGCCACCCGGTTGCCAGTGGTCAACAGCGGTTCGGCGTCGTCGATCAGCCGGGTGGTGGGGCCGATATCGATCTGCGCCAACTCGAGCAGCCGCTGTGATGCGTCGATCAACCGAGCCAGGCGATCACCGGTCTGTCCTAGCCCGTCGGACACCTCGTCGACGGTCGTCTCCAGATTCTGGGGCGAGATCGTCGCAACGAGGTTCATGGTCCTCTCCAGGACGTCTTTGGTGGGCGTGGGCGCCTCATTGCCCTTGGCCGACAACACGTCTCCGTCCGTCAGCGCGGGCCCGCCGTTGTCGCGGGGAATCAGATCCACGTATTGTTCCCCGACCGCAGACTGACTCCTGATGTGCGCCGCACTGTTTCGCGGGATCGTGTTGTCCGAATCGATGCGCAGGGTGATGCGAACCGGCGCCGACAAGTCGGCCAGATCGACGTCTACCGAATCCACCCGTCCCACGGTTACACCTCGATAGGTCACCAGTCCGGTCTCGTAAATGCCGCCGGCGGTGTCGAACTCGGCGACCACGCGATACGATCCGATGCCGGTGACCCGACCGATGCCGACGTAGGTGACAGTCCCGTAGACTACGCTGACCACGGTGAGGACAGCGAATACGACGAGCTGCCATCGCACCAGTCTGGTGAGTTTCATCGGGGGCCCCCCATCCCGGCGGGCTGCGGTGAGGTCTTTTTCGATGGGCTGTGATCCGTTGTGGGGGTGCGCAGTCCGAATGGAGCGCGGAGTGGGTCCGCGGCTTGCCGCGAGGTCGCCATCCTGGCCAGGGCCACCTTGGGAATACTGCCGAGCACCTTGTCGCGTATGGCGCCCACCGACAGGTCGAGGGTCAGGAAGAGGTTCTGGTAGTCACCCTTCATTCCCTTGTCGATGACGGTCACCGGGAACGGAACGGTGAGCCCGACGATGAGCGAGCCGACCAGGTCGTCGCCGGACTCCTCGAGCCCCTTCAGTGCGGGACGGAGTTCCGCGGCAATGGAGTTCAGATCGGCGTTGCTGCGTGCGATCACGCTGCCCACCTTTGCGCCGAACACTCCTACGCGATCGAGCATCGTGACCAGCTCCTCGCGTTGGTCCGCCAGCACGGTCAGGGCGGGTTCCAGGTTGTCGATGCCCTCCGCCACGGTCGAACTCTGATCGGCCAGCGTGGCGCTGAGCTTGCCGAGCGAATCGATGGCGCGGCCGATGTCATCACGTTGCTTGTGTAGTCCGGAGACGAAGGTCTTGAGTTGAGATATCGCTCGGTTGGCAGCGGCTGTGCGGCCATCGGTGGCGTCGTTGAGCTCGGTCATGATCGACCGGAGCTGTTCGAGGCCACTGCCGTTGAGGATCAGCGACAAGGCCGCCAGCACCGACTCGGTCGACGGATAGGCTGCGGAGCTGTTGACATCGAGTGTGTCGCCGGGCAACAGCTTGCCCGGCGTCTGCTCCGCGGGAGGAATGAACTCCAGGTACTGCGCGCCCAGCACCGAGGTCTGTGCCAGCTTCACGGTCGAACCGTTCGGGATCTCCACTCCCTCGGAGAGCTCCACGTCCACTTCGGCGAACGACTCGCGCACTGTGATGGACCGGATCTGCCCGACATTCGCGTTGTCGAGCTTGACCAGGGAGTTCGACACCAGGTTCTGCACGTCGGCTAACTGGACGGTGATGCTGTAGCTGTCACCGGAGACGGCGTCGCCTGGCAGTGACAACGAGTTGGCGCCGTCGAACCGACAGCCCGCCACCGTCGACATCGCGACGGCCGCCGCGATCAGTCCCGCGCCGACGTGAAAGCGCTTGTGTCCCATCAGCGTCCTCCCTCCTCGGGGCGACCGGTCGAGCGTGCCATCTCGGACGTGATGACCCGGGTCAGGGTGGTCTCGGCCTTCTGGCATTCCGACTTGGGAGCGTCCACGGTTGTCAGCAGTGCACAGATGAGCGACACCGGATCCGGGAAGTCGGCCACCGCGAGACCGGCCGTCAGTGAGTTCGAGTCCGGGTCGTAGATGTTGTAGAGGTTCGACAGCGCGGTCGGCGCCGTGTGCAGGATCTGAGCCAGATCGTCCTGCCTGTCGACGAGCAGTCGGGACACCCTGGTGAGGTCCTTGACGTCACGGCTTAGCGCACCCTGGTTCTGCTTCAAGTAGTCGCGCAGGCGTGGGGCCATCGAGTTGAGGGCACGGATCGCGGCATCGAGTTGCGTCCGATTGTCGTCGAGCACGGCCGACGCGTCGTCGAGTTGCGAGGCGAAACCGACGATCTGCTGGTCGGCGGTGCGCAGCGCGGTGACGACCTGCTGGAGATTGCGGACTGTGCTGAACAGGTCGGGGCCGGCCGCGGAGAGCGTCCTCATCGCGTCGGAGAGCGCATCGACCGACTTCCGGAGTGAGCCGCCGCTGGTGTCGAGCGCACCGGCCGAGGTGTCGATGAGTCGGCTGAGCGCCCCCTTCTCATCGCCGGTGGAAGGTCCGAGTTGGTGCGCGAGGTCGGTCACCTGCTTCTTGATCTCGTCGTACCCGACCGGGACCGCGGTCCGGCCGACCTCCACCACGGCATCGTCTTTCAGCGCACCAGCCGGCGATCGCTTGACCGGGTTGACGAACTGAACATACCGACCGGAGACGAGGGTCGGCGCCACGATCGCCGCCCGTGCCTCGGAGTCCACGTACGCCGAGTCGTCGTACGAGACCTCGACGCGAACCTTCGCCGGTGTGGCCTCCACTGCTTCGACAGTGCCGATGGTGACGCCGCGCATCTTGACCGGATCGCCGACGAACAGCCCGGTGCCGTCCGTGAACCAGATTGTGGCCCGTGAGGTGTGCGTGCTCTCCCATACCTTCGCCGCGGTCACGGCCACCATGGCGACGATGACGAGGGCGATGACCGCGGGCCCGCCGAGTCGGTTGACGGCTGATGACGTGCTCATCGCCCGCCTCCCGGACTGCCCGGCTGCTGGCCGCGGAGATTGGCCGGCGTGATGTTCTGGAGCAGTACTGAGAAGAACGGTCCGCTGCCCAGGACGTCGGCGAATTGCATGACGAATGTGCGCATCCCCTTGATCGACTTTTCGAGGTTGGCGTAGTTGGCGTTGAGCGTGGCCGTCACCTGACGGACCTCCTCGAGCATCTGTGGGGTGGACGATCCGGTGTCATGGACGAACGTCTCTATCTCGGTGGATACTGCGCGCAGGCTGGTGAGCAGCCTGCGGATCACCTCGGCCCGATCGACGAGGGTCTCGAACAGCACCGACCCGTCGTCGATGAGCCTGGTGATGTTGCCCTTTCGCTCGGCCAGCACGTCGGAAACCGAATCGGCCTTCTGCAGAAGCGTCCGGATTCCGGCATCGCGCGACGACACCGTCCGTGCCGCAGCGGCGACGTTCTCCAGGGAGCCGCCGATGTCGGACGGGAGATCGTTCATGACCTTGTCGAGGCTCTCGACCGCGTCGACGACGCTCTTCTTGTCGGTGTCTCCGACGGTCTCGGTGAGCTGGTCGAGTGACTCGGTGAGGTCGAAGCCGGAACTTGTCCGCGACACCGGGATTCGGTCGCCGAGCTCGCCGGGGCCGGCGGTCGTGAGTTGGACGAAGCGACGCCCGAGCGCGGTCTCGACCTTGATCGAGGCCGTGGTCTCGGAACCGAGCTTCTCCCAGCCGTCGGTGAGCCGCATCGTCACGTCGACGTGGTCCTCGGCGAGCTCGATCGACTGCACACTCCCCGCGGCCACGCCGGCGATGTGCACTTCGTCGTCGGGATTCAGGCCACTGGCGTCGGAGAACTCGGCGACCACGACGGTCACGCCGGGCAGGAACGGAATCGAGCGGTAGTTGAACGCGAGCGCGAGAACCGCGAGTATCGCCCCGATTCCGATGAGACCGGCCCGGATTCGACGGCGGGAGTCGTCAGATCTCATGATGTTTTGACCTCATCTGGTTGTCTCCCTCACTTACAGCGCCGAGCTGGGACTTGGACCATCGGTGTGTCCGCATGTCCGCCGTCGAGCGTCGGATAGCGGATCGCGAGGCCGCACACGAAGAAGTTCACAAAACTGCCGTAGCCCGACGACCTGCCCAGAAGCCGATAGGCCTCCGGCATCTTCGCGAGCAGCATGTTGATCGTTGAAGTGTTGCTGTTCAGGTTCTGGGCCAGACCGCGCAGATGCTCGATGTCGGAGGTGAGATCGGGGCGGGCTCGGGACAGCAGCTCGTCGAGCTCGGTGGTCGCGCCCGCGATGTTCGTGAGGCCGTCGGCGATCAGCCGGCGATCACCGGCAAGCTCGGAGACCAGCTCCTGCAACTGGACGACGACGCTGCCGAAGGCCTCCCGGCGATCCGCTACCGTTACGAGCACGGTGTTCAGATCGGTGACCACCGATCCGATCGTCGCGTCGCGATCGGCGATGGTTTCGCCGAGTTCACCCATTTGGGTGATCAGATCGCTGATATCGGCTGTGCGGCCGTTGAGTACCGAGACCAGCGCAGCGGACAGCTTGTTGGTCTGCTCTGGATTCACCCCGGTCAGTAGGGGTTTGAACCCGTTGACGAGTGCATCCATGTCGAGAGCCGGCTTGGTCTGCGATACCGGGATCACGCTGTCGGCTGACCGCCTCCTACCCACGTCTCCGGGGTCGGTCTTCAGCTCGAGGTACCGATCACCGATCAGGTTCTTGTACCTGATGTAGGCGTTGGTGGTGGTCGTCACCGGGATGTGGGAGTCGACGTCCATACGGACCTCTGCTCCCAGACCCGTCTGCGCAGCCGCACCGGAGTCCACGATGTCCACATCGGTGACCTTCCCGACCACCACACCGGCCACCTTGACGTCGTCGCCGGTCCGCAGGCCGGATGCGGACATGAACTGAGCGCGGAAAACCGTTGTCGGACCGAAACGCAGGTCGCCGACGATCACGAACAGAGCCGAGGTGATCAGCGAGCTGACAGCGAGAAAGATCCCCAGCTTGATGGCCGGTCCGGTGATTGTCATTTCGTCATTCCGTAGATCATCGAGGCGAACGGGTTTCCGATGACGTCTTCGATCGACTTCACATCGCGGTACGCGTGACTGCCGTCGTCGAAGTCGACGTGCCCCGGCCCCTTTTCGCCGGGTGCGCGCGGGTAGCCGTAGCAGCTCGGTCCCGCCGTTCCTGCCGTGTGTTCGGGCGCGTCGATGCCCGGTCGGTATGGCGGGTCGCCGATGAGCAGGGTGCCGACGATGTCGAGGCCCGGTCTCGCTCCGCCGAACGCCCGCTCGAGATATTTGCGGCTCGTGTTCAGTCCGTCCAGGAAGCACGGGTAGATCGGTCCGTAGTCTCCGAGCACCTGCGCCGGCGGCGCCAGGGCGTCGGCGGCCTTCACCAGTGGCGTGCCCGCGTTAGTCATGAACCGGTTGCCGGTGTTCCCGAACTCGGTGAAGCTCAACAGGAACGCAGTCAGCTGCGACTGGTTCTCCACAATCGTCTTCGAGGTGGTGGTGAGGTGACGGACGGTGGCCATCAGGTCCGGTGACAGTCCGGCGAATGTGTCGAGATTGTCCGCACCGAGCTCGAGATCCCGTTGCAGAGTTGGCAGTGACTTGTTGAAGGTCGCGAGGTAGGTGTTCACCGAGTCGACCAGCTCGCCGAGCTTCTCGCCCCGATCGACGGTGCCGGTCTGCACAGCGGTCAGGGTTGCATTCACCCGCGCCGGGTCCACACGGTCGAGAATTCCGACAAGCAACTCGAAAGTGTCGTAGACCTCGACCGGCGTTTGCGAGGTGTCGATGGTGGCACCGGCGCTCAACGTCGATGCCGCCGGCTGCTCCGGCATCGTCAGCGCGACGTACTTGCGGCCGAAGAGCGTGGTCGGCTCCATCTCCGCCCGGACGTTCGTCGGCAGATCGCCGAGCTGGTCTTCCTCCACCGCCAGCTCGATGCGAGCGTGATCGCCGTACACGTCGACAGATGCGACACGACCGATCACTACGCCGTACAGCTTGACGTCCGATCCAGGCACCAGCAGCAGCCCCGTGCGCGGGGCGTTCAGGTAGATGGACCCGGTGGCCTGGAACCTGCCGTTGTACGACATCAGCGCAGCCACGACGACGCCCACCACCACGGCGAAGGCGACGAACGCGTACAGCAGGTGTTGTCTGCGTGAGTGTTCGATCATCCCGACACCCGCACAGTCGCGTGGACGCCGCCGTACAAGGCGATACCGACGATGAAGTCGACCATCATGATGATGATCAGTGACGTGCGGACGGCGTGGCCGACAGCGACGCCGACCCCGGCCGGTCCACCGCTGGCGTTGTAGCCGTAGTAGCAGTGCACCGCCATCACGGCGACCGCCATGACGATCACCTTCAACAGTGAGATCGCGATGTCACCGGGCTGCAAGAACAGCCGGAAGTAGTGGTCGTAGGTGCCCGGCGACTGGTCCGACAGGAACACGCTCACGAACTTGGTGGCGGCGTACCCGGTGAAGAGGGCGATCGCGTACAGCGGCACCACAGCGGCGAGTCCCGCCGCGATCCGCGTCGACACCAGATAGGGCAGCGACTGAACCGACATCACCTCGAGCGCGTCGATCTCCTCGCTCACGCGCATGGCACCGAGTTGCGCAGTGAAACCGGAGCCCACCGTCGCCGTGAGTGCGACGCCAGCAATGACCGGGATCGCTTCGCGGGTGTTGAAGAAGGCGGAAATGAAGCCCGACATCGCTTCCACACCGACGCGCCCCAGTGAACTCGATCCCTGTTGACCGACCTCGTATCCGGCTGCAGCCGTGAGGAATCCGATGATCACGACGGTCCCGCCGATGATGGCGAGTGCACCTGCGCCGAGCGACACCTCAGCTAGCAGGCGCAAGGTCTCGCGACGATAGTGGGTCATCGCCTTGGGTACCGCCCGCAGCGCCACCCCGTAGAACGCCAGTTTCTCTCCGAAGGATTCGGCGGGCTTCAGCGCCTTCCCGGCGTCCAACCGGTCGGTCAGTCGCCGCGACGGTTCGGTGGGCATCTGAGTCGATGTCAACGTGGTCCCTGCTCTTGTGTTCGCGCAGTCATGTCGAGGCCTTCAGTGCAGTGCGAGCGTGGTGATGACCGCGTTCGCGAGGAACAGCAGCACAAAGCTGAAGACAACGGTCTGGTTCACGGCGTCGCCGACACCCTTCGGTCCGCCTCCCGCGTTGAAGCCGAGATGGCAGGCCACCAGTGCGGCCAGCAGACCGAAGATGCCGGCCTTGAGCTCGCTGATGAGTAGGTCGGGAATTCCGGTGAGGATCGGGATCGCGGTGATGTATTGACCCGGCGTGGCACCTTGGAGGAAGACGCCGTACACGTATCCCCCGGCCAGGCCGATGGCGGTCACCAGGCCGTTCAGGAACACCGCGACGCCGCAGGAGGCGATCACGCGCGGAACTGCGAGTCGCTGGATCGGGTCGATACCGAGCACCTTCATGGCGTCGATCTCTTCGCGGATGGTGCGCGAACCGAGATCGGCGCAGATCGCGGTGGCACCTGCGCCCGCGACGACGAGAACCGTGACGATGGGTCCGATCTCTCGGATGACGGCCACACCCGCGCCCGCACCGGACAGGTCGATCGCACCGATCTCGTTCAGCAGAACGTTGATCTGGAACACCACCATGACGCAGAACGGGATCGACATCAGCATGGTCGGGACAATCGATACGCTCGCGATGAACCACGCCTGCGCCACCAGCTCACGCCACTGGAAGGGACGCCGTGGGAGCATCTTGACGATGCCCCAGAAGGTGAGGAAGAAGTCGCCGACCATTTCGGTACCGTGGCGCGCCTTCTTGAGAACCGGTGCGAGCGTTGACGATTGGCGTCGTTCCGGGAGCGCTGTTTCGGGGGCGAGTGCGCTCATCGGGCGTCGGAGCTCTCACGCGTTGCGGCCCGCGAGATCTTCTCGTCTGCCACTCGACGGACAGGAATGATGGGCAGTCGCAGCGCTCCAGGCGCCGAGACCGGCACGATCGGCGACCGGGGTTCGGTGGGCTCGATGCGCCGATAACCCGAACCCTGGATCGGGCGAAGGTCCTTCTCCCCCTTGTTCGGCCACAACGCGGCGGCCCGCTCGGCCTGAGCAGCTATGGTCAGCGACGGGTTGACGCCCAGATTCGCGGACACGGCCGAACCGTCGACCACACTCAGCGACGGATAGCCGTACACGCGGTGATATGGGTCGATCACACCGTTGTCCTCATCGTCCCCGATCACGCATCCGCCGAGGAAGTGTGCGGTCATCGGCACGTTGAACACCTCGCCCCACGTTCCGGCGGAGGTGCCGCCGATCTTCTCGGCGATGCGCCGCGTGGCTTCGTTGCCCGCGGGGATCCAGGTGGGATTGGGCTCGCCGTGCCCCTGCTTGCTGGTGAGCCGGCGACCGAACAGACCGCGCTTTGTGAAAGTGGTGATCGAGTTGTCGAGGTTTTGCATCACCAGTGCGATCACGGTCCGCTCGCTCCAGCCCTTCACCGCCAGGACACGTGCTGTGGCGAGTGGATCCCGGAGCGCGACGCCGATGAATCGCAGCCATCGCGGCAACCGTCCGTCGCCGTCGGTCATCGGCGCCTGCAACAACCCCATCGCGTTGGAGCCCTTGCCGTATCGGACGGGTTCGACGTGGGTGTCCGGCGTGGGGTAGAACGACGACGTGATCGCCACGCCCTTGGTGAGGTCGAGGGATTCGTCGACGCGGTAACGGGTGGCCCCGAGGATCGACTCGGAGTTGGTCCTGGTCAACTCGCCCAGTCGCGTCGAGAGCTCAGGAAGGCGGCCGGAGTCCTTGAGCTTGTGCAGCAACTGCTGGGTACCCCAGGTACCCGCCGCGAAGACGACATTGTGAGCGGTGAACGCCTTCTCGCGCTTACGAATCCAGGCACCGGTCTTGACTGTGTCGACTGTCCAGGAGCCATCGGGTCGCTGACGCACGTCGGTGACGGTGGTCAGCGGATTCACCACCACTCCAGCGCGTTCGGCGAGCCCGAGGTAGTTCTTGAGCAGCGTGTTCTTGGCACCGTGACGGCAACCTGTCATGCACTCGCCGCACTCGATGCAGCCGGTGCGATCCGGTCCGACCCCACCGAAGTAGGGATCCGACACGGTACGACCGGGCTCGCCGAAGTACACCCCGACCGGAGTCTGGACAAACGTGTCGCCGACACTCATGTCGTCGGCCACCGACCGGATGATCTCGTCGGCAGGCGTCATGTGCGGGTTGGTGACCACGCCCAGCATGCGACGCGCCTGGTCGTAGTAGGGCGTCAGCTCGTCTTCCCAGTCTGTGATGTGCGCCCACTGCGGATCGCCGAAGAATGCTGATCCCGGCTGGTAAAGGGTGTTGGCGTAGTTGAGAGAGCCCCCCCCGACTCCCGCCCCGGCCAAGATGACACAGTCGCGAAGTAGGTGGATGCGCTGAATCCCGTACGCACCCAGCTTCGGCGCCCACAGGAATCGTCGAACGTCCCAGCTGGTCTTGGCGAAGTCCGCATCGTCGAATCTGCGGCCGGCTTCGAGAACGCCGACCCGGTAGCCCTTCTCTGCCAGGCGAAGGGCGGTGACGCTGCCGCCGAACCCGGAGCCGATCACCAGGACGTCGTAGTCGGTGTCTTTCTCGCTCGCCTCAGCGTTCATTGGATGCTCGCAATCGTCTGTGGGCGTGGGTATTACGTGGCTGATTGAGCCTCTACAGGAACACGTCCCTGTGATGACCGTGTGCCGGTCGCCGCTTCTGTCCGTCCTGGCCAAGCGGGGCGGTGCGGTCGGACACAGTGTGTTGACACTGTGAGATGAACTGTATTGTTTCTACACATAATTGCCTAATGTGTCAAACACTCAGGCGGGCGCCTTAGGCCTGCATGCCAATTCGGGCATGATGGACACATGGCTACGCCCCCGAGCTTCCACGACGAAGTACGCGACCTGCTGCGCGATCGCATACTCGACTCCGCTCGCGATCTCGTGGTGGAACGGGGATGGTCCGCGGTGAACATGTCCCGGGTGGCGCGCGAGGTCGGAATCAGCCGTACGACCCTCTACAACGAGGTCGGGACCAGGGATCAGCTTGCGGCATCGCTGATCGCACGCGAGGCAGACCGCTTCCTCCACGGGGTCGTCGAGGGCATCGCGGACGAACAGGACATCGTTGACGGACTCACAGCCGCCGCGGAGCGCACACTGACCCTTGGTGAGGACAACGAGCTTCTGATGTCGATCATCTCGGGCAGACTCCAGGGCGGCGAACTCCTGTCGCTGGTCACCGTCGACTCAGAGGTCGTCCTCGGGCGGGCGACGCAGGTGGTAGCCGATCAGATCCGTTCTCGGAAGCCCGATCTCGACGAATTCGCGCTGGAGTCGATCACCGAGATCTTCGTACGACTCACCGTGAGCCACCTGCTCCAGCTCCGGGGTTCGCGTGCCGAATCCGTCGTGCAGATCCACGCTGTCATTCTCGCCTTGTTCGCAAGCCCGCCAGCTCCCCCGGCGGGATGACGCGTGGACGGAACAAGCCAAGCCGAGCGCTTTGAGAACACTGATCCCCATCTTCGGGAATCGCTTGTGCAGCCAGGTGGCCAGCGCCATTCCCAGGGAAAGATGGCCTCACGCCGGTTGGTGCGTATCGCCCGGACAGTTCGTCGAGCGACGTCTTCGGGCTCCAGAACCGGAAACCACTGCGACATCCGGGGGTACCACCCCATGTCTGCATCGTTCCGTTCGAAGTAGTCGGTGTTGACCTCCGAAGGGCAGACGAGTGAGACTCCGATGCCATAACGACCGACTTCCTCGCCGAGACTGTTCGAGAACCCCACCATGGCGGCCATAACGGTGGCTAGAACGAACCGGCTGGTGTCCTCGGCGAGGCGGCAGACGTTGAGGTGTGGCTGAGAATTGCCGCGTAGGCGATGCTGGCTGACTTGTAACGACCGTGCGCTTCGGACGGGGCGGGCCCGGGTTACCGTATCGAAACGTTATGAACCAGTCGCGAAATTCGTTGTGGTGTAATCAGCTGACGCCCCGATTGGGCTGGTCGAGCATTCATGCGGCTGGCGGGCGTGCACGTCGAAGTCGAAACTGCGACGGGGAGCAGCCGACCCACCGAGCAAACGCATGAGAAAAGCTTGCGACGTCGCAGTACCCCAGTTCGGTAGCAATCTGGCCGATTCCGACGCCGGGATCGAGAAGTCGGAGGATGGCGTGCTCCTGCATGAATTGCTGTCGTAGGCGGCGCAGGGTGGTGCCCTCGGCGTGTAGGTGCCGTTTGAGTGTGCTTACCGATACCGACAGCTCTGCTGCGATCCGACTAGCGTTGACTCGAGCAGGGTCTGCATCAAACTGGGCTCGGACGCGCTGCGTGTACGAGTTGTGACGCCGCTGATCGCAGAGCCGTCGCAGTTCGGCGGTACCGATCCGGTAGGCGACGGGATCGGAAAAGCGGCACACCTCATGAAGCGCCTCGGCTGGTATGCGAACAAATGACGCTGGCGCATCGAAGACGACTCGATGCCCTATCTCTCCCACGTTCAGCGGCTCGGTCGGCGCCGGGCAGGTCAGGTGTAACTCTGCTGAGGACACATCTCCTGTGAGTATTTTCACCAGACGCAGAACGGTCAGGCCCCCATAAGTGACGGCAAAGCAGTCGGTACCCGCGCTGTCGGTGCGCCCTGCGAGACCGATGGTAAGACCACTGGCGCCATGATGAAAGTCCGCACTTAGCGCCGTCGAGATCAACGGCAGAAAACGAAGCAACTCGACGATGTCAACGACCGACCCGGCACTGACCAGCGGCAGGCTCAGTGGACCGAAGGAGGTCAGCTGAGCGTGCTCAGCGAATGCGAGGCCCAGCCGAAACCCGTCGTGCGGCCCCATCGTCGGATACACGTCATGAAACCATTGCATCGGCACCTGCGCTTCTTGCGTGATCAACGTTCTGAGGTCGGTGCCCTCCTGGGCCATTATCCGACCGAATGCGCTCGTCGCCTCCGTGCCCAGCGCACCGCTGTCGAGAAGCTGTGCAAACGCCAACGGGGGCACACCGGATTCACCGAGGGTCACGTGAGCCAGATTAACAACAGATTGCGACGTTCACACATGGATCGGTCGGGATCCGCACATTCACACTCAAGGGGAACCTCATACGTGCAAGGAGGTGGCCATGGCCACGATCACATACATCACCCACGATGGAGACGACTACGAAGCCGATCTCGTGGAGGGGAAGTCGCTCATGCAGACCGCCGTCGACGAAGCCGTCCCCGGCATCGACGGTGATTGTGGTGGCGAAGCGGCCTGCGGTACGTGTCACGTCATTGTCGACCCGGCGTGGATCAAGACCGTCGGGCGCAGCGGCGAGGGCGAGGAAGAGATGCTGAGCATGCATCCGGAACGGGAAGGAACCTCGCGGCTGTCCTGCCAGATGATCGCGACTGAGGAGTGGGACGGCCTGACTGTTCGCCTCCCGGAATTCCAACTCTGACCCGCAACGACGAAGGAATGCAATCATGAGCATCGCAGCCACCGTCGCCGAGAAGGCGCAATCAATGATCCCGATCGACCTTCAGATCCGGGGGGCGCATGTCTATGACAAGACCCGCCGAATCGTCACAAGGACCGACGGCCAGAAGATCTTCACCGAGACCCCGATCCCGCCGGTGGACGAGGTCGATCTCGCCGAAATCGACCTGAGTAACCCGTTCCTGTATCGCCAGGGTATGTGGCGCTCGTACTTCGAGCGTGTCCGCAACGAGGCGCCGGTGCACTTCCGTTCGGAGAGCCCCTTCGGTCCGTTCTGGTCGGTCACGCGACACGCCGACATCATCGCGGTCGACAAGAATCACGAGGCGTTCTCCGCCGAACCGTTCATCATCATCGGCAGGCCCCCGCGTTTCATGGACATCGCGATGTTCATCGCGATGGATCCGCCCCGGCACGACAAGCAGCGCGCCGCAGTGCAGGGCGTGGTGGCTCCGAAGAACCTTCGTGAGATGGAGGGGCTCATCCGCGCGCGCGTCCGCGAAGTCCTCGACGGCCTCCCACTCAACGAGCCGTTTGACTGGGTCCAGACTGTGTCGATCGAACTCACTGCACGCATGCTCGCGACGCTACTTGACTTCCCTTACGACAAGCGGCACAAGCTGGTCGAATGGTCCGACCTCGCGACCTCGATGGAGCAGGCCAACGGCGGCCCCTCGGACAACGACAGGGTCTTCCGTGAGATGGTCGCGATGGCGCAAGGCCTGAGTTCGCTGTGGCGGGACAAGGCGGCACGTACCGTGGCCGGCGAAGAGCCTGGCTTCGACCTCATCACCATGCTGCAAAGCAACGAGGACACCAAGAACCTCCTCGACGATCGCCCCATGGAGTTCCTCGGTAACCTCGTGCTGCTGATCGTCGGCGGCAATGACACGACCCGCAACTCCATGAGCGGCGGAGTGCTGGCCCTCAACGAATACCCCGAGCAGTTCGAGAAGCTCAAGGCCAACCCCGACCTCATCCCCAACGCGGTGTCGGAGATCATCCGCTGGCAGACCCCTCTTGCTTACATGCGCAGGGTCGCCAAGAAGGACGTCATGCTCGGCGGCCAGTTCATCCGCAAGGGTGACAAGGTGGTGATGTGGTACGCCTCGGGCAACCGAGACGAGCGCGTCTTCGAGCGTCCAGACGAGCTCATCATCGACCGGGCCAACGCCCGCAACCACATCGCGTTCGGTTTCGGTGTACACCGCTGCATGGGCAACCGGCTCGCCGAGCTCCAGCTACGCATCCTGTGGGAGGAGCTCCTCCCTCGCTTCGACAACATCGAGGTGGTGGGTGAGCCGGAGTACGTGCAATCGAACTTTGTCCGTGGGATCAGCAAGATGATGGTTCGCCTGACCCCCAAGGGGGAAATGTGACGGCTGATCAGGTCGTCATCCTCGGCGCGAGCCACGCCGGCGTCCAACTCGCGGGCGCTCTCCGAAAGGAGAAATGGGCCGGGGATGTCTTGCTGATCGGCGACGAGGGCAGGCTCCCCTACCAGCGTCCACCGCTGTCCAAGGCATACCTGGCAGGTGCATCACAGCTTGATGACTGCGCGATCCGCGGACGTCAGTTCTACGACAAGCAGCGGATCGAGCTCGTGGACGGAACGGCGACGGCGATCAACCGTTCCGCGCACACCGTCACCCTCAACAGTGGAGACGTGGTGTCTTACGCCACGCTGGCACTGTGCACCGGCGCGCGCGCCCGCGCGCTGACCGTTCCGGGCGCCGAGTTGACGGGCGTCCACTACTTGCGCACCGCCACCGACGTCGAGGCCATCCGTGCCGCGGTGGTGCCAGGTTGCCGGGCCGTCATCGTCGGCGGCGGCTATATCGGCCTGGAGACGGCCGCCTCACTTCGAGCTCAGGGTGTGGACGTCACTGTTCTCGAGGCTGCGGAACGCGTGCTCGAGCGGGTGACCGCGCCGGTGGTCTCGAGGTTTTTCGACCGTACCCACCGGACCGAGGGTGTCGATGTTCGCACCAGCGCGTTGGTCGAGGGTTTTCGCGGGGAGGGGCGAGTCGAAGAGGTGGTGCTCGCCGACGGTGAGACCCTGGCCGCGGACCTCGTCATCGTCGGTGTCGGCATCATTCCCAACACGGATCTCGCGGTCGCCGCGGGCCTCGAGGTTGACGACGGAGTCATCGTCGACGACCATGCACGCACCAGCGACCCCGACATCGTCGCCGCCGGCGACTGCGTCAACCAACGGATCGCACGGTACGACAGGCGCGTCCGCCTCGAATGTGTGGCGGCCGCCACCGAGCAGGCCAAGGTCGCGGCAGCGACCATCTGCGGCAACGAAGCCGGTCTCACCGCGCTGCCTTGGTTCTGGTCCGATCAATACGATCTGAAGCTGCAGATCGCCGGGCTCAACACCGGGTACGACGAGGTACTGGTCAGCGGTGACCCTGACCACGACCGTGACTTCACCTGTTACTACTTCAACGACGGCGAGCTGATCGCCGCGGACTGCGTCAACAGACCCAAGGATTTCATGAACGCGAAGCGTACGATCGCACAGCGTTCGTCGCTCGACAGGTCCGAACTGATCGGAGCCACACCATGACCACATCACCCGCGGCAGCGGAAAGGCCGGCGGCGGCGCTCACAGCATCGACCTTCCTCGACATCCATCACGCGACCGTGCAGGCCTTCACCCAAGACGCGGTCGGCGACGCGGACACCGATCGCGAGAAGGCGCGGCGCCTCTTCGCCGCAGTCCGAGACCAGATCCGTTACGACCCCTACACCGTCTCTGACAAGCCCGATCATTACCGGGCCAGCCATGTCATCGAGTCCGGACGTGGGTACTGCGTACCCAAAGCGGTCGTACTGACAGCCGCGTTCCGCGCGGCAAACATACCGGCCCGGCTCGGCTTCGCTGATGTACGCAATCATCTGCAGACCGACGCGCTGCGCGAACTCATGGGAACCGACGTCTTCGTATATCACGGATACAGCCACGTCTACATCGAGGGGCGCTGGTTGAAAGCTACACCCGCGTTCAACATTGAATTGTGCACTCGATTCGGGGTCCCACCTATCGACTTCACCGGCGATCGCGACGCGTTGTTTCACGCGCACGCGGCGGACGGCTCCGCGCACATGGAGTACGTGCACGAACGCGGCGTCTACAACGACTTGCCCCTCGAGGAAATCCTGGCGGGCCTGCGGCATGCCTACGGCCCTCTGATCTTCTCGGGACGGCCAGCTCCGTCCGACGCATTCCGCGCATAGTGTGCGCTCCGGCGGGCTACCGCCGCAGGTTACTGCCCGCTCGAACACCCGTGCCACCACCTGTCGGCCAGATCCCGTCGCACAGTGTCCACCACCACTAGGGAGACCATGACAATGTCCGAGTCATTGCTCGACACCTATCCACACCGAATGGGCGGCCATTGCGGCTCCAGCGCGATGCGCGACTTGATGGAGTGGTCGGGACTAGGCTTCGACGGGCCACCGAACGAGGGTCTGGTGTTCGCTCTGGGCGGAGCACTCTCGCTCACGTATGTTCGCACCGACGCCCTCGTGCCGCCGTTGTATCTGGTAGGACGTGGTCCTGACTTCGAGATGGACCTCCCCCGCCGTCTCGGCGCTACGGTGGAGGTCCGGTCCACCGACGATCCCCAGCTAGGGTGGGATCTCGTCCGCGACGAACTCGACCGCGGCCGGCCCGCGCTCGTGTGGGCCGAAATTGCTGAATTGCCCTACCTGCGCGTTCAGTTGCGCATGAGTCGCCACGATATCGTCATAGTGGGCTACGACAGCGACGCAGAAATCGCTTACGTCGCAGACAACGATCGCGTCGAAATTCAACAGGTTCCCTTCGACGCGCTGGCGCGAGCCCGACGCTCGATGACCTTCCCCGAGCCGACCCGACATACGCTCTTCCGCATTGACTGGCCCGAGGCGCTACCGTCAATCGCCGTCGTGGCTGCGGAGGCGTTCGCGCAATCTGCGGCATGCATGCGCGCGCCCGCAGGATCCACGATCGCCGGCCCTGTCGAACACTCGGGGACACACGGAATAGACGCAGCCCTAGCACTATCCTCTGACGTGGTGCTCTGGCATGAGCTGCCCTCCGACGTGCTCGAAGTCCACCTATTCAGTCTTGGTGCATTCATCGAGAAGGCAGGTACGGGTGGTGGCCTGTTCCGACGACTACTCGCGTGTGGCTGCGACGAGATCGCCCGACTGACCGGCGATGCTGCAACCAGCGACCTTGCCAGAGATGCTCACCGAGCGGCTGCAGCATGGACATCAGTCGCTCAGGCGGCCGTACACAAGGGCTCGACCGCTGCTACCCGGCTCGACCACGTCATCGAGGCCGCGGCGGTTCTAACTGACACTGAGTCGAGCCTTGCCACCTCACTGGACTCCGCCGCCAGATCCCTAAGGTCCGCCGTTTAGAAGAACTGCCAGCACCGCATCGGTGAGTGGCTGGCCCTAGCCCGGCCCTTTCGCATCTGGATCGACTGAGGTGGGTCGCTACCGGAGTCCGACGGGGTGAACCACGAGATCGTGGGCATCAGTTCCTACGAGTTGATTCGGTCCTACTGGTCGCGCCAGACCTGGGGCCTGACTGGCTCGCCGGCTTCATCACCGGGGGCGACGTGATGACACTAGATCAGGTGGTAGACGACGAGTCGTTCGACCCGCCCATCCGACACTTGGA
The DNA here is from genome assembly GCF_003797825.1 of Gordonia sp. OPL2. Classification (GTDB taxonomy): domain Bacteria; phylum Actinomycetota; class Actinomycetes; order Mycobacteriales; family Mycobacteriaceae; genus Gordonia. Next base: position 25,759 of record NZ_RKME01000028.1, read on the forward strand.
CAAGTGCTCCTCGCGATAAGGAACACAGTTGTGATCAAATACTGAGGGCGGAGACTGGGGCGGCACCGTCTCTCGCGAGCGGGATCAGTCTAGTCCGAGGCGAGTGGCGAACGCGGGGTCGCCGAAGGGTCTGTCTCTGCGGAAGCGAACGCCCACTGTGGCCGCAGCGCCGTCAATGATCCCCCACGACGTCTGATAGAGGTGCGCGGAGAACAGGTCCTTGCTCATTCCATTGAGCCGACCGTGATCGATCCACCATTGGGTAGCTGATAGGCCCGCCCCCAAGATGGAGGCCACTACGACGGCGACGAGGGACTCGTCGGCACCGACCGATTGGAGGCTACGGGCGAACTCGTCGGAAATAATATCCATTGCCGATCTCAGCTGATCCGCGGCCCCTCCCTCGCCGGACTCAGAATACTGAAACATGTGGTTCGTCATGAGGAAGCGGACGACCGCCGGATGCTCGTCGACCAATGACACGTATGCGGAGATCGCTGACCGGAAGAGCTCGTCGACGGAGTCCTGCTGTCCGGAGAGCAGAGTTGACTGTGCGGACTCCCACATCATCGAACCCAAACGTGCTGCCACAGCGGAATAGAGCCCAGCTCGGTCACCGAAATGGCGATAAAGCTTCGGCTTCGACGCCCCTGCCTCTTCCGCGAAGTCGTCCATGCTCACAGCGTCGCCAAACTTCTCGATCGCGCGTATTGCCGCGTCGACGAGTTCAGCCTTCACGATAGCGCGGTGGTCGTCCCAACGCGTGCTTCGTGCATCGCGCACACGACGTTGCACTTTCACCGGGGCTGCGGAGATTCGACGGACTACAGACATGACCCACCACGCTACCAGGATGGTTGACCGTCGCCCCAATAAGCACGTGGCGCACGCATGCAGTCGGCAGAGACATGGGTCGAAACGAGCTTCAAGCGGATCTGTCTAACCTGGCCACAGCTGAATTGAAGTCTTCAACGGCCTCTAGGTTGGACATGTGACCGACCTTGTCGAGAAGAGTGAATTCAAATAGAACGCCCTGCCGACCCAGTCGCGCTGCGAGATCCACCGAATGGGCCGCCGGGGTCAGTCTGTCGGCATCGCCCACGATGACCGCCGCCGGCACTGTCAGCGAGTCAACACCCCTGCTGACGTCGATTGTCGCCAAAACCGCACCCCACATCCCCCGCACCTGTGGTGGGCATCGCAACACGATGTCGGCGCACTCATCGATTACCTCGACAGTCGCGCCCGGGCCCAGGGTTCCGTAACGAATCAGGCGGCGAGACAAACGCGTGTCCTGCATCTCGGGTCCCGCGACCGCAAGACTAGCCGCGAAGGCCCGTTCAAGTCTCGGTCGTAGCTGGCGGGGAACTTTGAGTAACGTTGACCGATCCACCAACTGTGATGGCCCGGTGCTTGCCAGTACTACTCCGCGGGCCAGCTCCGACACCGAGGCTGGGTACTCAGCTGCCCAGCTCATGATGGACATACCTCCCATGCTGTGTCCGACCACGACAGCCTTGTCGGTGGGAGTGGCTACCGCCCGAACTACGGACTCCAAGTCATCGGCCAGAAGTCTCGCCGAGAACGGTACCCGGCCCCGGTCGCTCCACCCGTGTCCGCGTTGGTCGTAGACCACTACCCTATGCGTCGCCGCGAACTGTTCGATCTGTGGCCGCCAGAAACGCCCCTGACAGGCCCAGCCGTGACTAAAGACTAGAAGTGGAGCATCCCGGCCCGAGCCGAATTCCTGGGCGAACAACCTGGTTCCGTCGGAGGAGAGGACCTCGAGGTGCCGCGATCCTCGCGACTCGCTCGCTATCTCAGAGGTCATCGAAGCTCACCGTGACTGCATCCGTCAGCGGAAGTGCCTGACACGCAAGCCGTTCACCGTCGGCAATGTCATCTTCAACGAGGATGTGGTTTTGTGCCATTTCTACATCACCCTCAACCAGCTTGCATACGCACGCGCTGCAGGCCCCTTCTCGGCAGGAGTACGGGGCATTGTGACCTTGGGCCAATAGCACGTCGAGCAACGGAGTGTTGCGCGGCCACTCAGTCGTGATGGACTGCCCATTCAGATAGACCGTGGCGGTCGCCACACCATCGTCGTCACTGAGCTGACGCATCGTGGCTGTCTCGAATGGATCTCCGGTCAGTGACTGAAAGACTTCTCGATGTACCGAGGCGTGCTCGACACCGCAGGCCTCCGCCGACTTCTGAACCAGATCCATGAACGGCGCCGGACCACAGGTGTAGATCTGTGCACCGCGGTGCTCACGTATGGCGGATTCGACATCCTCAGGTGCCGGAATCCCCATAGCCGACTCCAACCAGTGGAAGACCGTGAAACGCTCGGGGAACTCGGAGGCGATCTGCGCCAGTTGGCCCTCGTACATGATCGACTCGGCATCGCGATTCGCGTAGAACAGTGTGACTTCGCCCCCGCCGCACACAAGCGCCGACTTAATCAGCGACAAGACCGGAGTGATCCCACTTCCTCCTGCAAAGAATAGAAAATCGACGTCGAGATTCTTAGCCGTGAAGTGCCCCGACGGCGGGAGGACGGTCAACTCCATTCCCGTCATCGCGTTGTCGCACAGCCAGTTCGATGCGTAACCGTTCTCCGTCCGCTTGATCCCGATCTCGAGACGGAAGTCCTCGACGTGAGGCGAGCTGCTCAACGAGTAGCATCGTGCGACATGACCGGTCCGATCAGATGGGATCTTCACGGTGATGAATTGCCCTGGGACATGCTTGAACTCCTCGACCATGGCATCGGGGATCTCGAACGAAATGGTGACGGAGTCTTTCGTTTCCTGGGTCACTTCTGAGACGCGCAAGGTGCGTGAGCGGGCTGCGGCAGCCGGACGTGCATCGGGTTCGACGGTCACTTGAGGATCCCCTGTCTACGTGCGACCGCGTAACCCGCCCGTGTCAGTGGCGCCGCGATGTCCTGGTAGCGGGGACCGATCACCCGTGCCACGAAGTCGAAACCGCGGGCGTCCGCACCGATCAACACTCGTGCCTTCTTCTTGTCCATACCTTTGAGGATTGTCGCCGCTGCTTTATCCGGGGTGCTTCGTGCGATCCTGTCGAACAGCGAGGCGACAGTCGCGGTGTCTGCCCCCATGGCGGAAACGCCTCGGGCATTGTTGACGATGTTGGTTTTTACACCCCCCGGGTGCACACATGTCACTGTGACCGGGTATCGACTGATTTTCATCTCCTGTCGGAGCGCCTCGGTGAAGCCTCTGACGCCGAATTTCGCGGCATTGTATGCGCTCTGGCTGGGGATTCCGATCAAGCCGAAGACGCTCGACGTGTTAATGAGATGTCCGTCCCCGGACGCGATCAGGTGAGGCAGAAACGCCTTCGACCCGTTAACGACTCCGCCAAAGTTGATGCCCATGAGCCAGTCGAAGTCTTCCCAGGTCATGTCGACCACGTCGACGCCCAAGGCCACGCCGGCGTTATTGAACACCATGTCGACGTGGCCCGACTCTGACCGCACTCCGTCGGCATAGTCCTGAAACGCACTGCGGTCCGCAACGTCTAGTACGGCGGCGGTTACCGTCGCCGCATACGTGGTGCGGCAAAGTTCTGCAGTCTCCTTCAAGTGCATCTCATCAATGTCGGACAGTGCCAGTGCGGCACCTCGCTCCGCCAACTGGAGTGCCAGAGACCGACCGATCCCTGACGCGGCACCGGTGATCACTGCCACCTTGCCTGTGTAATCATGCCGGTCAGAATTGCTCACTGTCGTCTCACCATTTCTACGAATCGTGTCTCTCCGTGCGTTCGGGCTCAGGCGATGTCGTACTCGGCGGGGTCGAAATCTTTTGTGGCGCGCCAGTACTGCCATGTGAAGCCCGGCCACACGGTCCGGTTGACGCCCTGCGAGTCGAGATACCAACTCGTGCAGCCGCCGTTGGTCCACACTCCCTTGGCCAGCTTCCGCTGGATGTCGGTGTTGAACTGTTCTTGCACGGACGGGCGTACGTCAACCTTCTCAGCGCCTCGGCTTTCTACTGTGTCGATGGCCTTCATGATGTATTTGATCTGTTGCTCGATCATGAACACCACTGAGTTGTGGCCGAGGCCCGTGTTGGGTCCGAGGAGGAAAAACAGGTTGGGAAAACCCTTGGTCGTGATGCCCAGGTGCGTGTTAATCCCCGTCTGATGCCAGTGGGACGGGAGATCCTCGCCAGTGGCACCTTTCAGGGCGAGCTGATCGAAACCATCAGTCACGTGAAAACCGGTCGCATAAATAATTACGTCGATGAGGTGCTCGACGCCGTCTGAGGTGATGATGGAATCAGCGGTGACCCTCTCAATCCGATCGCTGATGACGGTGGTGTTGGGCGCCGCAAGTGCAGGGTAATAGTCGTTTGATCCCAGAATTCGCTTACAGCCGATGCGATATGACGGGGTCAGTTTCTTGCGTAGTGCCGGATCAGAGATGGAGCGTTCAATGTTCCACCGAGCGACCCGTTCGATTGGCCGCATAAGGTTGGAGTGACCGTTGAGGCCGAAGGCTAGGCTCTCCGCACCCCAGTACACCGACCACCTGGCGATACGACGTGCAATCGGGAGTCTGCTCAGAAGAGTCCGCAGGGCCGGCGGAACGGTGAAATTCTTGCGGGGTAGGACCCAGGCAGGGGTTCGCTGGAAGACCTTGAGGGACATGGCCTCCTTCTGTACGAACGGCACAAACTGGATAGCGCTGGCACCAGTGCCGATCACGGCGACACGCTTGCCCTCCAGATCCACCGAATGATCCCACTGTGCGGAGTGAAACGCTTCGCCTTTAAAGTCCTCAATCCCCGAAATTTCGGGAAAATTGGGGATATGCAGCGCACCGACTCCTGAAACTACGAACTGAGCAATGTACTCACGTCCGGACTCAGTACGCAGGTGCCACCGCGACTCTGACTCGCTCCAGTATCCGGAAACCAACTTCTGACCGAAATGAATCTTTTGTGTCACGCCGCGCTTGTCCGCGACGTCTTGTAGATACCGCTCAATTTCTGGTTGTGACGACCACACCTTCGACCAGCTACCTCGACTTTCGAATGAGTACGAGTACATCAGCGACGGGACGTCACATGCACAGCCCGGATAGGTATTGTCGCGCCAGGTTCCACCGACGGAGCTTGCCTTCTCCAGGATTAGAAAGTCGCTGTACCCGCGACGTCTTAGCTGTGCGGCCATCCCGAGACCAGAGAACCCGCTTCCGATGATCAGAATCTTGGTCGAAATCGGGTCGTCGGTTGAGTCGGTTTTGGCGGCGGCGCGCGAGGCGCGCCGGGTAGTTGAAGATGCCATGTTTATGCTTTCTCCCTCGTGGGTTCGTTGGCACAACACATCACCTGCGCACAGTGGCAGCGGGTGATCTGTTGAGGCGGAAGTGATCGCGAAGCCATCGAGAATGCTCCGCACAGGTCTAACTGATGTCGACCGTGACGGCTCGGCCGCGTGAACGGAGATCAGCGGAGATCGTCGGGAAGGCTCCGCGTCGCGCGCCACATGGCCATTGTGAACTTGCCTTCCAGCATTCCCGCCTCATGGAAGAACCGAATCATGGGCTCCGACATGAACTGCAGGTTGGTCCGATAGTTTGGGCTGGTTTGTTGTGCCCATACGCCACGCCAGCGGCTAATTCCCACTGCGGGGTACACTTTCGGATTAATGAGCAGCGGGTACGCCAGGTTCGCGATGACGGCAAGCACCCCTCGGTGCCAAGCGCGCGTCGCCTTACGTCGACGCTGCATGCCTTCGATCATCTCCAGTCGCGCAAAGGTAATGTGACGGGCTTCCTCGAGGACATGGATCTTCATGAGCTGGCGAAGCTGAGGCTGCATACTGGGGTCGTTCATCGCCTCGCGCTGGGCGCGGTCCAGGATTTCCTCGATCAGCAGCGTGGCTCCGGACACCGACGGTCCGAGCGGGACGAAATGCAGGATCTTTGCGAAGCTCAAGAAGCCCTTAGGGAGCTTGTAAGGGGGCACGCCTGTTTTGTTAATGAGGCGCGCGAACATAGTGGAATGGCGGGACTCATCGCCGATTTCTGTTAGCGCGTATAGGGACTTCTGATCGGTTAGGGCCCCCTTTGCCGACATGCGCAGGAGCGCCGAACTCAAGAGGTTCTCTGCGTAGATGCCGAAACTGAGGATGCTCACGATCTCGTGGCGTCCCAGCTCGCGACGCTGCTCCTCGGTCATCTTGTTCCATAGTTTGGTGCCGTATAGCGACACCCGGTGCTCTGGCAGAAAGTACTTGCCTTCCTCCCAGGGCGACTCCCAGTCGATGTCGATCTCCGCGTCGTAGAACTTCTCCGCGGAAGACCGCAACAGACGACCTGCAGATCGTTCCATGTCGACGGGCTTGCGCCCGTTCACCCGGGCCATGCCCTCCTGTGAAAAGTCGGGCTTGATATGGGCATCCTGCACGGTCATGTCTTCTCCTCGGTCGTTCAAGGCTGGGAGTCGGGGCCTGGCGCCCAGTACCCATTACTCGCAGTATCTGGTACTGCTAGTATCCACGAACCGCGTTATTTGTCAACGCTCAATGCGAAGAAGGTAGGGCTGCATGTCTGACGACCATGACCTCGACTACTCCGGCGAAGGAACCCTGGTGTGCCGTGGGACGGAGATCCATGTCGAAGCGAAAATAAGAGGTTATTTCCAGCCGCTGAACGGCTTATACACCTGGTATGGCCGGATTCAGAAGAATGATGAGCTCGACGGGCTCCTGAAAGGCGCCCGCGCGATCGCTGTATTTACGACCGCTGAGGGGCGGGCGGAGTGTGTCGTCGGGGATCCCGACTTCTGGGGCCGATACCGCATCTCAGGTAAGAGCACCCCCCCATACCACCTGCCCACCACTCTCGAGGAGGTCGAAGACATGGCCGAGCACCACCACAAGTGACAATCATCCACCGCACGGACGTTCGCCAGACGGATCCGAACGATTGGGTCGCCCACTTCAGGTCGAGAGGATATTGCACATGGTGAGTTCGTCTCCCATTCGAACCCGCTCGTCGAGAGGGGGCGAGAAACTCGGCGAATACAGTCCGACCCTTGAGCGGGTTGCATGGTTTACCCTCCGCCGCAAAGGGATTGTGACGCTGGTTTGGCTCGGTGCCGCTATCGGCTTAGGCCTTCTCTTTCCTCAACTGGAGTCAGTGGTACGGGAACAATCTGTGGATCCGATCCCGGCCGGAGTCCCGTCTTTTCAGACCTTGGACCGTATGGGCGCCTCTTTCGACGAGCGCGGCGCCAAGACCACCGTATTCGTTGTGATGGAGAACAGTGCAGGCCTGTCCGACAACACCCGCGATCGATACCACGTGCTTGTCGACACCCTGCGGGCGGACGACAAGCACGTCATCGCCGTCCGAGACCTGCTGAGCGATCCCCTCACTGCGAGTCAGGCTCTCAGCAAAGACAAGCAAGCCTGGTATCTGCCCGTGGGAGTGACCGGCACACTCGGGGGACCCGATACCGCGGAGGCGGTCGCAGCGGTACGCGACACCGCGGAGAGAATCTTTCGCGACACTGAGACGAGAGTCCGTGTGACAGGCCCACCCGCGACCTTTAGCGACCAACTCGCCGTGGGCGAGTCGGATCTGGTCCTGATCACTGTCGCCACCGTGCTGCTGATCGCCGTGATCCTCCTCGTCGTCTACCGTTCGGTGTTCACCGCGCTGATGCCGCTGCTTGTCGTGGGCATGAGTTTGGCCGTGGGTCGCGGAGTTCTATCTGGACTAGGCGAGCTGGGCATGCCGGTATCCCAGTTCACCTCGATGTTCATGACCGTCATCATCTTCGGTGCCGGAGTTGACTATTCGGTGTTCCTCATCAGCCGCTATCATGAGGGTATTCGAGCAGGCAACTCTCCTGATGCCGCTATTGCCCACGCGAATGCAACTATCGGCCGCGTGGTTCTCGCATCGGCGGGCACTGTGGCCCTAGCCTTCCTGGCTATGGCCTTCGCCAAGCTCAGTGTGTTCAACACTTTGGGGCCGGCCTGCGCAATCGCCATAGCATTCGCATTCTTGGCGACGGTGACATTGTTGCCCCCCGTGCTCTCCTTCGCTGCCAAGAGAGGGGCCGGCCTTCCCCGCCGTGACCTGACGCGGGATTACTGGAGAAGAGTCGGAGTCATGGTTATCCGGCGGCCGGTCCCTCTGCTCGCGATCAGTGTAGTCGCGTTGATTGGCCTCGCCCTGGTCGCCGCAACAATCCAGATCACCTACGACGATCGAGAGGGGCAGCCAACTGACACAGGGAGCAACGAAGGCTACGCGCTGCTCAACCGCCACTTTCCGAAAGACATCATTATCTCGGAATTCTTGGTGGTGGAGTCCGAGAACGACATGCGCACGGCTCAAGGCCTTGCCGACCTCGACCAGTTGGCATCCCGCGTCGCGCAGATTCCCGGCGTGACCAGGGTCATTGGCGTGACGCGGCCAACCGGTGAGAAGCTGCAGCAGGCGCAATTGTCTTGGCAGAACGATCAGATCGGTACCAAGATCACCGAGGAGACCGGAGATGTACAGGCCCGCAAGGGTGATCTGGCCGTCCTGAAGACCGGATCAGAGCAGCTCGCCGGAGGCCTGGCACTGCTAGAAGACCAGATCTCATCCAATCTCGCTCCGCTGTCGGGGTTGCTAGACGAGGTGTCGTCATTTGGCCCACAACTCGATGAGTACCGGCCGTTGGTGAACCAACTCGCGAGCGCCGCCCCAACGCTTCGACAGTTCTCCCAGCGAGCGCCTGAGCTGTCTCAACTCGCACGTCGGGCCCAGTCTGCGGCAGACGCGGTCGCGCCAGCGTTGTCCGCATTGGAAGCTCCGTGGTGTCAGCAGATCGCGCAGTGCTCGGCACTGCGCGCGCAAACGGCCGACATCCGGGCACTCGCGGATGATCAGTCGCTCGCGAGGGTGGCTAACTTTGCCGCGCAACTCGGCCGCGTGAGTGCGCCAGGCTCTACCGACATGGCACAGCTGCAGCGTTCTCTTCAAACGCTGAATTCTGCACTACAGACCATCGGTGGACAGGACCTCGGGAACAGGGTCTCGCAACTCGAGTCCGGCGTCGGCGCACTCGCCGACGGCGCACGTCAGTTGTCGAACGGAGTCGGGGCTTTGGTGGACAGCAACGTTCAGCTACTCGGTGGACTAGCACAGGTCGCCGCACAGCTTCGGGCTCCCGCCCGCGAGATCGGCGATTCTGATTCGGCAACCGGCTTCTATCTCCCCGCGGATGCGTTCAAGGACCAGCAGTTCAGTCAGGTCGCTCGACAGTTCATCTCGCCCGACGGGAAAACCGTGCGCTATGCGGTACAGACCTCCTACGACCCATACTCTGCCGATGCAATGACGCTGGCGAACGAGCTGTCTAGCGTCGCCGAGAACGCGATGCCGAACACCACTCTGGAGGGCGGACGTGCTTCGGTCGCGGGCTTTCCTGCGATCAATGCCGACGTCCAGCGGTTGTTGTCGTACGATTTCAAACTGCTTGGCATAGCCACACTTCTCATCGTGGGTCTGATCCTGATGCTGTTGTTGCGGGCCGTCGTTGCACCGGTCTATCTCCTTGCAACCGTCGTCTTGAACTATATGGCGGCTCTTGGTATCGGTGTGCTCGTACTTCAACACATCCTCGGTGCCGGGATCGCCTGGCCAGCTCCACTGGTGTCGTTCATCGTCTTGGTGGCGGTGGGCGCTGACTACAACATGCTGCTGGTCTCACGCCTGAGAGAGGAGACGAGAGCGAGCGTGCGGGTCGGAGTAATGCGTACCGTCGCCTACACCGGTTCGGTGATCACCTCGGCCGGGTTGATCTTCGCAGCCAGCATGTTCGGGCTGATGGTCGGCTCCATCGATGTGATGGTGCAAATCGGGTTCATCATCGGTGTCGGTTTGCTGCTCGACACGTTCCTGGTGCGGACCTTAGTAGTCCCGGCACTAGCGGTGCTGCTGGGCACTGCAAGCTGGTGGCCGGGTGACATCGACCGCTTCCGGCGCGCCCCGGGACCATCGCAAAAGACACGCGGACGAACCCATGGGGATCTGACAAGCGTCGGTCCCTGAACTTCCCGACCATCCCGTCAACAGGTAAGGATCGGCATAGGGCATGACGCGGCACGGTCGCTCGTGATAGACGAATTGCGTCCGTACAACGCTAGACGGTATGGGTGACTCCACGGCGATGTGTTGGGGGTTGCGGGCCGGAGCCTCACGCACAGGGACTGAACGACCCGAGGTTTTGTGCCGCCTCCATTGTGGGCTGGTCCTCGGGCCGAGGCCAGAGTAGTGGAGCGTTTCGAACTCGGTCGGGGGGATCTGGCCGATACTCGAGTGCAGCCTGCTGTTGTTGTACCAGTCGACCCAACCAGCGGCCGCGAACTCGACGTCGGAGACGGTCTTGTACGGGCTGGAGTGGAAGATCGTGGTCCCGCTGTACGCCGGCGGCATGACGTTGCGCGATATCCAACACCATTTGGCCGCCACGATCGGCACCGATCTCTCGCACGAGACGATCTCCAAGATCTGCGACGAGGTCCTCGACGCGGTCGACGAATGGCAGAACCGGCCGCTGGAGCCGTTGTGTCCCGTCATCTACCTCGACGCGCTGGTGGTGAACGTCAAAGACAGTTCTCATGTTCGAAACAAGCACGCCCACATCGCTATTGGCGTCGACATGGCCGGCGTCAAGCATGTGCTGGGAATCTGGATACAGGCCGAAGAAGGCGCCAAGTTCTGGGCCGGGGTGTGTGCGAATCTGGCCAACCGCGGCGTCAAGGACGTGCTGATCGTGTGCTGTGACGGGCTCACCGGATTCCCCGAGGCAATCGAGGTGACCTGGCCGCTGGCCACCGTGCAAACCTGTCTGGTGCATCTGATCCGCAACTCGATGCGGTTCGTGAACCACAAAGACCGCAAAGACGTCGCTCGGGCGATCAAACCGATCTACACCGCCCCCGACGCCGAGACCGCCCGCCGCGAGTGGGAAGCCTTCCGCGACTCGGAACTAGGCGCCAAATATCCGAGTGCGGCAATGGCTTTCGACCGAGTCTGGGATCGGTTCATCCCCTTCCTGGCATTCCCGCCCGAGCTGCGCAAAGTCATCTACACCACCAACTCGATCGAGTCATTGAACTACCAGCTCCGCAAGGTCATCAAGAACCGCGGACATTTCCCCAACGACATCGCGGTCCGCAAACTCTTGTGGCTGGCCATCTGCGACATCGAAGACAAACGAGCCGCTCAACGCCTCAAAGAACGCGGGACCAGGCGGTCACAGCCCCGTAAGGCCCTCGGACGACTGGTCGAGGGACAGGTCGTCACCAACTGGAAACAGGCCCTCGGACAACTCGCACTGGCCTACCCCGACCGGATCGAACCCCACCTCAGCTAGACCCCACAGACCACAAGAAAATCAGGAGCCACGTTCTTACACAGACATCTTGACAAGCTCTCGAGCCCCCGCGCACCAAGAGACCGCCCCGCGGCAGAAGCCACGGGGCGGTGTGTTCTTCTGTGAAGCGCTCAAGCGGTAGCTTCGTCTGATCCGGACTCGATCGATCCGGTGACCAGTTCGCCGACGATGTCGGTAATGATTGCGCCCACGATAGCCTCGGCCATGATGGTGGCCCCTTCGATGTTGTGTGCTGATGACTGCGAATGTGGAGCGCTGGCTGCGATGTCCACCTCGCAAACTCTACGACGCTCGATAAAACGGCGCCCAACGAACGATGAGTGAGAGATGAATGGCCGCGCAATTCCCAGTGACGGTTCTGTCTTTCCCACCGGGGCCATCGGGCAGACGGATCGCTCCAATAAATACGTGCCCACCGAACGCTGAGGACGTTCGGTGGGCACATCTGTGCCTTACCTCGGCGGTGTCCTATCTCGGCCAGTGCGGACGCGAAGCCGACCCCGTGCGGCGCTAGTTCGATACAACCGGCAGCTCGCCCTGCTCATGCTTCGCGCGCAACACCTTCTTGTCGAACTTGCCCACGCTCGTCCGTGGTATCTGCTCCATGAACGTCCAGTTGTTCGGGATCCACCAGTGCGGGATCTCCTCCGGGCAATTTCTTAGGCACCACTCGTGGAGCGTGTCAGCCGACACTTCGCGACCCGGTGCCGGAACCACAACAGCGAGAGCTGTCTCCTGCCATCGGGGGTCGGGCATCGCGACAACCGCGGCCTCGGCGACATCCGGGTGCGACATGATCCAGTTCTCGAGCTCCACTGACGAGATCCATTCGCCCCCGGACTTGATGACGTCCTTGGACCGGTCGGTCAGCGTCAGATACCCGTCCGGACTGATGTGTCCCACGTCGCCGGTCCGCAACCAGCCATCCCGAAACCTCTCGGTGTCCTCGAGTCGGTAGTAGCTGCCTGTGACCCACGGACCCCGCACTTCGAGTTCACCGACGGACTTGTCGTCACGGGGAACAGGCAGGCCGCCCTCGTCGATGAGGCGCATCTCCACCCCGCAAATTGCCCGTCCCTGTCGCTTGCGGTAAGATATTTCCTTTGTGGGGCTGATCCCGGCGGGAGGCCGACCTACCGCTGCAAGCGGGGACGTCTCAGTCATACCCCACGCCTGAATAATCTGTACGCCGAAGCGGTCCGCAAACCCCTCGATCAACGACTGCGGGACGGGAGCTCCACCACAGGCGACAAGGTCGATCGATGACAAGTCGACACCCGGATTCGCGATACCGTACTGAAGAAGATCGTTCCAGATTGTCGGTACTGCTCCTGCCTTCGTGGGGCGATGTTGTTGGATCATGTCAGCGAGCGGCGCTGCTTGAAGGTATCGATCAGGCATCAGCAAGTCCGCGCCGGCCATCAGCGACGCGTAGGGCAGACCCCAGGCGCTGGCATGAAACATCGGCACGACGGGAAGTACACGATCGGCTTCTGCGATCGCCAGAGCGTTACCGGTACACGCTGCCATGGAGTGCAGAAACACCGAGCGATGACTGTAGACGACCCCCTTGGGATCGCCTGTAGTGCCGCTCGTATAACACATACCCGCAGCCGACCGCTCGTCGGGATCGACCCAAGAGAACACTGGGGATTCCGCTGCGAGCGCGTCATGATATCGCATCACGGTCACGCCGTGCCCGTCGAGCGGGGAGGTGTCGCCGTCGCCGGTAACGAACACAACCCGAACCGTCGCCAAGCCCGGTAGGACCGCCGCCAACAACGGAACCAGCGACCCGTCCACGATAATGACCTTGTCTTCGGCGTGGTTCGCGATGAACTGCAGCTGAGCCGGTGACAACCGGATGTTCAGCGTATGCAGCACCGCGCCCATCGCGGGTACCGCAGCGTACGCTTCGAGGTGCTCCTGGTTGTTCCACAGCATCGTTGCCACGCGGTCGTCGCCGACCACGCCGACCCGACGCAGAGCATTCGCCAGACGTGCGCATCGCTCTTCAAGATCGCCGTAGGTCGCATACCGGGCAGAGCCGTTCACGGAATAGGTAATCACCTGCCTAACAGTGTGATTGGTTGCGACGTGGCGCAGTATCGATGACACTGTCATCGGCACCTCCTGCATGGTGCTTTTCATCTAACTCTCCTTTCGCGGCGGACGCTGGATCATTCGGCAGGTCCGTAATCCTGGATCTGCCAGCCGTTATCGGTCTTCAGCACGACGACTTTCAACAGTGTGGGGAGTTCGCTCGGCTGAGGGTTCTGAACATTCTGGGTCTTCTGGGTGGCGAAGACCAGCACCGTGTATTCCCCCCGGTTCTCGCTGGCGCTGCCGGTGACGCTGGTCGCCAGTACGCGTCCCGCCGCTTGGACCTTGGCCTGTTTCATGATTTGGGTCAGGGTGGGTTCGACATCGTCGTATCGCTTGACCAACGCATCGCTGGCATTCTCTTTCACTTCGGTAAAGAATGCGTCGGTGTTTTGGTAGCTGTACGTGAGCGACTTTGTGGTGTAGTCCGATGCTGCCTGCGCTGCCTGCGCTCGTTGTGTGGCGGCGTCCTCCAGGGACGTCTTTGCTTGCCGCATGTCAATGTAGAGGTAAGCAAAGAGCCCGGCCAGCACCGCGAGTACTACCACGAGAGCACCGACGGCCACCACCTGGAGGCGTGCTGATCCCCAGCGCTGCTCGGCCTCGGACGTCGGGGGGCTTGCCTCGGCCGAGGCGGAAACGTCCTGTGACGTCGCAGGTTCTGTGGCACTAGTGGCGTCGCCGCGGTCTGCCTTATCGGAAGCCGTAGTCAGCTCATTTTCGGTGCCGCTGTCCTCGGATTCTGATCCGTTGTCGTGTGCGGTCATTTGCTGCCTTCTGTAAATGCTGGGGTAGGGGGGGGAGACATCGGGCGTCAGCGGGGTGATGGTGTGACGGCGATCGGGATTTGCGCCTGTCCCCGATGGGACGCGGGGAATGTTCGCGCCAGGAGATCACCGATCGATCCGAAGTCGACGTATGTGTCTGCGACTTTCGCCGTCGCCGGTTTGACCGCGCGGGTGATGGCGACAATGTCGGGCTGAAGTATCTGGATGTAACCGCTGAGCTTTTCCACTAGCTTCAGGATTGGTGGCCATTTGTCGTAGGACGTAGAGGTGAAAACGATGAACGCACGTTGGATTCTCGCCAAACCGTCGACGGCATCCGGGGTCCGGACCGACGCGGTACTGAGCACACCGCCCACGTTCGACATGAGGCCCAGGAGGAACTCGGCATTGTCCGCGGTGGTACGGACCGCACCGTCGTCACCGACGAAGTCCACGAGGCGGTGCATCATGTCTCCGATCGTGTCGAGGTCCTTTTGCCGGCCGTCGACTGCAGCCGAGATCGTTTCGTTGATGGTCTGAATCGATGCTGGATCGAGCGCGTCGGCCACTGCCGACATTTTCGGGAGCACCTGGGGAACGGATTGGGACACGTGGATGGCGCTGGCGGGCACTAGGTCCCCACTACGCAAGTACTCACTGGTGGTGGTATCCGGTGGGATGAAGTTGATGTATTGCTCTCCCGCGACCGAGAGGTTCTGGATCGTCATGACACTGCCGCGAGGGATCTTGTAGCCGGAGTCGATGGACATGTCGACGGCGAGCTGATTATCTGTGACGCGAATAGATGTCACCTTGCCCGCCGGCACCCCCTCTAGCATCACCGGCGATGTGTCGAGCAGGCCGCCCGAGCTCTTGAGTATGGCCGAGATCGTGTAGTCGGAGCGGAACGGGTTTATTCGTGCCACGTCGATGGTCAGGTATGTTGCTCCGACGAGGAAGACGACGACAAGGGCAACCAGGGATACGACGGTGCTGCGGATCATGGCATCATTCCGATCGCTCGCAATACGTTAATGAACGACCCGGCATCACGTCGGGCTAGATCTTGGCCGTCGATAGACACGTCGGAAACGTTGATATCTGGCGAGCTGACGAATGGGATGAGCTTCTCGCGTATTACACGCGTCGCCTTGTCGGAAACATCCTTGGAGTAGATGTCCGAGTACGCGATGGACGCGATTACCGGCGCGATCGCTCCTACCGTTTCCTTGATGCGGGAATACTCAGGGTCGACGATACGGCCGGCAGATACTGCGAAGTCGCGCAGGTTGGCGATAAGTAGCGCGACGTCAATTAGCGAATAGCCCAGACCATAGAAGTTCACTCCCCCCTTGGTCAACATTCGGTCAGTACCTGACGGGTCGGCCAGGATCACTTTCAGTGTGCGATCGGCCGACTGCAGGACTACGTCGAGTTTGTCGGTGTTGGCGGACACCTCAGACACGGTGCGCAACGTCGTGCGGTAAAGCGTATCGAATTGGGCGGGGTCACTCGGAAAGGTCGAGTTCAGTGTCGATATCGCGGTATGGATTTTATCGAGTTCACCCCCGCCCAGTACATTAGCCATCCCCCGCATCACGTCCTCGACGTTGGCAGCCGGTTCGGTGCGTGAGAGAGGTATTACCGATCCCGCGTGCAGCAAGGCTTGGGTGGACTGCTGTGCGGGGGGAAGGATGGCCACATAAATCTCGCCCAGGAGAGTGTCTTGGCGGAGTTCCGCGCGCGAATCTTCCTGCAGTTGGGCGTCTTTATCAATTCGGGCGGCAACCAGCGCGTGGCCTCCGTCGTACGTGACGCTGGTGACGGCACCGACGTCAATCCCTCGAGAGAGGACTTTGGCACGGGCAGGCAAGTTCAGAGCACTCGTGAACTCGATCTCGATGTCGTAGCCGTCTCGGGCGGATGATCCGCCGATGGTCGGCGGGTTGTCGGCGTTGATGCTGCAGGCGGCGAGGGCGATGGTCGCTGCGAACAGCGTCACGATCGCGGCCGTGACACGGCGAAGGTAGCCGTAGGTCATCATTGAGATTGCCCTCCGATCAAGTTAGCGATCGTCGCCACTTCGTTACCCGTCCTGCAGACGCCGTTGACGGGGGGAGAGGCACACGCCGTTCTTAGGGTCTGCAGTGGGACAGACACGGCGAATGCCCGCAGGATCGACTTCGCATCCGGATGCTTGACGATGAGGTCAGCCGTTCGAGCGGCGACGGTCGCCAGGATGTTCTCTTGCTTGCCTACTTGCGCGAGGAGTGGAACCGCAGCATCACCAATTGCGAAGATCGGTGGACCGAAGTCGGACGCCAATCGCGACAGGATGGGGACGAAGGTACCTGCGTACTCTGTTGCGGCGCCGAATGTTTGACCGAAAGCAACAATCACCTCGATTGCGCCGACGAAGTTGTCGAACAGCTGGGTCACCTCAGCACTGTTCTCGGTGGCAACACCGGTTAAGGTCGCGAGGTTGGCTACAATTCTGCGTATCTGACCATCACGCCGGGTCGGATCGTTGATCAGCGTGGCCGAGTCCTTGAGAATGCCAGAGATATCGCCCTGGGTTCCCTCCATGTTCTTGGAGACGAGCGTGAGCGCCTGGAGAATCGCATCGGTGTCACGTCCGCCGTCCTTGACGAGTTCATCGGAAAGAGTGCTGATCGCGTCGAGCGTTTGACTAATCCCCAGTGGAGTCCTGGTTTTGTTCAGTGGTATGCACTTGGCCGACTCGTAATGCTCTCCGCCGCGATAGGGATGGGTGAACTCGATTTGTCTTTCGGTGACAATCGAGGTGGACACCAGGGTGGCCCCCACATCCGCGGGAAGCGGCACGGTCTTGTCGATCCGCATGTCGACACGCACGCCCCTCTGGCCCTCCTCGTGAATGCCTACGACCCTGCCCACCTTCTTGCCGAGCATCGCGACGGAGTTGCCTTCGTACAGACCTGATGCGTCGGAAAACTCCGCACATAGTGGCCGCGTGTCGTCGTCGGCTGTCGCATAGTTGATTCCTACGGCCGCGATCACTACTGCCAGTGTGACGATGGTGGCGATCGGGATCAGATGCTGACGCATCCGCTCTGTCAGCATTCTTGATCACCACTCGGGATGCAGATGCGGACAGTCGGTCCAGGACTCGCTGGACCGACCTCTGGAGCGTCGAGAAGAATGCTCAGTCGTCTGGTGATCTGATCGACCTGGGTCAGCGCGTTTGCGTAGGCGGGCATCTGGGCCGACACCTTGTTCAGAAGGGTCTTGAACTGTTGTACCGATGGTTCTATTCCGTCGCGGTACGCGACAAGCGGTCGGGTCAGTAGCTTGAAAAGACGGCGCAGATAATCGAATCCGTTCTGGACGTTGGCGATGTCTGGTCCAAGGGTGCGGGCAAGGAAGCTGAGCTGGCGGAGGAAGTCCACGAGTACCTGCTTGCGGTTTGCGAGGGCGGCGACGTACTCATCGGACAACGTCATCGTCTTGTCGAGTTGTGCGTACTGACGTTGCAGTAGGTCCATCAGGCTGCTCGCGTTTTGCAGGGCATCAGGGATATTGGTGTTTCCGTCGGAGAAAGCATTCTGTAGCAGCGCCGCTGTGCGCCGTAGATCAACACCACGCACGTCACGGAACACCGGTGTGGTTGTCTCAAGCGTGCTGGAAATGTCGTAGGTGCTGCTTGTCTGCTCCAGTGGGATTGCACCGTCGAGGGCCGACGGGCCTGAACCTGGGTCGAGGTCCAATACACGTCCACCAATAGGGGTGATGAGACGGACGTTCGCCGTCGCGTCCGACCGAACGGCAATCGAGTCATCCAGCCGGAATCGCACGGTGATGAACGTTCCGGTCAGGTCGACTGACGCGACCTTGCCTTTCCTGATCCCGGCGATACGTACCTGGTCGCCGGCTTCCAATCCGCCGGTATTGACTAACTTGGCACTGTAGATAGTTTGTCCGGGCGGTGAGATGTACACAGCACCCGCCACGACGAGGCCGGCCACCGTGACCATCGTAACGACTCCCGCCAGGATGAGGTCGCGCCGACGCTGCGGGCGGTGATGCGGACGCTTATCGAAGAAGCGGGTCACTGGCACACCACCAGTCGTTGACCCATCAGGGCGATCTGCGCTGTTCTCGGTAGGTCGAGCACTCCTCGGGCGCACCCTGCCGCCGAGGACGAAGGTGTCGCTTTGGATGTAGTTTCCAGGGCGTCCAGGAGTGGCTTCAGGAGAACGGCACCGTTCAGTAAGCTTTCTGTATCCCCTGGCTCCCGCACCAATCTCTGATAAATGGCCGCGAAGCTGGTGTCGTAGGTCGACTCGATCTGCTCACCGGAGAGCACAGTCTTCGCCATCGAACGGTTGACCTCCCGCAGCGAGGCCCTCAGGCGATCGCTCACGCGGCTGAACGCATCGACGATTGACCCCAATTTGTCTATCAACTCGACCAGTTCGGCGGAGCGCCCCATCAACTGATCAGACACCTGTCCCAGGCTCGTCACAATGTTGGTGATGATCTCTGAACGCTGGTTCCCGTACTCGGTGATGTTCGCGACTTGCTTCATGACTGGTGCGATACCTCGACCGTCCCCCTGGGCGACCCGTAGCAGGTTCGACTGAAGCTCATTGATCTCGGCCGTATTCAATGTATCGAATACTGGTTTGAAACTGTTGAATAGTGTCGATACGTCGAACGACGGGACGGTCTTGTTGAGTGCCACCTGTGTGATCGACTCCTGGTCGGCGCCTTGTCCGGCATTGATGAGCTCCACATACCGCTGCCCCAGCAGGTTTTGGTAACGGACGGCGGCAGTCGTCGCGGGGGTAATCGAGACGCCGTCGTCCAGTTGGAAACGGACGATCGCTGTTGATCCCTTCAGGTCGACAGCCGTTACATATCCCACCTTCACTCCAGCGAGTCGTACCCCGTCGCGGGGCTTGAGTCCGGAAGCGTCGGCAAAAACCGCGGAACGCTGCGAACTGGAGGATCCTTCGTTGGTCGGCTGCAGAATCGCGATGATGACATACGTAAGGACGCCGATGACAGCGGTGAACGCGGTGATCTTAATGATTGTGGGTGTCAGAGACCTCAGAGTCATCCCGTGGGCCCCCCCATTCTCAATGCGCTTTGTAGAGCAGGTGAGGTCTGGACCACCAGTGCTAGCTGGAGCTGGACTCGGTCGCCGAATTTCGGCAAGGCTTTGTCGATGCCATCGAGGATCTGCGGGATCGTGTACACCGTGCGAACGAGCCCCGAGGCGGATCTGGCGACGGGCCGCGCTAGATCAAGGCCGACGTCTAACAGCGAACTCAGGGCCGGGTAATTCTTGTCGAGCAGTCCGCCGAGTGCACCGAACAGAACCTTTCCCGTGTCGCCGAGATTGCTTTTCGTGCGATCGATGTTCTGTTGAGTGGCGAAAAAGTCAGCGATATCGACGTTCTTCAAGACGCCAGGGACGAACGGCGTCATGAAGTCGGCGACTCCGGTGGACAGATTGGCTGCAATTTCTAGGTCCTCCCCGACCGGCCGTTTCTGGACATCCCGCGTGAGCTTCGCGATCTGGAATACGAGTTTTCCGCTATCAGACATTGCCTGCGAATCCTCGACGATGAACCTCACCACCGCTTCGAACGAGGGCTGGTCCAGTGCCTCGACCAGCGTGGAGATCTTGCGAACAAGTGTTGACACCGAGGTCTGTTCAGACTGCAACCTGCTTACGTAGACACTCCCGCCGGAACCGATGGGCGGTCCGTGTCCAGGATCTACGATTTCCAGTGCCGTCGGTCCCAGTGCGTTTGCCGAAGTGTAATTCACCGTCATGCCCTGCCGGAGATCTAGGTCGTTGCCGGAACCGGTGAAGTTGATTTTGACCGTCGCGCCACGGTCTCGAACCGAGATGCTCGAGACCTCGCCCACGGTGAACCCAAGGTACTTCACTTCCGATCCCCCCTTCAATCCGTCGCCTATCGCGTCGGTGTTGATGGTCAACGACGTGTGATCGCTGAAGTCACCGTTAGCGTCACTTATCAGTAAGTAGGCAGCTATCGCGCCGAGGATTAAGAGGGCGACCCCCCGAAGGACCAGGTTCCCGTGCGATGGTTCGCGCCCGGACGGATCATGAAAGACAGCCACTGAACCCCCCTACCCAGAAATCCGTACGCCGGAATCGAATCCCCACATCAGAAGTGTCAGAATCATGTCCTCCACGACGATGACGATGAGGCTCGTGCGGATCGCTCGGCCGGACGCCCGGCCTACCCCCTCAGCTCCGCCTGTGGCGAAGTAGCCCTGATAGCTATGGATAATCACTACGGAAACGACAAATACAAGAACTTTGATGAGCGAGAAGATAAGGTCCTGAGGTTTGAGGAACTGGTCGAAATAGAAATCATAAGTGCCGCCGGATTGGCCGTGTACCTGTGTGACGACGAGCTTAGCGGCCGCGAATCCGAGAATAAGCGCGATGATGTACAAAGGAATCACGGTCGTGATCGACGCCACTACGCGAGTGCTGACGACGAAGGGAATGGGACGTACCGCCATAGCCTCGAGAGCGTCGATCTCCTCGGAAATGCGCATCGAGCCTATCTCAGCTGTCAACCGGCAGCCGGCTTGTGCTGCGAACCCGATCGCAGCGATCATTGGCGCAAGCTCTCGGGTGTTAGCGTAGGAAGAGATGAATCCAGTCAGTGAACCCATCCCTACGAGGTCCAGCGAGGCGTAACCCTGGATACCGATTGAGGCGCCGACGGCGATGCCGAGGATGGCGAGGACGATGGCCGTTCCACCACCGACCAAGACTGCACCTCTACCCCAGGCGAATTCTTGTATGTAGAGCAGGGTTTGGCGCCGGTATGTGGTGATGACATGGCGGATGCCGAGGACCGCGGCGATCACAAAGGTCGCGACGTGCCCCAAGCGTTCAGGTACTTGTGCAACGGGCGCGATCACGGCACCGACCGGCCGGGTGGCGGCGGAGAACCTCCGGGAGGGAACGGTGGTCACGAGGCGTTTCTCATCCAATGGTTTGGGGGACGAACATGGTTGTTAGTTGCGTGATAAAGACATTGATCACGAAGCACGCGACGACACCCAGCACTACGGTGGCATTGACCGAGGTTGCGACGCCTTTAGGGCCGCCCTTCGTCGACAGCCCGCGGTGACAAGCAATCGTCACCACGACAAGTCCGAACACAAGCGATTTGCATAGAGCGACAACGATGTCGGTTACCGATGCGAACGACGCGAACGATGCGACATAGCTGCCGGGTGTGATGCCTTGGACATCGACGCTGATGGCGTAGCCCGCCAGCAGCCCGGTGAAGACGATCAGCATGCAGAGCATCGGCGCAGTGATCAACACAGATACGAACCGAGGTGCTACGACGCGCCTGGTGGGGTTGAGTCCGAGTGTCTCCATGGCGGCAATTTCTTCGCGAATCGTTCGAGCGCCCAAATCAGAGGCAATCGCTGATCCGGCCGCGCCCCCGAGTAGAAGGGCGGTAACGATGGGCGCTCCCTGTTGAATGATCCCGAGGCCCCCAGCGGCGCCAGCAATTGACGTGGCCCCAACTTGCTGAGTGAGGCTTCCCACTTGTACCGACACGATGACACCGAATGGCACAGCTACCAGAATCGCGGGCAGAGTCGTCACGACAATAACGAACCAAGTCTGCGATACGGCTTCGCGAAACGGAAACCGTCCCGTAGCAATGTCTACCGCTACCCACCGCAGGGCCTGGCCAGCCAAGCCGAGGGTGCTACCGAAAGTGGCGGCGCCGTCCAGGAAACGGTTGGCGCCGGTCCGAGTGGTGATGGACCTCTCCTTCCCTCGTACACGGGGTATGCGCCGCTTAATGCTGGTGCGCGTTATGGACGGTACCAGGTACTGGCAGTATTACCTATAGTGTTTACAGAAAGACCGTGTCGGGACCTGCTCCCACACCTCATCGACCCCCGCACCCTGTTTGAGTAGGTGGCGGCTTAGTAAGGACAACGATCAGAAGATGACCTCAGAAGCAAGACTGCCGGCGCACTCGTCCCAGTGCATGGGCTGCGGAAGCGAAAACCCCCACGGACTTCAACTTGAGGTCTACCGGAGTGGCGAGCGGGTGTACGCCGATCACACCTTCGACGAGAGGCACCTTGGCGCGCCCGGGTTGGCGCACGGCGGAGCGATCTCGGCCGCTTGCGACGACATCATGGGTTTCACCCTGTGGATCGCGCGGACCCCCGCGGTGACCCGCACCCTGACCGTCGAATACCGTCAGCCGGTCCCTCTGCACACTCCCATTCGCCTCTCTGCTTGGATTGACCACGAGTCGGATCGCCTACTGCACATCGCGGCCGTTGGATCGTTCGATGATCGAACGTATTTCACCTCTAGCGGTGTCTTCGTCAAGGTCGACGTCGCTCATTTTCGACGGTATGCCGACCTATCAACAATCGATGACTTCTTCGCCAACTTCACGCGTACAGACTGACGCCGCAGGGGGGACTGTCGCTGATTCGGTGTAAGTGGTTTGATCGCCCCCGGCGTGGGGCAGGAGGAATCACGACGATGACCGACACAGTCGAGGGCGTGGATGCCCTGGTGGCAGGGCCAGTTGAGACTGGTCAAGAACACGATGTCACCACCGCGGATGAGGTGCGTGAGTGAGTAGCCGGCCGATCTACGCCGCGATCGGGGTTGATCTCGATGGGCACAAAGACATCCTCGGCATGTGGGCTGGCGACGGCGGCAGCGAGTCGGCCACGTTCCGGCGGGCGGTGCTCACCGACCTCAAGAACCGGGGTGCCAGGGGCATCTTCTCCCTTGTCTGTGACGGCTTGAAAGGGTCGCCCGACAGTGTGTCTGCCGCGTTTCCGTTGGCCACGGTACAGACGTGCATCATCCATTTGATCCGGAACACCTTCAAGTACGCCTCCCGCAAGTATAGGGACAAGATCAGCGCCGATCTCAGACCGATCTACACCGCGCTGACCGCCGCTGAGGCCCGGCTGCGATGGGAGGAATTCGCTGAGAAGTGGGGCACGCCGTACCCGGCGATCGTGACCCTGTGGGAGAGTGCGTGGGAGGAGTTCATCCCGTTCCTTGACAACGACGTCGAAATTCGACGAGTGTTGTGCTCCACCAACGCTATCGAAAGTCTCAACGCCCCGCTAGCGGCGTGCGGTGCGCGCTCGAGGGCACTTCCCGAACGAGCAGTCCGCACTCAAAACGCTCTACCTGGTGACGCGGTCGTTGGATCGATCCCGAAGGGTATGTTGACGGCGCCTGAAAACTGACCCCCTGACGACGGGTGAATTTTGACCCCCGTCTTGTTAGGAGGGTGATTTCAGTGGAGCAGTGGGCGGAGATCCGCCGTTTGCATCGCAGTGAGGGTGTGCCGATCAAGGAGATCGCGCCGGTTGGGGGTGGCCCGTAACACGGTGCGGGCGGCGTTGGCCTCAGACACCGCGCCGAAGTACTCGCGACCGGCGAAGGGCTCGGTGGTCGATGCGTTCGAACCGCAGATCCGGGCGTTGTTGCGGGAGTATCCGACGATGCCGGCGACGGTGATCGCGGAGCGGATCGGGTGGACGAGATCGTTGACTGTGAATCACCCCAAGTTTTGTGCCGCCTCCAATGTGGGGGTTTGCTCGGTGGTGAGTCCAGCGTAGTAGCTGGCCTCGTACTCGTTGGGTGGGATCAGGCCGATGCTCGAGTGCAGCCGGCTGCAGTTGTACCAGTCGACCCACGCTGCGGTGGCGTACTCGACGTCGGCGATGGTCTTGTAGGGGCCCTGGTGGAAGATCGTCGTGCGGATGCACTCGGTCTTGTAGAGGCCGTTCGCTGATTCGATCAGCGCGTTGTCGTAGGCATCTCCCACCGATCCGATCGACGCAGAGATACTCTCCAGTGAGAGTTTCTGCGTCAACCGTGTTGACGTGTACTGCGATCCTGCATCCGAATGGTGTATCAGCTCACCATCTTTGACAGGATGACCATCGCGGTCACGTTGCCATAGCGCCATCCGTAGAGGGATGGTCACCAAGGTGGCGTCCTTGCTCGTGGAGGCATGCCAGGCCACGATCTTGCGGGAGAACACATCGATGATGAACACGACGTACACCCATCCGGACCACGTTCGGACGTAAGTGAAGTCGGTGACCCACACACGGTTCGGTTCGGCAGCACAGAACGTGCGGTTCAACAGGTCTCCGGCCCGGATTCCATCCGTGGACGGGATCGTTGTTCGGATACCTTTGGAACGACGAATACCATTGAGGTGCAACATCTTCATCGCGCGGTCCACCGCACCGTAGGACACCCCTGGCATGCTGGTGCGGTCCAGAAGTGCACGCATCTTCACGCGTCCGTAGAGCCCTTCCGGGGTGAGCCGCCGCCGTCCCTGGTGATCGACCCGCCACGCGACCTCACGCACCGCATCGACAGTCTGGGCGTCGCTGATGGTGCGTGCGGCGGGCCGACGCGAACGCCAGGCCCGATAGGTGCGTGCGGCGATCTGGCAACCCTGCTCCCGCAGGACTCGGCAGATCGACTCGACCGCTACACCTTCAGCTCGCATCGTGTCGATGAACGCGATGATCATCGATTGCGGGGGTCGAGTTCCCCCGCGAAGAAAGTCGTCGCCGCTTTCAACACCGCCACGTCCTCACGCAGTTGCCGGTTCTCGGCCTTGAGCTTCTTGATCTCGGCCGATTCCTCCGAGGTCACGCCCGGGCGTTGCCCGGTATCGACTTGATTCTGCACCGCCCACCGGCGGACCGATTCCTTCCCAACGCCGACCTGCTTGGCCACAGCCTCGGCCGCCGCTGTCAGCGACGCATACTCACCACCATGGGTCTGCAACAACCGCAACGCCCGCTCACGGTGAACGTCCCCGGGTTTGGTGCACACCTCTTGTGGTTCCCCCGGAATCGTGGAGGACTCCTCTATGCGGCTTCGGGCTCGGTGACTGCGGTGTTCTCGTAGTCGACCGGACTCATCATCCCGATCGCGCTGTGGCGACGCTGGTGATTGTAGAAGCCGTAGCACCACTCCAACACGACCGCCTGCGCCTCCATGATAGTATGGAACTCGTTGCGTGACAACACTTCCCACTCCAAAGAAGAGAAGAATGCCTCCGCTGCGGCGTTGTCGAAACACGATCCGACCCGGCCCATCGACTGCCGGATACCCATCTTCTGGCACAGCCTGGTGAACCGTTTCGCGGTGTACGTCGACCCACGATCGGTGTGGAAAATCAGCTTCTGCGCATCGTCATCACGCCATATCGCCTGCATACCGCCCCGCGTGGCGACCCCCATCTCGATCGCCGCACACGCCAACGCTGCATCCGGGTGACGACTGGTGGCCGCCCCCAGCAGGCGGCGACTGTAGAGGTCGATGACCGTGGCCAGATACAGCTTGCCCGCCGCGGTCGGGATCTCGGTGATGTCGCCGACCCACCGCTGATCGGGGCACTGTGCGGTGAAATCGCGACCCAACAAATCGGGGAACTTCGGGGCGGTCTTGTCCTGACGGGTCAGCCCGTTGCGCCGGCGGATCCGCCGCGCGACCAGGCCCTGACGACACATCGAATCAGCGACAGTCTTCTCGGTCACCGTCCACCCGTCAGCACGCAGATCCGCATGCAGGCGCGGTGACCCGTGCAGGCCGCGGGCCTTGTCGAACGCCACCGCCACGGCCCGGTCGATGGTGTCCCGGCGATAGTCGCGGGTGGTGTGCAAACCCGTTGCCGCACCCGGCGATTGGGTCCGCTTATGCCATTTGTAGAACCACGCCTCGCTGACCCCGAGCAGCCGGCAGGACACCGCGTGTGGCACCCGATAGTTGGTCCTCTGGTCGGCGATAAAGCGTGCCACGCTCACTTCGTCGCCTCCTTCACCCACAGGACCACTGATCGCTTGAGACCTCCGATGTCGCGATCGTGTCAAGCAGCAACTGCGCCGGCGGGTTCGGTGGCTGCGTGCGGGAAGGCCTTGATCGGGTCGTAGAGTTGGCCGGAGGCCAGACAGTGATGCAGCTGGCCGAGCATCCGATTGAACAAGTGCCGCAGCGCGGCCGGGTGGCCGTCGCCGCGCTCACGGCGGCGTAGGTAGTGATCACGTGTCGGTGACGGTCTCGCGGCGGCGGTGAACGCCCAGGAGTAGCCAATGCCGGCGAGCCGGTTGTTCTTCGTCCGTCGGCGGACCACCGTGCGAGACTTGCCCGATGCTCGGGTGACCGGCGCGGAGCCGGCAAATGCCTGCAACGCGCGGTCGTCGACGAAACGATCTCGGTCGTCGCCGATCTCGGCGAGCACGATGGCTCCCGAGATATCAGCCAGCCCTGGAAAGCTGGTGATGATCTCGTAGTCCGGGTGCTGCTCGAACGCCTCGCGAAGAGCGGCGGCGAGCTGGTCGACCGAGTCGCAGACCGCGTTGAGCACCCCGAGCATCGCCAGCGTCTCGATGCGCATCGCCTGCTCCACCACGGGTTCTTGCCGTAGCTGCGGGACGCGCAGCGCGACGAGGACACTCTCGGCCACGCTGGCGATCCGCCGCTGCCGACCGCCGCGGCGCAGCGCCGTCTCGATCCGCGCTCGCGACAGCTTCTCTGCCTCGGCCGGGCTGGGCGCGATAGCCAGCACCGCACGCGCATCGGCGCTGGCCAGCCGGGTAGTTGACAGTCCGCGCCCAGAGCCCGATCCGGCAGAAAACGCGGCCAGAAAACCAGGGTGATACTCACACAGCCGAGCGCGCAATTCCTGTACCAGCTTTGGTGCGCCGCCACACCGCGTCCTGATAGGCGCGGGCCAGCACAGTGATCGAACGCGCCAAAGCGGTGTCTTCGGGCAGCATCCGATGCAAATGTGCGTCAGTGCGCAGAATATTTGCCAACGCCATCGCATCCACGTGATCACTCTTCTTGCCCGAGACCGACGTCCGTTCCCGATAACGCGCCACCGCCAGCGGATTGATCGGATAGATCGGCCGGCCGGTCGCGCGCAGCACCGCGACCAGCAACCCGCGTGGAGTCTCGATCGCGATCGGGATCGGCTCGTGCACCGTGTCGCCGGCCGCGGCCAACATCGCGGTCAACTCAGCAACGCCATCGATGCTCTCGTCAATGCGCCGCTTGCCGACCAGTGCGCCTTCGTCATCGATCAGGGCGATGTCGTGATGCCCTTCGGCCCAGTCGATCCCGCAGTAGATCGCCATCCAGTCTCCTTACGCAGTAGTGGAATCCGTTACTCCGGTCCGAGGACCGGTGACACCGCGCGGCGACCTAATAGCAAGGCTCGAGGGCCTGACCTCCGATAGAGCCGTTCGCGATCCCAGCAACCAGCGGGGATGTCAATGATCTCAGCAAGAGCTCGCGGCTCAGCACATCAAGGACCTCACCCCGCGGGCGGGCTCGAACCACGACCGACCCTCGCCTACCGCGGTGCCAGAGCCGGACCCGACACGCCGGGCTGCGTCGGTCTCAAGCAAAACCTCAACGGGCTACGACATCACCAGACGTCGTTCCTCGACCTGACCGGACCCGTGCTCTGACACGTCCTATTAGGACATCACGCTCCATGCGCAGCTCAGCGACCTCGTCACGCAACCGTTTGAGCTCAGCAGCGTCATCAACGGTCAGCTCGCCGCGGCCCTCCCGCTCGGCGCGCGCCCGGTTGACCCAGTTACCCAAGGTGCCCTCGTTGACCCCCAGGTCTCGAGCGACCTGGGCGATCGGCTTACCTGTCTCCTCGACGATCCGGACCGCCCCATCACGAAACTCCCGGTCGTACTTCTTCCGCTTCTCTGGCATCGTGCTCCTCATTATCGATGCCTCTACGGTTCGGGGGGAACCTCATCTTTGTGAGGAAAGGTTGGCATCATGCCGAGGAAGTACGACGAGGCGACCCGGGCCAAGGCTGTGCGGTTGGTGGTCGAGCATCGTGATGAGTATCCGAGTGAGTTCGCCGCGATCACCGCGACTGCCAAGCGGTTGAAGTTGACGCCGGAGACCTTGCGTAAATGGGTGCGTCAGAGCGAGGTCGACGCCGGTGAGAAGCCGGGGGTATCGCGGGCGGAGGCTGCGGAGGTTCGCGCGCTGAAGCGTAAGGTTGCCGAGCTGAGGACACGGTCGAAATCCTCAAGGCGGCAACGACTTTCTTCGCGCGGGAGAGCGACCCGCGACAGCTGTGATGTGTGCGTTCATCGCCGAGCATCGCGCTCGGTTCGGGGTCGCTCAGATCTGCCGTGTGCTCACCGAGCACGGGGCGTCGATCTCCCCGAGAACGTTTTATGCGTGGGTGGCGCGGCCACCGTCGAAACGGGCGCTGTGGGACACCGCGGTCACCGGGATCCTGGCCGGCTACTACGAACCCGATGCCGACGGGAAACGTGCCCCGGAGTCGCTGTACGGGGCGGTGAAGATGTGGGCCCACCTGCAGCGTGAGGGTATCCCGGTGGCTCGCTGTACGGTGGAGCGGCTGATGCGCGCCAACCGGTGGCGGGGAGTGACCCGGCGTAAGAAGGTGCGTACGACCATCGCCGATCCGCAGGCGGTGCGCGCGCCGGACCTCGTCGAGCGCCAGTTTCAGGTGCCGGCACCGAATGTGCTGGTCGTGGCCGATTTCACCTATGTGCAGCTGGCCAACGGGTCGTTTGTGTACACCGCACTGGTCATCGATGCATTCGCTGGGCGCATCGTGGGCTGGGAGTGTTCGACCTGCAAGAGCGACCGGTTCGTCCGGACCGCGATCCGCCAGGCGGCACAGCTGCGTGACCGGGAAGGTAACCCGTTGGTGGGTAACACAATTCACCATTCGGATGCCGGTTCGCAGTACACGTCGGTGCGGTGCGGGGAGACGTTGGAGCTGTCGGGTCTGGTCCCCTCGATCGGAACGGTCGGCGACGCGTACGATAATGCGCTCGCCGAAACCACTATCGGTCTGTTCAAAACCGAAGCGGTACGCGATGATTCACCATTCCGATGCGGTCCTCTCGAGCGCCTCGGGGACGTCGAATACCTCACCGCATCCTGGGTCGGCTGGTACAACTCCAGCAGACTCATGCACCGACTCGGACGCATCCCGCCGATCGAGGCCGAACGCAACTACTACACTCAACATGCCGCCACATCCGTGGAGGCACACCAGTAACCAGGTGTGCACCAAACCCGGGGTGATTCACGGACCTCTGGATCGATCTTCTTCGGCATAACGCTCATCCTTCCTAACTCAGAAGGAAACGGCATCAAACCTAGGGTGATTCACGTCCTTGATTGCACACAGATAGAGCTTGCCCTCACGGGTGTGGTGTTCGGTGATACCAGTGAGCCACAACCGATGTGGCTCCTCGGCGGTGAAGTCGCGCTGGACCAGATCATCGTGGACTGGTGGTCCCGGTCGTCGGCCGTTACGACCTCGCTTCTTGCCGAACACCGACCACCAGGCGTTGTCGCGGCAGATCCGCCACGCGGTCCGCTCGGCCATCGACTCACCCACGGTGGCGGCTTCCCCGGCGAGGAATCGGTAGCCGAATTCCGGGTCCTCGCGGTGGGCATCGAACAGGGCATTCGCCCGATACGCCGCGGCCAGCTTGGCATTGGTGACCGGGCTGGCCAGCCACCGGTAGTAGGGCTGGCGCGAGAGCTGAAGTACCCGACACGACACGCGACGGCAATCCCGTCGGCGGCGAGCTCTTTCACGAGCGGGTACAGCCTTTTCCCGGCAGGTTCGCCTGCGATAGATACGCCGCCGCTCGACGCAGCACCTCGTTCTCCTGCTCAAGCAGGCGGATCCGCTTACGGGCCTCGCGCAGTTCAGCGGACTCGGTCGAGGTCACGCCAGGGCTGCGGCCCCCATCAATATTCGCGCGTCGCATCCACTTGTGCAGCGTCATCGGGTGCACACCGAAGTCGTTGGCGACCTGCTCGATCGTGACGCCTTCTCCACGATCACGAGCCACCCGGATCGCATCGTCTCGGAGCTCCTGGGGGTACGGCTTGGGCACAGCTACATCCTTCCCGACCGCCCGAAGGCAAGCCAGATCAGATGTCACCTATCCGTGCAGCAGTCCCTAGCGACAGTCCCGCGCGGATACTGGGGAACTAAACCAGGAGTGCGTTAAACGGTTTCGTTGTTCGGCCACCAGCTGGTTTTGCCTAGTAGTGTCGCGATGGCCGGCACGACGATGGTGCGCACTATAAAGGTGTCGAGCAGTAGTCCGATACCGATGATCAGTCCAACTTGGGTCATGATGGAGATCGAGCCAGCCATGAGGCCGAACATGCTGGCAGCGAAGATGAGGCCGGCCGAGGTGATGACCGATCCGGTGTTGGTGACGGTTCGTAGAACGCCGATTCGTATGTTGTTCTGGGATTCCTCGCGTAGGCGAGAGATGAGCAGCATGTTGTAGTCTGCGCCGACGGCGACGAGGACTATGAAAGCCAATAGCGGTACAGGCCAGGCGATCTCGGTTTTGAGGATGTGTTGGAAGATTAGGACGCCGATGCCCAGTGCCGCGGTGTAGTTGAGGACGACGGTTCCTAGGAGATACAGCGGTGCGATGAGTGCTCGGAGGAGAAGGATTAGGATCAGGCCGACGATGATGAGGGTTGCCAGTGCCAGGAGTTGAAAGTCGTCGGCGAGTAGGCGTTGCAGGTCGGCGTTGATGGCGGGGAATCCGGCGATTGCGATGTGGGAGTCCTCCAGGGTGGTGTTCGGTCTGGCGGCGTTTGCAACATCGGTGATGGTGTTGGTCAGTTGTATGGCTTCGGTGCTGTAGGGGTCGAAGCTGGTTTGTATTGCGTAGCGCACGGTATGGCCGTCGGGCGAGACGAATTGGCGAGCGACATCGACAAAGCGGCGGTCTGCGTTGGCTTGAGGTGGCAGGTAGAAGCCGGTCGCGGAGTCTGTTCCGGCGGTTTCGCGGGCGGAGGTTTGGAGTTGCGTGGCTAGGGTGGCCATCCCGGCTAGTTGCTGAAGGTTGCTGTCGATCAGCGCGGACACGCCGTCGGCGAGTTGTCGTGATCCTGCGGCGAGCTGACTCACGCCAGTTTGGAGTTGAGTGATCTTAGCGGGCAGGTCTTGGTTGTTGATGGTGCTCAGGGTGGAGTTGAGGGAGTTGACGGTTGCGGTGAGTTGGTCGGTGACCGTCGTGAGGGGTGTGTCTAGTTGTGCGAGTTGTGTTGACAGGGTGGTGATCTGGTCGAGCAGTCCACTCCCTAGTGTGGCGTTGAGGTCGCGAATCTGTGCGCGCAGGGTTGCGCACTGGGGGACTTGGGCGCACCAGGGCGCTGAGTCGAGGAGGGGTAGGATTGAGGTCACTGTTGTCAGCGCCGCGGATGTTTGGCGGGTCAGGGCGGCAAGTTGTGGGGCGTTCTGTGAGGCGCGGTCGAGTGCGGGCGCGGACGCGGCGAGCTGGCGCAGGAGTGGTTGGTACTGCTGGATTTGTTGACCGGCGGTGCTTGCTTGGGTGAGGATACCGGCGAGTGGCGTCAGGTTGAGGCGTAGCTGGGTGTCGAGTTGGGCCAGCCCGTCGGCGAGCTGGTTGGCACCGGAGCGCAACTGCTCGAGGTCGCCTTTTCGTTGCTGGCCGTCTGCGACGGCGCCTGCCACCTGGTCCCCGATCTGACCGTTCTGCCACGACAGCTCGGCCTGTTCGAGTTTGTCGCCGGTGGGGCGGGTGACGCCGATGACGCGAGTCACCCCGGGAATTTGGGATACCCGCGAAGCCATCTGCTCGAGGTCGGCAAGTCCGCTGGCGGTGCGTAGGTCGATCGGCGCATCCACCACAAGAAACTCAGCAACCGTCACATCTGTGGGGAAATGGCGGTCAAGCAGCGCATATCCCTGGTTGCTGTCGGTCGTCGCGGGTTGGCCCTGGCGGTCGTCATAGGTGATGTGGATACCCATCGCGATCGTGCTCAGCACGATCAGCCCCACCATCGTTATAGCGAGAAGGGGGACTGGGCGGCGGACGACAAGCACCGCCACGCGATTCCAGTACTTGCGCGTGAGGTCTCGTCGGGGGTTGCCCCAACCGAAGCGGGCTGCCCACTGCAGCACCGGCGGCAGCAAGGTGACAGTGGCGAGGAACCCGATGAGGATCGCGATCGCGCAGGCCGGACCCAAGGTGGAAAAGACGCTCAGTTCGCCGAACGCCATAGCCAGGAATGCCAGTGCCACCGTCGCCGCCGAGGCCAAGATGACCCGTCCGATCGTCGCTGTAGCGTCCACAAGAGCATCCGCGGTAGGCGCGCCTTGGCGCAACCGCTCGTGATAGCGGCTGATGAAAAAGACTGAGTAGTCCACCCCGGCCCCGAGCAGAATGACCGTCATGAATGCGACGGTGAACTGAGACACCGGCATTCCGAGCTCACCTAGTGCGGACAAGACGCCGCGGCCCACCCCAAGGCTGACACCAATCACCAGCAACGGCACCAGTGCTGTGAACAGCGATCGGTACACCACCAGCAAGATCAGGGCGATCAGCGCGACTGTGGCCAAAGTGATCACGACCAGGTCGCTCTCGGCACTCACGATCTGATCACTGAAGGTGGCTGCGGGTCCGGTGACATGAACCGCGGTACCAGTATCTTCAAACACCCGGCGTGCGGTTTCGCGGACGGTTTCCACCGCATGAGTCGCCGCCGGACCGCCCAGGGTCCCCGAGACCCCGACGGGCAGATACCAGGCCTTGCCATCCTCACTCAACGCCTGGCGGGCAGTGATCGGATCCGACAGCAAGTCACGAACCGATTGCACATCGTCAAAATTTTCACGGAGCTGTAGGACCAACGCGTCGTATCGCTCTCGCGTGACCTCTGTAAGCCCATTCGGGTTCTCCATGGTCACGAAGACAGTGGTCTTAGCGCCCTTTTCCCCGAATGCGCCACCCATTTGATCAAGAGCTTGAAAGGACGGAACCCCTGCAGGGATCGGATCTACCGATTGCTGCCGCACCACCGTCTCCAACTGAGGAAACAGCACCGCCAACACCACCCCGACAGCTATCCACACCCCGATGACCAGGGACTTGTGCGTCAAAGTGAACCGCGCGATTCGTCCCAACGTGGAGCTGTACTCGCTGCGCTCGACCAACGGCCGCCTTGCCAAGCGCTTGTCATCGGGACGATGGACCACCATACGCAGTACCTCACCAACTCATCTGGCCCACAGTGGAACCATCGGTAGCGCTACGCTACAAGTTGTAGCGTAAAAGTGGAAGGCGGTGAGGCTATGTAGGCGGGCGCCGCCTGTGCGCCGCAAGAAAGTCATCGACGAGGCGCTCGAGATCAGCGACATCCATCGCGCGAATCCCGGTGAGCTTGGCGAAGACCAGAGGGCCTGCCAGCTGAGTGATCGCCATGGTCAAGTCCGGATCGTCGAGTTCAGCGGCGGCCGCGCTACTTGTCAACACTCGATCAAAGGGTTCTCGGTACTGGTTGACTACGCGCATCCGCAACGGCCCCAATGCGTTTGGTTCTTCGCCAGGTTGCTTGGGAACCATTGCCAACCAAGCCAGTGTGGTCAACTGCAACGGAGCCTGTTCGATGAGAGCAGCCTGGCGTTGCATCAATGTGACCAGGTCATCGCGAATCGATTGCGAGGTTTCAGGGTTGTCCACCTGAGGCAACAACCGCTCGAAGGCTGCTGCCACCAGGTCCGTGGTGCTCTCAAAATGTCGATACAGCGTGGTGCGGGCTACGCGAGATAGCCGGGTTACAGCCTCCACGGTGACCGCTTCGACCCCACCGCTGCTGAGCAGGGTCGCGGCAGCATCCAACAACCGCGCCCGCGAGCGAACCCGCCTCGGGTCCACATCATCGATATCGGCGATCTCCACCCTTGCCACTTCCCGCTCCAGACCAACAGCACAAACGATACCGTCGGTAACAGAACGAAACTGCGAGTGCTCGAACACCGAACGAGGACCGCAGAGAGGACCACCCAATGGGCTTCGATCAGCGGCTACCAGCGCACTCGCCATCATGTATGGGATGTGGCAGCGACAACCCCAGCGGACTCCAGCTCGAGGTATACAGGCATGACGACCACGTCTACGCTGATCTAACCTTCGACGAACGCCAATCAGGAGCACCCGGCCTAGCTGTACCGACCCGGGACGTTAGGTACGGCGTTCGGCGAGTCGACGTGACATAGGGAAGACCTCCGAGTGAGGTGTGGAGCTGTCTAAGAACCGCTCCTCAACCCGGAGGTCTTCATGTCCCACCGTAATTCACCGCTGTCCCCGACTGGCCGGTTGCGTCTGGCTCGGTGTGTTGTGGACGACCGGTGGCCACTGCGCCGCGCAGCTGACCGGTTCAACGTGTCAGTCACCACGGCCAAGCGATGGGCGGATCGCTACCGCGACCACGGGCCGGCCGGAATGGGTGATCGGTCCAGCCGGCCCCGATCGTGTCCGCATCGCACCAGCCGGCGCCGGGAACGCCGGGTCGTCGGGTTACGCGTCTCCCGCCGCTGGGGGCCAGCCCGGATCGGATACCACCTGGGGTTGAACGTCTCCACGGTGCACCGCATCCTCACCCGCTACGGCTGCCTACGACTGTCGTGGATCGACCCGGCAACCGGGGCGCCGGTACGTGCCCGCAGACGCGAGATTCGCCGGTACGAACACCAAGCGCCCGGAGACTTGATCCACGTCGACATCAAAAAGCTCGGCAGAATCCCCGACGGCGGTGGACATCGCGTACACGGCCGCGCCCAGGGCACCCGCAACTCCAGTGCCCACCGCGAGCCTGGACGAACCCGCAAAGTTGCTGGCCGCCCCAACCTGGGGTACGCGTATCTGCATCACGCCGTCGACGACCACTCCCGCTACGCCTACTCCGAGATCCTCGCTGATGAGAAGAAGGAAACCGCGACCGCGTTCATGACTCGGGCGTTGGCGCACTTCGCCTCGATCGGTGTCACCACCGCGCGAGTGATGACCGACAACGGGTCGTGTTACCGGTCCCGCATATTTCGGGACTTGTTGCACGACAACAAGATCAAGCACAAGTGGACCAGACCGTACCGGCCGCAAACCAACGGCAAGGTCGAACGATTCAACCGGACCCTGCAGGAGGAATGGGCCTACGCCCGTCCCTACCTCAGTGAAACCGAACGCGTCGCGGCCTTCCCCGAGTTCCTTCGCATCTACAATCACGAACGCGGCCACACCGCACTCCGAGGCAACTCACCCGCTGTGGTTCCCCCGGAATCACATATTCTCTAGGTCAAGAGGATTGGGTAGCGTCTTGATCAGGTGGGTGCCGTTGGTCGCGTGGATCAACTCGCCGTCGATCCGCAGGCTGACCCGGCTGCCGGCCGTCACGACGCCGAGGGCGAGTTCATGTCCACGAACAATGACGATGCCGTCGCGGTTCGCGGTCCGGTCGATCTCGATAGCTCGCGGCCGATGGGTGGCGGTGGAGGTGTCGAACGCGGCTTGCGCCGGTCTGGGCCGGTCTGGGCCGGCCCGGGCGGGTGCCGCGGGCGCGGAGTCGTTGCAGGTCTGCGGTGGTCAGCTTCGACCGGACCGTCTTGATCACGATGTCGTCGCAGATGATGTACACGCTCGACAGGTCAGCCCACATCACGACACTGCGCTGCGCATAGTTTCTTTCCGACCCACACCTGTTGCACACCGGCAATAGTCACTACACCGGACGGCGGCACGACAGTGTCGAACTCAATGGCGGAACTCGACTGATCGGCCACGGTTGGAGCTGGCCGAACGACTTCGGCTTCCGGTCGGATCTCGGCACCAACAGGCTTGCTGGGCATGGTGTCGGGATCGGTGCTGCGACTGCGGAACACGCTGGCAGGGGTGGCCATGTTCAGCGACTGATGCGGTCTGCAGGTGTTGTAGGCGTGGACCCATTCGTCGATAGCCGTTTGCGCGGTCTCGATGGTGTCGAAGGCGCCAGTCTCGTCGAGAAGCTCCCGGCGCAATGTGCGATGGAATCGTTCGATTTTGCCGGTCGTGGTCGGTGACCGGCGTTTGGTCAACCGC
>NZ_RKME01000029.1 GCF_003797825.1 Gordonia sp. OPL2
GGGGCGGTCAGGCCTCCATCATGGCGCGCACCTTGCCGAGCACATCCGGATAGCGCTGGAGGTGCGCACCACCGTTGACGTCGAACGCGGCGCCGGTGATCCATCCGGCCTTGTCCGAGGCGAGAAAGGCTGCCATGTCGGCGATCTCCTCGGGTTGCCCGGCACGACCCAGCGGCGTGTTCTCGATGTACTCGTCGGTGAGGCCGGGGACGAAGGCCAGCCCCTCGGTGAGCGGGGTCTCGACGACGCCGGGCGAGATCGCGTTCACCCGCACGCGACGCGGGGCCAGCTCCAGGGCGGCGACCTCGACCAGCATCGTCACCCCAGCCTTCGACGCGCAGTAGGCGCCCATCCCGGCTCCCGGCTGCCGACCGTTCAGCGACGAGATCACGACGATGCCCCCGCCGTCGACGATCTGTCGGCCCGCGTACTTGAGCACCAGGAATGTCCCTGTCAGACAGACGTCGATCGTGGTCCGCCACTGATCGAGTTCGAGGTCGGTGATCGCACCCGGGATCGTCAGGCCGGCGCAGCTCACCACCGTGTGCAGGTCGTCGAGGTCGGCGAATCCTGTTGCCACCGACTCCTCGTCGGTGACGTCCATCGTGACCGACGTCGTGGCGCCACCGATGTCGACGGCCATGGCCTGCGCCTTGTCGCCGTCGATGTCGGCGATCGTCACCGTATGACCGTCGGCGGCCAGCACACGAGCGGTCGCCAGACCGATGCCCGACGCACCGCCGACGACGACAGCACGTCGCGTCACCGGACACCCCCGGCCACCGAGGCGGCCGAACGCTCGCCGACCAGATGACGCCTCAGGAACGACAGTTGATGTGCCACAGCCGGTTCGAACCACTCCTTGCCCTCGAAAACGTCGAAGTGATCACACGGGTAGTGACGGACCTCGGCGCGCGCCTTGAAGCCCGCCTTCGCGGCCGCGTGCGGTGGCGCACCTTGGTCGAAGTCGGCGATCTGCATCAGCACCGGAGCATCGATACGGTCGGCGTCCTTGTCGGCGCGAAAGCTGCCCAGTTCGAGACCCACGGTCGCGTCGACCTCGTTGCGCCACGACGGGCCCGCGATGGCGAGATAGTCGTCGTAGAAACCGGGCGATGTCAGTGCCGCCTTCTCTCCCGGCCGTCCGACGACGGGCATCATAGTCGGGGGACGTCCCAGCCGCCCCGCGATCGCGCTGCCGATGCCGACGGCGGTCGAGCGTGCCATCGCCGCCGCTCCGACCTGAGGGTAGTGGTGGATGCCTGCGGACAGTCCGTTGACCAGTGGCACCATCGCGATGATCGCGGCGATGTCGACGCGGTCGGCGCCGACGATGAGGCTGTGCCCTCCGGACTGTGAGATGCCCCAGAGGATCACACGAGTCGCGTCGACGCCCGGCTGCTGCGTGGCGGCATCGATGGCGGCGCGGTAGTCGTCGGCCTGCCCGGACATCGAGATCCGTTGCCGTGGTTCGCCGTCGGACAATCCGAATCCTCGATAGTCGAACGCCAGCACGGCGAGCCCGGCGTCGGCGAATCGACGCGCGTAGGGCTCGAGGCCGGAATCCTTGGTGCCGGCGAATCCGTGCGCCATCACGACGACGGGGCGCCCGCTCGGGCCGTCGAACGGCGATATGTCGACGCCGGGGAAGAACCAGGCATCGCACGCAGTCCCGTGCGAGGTGAATCTCAGATCGTGTCGTACCGCGTTCATCGCGGGCCTCCTGCTGCTGCCGTCGCGGTGACGTCGGCGACGCGCGCCCACGCGGGTGCGCCGTGCGATTCGGCGCGCCGTCGTCCCGCGGGTATCTCCTTCGTGCGGATGTTGTGTTCGTACAGATAGTGGTCGAGCTGTTGGGTGTGTCGCGGGCGGTCGAGCATGTGCCCGGTGAAGAACTGCTGGTCGGCCACGATCACCTCGTGCATCTCCGCTTCCGACGGCAGGCGGTATCTGCCGACGGCGTACGAGCCGATCAGCCGCGCCTGGCATTCGACGAACGGGAACAGCGTCGGCGTCGCCTGGGCGAAGCCGGCGAAGACCAGGTCGTCGACTCCCGGGTAGAACATGCGCTTGTAGAGGTCGATGCGATTGTCCGGCGCGCTGATGAAGTCCGGGTCGAAGAACGGGAACGTGATGTTGTACCCGGTCGCGTAGATGATGATGTCGAAGTCGCCCGAGGTTCCGTCCACGAAATGAACCGTTGAGCCGTCGAGACGCTCGATGTCCGGTTTCGGCAGCACATCCCCCGACCCCAGCCGGAGCGGCAACTCCACCGACTGGGTCGGATGTGCTTCGAAGAACTTGTGATTGGGGGTCGGAAGCCCGAAATCCTCTGGGCGCCCGGCGGTCATCGGCTGCATGACCTGCATGAACTTGCGCTGCCACGAGAACGGGATGTACGGCGAGGTGTGATAGTACTTGTCGGCGGGTTTGCCGGCGAAGTATTTCGGCACGATCCACGCCCCGGACCGCGTCGACAGCGTCAGTGTGTTCTCGAGCGACTTCGAGGACAGCTCGACAGCGATGTCGGCCGCACTGTTGCCCAGGCCGACGACGAGGATTCGCTTGCCCGAGAAGTCATGTGGGGTCTTCGGGTCGATGTAGTGATGCGCGTGCATCTCGATGCCGTCGAACTGCCCCGGGAAGTCCGGGTATCGGGGATCCCAGTGATGTCCGTTGGCGACCACGAGCAGATCGAAGAGTCGGCGTTCACCGCGCTGGGTCTCCAGTTCCCACCCGCCGTCGTCGAGGCGACGTGCATGGGTGACACCGTTGGTGAACTCGATGTTGTCGAGGAGTCCGAACGCCTCGGCGTAGGAGTCCAGATACGACTTGATCTGCGTGTGATGAGGGAAGTCCGGGTACTCCTCCGGCATCGGGAAATCCCGGAAGGACAGTTGATGTTTGGATGTGTCGATGTGCAGCGAGCGATAGGCACTGCTGTGACCGTTGGGGTTGCCGAACGCCCAGTTGCCGCCGATCCGGTCCGAGGATTCGAAGCACGTGTACGGCACGCCGTAATCGGCGAGCATCTTGCCCGATGTCAGGCCACTGATCCCGGCCCCGATGACCGCTGTACGCGGCAGATATGCGCTCATGATTCCTCACGGAGACGGCCCGCACCCCGGGCAAGTAGACAGATTGTGCATTCTGTCTACCGCATTTCGCCGTGGAAGTGAACAGAATCCGGGATATGTCTACGGAACTGCTAGGGTTCGATCGTGAGTGAGGCACCGGCGGATCAGCGACCGACGACCGGCATCAGCGCCCGCCTCCTGGACGCGACGGAGAAGCTGCTCGCCGACAAGGGCATCCGCTCGACGACAATGCAGGAGGTCGCGGAAACGGCCGGCGTGTCACGCGCGTGGCTCTATCGACACTTCCCGGACAAGTCGACTCTCATCGGCGCGGCGATCGTCCGACTCAACGAGGCCTTCTGGAACGACGCCCGGGGTGAATTGGAAGCCATCGACGGCTTCGATCGTCAGATCGCGGCAGGAGTGCGGATCGGACGCGGCGCGTACGACGATCCAGGCACCCTCCTGCTGCGACTGCGGACGGAGGAACCCGACGAGTTCGCGGCGTGTGCGGGCGCGGGTGTGTCGGGACTCGTGCCCGATCTGGCCCTGTTCTGGCGTCCATACGTCGATGCGGCCGCCGGACGCGGCGAGATCCATCCGGGCCACGACCTCGGCGAGGTCGCGGAATGGGTTGCACGCGTGCTGATCAGCCTCGGCACGGTGCCGTCGGAGACGATCGATCCGGATGACCCGCTCGCCGTGTTGCGGCATATTCGGCGGTACCTGATGCCGGGGTTGCGCGCTGAACCGTAACCCCGGCGCACTCGCCCGACCCCCCGACGCCACCAGCACGGAGGTCGATCGGGTCCAGAATTTCACCGACTGTGCCCACCGCCCGCCATCCCGCTACCGAAGCATCCCGCCGTGGGCACAGTCGGTGAAATTCTGGACACGATCGACGCGAAACTGGACCCGGTCGACGAGAAACTGGACCCGGCCGGCGCCGTGAGCGGCGGCCCTTCGTGACGCTCGCAAGCTCGCTCCTCAGGGACCGGGATAGCGCCCAGTCGGCGAAGGTGCGAGTCTCCCGGGCTCAGACCGCGGCAGGTGCGAGTCCGAGCTTGCCGGCCAGTTTGGCGAGATAGCCGCTCGCCCGCTCGACGCTGTCGTCGGGCAGGCCGTAGAGCACCTGGGTCACGCCGATCTCGCGCCACTTGTCGAGTTTCTCGGCGACGGGCTTGAAGTCGAGGACGACGATCTCGGGCGAACCTTCACGTCCGGCATCGGCCCAGATCTGCTTGAGCAGCGACACCGACCCTTCGATGTCCTCCTCGCCGGGAGTCGTGATCCAGCCGTCGGCACTGCGGGCGATCCATGTGAAGTTCTTCTCGTTGCCGGCTGCGCCGACGAGGACGGGGATCGCGGACTGCGTCGACTTCGGCCACGCCCAGCTCGGGCCGAAATCGACGAACTCGCCGTGGTACTCGGCCTCCTCCTCGGTCCACAACGCGCGCATCGCCTCGAGGTACTCGCGGAGCATCGTCCGACGACGCTTCGGCGGAACCTTGTGGTCCGCCAATTCGTCCAGATTCCAACCGAATCCGACGCCGAGCGTGACCCGTCCCGCCGAGATGTGATCGAGCGTGGCCAGCGTCTTGGCCAAGGTGATCGGGTCGGACTGCACCGGTAGCGCAACCGCGGTCGCGAGTCGGATCCGTTCCGTGACCGCGGCCGCCGCGGCGAGCGACGTCCACGGATCGAGCGTGCGCATGTACCGATCGTCGGGCAGCGACGAATCCCCCGTCTGCGGATGGGCAGCGTCGCGGCGGGTGGGGATGTGGCCGTGTTCAGGCACGAAGTACGACGCGAACCCGGCGTCCTCGATCAGCGGCGCCAGGACATGAGGCTTGAGCCCCCGATCGCTGGTGAACTGCACGATTCCGAACTCCATGAACCCTCCAACGCCGCATCGCGAAAACGGGTCGCCCACAACCCTGGACGACTGACTGGACACCAGTCTAGTTGATTCAGCCGCCCACGGCCAGGGATTGCCGGACGTCGCGGAAGATTCCGTGGCCCGGAGTGGACCGACTGATCGCGTCAGCCGCCAGGACGACAGCGGCCGACGTCCAGCAGCTCTTCTCGACCGGCCATCGCTTGCCGTCGGAGAACACCAGCCCGGTCCAATACGATCCGTCCGGGTCACGCAGGTGCTGGATCGAATCCACCAGTGCGATCGCGTCGTCGGTGTCACCGAGGGCGTCCACGGCGAGGGCGAGCTCGCAGGTCTCGGCACCGGTCACCCACGGGCGGTGATCGACACAACGAATCCCCTTGCCCGCGACGACGAATTCGTCCCAGCGCTCGGCGATGACCTCTTGCCCGGCCCGACCGCGTACCGCGCCCCCGAGTATCGGGTAATACCAGTCCATCGAGTGATCGGACGGCGGCTCGAAGATCTCCGGCCGCTCCCGAAGGGCCTCACCGAGCGCACCGTGCGCCCGAATCCAGTCCTCCTCGGGCTGTCCGACGATGTCGGCGATCCGGATCGCACAGTCCAGGGCCTGGAAAATGCTTGCGTTGCCGGTGATCTGGGCCTGATCGAACATCGCGCCGGTGAGGTGATCCCCACCCCACCGGAAGGCACCGTCGGGTCGCTGGAACTTCACGACGAGGTCGATCGCCGACCACACCGTCGGCCACAGACGCTCCAGGAACCCGTCGTCGCCGGTGATCAGGAAGTGATGCCACACGCCGACGGCGATGTACGCACAGAAGTTGCTGTCGACGTTCGGATCCTCGACCCGCCCGACGAGCATCCGGATGGGCCACGACCCATCCGCACGCTGATGCCGCCGCGACCAGTCGTAGGCGGCCTCCGCCTCGGCGAACCGGCCGGTGACCGACAGGGCCATCGCCGACTCCACGTGATCCCACGGGTCGGTCTGGCCACCCGGGAACCAGGGCAGCGCCCCCGAATCCTCCTGCATCGCAGCGATGGCCGCGCCGGTGGCGTCGACCTGCTGTGCGGTCAGGACTCCCGCGATCGCGGGAGTCGGTATCACGGCGCGTCGGCGCCGGAAGCGGAGCGCTCGGGCCGTGTGTCAGCGGCGGGCTTACGCAGATACAGTGCGACCGACTTGCCGATGAACGGATTGAGCACCTGCTCGCCCACGCGGGTGAGCGCGGGCTTGCTCATCATGTCCCACACCAACAACTGGTGGTAGCCCTTCACCAGGACGTTGTCGTTGTTCTCCACTCCCACAGCACACTTGAGCCACCAGTACGGCGCGTGGAGAGCATGGGCGTGATCGGTTCCGGTGACCTCGAGACCGGCGGTGGTGAGTTTTCCGGCCAGCTCCGAGGCCTTGTAGATGCGGACGTGACCGCCCTCGACCTCGTGGTACTCGTCCGACAGAGCCCAGCAGACCTTCTCCGGCCAGTACCGCGGGACGGTGACGGCGGCGACGCCCCCGGGCTTCAGAATCCGGACCATCTCGGCGATCGCAGCCTCGTCGCTCGGGATGTGCTCGAGGATCTCGGACATGAGCACGACGTCGAAACTGTTGTCGGCGTACGGAAGACGAAGGGCGTCACCGACCTCGGCCCGTGCCTTCGCGGCGGCGGGAACATGCCCCTCGGCCATCATCGCGTCGAACATCTCGGCGACCTCGCCCATGTCCTTCTCGGACTGATCGAAGGCGATGACGTCCGCGCCTCGACGGAACATCTCGAACGAGTGCCTGCCCTGTCCCGCCCCGATGTCGATCGCCTTGGTCTGCGGACCCACCCCCAGGCGGTCGAAATCCACTGTCAGCACGTGATCTTCCCTTCGTTCATCCTGTACTGCCGAGATCAGCGAGTCGCCGGCTCGGACGGGGCCGCATCGCGCGCCACCCGTTCGAGCACGGTCTCGTAGTGGGCCGCGGTCGTCGCCGCGACGGCCGCCCAGCTGTAGCGGTCCTCGACCCGCCGACGGCCACCGTCGCCGAGACGGCGACGCAGGTCTTCGTCATCGAGCAAT
The DNA here is from genome assembly GCF_003797825.1 of Gordonia sp. OPL2. Lineage (GTDB taxonomy): Bacteria > Actinomycetota > Actinomycetes > Mycobacteriales > Mycobacteriaceae > Gordonia. The sequence continues at coordinate 7,045 of NZ_RKME01000029.1, forward strand.
CGTCCAATCGCCTGGGCCAGCTTCCCCGAGTCGCTCGGCGGGACGAGCACAGCCGCCTCCTCGCCGGTCCCGACCACCTCGGGGATCGCCCCGGCGCGCGTGGCGACCAGCGGCGTCGCACAGCTCATCGCCTCCACGGCGGGAAGCGAGAAACCCTCGTACAGCGATGGGACACAGGCGACCTCGGCCGACGCGAGCAGCTCGGCCATCTCCTCGTCCTCGAGACCGGACACCACGCGGACCTTGTCGCCGATGGCCAGGTCCTCGATCATCGCCGCCGACGGACCGTTCGGATCGAGCTTGGAGACGAGCACCAGCTCCACCGGTCGCTCGGCGCTGAGCTTGGCCACCGCCTCGAGCAGGTACGACACACCTTTGAGCGGTGCGTCGGCGCTGGCCACACACACGATCCGACCGGGCACACGCTCCACACCGGGGCGGAACACCTCGGTGTCGACGCCCAGCGGGATCGTGGTGATCCGGCCGGAAGGGATGTCGAATGCCTTGCGGATGTCGACCTCGCTGCTGCGTGACACGGTGAGCAGCTCGGGGATGCGGCGCGACACCCGGCCCTGCATGCGCAAGAACGAATGCCAACGCCACGCCGTGATCTTGCGCCATCCCTTGGCCGCCTTCACCGCCAGCGTCCGGTCCCGGGTGATCGGGTGATGGATGGTCGCGATGAGCGGAAAGCCCGCCTTCTGGATGTCGAGCAATCCATAACCGAGACACTGGTTGTCATGGACGATGTCGAAATCGTCTCGGCGTTCCTTGAGGATTCGTGCGACCCGCAGGCTGAAGGTCAGCGGCTCACCGAAACTCGCGGTCCACATCGACCCGACCTCGAGGAGGTCGATCCAGTCGCGGTACTCGCCCGGCCGCGGTGTGCGGAACGGATCCGGCTCGTCGTAGAGCGCCATGCTCGGCACCTTGGTGAGCTTGACCCCTGCGTCGACGGCAACCTGGTCGAGTTCGGGATAGGGCTGGCCGGAGAAGATCTCGACCTCGTGTCCGAGCAACGCGAGTTCGCGCGACAGATGCCGGACGTAGACCCCCTGGCCGCCACAGTGCGGCTTGCTGCGATAGGACAGCAGTGCGACGCGCATCCCTATTGCACCGGTTCCATGCCGGCCGCGGTCTCGAACTCGGTGATCGAGACGAACTTGACCCGTCGTCGACCATCGCTCTTGCCTGCAGACTTCTCCGCCGCGTCGATCGCCTTCCAGCCATCGAGATCGATCCGCCGAGCACCCCGGTCGGCGACGAGGTCGGCGACGTCGTCACGGCTCGTCTGTGGCGCCGCGAGGACTCCGTCGACGTGATCCCTCAGCACCGCCTCGGCGGTCTGCTGTCCACATATCCGGTTCATCCCGATTCCCCCCGTCGCACCCCGTTTGATCCATCCCGTCACATACAGTCCAGCGACCACGTCACCGTCGGCCGAGGCCTGCACCCGCCCGTCGGTGTTCGGCACGACGCCTTTGACCGCGTCGAACGGCAGATCGATGACCGGCACACCACGGTAACCGATCGCCCGCAGGACCAGTCCTGTCTCGAGGTCGAAGCGCTCGTCCGTCGGGGTCACCGCGACACGTTCGGTGCCGTCGGCATAGGCGTTGCGCACGACCGTGAGTCGTTCGATGGCGCCGTCGCCGGTGGCCTCCACGGGTGACACCAAGAAGCGGAAGACGATGCGGCGGTTCCCGTCGGTGGTCGGGCGTTCGGCGAACTCGCGGGCGAGCCGGATCTTGGTGGCGATCGTGGAATCGAGGGTGTCGTCGTCGAGAGCCGACTCCGTGGCCGGGTCGAGAGCGAGTTCCTCCGGATCGATCACGACGTCGACGCCGTCGACGTCACCGAGCGCGAGGAACTCACTGTTGGTGTAGGCCGCCTGTGCGACACCGCGCCGGGCCAGCAGTACGACCTCGGTGACGTTGGACTCGCGGAGCGCTGCGAGCGCGTGGTCGGCGATGTCGGTCTTGGCAAGCTCGTCCGGATCGCTGACGAGGATGCGGGCGACGTCGAGTGCGACGTTGCCGTTGCCGATCACCACCGCGCGCTCGCCCGAGAGGTCGACCTCGAGGTCGGCGTAATCGGGATGGCCGTTGTACCAGGCCACGAACTCGGTGGCCGGGATCGACCCGGCCAGATCCTCACCTTCGATGCCCAGGCGTTTGTCCGTCGCGGCACCCACGGCGTAGATCACCGCGTGGTACCGGTCGATGAGTTCGGCATGCGTGATGTGCTTGCCGACCTCGACGTTCAGGAAGTACGAGAAGTTCCGCTTGGCCGCCGTCGACGCGAAGGTCTTCTCCACGCCCTTCGTCGGGGCGTGATCGGGGGCCACGCCGGCGCGCACGAGTCCGTAGGGCGTCGGCAGCCGGTCGAACATGTCGACCTTGACCTGCTGTTTGCGAACCAGTTCCTCGGCCGCGTAGAACGCGGCCGGTCCGGCGCCGATGACCGCCACGTGCAGTTCGCCCTCCGGGAGCTGCGGCGCCTTCTTCGGCGGCACGAGCCCGCCCTCGACATCGTGATCCTTGTAGTAGTCCGCGTTGATCTGCAGATAGGGCTCGTCGCGTTCTTCGAGCTGATCGTCGGGAAGGATCGCCTCGACGGGGCACTCGTCGATGCAGGCACCGCAGTCGATACAGGTCTCCGGATCGATGAACAGCATCTCCGCCGTGAAGAACTCCGGCTCGTCCGGAGTGGGATGTATGCAGTTGACCGGACACACGCTGACGCAACTGGCATCGTTGCAACATGGTCTGGTGATCACATGCGCCATCTGCTGTTTCCTTGGGATTCGACACGTGGAACGTGTTCTAGTTTTTCCGTCCTGAGTATCTTAACTGCAAAGATACCGGCGGCCGAAAGTAGGGACCGAGTGAGCGCCTCACCCAGTGGGACGGATGTCGAACCATTGCAGGATCGCAAGGACGGAGCGCGATACTTCGAAGCCGCGTATCGCGTGCGCACCGGCGACGTCGATCAGCAGATGCGCGTGCGACTCGATGCGGTCGCGCGCTATCTGCAGGACATCGCCAACGACAACATCGAGGCGACCGACTACGGGGCGAGCGATCCGTTCTGGATCGTCCGGCGGACGGTGATCGACGTGATCCGGCCGTTCTCGTGGCCGGCGGGGGTGACCGCACAGCGCTGGTGCGGTGCGCTGTCGACGCGCTGGACCAACATGCGGGTGCGGCTCACCGCCGACCACGAGACCAACCGCTTCAACCCGGATGAGCGCGAGCCGGGTCTGATCGAGACCGAGGCGTTCTGGATCAACGTCAACGATCAGGGGATGCCGTCGCGCATCACCGACGGCATGCTCGACATGTTGTCGCAGATGACCGACGAACATCGGCTGCGGTGGAGGTCGATGAACCCCGACAAGGCGCCCGACGCGTCGTCGGTCGAACTGCCCGACCGCCAGCACGTGCTGCGCAGCACCGACTTCGACCCGTTCAAACACCTCAACAACGCGGCCTATCTGGAAGCGATCGAGGATGAATTGATCGATCAGCCGGATCTCGTCGAGGGACCGCATCGCGCGGTCATCGAGTACCTCAGGCCGATCGTGCCCGGCGTGTCGATCACCCTGCGCAGGGTGCGCGAGGCCGACCGTCTCCTGGTGTGGATGCTCATCCCCGATGACGCCGGCGACCAGGTCGTCGCGGCGACGGTGTCGGTGTCGAAGCTGCCGACCTGACCGGGCCGCATTCTGCTGCCGCCCGAGGTCAGTGCAGGCGATCCGGCTTGTGACGACTGTGCGCTCCGCGGCCGGGGCCTCACTGACCTCCGCTGAGCAACAACTCCATGAGTTTGGTCGGAGCGGCGCACGGATCGGCGGGCACGGCGCTGGTGCGCGGCTCGACCCACCAGGTGTAGACCCCGCGACTCGGCGCCCGGGCGGTCACGCCGCACACCGCGGGCCGTTTGGGGTCGCGCTGGGTGAACGCCGCCTGGCTGGCGACCTTGATGTTCTCGGTGTCGTAACCGAGTTTCTTCGCGGTGTCCTTCTCGGCCGTCGGGTTACCCCATTCGAACCAGTTGAACGTGACGCTCGCCGTCACCGAGCCCTCGACGATCCACCGGCAGATCGCGCCGTTGAAGGTGCCGCGCGCGACCTGTCCCCCGACCACCTCGGCGATCTTCGCCGGCGAGAGCACTTCGCACTCGAGCAGGAGCTTGTCGAACTGGTCGGTGTCGACGTGGCCCTCCTGCTCGTTGTCGGCGGCACCGACCGCGACCGGTTCGCCGTCGACGCTCCGGGCACAGGCCGACCCGAGGCCGACGAGCATGATGAGGACTGCGACGAGCGAGAGTGTCCGCCTCATGACGCACGCTCGATCGACAACCGCGACAGTTCGCGGGTGGCATCGCAGATCTGCTCGGTCGGCGGCGGCTGCTCCCCCATCAGGGCCTGCGTCCCGGCGCTGACCGACCATTCGAAGAAGTCGGCACCGAACGCGATGCCGATCTCACAGATCCCCACGTCGGAGGCGATGAATCCCTGGTGCCCGTTGATGTCGATGTCCTTCGTCGACTCGCGTGACAGTTGCTCGGTGGCGCGTTCACGTCCGATCGGTGAGCCGCGGTACCAGTTGAAGGAGGCCACCGGTCCGGTGCGGTCGTTGCTGCCGTCCCACTCACACACCGACGCGTTGTTCACCGTGTTGGAGAGGCCGGCGAACTTGGTGATCCGGATGACCTCGTCGGTACTCAGCCCACCGCACGCGCCGAAGAACGGACCTGCACCCGCGTTTCCCGGTGCCTCCGGGGTCTTGGGTGCACCGGGGTCGTCGGAGTCGTCGGAGGAGCAACCGGCGAGCACCAGACCGAGCACGGCGATCAGGGCGACGAGGAATCCGCTGCGCATCCGCAGACGGTCGAGGTCGCGGCGTTCACGCTTCGTCGGACGACCTGCGCCGGGGTCGCGCCGCGGCTGACTCGCGCGGACCTCTGTGGGTAGCGGTGGCGGACTGTTGTCGATGTAGCACTCGGCGGCGGCCGGCGCGGACACCCGCTTGCTGATCAGCTTGGTGACCTCGACGACCCGTTCGGCACCGTGCAGACGCACGCGCACCTCGTCGCCGACAGACACCGGTTGCGCGGGTTTGGCGGTCACACCGTTGACGCGGACGTGTCCCCCGCGGCAGGCTGCGCCGGCTGCGGATCGGGTCTTGGTGAGCCGGATCGCCCAGATCCAGCTGTCGACGCGAGTGGCCACGTCAGAAGCCGATCCGGTCCGTCACGCACCGGGCCTCCCGGCGCCCAGCCACCACCATGCGGTCTCCCTCCGGACTCGTTCGGTGCCCACTGTAGGTCGTGTCAGCTCCTGCGGGTCAGCAGGTAATACCCGCCGGCGACCGCGACGATCCCGAAGACGATCGCCAGGAAGGGGTTCGTGAGCCACCACAGCAGTCCGAACACGACGATGCCGGGCGACACCGCGACGAGACTCATCCCGGGATGCTGCCGGACGACATCGGTGACCGCTTGACGTTTGGCCGGATCGACCGCCATGACTTCCTCCTTGGCCGAGGCGAGTTGTGATTCCACTGTAGCCAAGGAACCCCCACTGCCCGGCTCGCAGACGTAGCGGAAACCGTCGGTGGGCGACGATATTGGCTATGTCTGCAGCGAACTGCGTCCTCGGTCGGGGAAGGGAAGCGCCCCGCGCGACGCGAGGTGGGAGCGGCGTCACGCGGGGCGCGGTTCGGTGAGGTCAGTCGGTACCGGACTCCGAGGACGAGGAACCAGACGACGTCGAGTCCGACGCGTCGGCGCCCGAGCCCGATTCGGAGCTGTCGGTGGTCGACGAGCCGGCGTCACCGCCGCCGGTGTCAGAGCCCGTGGCACTACTTCCGCTGTCGCCGGAGCTGCTGTCCGTCGAGCTGCTGTCCGTCGCGCTGCTGTCCGTCGCGCTGCTGTCCGTCGAGCCCGCCGCGTCCTCCGTTGCCCCATCGGAGTCTGCGCTGCGGTGCTTGCCCATGTACTCCACCGCCGACTCGGTGGCACGGTGCTTGCCGACGTATCCGGCGGAGTCGGTCGCGCTGTCGGAGGTCGTGTCACCGGAGGTCGTGTCACCGGCGGCCGCGTCGGGGATGTACGACGACGGGGCGTCGGTCGTCGCGGCGGCGGGGTCTGAGATCTCGGGAACGGTCGACGCGGCGCGGAGAGTCGTCGTCGAATTGGTCGCCGATGCCGCGCTCGGGCCCGGTAGGCCGAAAGGCAGTTCCACGTCCGGGAAATGGATGACCGGGACGATCTCGCCGGTGTCGAGTGCACCGAACTCGATCACCGGGGCACCGATGTGATTCGGCCTCTGCACCCCGTTGACGGTCACCCACGGGTTGAAGGTGACCTTCTGCCCGAGCCATTCGACGGTCGTCGGCGCCTGCGTGCCATAGTCGCTCGTCCAGCGCACGAAGTTCCCGCTGCCGAGTTCGTAGTCGCCGCCGAAGCTGAGGCGGCCGAAGTCCTTGCTGAGGGTGATCGGCAGATCTCCGTCCCCGGTGACGTTGGTGATCACCGCGGTGATCACGTTCCCGAGTACCGTCTCCGGATCGAAGAGTATCCCCGTCGGGTCGGTCAGACCGAACTGCACCTCGTTGTTGGGCGCCTTCCACCGGAAGTCGAACGTGCCCAGCACATTTGCGCACGCACCGACACCCTCGGCATACGCGCCGGTGAGGCCTCCGTAACAACTGACGTGCTCGATGCCGGGCAAGCTGATCGGCAGCTCGATCCCGACGAGGGAGGTGGTGACCTCATCGGTGGTCCACGCGTTGGCCATGCCGACCAGCGCGAACGCGTAGGCCGTCCGGCCATCACTGGCACCTGCGGTGGCGAGGCTGACCGGGAGATACGAGACGGCGGTGGCGTTTCCGCCGGTGGTGGCGAAGGCGAACTGGAATCCGCTGCCGATGATGGCGGCGTTTCCGGTGGGCTGTTCCGGATTCACCAGGGGCGGGATGACATTGAGGATGTCGATCGAATCGAGAAAGTTGTAGACCCCTGAGGCGGCGGGCCACAGGCCGGTGGGTACGAGCTCGATCCGGCCAGGAGCCACGATCGCCAGGCCGACCCCGGTGGACCGTGTGCAATCGGCGCCGCCGTTCTCACCTCCGGAGCCGCACAACTGGATTCGCCATTGCTCGGCGATGTTCGAGCCACCGCCGTTGACGACGGCCATCAGACCGTCTTTCAGATCTCCCAGCTGATCCAGACCGTCGCTGCCGCCGAGTGCGCCGGAGACGACGTCGGAGATCACGTCGTCGATCGTCGGAGCGGCCTGCGCCTGTCCCGGCCCTATCGCCTGGCCCGCCCCGACGGCGGCGACGGTGGCCATGGCGGCGACACCCACCGCGACGCCGGCGCGCTTCCGCTTGCGATTCCGGCGCCGCTCATCCTTCCGTGATCGCCGAATTGCGTTGCGCCCCAAGTCGGTCATGTGTCCCACTCCCCTGTCCACCCGATCAAGCGCGCTCATTGAATCACGGCGCCGAGCCGGTGTGTGCGATTTCAAAGAAATGGTCAACAAAGTCGAATCGCGGGACAGTTGTCCAGACGTGAACGCCCCTCACCACCGTGTTCGGTCGAGACGCTCGCCGCGCTCGGCAGCGTCGGCCGCACAGCCGAAGCCGACCACCCACCGGCCGTCGGAGAGTTCGACACGACCGAGCATCATCGGCGACGGGAGCGCCGCGAGGAACTCGCCGAGCGCTTGCGGCGACAGCCGCCACGACTCCCCCTCGACGACTCCTCCCGACGCCGGGTCCCGCACGAGTCCCGGCTTCGGCGGGGTGGTGTCGAGTGCCACGAGTCGGTAGTTCGCGGTGGTCGCCACCTCGCCCACCCACCGGGCTCCGCGGTCGGAGAGTTCGTGGGTGAGCGGACCTCCCCGCATGTGCGCTCCGAACACCGCGAGCTCGACCGTCGGGGCCCCGGCGATCTCGGGCCACGCCGCGGGCGACGACTCCACCTGCCCGGCGAATCGTCGGGCGAGATCCACCAGCGCCGCGTCGTCGTGCGCTCGACCCAACAGCGTGACACCGAATTGTGCACGCGTGCCATCGGATTCGTCGATCTCGCCGGCGGGGATCGCCACCGCACTCAGATCGAACAGATTACAGAAGTTCGTGTAGGTGCCCATGCGGGAATTGACCCCCACAGGATCCGCCGCCACGTCGGCGAGACGCGGATGGAACGGGGCCGTCGGGACGAGCAGCGCGTCCGCGTCGCCCAGCTCGGCCATCGCCTCCGCCCGTAGCTCCGACAGCCGTCGCCGCGCCCGCAAGAGCTCGACCGCGGTGACATCGCCTGCGCTGCGGATGATCGTGGACACCACCGGGTCGAGTCCCGAGCCGGAACCGAAGCCGTCGACATGATGTCCGACGGCGTCGTACCGCTCGGCGACCAGCGCGTCGTCGTAGAGCAGTCTCGCGGCCGCGAGGAATGCCGAGAGATCGATCGGTTTGATCCGTAGTCCGGCCGCCTCCGCGTGGGCGACCGCGGCGTCGAAGGCTGCACGCCAGTCGGGGTCGAGTTCGGGCAGTTCGGCGGGAATCGCGATCGTCGGCTGCTCCGGGGCGGCGAGCGCGGCGTCGGAACCGAACGGTCGGGGACCACGCGCGGCAGCCATCGCAGCCATGGCGCGATCGGCCAGTTCGAGGGTTCCGGCGAAGATCGTGACCGCGTCGTAGCTCGCGCAGGCGGGCACGACGCCGTCGGTCGAGACGACGCCGAGTGTGGGTTTGATCCCGACGATCCCCTGCAGTCCGGCGGGTATCCGGCCCGATCCCGCGGTGTCGGTGCCGATCGCGATGTCGGCGAAGCCGAGTGCGACCGCGACCGCGGAACCGGAGCTGGAGCCACCCGAGATGCGATCGGGTCGACGTGAATCACGGACCGCCCCATACGGACTGCGGGTGCCGACGAGGCCGGTCGCGAACTGGTCGAGATTGGTCTTGCCGATCACGACGGCTCCGGCGGCCCGCAACGCGACGACCGCCGCCGCATCGCGCTCGGCCATCCGGGCGTACCCCGGGCATGCGGCTGTGGTGGACAGGCCCGCGACGTCGACGTTGTCCTTGACCGCGAGCACCACCCCAGCGAGTGGGCCCGCCGCGGCGAGTGACTCGCGATGGTCTTCCTCGACGTCGGCCTGTGGCCGCAGCGTGATGAACACCTCCGGCCGATCGGCCTCGGCGATCCGCTGGTAGATCTCGGCGATCCTGCTCATGCGACTCTCCCTTGCTCCACCATCTGATCGTCGGCCCCCATGTCGTCACCCAAGTGAACGGTGGCCGCGAACTCTCCTGACCGCGACCACCGTTCGCGCTCTTCGGCGCGCGCCTGCTCCATCGACGTACGGGCCGCGGCGATGTCGTCGGCGTTGGCGTCGAGGAACCGTTGATGTTCGGCGAGCGAGAAGCTGCCGTCGGTGATCCGGACACTGTCCCCGCGTCCGGCGGCGACGTCGGCACGCATGTCCAGCAGTTCCTCGGCGCTGACCGGATACCACCGGATCTGGTCGAAGAAGCGGAGCAGCCACGGGTGCTCCGGGTCGAAACCCGGTGCGGGCAAGGGATGACGGTGATTCCACACCTGGGTGGTACGGCCGACGAACTGATACCCGCCCGGCCCTTCCATCCCGTAGATGCACATGTACGCACCGCCGATGCCGACCGCGTTCTCCGGTGTCCAGGTCCGCGCCGGGTTGTACTTGGTGGTGACGAGCCGATGACGGGGGTCGAGCGGAACAGCCACCGGTGCACCGAGATACACGTCGCCGAGGCCGAGCACGAGGTAATTCGCGTCGAACACGATGCGGTGGACGTCGTCGACCGATCCCAGCCCGTTCATCCGCCGGATGAACTCGATGTTCCACGGGCACCAGGGTGCGTCGGACCTCACTCCGAGCATGTAGCGCTCGATGGCCTCGCGGGTCGCCGGATCGTCCCACGACAGCGGCAGACTGACGGTCCGGCTCGGCACGACCAGGTCCTCCGCCGCCGGGAGCTGACTCTCGCACTCGGTGAGCCAGCCGAGCATCGTCTGCTGCGACCACACGTCGGGGTCGGCCTTGACCTGCAGCGACCGTATTCCGGGGGTGAGGTCGATGAGACCGGCCGGTCGTTCGGCGTCGATCCGCTCACTCAGGGCGTGTACGCGCGCCCGCAGCGCGAGATCGAGTCGCATGTCGCCGTATTCGACGAGGATGTTGTCGTCGCCGCTGCGTCGGTAGGTGACCTCGGTCGTGCCGTCGGCGGTCGTGGTACGACCGAGTATCCCGTGGTCGGCGTTCCCGCCGGTCGACAACACGTCGACCCGACAGGCACGCCGGGCCAGCCCGGTCTCCGCCGGCGAGGCCGCCTGCTCGCTGCGCACCGGGACGAAGCGGACGGTGTCGCCGGGCTTCAGCTGGCCCAACTTCCATCGTTCGGCCGTGGTCGAGGTGACCGGGCAGACGAAGCCCCCGAGGCTCGGTCCGTCGGGTCCGAGCAGGATCGGTGTGTCGCCGGTGAAGTCGAGTGCGCCGACCGAGTATGCGTTGTCGTGGATGTTCGACGGATGCAGCCCGGCTTCCCCACCGTCGCCCCTCGCCCACCGCGGCTGGGGCCCGATCAAGCGGATTCCGGTGCGATCGGAATTGAAGTGCACCTCGTAGTCGGTGGCGAGCAGATCCTCGATGTCCTCCTCGGTGAAGAACTCGGGGGCGCTGTGCGGACCGATGGTCACACCGAGTTGCCACGAATGGGTGAACGCGGGTTGCTCGTCGGTCAGGATTCGACGCGTCACTCCGGCGGGTAGGCCCTCCTTCGCGATCTGGTCTCCGTCGGCGAGCTTGCGCCCGTGGTGACCGCCGAAGCGCCCCATGGTGAAGGTCGACTTGCTGCCCAGGAGATCGTCGGCGTCGATGCCACCGGCGACAGCCACGTAGATCCGCATCCCGAGGTCGGTGGCCGCGCCGACGTCGAGGACGTCTCCGGCCTCGACCGGATGTGGAACCCATTGCGAGACCTGCCGTCCCGCGATCGTGACCGTCGCGGGCGCTCCGGTCACCGCCACGACGGTAGCTTCGTCGAACCGGAGCGACGGTCCGATCATGGTCGCCTCGAGACCCGCCGCCTCGGCCGGGTTGCCCACCGCCGCGTTCGCCAGGCGAAAGGACAGGTCGTCCATCGGTCCGGACGGCGGGACACCGACTTTCCAGTAGCCGACGCGGCCCGGCCAGTCCTGGATGGTCGTGAGCGGCCCCGCGCGGAGGACGGTGATGGTGGCCATGGATCGAGAGCTCCTCGTAGTGATCAGGTGCGGCGGGTGGCGGCGGGTGCGGCTAGGACGCGGCCGGCCGGGTGACGATGACCCGCACGGCGGTCGGGTCGAATCCGTTGCAGGGGTTGTTGATCTGCGGGCAGTTCGAGATGAGCACGAGGGTGTCCATCTCCGCGCGCAGGGCCAGACGCTTCCCCGGCGCGGACAAGCCGTCGACGATGCCGAGTGATCCGTCGGGGTCGACGGGGACGTTCATGAAGAAGTTGACGTTGCCGACGATGTCGCGCTTGCCGATTCCGTGTCGGGCTCCGCCGATGAGGAAGTTCTCGACACACGCGTGCTGGTGTTTCGTGTGGTGTCCGTATCGCAGGGTGTTCGACTCCTGCGAGCATGCGCCACCGAGGGTGTCGTGGTTGCCGACCTCGTCGCCGACGATGGTCATCATCGGCACCGACTCCTGGTCGCGGATGACCGAACCGGTGGTGAGGAAGATGGTCCCCTGGGCCGCGATCGTGGCCTGGGCCGAGTAGCGGATGGTGTGATCGCCGGCGCCGTAGAAGAGGGTGTCGACGGCCTGGTTGCCGTAGAGATCGACGATCGTCAGCACGTCGCCCGTCTCGACGACGCCCGACCACGGGGCGCGATCGCCGACGATCTCGTCGACGACGACGGTGCCGGGAACGAGGGCGAGTTCGTCGGCGGGGGCCGTCTCGAGGGTGATCCGGCTGGGCTGGTCGGTGGTGATGGTGCTCATGGCTTCTCCTTGTCGGAACACTCGTCAGAGTGCGGCGGCGCCGAACGCGTCCTCGCTGTTCGCCACGGCGCGTTGGTATTCGGGATCGCGGTCGCCCGCATCGCGGATCAGGGTGTCGAGGTCGGCGGGCGCCCGCCAGGCGAGGACCTCGAGCGGGCCGGTGTCGAATGTCGGTGACGGATCGAGCGGGTGTGCCGTATTGGCGATGGCCACGATGCACGGCAGGTGCAGGATCAGCTCGACCGACTTGTCGAGGCCGGCAGATCCCTTGGAGGTGAGGGTGCCGTCCGCCTCGACGACGACACCGTGGAAGAAGGAGACCGACGGCGCGACGTCGGTGGGCGTCAGTCCGTGTTTGGCCGCCGCGAGCGTCAACATCTCGCGACCGGCCGGAGAGTCCGAATGGACCTGTCCGTGACCGTACTTGGCCACATTTCCGGCGAGCGTGGTGGTCCCGCACAGGGCATCGTGATGTCCCGAGTCGTCGGCGACGACGGTCGCCAGGACACGACCCTGATCGCTCAGAAGCGGATGTCCCTCACCGAGATACGCCTGCCACGGCACCTTCACGGTGTCGGCGACGTTGAGTCGCTCCCACGAGGCGTCGGCGCGCCAGAGCATCAGGTGTGCACAGGCCGTCCCGGTGATGTCGCGCAGACGCAGACGCGTTCCGCGGGCCAGCACCTTGACGGCGTACCGGCCGCCGGGAACGGTTTCGGCCCAGGTGAGTGCGGCGGCATCGATCCCGGCCGGCGAATTTGGCCAGCGGGTCGCGGGTACGACGGGCATCGAGTCGGTGATGGTGCCCGCCTGGGCCCGCGCATGCTCGCGCGCGCCTGCGGTGTTCGCGGTGGTGGTCATGATGGTGAAACTCCTTGTGAGGATGGGTTTGTGGTCGGCCCTTCGAGACGCTCGCTGCGCTCGCTCCTCAGGGACCGGAATCTCGCAGCCCCGCTACTCAGGGACCGGGGATCTCGCAGCCCGCTCCACAGGAACCGGGAAGGGCGAGCGTCTCTCGGCGCCCGGTCCCTGAGGTGCGAGCGAAGCGAGCCACGAAGGGTTACGCGCCGACCTCGACCGGTTTGGGATGTTCCTTGCCTCGGGGGAAGCAGGCGATGCCGACGAGAACTGTCACGGCGATGCAGATCGGGCCGGCCCACTGCAGGATCGGCATCTCGCCGGACGGGTCGAACACCTCGGCACGCGGCCAGGCGAGATTGACGACCATCAGCGCGCCGTACAGGACGGCCAGCACGTTCACGACGATGCCGATCCGGCCCATCGAGAACAGTTTCTTGCCCTCGCTGTCGACGGCGACGCCGCCCTTCGGCCACCCCTGCAGCCGTCGGTAGAGCATGGGGGCGGTCACCGCGAGATAGGCAAGGTAGATGAGGATGATGCAGACGCTGGCGAGGGTGGCGAAGATCGCCGAGTTGCCGACGTTGACGAGCAGGATTCCCACGCACAGCACGCCGATGAGGATCGATGGCGCGATCGGGGTCCCGGTGCGGCGGTTGACATGCGACAGCGTCGAGGAGAACGGCAGCCGGCCGTCGCGAGCCATCGAGAACATCAGCCGCGAGCACGCCGTCTGGATCGCCAGGGTGCAGATGAAGATCGCGACGGCGACGTCGCACAGCAGGACCTTGCCCCAGAAGCTGCCCAGCACCGAGTCGAGGACGTAGGGCAGGCCGCCGGCGGCGAGCTGGTCGTCGAGCGTCGGTGCCGCCATCAGCGCACCGAGCAGCATCAGACCGCCGCCGATCGCGGACACGGTCAACGCGAGCCGGATCGTTCGCGGTGCGACGCGGCGCGGGTTGCGGGTCTCCTCGGCGAGTTCACCAGCCGAGCCGAACCCGACCATCACGTACGCAGCCATCAGACCCGAGACGATGAACGCCCAGATGTAGCCGGGCTGCTGTCCGGGAATCCCGGTGTCGAACACGACGTCCGGGCCGCGCTGGGCATGGGTGAACAAGGCCAGCACGACGGCGGTCACGCCAACGAGTTCACAGGTGACGCCGATGTTGTTGATCCGGCTCATCCAGCGGATGCCGACGCAGTTGATGGCCGTGACGATCACCAGCAGGATCGAGCCGAGCAACACCGCGTTCGCTGCCCCGCTCGTGCTCGTGAGGGTCGGGTCGTCGCCGATGATCTGGAATCCGCTCCACACCGACGGAAGGACGACCTGCAGGGCGATCGCCGCGGCGGACGCGGTGACGATCTGCGCGATGATCATGAACCATCCGCCGAACCAGCCGATCACCTCGCCGCCCATGCGACGCGACCACTGGTAGATGGCTCCGGAGATCGGGTATCGCGCCGCGATCTCGGCGAAGCAGAGTGCGACGAGGAATTGTCCGGCGTAGACGATCGGCCAGGTCCAGAAGAATGCCGGCCCGCCGAATCCGAAGCCGAGGCCGAACAGCTGGAAGATCGTCGTCAGGATCGAGACGAAGGAGAACCCGGCCGCGAACGACGCGAACTTGCCGAGCGACCGGTGCAATTGCTGGTCATATCCGAACTCGCTGAGGTCGTGCGCGTCGCCTCCCGCGGTGTGCCCGTCGGGGGAGTTGGGTGGTTCGGCGGGTGGCTTCATGGCAGTGGAGGTCATTGTGGTCCATCTCTGTCGATGAGGTGCGTCACGGGCTCCACGATGAGCCGCTTACCTGTCGAGTGATAGATAACCGTCCTGCTATTTCTATCGAATGACAGAAATGTTTCGAGGCGGAAAACCAGCGCTACGAGTGTGTTACACGACGCAGGTCAGCGCCCCGCCACCGTCCGCATCCTGGGCTAGGGTGAGTCGTCCGGGCACGACGACACGTCATGCCGGACCACGAGGAACACCCGAACGGCGATCCCGGGCGACCGCCGAAGTACGAGCAGATCGGAGCGAGATGGCGACGCGGCCGGGTTCATCGCGCTCGACGGCGGACGATGGCGACAGCACCGGCACCGGCACCGGCACCGAGAACGACACTCCGGGCGCTCCGGTCCGCGGCCGTCCGCGACTCGTCAAGCCCAGACGACGCGGCGACACCGCGCGCGACGAGATCCTCGACGCCTCCGCGGAGCTGTTCACACGCCACGGCTACACGGGGACGTCGACACGGATGATCGCCGACGCCGTCGGCGTCCGGCAGGCGTCCCTGTATCACTACTTCAAGACGAAGGACGACATCCTGGCCGCACTGCTCGCGACGACGGTCGATCCGTCGCTCGAGCGGGCCCGGGACCTCCTCGCCGCAGACGGCGACCCACTCCGGCGACTGCTCGACCTCGCCCGCTACGACGTCACCCAACTCGCCGCCGCGCGCTGGAATCTCGGGGCCCTCTATCTCCTGCCCGAGCTCGCCGACAACCGTTTCGCCGAGTTCCGCACGGCCCGTCTGGAATTGGCCGCAGCCTACGAGGCTCTGGCGACCGCTGCCGTCGGCGTCGCGTCCGACACGCGCTCGATCCTGCCGTTCCGGCTCGTCGAGTCGGTGATCATGATGCGTTCGGACGAGACCCGTGGCGAGCTCGGCGACCACACGGTGACCGGGCTGGTCGACACCATCGTCGGCGCGATCGAGATGCTGATGACGCATCGGCCCAGCAGCTGAATGGTCGCGCCCGGCTCCTGGGCGCGGGTGGTCGCCGGGCTCACGACCCCGCGGGCATCGGCTGGAAGTCCCACTTCGCACATCCGTAGACCAGGTTGTCCACGAACGCCGCCTCCGACGACGTGTTCTGAACGCCGTATTCGGTCACGAAGGCCCGAGTGTTGAGGCGGGCGATCTCGGTCAACGGGATCGCCTGGTCGCGAGTGGGCAGTCCCGCGATGGGCGACGTGCTCCACCACCGCCCGCGGGCGAGGTCGCGTGAGGTCACCATCCGATCGTTGCCGATCCCACCGTTGAACCTCGGTTCCCACACGAGGGTGCTGAATCCGGAAGCAGCGCGATCGGTTCGGTCGGCCCCACGAACCCTCAGCTGGTAGGAGACATAACGCCCCTGGTGTTGGAATCCCAGGGCATATCGCTGCGACGCGAGTTGGTTCAGCGGGGTGTTGATCCCCAGATGGAAGTAGTTGACCGCGCCCCGCGGGTTCAACAGATCCAGCGAACCGTTTCCCGACGCACCGGCGGGCCCGGTGACGAATCGCGGAGCATGCGCGCTCAACGGAACCCACCCCCACGTCGCGACCGGATACACGTTCGTGTGGATACACGGAAAGCCGGGTGGCAGGACTGGATCGAGGCTTCCGTTCGGCGAGGCACCGGCGGCTGCGCCTGGTACGAACGCGAGTGCGGCCCCACATGCGGCGACGAGCAGACGTCGGGGACAGATACGCATGGCAACTCCGATGTTCGGTCTGAATAGGTGAGCGTCGGCCAGACGCAATCCCCCATGCGGCACCTGAACGGTGAGCCCCGAGCTATCACCCGACCCGCTTGACCAAACCATGACGACATCGACCACCTGCGATGTCCGCAGCTTAACGCGCGTCCGACGGCACGACGGTGACATTAACGATCGTAGGGCGAACTTCATGATCGCGAACCCGCCACAGAGGACGCCCGCCGTCGTCAGTGCGATTCCACCGTGTGCGCGACCGGACAGCCGTTGTGCGCCAATCGTGCTGCGGCCGTGGCCTGTCCGACTCCGATCGGTTGCGCGCCGACCGCCTCGGCAAGGCCCCAGGGCGGCATCCCGCTGCTGATGGTCTCATGCTCTCCGACCACATAGGTCTCATGCCAGATCCCCACCGAACCGGTGTCGGCCAGGCGACGATTGAACCATCGCCAGGCGGGCAGATGCGGCCCGTCGCCGTCGGCGGCGAAGCGTCGGAGATCCTCCGGCGAACGCCAGTACGAGACGACCATCAACGAGGCGCCGAGGTAGAGACGGTAGGACAACATGCCCGCTTCGGCGTGCCGTCTCAGGTGCACCAACATGCGCGGCATGGCGACGAGGACCGACAGCCACGCCCATATCCGGAGCGGGTGCGTCACCCGCATCCCGATGAGGAACAGCGTCGTGCCCGCAGGCGGTGGGACATTGGTGATCCGACGCGAGTCCGGCTTGGTCATGGCGCCCTCCATGGTCCACTGATTTCGTAACGTTGTTACAAAACAACGTTATGGAACAATCGACCTCGTGGCAAGACCCAAGGTGCACACCGATGAGCTGAGCGAACGGCTACTGGAAGAGGCCGTCCACATCGTCGGCGAGAGGGGTGTGTCGGCGCTGTCCGTTCGCGACGTCGCACGTGCCGCGGGCACATCGACCTCCGCGGTGTACTCGCTGTTCGGCAACAAAGAGGGCCTCATCCGCGGGGTGCTCGTGGCTGCCTTCGACTCGTTCGCGGCCGCGCAGGAGGCCGATCCATCCGAGGACGTCGCGGCGAACCTGTCCGGACTTGGGGTGCGCTACGTCGCTTGGGCTCTCGAGCATCCGCGGCTCTACGAGCTGATGTTCGGCGAGACGCTCGCCGGCATCGCGTCCAGCCAGGAGACCGAGGCCGCGTCGGCCCGGGCCATCGCTCCACTGCGTCAGGGCGTCCGGTCGGCGATCGAGTCGGGCCTGTTCCGTCGCGCCGACGTCGACACGATCGTCGCCTCGCTCTGGTCGCAGGTCCACGGGATGGCCATGCTGCTGTCGTCGGGTCGGTTCCCGGCCGGGGCCGACCCGGTTGCCGCCGCGACCGCCGTCATCGACGGATGGCGACGGCGAATCTGACTAAGGTGATCTCATGGCCGGCCGCAGCATGAGTTTCGACCCGATCGCCGAAGCACGTCAGAACTGGGCCGACGCGGGCTGGGGTGACGTCGCCGACGGCATGGTGGCGGTGACGTCGGTGATGCGGGCGCACCAGATCCTTCTGGCGCGCGTCGAGTCCGCTCTGCGCCCCTACGACCTGAGCTTCTCGCGCTTCGAATTGCTTCGGCTACTGGCGTTCTCGCGTCAGGGGGCGCTGCCGATCACCAAGGCCAGCGACCGGTTGCAGGTACACGTCACGAGTGTCACGCACGCCATCCGCCGCCTCGAGGAGGCCCACCTGGTCCGCCGTGTCCCCCACCCGACCGACGGTCGCACGACGCTGGTGGAGATCACCGACCTGGGACGCTCGACGGTCGAGGACGCCACCGCCACCCTCAACCGCGAGGTGTTCGGTGCGGTCGGGATGAGCGACGACGAGATGGCCTCGATGGTGAAGGCGATCCAGTCACTCCGGCGGGACGCCGGAGACTTCTCCAGTACCGGGGCCGACACCCGCGGTTCTAGTGGAGCGAGGTGATGATCGCGCTGAAGTCCAGGCCGGCATGCTGCTCGGCGAAGGACTTGTAGAGCTGGGCGGCATGGGTTCCCAGCGGTGCCCGAGATCCGGTACTGGCCACCGCATCCATCGCCAGGCCCAGATCCTTGTTCATCAGCGCGGTCGCGAAGCCCGGCTTGAACTCGTTGTTGGCCGGGGACGTCGGGACCGGACCGGGCACCGGGCAGTTGGTCTGCACCGCCCAGCAGTTGCCGGTCGCGCCGGTGATCACGTCGTAGAGCGCCTGATCGGACAGACCGAGCTTCTCGGCGAGGACGAACGCCTCGCCCACCGCGATCTGCTGGACGGCGAGCACCATGTTGTTGCAGACCTTGGCGGCCTGGCCCGCTCCCGCCGAGCCGCAGTGGATGATCTTGCCCGCCATGGGTTCCAGGGTGGTTCGAGCCGCCACGAAAGCATCGTCGTCGCCGCCGACCATGAAGGCCAGCGTGCCTGCTGCGGCACCCTTCACGCCACCGGAGACCGGCGCGTCGAGCTGCGCGAAGCCGTGTTCGGCGGCCTGCTCGTGGACGGCGCGGGCGTCGTCGACCGAGATCGTCGAGCTGTCGATGAACAGGGCGCCCGTCGGTGTGGCGGGCAGGATGTCGGCGTAGAGGTCCTTCACGATGGCCCCGCTCGGCAGCATCGTGATCACGACCTCGGCGGCGGCGACCGCCTCGACGGCGGTCGGGAAGGTCTCGATGCCACTGAGTTTGGCCTGCTCCACCGCGTCGGGAACCGGATCGAAGCCGTGGACGGTGTGCCCGGCCTTCACGAGGTTCGCGGCCATCGGGCCGCCCATGTTGCCCAGGCCCAGAAAGGCGATCGTCGTCATTGTCCAATCTCCTGATGTCGTGAGTTCACTTGCTCGCCGAACCGTTGTGGTCGTCGGCGATACCGATTCCGCCGGCGGTCAGCCCTCGCGATGACGCGAGGCGATCGACCGCCCCACCACCACCCGCATGATCTCGTTCGTGCCCTCCAGTATCCGGTGCACACGGAGATCGCGGACGATCTTCTCCAGACCGTATTCGTTCAGATATCCATAGCCGCCGTGCAACTGCAGCGCCTGATCGGCGACGGTGTAGCAGCTGTCGGTGACGAAGCGCTTGGCCATCGCACACTGTTCGACCTTGTCCGGCGCATCGGCGTCGAGTGCCGCGGCGGCCTGCCAGAGCATCAGCCGGGATGCCTGCAGCGAGGTGGCCATGTCGGCAAGGGTGAAGCGGATCGTCGGCTCGTCGATCAGGGCTCCGCCGAAGGCCTTGCGGGAGGCCACGTACGATGCCGCCCGGTCGAACGCCGACTGCGCACCGCCCAGCGACGAGGCCGCGATGTTGAGACGCCCGCCGTTCAGGCCGTTCATCGCGATCGCAAAGCCGATGCCCTCCTGCCCGCCGAGCAGATGATCCGCCGGCACCCGCACCTCGTCGAGGATCACCTGTGCCGTCGGCTGGGCATGCCAGCCCATCTTGCGTTCCTGCGCACCGAAACTCAGTCCGGGAGTGCCCTTCTCGACCAGGAAGGTCGAGATCCCGCGGGAACCGTTGTCACCGGTGCGGGCCATGAGGACGTACACGTCGCTCGCGCCCGCACCGGAGATGAACTGCTTGACCCCGGTCAGTACGTAGTCGTCGCCGGAACGGACGGCTCGCGTGGACAAGGCGGCGGCGTCCGACCCGGCCCCCGGCTCGGTCAGGCAGTAGCTGGCCACGGCGTCCATCGACGCCATCCGCGGTACCCACAGCTCCCGCTGCGCGGGGGTGCCGTAGCTGTCCACCATCCAGGTGCACATGTTGTGGATGGAGAGGAAGGCGGCGACGGCCGGATCGGCATAGGCGAGTTGCTCGAAGATGCGCACACCGTCGAGCCGTCGCAGACCACTGCCACCGACCTCGTCGGAGCAGTAGATGGCGGCCATGCCGAGTTCGGCCGCCTCACGGAGTTCGTCGACCGGGAAGTGGTGGCTCTCATCCCATTCCAAGGCGAACGGGGCCAATCTCTTGGCGGCGAACCCGGCCGCGGTCTCGACGATGACGCGCTCGTCGGCGTCGAGACCGCTGTCGGTGATGGTGGTCATGATCGTGGTGTCTCCTGGCTCGTCGATCCCGGCCGTCGGTCCGGCTCGGTCAGTCCATCGTGGGGATGACGAACTCAGCACCGTCCTTGATCCCCGACGGCCAGCGAGACGTGATCGTCTTGGTCTTGGTGTAGAACTGGATCGAGGCGGGCCCGTGCTGATTGAGATCGCCGAAGCCGGAGCGCTTCCAGCCGCCAAAGGTGTAGTAGGCCACCGGAACCGGGATCGGGACGTTCACGCCGACCATGCCGACGTTGACCCGGGAGGTGAAGTCGCGAGCGGCGTCGCCGTCCTGGGTGAAGATCGCCACACCGTTGCCGTACTGGTGATCCGACGCCAGTGCGAGTGCCTCCTCGTAGTCGGCGGCGCGCACGATCTGCAGCACCGGGCCGAAGATCTCGTCCGTGTAGGAGGTCATGCCCTTGGTGACGTGATCGAACAGCGTCGGCCCGATGAAGAATCCGCCGGAGATGTCCTCGTCGCCATAGGACTGCTCGTCGCTGGTGCGCTCGCGACCGTCGATGACCAGTTCGGCACCTTCCTCGACACCCTTGGCGATGTAGCCCTTCACCCGCTCGAGCGCCGCTGCGGTCACCAGTGGTCCGTAGTCGGCCTTCGGGTCGAGGCTGTGGCCGACGCGCAGCGCGTTGACCTTGTCGACGAGCTTGGCGCGCAGGCGTTCTGCGGTCTGCTCCCCCACCGGGACGGCGACGCTGATCGCCATGCATCGCTCGCCGGCGCTCCCGTAGCCCGCGCCGATGAGCGCGTCAGCGGCCTGATCGAGGTTGGCGTCGGGCATGATGATCATGTGGTTCTTGGCGCCGCCGAAGCACTGTGAACGCTTGCCGTTGGCGGCCGCGGTCGAGTAGATGTACTGCGCGATGTCGGAGCTGCCGACGAAGCCGAACGCCTGCACGTCGGGGTTGTTCAGCAGAGCATCGACCGACTCCTTGTCCCCGTGCACGACCTGGAAGACGCCGTCGGGCAGACCGGCCTGGCTGAACAGTTCGGCGAGCCGGACCGGCACCGAGGGATCGCGTTCGCTGGGCTTGAGGATGAATGCGTTGCCGCACGCGAGCGCCGGCCCCGCCTTCCACAGCGGGATCATCGCGGGGAAGTTGAACGGGGTGATGCCGGCGACGACACCGAGCGGCTGACGGACGGAGTGCACATCGATGCCGCCGCCGGCGCCCTCGGTGAACTCACCCTTCAACAGGTGCGGGATACCGATGGCGAACTCGATGACCTCGATGCCGCGCTGGATGTCACCCTTCGCGTCGGCGTGGGTCTTGCCGTGCTCCAGCGACAGCAGGGTCGCGAGCTCGTCGGCGTTCTGGTTGACCAGATCGACGAAGCGCATGAGCACCCGGGCCCGGCGTTGCGGATTCCATGCGGCCCATTCGCGCTGCGCCTCGACGGCGGTGGCGACCGCGGCGTCGACCTCGGTGGTCGAGGCCAGGGGGACCTTGGCGGCGACGGCACCGGTGCTCGGATTGAACACGTCGGCGAACCGACCCTCGGTGGCGGTCACCGCGGATCCGTTCAGGAAATGCGGGATGGTGCGGACAGAATCGGTTGTGGACACGAGGAGATCACCTGGATTCGTGAGTCGGGACAGACGCTGTGTGACTGTGGCTTCCGTCTCCATATAGTAGGACATCCAAGTAATTGGCGCCACCACCTCCCAGCAGCGAATTTCGCTCGAAACGGCTGGTTAGGTTACCCTTTCTCGTAGCACAATGTCAGGCGTTGTCGTGCCCGGACGCGGAGCACGACGTCGAAAGGGGTACCTCCATGTCCGTCGTCATCCTCTACGGCACGGAAACCGGGAACAGCGAGTTGGTCGCGGACGCGATCTCGGATGTCCTCGCTGTCGATCACGATCCCTCGATCTACGACATGAGCGAGTTCGCCGTCGAGGATCTCGACCCGGCCGACTTCCTCGTGGTGATCTGCTCGACCTACGGCGAGGGCGAGCTCCCGACTGGCGCGGAGCCGTTCGCCGAGGAACTCGACGCCGTCGATCCCGACCTGACGGGCCTGCGGTTCGCCGTCTTCGGTCTGGGCGACACCGTCTACGGCGAGACCTTCAACCGCGGCGGCGAGATCATGGCCGAGATGTTGACCAAGCGCGGAGCGACCCAGGTCGGCGAGCACGCACGCCACGACAACTCCTCACCGATCAAGCCGGCGAAGTTCGCCACCGAGTGGGCCGAGGGCATCGTCGGGGTCATCGACCCCGTCAACGCACACTGACGTCCGTCGCCGGGCGCGCTGCCAGGCCGCGAACTCGATCAGCGGGCGGCGACCTGACCCGGATGCGGCTGTCGGGCGTGTCGGGAGATCTCCTCGGCCCGGATCGCGGCCAGCTTCGCCAGTTCGAGCACGGCACGCACCATCAGCGCCAGCACGATTCCCAGGAACACCGCTGTCGGCACGGAGACGTTGAGGTTCTCCCCCAGCACGACGACGCCGAGCGCCATCGACACCGCCAGCTCGACGACGGTGAGCGCCGGGAACGATGTCTGCAGCTCACCGGCACCGAAGGCGCGCTGTTGCGCGACGATCGCGCCGCTGGCCACGACGAGGAACAGATACAGCTCGGGCTGGAGGAATGTCCCCGCGAAGTCGTGCAGGAGCTGATAGGCGACCGTCTTGACCAGCAAGGCCGACATGCCGAACAACGCGCCGCCGGTCACGCCGTAGAGAAGCGCCTTGTAATGCCGGTTGGATCTCTCGGCGGCGATGACGCAGATCAGCAACGCGATGATGACCCCTCCGATGGTCGCCACCATCAGCAGATCCTCCGGTCGGCGGGGCGACGGTTCCGGCCGGGACACGGCCAGGAAGATCGTCACGCACGCGACCAGCACCGCACCCCACGCCCATTCCTTGCGTAGCGGCCGGCGATGATCGGCCCACGCCTCCATCGGCAGCGCGAACAGGATCGCGAGGACCACCAGCGGCTGGACCAGCAGGATCGACCCCAGTCCCAGCGCCGCCACCTGCGAGGCGAAACCACACAGGGCGATCACCGCGCCGATCCACCATCCCCGGGCTATCGCCCCGCTGGCGTGGGATGCGCGCTGCCGCATCACCGTGCCGGCGGCGATCAAGATCGCGGCCAGCACCGACAGCAGCGCGGGTACCCAGGAATGCACACGCCCCAGGCTATCTGTTGCCCGTCACGCTTCAAGCCGATCGCAACCCCGGTGATCCGATCGACCCGGGCACGGTGTGGATCCCCCACCCTGTCGGTTCGTCGTCGTAGGTTGGGTTCATGCGGTACCAGTCCGAACTCGAACGACTCACGACCCTCGACGCCGAGACGATCGTGCGGGTGTGCTCGTCGCCGGGTGCCGTCGTCGAGCTGATCGATCAGGCCGTGGACGAATGCATCGAGTTCGACGAGCTCGCCGACGAGCATCTCGTGTCCGGGTCCGACGACCACGCCGCATACTGCCGCCAGGAGGCGGCCGCCTGGCGGGCCACCGCCGCGGTGCTGCGGATGCTGGCCCGCGAGGAGAATCCGGGCACGCGCCTCGACGACGATGCCGACCCGCTCCGTGGGCGAGGCGTCGCGTGAGTCGCACCCTGGTGCTGATGCGGCACGGCAAGTCCGGCTATCCGCCCGGCACCGACGACCACGACCGCCCGCTGGCCGATCGCGGCCGCCGCGAGGCCGCCCTCGCCGGGCAGTGGATGGTAGACGAGGGCCTGGCGATCGACGCCGTGCTCTGCTCCACCGCGACCCGCACCCGCCAGACCCTGGAGCGAACCGGTGTCGCCGCCCCGACCACCTATGTCGGCGACATCTACGGCGGCGCGCCCCATGAGATCCTCGAGGCGATCCGTCTCCACGCTCCCGCCGAAGCCGACACCCTCTTGGTCGTCGGTCACTCGCCGGGTATGCCGACGACCGCGCTGACCCTCGATTCCGACGGATACATCGAGCGCTTCCCGACGTCGGCCTATGCCGTCGTGACCGTCGGCGCCCCGTGGAATCGACTCGGCCTCGACGTCGATCCGGACGCCCGGTTGGTCGGGACGCGGATTCCGCGCGAGTGACCGCTACGCGCGGTTGACCTGTCGGCGAACAGACTCCGAATTCGGTCAGGCACCTGTAAAGGGTGGCACCGCAACGCACGGTACCGGCGGCGCGTGTGCGGGATCGAGTGCACCGAGCACCAACGCCGCACTCCGTCGATTGGATGTGATCGAGGCGTGGTCGGACCTGTCGACCGGGCAGCCGTCCTGCACCACGATGTTGCGCACATCGGTGCCGGGCGGACCGGCGAGGATTCCGCTGGAATACGGCGTGACGATCTCGTCGTCGCGGGTGACGATGTTCGTGTACGCGACCCCGGGAAGGTACGGAGAGGGTTGTCGGACCGCCTGATTGAACGAGATGTCACGTGGAGGCGCGACGCAGTCCGGGCACGGTGGTCGTGGCGTGTCCTCGATCCCGAGGGCGTGCCGGACGTTCTCGATGGCCTCACCCCGGTCGTCGTCGGAATCGGGACCCTGCCGCCAGTACGGCGCCAGTGATACATAGTGGGCGACCTTGCCGCGTCCGCCGAGGTACTTCATCCAGTAGGTGGGGATCTCGGTGCCCAGCGAGTGACCGACGATGTCGACCTGCCGTGCGCGTGTGGTCGTCCTCACGCGATCGGCGAATGCCGCGATCTGCCACGCGCTGTCGAGCTTCGGGCCGAGGCCGCCGAGCGCGGACGCCGGCCACACCGTCGACAGTGCACCGTAGGTCGGCGTGAAGACGCAGTAGCCCGCGTTGGCGAGCACCGGCGCGAGGGTGGCCCAGTTCGTCTGTCGTCCACCACCGCTGCCGTGCACGAGGATCACCGGACGCGGATGCTGCGCCGACGGCCGACAACGCCAGTCGTTGGTGCCCGGCAGCGATCCGCCCGGGTGCTCGAGTTCGGCGCGGATGCCCGCGGTGAAGTCATAGGGCACGGGCAGCGGACGTGTCGGCGTCGCGCCGGCGGCGCCATGGCCGAACACGACGACGATGGCGACGGTGAGGAGCGTCGTCACGATGGTCAGGGTGCCGCGCAGCCGCATCACTCGTCCTCCGGTGTCACGAGATCACATCGGACCCCGAGAAGCCGCACCGGACGGTCGATCTCGAAGTCTCCGAGCAGGTCGGCGATGACCGGGACGATGTCGTCAGAACGCGTCGTCGGTGCTGCCAGCTTCCTGGACTTCGTTCGCGTGTAGAACGTCGTGGTGCGAACGGTCACGGCCACCCGGAACACCTCGCGATTCTCTGCGAGGACCTGATCGACGAGTTCCGCGGTGAGTTCCCGCGCAGCAGAGAGCATCTCATCGAGATCGGTCATGTCGACCGGGTAGGTGCGCGACTTCGAGTGCGACCGGGCGAGCCACGGCTCCGGTGTGATCGTCGAATCGCCGCCCCCGCGACACAACACGTACAGCCAGTTGCCCTGGTGCGGACCGAAGACCTCGATCAGGTCCTCGCGCGGGGTCGCGATCAGCTGGTGGACGGTGTCGACACCACGAGCTGTGAGTTTGGCCGCGGTTTTCGGTCCGACGCTCCATAGGTCGCGGCAGGGGCGATCGCCCATGAGCGGCAACCAGTTCTGCTCGTCGAGTTCGAAGACCTTCTCGATCCGGAACGGAGCCAGGGTCACCGATTCCGGGTCGGGCTTCTTCGCGAAGCCGGTCGCCATCTTGGCGCGTTGTTTGTTGTCCGAGATGCCGATCGAGCAGTGCAATCCGGTGCGGTCGAACACCTCGGCCCGAATCCGTTCGGCGAGAGAGCCGATCGTGACGCGATCGTAGGTCTCGGCGGACGCAGACTGCGTGTCGTCCCCCTCGTCGGTGCCTACGTCGTCGAGCGGTTGCACACCCACGTACGCCTCATCCCACCCCCACACCTCGACCGGATGTCCGAACTGCCGCAACGCATTCATCACATCGGCCGAGGCCACATCGTAGGCGGGGACGTCGAGCGGCAGGTAGACGGCCTCGGGCATCTTGCGGTACGCGGCCCGCAACGGCATACCGGCGCGGACGCCGACATCCCGCGCCTCGTACGACGCACAGGTGACGACCTTGCGCGCCTCGGTGGGATCGCCGTTGCCCCCGACGATCACCGGGACGCCCACGAGTTCCGGACTGCGCAGTCTCTCCACGGAGACCTGGAACTGATCCAGGTCGACGTGGATCAGCCATCGGTAGCGTCGTGGTGTGTCGGCCACCGGTCAAGCGTACTGCGTCGACCCTGTGCGCTGCGGCGACGCGAGCGCCGGCCGAATATTCGGGTCGGACCGATCGCACTGCCGAAACAGCCGACCGGCCCGACCCGACCCCGCGAGCGACGCCCTCCCCTGCGTCGACGTGGAAGTGCTGCGAGCCACTGCCGTCAGACACCGCCGAAACCCCCTCTGACGTGCCCCGATAACTCCCGATTCGCTGGTTACCATACGGTAGGTTACCGGCGCGTAAGCTACGCTAGAGTAGAAACTGCGAGCTGTCCAGTGGTGCAGGTCATATTCGTTATCGTCAGTGGCCTGCGGCACTACCGATGAGCCCCGCCAGGCAGGTCAGTGCCGCGCGGCGATCCGCAGCGTGGCGCTGTCGAGACCGATCGCGCGACATGCCTCGCGCAGTGCGTCCGGGTTGTAGGCGAGCAATGACGAGGTCATTCCGGCGTCATGCGCGTCGGCGCCGAACAATCGTGACCACCGCAGGGCATCGGGATCGGCGAAGAAGGCGCTCGCCTTGCTGATGTAGATCGAGAGCAGGTCGCGCATCCCCGGGTCGAGTGCCGAGCGCGCATCGGCGAGGACACGCCGGAGCAACGCCCGGTCGTCGTGCAACGGTCTTGGGCGCAGATGCAGTGCACGCGAAGCAGTTCCACAATTGGTCGGGTCGGTGAGCGCGTGGACGGCGACGAACGCAAAGGCGATCCGGACCAGATCCAGACCGCGTGGGTCGCTCGACCATCGCGCCTGACCGGCGATGAACCGAACGGCCCGCACCGGCAGCGCCGCCGGCACGCGCTGGAGAATGGCTGGACCGCAGCGTCTCTCGTGCAGATCCTCGACGAGCATCTGCGAGAGGATGCCGATGCGCTGGCTGTGTTTGCGCAACATCCCGGACAGTGAGATCGAGGCATCGAAGGTCAGCGCGAATTCGTGCGGCGCGTCGAGCAATGCATCGAGGCCCGGGATGACGACCAGCTCCTCCACCTCGATGGCCTCGAGCAGGGCCATCGGGCGGCGGAGCCCGTCGTCGACGCGGGCGCGTGGACGGCGCGTGAGTGTGTCGGGCATGAGTCCCCCTCGTTCGACGTCTGAAGATGTGACGTCATGACCAGCGCCCCCGACACGTGCGCATGACGATTGACGATCCGGTCGACCGCCGTCGGCGGCCAAACCGTAACCGGAACCGAACCTGTTGCCGGACACGTGATCTGACAACAGGCGTTTCCGCTGTCGGCGCCATCGCCGACCCCCGGCATCCCCCCTACTCGCGAGTAAGTTGTGATGCGTATCGCTACCGTAGAGTAACTTGTCGTCGCTGTCCAGAGATCCGCTCGGCTCGCGATGACTAATGTCGGCGAAGGATCGTTTGCGGCGCAGGTTGACTCACGTGTAAAGGTCAGGTCGCCGGTCGTCGAGATAGGGGAACCGGCGTCGCGAGTCGTCGAGGGCGGCACGGCTCAGGTCGGCGATGACGAGATCCGGTGAACGACCCGCGGACGCAACGACAGCTCCACCGGGAGAGACGATTTCGCTGCGTCCACCGTAGACCAGGTCGTTCTCGGACCCGCAGTGGTTCGCATACGCCACGAAGACCTGGCTTTCGACGGCGCGTGCACGGACGAGTACGTCCTGGACGATGTCGTACTCGATCATGTTGGCGGTGGGAACGCAGACGACGTCGGCTCCCCGCACCGAGAGAGACCGGACGAGTTCCGGGAACTCGACCTCGTAGCACGTGAGAAGGCCCAATCGCCATCCGGCACAGTCGACCACCGGCGGCCTCGCAGATCCGGGAGCGAACATCCGGCGGTCGAGTTGGCCGAAGAGATGCGTCTTGTGGTGGGTTGCCGTCGCGGTGCCCGCCGCGTCGACGAGGCGGATGGCGTTGTAGACCGAGCCGTCGGAGGCGAGCTCGGCGCAGCCGTAGAGGATGGCAATGCGATGCCGGCCGGCGATCACCCCGACGCGCCGCGCGATCGGCCCATCGGGTGGGTCGGCCAGTTCTCGCGCCCGGCCGGCGCCGATGTCGTAACCGGGGATCACCATCTCCGGCGTGACGATCAGGTCGGCTCCGCGTCGGGCGGCGTCGGCGGCCGCCGCATCGAGCCGGTCGAGGTTCGTCTCGGGAACGGCTGGGCGAGGTTCACACTGCCAGAGGGCGATCCGTAGTTCTCCGCGTTCCGTCGTCATCGTGTCTCACAGACCGATGTCGATGGGGCCGAGTTCGGCGTACCGGTCGCCGGGTCCGGGGTTGTCGGGATGCGATGCACCCCCGACGTGATGCATGACGCCCCACACCGCGTTGAGTGCGGTCTGTACCGCTCCCTCGACCCAGGCGGGCATGAACGAGACATCGTCGCCCGCGATGAAGATCCCCTGCTCCTCCGGGGGCAGCCGCCCCTGGCCGTGGAAGTGCCCGTACATCCGCGTGTTGTAGCGGTAATGCCCCGGCAGTGCACCCTTGAACGCGCCGAGGAAGTGGGGTTCGGCCTCCCAGGACACGGTCAGTGGGCGCCCCACGATGTGCTCGGCGATGTCGACGCCGGGATAGATCTTGCGTAAGGCGTCCAGCGCCAACGACACCCGCTTCTCGACGGGGTGCGGCAACACCTTGAGCGCGTCGCTCATCCAGGTGTAGCTGAGGCAGATCACCCCGGGACGGTCGGGACCGTTGTCGAACAGATACGTCCCGCGGGTGAGCCGGTCGGTCAGCGTCATGCTGAGGACGTCGCGGCCGGTGACGGGATCACGGTCGGTCCAGAACGGGCGGTCGACCATGATGAAGGTCTTCGACGACTGCATGTAGCGGGTGCGGTCGAGGGCCATCCACAGATCCTGACTGAAAAGGCTCTCGTCGCACTCGATCTCGGTCGACAGCAGCCAGGCCTGGCATGTCGCGACGACCGCGGGGAACACACGGGAGTCGCCCCATCGATCCACGACCTCGATGCGGTCCGGTCCGAGGCGCCGCAGCGACGCCACTCCGGCACGGGGCACCCCGCTGTGCAGCGATGACAGGCTGGTCCCGACCGGCCAGTGCCGGATGGTGGCCGGCGAATCGGACCACAGTCTGCGCGGCACCTGCTCGGCGCCGCCGACGACGAGGTGCTGATCGGTGTCGCAGTTGGTGACGACCACGCGCAGGATCTCCAGCATCGAGTTGGCGAAGTCCGAATCCCATCCCCCGGTACCGAATCCGACCTGCCCGAACAGTTCTCGATGCCGGAACGACAATGATCCGAACTCGTCGGAGGTGGCCAGGAAGTCGTAGAAGCTGCGGTCGTCCCAGTCGACCACCAGCCGGTTCCACAGCGCCTTGAGCGTCGCGGTGTCGCGCTCACGGATCGCGTCCTGCAGAGCCGAGAACCCCGCGACCCGCTCGAGCGCACTGTCCCAGGCAGTTTCGATCTCGGTGTAGATGGGGGGCAGGTCGTCGAGCGTCCGGGCGTAGAGCGTCTCACCGCCCAGATCGATGACCGTGCTGCCGGCTGCCTCGGTGAGCGGATTCGGGAACGGTCTGGTGCGGAGCCCGAAGCTGTCGACGTAGTGGAAGAACGTCGACGACGACGCCGGGAAGCGCATCCCGCCGAGTTCGGCGACCTCCGGTTCACCGGGGACGAAATGCTCGGAACGCAGTCGGCCGCCGATGCGCTCGGGTTCGTAGACGACCGGCCGCAACCCGATCTTCATCAACTCGTACGCGGCGACCATCCCGGCCATACCCGCGCCGATCACGGCGACCTCGGTGCCCAGCGCATCCGATGGAACCGAACCGA
Organism: Gordonia sp. OPL2; assembly: GCF_003797825.1. GTDB lineage: Bacteria > Actinomycetota > Actinomycetes > Mycobacteriales > Mycobacteriaceae > Gordonia. The sequence continues at coordinate 37,499 of NZ_RKME01000029.1, forward strand.
TCCCGGCCGGGTGCGTGATCCAGTCGTCGTAGGGAAACGGGAAGTCGGGACCGAAGATGGTCACCGGCCGGTCAGGGTGCACGCGTTCAGCGTATTGCCGATCGATCGGCGCCGCCCGGACTTGGGCAGCGTGGCGAATTGTCGTCGGCCGTTCATTGAGGACCGAAATCGTCCGCATTATCGGGCACACTGTGTTCTGTCGAGAGATCGAAACACCACCCATCGCAGAGAGGCAGCATCATGGACTGGACACTCGAGGTCGCGTTTCTCCCCGTCAGCGACGTCGATCGGGCAAAGGAGTTCTACACGCGGATCGGCTTCAACCCCGATCACGATCAGTCGCCCACCGACGACATCCGGTTCGTGCAGATGACTCCCCCGGGATCGAACTGCTCGATCGCCTTCGGCAAGGGCATCGTCGACGGCGGCCCGCCGAATCCGGGCACGCTCATGCTCTGTGTCTCCGACATCAACGTCGCGCGCAAGCATCTCCTCGACGCCGGCGTCGAGGCCAGTGAGGTCGACGAGCAGGCGTGGGGGCACTTCGTCTACTTCGACGATCCCGACGGCAACCACTGGAACGTGCAGTATCTGCCGTATCGGTATCAGAGCTGACGGCAGCTGACCCGGGCTCGCGGGACGGCGAGCACGAGAGCAGTCCGAGAGGGCGGCCGCGACAACTGTTGTCGCGGCCGCTCTCTGGTGCTGCCGAGGGATCGGGTGGTGGTGCTGGTGGCGACTCGAGGACAACCGCCGACCGCAGGCCGCCATACTATCCGGGTGCGAGAAGACGGATCACATGTCGACGTCGGCAACTACGAGTTCGGAGTCCCGGTCTGGGCCACGGCCGCTGCGCTGGTCGTGATACTGCTCATCGCGTTGCTCTTCGGCGCGGTGTCGCGGTGGCTGCTGCGCCGATACGCCCGGCTCGACATCACCACGTGCATCGTGCTCTCGATCCTGGGGTCGGCCGTCGGACTGTTCGTCGCCGGCGCGATCGACCGCGAACTGCGGCTCTGGAGTGTCCTCACCGTCGCGGTGACACTGGTGAGTTCGATCATCACCATCGCGATCTACGGCGCTGTCGCGGCACGCTTCCAGCGACAACAACACGTGCCGGTGTCCGCGCTGCTCGCCGCCGGCGAGTCCGACCGGGTCGAGTTCAAATCGACGGCGCGCGTGAACATGCGTACGGGCGAGAAGGATTCGCGGATGGAGCAGGTGATCGCCAAGACCGTGTCGGCGTTCCTCAATGCGAGCGGCGGGACGCTGATCGTCGGCGTCGACGACGACGGCACCCCGTTGGGCCTCGACCGCGACTACGCGACGCTCAAGGTGCCGGACGCAGACCGGTTCGAATTGTGGCTGCGAGATCTGCTGACCACGTCGCTCGGAGCGAACGCGGCTGCCGCCGTCGGCGTCGCGATCGAGGACGTCGAGGTCGACGACGGCCCGGCACGACCGGTCTGTCGGCTCACCTGCGCGCCGTCTCCGCGACCGGTCTATCTCCGTACGGGCAAGAGCTCGGCGCCCGAGTTCTGGGTGCGGAGCGGGAACTCGACGCGACAACTCACCGTCGACCAGGCCGCCGACTATGTGATGAATCGCTGGCCGCTCGGGGCGGGCGCGGCGGCGGCAGCGCAATTCCGTGCGGCCGTGCGGTTCTCGGTCGAACGCTGAGGCCCGGTATTCGGTAGTACGAACACGCGCCCGAGGCGGGTTCGTACTACCGAATCGGGGTTTACTCCGCCGAGTGCGAATCGGTCAGGGTCAGCGCGCCCCAGCCGGCGATCAGCCCGACGACCACCGCGAGTGCGGCATACGTGATCCGCTCGCCGTGGAAGAACGACGTGACGAGGTCGCTGCTCCAGACACCGGTCGGCAGACTGACGGTCACCAGCGCGGCGATGAGGGTTCCGACGACGGCTGTGCCGACGCTCGTCCCGACCTCCTGCGCGGTGTCGTTGAGCGCGGTGCCGATCGACGTCCGGTTCTCGGGCATCGCATCGACGAGTGCGACCGCACAGATCGTCATGACCGTCCGCAGGCCGATGGTCAGCGTGACCATGAACAGTGCGATGGCCAGGTAGCCGTGATCGACACCCCAGGCCAGGCCCGCCAACGAGCCGGCCAGGAGCAGCGCGCCGACGAGGCACGCGATCCGATGACCGAACTTCTTTGCCAGGCCTTCGGAGATCGGCGTCGCGGCGATCATCGTGATGATCATCGGCAGGTTCGCGAGTCCGGCCTTCACCGGACTCCACCCGTAGGCGTACTGGAAGTGCAGGATCAGGCCGAACATCACCCCGGCCATCGCGATCGAGGTCCCGATCTGGGCGATCGCCGCGCCACGCACCGTACCGGAGGTGAAGACGGTCAGGTCGAGCATCGGTTGCGCGGTACGACGTTCGTGCCAGACGAACGCGGCGAGCGCGAGGACGGCACCGAGCGCACAGCCCACCGTGACGATCGAGGCCCAGCCGTGCTCGACACCGCTGGTCAGCGTGTAGCACGCCAAACCGATCGTCGCGATGCTGAGGACCGCGCCCGGTAGGTCGAGCCGGTCGCCCGTCAGATCCTCTGGACGGTCGGCCGCCACCCCCTTCCGCACCCCGATCCACGCGATGAGCGCGATCGGCGCGTTGACGACCAACAACCACTCCCACCGGACGTGGGCCAGCGCGGTACCACCGAGCAGGGGACCGAGGATGAATCCGCTCATACCGACGACGATCATCAGGGTCATCGCGCGCATGCGTAGGTCCTCCGCATCGAAAAGGCGGAACACCAGCGAGTTCGTGATCGGCGCCATCGCCGCGGCGGCGACACCGAGGGCCGCGCGCAGGGCGATCAGTTCGCCTGCGGACTGGACGAACACCACCAGCAAGCTGATCAGGCCGAAGACCGCGAGACCGACGAGCAGGACCCGGCGTCGGCCCAGCCGGTCGGCGGCTGAACCCGCGGTGAGCAGCAGTCCGCCGAAGGTCAGCGAGTAGGCGCCGGTCACCCACTGCAGGCCGGTCGTGCCGCTGCCGAGGTCACGGCCGATCGTCGGCAGGGCGATCGTGAGCAGCGTGTTGTCGACCATCTCCACGAAGAAGGCCAAGCACAGTGCGGCGAGCGGGATCCACGCGGCGCGCAGGGACCCGTAGGTCCGGCCCGGGATCGGTTGAGTCATCGAGGTCATCGCAGCATCTCCTTTCATCGAACGTTGTTCGATCTATCGAACATGGTTCGAGAATAGAACGCCGTTCGGTAGGGCGCAAGGCCGCTGATCGCGATGTGATGGGATAGACGGCATGGCACCTGAACGACGCGGCACCCGACGGCGCGTCTCGCATTCCCTCGAGGCCGTCGTCGAGGCAGCGGTCGAGTTGCTCGACGAGGCGGGCGAGCCGGCACTGACCTTCCGCGCCCTGGCGGCCCGGCTCGGCGGCGGCGTCGGTAGCATCTACTGGTACGTGTCGAACAAAGACGAACTGCTCAACCTCGCGACGGACCGGGTCATCGCCGCGGTCCTGGAGGACACCGCCGATCTCGCCGCCGACGCCGATGCCGATCCACTCGACAACGTCCGCACCCTGGCGCTGTCTCTGTTCACGACAGTCGCCGAACGACCCTGGCTCGCCGCATATTTCATGCGGAACACGACCATCCAGGCCAACGGGCTCGTCTTCTACGAGCGCCTCGGGGAACAGATGATGCGGTTGAAACTGTCCCCGCGCAAGACCTTTCACGCAGTGTCGGCCGTTCTCGGATACGTCATCGGGGTCGCCGCGGACCTCGGTCAGGAACCCCCGAAAGAGGTCGTCGACGGCGAGGTCGCCGCAGAGGACTATCTACACGGCATCGCCGACGAGTGGCGCGCGCTCGACCGGGATGAGTACCCGTTCATGCATTTCATCGTCGACGAGTTCGACGGTCATGAGGACATCGACCAGTTCCGTGCCGGACTGGAACTATTGCTGGAGGGGATTCGGCTCGAGGCCAACGGGTGCCGAGGTTCGTCCTGAGACGCCCTGCTGTGAGCAGGATGCTGCGCCGATCGTCGGTACTGCCGGAGTCGATCGGCCGGTGAGACCTTGCCGCGGATCGAGGGGCCGACCCAGGGTCAGATCACGATAGGCTCTGCCCATGGCACGGCAGGTCGGCGGAACGGTGCGAGGAATCACCTTGCAGCAGTTGCGCTACTTCGTGGAGGTAGCGGCGGAGGGGTCGATCAGTGCCGCGGCCGACCTTCTCTATGTGGCGCAACCGACGCTGTCCGCCGCGCTGAAGGACCTCGAAAGTCGCGTGGGGCGTACGCTCCTCGTTCGGTCGACTCGGGGAGTAACCCTCACCGACGACGGGGCGGAGTTCCTCGGCTACGCGCGCCAGGTGGTCGAGCAATCAGAACTCCTGGAACAGCGCTATCTCGGACGCGGTCCCTCGCGCCGACTCCTGGCCGTCTCGACTCAGCACTACTCGTTCGTCGTCGACGCCTTCGCCCGCATGGTGAAAGCGTCCGAGGCCGCCGAATATGCGTTCAGTCTTCGCGAGACCCGCACCTGGGACATCATCGAGGACGTTCGCACACTGCGGAGTGAACTCGGCGTGCTCTTCCGCAACGAGTTCAACGCCAACGTGATCAACAAGCTGATCCGCGAAGCCGGGCTGGTCTTCACGCCTCTGTTCCTGGCGTCGCCGCACATCTTCATCGCTCGCACGAACCCCCTCGCCTTGAAACAGCGTGTGACGCTGACCGATCTCGAGGACGTGCCCCGGCTCACGTTCGACCAGGGCGTGAACAACTCGTTCTATCTGGCCGAAGAGATCCTCTCCACACGTTCATCCAAGCAGGACATCCGCGTGAGCGATCGCGCCACCATCTTCAACCTCATGATCGGGCTCGGCGGGTACACCATCTCGACCGGCATCATCTCCGATGATCTGGATCCGTCGATCGTCGCTGTTCCGCTCGACGTCGACGAGCGCATCGAGATCGGTTGGATCGGACATACCGCGGTCTCCCTGACCGCCCAGGCGCAGCGCTTCGTGGCCGAGATGCGCGACGTCGTCTCGGAATTCGGCGTCGATCTACTGACATAGTAAATTCCTATGTCCAGCCATCGCCTGAAGTAATTAGGCTATGGCAACACGCCTCAATACACTGACACCCACGCCGCCTCGCGCCGCTGGCTCGTCGGGTGTCGTGGGCCCGAAATCGGTCCTCGACCGGGGGAGTCCGGATCGAAGCGCCGGCGAAACTCAGGCGGAGAAGCTGTGCGGTGGCGCGCTCGTCGCTTCACGCAGCACAAGTGATTGGGGCAACGATCAGAATGACGAACGAATGTGTCTTCAGCATCGGCACGACACGCTTCGACGAGGACTACACCCCGGCGACTAACTCGCGCAGCACGACAAACTTTGCGAATCTCGCCCGCGGCGAGGATCGTCGACAGAATCTGCGCAATGCGGTGACAATGATGAACACCCGGACCAACGAGTTGGTGCATTGGGACAATCCGCGTGGCGACCGTTACGAACTCGAACTCGACATCGTCTCCGTCGATCTGCATCTCGCGTCGGTCGGGGATGACGCCGCGTTCCCCGTGATCGAAGTTCTCGACGTCGACATCCTCGACACCACCACGGGCACCCGCACCGAGGGCATCGTCGGAAACAATTTCTCGTCGTACATACGCGACTACGATTTCAGTGTTCGGCTCCCGGGGCACCAGGAGACGGGAATTCCCAACGACTTCGGCGATCTCCACGGGCAGGTCTTTCAGCGATTCGTGGAATCAGACGAGTATCGCCGACGGTTCTCGCAGCCGCCCGTCATCTGCATCAGCGTGTCGACGTCGCGGACATACCGCCGGCTCACGAACTTCCACCCGATACTCGGGGTCGAGTATGTGGTCGACGAGAAGTCGCTCACCGACCAGTATTTCGGGAAGATGGGCCTGAGCGTTCGCTACTTCATGCCTCAGGGATCGGTCGCCCCGTTGGCTTTCTACCACCGCGGTGACTTGCTCAACGACTATTCGTTTCTCGCACTCGCCGGAACGATCGCGACGATGGAGACGTTCCAGAAGATCTATCGTCCCGAGATCTACAACGCGAACACCTCGGCGTCGGAGGTCTACCGACCGAGCCTCGACAACGGCAACTACTCACTTCCGCAGGTCAGCTACGACCGCGTCGAGCGCACCCAGCTCGCGACCACGCAGGGAAGGTTCACGGAGGTGAATCTCATGAAACCGTATGGCGCCGTTCTCGAAAAGTGGGCTACCAAGCAATCCGCCTGACCGTGCGAGATCGAGAGGTATACGAGATGCACACACTCCTGCCCACCACGATCGTCGGCAGCCTGCCCAAGCCCTCGTGGCTCTCGGAGCCGGAGAAGCTCTGGTCACCGTGGAAGCTGCACGATGACGAACTGCGCGAAGGGAAACTCGACGCCCAGACGCTAGCGGCACACGAGCAGTCCCGTGCCGGGCTCGACATCATCAGCGACGGGGAACAGACGCGCCAACATTTCGTGACCACGTTCATCGAGCACCTCAGTGGCGTCGACTTCGAGCGACGCGAAACCGTACGCATCCGTGATCGCTACGACGCGAGCGTCCCGACCGTCGTCGGCGCGGTGAGTCGCGAGAAGCCGGTGTTCGCAACGGACGCAGCGCATCTCCGCGCAGCTACCGACCAGCCGATCAAATGGGCGCTGCCCGGCCCCATGACGATGATCGACACGCTCTACGACGCCCATTACCGGAGTCGCGAGAAGCTGGCATGGGAGTTCGCGACAATCCTGAACCAAGAAGCGAAGGACCTGGAAGCGGCCGGTGTCGACATCATCCAGATCGACGAACCCGCGTTCAACGTGTTCTTCGACGAACTGAAGGACTGGGGTGTCGCGGCGCTTGAGCGTGCGACCCAGGGACTGAAGTGCACGACCGCCGTCCACATCTGTTACGGCTACGGCATCAAGGCGAACACCGACTGGAAGGCGACGCTGGGCGCCGAGTGGCGCCAGTACGAGGAGTCATTCCCACTGCTGCAACAGTCATCGATCGACATCGTGTCGCTGGAGAGTCACAATTCGCGAGTACCCGTCGAGGTGATCGAACTGCTACGCGGCAAGACGGTCATGCTCGGAGCGATCGACGTGGCCAGCGAGACCATCGAGACGCCCGAAGAAGTTGCCGCGACGCTGCGCAACGCACTCCCCTTCGTCGACGACGACAAGCTCTACGCCAGCGGGAACTGTGGGATGGCGCCACTCGCTCGCAGCGTGGCACGGGAGAAGATGGTCGCGCTCGCTGCCGGAGCTGAGCTTCTTCGCGCAGAGCTCTCCTAGACCGAGGTTGCACGTCGACGAGTTCGACGGTCATGAGGACATCGACCGGTTCCGTGCCGGACTCGAGTTGCTCCCCGATGGATTCCGCCTCGAGGCCGGACGGTCCCATTGAACTCGGCGCCACCAACGCCCCGGGGAACCGCGACGATCACGTCGATCGAGATCCCGTCGCCGGCACCGCACGCACGACTTATCCTCTCGCCGCGGCGAGCTCGCGTCGCTTCGCCAGCGGCGGCATCCCGAACCATCGTCGGCAACTGCGGGTCAGCGTGCTCTGCTCGGAGTACCCGATCTGTCGCGCCACCGCGGACAGCGGGACACCCCGATTCGCGAGCAGGGAGACCGCGAGGTCGCGGCGCGCGTCGTCGACGAGTTGCTCGAAGGTCGCGCCGTCCTCGGCCAGACTCCGTTGCACCGCGCGCGGATGCATCATGAGCAGCGTCGACACCGCGTCGAGCGTCGCGGCGCCTGCGGGGAGAGACCGCACGATCAGCGCCCAGACCGCGTCGACGAACGCCGTCTCCCGGTCGTGCCCGGTCATGAACCGGATGGCCATGTCGTAGGCCAGCGCATCGACCCGCCGTAGCGTCTGCTGCATGACCCCGCGCGGGAACACCACCAAGTTGGCCGGGGCCTCGAATTCCACGGGGCAACCGAAGTACTCGGTGTAGACGCGCGGATCAGACATCGCGGTGTGCGCCAGCGTGATCCGGTTGGCCCGAAAGTCCCGTCCCAGCGTCATCTGGAAGGTCGACCGGGTGACGCCCATCGCGAGTTCGACGACGTGCGGACGGTAGGGCACCCGCTTCAGCACCGTGTCGAACTCGTAGGCCACCTCGCGTTCGCCGTAGTGCAACTGCGCGGTGATGGCCGGGCTGTACACATGCGCGAACTCGGTGACCTGCCGAAAGGAGTCGCCGATGGTCTCGGCGTTGCGGGCCGCGATCGCGACCGGGCCGAGGATGTCCGGGTCCTGCCGGGCGGCCAGACGAAGCCCGAAGTCGGGCACGCCGAACTCGATCGCGCACAGGCCGATGATCGTGGACAGTGCGGTGAACGGGACGAACCGGTCGTAGGCACCGACCACGGCCGGGTCGACGCCGACACGGGCCAGCATCGCGCGGGCGTCGCCGTCGTGCTCTTCGATCAGCTCGGGTAGCTGACTGAGTGACGACGCGCAGATCAGGTCAGCCATGGCATCAACTGTCAAATAGTCGTCATCAGATGTCAAGAAATGGCCTGGCTGTCGGAGTGATGATGGACACACACGGCCCGACGCTCGACGGCCGACACAGCAGCAAGGAGTACCTCGATGACCACCATCGACACCGTTCGCACGAGTTTCTTCATCGACGGCGGTTGGCGCGCTCCGTCCGGCTCGGCGACGATCCCGGTCATCTCGCCGCTGACCGAGGAGCAGTTCGGTTCGGTACCGGAGGCGACCACCGACGACGTCGACGCGGCAGTCACGGCCGCGCGCAACGCTTTCCGGTCGGCGGGCTGGCGTGACCTCACGCCCGCCGACCGCGCCGCGTACCTGCGCCGGTTCGCCGACGAGCTCGACAAGCGTGCTGAGGACCGCGCATCGGCGGTGACCTCCGAGAACGGCATGCCCATCGCGCTGGCACGCTTCGCCGAGGGCTCCGCGCCGGTCCAGCTGCTGCGGTACTACGCCGATCTCGTCGAGTCCACCCCGGTTGAAGAGACCCGGACCAGCCAGCCGCTGCCGGGATCGACGATCGTGCGCCGCGAGGCCATCGGTGTCGTCGGGGCCATCGCACCGTGGAACTTCCCGGCGGTGCTCTCCATGTTCAAGATCGCACCCGCGCTGGCGGCCGGTTGCACCGTCGTCCTCAAACCGTCGCCGGAGACGAGTCTCGACGCCTACGTCCTGGCCGAGGCTGCCATCGCCGCCGAACTGCCCGCCGGCGTCCTCAACATCGTCAACGGCGGCAGCGAGATCGGGCGCCATCTCGTGTCACACCCGCACGTCGACAAGGTCGCCTTCACCGGCTCGACCGCCGCAGGTCGCGAGATCGGCCGGGTCTGCGGCGAACTCATCCGTCCGGTGACCCTCGAACTCGGCGGCAAGTCCGCAGCGCTGGTCCTCGACGACGCCGACCTCGAGCAGACCGTCGGCGGACTCGCCACCGCCTCCCTGCTCAACACCGGTCAGACCTGCTACATGTCGACCCGAATCCTGGTTCCGGGCAGCCGCTATGACGAGTATCTCGACGCCATCAGCGCGATGTGCTCGTCGCTGCCCGTCGGCGACCCGATGGACGAGAACGTGGCGGTCGGCCCGCTTGCCAGCGGGCGGCACCGGGATCGGGTCCTGTCCCTGATCGACCGCGGTCGCAGCGAGGGCGGCATGATCACCACCGGCGGCGGGACGCCGTCGGGTGTCGACCGCGGGTTCTTTGTCGAGCCGACCGTTTTCGCTGGGGTCGACAACTCGGCGACCATCGCCCGCGAAGAGGTCTTCGGCCCCGTCCTGACCGTCCTGCGCTACGACGATGTCGACGACGCCATCGCACTCGCCAACGATTCGTCGTACGGGCTCGGCGGGACGGTGTGGACGTCGGACCCCGATCGCGGCGTCGAGGTCGCCCGCCGCGTCGAGACCGGATCGTTCGGCGTCAACTACTTCAACCTCGACTGGGGATCGCCGTTCGGTGGCGTCAAGGCCAGCGGCATCGGCCGCGAACTCGGACCCGAGGGCCTCGCCGCGTACCAGAACCTCAAGTCGATCTTCTTGCCCGCCTGAGCACTCCCCTTCCCACACACCCGCTCACAACACATCTCTAGGAGGCGATCGGCCATGTCCGATGCCGGAGTCACCGCTGCCAAGGCACTGGTGAACGACACCCTCGCCCTGCTCGACCGGCTCACACCCGCCGACTGGGCGGCCGACAGCGCGTGCCACGGATGGCGCGTCCACGACGTCGTCACCCACATGGGGTTCTTCTTCAACTTCATCGCCGACCCCGACCTCATCTTCCCCGACAATCCGAGCGGAAAGTCCGAGCGGCTCAACGACGCCGCGGTGCGCGAGCGCGCCGACTGGACGTCGGAACAGGCGATCGAGTACTACCGCGCGCAGTCCGAGGCCGGTCTCGCCACCCTGGCGGCGCTGCAGGGCGAGGACCTGCGGGACCAGCCGCTGGACATGCTCGACCTGGGCACCTACCGGCTGAGTCAACTCAGTGACGCCGTCGCCTTCGACCACCTGGTGCACCTGACCAGCGATCTCCTGCAGCCGTTCGGGCCGTTGGATTCCGCCGAGGTGTCGGTGAGCGCGGCCATCGACCCGGCCATCGACTGGATGATCGCCGGTCTGCCGCAGATGAACGGCGCCGCACTGTACCCCGCACTCGAACAGCCCGTCGGCCTGCACCTCACCGGCGCTACGGACCGCGCGTTCGTCCTCGACCGGGACACCGCGGGCACGATCGTCACCGTGCGCGAGACGGCCGACCTACCGGCCGATGTCGCCACCTCATCGGCCACCGACTTCCTCCGCTGGGGCACCACCCGCAGCGCCTGGCGGTCGGCGGTCACCGTCAGCGGCGACCGCGGGCACGTCGCCGCCGTCCTCGACTCCGTCGACATCGTCTGACCGCCGACCCATCGTCGAATCGCTTCCACCACAACGAGAACGGAGTACACCCATGTCCGAGTACCTGAAGGACAAGGTCATCATCATCACCGGCGCCGGCAGCGGCTTCGGCAAGCTCATCGCGGAGAAGACCGCGGCCGCCGGCGCGCATGTCGTCGGAGTCGATGTCAACGCCGAGAACGTCAACGCCGTTGTCGACGGCATCCGCTCGGCCGGCGGTTCGGCCCTCGCCCAGGTCGCCGACGTCACCGACATGGAGCAGGTCGCCGCCGCCGCGACGGCCACGGTCGAGCAGTTCGGCGCCATCGACGTCCTCGTCAACAACGCGGGCGTCATGCCGCTGGCGTACTTCGCCGATCACGCCCGGGCCTGGCAGAAGTGGCACGCCGCCATCGACATCAACATCAAGGGTGTCGTCAACGGCATCTCGGCGGTCTACGACCAGATGATCGCCCAGGGGCGCGGCCAGGTCGTCAACATCTCGTCGATCTACGGCAACGCGGGCATCGAGGGATCAGGTGTGTACAGCGCCACCAAGGCTGCCGTCACCACGATCTCGGACTCCCTGCGCATCGAGGCCAAGGGCAAGATCAAGGTCACGACCGTCAAGCCGACCGGCATCACCGGCACCAATCTCGCCAGCTGGATCGTCAACGACACCGCGATCATGGGCCTCGTCGGGCAGCGCGCCGCCTCCTACGGCGAGCACGTCACCGCCCTCATGAACGACGACCTGCCCGCCGAGCTCACCGACGTCGACTCGATCAAGTACTGGCTGATCAAGCCCGACGACCTCGCCGACGCCGTCGTCCACGTCATCGACCAGCCCTGGGGCATCAGCCTTTCCGACGTCACGGTGCGCGCCAGCGGCGAGGACTACCTGTACTAGACCGACTCGCCCACCGATCGACCAGGAGTGTCCTGATGTACCCCGGAGCCCACCTCTCCACCCGTCCGCACGATCCCGCGGTCATCATGGCCGTGTCCGATCGGCCCGCTCGCTCCGCTCCCGGCGCCGACGGGAGCGAAACGGTCACGTTCACGCAGCTGGAAACCAGGTCCGTCCAGGTCGCCCGGGCCCTGGCCGACCGCGGCCTGCGCCCGGGTGACCACCTCGCGGTGCTCGCCACCAACACCGCGCGGGTCTTCGACATCTACTGGGCGGCAATGCGTTCAGGGCTCTACCTGACCATGGTGAACTGGCACCTCACCGCCGCGGAGAGCGCCTACATCGTGACCGATTGCGGCGCAAAGGCACTGATCGTCGACGCCGCTCTCGCCGACGTCGGTGCCGAGCTGATCCCACTCACCGCCGGCGTCGAGACCCGCTTCGCCTACTCCGGAGCGATCGACGGTCACGACGACCTCGACGCCGCCGCGTCGGTGCAACCGGTCGACCCACCCGCGGATCAGCCGCGCGGTGCGGACATGCTCTACTCCTCCGGCACCACCGGACGGCCCAAGGGCATCAAACCGGAATTGCCGAACCGGCAGATCGACGAGCCCGGCGACACCATGACGGCGATGAACTCGTCGGTGTGGGGCGTCGGTCCCGACACGGTGTACCTGTCGCCTGCTCCGCTGTATCACGCTGCGCCGCTTCGGACGTGCGCTTCCGTGCAGGCGCTCGGCGGCACGGTGGTGGTGATGGACCGATTCGACGCCGAAGGCGCGCTTGCCCTCATCGAAGAGCACCGCGTCACCTACAGCCAGTGGGTGCCGACGATGTTCGTGCGCATGCTGCGTCTTCCCGAGGAGGTGCGCGCCGGGTACGACACCTCGAGTATGAAAGTCGCGGTGCACGCCGCGGCGCCGTGTCCCATCGACGTCAAACGGGCCATGATCGACTGGTGGGGCCCCATCCTCTCCGAGTACTACTCGTCCACCGAGCTCAATGGCCTGACCATCGTTGACACGCCGGAATGGCTGGAACATCCGGGGACTGTGGGGCGTGCAGTGCTGGGCACGATCCGGGTCTGCGACTCGTCGGGGGCCGAGGTTCCGACCGGCACCATCGGCACGATCTACTTCGAGCGGGACTCGTTGCCCTTCGAGTATCACAACGATCCCGAGAAGACCCGGGCGGCACAGCATCCCGACCACCCGACCTGGACGACCACGGGCGACGTCGGCTACGTCGACGACGAGGGACACCTCTTCCTCACTGACCGGGAGTCGTTCCTGATCATCTCGGGCGGGGTGAACATCTACCCGCGGGAGATCGAAGACGCGCTCCTCGCCCACCCGTCGGTTCTCGACGCCGCGGTCGTGGGTCTGCCCGATCCCGATCTCGGCGAGCGGGTGACCGCAGTCGTGCAACCCGTCGAGGGGCAGACGGGCGACGACGTTCTCGCCGACGCATTGCTGGAGCACCTGCGTCCGCGGATCGCGAAGTTCAAGGTGCCGCGCGAGGTGATCTTCCGGGACACGTTGCCGCGCACGCCGACCGGCAAGCTGGTCAAGCGCAATCTCTGACCCCTTCGTGACGCGCCCTCCGCAACACAACGGCCCCCGCACTCTGAGAGTGCGGGGGCCGTTGTGTTGCTGTCGATTTCGTAGTAGATACCCGCGCTGCACGCGTGTTCGTACTACGGAATCGGGTCAGCGGTAGTCGTTGGAGAACCCGTAGTCGTCCAGCGGCACCGCAGCACCGGCGGGAGCACCGAAGGTGCCGTCCGGGCTGTAGTAGGTGTCGTCGTAGGACGGCACCGCGTAGGCCGCGGCACGCGCCTCCTCGGTCGGCTGGACCTGGATGTTGCGGTACCGGTTGATGCCGGTACCGGCCGGGATCAGCTTACCGATGATCACGTTCTCCTTGAGACCGATCAGCTTGTCGCTGCGGCTGTTGATGGCCGCATCGGTCAGGACACGCGTGGTCTCCTGGAACGACGCCGCCGACAGCCACGACTCGGTGGCCAGCGATGCCTTGGTGATACCCATGAGCACCGGACGGCCGGCGGCGGGCTCGCCACCTTCCTGCACGACGCGACGGTTCTCCGACTCGAACTCGGAACGCTCGGTGAGCGAACCGGGCAGGAACTCGGTGGCACCGGAGTCGATGATCGTCACGCGACGCAGCATCTGACGGACGATCGTCTCGATGTGCTTGTCGTGGATCGACACACCCTGGCTGCGGTAGACCTCCTGGACCTCGTTGACCAGATGCACCTGCACCTGACGGGGACCCATCACGCGCAGCACCTCGTGGGGATCGGCAGCACCTTCCATGAGCTGCTGACCGACATCCACGTGGTCGCCGTCGGCGAGCAGACGCTCGCTGCCGTCGTCGTGCTTGAAGACACGCAGACGCTGGCGCTTGGAGATCTTGTCGTAGACCACCTCTTCGGAACCGTCGTCGGGGACGATGGTGATCTTGTAGAAACGATCGTCGTCCTCGAGTCGCACCCGACCGGACACCTCGGCGATGGGCGCCTTGCCCTTCGGCACACGGGCCTCGAACAGCTCCTGGACACGCGGCAGACCACCGGTGATGTCGTCACCGACACCACCCTGGTGGAACGTACGCATCGTCAGCTGGGTACCGGGCTCACCGATCGACTGGGCCGCGATGATACCGACGGCCTCGCCGATGTCGACGAGCTTGCCGGTGGCCATCGAACGGCCGTAGCACATGGCGCAGACGCCGGTGCCGGTCGCACAGGTGAGCACCGACCGCACCTTGACCTCGGTGATGCCCGCGCCGAGGAGAGCCTCGATCGCCGGATCGCCCAGATCATGACCACGCTCGACGATCACCGTGCCGTTCTCGTCGACCGCGTCGGCGGCCAGCGTGCGGGCGTAGGTGGAGGTCTCCACGTGTGCATCGCGGATCAGCGTGCCGTCGGCCTGCTTCTCGGCGATGGTGGTCATGATGCCGCGCTCGGTGTTGCAGTCGGTCTCGCGAACGATGACGTCCTGGCTCACGTCCACCAGACGACGGGTCAGGTAACCCGAGTCGGCGGTACGAAGAGCGGTGTCGGCCAGACCCTTACGTGCACCGTGCGTGTTGATGAAGTACTCGGCCACGGTCAGGCCCTCGCGGAACGAGGACTTGATCGGACGCGGGATGAACTCACCCTTCGGGTTGGTCACCAGACCCTTCATGCCCGCGAGCGAGCGGATCTGGGTCATGTTGCCCGCCGCACCCGACTTCACGATCATCGGGATCGGGTTGTCGTCCGGGTAGTGGGCTTCCATCGCCGTACCGACCTCTTCGGTGGCCTGCTTCCAGATCTCCACGAGGGCGTCACGACGCTCTTCCGGGGTGAGGGCACCGCGCTGGAACTTGCGCTCCAGACCGTCGGCCCGCTCCTCGTACTTGTCGAGGATCTCCTTCTTCGCCGGCGGCACGAGCACGTCGGCCATCGACACGGTGACACCCGAACGGGTGGCCCAGTAGAAGCCGACATCCTTGAGCTTGTCGACGGTCTGCGCGACCACGATCATCGGATACCGCTCGGCCAGGTCGTTGATGATGACGGCCTGACGCTTCTTCGGCATCTGCTCGTTGACGAACGGGTACTCGACCGGCAGGAGCTCGTTGAACAGCACGCGACCCAGCGTCGACTCGATGTCCCACGGCTGACCGTAGGTCCAGCCGTCCGGGAACTGCTCGGCCTCGATGTCGGCAGGCGGACGCTGATCGGTCAGCCGCACCTTGATGCGCGACTGCACGGTGAGCGCACCACGGTCGACGGCCATGATGGCCTCGGCCGGGGTCGAGTAGACACCGCGCTCGACGTCGTCGGAGCTCGCCGGCGCGTACTCGCCTGCCGCACCCTCTTTGAGGGTGGTCAGGTAGTACAGGCCGGTGACCATGTCCAGACGCGGCATGGCGAGCGGGCGGCCCGACGCCGGCGACAGGATGTTGTTCGACGACAGCATCAGGATGCGTGCCTCGGCCTGCGCCTCCGCGGACAGCGGGAGGTGCACGGCCATCTGGTCACCGTCGAAGTCGGCGTTGAACGCCTCACAGACCAGCGGGTGCAGCTGGATGGCCTTGCCCTCCACCAGCTGCGGCTCGAAGGCCTGGATGCCGAGGCGGTGCAGCGTCGGAGCACGGTTCAGCAGCACGGGGTGCTCGGCGATGACCTCTTCGAGGACATCCCACACCGCGGGACGCTGACGCTCGACCATGCGCTTGGCCGACTTGATGTTCTGCGCCTGGTTCAGATCGACGAGACGCTTCATCACGAACGGCTTGAACAGCTCGAGGGCCATCAGCTTCGGCAGACCGCACTGGTGCAGCTTCAGCTGCGGGCCGACGACGATGACCGAACGGCCCGAGTAGTCGACGCGCTTGCCGAGCAGGTTCTGACGGAAACGTCCCTGCTTGCCCTTGAGCAGATCGCTCAGCGACTTCAGCGGGCGGTTACCCGGTCCGGTGACCGGACGGCCGCGACGACCGTTGTCGAACAGTGCGTCGACCGACTCCTGCAGCATCCGCTTCTCGTTGTTGACGATGATCTCGGGTGCACCGAGATCGATCAGTCGCTTGAGGCGGTTGTTGCGGTTGATGACACGGCGGTACAGGTCGTTGAGGTCGGAGGTCGCGAAGCGGCCACCGTCGAGCTGCACCATCGGGCGGAGCTCCGGCGGGATCACCGGCACGGCGTCGAGCACCATGCCCAGCGGCGAGTTGCCGGACTGCTGGAACGCCGCGACGACCTTCAGTCGCTTCAGCGCACGCAGCTTCTTCTGACCCTTGCCGCTGCGGATGGTCTCGCGCAGCGAATCGGCCTCGGCGTCGATGTCGAAGTTCTCCAGGAGCTTCTTGATCGCCTCGGCACCCATCGCACCGGCGAAGTACTCGCCGAAGCGCTCGTCGAGCTGACGGTAGAGCTTCTCGTCGATGATCAGCTCGCCCGGGCTCAGCTTCACGAAGCGATCCCAGATCTCCTCGAGCTCGTCGAGCTGACGCTGCGCCTGATCACGCATACGACGCATCTCGCGCTCGGCACCGTCGCGCACCTTGCGGCGCACATCGGCCTTGGCACCTTCGGCCTCGAGCTCGGCGAGGTCCTGCTCGAGCTTCTGCTGACGCTCGTTCAGGTCTACGTCACGCTGATCGGTGAGGGCCTTCTTCTCGACCTCGATCTCGGCCTCACGGGTCGAGAGCTCCGCGTGGCGCAGCTCGTCGTCGACGGAGGTGATCACGTAGGCGGCGAAGTAGATGATCTTCTCGAGATCCTTCGGCGCCAGGTCCAGCAGGTAGCCCAGACGGCTGGGCACACCCTTGAAGTACCAGATGTGGGTGACCGGGGCGGCCAGCTCGATGTGGCCCATCCGCTCACGACGCACCTTGGCACGGGTCACCTCGACGCCGCAGCGCTCACAGATGATGCCCTTGAAGCGCACGCGCTTGTACTTGCCGCAGTAGCACTCCCAGTCGCGAGTCGGTCCGAAGATCTTCTCGCAGAACAGGCCGTCCTTCTCGGGCTTGAGCGTGCGGTAGTTGATCGTCTCCGGCTTCTTGACCTCACCGTAGGACCAGTTGTGGATGTCGTCGGCCGTGGCGAGACCGATCTTCAGTTCATCGAAGTAATTGACGTCGAGCACTATTTACCTTTCGTGGCTCTGTCAGATGTTGCTGGTCGGTGATGGTCAGTTCGCCAGGTCGTCGACCGTCGCGGACTCGTTGCGCGACAGGTTGATTCCCAGGTTCGCCGCAGCGCGCTCGAGATCCTCGTCGTCGGTGTCGCGCATCTCGATGGCCGCACCGTCGCTGCTGAGCACCTCGACGTTGAGGCACAGCGACTGGAGCTCCTTGAGGAGCACCTTGAACGACTCGGGGATGCCCGGCTCAGGGATGTTCTCGCCCTTGACGATCGCCTCGTACACCTTCACGCGGCCGACGACGTCGTCCGACTTGATGGTGAGCAGCTCCTGCAGGGTGTAGGCGGCGCCGTAGGCCTGCATGGCCCAGCACTCCATCTCACCGAAGCGCTGACCACCGAACTGCGCCTTACCACCGAGCGGCTGCTGCGTGATCATCGAGTACGGACCGGTCGAACGCGCGTGGATCTTGTCGTCGACCAGGTGGTGCAGCTTGATGATGTACATGTAGCCGACCGACACCGGGTACGGGAACGGCTCGCCGGAGCGACCGTCGAACAGCGTCGCCTTGCCGTCGCCGTTGACCATGACCTCGCCGTCGCGGTTCGGCAGCGTCGAGGACAGCAGTCCGGTCAGCTCCTCCTCGCGAGCACCGTCGAACACTGGGGTGGCAGTGTTGGTGTCGGGCTCCGCCGAGTACATCTCCTCGGGCAGCTTCGATGCCCAGTCGGGCACGCCGCTCGCCACGTCGATGTTCCAGCCGGCCTTGGCGACCCATCCGAGGTGGGTCTCCAGGATCTGGCCGATGTTCATACGACGGGGCACACCGTGGGTGTTCAGGATGATGTCGACTGGGGTGCCGTCGGGCAGGAACGGCATGTCCTCCTGCGGGAGGATCTTGCCGATGACGCCCTTGTTGCCGTGGCGGCCGGCCAGCTTGTCGCCGTCCTGGATCTTGCGCTTCTGAGCGACGTACACACGCACGAGCTCGTTCACGCCGGGGGCCAGATCGTCGTCGTCGTCGCGGCTGAAGACGCGGACGCCGATGACCTTGCCGGTCTCGCCGTGAGGCACCTTGAGCGACGTGTCGCGGACCTCGCGCGCCTTCTCACCGAAGATCGCGCGGAGCAGACGCTCCTCCGGGGTCAGCTCGGTCTCACCCTTCGGGGTGACCTTGCCGACCAGGATGTCGCCGTCGCGGACCTCCGCACCGATGCGCACGATGCCGCGCTCGTCGAGATCCGCGAGGACCTCGTCGGAGACGTTCGGGATGTCCCGGGTGATCTCCTCGGCACCGAGCTTGGTGTCGCGGGCGTCGATCTCGTGCTCCTCGATGTGGATCGAGGTGAGCACGTCCTCCTCCACGAGCCGCTGGCTCAGGATGATGGCGTCCTCGTAGTTGTGGCCCTCCCACGGCATGATCGCGACGAGCAGGTTCTTGCCCAGCGCCATCTCACCGTTCTCGGTGCACGGACCGTCGGCGAGGACCTGACCGGTCTCGACGCGCTGACCCTCGTCCACGATCGGACGCTGGTTGGCGCAGGTGCCGTGGTTCGAGCGTGCGAACTTGCGCATCCGGTAGGTGTCGCGGCTGCCGTCGTCGGCCATGACGGTGATGTAGTCGGCGGAGACCTCCTCGACCACACCGGTCTTGGTGGAGACGACCACGTCGCCCGCGTCGACCGCGGCACGCAGCTCCATGCCGGTACCGACCAGCGGCGACTCGTTGCGGACCAGCGGCACGGCCTGACGCTGCATGTTCGCACCCATCAGGGCGCGGTTCGCGTCGTCGTGCTCGAGGAACGGGATCATCGCGGTCGCGACCGACACCATCTGTCGCGGCGAGACGTCGAGGTAGTCGACCTCGTTCGCGCCGACGAACTCGACCTCCGAGCCCTTCTTGCGGACCAGGACGCGCTCATCGGTGATGCGGCCGTCGAGGGCGTAGTTCGTGTTGGCCTGGCCGACGAGGTAGCGGTCCTCCTCGTCTGCGGTCAGGTACTTGACGTCGTCGGTGACGACACCGTTCTCGACCTTGCGGTACGGGGTCTCGATGAAGCCGAACGGGTTGACCCGCGCGTACACCGAGAGTGAACCGATCAGACCGATGTTCGGACCCTCGGGGGTCTCGATCGGGCACATGCGGCCGTAGTGCGACGGGTGGACGTCGCGGACCTCGAGGCCGGCGCGCTCACGCGACAGACCACCGGGGCCCAGCGCCGACAGACGACGCTTGTGGGTCAGACCCGACAGCGGGTTGTTCTGATCCATGAACTGCGACAGCTGGCTGGTGCCGAAGAACTCCTTGATCGCCGCCACGACGGGACGGATGTTGATCAGGGTCTGCGGGGTGATCGCCTCGACGTCCTGGGTGGTCATGCGCTCACGCACGACACGCTCCATGCGCGAGAGGCCCACGCGGATCTGGTTCTGGATCAGCTCGCCGACGGTACGCAGGCGACGGTTGCCGAAGTGGTCGATGTCGTCGACCTCGACCGGGACCTCCACGCCGCCGGGGACGGTCATGTAGGTGGTGGTGTGCGGATCGGCCTCGTGCAGGCGGACCAGGTACTCGACGGTCGCGACGATGTCCTCACGCGTGAGGACGCCCTCGCCGACCATCGGGTTGTCGGTCAGGCCGAGCTTCTTGTTGACCTTGTAGCGGCCGACGCGGGCCAGGTCGTAGCGCTTCTCCTTGAAGAAGAGGTTCTCGAGCAGGTTCTCCGCGGACTCCTTGGTCGGCGGCTCGCCCGGGCGCAGCTTGCGATAGACCTCGAGCAGTGCCTCGTCCTGGTTGGCGGTGTTGTCCTTCTCCAGGGTGGACATCATGATCTCGGAGAACCCGAAACGCTCGGTGATCTCCTCGTTCGTCCAGCCCAGGGCCTTCAGGAGGACGGTGACCGGCTGACGGCGCTTGCGGTCGATGCGGACACCGACGGTGTCGCGCTTGTCGACGTCGAACTCCAGCCAAGCACCACGGCCGGGGATCACCTTGACGGTGTGCAGCGTCTTCTCGGTGGTCTTGTCGATCGCCGCGTCGAAGTAGACACCGGGGCTGCGGACGAGCTGGCTGACGACGACACGCTCGGTGCCGTTGATGATGAAGCTGCCCTTGTCGGTCATGATCGGGAAGTCGCCCATGAAGACGGTCTGCGACTTGATCTCACCGGTGTTGTTGTTGATGAACTCCGCGGTGACGAACAGCGGCGCCGCGTAGGTCATGTCCTTGTCCTTGCACTCCTCGACGGAGGCCTTGACCTCGTCGAAGTGCGGATCGGAGAAGGACAGCGACATCGACCCGGAGAAGTCCTCGATCGGGGACAGCTCGTGCAGGATGTCCTCGAGTCCGCCGGTCGGGTTGTCATCACCGCGGGCGATCGCCTTGGCGCGCCACTCGGGAGAGCCGACGAGCCACTCGAACGAGTCGAGCTGCAGGTCGAGGAGGCCGGGGACCTCCAGTGGCTCACTGATCTTTGCGAAAGATGCGCGCGCAGGCGCGCCGGGGATGGTTGAGGTGGACTGGCGGTCGAGTGCCAAGATGCGTCCTTCCAACACGAAGTGTTCTACCTAGCTCGGTGCTTGGCTTGATGGGCCGTTCGCCGGTGACACCTGAGATTCGGCGATCACCACGAGCACACACAGCAAAGGTGGCCAGAGGAAGGATCGTGAAGTGGACAGGAGGCAGCCAGCGCAACGTCCAACTGTAGCAGAAAATAGACCCACTTTGTCAAGCGGCGTCTGAAACGAATTGCGCGCCGATGGCTGCCTGCACGTGATTCGCTGGTGACAGCGTGGCCCGACAACGGCCGTTCGTCAAGCGCTACGCGCGAAATTTCTGCAAGTCATGCCAGATCAGAACGCCTCGACCTCATTGATCAGCCAGTCGTCGCCGTGCCGGACCATCCCGAACTGGTAGCGCGGGGCCGCACTCTGCCCGGCGACACCGGCCTGCTGCTGGCTGACGATCATGTTGACCACGACACGCGCGGTGGCGCCGTCGTCGGCGCCGGACAGGTCGGCGACGCCCACGGATTCGACGCGGCAGTCGGCGACCTGCTTGGTCTGGTTGAGGATCTCGCGCTGCTGCGGCAGGTACTTGTCGAAGTCGCTGAGCGCCGTGCCGGTGAGGACCGAGCGCGCCTTGTCCGCCCATTTGTTCACGTCGACGGTGTCGACGGTCAGGTTGCACGCCTTGCTCTGCACCTGGGACGTGAGCTCGGTCGTGGCCGCCTGCTCGACGAAGGCCTTGTTGGAACCGATCGAGGCGCCGGGATGGAGGCCGGCGATCACGGCGAAGACCGCGAGCACGGCTGCCACCGCGGCGAGGATGCCGATGGTGCGTCGTCGGCCGGAACCCGACGTCGACGAGGCCGCCGTGCGCTTCTGCGCCGGGCCGGACCCGGCGCGTGTGCCCGCAGTCGCCGAGTCGCTGGGCCGGAGGGTGGACACCCGGGACACCGGGCGGGTCTTGCCGGTGGGCGCGGGTTTGTCGGGGGTGGTGTCGGCGGTGTGGTCTCGATACGCGTCGGGCTCGCTGCGCTCGCTCGCCGCTACTCGACCAGCGGATGTGGCGTCGGTGACCGCGTCATCGGAAGCCGACGCGTCGTCGGCAGATGGGGCGTCGGTGTCGGCGTCGTCGGAAGCCGGAGCGTCGGAGTCGGCCGGGGCGTCGGAGTTCTTGGCGTCATCGGAAGCCGAGGTGGCGTCATCGGCAGCCGGGGCGCCGTCGGCGACCGGAGCGTCGGCGTCGGTGGCGTCATCGGCAGCCGCGGCGCCGTCGGCGACCGGAGCGTCGGCGTCGGTGGCGTCATCGGCAGCCGGGGCGCCGGCGTCGCCGGCGTCGGCAGGAGGGGCGTCGTTGCCGGCGGGGGTCGAGGTGTCCTCGACCGACTCGGTGCCGGGGTCGACCGGATCCGATCCGGCCGGACGGGGACGGCCCGCGATGCGGGGTGTGAAGGTCCGGTTCGGCTTCTTGCGCGGTGGGCGTGGATTCGTGGGCATCAGTTACCTCCCCCGGGTGTCGCCGACGGGGCGGCTCCCCCGCCGCCGGGTACGCCGGCAGCCGTACCCGGATCCTGGTAGGCCATCGACTCGAGCGGGGTGATGTCGCTGGCCTTCCAGTCGTCGCCCTCCTTGGTCATCGAGACGGAGAAGCCCATGGTCTGTGTGACACCGGCCTCGTTCTCCCGCTTGGAGGTCGCCGCCACGTAGACGAGGACCTTCGCGGTGCCGTCGTCGGCGTCGACCTCGGTCGGGGCGCTACGGATCAGTCGGGACGACAGCGCGGCGGCCTGCGGGCCGGCCTGCGTGATCATCGAGTTGAGATTGCTGACGTCCTGGGTGGTGATCTGTTCACGGGCCTTGCCCGTGAGAGAGCCGTCCACGCGCTTCTTCCAGCCGGCGGTGTCCTTGGGGTCCACCGTCGTCACGTTGATGATGGCCTGCTCGGCGCCGTCGACGGCACCGTCTCGGGCAGTCTGGATCGGCTTCTGGACGAAGTAGGCCTGATAGCCCTGATAGCCGAACCAGATGGCGCACACGGCGGCGACGATCACGGCGAGCACCGCCAGCGCGAGGGCCAGTACCGGTCCCCTACCGGCCGGGCGTGTGCCGTCCGGTCCGTTGTGGTCTCCTCGCGTCGAGGCTGTCGGTGTGTTGCTAGTCATCGGCCGTCACTGTAGTCAGGGGCACCTGAGAGCAGGCCAAGCGACGGATGTCGCCGGCCTGCACAGGGCCTTGCGGTCACTTCTCGTGCACACCCATCAAAGCCGCGAGCTGCTGGGCCAGCGGGTTGAGGTTGAGCTTGTCCGGGTCCTTCTTCGGGATGGAATCCCACGGCTGCTTGAACTGGGGGTTCGCGTAGGTCGCGCGGGCGGCACTGCGGACGCCGGTCGGGTTGCCCACCGGCACGGTGCATTTCGCGTTCGTGTTGAACGGGAAGTCGTCGTAACGGATGTCGAACGACGGATCCTCACGCTTCATCTTCTGCACCATCGCATTGGTGCTCTCATAACCACGCGTACACGCCGCCGGATTGT
>NZ_RKME01000002.1 GCF_003797825.1 Gordonia sp. OPL2
CACCGACACCAGCGCCCCCTCCGCCCCTCCGGCCGGTCGTAAGCTGCTGCGTCTCGAGGTGCGCAACGCGCAGACCCCGATCGAGCGCAAACCCAGCTGGATCAAGACCCGCGCCACCATGGGACCGGAGTACACCGAACTCAAGGGCCTGGTGAAACGCGAAGGCCTGCACACCGTCTGCGAAGAAGCCGGCTGCCCCAACATCTACGAGTGCTGGGAAGACCGCGAGGCCACCTTCCTCATCGGCGGCGAACAATGCACCCGCCGCTGCGACTTCTGCCAGATCGACACCGGCAAGCCCGCCGAACTCGACCGCGACGAACCCCGCCGCGTCGCCGAGAGCGTCCAGGCCATGGGCCTGCGCTACTCCACCATCACCGGCGTCGCCCGCGACGACCTGCCCGACGAGGGCGCCTGGCTCTACGCCGAGACCGTGCGCGCGATCCACCGACTCAACCCCGGCACCGGCGTGGAGAACCTGATCCCCGACTTCCACGCGAAACCCGATCTGCTCGCCGAGGTCTTCGACGCGCGCCCCGAGGTCCTGGCCCACAACCTCGAGACCGTCCCCCGCATCTTCAAACGCATCCGTCCGGCGTTCCGCTACGAACGTTCGCTCGACGTGATCACCCAGGCGCGCGACTTCGGGCTGGTGACCAAGTCGAACCTGATCCTCGGCATGGGCGAGACCCCCGAAGAGGTCCAGTCGGCCATCGTCGACCTGCACGAGGCCGGGTGCGACATCCTCACCATCACCCAGTACCTGCGCCCCTCACCGCGCCACCACCCCGTCGAACGATGGGTCAAGCCCGAGGAGTTCGTCGACCACTCCGAGTTCGCCTCCGAGATCGGCTTCGCCGGCGTGATGGCCGGGCCCCTGGTCCGCTCCTCCTACCGCGCCGGACGCCTCTACGCACAGGCCATGGCCCGCCACGGCCGCGAACTCGCACCCTCCCTGGCCCACCTCGCCGACGAAGGCTCCGCCTCCCAGGAGGCCTCCAGCCTGATGGCGCGCCTCGGCCGGTAGCGACCCGACCACACCCACGTACGCCGACAGCCGACCGCGGTCCGACGACCGCCGGTCGGGACGTAAACTGGTCGGCATGGCAAAGGCGCAAGACAAAGAGGCGAAGGCCGAGGCGAAGAAGGCCCGCAGACAAGCGTCGCGGGAACGCTACAAGCAGTTGTGGCAGGCCTTCCAGATGCAGCGCAAGGAAGACAAACGGCTGATCCCGTACATGGTCGGCGTCTTCGCGCTGATCGTCGCGGTCTTCGTCGTCCTCGGCCTCGTGTTCGGATCGGTGTGGCTGCTCCTGCCGCTCGGCATCGTCCTCGGCCTCCTGGCCGCATTCATCCTCTTCGGTCGGCGCGTGCAACGCACCGTCTACACCAAGGCCGAGGGGCAGCCCGGCGCCGCCGGATGGGCTTTGGGCAACATGCGTGGGCAGTGGCGGGTCAAGCAGGCCGTCGCCGGCAACGCCCACCTCGACGCCGTGCACCGCGTCATCGGCAAGCCCGGGGTCATCCTCGTCGGTGAGGGCTCCCCGACCCGGGTCAAACCGCTGGTCGCCCAGGAGAAGAAGAAGGCGGCACGCGTCGTCGGCGACACCCCCATCTACGAGGTCATCCTCGGCAACGACGACGGTCAGGTCCCGCTGAGCAAGCTCGAACGCCACATCAACAAGTTGCCGAACAACATCGACGGAAAGCGAATCGACGCACTCGAGGGGCGGCTCGCCGCGCTCGGCGGGCGCAACCCGCAGGGACCCGGCATGCCCAAGGGCCCCATCCCCGGCAACGCCAAGGTGCGCGGCATGCAGCGCACCGCGCGCCGCAAGAGCTGATCCGCCGGGGCCTCAGCCGAGGAACCCGCGCAGCAGGGTCGCCGTGCCCTCGAGATGTGCGTCCATCGCCGAGGCGGCCCCGTCGGGATCGCCGGTCAGGATCGCCATCAGTATCGCCTCGTGTTGCTCGTCGGAGTGCGCGATGTTGACCTCGAGCTGCGGGATGCGGTCCAGCGCGCGGTTGATCAGCATCCGGTTGTCGGCGGTGAGCGCGACGATCGACGCCGCGCCGGTGGCCTCGGCGATCGCCAGGTGCAACCGCGAATCCAAGCGGCGATACTCCTCGCCCGCCGCCCCGCGGATGTCACCCAGACGGTGCCACAGCGCCTCGCGTTGCACCGCCGACAACGTCCGCCCGGCCGCCATCCTGGCCGAACCGACCTCGAGGATCTCCCGGACCCGCAGCGCGTCGTCCAACTCCGCCGGAGTGATCGGCTCGCCCTCGGCGCCGGTGAGGTCGGTGGCGTCGACCGCCCCGGGGGTGGGCAACACGTCGGCCAGGAACGTACCGCCATAGCGGCCGCGCCGAGCCACCAGGAACCCGGCGTCGGCAAGCGCCTTGATCGCCTCCCGCACGGTGTCCCGGCTGACACCGAGGCGCACCGCGAGTTCACGCTCGGGCGGGATCGACTCCCCCGGCTCGAAGACCCCGAGCCGGATCAGTTGCAGCAGGCGACCGACGGTCTCCTCGAACGCGTTGGCAGGCCGGACCGGCGCGAGCAGCGCGTCGGTCACGTGGTGCGTGCGGACGGCATCCGTCATGAGCGTTCCCCGCTACAGCGGCGTGACATACGCCGAGCTGATCCCACCGTCGACCAGGAAGGTCGACGCCGTGATGAACGACGCGTCGTCACTGGCAAGGAAGGCGACGGCGGCGGCGAGTTCCTCGGGTTCGGCGAACCGACCGACCGGGACGTGCACGAGTCGTCGGGCTGCCCGCTCGGGGTCCTTCGCGAAGAGCTCCTTGAGCAGCGGCGTGTTGACCGGTCCCGGGCAGAGCGCGTTCACCCGGATGCCCTGCCGCGCGTACTGGACGCCGAGTTCCCTCGACATGGCCAGGACGCCACCCTTGGATGCCGTGTAGGAGATCTGCGACGTCGCCGATCCCATCACCGCGACGAAGGACGCCGTGTTGATGATCGAACCCCGACCGGCGGCGGACATGTGCCTAAGCGCCGCGCGACACGAGAAGTACACCGAGTTCAGATTCACCGACTGCACCCGCTGCCACGCGTCGACGTCGGTGTTCTCGATGAGATCGTCGTCCGGCGGTGAGATGCCGGCGTTGTTGAACGCGATGTCGACGGACCCGAATCGCTCGGCGGCCGCGTCGAACAGACCGTCGACCTGTACGCGGTCGGCGACATCCACGGGCACGAAGAGACCCTCGACCTCGTCGGCCGCCCGCTTGCCTGCGTCGTGGTCGAGATCGCCGATCACGATGCTGGCCCCCTCGGCGCGCATCCGGCGGGCCGACGCCAGGCCGATGCCGCTACCGCCACCGGTGATGACCGCGACACGCCCGGTCAGGCGCTGTGTCAGATCGACTGTGGTACTCATGTTTTCCCTTCGGGGTGGGCGTTCGGGATCGGGGCTTTCGGGATCGGGGCGTCTGGCCTACGGCTCCGCCGATTCGCGGACCGCGATGAAGACGTTCTTGGTCTCGGTGAAGCCGAGGGGTGCGTCGGGTCCCAGTTCCCGACCGAGACCGGATTGTTTGAAGCCGCCGAAGGGCGTGGTGTATCGGACGGACGAGTGCGAGTTGACCGACAGGTTGCCCGCCGCGACCGCGCGCGACACCCGCAGGGCTCGCGAGAGGTCGTCGGTCCAGATCGATCCGGAGAGACCGTAGTCCGTGGCGTTCGCGATCCTGATGGCATCGGCCTCGTCGTCGAACGGTAGGACGGCGACGACAGGACCGAAGATCTCCTCGACGACGGAGCGGTCCGTCGGCGCAGGAGTCAGCACCGTGGGCGGGAACCAGAATCCCGGACCGTCGGGCGCCGATCCGCGGAATGCCACCGGCGCATCGTCGGGCACGTAGGAGGCGACCTTCTGACGGTGCGCCTGCGAGACGAGCGGCCCCATCTCGGTCGTGTCGTCGGCCGGATCACCCACCCGAACGCCCGCGACCGCCGGCTCGAGGAGCTCCATGAACCTGTCGTAGACGCTGCGCTGCACGAGGATTCGGCTTCGCGCACAGCAGTCCTGACCGGCGTTGTCGAACACGCCGTACGGTGCGGTGGCGGCAGCCTCCTCCAGGTCGGAGTCCGCGAACACGATGTTGGCGCTCTTGCCACCCAATTCGAGCGTGACACGCTTGACGGATTCGGCGGCGCGGGTCATCACGTGCTTGCCCGTCGTCGTCGATCCGGTGAAGACGATCTTGCCGACGCCCGGATGTGACAGCAGCGCCTCGCCGACGACGTCGCCGCGTCCGGGCAGCGCCTGCAGCAGTCCGCGCGGCAGGCCGGCCTCCTCGGCGAGCTCGGCGAGGCGGATGGTGGTCAGCGGCGTCCATTCGGCAGGCTTGACCACGACCGCATTGCCGGCCGCCAGGGCGGGAGCGAATCCCCAGGAGGCGATCGTCATCGGGAAGTTCCATGGCGTGATGATCCCGACGACACCGATCGGCTCCGCGAAGGTGAGGTCGATCCCGCCGGCGACGGGGATCTGCTTACCCGACAATCTTTCCGGAGATGCGGCGTAATAGGTCAGCACGTCGCGGACGTGGTCGGCCTCCCAGCGCGCCTGGCCGATCGGATGACCCGAGTTCGCCACCTCGAGTGCAGCCAGTTCCTCGCGGTGGGCCTCGACGGCGGCCGCGAGATCGCGCAGACCGGCGGCGCGTTCCGCGGGAGCCAGCGCCGCCCACTGTCGTTGGGCGCGGGCAGCGGTGTGCACCGCGTCGTCGACGGCGGACGCGTCGAGCTCGGTGACCGTGGTGATGAGCATCTCGGTCGCCGGGTTGATCACGTCGAACGTCGTCATACCTCCACCTCCTGAGAACGGGCGATCCGGACGCGGGCTGCGTCGACGACGGCACTGAACAGCCTCAGGTCGTCGAGTCGCTCCTCCGGATGCCACTGGACGGCGACCACGAAATCGTCGCCGGGGACCTCGACCGCTTCGATCATATGATCGGCATCTCGCGCGCTGACCACGAGCGATTCGGCCGGCCGGTCGATCGCCTGATGGTGATAACACTGGGCCTCGACGGATTCGCCGAGCAGCGACGACAGACGTGTGCCGGGCGTGACGTCGATCCGGGTGCTGGAGAACACCGCGTTTCCCGCGCGATGCCGGGAGTGCCCGACAACGTCGGGCAGGTGCTGATGCAGTGTGCCGCCGAGTGCGACGTTGAGCACCTGGATGCCGCGGCAGATGCCCAGCACCGGCACGTGGCGACGCAGCGCAGCATCGAGCAGTGCGAACTCCCACCGATCGCGGTCGGTGCGCGGACTGTCGGTCTCCGGATGAGGATCCTGGCCGTATCCGGCGGGGTCGACGTCGACCCCACCGGTCAGCACCAGCGCGTCCAGCCCGTCGACGACCCGATCGGCGATCTCGCGGTCGGCGGGCTGGGGCGGCAGCAGGACGGCGATCCCACCGGCCCGACCGATGCCGTCGAAGTACACCTGCGGCAGAAAACTGGCACGAACGTCCCAGACCCCGGTGCGCGACTGCTCGAGATAGGTCGTCAGCCCCACCACCGGCCGGATCGTCCCGGCGCGTTCAGAGTCGTTCAAATCCTCGCACCCTCTCCCAATCGGTCACGGCCGAACCGTACGCGGCCAATTCCACGCGGGCGTTGTTGAGGTAGTGCTCGACGACCTCGGGGCCGAACGCCTCGGCGGCGAGCGTCGAGCCGGCGAAGAGATCGGCGGCCTCGGCCAAAGTGGTCGGCAGCCGTTCTGCCGAACCCGCATAGGCGTTGCCCGTGGCGATCTCGGGCAGCGGCAGTTCGCGATCGACGCCGTCGAGACCGGCCGCGATCAGCGCGGCGACCGCGAGGTACTGATTGACGTCACCTCCGGGCGCGCGACACTCCACCCGCATCCCGTCACCATGCCCGACCACGCGCAGCGCACAGGTTCGGTTGTCCATACCCCAGGCGATCGCGGTCGGCGCGAAGCTGCCGTCGACAAACCGCTTGTAGGAGTTGATGTTCGGCGCGCAGAAGAGGGTGAGCTCGCGCAGCGAGGCCAGGATGCCCGCGATGAAGTGTCCGAACATCGCCGACATCCCGTCGGGGGCCGCGTCGTCGGCGAACACCGCGCTCCCGTCGTCGCTGCGCAGGGAGATGTGGATGTGACAGCTGTTGCCCTCACGCTCGTCGAACTTGGCCATGAACGTGAGGCTCTTGCCGTGCTGGTCGGCGATCTCCTTGGCGCCGTTGCGGTAGATCGTGTGGTTGTCGCACGTGACCAGGGCGTGGTCGTAGCGGAACGCGATCTCCTGCTGTCCGAGATTGCACTCCCCTTTCACCCCTTCGCAATACATGCCGGCGCCGGTCATCCCGCGACGGATGTCGCGCAACAACGGCTCCATCCGGGTCGACGCCAGCATCGCGTAGTCGACGTTGTAATCCGTTGCCGGAGTGAGGTTGTGATACCGCTTCGCCCAGGCCTCGCGGTAGGTGTTGTCGAAGACCATGAACTCCAGCTCGGTGCCGACGAAGGGTACGAGTCCCCGCTCGGAGAGCCGATCGATCTGCCGGCGAAGGATGTTGCGCGGGGCCGCGACGACGGGCGCGCCGTCGGTGGTCCCCAGATCGGCCAGCACCAGCGCCGTACCGGGCAACCACGGTATGCGCCGCATGGTTGCCAGGTCCGGCGTCATCACCATGTCCCCGTAGCCGGTCGCCCAGCTCGACATCGCGTATCCGTCCACCGTGTTCATCTCGACGTCCACGGCGAGGAGGTAGTTGCAGCATTCCGCACCGTGAGCGGCCACCTCCTCGACGAACAGTCGAGCGGAGACGCGCTTGCCGGTCAGTCGGCCCTGCATGTCCGGGAACGCGACGATCACGGTGTCGATCTCGTCGGCGAGAACGAGCTCTCGCAGTTCCGCCATGTCCAGCATGCCGTCGCTCATCGGCGCTCCTCTGCGTTCTCCGCGACCCCGGTCACCCGTGGGCCCGTCCTGTGTGTCCCGCCGCCACGCCCGCGACCGGTCTCGCCCGACTCATCAACCATTGGAGGTCCTACCAGATCATGTTTGTAGCGGTCTCACCACACGATTCGATTCGGAACTTTCGCCCAAAGGTGGGTGAGCAGACCTTTGGAGTTCTATTCTGCGGAGAACAATGGGACGACGCAACCGGCGATCGCTCCACGAATCGGCACCCACCGAGAGCGAGAGACGCGATGGCAGATGTGTCCAAACCGGCGATGACGTCGTCCGGCGCCACCTACACCCACGCCGAGGACGGGTACTTCGAGAAGCGTCAGCTCAAACGCAGCGCGGGGTTCTGGGGCATCTGGGGTATCGGCATCGCCGCGGTCATCTCCGGCGACTTCTCCGGGTGGAACTACGGCATCGGTCAGGCCGGTTGGGGTGGACTCGGGGTTGCCGCGCTGATCATCGTGGTCATGTACTTCGGCATGCTCTTCTCGATCGGCGAGATGTCGGCGGCCATGCCCCACACCGGCGGCGCCTATTCCTTCGCGCGCGCCGCGATGGGCCCGTGGGGCGGATTCGTCACCGGGTTCGCCGAGACGATCGAGTACGTCTTCACCACCGGCGTCGTCGTCTACTTCTCCGCGTCCTATGCCAACGCGATCACCGACGACCTGTTCGGGCTGAGCATGCCGGCCTGGGTGTGGTGGCTGATCCTCTATGCCGTGTTCATCGCGCTCAACTCGTGGGGCGCCGAGGCGTCGTTCAGGTTCGCGATCGTGGTCGCCCTGGTGTCGGTGAGCATCCTCGTCCTGTTCGGCATCTTGGCCCTCGCGAACGGCGCCGTCGACTTCGGCAAGCTCCTCGACATCGACCCGGATACGGCGAAGGCGGGCGCCAGTGACTTCTTGCCGTTCGGCGTCATGGGCATCCTGTACGCGCTGCCGTTCGCGATGTGGTTCTTCTTGGGCATCGAAGAACTCCCGCTCGCCGCCGAGGAGGCGCACGAGCCGACGAAGGACATCCCACGAGCCGGCATCTGGGGCCTCGTCACGCTCGTCGGCTGCGCCGCGATCGTCTTCTTCCTCAATCCCGCGGTCACCGGCTCGGCCGCCCTCGGCGACTCCGACGAACCACTGCTCGACGGCTTCCGCGCGTTCCTTCCCTCCGGGTGGGCGTCGGTGTTGTCGGCATTCGCGCTGATCGGGTTGCTGGCCAGCCTGCAGGGCATCATGTACGCCTACGGCCGCAACCTCTATTCGTTGAGCCGCGCGGGCTACTACCCGAAGGTGCTCTCTCTCACCGGTTCCCGTCAGACCCCCTACATCGCCCTGATCGCGGGAGCGGTCATCGGGTTCATCGCGCTCCTGGTGATCGAGTACTGGATCTCCGGCGCAGGCGCGATCGTCCTCAACATCGCCGTGTGGGGTGCGGTGCTCGCCTACATGCTGC
Source organism: Gordonia sp. OPL2 (assembly GCF_003797825.1). GTDB lineage: Bacteria > Actinomycetota > Actinomycetes > Mycobacteriales > Mycobacteriaceae > Gordonia. The sequence continues at coordinate 8,418 of NZ_RKME01000002.1, forward strand.
AGATGGCATCGTTCATCCTGCTGCGACGAAAGTTCCCGAATGCCCGGCGCCCGTACATGAGCCCCACCGGGGTGTGGGGTGCGGCAATCGCGTTCATCATCGCCGCCGTCACCTTCGTGGGCGTCCTGATCAACCCCGACTACCGCGACGCGGTGATCGCGATCGTCGTGTTCTACGTCATCGGCCTGCTGGTCTTCGGCCTCTACGGTCGCCACCGGCTCGTGCTGTCCCCGGAGGAGGAGTATGCGGTGACCGGCGGCCTGCACGGCTTCGACCCCGACCAGGAGGGCCTCGGCGGAACCATCGAGGACGAGATCCTCAAGGGTCACACGGACTGAGCCCGACCCGCGCGCCACCGACGACGGTGCGGATGCGGATGCGCGAGGTCAGCGGGTGCGCACCATCGCGGTCCCGGTCGCACGGTCGTGGAGGGCGCGGCCGTTGTAGTCGTTGATCAGCGCGGGCACCAGGAAGACGATGAGCACCTGTCTGCCGAGAGCCCGGAGGATTCCGACGGCGGCAAACGGTTCCTTTCCGGTCGCCTCGGCCTCCGCGCGGTCCGGGCCGAAGTCGACCCGGGCGACGCGCATACCGACCGCGAACTGACCGGGCGTGAAACCGAAGAACGTCACCGCCACCACGCCGATGACGAACCAGACCCCGAGCACGGTGGTCCCCAGCGACGGTGACGAGAACGGCACGAACAGCAACGAGACGCCACCACCGAGCAACCAGTCGATCAACAGCGCTGCCACGCGGGGCCATCCGCCGGCCAGCGCACCCGGCCCCGATTCGGGCAGACCGAGGTCCTGCCCGCGGTACTCACCACCGCCGCCCTCCGGACCGATCTGGGGTCCGGACAGCCACGATCCCGTCGCCCGTCCCATCAGCGCTCACCCGCGCTCGGGTCGCTGATCGGACTGGCCGGAATCGATGCACGCATGCCCCAATGCTAGACGGGGCCATCCCGTCGGCCGATCTCGGTTTTCTCCCCTTCCGTGGTGCTCTGTGCACCGACGTGGCATCGTTGCGAACCGGAACGACGTGTTGTCCAGATATCTGAGCCGTGTAACACAGGAGAAACACGGTCTTGACGCGCGGGCAACTTCGCGTCCATACGGTTCTCGCTGAGATCCGCTGCGTTCTGATCGGCGGCGGATGAGGCGGGCAGGTGATCTGGCCACCCGAACAAGTTAAGGAGTCACCGGACGGTGTACAGCAGCAAAGAAGAACTTCTCGAGGGCATCAAGAAAGAGGGCGTCGAGTACGTCGACATCCGCTTCTGCGACCTGCCCGGTGTGATGCAGCACTTCTCGATCCCGGCGTCGGCGTTCACCGAGGACGTGTTCGAGGACGGCCTGGCGTTCGACGGTTCGTCGGTGCGCGGCTTCCAGTCGATCGACGAGTCCGACATGATGCTGCTGCCCGACCCCGCGACGGCACGCATCGATCCGTTCCGCCACGCGAAGACGATGAACATCTCCTTCTTCGTCCACGACCCGTTCACCCGCGAGGCCTACAGCCGCGACCCGCGTAACGTCGCCCGCAAGGCCGAGGACTACCTGGCCTCCACCGGTATTGCCGACACCTGCTTCTTCGGCGCCGAGGCCGAGTTCTACATCTTCGACGGCGTCTCGTTCGGCTCCGAGATGAACGGCACCTTCTACGAGGTGGAGTCGGAGTCGGGCTGGTGGAACACCGCTTCGCCGACCGATCCGGACGGCAGCCCGAACCTCGGCTACAAGGTCCGCCCGAAGGGTGGCTACTTCCCCGTCGCGCCGTACGACCACTACGTGGATCTGCGCGACGAGATGTCGACCAACCTGCAGAACGCCGGCTTCGAGCTCGAGCGCGGCCACCACGAGGTGGGCACCGGTGGTCAGGCCGAGATCAACTACAAGTTCAACACCCTGCTGCACGCCGCCGACGACGTGCTGCTGTTCAAATACATCATCAAGAACACGGCGTATGCGAACGGCAAGACCGTCACCTTCATGCCGAAGCCGCTCTTCGGTGACAACGGCTCGGGCATGCACGCCCACCAGTCGCTGTGGAAGGACGGCAAGCCGCTGTTCCACGACGAGGCCGGCTACGCAGGCCTGTCGGACCTGGCCCGCTACTACATCGGCGGCATCCTGCATCACGCGCCGTCGCTGCTGGCGTTCACCAACCCGACGGTGAACTCCTACAAGCGCCTGGTGCCCGGCTACGAGGCCCCGATCAACCTGGTCTACAGCCAGCGCAACCGTTCGGCCTGCGTGCGTATCCCGATCACCGGCAACAACCCGAAGGCCAAGCGCCTCGAGTTCCGCTGCCCGGACAGCTCGGGCAACCCGTACCTGGCGTTCGCCGCGATGATGATGGCCGGGCTCGATGGCATCAAGAACAAGATCGAGCCGCACGAGCCCGTCGACAAGGATCTCTACGAGCTCCCGCCGGAGGAGGCCAAGGGCATCCCGCAGGCGCCGACCTCGCTGTCGGCCGTCATCGACAAGCTCGAAGAGGATCACGAATACCTCACCGCCGGTGGCGTGTTCACCGAGGACCTGATCGAGACCTGGATCGCGCTCAAGCGTGAGAACGAGATCGAGCCGGTGCAGATCCGCCCGCACCCGTACGAGTTCGCGCTCTACTACGACTGCTGAGATCGACGACCGCTGTCACGCAGCGGTTCACAGCACCACGCCGAAGGGCGGCCGGGACCTCTCCCGGCCGCCCTTCGGCCGTTCTCACGTGATTGATGTCACGTTAAGGTCTTTGTGCCCTGCCGTTTCACTCCGGTTGTACTTAGGTTGAGCACATGACCCGCAGCAGATTTGTCGAAGACCTCGCACCCGGCGACCGCATCAGCGTCGATGGGATGCACGGAGTGGTACGCACCACCACCCGCACCGGCGACGACCAACGCATCGTCGAGTTCGTCCACAGCTCCGACAACCGTCGGGAGATCACCCTGGCGTCGGGCGCCACCGTCGAGGTCCTCTGACCGACCGGCCTCACACCGTCCCCGGGGCTCCCGGGATCGGCTCGGTCGAGCGTGTCTCGACGGCCTGCGCCACTCGGGCGATCCCCTCACGGACCATCGCACCGTAGGCGTCGTCGGCGAGCAGGTCCACTCGTCGGCGGGCGTCCTCGAGATGCGCCGTGGCCGTGTCGAAGGACCCGAGCCGGCGCAGATCGTCGGCGAGGTTCAAGTGCAGCGACGGGTAGAAGGCCGCGACCTGCAGGCTCTCGTGGTGGGTGTGCACCCGCTCGTCCGACAGCACGTCGGCCGCATCGAGCGCCCGGGTGTCCCACATCAATGCCTCGGCAGGGTCGGTGACCATGTCGGCCAGATGGTGGGCGAGCACGCACCGATGGAATGGGTCTCCATCGGGCCGGATCTCGCCCCACAGGTCGATCATGTCGGCTCGTGCCGCGGTGTGGTCCCCGTTGTGGAACGCGCCCACCGCCGCGGTGATCCGGGCCAGTGTCGGGTCGGCGACGGTCTCGGTCATTCGTGACACTCCGATGCTCCAGGGGTCGGTCTCGGCCGAACACTATGACGCCGCACCGACATCCTCGGCGGGTCGTCCGCGATCGGGGGCACGTCGCCCCTGCCGGCCGTCCCGTGCGGTCCGTTCGGTCAGCAGCCACCCGGCCAGGACGGCCGTGACGAGCAGGGTCGCGGCGCCACACCACGCCGCGACGCCCAGTCCGTCGACAAACGATCGTCGCGCGGCGTCGAGGATCGCTTCGGCGTGCGCGGCGGGGAGATGCTGGGCCGTCGCGACCGCGCCCGCGAGGCTGCGTGCGGCCTCCCCACCGGCGAGGTCGGCCGGGAAGCTGGTGCGGAACACCGCATTGACGACACTGCCGAGGACGGCGATCCCGAGTGCACCGCCGAGCTCACTCGAGGTCTCCAGCAGGCCGGACGTCGCCCCGGTACGGTCGGCGGGCGCCACCGAGACCACGTAATCGGCGATCATCGAGGTCGCCGCGACGACTCCGGCCGCGAGCAGAGCGGCCCCGACCAGGACGATGGCCAGGGAGTCGACGTCCGCGCAGGTGGCCAGTACCGCGAACCCTCCTGCGCCGATTGCCATCCCACCGGCGATGACCGCCGGACGGCCGGTTCGCTGGGCGATGACCGCGGCCGTCGGCGCGATCGCGGCGACCACGACCGTCGGCAGAAGACTCCACAGGGCGGCGCGCAGCGGCGAGTAGTCCAGAACCGACTGCAGGTACTGGGTCATCAGGATCGAGTTCCCGAGAAGGGCGAACATGCAGACGAGGTTCGTCCACACCGACATCCCGAACCTGCGCTCGCCCAACAGGGTCAGATCGAGCATCGGATCGGCCAGTCGTCGCTGGCGGATGACGAACACCACGCCGACGACGACCCCGACGATCAGCATCAGCAGCCGTGAGACGGCGAACCCGTCCGCCGCGAGGTTCTTGAGGGCCGCGACGATGGGCAGCAGGGAGGCCAGCACGAGCCCGGCACTGATGAGGTCGACCCGGCGCCCCGGTGTGGCGGTGTGTCCGGGCAACACCATCGGTGCGGCCAGCAGCAGGATGATCATGATGGGCACGTTGATGAGGAAGACCGACCCCCACCACACGTGCTCGAGAAGCAGTCCGCTGATCACCGGCCCCACCGCGACACCCCCGGCGAGGACCGCGTTCCAGATGGCGATCGCCTTCGCGCGCTGACCGTCGTCGTCGAAGATGTGCCGGATCATCGCGAGAGTCGAAGGCATGAGTGTCGCCCCGGCGACGGCCAGCAGCGCTCGTGCTCCGATCAGCATCTCTGCCGATGTCGCGAACGCCGCGGCGAGCGAAGCGGCACTGAAGCCGGCCGCGCCGAGCATCAGCAGCCGCCGGTGCCCGATGCGATCCGCCACCGACCCCATGGTCAGGAGCAGCCCGGCCAGGACGAAACCGTAGACATCGAAGATCCACAGTTGCTGTTCCGGAGTGGGCGACAGGTCCGCCGCGATGTAGGGCACGGCGAAGAACAGCACCGAGACGTCCATGGAGACGATGAGCATGGGCAGGCAGAGCACGAGGAGCCCGAGCCACGGCGAGCGATGACGACTCATGACATGTCCTTTCTGTATACGGCATAGACTGTGTATGTCATACGCAGATACTAGAACCTATCTGTGTACCGGGCAAGCAGTTTGTAGGATGTGCACCATGACCTCGACCGACGACCCGGATGCCCCGCAGCTCCCGCGGTATCTCGCACTGCTGTGGGGACGGGAGGACTCCGCGCCTCGACGTGGCCCGCGGCCGACCCTGACGGTCCAGGACATCGGCCGTGCCGCCGTCGAGATCGCCGACACCGACGGTGCCGACGCCGTCTCCATGAAGGCCGTCGCCGGCCGCCTCGGACTCACCACGATGTCGCTGTACCGCTATGTCGAGAGCAAGGACGACGTCGTCGACGTCATGGTCGACACCGCATTCGGACAGGCCGATGCATCTCTGACCGCGAGCGGGACGTGGCGTGAGCGCCTGACCGCGTGGGCGCTGTCGGCGGCCGAGCTCGGGCGGCGCCGCCCGTGGCTGGCCACCATCCCCCTGCGCCGGCCGCCGGTGGGACCGAATGTCCTGTCCTGGACCGACGCCGGGGTCCGTGCCTTCGAGGAGACACGACTCGACGGGCAGCAGAAGCTGAGTGCCCTCCTCCTCGTGGACGGATTCGTCCGGCAGCACGTTCGTCAGGCCAGCCAGATGGGCATGCTCGACATCTCCGACGCCGATGCGGCAGCATCGTACGAGACCACGGTGGCGGCCCTGGTCGGCGACGGACACCTGCCGAATCTGGCTGCGGCGATCTCGGATCCGGCCATGGCCGCCTCCGACGACTACTTCACCGAGGAGCTCGACTTCGGACTCACGGTGATCCTCGACGGCATCGCCGCCCTCGTCGACCGCACCGGTGGATGAGAGTTCGCACGACACCGGCGATCCGCGTGCCCGACAGCGGTCCGCACGCCTACGATGAGCCCATGATCCGCATACTCGTCCGTGTGCTCGTGTATCTCATCTCTGCTGCCCTCGGACTCCTGGTGGCGAGTCTGATCCTCGATGACTTCCACGTCCACGCCGGCGGATTCCTGCTCGCGGTCCTGGTCTTCGCGGCGGCACAGATGATCCTCAGCCCGTTCATCGTCAAGTTCGTCCGCCGCAACGCCGAGGCCTTCATCGGCGGGGTCGGACTGGTGTCGACCTTCGTGGCGCTGCTTCTGGCAACCCTGCTCGGCAGTGACGGCATCCAGATCGACGGTGTGGCCACCTGGATCGCCGCCACCGTGGTGGTCTGGCTGGTCACCGCGCTGGCCACGCTGCTGGTGCCGTTCCTGCTCGTGAAGGCCGGCGTGCAGCAGGCGCGCGAGAACCGGGCCGACGCGCAGAACTGAGGGTCGGCGACTCAGGCGGCGAGCTCGGCGAAGAGTCGCTCGTTGTGCTCGAAGGCAGCGATCGCCTCCTCGACGAGCGCACGCGCCTGATCGTCGTCGAGGGGTAGGCCGTCCAGTGTGGCGCGGTAGGAATCCTTGTACCGCTTGAGCTTGTCGATCTCGTCGAACACGTAGAAGGTCAGGGTGTCGTCGGTGAGTCCGTAGTGCAGCTTCATCCGGCTGCGGATCACCTGGCCTCCACTGAGATCTCCGAGATATCGGGTGTAGTGGTGGGCCACGAAGCGTGCGGGGTCGGTGCGCGTCGACTCGATGGCCGCCACGTAGGCGGCCACGCCGGGCAGCGGTGTCGAGGCGTCCGGGTCGAGTCCGAGGGCGACGAGATCGGCGCTCAGCCGCGGCAATCGGCGTAGTCGCTCGTCGACGACCGGCCCGGCGACCGGATCGTCGGCGAGGTGATCGCCGACCTCCTCGAGCGCCCGGTAGACGAAGTACAGTTGCTCCGCCATCCGCCGGTACCCGGAGGCGTCGAGCCGTCCCGACATCAGGTCGTCGACGAAGGTCGCGCGCTCGGCGCGGTCGTGCGCCACCGCCGTGGCGGCGCGGAGGTTCTCCGACAGCTGCGGACGAGTCGTGGGACGGGAGGCTTCGGGGGTGGTCGTCATGATGCCACCAGTGATACCACCACGCCGCGATGATCGGAACCGGAGATGTCGAACGTGCGGACGGAGGTCGCGACGAAGCCGCGGCTGATCACGTGGTCGATCGCGATGACAGGCCGGCCGCCGGGGCGATCCGTCGGATAGGTCGGCAGGAATCCGGCCCCGGCCTGCTCGGTCGCGTCGACGATCCCGTTCTGCAGCAGATCGCGGTAGCGGATGTGGTCCCACGTGGCATTGAAGTCACCCGCCGCGATCAGGGGCCCCGGCGGCAGCGAGCGCAGGTGCCCGCCCAGCAGTTCCAGATCACGCTGCCAGATGTGCGTCCGGCCGGGCAACGGCGCACCCGGATGCACGGCCAGGACCCGCGTGCCCGGCGAGCCGGGCAGGTCGGTCACCGCCTCCAGATTGTGCAGCACGGTCTCGTCGTCGACCTCGGCCTCACCGGACAGTGGCGTCCGGCTGAACAGGGCGGTGCCCAGGGCCTGATCACCGGGCACCGCGAACACATGCGGCAGTTGGCGTGCGATCGTGGTGGCGCGCAGACGTTCCAGAGCCGCCGGGGTGACCTCCTGGACGGAGAGGATGTCCGCATCCGCGGCCGCGACCTGCTGAGCCAATGCGGCGGCGTCGGCGTCGCCGAAGAGCATGTTCGCCGAGACGACGACGATCTCCTCACCGGCCGGCGCGGTCTGCGCGCGCCACAGTGGGAGCTGGGTGTAGCAGAGCGCCGCGACCACCACGATCCCGACCGTCAGCATGATCCACCGGCGCGTGGCCGCGAAGATGACCAGTGCGAGCACGCCTGCGATCACGGCGAAGGGCACCGCACTGGTCAGATAAAGCGACACCTCTCCCCTCGACGGGTAGTAGTGCAGCCACACCGCCAGCGCGACGGCGGCGGCCAGCACCCATCCGACGAGCAACAGCACGAACCGGATGGTGCGTCCGATCACGCCCCGAACACCTTGCGCACCACGGTCTTCGCCCGTCGGGTCACACGCAGGTAGTTCTCCAGGAACTCCGCCGCCTGATCCTCCGGCCACCCTGCCGCGTAGGCGACCGCCCGCAGTTGACTACCCGGTGCGGGCAACTGGTCGACCGGCTTCCCCCGCACCAACACGAGCGCGTTGCGGGCATTGGTCGCCGTGAGCCATGCCTCCTTGAGGAGCGCCACATCGGTCTCGGCGAGCAGTTCGGCCGAGCCGATCGCGTCCAGGGACTGCAGGGTGGAGGTGTTGTGCAGCGACGGATAGCGATGGGCATAGCGCAACTGCAGCAGCTGGACCGTCCATTCGATGTCGGCGAGCCCACCTCGGCCCAGTTTGGTGTGGGTGGCTGGATCAGCACCTCGCGGCAACCGTTCCGAGTCGACCCGCGCCTTGATCCGGCGGATCTCCTTGACCGCCTCCGACGACACCCCGCCCTCGGGGTATCGGATGCGATCGGCCATGTGCAGGAAGTCGATTCCCAGTTGCTCGTCACCGGCGACCTGGTGGGCGCGCAGCAGCGCCTGGATCTCCCAGGGTTGCGCCCACTGCTCGTAGTAGGCGGCGTACGCGGCCAGGGTCCGCACGACCGGACCGTTGCGCCCCTCGGGCCGCAACCCGGTGTCGACCTCGAGCGGCGGGTCCTCACTCGGCGAGCCGAGCATCGAGCGCACCTTCTCCGCGATGGTCTGCGACCAGCGAACGGCAGCGGCCTCGTCGTTGCCGGGCTCGGGGCGACAGACGAACAGGACGTCCGCGTCGGATCCGTAGCCGAGCTCGCCGCCCCCGAGTCGGCCCATGCCGATGACCGCGATGCGTGCGGGAGCGGGCTCACCGCGATCACGCTCGGACTCCGTGACGACGACGGTCAGTGCGGCATTGAGCACCGCCGCCCAGACACTGGAGAGCGCCGCGCAGACCGCCGGGACGTCCATCATCCCGAGGATGTCGGCCGATGCGATCCGCGCGAGCTCGAACCTCCGGTGCGAGCGAGCCACGGCCACAGCACGTTTGAGGTCCTTCTGCCGCACGGTCGACGCGATGAGTCCGCGGGCGACATCGTCGGAGTCGACCTCGCACAGTTTGGGCCCGTTGGCGCCGTCGGAATAGAGGTGGATCACCTCGGGTGAACGCATCAACAGGTTGGCGATGTACTCCGACGTCCCGAGCACATGCATCAGCCGTTCGGCGACGACGCCGTCGTCGCGGAGCAGGCGGATGAACCACTCGGCGTCGTCCATCACGTCGCACAGTCGCCGGTAGTTGAGCAGACCGGCGTCCGGATCCGGGGTGTTGCCGATCCACTCGAGCAGCGACGGCAGGATGAGCAGCTGGATCTGACCACGACGCCCCGCCGACGACGCGAGCGCACGGATGTGGCTCAGCGCGCGTTCGGGTTTCGCGTAGCCCAAGGCCGAGAGTCGACGTTCGGCGGACTTGTCGGAGAGCGTCAGCTCGTCGGTGTTGAACCTGGTCGCCGCCTCCAGCAGTGGCCGGTAGAAGAGCTTCTCGTGCAGTCGGCGGATGCGCGCCTTCTGCCGTTTGAGCTCTTCCCGCAACACGCCCGACGAGTCGAGATCGCCCTCCTGCCGGATGTGGGCCGCACGGGCCAACCAGCGCATGTTGTCGACGTCGTCGAAGGCTGGCAGCAGGTGTGTCCGCGAGAGCCGTTGGAGCTGGAGACGATGCTCGAGGGCGCGCAGAAACTGATACGAGGCATTGAGATTGGCCCCGTCATCGCGCCCGACGTATCCACCCGCGGTGAGCGCGCTGAGTGCATCCACGGTCGCCTTGACCCGGATCTCCTCGTCCACCCGACCGTGCACCATCTGCAGCAACTGGACGGCGAACTCGACATCCCGGAGGCTGCCGCTGCCGAGTTTGAGATTGCGGTCACGCAGTTCCTCCGGGACCATCGACTCGACGCGCCGGCGCATGGCCTGCACCTCGGGGACGAAGTCCTCGCGCTCGGCGGCCGTCCACACCATCGGGTTCAATGCGGCGATGTAATCGTCGGCGAGCTCCATGTCACCGGTCATCGGACGCGCCTTGAGCAGCGCCTGGAACTCCCAGGTCTTGGCCCAGCGACGGTAGTAGGCGACATGCGATTCCAGGGTGCGGGTCAGCGCTCCGGCCTTGCCCTCGGGCCGCAGCGCGGCGTCGACCTCGAAGAAGGCCAGCGATCCCACCCGCATCAGCTCGCCGGCGATCCGGGCGGCGACACCGTCGGCCGGCTCGCTGACGAACACGACATCGACGTCACTGACGTAGTTCAGTTCGCGCGCACCGCATTTGCCCATCGCGATCACGGCGAGCCGGACCGGGAGCGGCTTGTCCCCGCACACCTCGGTGATCGCCACGGCCAGTGCCGCGGTCAGCGCGGCGTCGGCGGCGTCGGCGAGGAATCCGCCGACCTCGGGCAGATAGATGACCGGCTCGTCCTCGACAGTGGGCGCCAGATCGTGGGCCGCCAACTGCAGCAGCAGATCCCGATAGGCGATCCGCAGCGCGACGACCGCCTTGGGCCCGCTGACCGCTGAACGGTAGACCTTGTTGCCCTTCTCCACCTCACCCGGCTCGGGTGTCGCCCCGACGGCCGCGAGCATCCGCTCGTTCATCTCCTCGACCGAGGGAAGCGCCGATTCGGTCAGCAGACGCCAGCTCTCCGGTTCGGCGACGAGATGATCGCCGAGGGCGTCGGAACCGCCGAGCACCGCGAACAGCCGCCCGCGGAACCCGCGATCGGTGCGGATGAGTCGGTCGATCTCGGACCAGGCCGAATCGCCGACCGCACCCTTCACCCGGATCAGGGCGCGCAGCGCCAGGTCTGCGTCGGGAGCACGCGACAGCGCCCACAGCACGTCGATCGACGCGTCGTTGTCCCACCCCAGTTCCCCGAGGTGGCCCGGCGCGGTGTTCTCGAGCAATCCGAGCCGCCCGGCGCTGGGTACGCGGCCGCGTCCGCGAAGTGATGTCACACCCAAAAAGGTAGCGGGCGAGTCGGACCGCCGTCCCGTCAGGGCACGTGATCAGGACGGATCGTGTCGGCGCGCACCGCGAGGTGCGACCGGTCGGTGCGGGCCGTCAGAGCGGCAGGTAGTTCTTCAGCTCGAACGGGGTGACCAGGCTGCGGTAGTTGGCCCACTCGCTCCACTTGTTCCGCAGGAAGTAGTCGAACACGTGCTCACCGAGCGCATCGGCGACCAGCTCGGACTTCTCCATCTCCACGAGCGCATCGGCCAGGCTGCCCGGCAGTTCGCGGTAGCCCATGGCCCGACGCTCGGCGGGGGTCAGGGCCCAGACGTCGTCCTCGGCCTCGTCGGGGAGCTCGTAACCCTCGCTGATCCCCTTCAGACCGGCGGCCAGCAGTACCGCGAACGTCAGATACGGGTTGCACGCAGAATCCGGGCTGCGGACCTCGATCCTGCGCGACGACGCCTTGTTGGGCGTGTAGAGCGGAAGACGGATCAGAGCGGAACGGTTGGCGCCACCCCACGTCGCAGCCGTCGGCGCCTCACCACCGTGGATCAGTCGCTTGTAGGAGTTCACCCACTGATTGGTGACCGCGCTGATCTCGCTGGCATGGTGCAGGATCCCGGCGATGAACTTCTTGCCCGTCTCCGACAGTTGCATCGGGTCATCGGGATTGTGGAAGGCGTTGGTGTCGCCCTCGAACAGGCTCATGTGGGTGTGCATGGCCGATCCCGGATGCTCGCTGAAGGGCTTGGGCATGAAGGTCGCCCACGTGCCCTCGTCGATCGCGACCTCCTTGATGACGTACCGGAAGGTCATCACGTTGTCGGCCATCGACAGCGCATCGGCGTAACGCAGGTCGATCTCCTGCTGCCCGGGCGCACCCTCGTGATGGGAGAACTCCACGGAGATGCCCATGGACTCGAGCGCCTCGATCGCGTGACGTCGGAAGTTCGGCGCGGCGTCATGGACCGCCTGGTCGAAGTATCCGCCGGTGTCGGCGGGCGTGGGGACGCTGCCGTCGAGCGGCGCGTCCTTCAGCAGGAAGAACTCGATCTCCGGATGGACGTAGCAGCTGAATCCCTGGTCGGCGGCCTTGTTGAGCTGGCGACGCAGCACGTGACGCGAATCCGCCCAGCTAGGCGTGCCGTCGGGCATCGCGATGTCACAGAACATGCGGGCCGAGTGATGACGTCCACTCGACGTCGTCCACGGGAGGATCTGGAAAGTCGACGGATCGGGTTTGGCGACCGTGTCCGCCTCGGAGACGCGGGAGAACCCTTCGATGGCCGAACCGTCGAATCCGATACCCTCGGCAAACGCACCCTCGAGTTCGGCCGGGGCGATCGCCACCGACTTCAGGTAGCCGAGAACGTCGGTGAACCACAGCCTCACGAATCGGATGTCGCGCTCTTCGAGGGTCCGCAGCACGAATTCCTTTTGGCGATCCATGACCCGGAGACTAGAAGTAGCCTGTTAAATCCGTGTTACATCCACAATTCGAACTCCTCTTCCTGCGGCTTTGCGAAGTGATTCTCAGCATGTGAGATGTCCGGGTGGGACTCTGAGATCTGTGAGATAACGACTGACGACGTCGTCCACGCAGGGGTCGCCGCGGAACACCGCGGTGTGGTCCTGACCCCGCACCGTCACCACGCCGGCGCCGTTCTCCCGCGCCCACTCGATCCCGGCCGCGTACGGCGTGGCCGGGTCACCCGCCGTCACGACCACCAACGCGGGCGCATCTGAACGCCACCCTCCCACGGGCAGGGCCGCTCCCGGTGGCCGAGCCGCCGGCGTCCAGTGGTCGCAGATCCCCCTCGGCCCGCGGCCCGTCCCCCGGCCGTCGTCGCGGAACGGCGCGGCCCGGCGCGCCCGGGCGTCGTAGTCGTCCCATCGCGCACGGTCGGCGACTCTCGTGTCATCGGCGCACGTGATGGCGAGGAAAGCGTCGGACGTGGCGTCGTAGCCGCCGCCGGGCATCCGGCCCTCGGCGGAGTCGGCGAGGGCCAGCAGATCCGATCCCTCGCCACGGGCCAACCCGGCGAGCGCGCCCCGCAGGCGACCCCAGGTCGATTGTCGATACAGCGCCGCGACTGTCGCGGTCTCGGCGTCGCCCTGCGACAGAGTCCGGTCCCCCACGGCCACCGGCGAGACACGCAGCGGCGCGAGCATCTCCCGATACCGCTGCACCGCCTGGTCGGCGCGCGATCCCAGCGGGCAGCCGGCGCGACGGACGCAATCGGCGGCGAACGCATCGAAGGCCCGCCCGAAGCCGCCGAGTTGTGCCAACGCGGCGTCCACGGGATCTCCATCGGGATCCACCACACCGTCGAGGACGACACCGTCCACATGCGACGGGAATCGGCGCGCGTACTCGATACCCGTCCGCGTCCCGTACGAGTGACCGACGAATCCGATCCGGCCCTCCCCCAGCGCGATCCGCACGCGATCGAGATCGTCGACCGCGAAGTCTGTGCCGACCCTCGACAGGAACGCCGCACCGATCCGGTCGCGACACCGCAGCGCGAGCTCCTCGTGGTCGTGCTCGATCCGAGCGATCCCCGCCGCCGAGCGATCACCGGTGTCCGCGGCGCGCGCCGCGTCGCGTTCGGCATCGGTACGACACCGCAACGACGGTCGCGACGCCCCGACGCCGCGCGCATCGACGGCCACGAGGTCGTGGGACCCGGCGAACGGGAGCCCCGCCGGCGACCGGCCGGCGCGGATCAGGTGATCCACACCCGAACTCCCCGGTCCACCCGGATCGATGACGACCGTCCCGGCACGCACGCCGCGTGCCGGCAGCCGCGCCACGGCCAGGGAGACCGTGCCCGCGGCCGGATCCCCGGGATCAAGGGGGACATCGAGGCGCCCACACAGCACACGCGTGCCCGCCGACGGTGCGTCACCGGCGACCACATCACCATCGGATTCGCATGGCTCCCAAGCGATTCCCGGCGTCACAGCGGCCGGCGCCCGGCACCCCGCGAGCACACCGAGCGCCACCATCATCAGCGCGATGATCCGGCGTCGTCGAGCCATCCGCACACCGGTCGACATGCGGTGATCGTAGGCCACCGACGAGGGTCACCGACCGCGCAGATGTGAGCAAAGCCACAGGTCACGGCACTCAACGAGGTCTGATCCAGTGCCACAATAGTGACTGTCCAACCCAACCCGGGTACCTGCCAGGCAGGACTCGAGGCAGAAAAGAGACAACGATGTCCGATTCTTCGGTGTATGGCGCGTCCGACCCCGTCCAGGGTGATCCCGCTGTGCAGACCCCCCGTCGCCGCGCGACCCGTGTGCAGCATCTGGCCCAGATGAAGGCCGAGGGCGAGAAGTGGTCGATGCTCACCTGCTACGACTACTCGACCGCACGCATCTTCGACGCCGCCGAGATCCCCGTGCTGCTCGTCGGCGACTCCGCGGCCAATGTGGTCCTCGGATACGACTCCACCATCCCGGTCACGCTCGACGAACTCATCCCGCTGATCCGTGCTGTCGTGCGCGGGGCGCCCCACGCCCTCGTCGTCGCCGACCTCCCGTTCGGCACCTACGAGGCGAGCCCGCAGCAGGCCCTCGAGTCGGCCGTCAAGGTCTTCAAGGAGACCGGCGCCCATGCGATCAAGCTCGAGGGTGGCGAGCGGGTGGCCGATCAGATCGCGGCGCTCTCCGCGGCCGGAATCCCGGTGATGGCGCACATCGGGTTCACCCCGCAGAGCGTCAACGGACTCGGCGGCTACCGCGTCCAGGGCCGCGGCGACGCGGGCGATCAGTTGATCGCCGATGCGATCGCCGTCCAGGAGGCGGGTGCGTTCGCCGTGGTCATGGAGATGGTTCCGGCCGACCTCGCCGGCCAGATCACCCGCAAGCTCACCATCCCGACGGTCGGCATCGGCGCCGGGCACGAAACCGATGCGCAGGTGCTCGTCTGGCAGGACATGGCCGGACTCACCCACGGCAAGACGGCGAAGTTCGTCAAGCGATTCGCCGATGTCGGCACCGAATTGCGCACCGCGGCAGAGCAGTACGCCGACGAGGTGCGTCGCGGGACCTTCCCCGGGCCCGAACACAGTTACTGACGGGTGGGTCCCGCGCCGGTGGGATCGCGCATAGGGTTGTGCCCATGCGCGACTTCTACCCGCCCATCGAGCCGTACGACCAGGGTCACCTGGACGTCGGTGACGGCCAGCAGATCTACTGGGAGACCTCGGGGAACGCCGCGGGCAAACCGGTGGTCTTCGTCCACGGCGGCCCGGGCGGCGGCACCTCCCCCGATCAGCGACGATTCTTCGACCCGACGCGCTATCGGATCGTGCTCTTCGACCAGCGCGGCTGTGGCCGATCGCGTCCACACATCGCCGACGGCGCCGACCTGTCGGGCAACACCACACCGCATCTGATCGCCGACATCGAGGCGCTGCGCGAGCATCTCGGCGTCGAACGGTGGCAGGTGTTCGGCGGATCGTGGGGGTCGACCCTGGGGCTCGCCTATGCCCAGACCCACCCCGAGCGCGTCACCGAGTTGGTCCTGCGTGGCATCTTCCTGCTGCGCCGCAGCGAGATCGACTGGTACTACAACGGTGGCGCCGCGAACATGTACCCGGATCTGTGGGAGTCCTACCTGGCGCCGATCCCCGAGGCAGAACGCGGCGGTGATCTCGTGGCCGCCTACCACCGACTGTTGACGTCGTCGGACCCCGAGGTCGCCCAGGCGGCCGCGAGTGCCTGGACGGGATGGGAGCAGGCCACCAGCCATCTGCTCCCCAAGAACTCCGAGGAACCCGGCGATGCGCGTTTCGACCTCGCCTTCGCCGCCATCGAGAACCACTACTTCATGAACCGCGGCTTCCTCGACGATGGCCAGTTGCTGGCGAACATCGATCGGATCGCCGACATCCCCGGCGTGATCGTGCAGGGCCGCTACGACGTGGTGTGTCCGCCGCGCAGCGCGTGGGATCTGCACCGCGCGTGGCCTGCCGCCGCCCTGCACATCGTCGCCGACGCCGGGCACGCGTCGTTCGAGCCCGGGATCAAGCACCACCTGATCGCCGCGACCGACGAGTTCGCCGGGCGCTGACACCCGGGCAAACTAGACTCGACAGCGCACACAGGACGCGGACGACCGCGCCCTCGGCAGTACTGAGGAGGATCATCGGTGGCGGCATCCGAACAGGTCGAGGTGGAATTGAAGTTCGACGTCGACGCGGGCCACACGGCTCCCGATCTCCGGGTCCTGCCGGGCGTCGTCGGCGCCGACGAGCCGCAGACCTTCGGTCTCGACGCCACGTACTTCGACACCGAGAACCTCGACCTCGCCGGGAATCGGATCACGATGCGCCGCCGGACCGGAGGCAAGGACGCCGGGTGGCACCTCAAGCGCCCCACGGGAACAGCCGGCGCACGGCGCGAACTACGGTTGGGATTCGACGACGCACCGGATGACGGTGTGGTGCCGACCGAGCTGATCACCCCGGTCATCGCGCTGACCCGGACACGCGCACTGATCCCGGTCGCGGCGATCTCCACGACGAGAACCGTCACCACTCTGCTCGGCACCGACGGGCGTCCCGTCGCCGAGTTCGCCGAGGACCTCGTCACCGCCCAATCCATGCTCCCCGGAGGACATTTCCAGGAGTGGGCGGAGTGGGAGTTCGAGCTGATCGGTACGGCGGCGCACCCGTCACTGCTCAAGGCGGCGGACAAGTTGCTGCGCAACTCCGGCGGGCGTGCGCCGTCGTCGGCGTCCAAACTGGCACGGGCGATCGGATCGACACCGACCGTGGTGGAGCCGCACCTGGGCAAGCGGCCGACCGCGCTCGAATTGGTGATCACCGACATCGCCATCCATCGCAACTCGCTCATCTCCTACGACCCGCTGGTCCGGATCGACGCCGAGGATGCGGTCCACCAGATGCGGGTGGCCTGTCGCCGACTGCGCAGCCTGTTCTCCGGCTTCCCGAGGGTGCTCGACGCCGCGCGGGTCGGGCACCTCTCCAACGAATTGAAGTTGCTCGCACGGATTCTGGGCGACGCGCGGGATTCCGAGGTGCAGTTGGCCATCGATGAGGCCCTGCTCCGCTCCGAGAACGCCTCGCCCGACCTGATCGCCCGACTGACCGAGGCCGAGTCGTCCGTCCACGACCGAGCCATCAGGGCAGCGCATGTGGCGATGAACTCCGATCGATATTTCGCGCTGCTCGACGCGATCGACGAACTGATCGCCTCGCCACCGCCCGGCCCGGATGCGGACCTCGACGCCGGGACCGCCGTCGACCGCGCGATCACCAAGAGTCGCAAGAGCATCCGGAAGTCGCAAGACGCGCTGGCATCGTTCGCGGAGGGCTCCCCGGAGTGGGAGGAACAGCTGCACACGATCCGCAAGAAGGCGAAGCGACTGCGGTACAGCACCGATGCGGCCACCCCGCTCGGCAAGAAGCGGTACAAGAAGGTCGCACGGGTCGCCAAGAACATCCAGTCCGCTCTTGGGGACGTCAACGACACCCACATCAACCGTGCACGGCTCGCGGAGCTGGTTGCCGGAGGAACGCTTTCCGGGCCGGACATGTTCGTCCTCGGCAGGATCGACGCACGCCAGGAGGCAGACGGTGAGCGCGCGCTCGCCGCGTACCGCCAGGCCGCCAAGGACCTCTGACCCACCCGCACGCCAACAGTTCTTCCGGCGGCTCTGTGTTCGTCCGTCGGTTGCAGCAGGCGGACGAACACAGAACCGGCGGAACAACTCTCAGATCACGGGCGCGAAGGCGACCTTGCGGGCCGTCGGGTCGGCCACCGTCAGGGTCACCGGGAGTCGGCGCCCCTGCTCCGGGTCGCCCTCGCACGAAGCGATCACTGCGAGATCGGTGACGAAAACCTGCGCCGGGCGGCGCTCGGTCGCCGCGTGCAGCACCACGGCGTCGAACCGCTCGCCGACCCGGTGCGACAGCAACACTGCCTCGGCAAGGTCGATGCTTGCACGGTCGGCCGCCGCCGCCAATGAGTCGGCCGAGCGGAGGAGTTTCGGCAAGGTGGGCAGGGCGCGTGAGACCCACTCGGGCACAGGCTGTCCCGAGGTGACCGACAGACAGACCTCGGTGGCGAAGCGGTCCCCGAGTCGGCGCAGCGGCGCCGTCACGTGCGCGTAGAGTCCGGCGATCGCTGCGTGACGCATACGGTCGGGCCGCAGCACGGGCTGCTCGTCACGGTCGACGGGATCACCCAGTGCGAGGTAGTCGGCTCCGCGCATCAACCCCGCGCCGCCGGACATCAGTGCGAGAGTCGTGGGTTCGTTCCTCGGCAGACCCGCGAGGAACTGGCCCGGTGTGGCACCCACCGGCCAGTCGACGCCGAGCGCTGCCGCGGATGCGCGCAGGGCCTCGACGGCGTCGTCGTCGGCCGGCGGCAGAGTGCGGAGCAGCCCGACTCCGGCGTCGGCCATGATGGTGCCGGCGCACATGCCCGTGAGCAGCGACAGCTGCGAGTTCCACATGTCGGCCGCGGTGTGCGGAGCCAGCCGCAGGGTCCAGCCGGAGCCCTCACGCACCACCTCCTGGTCGGGCAGGTCGAGCTCGACCGCACCGCGCCGCAGGGCCACCTCGTGACGGAGTTCGCCGAACGCGGGCAGCGCGGCGATCGATGGGTGGAGACGTCCGGCGAGCGCGTCGGCGGCCACGCCGGCGTAGTCGAGTTTCGCGACCGAACGGATCATCGCGCGCCGCACCGACACCTCGCGTACCGCACCGTCGCGGGCGACACGGATGGTCCACAGCACGCACGGCCGCGTCTGATCGGGTAGCAACGACCCCGCCCCCTCCGACAACGACCGAGGGTGCAGCGGGACCGAGCAGTCGGGGAAGTAGACGGTGGTGCCGCGACGCCGGCTCTCCTGGTCGAGCGCACCCTCGGGTGGAATCAGCGCGGCGACATCCGCGATCGCGTAGTCGACGACGAACCCGTCGTCGTCGGCGGTGAGGTGGACCGCCTGATCGAGATCCTTCGACGACGGCGGATCGATGGTGACGAACGGTAGGTCGGTGCGGTCCTCGCGGTCGGCGGCATGACGGTCGACGGCATGGTCGGCCTCGTCCTGAGCACCGGTGCCGTAGTCCTCGGAGACACCGAGTTCGGTCCGGACGGCGTCGAAGTCGATGTCGGGGGCCGACAGTATCCGCTGCACATCCCCGACTGTAGTGGCCCGCGCCTCCCGGGTGCCGGGTTCCGCTCGAGGGTGTGCGGTGGGGGCGAACGAGTCGGCGTGTAAGCCGGATCCTGTCCCGTCGCGCGACTCGCGTCGCGCGGACGGGGGCGACCATCCATCTGGGCACACCGTCGCCGGGTACCTCGAGCGGCCCACCCGCGGGCTCAGGCGAGCAGCCCTCGAACACCCGCGCATCCGCACCGTCGGATCACTCCGCGGTGCGGACTTCGGCCTTGCTCCGGGTGGGGTTTACCTAGCCGGCGCGGTCACCCGCGTCGCTGGTGCGCTCTTACCGCACCGTTTCACCCTTACCGCCGGCACGCCGGCGGCGGTCTGTTCTCTGTGGCACTGTCCCGCGGGTCACCCCGGGTTGCCGTTGACAACCACCCTGCTCTGTGGAGTCCGGACTTTCCTCGATGTCGGCGTACCCGTGACCGGGCCGTTCCGCGCACCGCGGCCGCCCGGCCGACTCGTTCGCCCACACAGGATAGCGCCCACCGGTGTCGACTCAGCCGAGGTGGCCGGTGTCGTTCACGAGCCGCACGACCGATCCGCCGTCGGGATAGAACTCGGCGATCGAGAGGGAGGCGAGATCCAGATGCAGCCGGAACAGCAGCTCCGGGCCGGTCCCGAGAGCATCGCGGAGCAGCAGTTTGATCGGCGTGACATGCGAGACGATCAGCACCGTCTGCCCCGGATACCGTTGCAGCAGAACGTCCTTCGCAGCAATCACGCGGTCGGCCACCTGCGCGAAACTCTCACCGCCGGGCGTGGCGACACCGGTGTCGGACAGCCACCGTGCGTGCAGATCCGGATCCTGCGCCGCGGCCTCGGTGAACGTCAGTCCCTCCCACGAACCGAAGTCGGTCTCGATGAAGCCGTCGTCGACGGCCACGTCGAGACCGAGGCGATCGGCGACCGCGCCGGCGGTCGCCCGCGCCCGGTGCAGTGGCGAGGAGATGACGGCCGCGATGTCGGTCCGGGCGCCGAGTCGAGCGGCGGCCGACCGCGCCTGTGCGAGACCCACCTCCGTCAACTCGGGGTTACCCCGTCCCGAGTACCGACGATCGACCGACAACGCGGTCTGACCGTGGCGCAACAGCAGCAGCCGGGTCGGCTCGCTGCGCTTGCCCTGCCAGGTCGGCGCTCGCCGACCCGAGGCATCGGTGGCGGCCGACGCGCTCAAATCCCCGACTCCGCCGTTCGGACCAGGATCGCACCGCATTCCTCGCACCGGACGACGTCGTCGGACAGTTTCGCGGCGATCGAGGCGATCGTGCCGCGATCGAGTTCCATCCGGCAGGCACCGCACCGTCGGGCCCGGAGGAGCCCGGCGCCGATGCGGCCGGCGGAACGCTGTTTGTCGTACACGGCGAGGAGATCGGCTGGGATCTCGGCGGCGACGGTGTCGCGTCGCGTCGTGGCGGCCTCGGCGTCGGCCTCGATCGCGGCGAGCGATACCGTCCGGCGTTCCCGCGTGGCGACGACCTCCGCGTCGAGATGCTCGACCGTCGCGGCGGCCCGCTGCTGCTCGGCAGTGACCGCCTCCTGCTGCTCCATCACGCTCAGCATCTCGTCCTCGAGATTCGCCCGGCGCCGACCGAGTCCCGCCAGCTCGTGTTGGAGTTCCGACAGCGCCTTCGGCGCGAGACCACCGGCGGTCAACAATGCCGAGTCCTTCGCCTCGCGGGAGGCCATGCCCGAGACCTCGCTGTCGATCCGCCGATACTCGCGCGTGAGGTCCTCGGCGGAGATCTCCGCACGCACCATGTCGTCGCGCGCCGCGTCGACCTTCTCGTTCAGTGCGGCGAGTTCGGCGTCCTCGGCCAGATGTGTCCGTCGATGCTCGAGCCGCGCGATCTCCGCATCCACGTCGGCGAGGTCGAGGAGGAGTCGCTGGGCCCCGGAATCCGCCTTCATCGCGTCCACTCCTGCTGTCGGCGCACCTGTGCTGTCATCACCACTCGTCTTCCCCTGTGCTGTTCTCGCCCGAGCCGGTCCACCGGCATCGGGTCTCCCCACGGTACGCGGTGACCCCACGCACGCCGGCATCCCACATCGTGATGCCCGCGGCCGACCACCGCTATCGCTCACCCTCGACGAGGACGAAGGGATCGGTGGGTGTGCGATGTACGGCGACGGTCACCCCGAGTTCGTCGGCGAGCAGCCGCGCGACATGGCCGCACCAGGGGAACTCGGTCGCCCAGTGGCCGGCGTCGATCAGCGCGGGCCCACCGCGGCGCAGACTCTCGTCGACCGGGTGATGGCGGAGGTCACCGGTCACATACACATCGGCGCCCTCGGCGGCGACGATGTCCAGCAGCGAGTCACCCGCCCCGCCACAGACCGCGACCGTCCGGACAGGGCGATCCGGGTCCCCGGCGACGCGGACCCCGGATGGACTGTGCAGGCGCGCCTCCACCCGCGCGGCGAACTCGCCCACCGTGGTCGGCTCGTCCAGTCGCCCGATCCGGCCGAGTCCGACATCACTTGCCGCATCGGCCAATTCGAGGATGTCGAACGCGGGTTCCTCGTACGGGTGGGCGCCGCGCAGCGCGGTGAGCACCGACCGTCGCAACCCGCGCGCCGCGACCATCTCGACGCGATCCTCGTCCACCCGTGTGCGTTCACCGATCACGCCGATCGTCGGGTCCGCCGCCTCCTGCGCCTCGAACTGTCCGGTGCCCACGACCGACCAGGAACAGTCCCGATACTCGCCGATTGCACCGGCACCTGCCGCGAACATCGCCTCGGTGACCTGCTCGGCGTTGCCCTCCGGCACCATCACCACCCATTTGTCCATGGGCGCCAGTGGTTTCGGATCGATCGGAACCGTGTCGACCAGGTCGAGGAGATCGGCCAGCGCGTCCGAGACCCCGGCGCGGGCGCTGTCGGCGTTGGTGTGGGCGGTGAACAGTCCCACGCCGGCCCGGATCAGACGATGCACGATGCGTCCCTTGACCGTGTCCGCGGCGACCGAGTCGACCCCGCGCAGGAGCAGCGGGTGATGCGCGATCACGAGCTGCGCACCCACGGCGATCGCCGCGTCGACGACGTCGTCGGTGACGTCGACGCACACCAGGACGGCCTCGACGGGCTCCGTGGGGTCACCACACACCGGGCCGACCGAATCCCACGCCTCGGCGAGCCGTCGCGGGTACTCGCGGTCGAGCACGGCGATCACGTCGGCCCCGGTTGTCCGACCGACCCCCGACCCTCCGGTCGCTCCCCCGCCTGTCTCCATGTCCCGGGTCGCGTTCATCGCCCGATCTCCTCTCCTAGCAGTGCCATCGCCTCGACGAGCGCCCCGGTGGTGACCGGGTCACGCACCGCGAGCCGCAGATGCCGATCGTCGAGGCCGACGAAGTTGGCCGCGCTGCGAACGGCGAAGCCCCGCTCACGTAGGCGCTGTTTGAGCTGCCGGGCCCCGGGGACCTCGAGGAGCACATACGACGCACGGGGCTGCGCGCAGATGTCGAAGCCGGAGGCGGCCAACTGCGTCACCATGTCGGCGCGGTCCTCGGCGATCTGGTGCGCCTGTGCCCGGGCGTACTTTTGCCCGCGTGGCCCGACACATACGGTGATCGCGGCGAGGGCGAGCGTGCCGAGCGGCCACGGCCGACGGCCGACGGTCAGCCGCGCGATGATCTCCGGGGCCGCCAGCAGATAACCGGCCCGCAACCCGGCCAGCCCGAATGTCTTGGTGACACTTCGGATCACGATCGTGTCGGGCCCCGCCGAGGACGCCATCGACTCGGGTTCGTGCCGTCCGGTCATCGCGTCGAGCGTGATGTCGGCGAACGCCTCGTCGACGACGATCGTCCGCCCCGCCCGACGCAGCCTCTCGATCGTCGCCGACCGATGCAGCACCGAGGTCGGGTTGGTCGGGTTACCCAACACCACCAGGTCGGCGTCGTCGGGGACCTGCACGTGCTCGAGCTCCCAGGGCGCAGCGAGCACGACATCGGTGATCGGGATGCCCGCTGCCCGCAGGGCGAGTTCGGGTTCGGTGAACGACGGCTGGATCAACGCGGCATGGGCCGGGCGCAGTCGTGGGAGCAGTTCGAATCCCTCGGCCGCCCCGGCGAGCAGCAGGACCTCGTCGGTCCCGCGTCCGTGCGCCTCGGCGACCGCCTCGACGGCGCGTGCCTCGTCCGCGGCCGACGGGTAGGCGGCGAGGTCGCAGACGCGCTCGACGATGGCATCGCGAACGAAGTCCGGTGGGCCGCTTCGCACGTTGACGGCGAAGTCGACCAGTCCCGGTTCGGCGTCGGCATCGCCGTGCCGCGCCCGTGCGAACAGCCCCGATGTCATAAACCACCAGCCTACGTGCACGATGGAACAGTGACCGACATGCCTGGAACAGCCGATCTCGCGTCGACCCACCCCGATCCCGCGGATCCCTCCACGATCCTGCTGGTCGATCTCGACGGCACGATCACCGACAGTTTCGCCGGGATCGCCAACAGTTTCCGTCACGCGCTCGCCGCGGTGGGCGCGCCCGAACCCGAACCCGAGGTGGTCGCGGGCATCGCCGGACCACCGATGATCGACACCCTCACCGGGCTGGGACTGGATCCGGAGACCGCCGATGCCGCCATGCGCGCCTATCGCGAGCGCTACACGGACGTCGGATGGCTGGAGAACTCGGTGTTCGACGGAATGGGCTCGGTCCTGGCCGATCTCGCGGCGGCCGGGCGGACACTCGCGGTCGCGACCTCGAAGAACGAGAACACCGCACGCGCCATTCTCGAGCACTTCGGTCTGGCCGGGCATTTCCGGATCATCGCCGGAGCCAGCGACGACGGGCGGCGACGTGCGAAGTCGGATGTCATCGCGCACGCACTGCGTCAACTCGGGATCGCCACCGGCGCCGACGGACAGGTGAGCGAAGTGCCGGTCGTGATGATCGGTGACCGCGCTCACGACATCGAGGGTGCTGCCCTGTTCGGGATACCAGCGATCCTGGTCGGTTGGGGTTACGCTCTGAGTGGGGAGGACGGCTCGGCAGCGTGGTCTGTCGGGTCCATTGCAGATCTGCGCGAGGTACTTGGTGTCTGATCAACTACACGTGTGTTTCGTGTGCACCGGCAACATCTGCCGGTCACCCATGGCACAGAACATCTTCCGGTGGGCGCTCGACGAGGCGGGCCTCACCGAACGCGTCCGCGTCACCAGTGTCGGCACGACCGGGTGGCACACCGGCGAACCGGCCGACAACCGTGCGCGCACCGAGTTGTTGGCGCACGGTTATTCCGATGGCCATGTCGCCGCGCAACTCTCACCCGCGGACTTCGATGCGGACCTGCTGGTGGCGATGGACGCGGGGCACGTGAGGGAACTCGAGCGCAAGCGTCTCGGTGATCGTGTGCGTCTGTTGCGCAGCTTCGATCCGTCGGCCGGGCCCGACGACCTCGATCTGAACGATCCGTACTACGGCACCGAGAAGGACTTCGCGATCACCCGCGAGCAGATAGAGGCCGCCATGCCCGGCCTGCTCGCCTGGGTGCACGCCACGCTCGAGGAGCGCTGAGCCCGCCACCGCGATCCGCCCTCACCCGGGCAGGACGAGGTTGTGCACGAACCGGATCTTCTCGAGCACGCGCTCGGGTAGGCCGAAGGGGTACAGGTCCGGATGTCCCATCGATCGGTTGATCTGGTTCAACGCCCACGTCAGCGGTAGCCACGACTCGATCAGACGGTCGAAGCCGACGTCGCCCGGGAGGACGCTGTGGAGTGTCGAGCCGGCCGGAGCCGTCGCGAATGCCGCCGCGGTGTCCACGGTGTCGCGTATGTGCAGGTAGTGGGCAAAGGTCTCGGCGAAGTCCTCGGCGGGGTGCATCGTCGCGGAGGAGGAGACGAAGTCCTGCCGCCACCACTCGGGCGTTCCCGCCGAGTGATGCCGGTCCGGTGCGGCCTGATGGTCCTCGTCGGGGTCGCCGAACAACTCCTCGAAGCGAGATCGCGCGTCGGCGTCCAGCAACACCATCTGGTAGTAGTGACCGATCTCGTCGCGGCTGTGCCCGAGAACGGTGCGGTACGGCTCATCGAGGCCCACGCGCATCTCCTCCCGGTGCACATCGTCACCCTGGGCGAGGTCGAGAGTGATCACTCCGCCCGCACGTCCCGCGGTCAGCAGAACCTGTGAGCTCGACAACAGGCCGAAGGCCGGTCCGGCATCGGGGTCGTCGTCGCGCCGCGGATCGCCGGCCCCGGTTCATCGGGTGCGAGGATCAGCCGTCGCTTGGCGATCCCGGCGCGACCGAACACGGCCATCGCATCGACGTCGCCGTCGGTCGACCGGGTCCTGGTGGGCCGGCACGAGGCGCAGAGCCCAGGCATCCCGGTCCACGTCACCGACCAATTGCACTGCGCCACCGCCGTAGTGGCGCACCGCTCGAGGAGTCGGCCGTCGACCTGGATGCAGTAGCGCTCGTCGAGCACGTGGATCGCGCGATCCGCCGGGCGGAATCCGAGCGCGCTCGTGCAGCGGAGACGGAGACTGTTCTCGGACGCGAGCCGTTGTCCGCATTCGCGGCAGAGGAAATCGCGCATTGCGCAGACGCTACCCGGCGCCGAGGACAACCCGGGGGACGCGCGACTGTGTGTCCTGGGCACCTCGGTACCGTTGAGGTGTGCAGGTGGTGCGAGCGTTCCTACGTCCCGGGTGGATAGCCCTCGGGATCGTGGTCATCGCATTCGCGGCGATGTGTTTCATGTTGCTCGCACCCTGGCAGCTGGGCAAGAACACCGCCACCGAACATCGCAACGAGCTCATCAAGACGGCGATGTCGACCGGACCGGTCACGCTCGGCGACCTCGCCCCGCAGGGCGCCGGGTTCCGGGCATCGACCGAATGGCGCGAGGTGACCCTGACCGGTCGGTATCTGACGGACAAGGAGGTCCTCGTCCGTCTGCGTTCGGTGGACGAGCGGCCGGCCGTCGAGGTCCTCACACCGTTCGCCGTCGCCGACGGCTCGCGTGTGGTCCTGGTCGATCGCGGGTATGTCCGCCCGCAGCAGAGCGCCCTGCCCGACGTCCCGAGCGCACCCACCGGCGAGACGACGATCTCGGCCCGCATCCGCAAGAGCGAGGGCACCTCGCCCGGGCGCGGCGCCCACAGCGAGGCAGGTGCGCTCGCCGTCTACACCATCGACCCGGACGAGGTCGCACGCGCGACGTCGACCCCGCTCGACCCGTTCTATCTCCAGTTGTCGCCCGATCAACCCGGCGCCCTCGGCGAGATCCCGCTCCCCCAGCTGGAATCCGGCCCCTACCTGTCCTACGGCCTGCAGTGGCTCGCGTTCGGCATCATGGCTCCGCTCGGTGCCGGCTACTTCATCTATTCCGAGGTCCGCCAGCGCCGACGCAACGCCGCGCAGAAGAACGCCACACAGAGCTCTGCCGCGGAGAGCTCCGTGCATGCAGCGTCCGCGGATCCGGCGACGTCGGGTGAAGAGCGGGACGAACAGACCCCGGTAGCACCGGTCGCGAAGACCCGACGGGACCGCGTCCGCGCCGATCTACGTCAGGCAGGGGCGGCATCGGGCGCGCGGCAACGCCATCAGATCGGCAGCGGACCCGACGCCGAGGAGACCCCGGCCGACGTGCGCGCCAAACTCACCGAGCGCTACGGCGGCTGAGCAGCGCCGACGTCACGGCTGCGCCGAGGGCGGTGACGGCCTGCACTCGACGGGACAGCACGACCGCCGCCCGCAGATCGTCGGCGTTCGGCGCCGGCCCGTCCCCCAGCCGCGGGCGATCCTCGACACCGTGCGGGTAGACGGTCCGCCCGCCGAGCGTCACCCCCAACGCGCCGGCGAACGTGGCCTCGACGACCCCGGCGTTGGGACTCGGATGCGCTCCGGCATCCCGCCGCCAGGCCCGCCGAGCCCGAGACGGCTCGCCGCCGAGTGCGATCACCAGCAGACCTGTCAGCCGCGCCGGCACGACGTTGGCCAGGTCGTCGAGCCGGGCAGCGGCCCAGCCGAAGTGGCGGTATCGATCGTTGCGATACCCGACCATCGCGTCGAGGGTGTTGGCCGTGCGGTATGCGAGGACACCAGGAACCCCGGCCACGCCCGCCCAGAACAGTGGGGCGACCGTGGCGTCGGAGGTGTTCTCGGCGATGGACTCCAGTGCAGCCCTGGCGATCCCGGCCTCGTCGAGGGATTCCGGATCGCGTCCGCACAGGCTCGGAATCCAGCGGCGCGCGGCGGCGATGTCCCCGTCGTCGAGCGCGGAGGCGACCGCCTCTCCGATCCCGGTCAGCGAGGTGCCGCCGAGGGCGGCCCAGGTCACGGCGGTGGTGACGGCCGCGGCGGTCGCATCCGACGGAGACAACCGTCGCAGGCCCAGCCCGATGATCGCAGCAGAGCCGACGCATGTCACCGCGAACACCGTTCCAGCCGAACGTGAGTCGCGATAGAGGACTTTCTCGAGCCGTGACGCCGCCTGCCCGATCCCCGCCACCGGGTGCGCGCGGCGCGGGTCGCCGACGACACGGTCGAGGAGGTATCCGACGACGATCCCGGCGGGGACGCCCGCTCCGCAGGGGCGACGGGGATCATCGGTTGCCCGTCGACGGCGGGACCGTCGGTCGACGCCGACGGTCGGTCGGCGGGCGATTGTCGGGCGGGCAGTCGCGGGGAACGGGCCGGGCACCCGGTGATCGTAGCCGTGCACCCTGCCACCTCCGTCGACGTCATCATCTCTGTCGACGTCACCTCTGTCGACGCGGACCTGGCGCGCTCGTCATAGACTCTCCCGCGATGGCCAGAACCCGCCCCGAACCCGTCGTCGGACGACACACGATCAGCACCGGTGTCGC
Source organism: Gordonia sp. OPL2 (assembly GCF_003797825.1). Lineage (GTDB taxonomy): Bacteria > Actinomycetota > Actinomycetes > Mycobacteriales > Mycobacteriaceae > Gordonia. The sequence goes on from NZ_RKME01000002.1 coordinate 36,479, forward strand.
CGAATTGGTGCGCGACACCGTCGTCGGCGGCTGGCTGCTGACGATCAACGGAGCGCAGAGTTCACACATCCACCCCGACCCGGCCGTGCTCGAGTTCGAGTACATGCGCCAGATGGCCGCGTTGATCGCGAGCCGACACGTCGACACCGACCCGATCCGCGTCCTGCACCTGGGGGCGGCCGCGTGCGCTCTGCCCCGGTACATCGCCGACGGATACCCCGGGTCGCGGCAGGTCGCCGTCGAGATCGACGCCGAACTGGCGCGCCTGGCCCGCGAGTGGTTCGACCTGCCCCGTGCCCCACGCCTGCGTATCCGGGTCGGCGACGCCCGGGAGGTGCTGACCGCACTGACCGAACACACCCGTGACGTCATCGTGCGGGACGCGTTCATCGCCGCACGCACACCACGCCACCTGACCACCCGGGAGTTCACCGTCCAGGTGCGCCGAGTCCTCGCTCCCGGCGGCCTCTATCTCGCCAACTGCGGCGACAACCGGGATCTCACCCGCGCGCGCGCCGAGGTCGCGACCGCGGCGGAGGTCTTCGATCACGTCGCGATCGTCGCCGACGCCGCGATGCTGAAGGGCCGACGCACCGGCAACCTGGTCCTGGCCGCGAGCGATCATCCGATCGAGGACACGCCGGAACTGATCCGCACACTGCTGAGCGATCCACAACCCGCGCAGATGATTGCGGGCCGTCGGGCGCGCGAATTCGGGTCCGGGACCGCGCTGGACGACAGCACCACGCGACACTCGGTCAGCGACTGAAGCGTCGTCGATCGTGTCATCCGATCGGACGACGGTCGCTTTCTGTTGATGAACCAGCCGATGCAGGCACCGAAGAATCCGTCGTACACGCGTTCGAGAACGGACCGATCGTGTTGTGTCGCTGCGCTCCTCAGATGACGTAGGCGAGATTCTCGACGATCGCCTGACCGAGCGCCTGATGTCCGTCGACGACGACCCGCGACGGTTCGGCGCTGGAGCGTCCACCGACCAGCCGTGCCAGGTCGACCACATCCATGGTGAGGACGACATCGGCCGAGTCGTCGCCGCCCGGCAACTCGTCGACCAGGCGTGCGCGCTCCTCGACGACGATCCGGATGTCGCGCGCGGCGATGCCGCCGATCCGCAGCAGCACTGTCGTCCCCTGCGGTGTCCGCGCCTTCTTGGCGATGACGAACGGCAGGGAGGCGGCGATTTCCGACAGCGCGATCTCCGCTGACCCTGGCTGTGACGGGGTCGACCCGTCGGTGCTGTCCCGGATGTCGATCTCGTGAATCCAGCAGTCGAACACCCGTATACGCATGAAGCGGCCGTAGGTGTCGGGTCCCGCGGGGGTGGCCGCCTCGGCGTCGAAGTCGGCCTGCGTCATCGACCGCAGCGAGCCGGCACGGACATCGACGATCTCGCGCAGGGCGGCCATCACCTCGGCCCGGGACGAACCACGGAACTGCTCGATCCAGTGTTCGTTGAACTCGCCGATCGGATTGTGGACGTGATCGAGGGACGCCACATCCGTGGTGGAGTCGACGGCCCGTCCGTCGAGCATGCTCTCGGTGCCGATGACGTGCGCGATGATGTCGGCGACGGTCCACCCGGGCAGCACCGAGGCCGCCTGCCACTGCTCGTCCGTCACCGAGGTCACCAGGTCGTCGAGCACCGTCCATTCATCGGTGAGCGCGGTGACGACGGTGTCGATCGGCAGGATGGTCGTGGGCACGACGGGTCTCCTTCGGTGTCGGGTGGCCGCGCGGGCTGTGCGCGACCTCTGGTCAGCGGACGGGTTCGGCGCAGCTCGACGGCGCGTTCACCAACGAGCAGAACTGGGCCGGGCGGGTCGGGCGGTAACCGGGGGCGACCCCGTTGGCCGCCGTGATGCCACGATAGGCCGCGACGGCGTCGGTGGGCCGACGGGCGAGTGTCGCGTCACTGCCGACGTCGACGGTGTACAGCCCGAATCTGGGTGTGTAGCTTCCCCATTCGTAGTTGTCGGTCAGGCTCCAATAGTTGTAGCCGATCACGTCGACACCGTCGGCGCGGGCCCGCTGTACCCAGTACACGAGGTCGCGGAGGTGATCGCTGCGACGGTACCCGTCGGGGCGCGCCGCGCCGTCGCGTGTCGGCATACCCGACTCGACGACGTAGACCGGCTTGCCGGGGTAGCGCCGGGAGTAGTCACGCAGCGCGTAGTAGAGACCGTCGGCCGACACCGGCGCGAGCCACGACTCGTCGGTCGCCGCATGCCACGCGTCGGTGTTGGTGACCGAGATCGAGTAGTAGTAATCGATGCCGACGTAGTCCAGCTTGTCCGCGACGCGATCGGTGAATCGGGTGTCGATCGCCGCGGCGACGGTCGGGATGTAGGCCGCGTTCGACGACACCATCGCGGTCCGGTCGCGACGGTGGATGTGGTCGTAGATGCTGCGGTGCACCGCGACCAACCGGTCCAGCATCGCCGGCGCCGCCACGGGCGACAGGCCTCCGGTCCGGATCTCCTGAACCACGTAGTAGGCCGGTTCGTTGACCGTGATCCACAGCGGGTGCACGTGGGCATAGCGGTCGACGACCCGGCGCGCGTTGCGCAGCCACCACGTCGGCGTCGACGGATTGGCCCAGCCCCCGCGCGTCGCGACCCATCCGGGGTACACCCAGTGATCCAGGGTGATCATCGGGCGCATCCCGGCGGCCACGATCGCGTCGATCATCGAGTCGTAGTAGGCGAGCTCGGTTCGGTCGACGACCCCCGGACGTGGCTCGATGCGTGCCCATTCGACGCTCACGCGGTAGACGGACACGCCGAGGCGAGCGGCCCGGGCGATGTCCTCGCGATACCGGTGGCGGAAGTCGACCGACGTCCCGATCCGGTCGTGCGCCCGTCCGGATGCGGAGTATCTGCTCCAGTTGCTGTCCGGCGAGGATCCCTCGCTCTGGAACCCGGACGACGAGACACCCCACAGGAAGTCGCGGGGTAGCGCCGCCGGCGTCCCGGTCTCCCCCTCGGCTCGCACCGCCGGCACCGCGAGCGCGACGGCGACGACCGCGACCACTGCCGCGCGCAGCACGGACCTCACGTCGGTGATCTCAGATGGGTCGGTGGTCTCGGGAACGTCGCACGCGGGAGCCCCACGCGGGCCCGACAACCCGCCGGTACATCGGTGAGCAGCACGCGCCCAGGATGTCAGACTCCCGCCCTCCACCACCGCGATTTCGGCGGGACAGGCGATCTCACGTCCCGCGACGCATCGGCGCCGACTACTCTGATGCGGTGCTCGCCACCTCCCGGCCGCGACTGCGGCGCACCGTCGTCGCTGTCCTCGCGTTCACCGGCGCCCTGACCGTCGTCGCCGCCGGCCTCGTGGGTGTCGGCGGTCCCACCGCGACGGCCGCACCGCTCGGTCCGCAGCCGGCCGCCGGCTGTCCGACACTGCCCGCCGGCGCCACCCTCACCCGCTCGGTGGACGTGCGCGGAGTGGAACGGACGTACCGGATGCACATCCCGACCACCTACACCGGACGCGAACGTGTCCCGCTGGTGCTCGCCTACCACGGGCGCGCCGAGCGCGGTGCGACCTTCGAGAGCTACACCGGCCTGTCGTCGCTGCCGGCGATCGTGGTCTACCCCGACGGACTGCGGGGCCCCGACAACGCCTTCGCCTGGCAGGGCGCGCCCTACTCGTCACCGCGCGCCGACGACATCGCGTTCACCCGCGCGATCCTGCGCTCGGTGCGGACGAGCGCCTGCGTCGACCGCAACCGCACGTACGCGGTGGGCCGTTCCAACGGCGCCGGACTCGTCGCGATGCTCGCCTGCCGGATGCCGTCGGAGTTCTCCGCCTACGCGACTATCAGTGCGGCGGTGTACACCGACTCCCTCGCCGGCTGCGGCGCACGGCCGGTCTCACTGGTGGACTTCCACGGCACCGCGGACGGCGTCATCCACTACGACGGCGGCGTCCGCTTCGGCGCTCCATACCTGTCGTCGGCGCAGTGGCTGCGTACGTGGACCTCTCGGGCCGGATGCGGCGACATCCCGGTCACGGCGGCGGTGAACTCCGTCGTCGACCGCGTGTCGTGGCCGGTGTGTGCGGGCGCGGGGCCGCAGGTCGTGCACTACCGGATCCGCGGCGGGACCCATCGATGGCCGGGCTCTGCCGGCAATCCCGCCGAGGGCGGGGCGAGCGACACCATCTCGGCCACCAGACTGCTGTGGCAGTTCTTCGCCTCCTCACCGCACGCATCGACCTGACGCTCGGACGCGTGGCACCGTCGCCCGTGGGGTCCGGCGAACTAGCCTGGGGGCATGAGTACTGATCTCCCGACCATCGAGCTCGCCACGGGGTCACTGATCCCCCAACTGGGTCTCGGCGTGTGGCAGGCGGACGACGAGGACACCGAGCGTGCCGTCCGCTTCGCCATCGGGACCGCCGGCTACCGGCACATCGACACCGCGGCCGCGTACGGCAACGAAGCGGCCGTCGGACGCGGGATCGCCGCGTCGGGGGTCGATCGCTCAGAGATCTTCGTGACGACAAAGCTGTGGAACGCCGATCACGGGCGTGCCCGCACACTCGCCGCGATCGATGCGAGCCTCGAGCGCCTCGGACTCGACCATGTCGATCTGTACCTGATCCACTGGCCGCTGCAGGACACCGACCGGATGATCGAGACCTGGCAGACGATGATCGAGATCCAGTCGTCCGGAAAGGCCACCTCGATCGGGGTGTCCAACTTCCAACCGCACCACCTGACCGCGATCATCGACGCGAGCGGGCAGGCCCCCGCGGTCGACCAGATCGAATTGCATCCACGACTGGCCCAACGCGAACTCCGCGAGTTCTGCGGCGACCGCGGCATCGCCGTCGAGGCGTGGAGTCCACTCGGTGGCAGCGGATCGGGCTGGGGCTCCGACTCGTCGCCGAACACCCTGCTCACCGATCCGACACTGACCGGTATCGCCGAGCGGCACGGTCGCTCGACTGCGCAGGTGATGATCCGGTGGCATCTGCAGAACGGGGTGATCGTGATCCCGAAATCCGTCCACGACGACCGGATTGCCCAGAACATCGACGTGCTCGACTTCGAACTCAACGCCGCCGACATGGACGCCATCGCGACCCTCGACACCGGGGCGCGCATCGGTGGCCACCCCGATGAGCTGAATCTGGGCGCGCCGGACTGATCCAGCTCTGAACCGGTGCACCATCGAGGACACCAACTGTCCGCAAAAGGCGGCAGGATGGTGTCCATGCTGGAAACGTCGGCCCGCCTGCTCGCTCTGCTGACCCTGCTGCAGGCGCGGCGGGAATGGTCGGGGTCCGAGCTCGCCGACCGGCTCGACATCACCACCCGGACCGTCCGCCGGGACATCGACAAGCTGCGTGAGCTGGGTTATCCGGTGGACGCGACCGTCGGGGTGGGGGGCGGTTACCGTCTCGGCGCCGGCGCGGAGATGCCCCCGCTCCTGCTCGACGATCACGAGGTGCTCGCCGTCGCGCTGGGCCTCAACGAGATCACCACCGGATCGGTGGCCGACATGGCCGAAGCCTCGGCGGGCGCATTGACCAAACTCCGGCAGGTGATGCCGTCGCGACTGCGCCACCGGCTCGACGCCCTGACGATGGAGGCCGTGCCGCGCGAGTCGCGCTCCCCCGTCTCGGGCGCGGTGCTGACCGAGATCGCCACCGCCTGCCACCGCACCGAACGCCTGCGCTTCGACTACCGCCGCGGCGACGGGGCGCAGAGCCGCCGGGAGGTCGAGCCCTATCGCCTGGTCCGGAGCGGCCTGCGCTGGTATCTGGTCGGCTGGGATCTGACGCGCGAGGACTGGCGCTCCTTCCGCGTCGACCGCATGGAGCCGAAGACACCGACCGGCCCTCGGTTCACCCCACGCGCACTGCCCGAGGGCGGCGCCACCGGCTACCTCACCCGCAGTCTGGGTGCCGTGTACCGGCGGGCCTCGGCGCGGGTTCGCATTCACGCGCCGATCGACGTCGTCGCGGAGATGGTCGACGACGCGTGGGGCACGATCGAGGCCGGCGACGACCAGGCGTGCGAACTCGTGTTGTTCAGCACCTCACTGGTCAGCATCGCGCGCTGGCTGCGCGCGTTCGACGCCGATTTCTCGGTGCTCGATCCACCCGAGCTGATCGACGAGTGCCGAGTCGTCGCCGCCCATCACGATGACCTGGCGGCCCGGTATCGGCGCGCGGTCGGCGATCCGGACGGCCGATGAGCGGCGGACCCGATGTCCTGCGGCACACCGTCGAGACCCTCCGAGCAGCCGGATGCGTGTTCGCCGAAGAAGAGGCCGATCTACTGGTCGGACAGGCCGCCGACGACGAGGCTCTCGAGACACTCGTACGTCGTCGTGTGTCCGGTGAACCGCTCGAGGTGGTGCTCGGTTGGACACGATTCGACGGACTCCGCGTGGAGGTCGACGCGGGGGTGTTCGTTCCCCGGCAACGGACGGCGTTCCTGGCCCGTCAGGCGATCGTGATCGCTCAGCCCGGGGACGTCGTGCTCGACCTCTGTTGTGGGACAGGCGCTATCGGCCTGGCCGTGGCGACCGCGGTGCCAGACGTCGAACTCCACGCCTGCGACATCGATCCGGCCGCCGTGGCGTGCGCGGCGCGCAACGTCGCCGCCGTCGGCGGACACACCTGGTGCGGTGATCTGTTCGCGCCACTGCCCCAACGGCTCCACGCCCGCGTCGACATCGTCGTCGTCAACGCTCCCTACGTGCCCACCGCCCGGATCGGGTTCATGCCGACGGAGGCCCGCGACCACGAACCTCGGCACAGTCTGGACGGGGGCGTCGACGGCGTGCAGATCCATCGCCGGGTGGGCGACGAGGTCGGCGCGTGGCTCCGACCGGGTGGCTGCGTGCTCGTCGAGACGAGCACCGATCAGGCCGACCTGACGGCCGAGGCGCTGTCGGCAGCCGGTCTGGCCACCGCGATCCACGCGTCGGACGAGCTACAGGCCACCGTCGCCGTCGGCCGGCGACTCGGATGACACGTCGGTGCGTCGACGATCGAGACGACCGCGATTGCGCTGGTGGCCCCGGAGTGTGGGACAGTGGAGGCGCGAGGGTCGCCTTTGACCCTCCTCCGATAGGAAGAAGTACAGCAGTATGGCACAGGGAACCGTCAAGTGGTTCAACGGCGAAAAGGGCTTCGGCTTCATCGCCCCCGATGACGATCGCGACGGCGACGTCTTCGTTCACTTCAGCGCGATCAACGGGAGCGGATTCCGCAACCTCGAAGAGGCTCAGCGCGTCGAGTTCGACGTCGAGCAGGGCGCAAAAGGACTTCAGGCCACCAATGTGACTGTGCTCTAACAGTCTTCGCCTGCGAAGCCCCGGCACCGGAAACGGCGCCGGGGCTTTTTGCTGCGCGTGTCGCATCACGGTCTCAGCCGCGATGTGTAGTGTCGGAGCCAGTTCTCATCCCGCTCGCACAGCTCCCGCGAGCACCGGCTCCAGCTCGTTCCGCACGCGGCCGATGCATGCCGCGCTCACGCCGACAGCATCGACGCCCGATCACAGGAGAACCATGGACTACCCGGAACTCTTCTCACACGCTCATGTCGACGATGTTCGCCGGTCGGATCCCCAGGCAGCGCAGCGCGCCATCGAGCTGGTGTTCTCCGACGCCGACGACTCGGCGGGCGACGCCTCCGCCCGCTGAGGTCCCGCACGATCCATGGCAATAGCCCGCGCAGATCGCGGACTATTGCCGCGAATCGGATCGTCACACAATTCCACGTCCGCTTCGGTGGTGCGCGCAAAGGGATTCGAACCCCTGACCGCTGGTGTGTAAGACCAGAGCTCTACCGCTGAGCTATACGCGCGAGGCCGGGTGGATCTGTCCGCCCGACACCAAGTCATGAATGTAATCGGTGACCGCCGGATGCCCAAACCAGGGCGGTCGCCGACGACCGGTGATCTCAGTCCGCCACGAGCAGAGCCTTCTCCCACAGGGCAGAATCGCGCGCCTCCCCCGGTCCGAGCATGTCGGAGAACCGGATGATCCCGTCGGTGTCGACCAGGAACGTCGCGCGGTTGGCATAGCCGCTGGCGTCGTTGAACACCCCGAAATCGCGGGCGACGGCTCCGTGCGGCCAGAAGTCCGACAGGATCGGGAACAGGAAACCCTGCGCCGACGACCACACCTTGTGGGTCGGCGGTGGGCCCACCGACACCGCGACCGTCCGGAGTCCGTCCCGGATGAACTGCGGCTGGTGATCGCGGATGTATCCCAGCTCCCCCTGGCACGTGCCGGTGAAGGCGAGCGGGAAGAACACCAACAGCACCTGTCCGTCGGCGCGCAGGCCGGACAGCGACACACGCTGGTTGTTCTGGTCGCGCAACTCGAAGTCGGGCGCCACGTCTCCCACGGCCAGCGGTGACGTCGGCCGTGCGGTGGAGTCCGCGCTCATGCGCGTTTGCGGGATTTCGGCTGCACGAGCCGAGATCCGGACCAGCCCCCGAGACTGACGACATTGGTCTGGGTGAGACCGGCGGTCGGTGCCGACTCGGCGATCTCACTGGGATCGACGTGGCCGTCGGTGCCGGTCTTCGGCGAGAACACCCAGACATACCCGTCGTCGGCGAGCGGGGCGATCGCGTCCATCAACGCGTCCACCAGGTCGCCGTCACCGTCGCGCCACCACAGCACGACGACGTCGATGACATCGTCAGCGTCCTCGTCGACCATCTCCCCACCGATGGTGTCCTCGATGTCGGCCCGAAGGTCGTCGTCGGCGTCCTCGTCCCAACCCAGTTCCTGGACGACCATGCCGGACGTGAAACCGAGCTTGTCGGCGTGGCTGTCCCCAGCGTTACCGGACTCTGTGGCGGCTACCACCGCGTGCGACCTCCCAAATGAATTCGACTGTCAGCTTAGGGAACAGCCTAGATGCTCCGGACGCAACCCGAACAGGGGCATTTGAGACCGGCGCGTCGCGCGACGTCGACGTCAGGGCGTCGGCGACGGCGCCGACGACGAGGACGGCGTCGGAACAGACCCAGAACCGCCGGGCCCCGGAACGGGCGACGCACCCGCTGTCGGCGGGACCGGTAGATACCCGACACACGCGTTCAGTACCGCCTGCTTGTCCCGGGTCCATTGTGCGGCAATCGGATTGAGCCCGGACAATTGACGTTTGCCGATCGCCGCACCGAGGCGTCCGGTGGAGTCGAGGAACCGGTTCGTCGACGCTGCGACGTCCACCGGGGTCGACGACTCGATCCGTTTGCGGATCAGATCGGCCCCGGCGATGAGGCTCGCGCGGGCCCTGTCGTCCAGATCGCCGACATCGGCGTAGTCGTGGACCTCGCTGAGTTTCCGGATGAACGCGTTGTAGCCGCGGACCATCACGACCATCGACGACATCGCCTCGCGACACAGTTCGACGCCGTCGGCCCGTACCGACGACGCCGCCGACTCGGACAATTCGGCCCGATAGATCGCGACCTGGCCCGGGATCGCCGACCCGGATCCGTCGACGGTGGTCGCGCACCCGGAGGCGAGAACGGCCACTGCCGACAACGCGCACAGGCCGACCGCACGGCCCCACCTGCGCGGGCGATCGTCGGCCCGGTTCCGCCTCATGCCTCGCATCGTCCTCCTGACCCACGAGTAACAAACACCGAAACGCTACCGCAGGTCGGAGCGGGTGGCAGCAAGCTCGCCCACCCGGTGCCAACCCAAGTGACATGGGGCACGATGAGAGGGGGACGTCGCTGTCCCGACATCATGGGAGCGACGCCCGAGTCATCGCACGCCGGACACCACCGTGCACCCGGCCGACCGAGGGAGTAGGCATAACAGTGACCGAACAGGCAGAGCACACGACCACCGCCGGAGGCAACGGTTCCGGACCGTCGGGCGCCGCCGGCAGTGATCGCAACCGCGTCCGCGTCATCCGGGAGGGCGTGGCGTCGTACCTGCCCGACATCGACCCCGACGAGACCGGCGAGTGGCTCGAGTCCTTCGACAAACTCCTCGATCACGCGGGGCCCGGGCGAGCCCGGTATCTGATGCTCCGACTGCTGGAGCGGGCCGGTGAGAAGCGTGTCGCGATTCCGTCGCTGACCTCCACCGACTACGTGAACACCATCCCGACCGAGAACGAACCGTGGTTCCCCGGCGACGAAGAAGTCGAGCGGCGCTTCCGCGCATTCATCCGATGGAACGCCGCGATCATGGTCCATCGCGCCCAGCGTCCCGGTGTGGGCGTCGGCGGGCACATCTCGACGTACGCGTCGTCGGCGGCGCTCTACGAGGTCGGCTTCAACCACTTCTTCCGCGGCACCGACCACTCCGGCGGTGGCGATCAGATCTTCATCCAGGGCCACGCGTCCCCGGGCATCTACGCCCGCGCGTTCCTCGAGGGACGCATCGACGAGAAGCGCATGGACGGCTTCCGTCAGGAGCACAGCCATGCCGGCGAGGGCGGCGGCCTGCCGTCCTATCCGCACCCGCGTCTGATGCCGGAGTTCTGGCAGTTCCCCACGGTCTCGATGGGCCTGGGCCCGATGAACGCGATCTACCAGGCACGGTTCAACCACTACCTGCACGATCGCGGGATCACCGACACCTCTGATCAGCACGTGTGGGCGTTCCTCGGCGACGGCGAGATGGACGAACCGGAGTCGCGCGGATTCGCGAGCTTCGCGGCCACCGAGGGTCTCGACAACCTCACCTTCGTCATCAACTGCAACCTGCAGCGTCTCGACGGTCCCGTGCGCGGCAACGGCAAGATCATCCAGGAGCTCGAGTCGTTCTTCCGCGGCGCCGGCTGGAACGTCATCAAGGTGATCTGGGGTCGCGAGTGGGATTCGCTGCTGCACGCCGACCGCGACGGCGCGCTGGTCAACCTGATGAACACCACCCCCGACGGCGACTTCCAGACCTACAAGGCCAACGACGGCGCGTTCGTCCGCGAACACTTCTTCAATCGCGACCCGCGAACGAAGGAACTGGTCAAGGACCTCTCCGACGCCGAGATCTGGAATCTCAAGCGCGGCGGTCACGACTATCGCAAGATCCACGCCGCCTACGCCGCGGCCATGGCACACAAGGGACAGCCGACCGTCATCCTGGCGCACACCATCAAGGGCTACACGCTGGGCAAGCACTTCGAGGGACGCAACGCGACCCACCAGATGAAGAAGCTGACCCTCGACGATCTCAAGGCCTTCCGCGACAGCACCCGTATCCCGATCAGCGACGCGCAGCTCGAGGAGAATCCCTACGTGCCGCCGTACTACCACCCGGGACCGGATGCGCCCGAGATCCGTTACATGCTCGATCGGCGCAAGTCGCTCGGCGGGTTCCTGCCTGCGCGGCGAACGACGTCGAAGGTTCTGCGGCCCGATGTCAGCAAGGCACTCAAGACCACCGCCAAGGGGTCCGGGAAGCAGCAGGTCGCCACCACCATGGCACTCGTGCGCATCTTCAAGGATCTGTTGCGCGACAAGGAGATCGGGAAGCGGATCGTGCCGATCATCCCCGATGAGGCCCGCACGTTCGGCATGGACTCGTGGTTCCCGACACTCAAGATCTACAACCGCAACGGGCAGCTCTACACCTCGGTCGACGCGGAGCTGATGCTGGCATACAAGGAGAGCAACGAGGGCCAGATCCTGCACGAGGGCATCAACGAGGCGGGGTCGGCTGCGTCGTTCACCGCCGTCGGGACGTCCTACTCCACCCACGACGAGCCGATGATCCCGCTGTACATCTTCTACTCGATGTTCGGCTTCCAGCGCACCGGCGACAGCTTCTGGGCCGCGGCCGATCAGATGGCGCGTGGGTTCGTGATCGGCGCGACGGCCGGTCGCACCACACTGACCGGCGAGGGCCTGCAGCACGCCGACGGCCAGTCGCCCCTGCTGGCGGCGACGAACCCCGCGGTGGCCGCCTACGATCCCGCGTTCGCGTTCGAACTCGGGCACATCATCGCCGACGGTCTCGAGCGGATGTACGGCGAGGAGCCGGAGAACATCTACTACTACCTCACCGTCTACAACGAGCCGATCAGTCAGCCGGCCGAGCCGGAGAACCTCGACGTCGCGGGGGTGCTGAAGGGCATCTACCGCTTCGCCGAGGCGCCGTCGGACAAGAAGTTCCCGGCGAACATCCTGGTGTCGGGCGTGACCATGCCCGATGCGCTGCGGGCCGCCGAGCTGCTCGCAGACGAGTGGGATGTCGGCGCGAACGTGTACTCGGTGACCTCGTGGAGCGAGCTCGCCCGCGACGGCATCCGCGCCGACCGCGACTCGGTGCGGGAGCCGGCCGCCGATCACCCGCGGCCGTATCTGACCGAGGTGCTCGCCGACGTCCCGGGTCCGGTGGTCGCGGTCAGCGATTACATGCGGGGCGTGCAGGAGCAGATCCGCGCGTACGTGCCCGGCACCTATCTGACGCTGGGCACCGACGGATTCGGGTTCTCCGACACGCGCCCGGCCGCCCGCCGGTACTTCAACGTGGACGCGGAGTCGATCGTCGTCGGCGTCCTGGTCGCATTGGCCCGTGACGGCCACATACCGGCCACCGTTGCCGCCGAGGCCGCGGAGAAGTATCAGATCACCGACGTCGCAGCCGCTCCCGAACCGACAGGTGACCCGGGCGTCGCATGATCTCGTGAGTGTCGTCGGGCCGATCGGGCCGACGACGCCCCCGCGATCCACCATCAACGCGAACGTGGCCGTTCACCGCTTCCGGCGGTGGGCGGCCACGGTGCGTCGTGGCCGACGTGGGACGGACCCGCTGCGGACCGACGAGACTACATTGAGATGGTGACCGACGCGGGCGTGAACCAGGAGCCACCGACGGCCGACGTGTTCGGCGAGCGTGGGGCTCATGTCCCCGCACCGGCGACCGTGCACGACGCGCTGCCGGACACGCTCCTGCGCCGGGTCAAGCAGTACAGCGGGCGTCTGGCGACCGAGGCCGTCCACTCCATGCAGGATCAGTTGCCCTACTTCGGGGATCTCGACGCCGCCCAGCGCGCCAGTGTCCAGCTGGTGGTCCAGACCGCGGTGGTGAATTTCGTCGAGTGGATTCAGGATCCCGAGGGCAACGTCAAGTTCACGGTCCAGGCGTTCCAGGTCGTCCCCCAGGACCTGGCACGCCGGATCACGCTGCTGCAGACCGTCGAGATGGTCCGCGTCGCGATGGAGTTCTTCGAGAAGTGGCTGCCGCTGCTGGCGCGCAACGACGCGCAACTCCGGGCGCTCACCGAATCGGTCCTGCGGTACGGCCGTGAGATCGGATTCGCGGCCGCCTCGATCTACGCGTCCGCAGCCGAATCCCGCGGAGCCTGGGACTCCCGGCTCGAGGCCCTGGTCGTCGATGCCGTGGTCCGCGGCGACACCGGACCGCAGCTGCTGTCCCGGGCCGCCGCGTTGAACTGGGACTCCGATGCCCCGGCGACCATCATCGTCGGCGCCCCTCCCCCCGAGCAGAACGTGTCGGTCCCGCTGGCCATCCACAACACGGCCAAGCAGTACGACCGATCCGCGTTGTCGGTCGTCCAGGGCAAGTTCCTCGTCGCGATCGTCAGCGGGCCGATTCGGACGTCCGAACGGTTCGTCACCGAGCTGCTGAAGCATTTCGCCGAGGGACCCGTGGTGATCGGCCCGACGATGCCCAACCTCGGCAGCGCACACGCCAGCTCGAACGAGGCGATGGCGGGTATCGCGGCGGTCGTCGGCTGGCCCAGCGCCCCCAGGCCGGTCCACAGCCTCGAACTGCTGCCGGAACGGGCACTCAACGGCGACACCTCGGCGATGGCTGCCCTGAACGACACACTGGTGCGTCCACTGGCCAAAGGCGGCACCACCCTGAACGCGACGCTCGAGGCATATCTGGACTCGGGAGGGTCTGTCGAAAGTTGCGCGCGCGTACTGTATATCCATCCAAATACAGTTCGGTACAGATTAAAGAAGATCGCAGAGATCACCGGACGTGACCCAACTAACCCTCGTGATGGCTACGTACTGAGGGTCGCGGCGACTGTGGGTCGATTGACACACTTACAAAACGAAACGCAAACATCCGCCACTTGAGCAACAGCAGTCACACCCATATTTTCACGTTTGTGCTGATCAACCTTCTGAGGACACATTTTCATAACGCATCTCAGAGTGATGACGAACCAGTGACCCCTTCGATGAAGTTTGTGGGAACCCTACAAATGCGCACCACAAGGTTCATCGGTCACAACACCCACAAAACCACCGCCGACGGTGTTCTCTGGTCACGTGCTTTCGATCCTCGCGCCCGGACAGGGCTCACAGACGCCCGGCATGCTCTCCACGTGGGTGGAACTCGCCGGTGCCCGTGACCAGCTTTCGACGTGGTCGAAACTGGTCGGCCTCGATCTCGAGCGGCTCGGGACCACCGCGACCGCGGACGAGATCACCGACACGGCGGTCACCCAGCCGCTGGTCGTGGCGTCCGCCCTGCTCGCCTTCGACGAGCTGAGCAAGCGCGCCCCGCTGCCCGAGAACGCGATCGTCGCCGGACACTCGGTCGGCGAACTCGCGGCCGCGGCCATCACCGGGGTCATCAGCGCCGACGAGGCCGTCACGCTGGCCGCGATCCGCGGTGCGGAGATGGCCAAGGCATGTGCGCTCGAGCCCACCATCATGGCGGCCGTGCTCGGCGGGGACGAGGCCACCGTCCTGGCCCGCCTCGAGGAGCTCGATCTGATCCCGGCCAACCGCAACGCGGCCGGACAGATCGTCGCCGCGGGCAAGGTCGAGGCCATCGAGGCCCTGATCGCCGACCCGCCGGAGAAGGCCCGCGTGCGCAAGCTCGCCGTCGCCGGCGCCTTCCACACCCGATTCATGGCCCCGGCCCAGGATGCTGTGGCCGCGGCGGCCGCGCAGATCACTCCCGCCGACCCCACCCGCACCCTGCTCTCGAATTCCGACGGTCTGCCTGTAACGAATGGCGCCGATGCACTGACAAAACTAGTGGGACAGGTGACGAAACCGGTCCGTTGGGACCTGTGCTCGGGTTACATGCGCGAACAGGCCACCACTGCCGTCGTCGAGCTTCCGCCTGCAGGCACGCTCGTCGGCATCTCGAAGCGAGAGTTGAAGGGCACGCCGACGCTGGCGCTCAAGTCGCCCGACGACCTCGACAACATCACCGAACTTGGATAGAGGTCGCGGCGGGACGCCGTGACCCCCGGAAAACCGGCCAACCGGTTGTCCAAGCACCCAGAGACCCGTGTGGTTCGAGGGTGCTCCGGATTGCACACATCGAGCGAAAACAAGAAGGGAACCACACAGTGGCTGCCACCCAGGAACAACTCATCGCCGGCATCGCCGAGATCATCGAAGAAGTGACCGGCATCGAGCCGTCCGAGGTGACGATGGAGAAGTCGTTCGTCGACGACCTCGACATCGACTCGCTGTCGATGGTGGAGATCGCCGTGCAGACCGAGGACAAGTACGGCGTGAAGATCCCGGATGAGGATCTCGCCGGACTGCGCACCGTCGGCGACGCCGTCGCCTACATCCAGAAGCTCGAGGCCGAGAACCCCGAAGCTGCTGCCGCCATCAAGGCCCAGGTCGAGGCAGACCAGAACTCGTGAGCTCCCCCTCCCTCCGCGAATACTCCACGCTGGGTGGGAACTTCCCGAGTGTGGTGGTCACCTCGATGGTGGCCACCACCTCGCTGGGCGAAGATCTGGACACCACCTGGAAGAAGCTGCTTGCGGGTGAGTCGGGCATCCGTGTACTGACCGACGACTTCGTCACCAAGTTCGGCGACCTTCCGTGCCGCATCGGCGGACGGCTGGTCAAGGACCCGGCCGAGGAGGTCACGCGCGTCGAGGCACGCCGCATGGCGTACGTCGAGCGCATCGCGCACGTCCTGAGCAAGCGCCTGTGGGCCCACGCCGGCGAGCCCGAGGTCGATCCCGACCGACTGGCCGTCGTGCTGGGCACCGGTCAGGGTGGCGGCGACGCGATGGTCGACGCCGTCAAGGCGATCGAATCATCGGGCAACTACCGCAAGGTCTCCCCGCTCGCCGTGTCGATGGCCATGCCCAACGGGCCGGCCGCAGTCACCGGCCTCAACGTGGGCGCCCGTGCAGGCGTCATCACCCCGGTCTCGGCGTGTTCGTCGGGTGCGGAGGCGATCGCGCACGCGTGGCGTCACATCGTCATGGGTGACGCCGACATGGTCGTCACCGGTGGCGTCGAGGGCCACATCGACGCGATTCCGATCGCGGCGTTCTCGATGATGCGGGCGATGAGCACGCGCAACGACGATCCGGCGGGTGCCTCGCGTCCGTTCGACAAGGATCGCGACGGCTTCGTGTTCGGTGAGGGCGCTGCGATGCTGATCCTCGAGCGCGAGGAGCACGCACGGGCACGTGGCGCGCACATCCACGCACGAGTGCTCGGCGCGGGCATCACCTCTGATGGATTCCATCTGGTGGCGCCGGATCCGAGTGGTCAGGGCAACGCTCGCGCGATGACCCGGGCGATCCAGACCGCGGGTCTCACCAAAGCCGACATCACCCACATCAACGCGCACGCGACGTCGACTCCGATCGGCGACACGGCGGAGGCTGCGGGTATCACGGCGGCGATCGGGCAGCATGCCGCGGTCTATGCCCCCAAGTCGGCTCTCGGACACTCCATCGGCGCAGTCGGGGCGCTGGAGTCCGTGATCACCATCAAGAGCGTGGAGGAAGGTGTCATCCCTCCGACGCTCAACCTGGAGAACCAGGATCCCGAATGTGATGTCGACGTCGTGCACGGTGAAGCCCGCTACGGGCAGATCGATTACGCGTTGAACAACTCGTTCGGATTCGGTGGGCACAACGTTGCGCTCGCCTTCGGTCGCTACTGATCAACACCCGACACCCAGGAGACACCGATGACCACATTGGCTCCCATCACCGGCCATGAGGAAGCTGCGGATCCCCGTGACCCGCTGCTGCGTCTGACCAACTTCTTCGACGAAGGCTCGATGTCGCTCCTGCACGCACGCGACAAGTCCGGCGTGCAGGCCGCCATCGGACAGGTCAACGGCGTCCGGACCGTCTCCTATTGCACCGATGGCACCGTGATGGGCGGTGCCATGGGTGTCGTCGGGTGTGCTCACATCGTCAACGCGATCGACACCGCGATCACCGAACAGGCGCCCGTCGTCGGCATCTGGCACTCCGGTGGCGCCCGACTGGCCGAAGGGGTCGAGGCCCTCCACGCGGTCGGCGGGGTGTTCGAGGCGATGGTGCGGGCATCCGGCTACGTACCGCAGATCTCGGTGGTCGTCGGCTTCGCCGCCGGCGGCGCCGCATATGGTCCCGCTCTCACCGATGTCGTGATCATGGCGCCCGCGGGACGCGTGTTCGTCACCGGGCCCGATGTCGTCAAGAGTGTCACCGGGGAGTCCGTCGACATGGAGTCGCTCGGCGGTCCCCTCACCCACGGCAAGAAGTCCGGCGTCAGCCACATCACCGCCGACTCCGAGCCCGACGCGTATTGGCGCGCACGGCGTCTGGTGTCGACGTTCAGCCAGCAGGGGCATTTCAACCGCGAGCAGGCCGAGGCCGGCGACACCGATCTCAAGGCCCTTCTCCCGGAGTCGAATCGACGCGCCTACGACGTGCACCCGGTCGTCGAACAGCTGCTCGACAACCAGCTGGCCGCCGACGGCGAGACCGAGATCTCCAGTTTCGAAGAGCTGCAAGCGAAATGGGCTCCCAACATCGTCATCGGTTTCGGCCGCCTGTCGGGTCGCAGTGTCGGCGTCATCGCCAACAACCCCCTCCGCATGGGTGGCTGCCTCAATTCCGAGAGTGCCGAGAAGGCCTCCCGGTTCGTCCGCCTGTGCGACGCCTTCGGTGTCCCGCTGATCGTCCTGACCGACGTTCCCGGTTACCTGCCCGGTGTGGGCCAGGAGTGGAACGGCGTGGTCCGCCGCGGAGCGAAACTGCTGCACGCCTTTGCCGAGTGCACCGTCCCCCGGGTGACCCTGGTGACCCGAAAGATCTACGGCGGCGCCTACATCGCGATGAACTCGCGCGCCCTCGGCGCGACCGCGGTCTTCGCGTGGCCGGGCTCGGAGGTCGCCGTCATGGGCGCCAAGGCCGCAGTCGGCATCCTGCACAAGAAGGCCCTGGCCGCAGCGCCGGACGACGAGCGCGAGGCACTGCACGACCGCCTGGCCGCCGAGCACGAGGCCATCGCCGGCGGTGTCGGGCGGGCGCAGTCGATCGGTGTCGTCGACGACGTCATCGACCCGGCCACCACCCGCAGCCGCATCGCCGAGGCCCTGGCCGCGGCACCGGCCCGACGTGGTCGCCACAAGAACATCCCACTCTGACGTCGGCGGTTCGATCGGCGGCGGGCGAGCCTCGCGAACCCGCCGCACACTGAACCCGCCGCACATCGGACTCCTGCACACCACAATTCGGCCCCGGCAGCTCGCTACCGGGGCCGAATCTCGTAGGTGGGGGTCTATCCCACGCGTTGCTGCAGCCAGGTGACCTCGGCGCCCGCGCCACCCATGCGGTAGGGCTCGAGGGCCTCGTCCCACGCGGTGCCGATGGCCGCCTCGAGCTCGCCGGCGAGTCCGACGCTGTCGGGCTGGGATTCGATCAGCGAGCGCAGTTGCATCTCACCGATGATGACGTCGCCGTTGGCACTGGTCGACCCACGCCAGAGCCCGAGACCGGGCACATAGCTGAATCGCTCGCCATCGACACCGTCGCTGGCGTTCTCGGTCACCTCGAAACGCAGGGCCGACCATTCGCGCAACGCCGTCACCAGGCGCGCGCCAGTGCCGACTGGGCCGGCCCAGTCAACGGTGGCCCGTTGTAGACCGGGGTCGGCCTCCTGCGCGGACCACTTCAGGTTGGCCCGCGCATTCAGGGTCGACGACAGAGCCCACTCCACATGCGGGCAGAGCGCCACCGGCGCCGAGTGGATGTACACCACTCCTGTTGTCATGTCCGCAAACTGATTCAGATTGCGCACCTTGTTCACCTCCGGTTTCGACGAGGAACGTCTTCCCCAACACACCTCTCGAACCGGATATCACACTCGTGTGATTAATTGTGCCTCATGTGGCCCGTGTTGCGCCAGTTTCTCGAGTGCTTTCTCAGGATTGGATTCTCCCCGAGATCTGGGCGACGACGGAGTCGTTGAACTCGCTCCACAAGGGCTTCGCCCATGCTCCGAACGGCCGATCGGTGAGCACCACACACGCGGCCTGCAGCTCGGGGTCCACCCAGCAGAATGTGCCGCTCTGCCCGAAATGGCCGTAGGTGCGGGGAGAGTTCCGGGTGCCGGTCCAGTGGGGGTGTTTGTCCGATCGGATCTCGAATCCGAGGCCCCAGTCGTTGGGGCGGTGCTTGCCGTAACCGGGGACGAAACCGTCGAGGCCCGGGAAGTGCACCGACGTCGCGGTCTCGAGGGTCGCCGTCGAGACGAGCGTCGGCGACAGCAGTTCACCCGCGAACAGCGACAGGTCAGCAACCGTGGAGCGGGCGCCGTGGCCGGCCGGGCCCGCCAGCTCCGACGACGCCATCTGCAGGGGCTCTGCGACGGCCTGGCGCAGGTAGTCGGCGAACGGGATCTCCGTGACCGCCTCGATCGTCTCGGCCAACACCTCGAACCCGGCGCTGGAGTAGATGCGCTGTGTGGCCGGCGGGGCGGCGACGTCGCGGCCGTCGAAGGCGAGCCCCGACGCATGTGCGAGCAGGTGAGCGACCGTTGCCCCCGGCGGACCCGCCGCATCGTCGAGTTCGGTCGCCCCCTCCTCCACCGCGACGAGAACGGCCTCGGCCACCAGGAGTTTGGTGACCGAGGCCAGTTCGAAGACGCGTCCGGTGTCGCCGAAATCGTCGACGACACCGGACGGGGTGATGATCGCGGCCGCCACGTTGTCGGCAGGCCACTGCGCTAGGGCATCGAGTGCTGACACATCGCAACCCTACCGACGCGCACCCGGGCAGGAGCCCGAGGGAGCCGGGGTCAGCGATCCTCGTCGGTGTAGCGGATGACACCGCGGATGTTCTTGCCGTCGAGCATGTCCTGGTAGCCCTCGTTGATCTGATCCAGGCGGTACTGACGGGTGATCATGTCCTCGATGTTGAGCTTGCCCATCCGGTACATCGAGAGCAGCTGCGGGATGTCGAGCTTCGGGTTGGCGCCACCGAAGATGGTGCCCTGCAGATTCTTCTGCAGCAGGGTCAGCATCGCGAGGTTCAGGGTGACCTCGTTCTCCATCATGTTGCCCATGCCGGTGAGCACACATGTCCCGGCCTTCGCAGTGATGCCCATCCAGGTGTCGACGTCTTTGCCATGGACCTCGCCGACCGTGACGATCACCTTGTGGCACATGTGCCCCTGGGTCAGTTCGGCGATGTTCATCGCGGCCTCCTCCACCGAGGCGAACGCGTGCGTGGCACCGAACTTCATGGCCTGCTCGCGCTTCCACTCCACCGGGTCGATCGCGATGACGTTTCGCGCCCCCGAGATGACCGCACCCTGCAGCGCAGCCGTGCCGACTCCGCCCACGCCGACGATGGCCACGTCCTCGCCAGGACGCACATCGCCGCTGCGCGTGGACGATCCGTATCCGGTCGGGATACCGCAGCCGCACAGCGCCGCGACCTCGAACGGGATGTCCTTGTCGATCTTCACCGCCGACGCCTCGTGAACGACCATGTACGGCGAGAAGGTACCGAGCAGGGTCATCGGGTAGACCGGCTCGCCCGAGGCGGTGTGAATGCGGAAGGTGTTGTCGGACACCGCCTCTCCTTGAAGGAGCATCGCACCGAAGTCACACAGGTTGGCGAGCCCGGCCTTACACGACGGACATTTGCCACACGACGGGATGAACGAGAGGACGACGTGGTCGCCGACCTCGAAATCGGTGACGCCCTCCCCGACCTGCTCGACGACGCCCGCGCCCTCGTGCCCACCGAGGATCGGGAAACCGGCCATGGGGATCCCGCCGGTCATCAGGTGATGGTCGGAGTGGCACATCCCGGCCGCTTCCATCCTGATCTTGATCTCGCTGCGTTGCGGATCGCCGATCTCGATCTCCTCGATCTCCCACGGCTTGTTGTTCTCCCGCAGCAGCGCACCCTTGGTCTTCACTTCACATCCTCCACTCGATAGACGCGCGTCACCCGACGGATCGACCCCCCGACAGACGCAAGACAACCTAGAAGAGACCCTAGTCACTCCGAGGCAGAAATGGAACGTGTTCTAGTTGTGAATTCTGGGCCCCCAGATCCACCGACGACGACCCGGACGCCGACGAGCCGCACCTCACCGATGAGTGGGGTGCGGCTCGCTTCCGCCGGCCGGCCCGGCGCCACGGGCCGATCCGTGACTAGTCCTTCAGACCCGCATCCTTGCTGCCGTAGGTCGATCGGAGCGACGGTTTGACGACCTTGCCACCGGCATTGCGCGGCAGTTCGTCGACGATGACGAGATCCTTCGGGTGTTTGAACCGCGCGAGGTTGTCGTTCAGGTACGGCTCGAGTTCGTCGAGAGTCAGATCGTCGACACCCTCAGCGAGGACCACGACCGCCACCGGGACCTCACCCCACTTCTCGTGTGCGCGACCGATGATGGCCGCCTCGGAGATCTTGACGTGACCGAAGAGTGCGTTCTCGACCTCGGCGCAGTAGATGTTCTCGCCACCCGAGATGATCATGTCCTTGGCGCGGTCGACGACGTAGAGGAAGCCCTCCTCGTCCTGCCGCACGAGATCGCCCGAGTGGAACCAGCCGCCGTGGAACGCGTCCGCGGTGCCCTGTGGGTTCTGCCAGTAGCCCTTCATCATGTTCGGGCCGCGATAGACGATCTCGCCGACCTGCCCGGCGATCACGTCGTTCATCTCCGGATCGACCACGCGCGCGGTCACCGCCGGGACCACCTTGCCGATGGAGCCGATCTTGCGCAACGCGTCGGTGCCCTCGAGCACGCAGGTGATCGGCGACATCTCGGTCTGTCCGAACACCGCGACGTTCAGGGCATCCGGGAAGGTCTCGCCCATGGCTCGCAGCACGGTGTCCGACGCCGGGGCGGCGCCCCAGCTGATCACCCTGAGTTGCAGGTTCCGCGGCTTCGTCTGCTGCGCGGCACACACGGCCTGCCACTGGGCCGGCACGAGGAAGATCGACGTGGTGCCCTCCTGCTCCAAGGTGTCGAGCATGTCGTTCGGGTCGAACGCTCCGAGCGGATGGATCACCGAGAGTGCACCCATGTAGAACAGCGGTGCCATGGCCCCCAGGCCGGCGATGTGGAACATGGGCGCGACGCATGAACCGATGTCGTCGGGCCGCGTCTGCAGCGCCTGCAGGCAGGTGACCGCCTGCGCCTGCATGTTCGTGTGGGTCAGCATGGCGCCCTTGGGCTTTCCGGTGGTTCCGGAGGTGTACATGATCAATGCCACGGTCTCTTCGGGCACGTCGATCTCGGGCAGATCCGAGGAGTCCTCGGACACGAGGTCCTCGAACTTCAGATGCGCCGGGTTGTCGGTGTCGCCCACCACGATGGTCGCGTCGATCGCGCCGGTGGAGGCGCTGACCGCGTCGGCCAGCGGTGCCAGCAGCGCCTCGGTGACGATGATCTTCGCGCCGCTGTCGGACACCAGGAACGCGATCTCCGCCGGGCTCATGCGCACGTTCACCGGCACCGGGATGGCGCCGATGAGGTTGGCACCCAGTACCGCCTCGACATACTCGCTGCGATTGAGCAGGACGAGCAGGATACGGTCGCCGAACTGCACGCCGCGACGACTCAGGGCGGCCGCGAAACCCCGCGAGCGCTCTTCGAGCTGCGACCACGTGGTGACGTTCCCGAGGAACTTCAGCGCCGGCTTGTCCGGTGTGGTGAACGCGTGTCGGCGGACCTGGTTGTTCCAGTGATTACGGCGGGACCGAAGCGGCTCCGTGGTGAGGTCGCTGGTCGAGTCGACGGTGGCGGTCATGTCTGATCTCCTCTGTGGGGTGAGAGTTCTGCGACTGTGCGCCGGCGCGTTCGGCGGGCCACACGGTCATGAATCGATTGATGAAATCGGGTATCGGTGAGCGGGTCAGGGTTTGGCGCCGGCGAAGGCAGCCATCGCCGCCTGGAACTCCGCGGATTGCAGCAGCGTCGTCTGTCCTTCGAGTTCGCGGTCGAGGGCGGCATCGAAGTCACCCATCGTGTGGGCGTCGAGGGCTTCCTTGGTCAGCCGCAGCGCGCTCGCCGACGTCGCGACCAGCTTGGCCACCGTCGCATCGACAGTGGCGTCCAACGCCTCCCGGTCGGCCACGATCTTCGTGATCAGACCGGCATCGTAAGCCTCTGTGGCAGGCAACTTCTCACCGAGCAGCGCCATCGCGTTCGCCCGCGCGCGTCCCACCGCGGCAGCCACCGACATCGACGCGCCACCGTCCGGCATCAGCCCGATGTTGATGAACGCGAGCAGGAAGTACGACCGCTCGGTCGCGTAGACGAGGTCGGACGCGAACGCCAGTGATGCGCCGATCCCGACGGCCGGTCCGTCCACGACCGCGATCACAGGTACGGCGACGCCCCGCACGGCCCGGGCCAGATCCGAACCACCGGAGATCACCCCGCGCGCCTGCGTCGGGTCGAGCCCGCCACCCGCGTTCTCCCCCGCCGTGGCGGCGATGTCGATGACGTCGGCGCCGGTGCTGAAACTGCCACCGGCGCCGTCGATCACCACGACACGGACGTCATCTCGGGCCGACCACTCCTCGAGTGCGCCGATGATGACGCCGGTCGCGGCGCCGTTCAACGCATTCATCCGGTGCGGCCGGTGGATCTCGATCCGTGCCACCCCTCGGTCATCGACACTGACCCGGATCTCGTCGCCACCGGCCACGTTGTCGCTCACTGCCAACTCGCCCCTCACCACTGTTCGTCCCGACCCGAACCAGGCCGGGTGTCGACCACACTACTACCACAGTGCGACCCAGATCACGAGAATACTCATTAACTTATCGGAGCGGAAGTGGCGATTTTCCTGCATGTTCATCGTGGAAGTGGCAAATCGTCGTGGTGAACAACGACTCCGGCTAGGCTCGGTGCTCATGCCTGCCCAACCGGCGACCACGCCAGCGTCCCCGGCCCGCGCTCGACGACGCCGGCCCCCAGATCGGCGTGACATCATCCTGCGCGCGGCCGCCAAGGCGTTCAGCGACAACGGCTATCACGCGGTTCGCCTCGACGACATCGCCGAGGCGGCGGGGATGTCGGCACCGGCGCTGTACCGCCACTTCCCGAACAAGTACGCGCTGTTCGCCCAGACCGCGCGGATGCTCGCCGACGAGCTCGCCACCGCCGTCGGCGAGGTGCCCGCCGAACCGGACGACCCCGAACTCGAGCTGCGGGGACTTCTCTCGGCGCTCACCGGTGCGGCGATCGAGAACCGCCGCACCGGCGGGCTGTACCACTGGGAGGCCGACTACCTGCAGGGCGACGATGCACGCCATGTGCGCGACATCGTCGTCGGCCAGCATCGACGCATCCGACAAGTCGTGCGGGCGGCCCGACCGGCCCTCGATCACGACTCGGCCGACCTCATCACCGCGGCGATGACGAGCACGGTGGCCAGCCCGGCGACCCACCGCGCCGCGCTCGGACACCGGCAGATCGACGCTTTGATCTCGGCCGCAGCCATGTCGCTGATCGACACCCCGGTCCCGGCGGGACATCCCCGAGTCGAGGACTCGCCGACCACCGGCCTGTCCCCCACCTCCAGACGCGAGGTGCTGCTGGCCGAGTCGACGAAACTGTTCGCGGCGCACGGGTTTCGTGAGGTCACCATCGACGACATCGCCCGCGCCGCCGACCTTCCCGCCTCGGGCGTGTACCGGCACTTCGAGAGCAAGTCCGCGATCCTGCTCGCCGCCTTCTGGCGCACCTCCGATCGGGTGACGGCGATGATCGCCGATGCGCTGTCGTCGTCGAGCACGCCCGAGGAGGCCCTGGTCGCACTGGTCAATCGGTATGTCGGCCTGTCCTGCACGAACAACGACATGCTGTCGGTCTATGTGAAGGAGATCGGCAACCTCGCGCCCGCGCAACGCACCGAACTGCGCAGCCAGCAGCGCATCAACGTCGAGGAATGGGCTGCGTGGCTCACCCGAGCGCGTGCCGATCTGACATCGGTACAGGCACGGTTCCTCGTCCAGGCGGCGCTCAACGTCACGATCGACCTCACCCGGCCCCGGCGTCGCCCGGCCCCCGAGCAGATCTCGGCGCTGGCCCTACGCGTCCTGCTCGGTTCCCGGTACCGGTCAGACGGTGTCGAAGTCGGACAATAGCCAGCGACCATCACGCTTCTCCAGCGTGACCTTCACCCGCGATTGATACGGGATACCGTCGGGCACCTGCGAATTCACCTCGGGTGAGGTCACTGTCTGATCGAGGGTCACCAGCACGACGGCTTTTGTGTCCGTCATCGTTTGCAGACCGGCATCCTTGGACTCCGCGCGCGACGTGCCACGCGCGTCCGCGTTACCACGGCGCGCATCCTGCGAGGATGTGATGTAGGTCTTCGCGAAATCGGGGGTGGAGACCTCCCGAATCCTCCGATCGAGATCGCCGTAGTCGGCAGGATCGTACGTCGCCAGACTCGACGCGTAGGTCCGCGCGAGATCCATGACCTGACTGCGGTCCGCGGCTGACGGACCGGACGCCTCCGCCCGACGGTCGGCCTGGACCATCCCGTACGCGAAGTACGCGGTCGACGCCGCAAGGATCACCACGAGCGCCCCCAGCACGATGATCGCGTTCCGTGCCTTTGTGCCGGTAGTGGCCGACGGCACTTTGCCCGGCACGCGATCGCGCGCACTCTGCTTGTCGGACTTGCGTTCCGCTTTCTCCGCCGCCTCGGCGCGCAGGCGTTCACGGCTGGCACGATTCGCGGCGAGGAACTCCTCGCCGTCGAGTGGGGTCGCGTCCGCCTGCACGACCTCGGCGACATCATTCGCCTCGACCGCGGACGGTCGCTGGGACTTCGGCATGCGACCAATGTAGCGATCGGGCCGTGTGGTCCAGCTCACGGAGTGTTCATATCACATATATGTGATGTGTTAGCGTGACGACAGGCGACGACGCGGCGAAGGCCGCCGCGGCGCGCGCCGGACGGGAGAGCTCCGATGCCGAACCTCACCGACGAACAGGCCGCGTTCGCGGCGGCGATCGCCGACTTCTGCAAGCGCGAGTCCGGGACGCGGGAACAGCGCGACGCCCTCACCGACGGTGGCGCCGACCTGCACTCACAGGTCTTGTACGCCAAGATGGCCGAACTCGGCTGGACCGGGATCCTGGTCCCCGAAGAGTACGGCGGCGCCGCCGCCGGCAACGTCGAGATGTGCATCCTGCTGGAAGAGGCCATGCGCGGGATGGCGCCGATCGGAGGGATCGGACCGACCTTGATCACCGCGGCCGCCTATCAGAAGTTCGCCGACGAGCAACTCAAGAAGGAGGTGCTCAGGGGAGTGGCCGCGGGCGACTCCCTGTCGATCTCGATGTCGGAACCGGAAGCCGGTTCTGATGTCGCGAATCTCAGCTGCCGGGCCGAGAAAGTCGACGGCGGCTGGGTGATCAACGGTCAGAAGACCTGGTGTTCCAACGCGCATTTCGCCCGCTCCATCCTCCTGATCGCACGTACGGAGAAGACCGGCAAGAAGCACGAGGGACTCACCCAGTTCCACATCCCGGCCGACACACCAGGGCTCGAGATCAAGGGAATCGACACCCTCGGCGGCCGTGAGGTCAACGACCTGTATTTCACGAACTGCGAGATCCCGGATTCGGCCGTGGTCGGCGAGGTCGGCAACGGCTGGGATCAGTTGATGTCCGGACTCAACACCGAGCGCCTGATCCTCGCCGCGATGCAACTCGGCGTGGCCGAGCGGTCCTTCGCCGACACGCTGTCGTTCATCACCGAACGCAAGCAGTTCGGCCGGCCGATCGGCAGCTTCCAGGCGCTGCGGCACCGAATGGCCGACCTCGCGACCGAGATCGAGTGCACCAAGCTCCTCGTCTACTCGGTGGCCCAGCAAGCCGACGACGACCCGACCCGACTGTTGCCGCGCGAAGCGTCGATGGCCAAGCTCAAGGCCACCGAGACGTCGAAGCGGATGACGATCGACGCGATGCAGATGATGGGCGGTTACGGATATGCAACCGAGTTCGACGCCGAGCGTTTGATGCGTGGCGCGATCATCTCGACCGTCTACGGTGGCACAAATGAGATCCAGCGCGACATCATCGGCAAGACCTTCGGGCTCTGAGCGCGCGGTGCGCCCGGCGTCGGGGCAGCGACTCCGGCGCCGACCGCAGCTGTCCGAAGAGGTCGCGGCCCACCTGCGTGAGCAGATCATGACCGCCGCGATCCGCCCCGGTGAGTATGTGCGGATGGACGAGACGGCAGAACGCCTCGGGGTCAGCGTCACACCGGTCCGCGAGGCGTTGCTGACCCTGCGCGGTGAGGGCATGGTCAATCTCGCGCCCCATCGCGGGTACATCGTCGCCGAACTGAATCGGACCGACGTCGAGGATCTGTTCTGGCTGCAGGGTGAGATCGCGGTCAAGCTCGCGCTGCGCACCGCCTCGGCGATCACCGCCGAGCAGGTCGCCGACCTCGAATGGCACAACCAGCAGCTACGCGCCGCGCTGGCCTCCGGTGATGGAGAGCAGGTGGCCACCGCGGAGTTCGAGTTCCACCGGTCGCACAATCTGGTCGCGGCCGGAGGGAAGCTCGCCTGGTTCCTGTTGAGCGCCACGCGATACACGCCCGCAAAGCTCTACGCGACCGACCCCGAGTGGGGCGAGGTGGCCGTCGACTCGCATGCGAAGCTGATCGAGGCCTACCGCGCCGGTGATCGCGACCAGGTCGTCGAACAGACTCGCCGACAGTTCACGGACGGCGCCACCCGGCTGACGCGCCACCTGGAGGCGACCGGTATCTGGGACGACTCGACCGGGTCGGACGAGACCGCCTGAGCGAGTACGACGAGCAGTGCTCGGCCCCCTGCGGAGAGTTCGGTCCGCGTCGGGTACGCTCGGATACCACGGCGCCGCCGAGGGCGGGGCTGGTCACCCCCGACGACCAGTCTCGCCCTGGGCGGCGCTGATGTATATGTCGGGCGATCCGCCGCCGGCTACCTCACACAGTGCCGAGATCCGACGAGATCCATTGCCGCGGTGCGAGCACCACCTTCGTCTGATCGCCGTGATCGACAGACGCGAACTCGACGTACCCGTCGACCTTGTCGGCAGGCAGATAACGCGCGGCCATCTCGGTCAGCTGATCCCGGGTGCCGTCTGAGTAGTCGAGGATCTCTCCCGAGACCGCGACGTAGCGGATCGACGGTTCGATCGTCTCGACCATCAGCGTGCACCGTCCGGCCGCCCGGATCAGGTCGAGCTTGCGTGATGCGGTCCCGGTGAGGAACCACGGATCACCACCGGGTTCGTACTGATACCAGATGGGCACGACGAGTGGCGCCCTGTCGGGCCCGGCCTCCACCGACAATGCGGCGATGTGGGGCTGGGCCAGGAATGCTTCGCGGTCGTTCGTGGAGAGTGCCATGACCCCACCGTAGGAGGAATCTGTGACATCTCCGGAAACATCTCCACCGACAGTTCCCGACGTCATGGCAGACGAACAACGCCCGTCACCTGTTGCTGCAGGTGACGGGCGTTGTGGTTGCTCCCCCAACTGGACTCGAACCAGTAACCGTTCGATTAACAGTCGAATGCTCTGCCAATTGAGCTATGGGGGAATGCTCTCGAACCGAGTGCTGACTTTAGCGCATGGATGCACCGGAGAACAAAACGCCTGCACGGTCTGTTCTCCGGTGCCTCCGCGGCCTCGCGTTGCGGTCAGTGGCCTGCGACGACGTCGGCCTCGTCGACGGTCACCGGGGTCCGCGCGCCGGGTAGGAACCAGTAGGCGATGCACACCACGCCGAAGAACAGGTACCCCAGTGCCACCTCCGGATTGGCGGCCCAGGCGACTTCCGGCGCATGGATCAGACCGATGAACGAGAGCGCGGCCCCCACCCCGCAGGCGATCGCCGCGAAGTGGAACTTCTTGTCGAGGATGAAGGTGACGATGGCACCGAGCACAAGGCCGACGAGCACCGCCCCTTCACCGAGCGTCTGCAGGCCGTCGTACACCACGCCGGCGTTGCCGAGCGCATCGTTGCCGACCTCGGCCGCCGTGGTCCCCGCGGCCGACAACGCATTGTCGATCATCCCGGAGCCCCATTGCGCGAGGTTCGGGAGGATCGCCGCGACGACGGCGATGGCGTGCAGACGTGGGACCGCCTGGAACGCCTGGGCCCCGATCAACAGACCGATGTAGAGCAGGATGGGCACGATCGCGGGCACCGGTAGCAGCGCCTCGAGGACACCGAACAGTCCGACGAAACACAGCACACCGATGGCGATTCCGCTTGCCAATGAGTAGGACGTGCGCCCGCCCGCGTCCTTCCATCCGGGGTGGCCGATGTAGACCGCCGGCGGGAAGGGCGAACCGAAGGCCGCGCCGATGCAGGCACCCGCACCGTCGGCGAGCAGCACACTGCGCAGGTTGTAGTTGTCACCGGCGGCCGCGGCGCTCTCCACGTTGCTCATGGCCTCGGTGAAGTTGTAGACCCCGAGCGGGATCGCGGTGCCGAGCAGCGGGGCCAGGTCACCGAGCCCGGAGAAGAGCATGTCGAACCGCTGATCCGGGATGCCGACGGCGATGTCCGAGACCGCCTGTGTCAGGTCCGGTACCGACATGTAGCCGCCGATCCATCCGATCGCGGTACCGACCAGCAGTGCGGCGAGACCCACCGGGATGTTGCCCGGCAGTCGGACGTCGGTGAAGAACCCGATCAGGATGATCGCGAGCACCGGCAGGCCGATCCAGGCGACCTCCCACATCTGGGCCGCCGGCCGCATCGAGATGAATGTGATCGAGATGCCCGCGAGTGTGCCGAGCATCGCCGCCCGCGGCGTGATCTTGCGGACGTACGGGCCGACGAAAGCACCGATCATGACGATCACGCCGATCATGAACGCCCACGCGAGGCCCGACTCCCACGCCTGCATCGCGTCGCCGGTCGCGAGATAGACCGGCAGCATGACCACGAAGACGACGATGAACATGTGCGGAACGCTGGGACCGTAGGGCAGCGCGGTGACGTCGTCGCGGCCCTCACGCTTGGCGAGCCGACGCGCCAGGTACGTGTAGTAGAGGTTGCCCAGGATGAGTGCGACCCCGAGTGCGGGGAGCACGGTGCCGAGAACATCGCCCGCCGGGATCTTGACCACGGCGATCATCAACCCGGTCAACGTGAGGACGTTGACGAGGATGTTGAAGCCCAACCCGAAAAAGGCGTTGGTGTCACCTCGGGTCCACCACGAGACGGAGGTGGGAGTCGGCGGCGACGGCGGATCGGCGGGCGGCGCGGCTTCGGTGGAGGTACTCATCGGCGTCGGTTTCCTTTCGACGACAACACTTCTCGGAGTGTCAGGAGATGGGGGCGGACGGCGACGTTGCCGCTTGTTCGGTGAGCACGGCGATGAGGGCGTCGCTGGGGGCGGTCCAGCCGAAGATCCCGCCCTGAGCGACGACCATCTCCAGACCGACACGGTGGAACTCGGGGAAATACGAACCGACACAGTCGGACACGACGACACATTCGTAACCGCGGTCGTTGGCCTCGCGTGTGGTCGTGTGCACGCACACCTCGGTGGTGACTCCGGTGATCAGCAGTTGGGTGATCCCGCGAGTCGCGAGCACGGCACCGAGGTCCGTGGCGTGGAACGCGCCCTTTCCGGGCTTGTCGATCACCACCTCGTCGGCGGTAGGGGCGAGTTCGTCGATGATGTCGTGGCCGTACTCCCCACGGATCAGGATGCGCCCGAACGCACCCGGATCGCCGATCCGCTTGGACGGCGCACCCCGGTTCAGCTTGGCCGGTGGGCAGTCCGACAGATCCGGCAGGTGGCCCTCCCGGGTGTGGACGACGAGCATGCCGGCCTCGCGCGCCGCCGCCAACAGTCCCGTCAACGGCTCGACGACACGCTGCAACTGGCCGACGTCGTTGCCGAGAGTCTCACCGAATCCACCGGGCAGCAGGAAGTCCCGCTGCATGTCGATGATGACGAGCGCCGTGTGGGCGAGGTCCAGGTCGATGGGTCCCGGTCGGGCGGGGATGGTCACGATGGCGTCCATGCGGCAGCTCCTTCGGTGTGGATGTTCGGTGACAGCGCGGGAGTGATCCGCGGTTCGTCCAGCAGTGCCGCTGCGAGGTGCAACACCGTGTCGTCGGCGAGGGCGTTACCGAGGACCATCGCGCTGTGCGGGCGTCCATCGGTGGTCTCGCCCTGAGGTACGGCGACGCCCAGAAGGTCCAGGAGATTGCCGAAATGCGTGTAATGACCGAGCATCGTGTTCGTCTCGATCGGGCGGTCGAGCACCTCGCCGACGGTGAAGGTACGGCCGATCGTCGGCACGACGAGGGCGTCGATCCCTGCCCACAGTCGCCCCACCTCCGCGCGCAACTCCTGCAACGTCTGCAGAGCGGTGAATGCGTCCACCGCGCTGTACTTCTCACCGCTGCGCAGGATGTCGCGCACGACCGGATGGATCTGGTCGGAATGCTCCGACAGGAACTCACCGAACACGACGAGCCGCTCGGCGACCCACGGGCCGGCGTAGAGCAGTTCGCCGGCTGCGAGGAACGGCGCCAGGGACACTTCGGTGATCTCGACCTCCACCGGAAAGCCGCGATGTCCGAGTCGTTTCCGGAACGCCAGATGTGCAGCCCGCATCGCGTCGTCACCGAAGAAGTCGAGCTCGCCAACCGGTGGCAGACCGACGCGGATCGGCCCTCCCGGGAACTCGGACCCGGCCGTCCTCGACCACGGATCGTCGTCGTCGCGACCGGCCATCACCGCCATCACGCGGTCCACGTCGTCGACGCATCCGGCCATCATGGTGATGCAGTCGAGGGATTTGCATGCCGGGACGAGTCCGACGGTGCTGATCAGTCCGCGCGACGGTTTGTAGCCGACGATGCCGTTCAGCGCCGCGGGCACCCGTCCCGATCCCGCGGTGTCGGTGGCGACGGCGAACGGAACCTGACCGAGCGCCACGGCCAGGGCGGAGCCCGAACTCGAACCGCCCGAGATCATCTCGCCGCCGTAGACGCTGCGCGGGATCGTGTACGGCGTCCGGGTGCCGTTCAGACCTGTTGCGAACTGATCGAGATTGGTCTTGCCGACGTAGAGGGCGCCCGCATCGAGGAGCCGCTGGACCGCGGGTGCCGTGCGTTCGGCGACATACGCGTAGCCCGGGCAGGACAGGGTCGTCGGCACGCCCGCGACGTCGATGCTGTCCTTCACCCCGAACGGCACGCCGTAGAGCGGCAGGCCACGGGCTCCGGGACGATTCTCGATGGCCGACGCCGCGGCGAGGAGTTCGTCGCGCGGCACCGTGGACAACCAGGTGCCGTCGTCGCCACGGGCATCGATGGCATCGGCGACCATCCGGGCCGTCCGCGTGGGTGAGCCGCTGCCGCTCACATGGCTCTCGAGGATCTCGGCCACCGACGGACCGAGAGTGGGCCCGGGAGCGGGCCGGGAGAAAGAGGTCATACCGTCGATTGTCGACAGAATTATGGCGCCTGCGGATCGACTGTGTGTCGGTTGTGTTAGCTGCTCGGCAGCTGGCCGCTCGAGTCGTCGGGGGCGACTACGAGGTCGAGGTAGTGCAGATGTCCGTGGTCGCGGAGCGCGGCGATCGCCGCCTCGGGATCGTTGGTCTCGAGGGCCTCGAGAATCGCCAGATGGCGTTTCACCCCATCGCCCGGGCCGTGGTGCTCGATCGTCTCCGACCGCAGATTCACCGCCATCGGCAGTTGCAGCTTGAGCAGAATCGGCTCGAGGGCGATGTCGAGCTGGCGATTGCCCGCCAACCCCACCACCGCCGCGTGGAACCGACGGTGTGCGTCGTCCTTGGCCAGGTCGTCGGTCGCACGCCGCATCTCGTCGACCGCAGCCCGGACCGGCGCCAGCTGACTGTCGGGATTCTGCAGCGGCAATGCCGACTCCACCGCGAACCTCTCGAGGACCTGACGCAGCCCGAAAAGCTGGACGATGTCTTGCGGCGACCACTCCGACACGCGGGTCCCGCGCCGCGGTTGATGCTCGACGAGGCCCTGCTGGGCGAGGAGCCGCAGGGCTTCACGCAAGGGCGCACGACTGATACCGAGGTCGGCGCACAGCGTCTCCTCGACGATCTTCTGTCCGGGCTGCAACGCACCGGAGAGAATGGCGTCACGCACACGGCGACCGGCGACATCCACCAGGCTCTCGGGGAGCTCGATGTCCACCTTCGCCCCGTCGGCCCCGGCCATGAGCTCCTCATCCTGTCGTCGGAGTGATGCCTGCAGTCTAGTGTGACGGCGGTGCACGATGCCGCCACGGACGCGGACCGCGCGCAGAGGGCGACCTCGTCGACGGACTCCCCCGGCGGCTTGCCATAATGTCCACCGGCGGGCGCGCCGCGCGGGCGCGCTCACCGGGGGCGGTAGCTCAGTCGGTTAGAGCCGCGGACTCATAATCCGCTGGTCGTGGGTTCGAGCCCCACCCGCCCCACCACGACCCCGAGGGCACGATCACGACGAGCCCCGGTGCGACCCGATCGACGATCCACCAAACGTCCTACGCGCGAGCACCCTTCGCAACGCCGACAGAGCACCGACGGGCATGACCGCCCAAAAGGGCAGCGCCGCAACGGTGTTCACTCAACGTCGGTTGCAATTCCGACATCCCAACCGCCACACTGGTCACATCAGCCTCTCCAGTCACCTCCCGGAACGCTGGAAAAACGTTGCAACGCAATTGCATCCATGCCAATCGGCAGCCAATGTGCACCGAAGAGATGAATTCACCGTGTCGCCGAACAGCCCGGGGGTATTCTTCGCCATAATCATCTCGTCCGTCACACCCGCAAACCCTCTCGGCCTCGTTCTCCACTCGCCCCCTCCCCTGCTCGCGGAAGCAACGATGACAGAATCACGGTTGTCGGTCCGAAACCTCCCCTCCCCCAGGCATTCACAGACCGCCACGATGCGACGCCTTGTCGCGTGTGTCGTCGTCGCGGGTGCGGCAGCCGCCGCTGCCGCCACCCCGGCGACCGCCGGCGCGGACCCGACCGACGCGAGCGTCGGCCGTAGCTTCAACCTGTTCATCCCCGGGACGTGGGAGACCGACTCGTCGGCGAATCCCTTCCGCGCCCTCGGTGCCCTGAAGCCCATCGCCGACCGCATCCGACGGGATCACGGTTCGGCGGCGACCATCTACTTCCTCCCGTATGTCGCGCGCGCCTTCGACAACGGCGAGAGCTACGGGGCGAGCAAGGCAACCGCCCTCGACAACGCGGCCCGGGTCCTCCGGGATTACGCGGAGCGCTTCCCCGATGCGAAGTTCACGATCTCCGGCTACAGCCAGGGTGCCGATGCGGCCGGCGACCTCGCAGCCGCCATCGGCAATCAGCTCGGCCCGATCGCCGCCGACAGGGTGGTCGGTGTCGCCCTGCTCGCCGATCCGCGTGCCGGGACGTCGGGTGAGACGGTCATCGGTCCCGCGGCCGACGGTGTCGGGATCGCCGATCCACGCCCCCTGGGCATGGGCACTCTCCTCGGCAAGGTCTCGTCCATCTGTGCCACCGACGATCTGTACTGCTCGATCGACAAGGACCGCAATCCGTTCCTCGGCAAGCTGGGCACTGCGTTGAGCAAGACGCCGGAACAAGCGATCGGGGCGGTGCGGGAGGCCGCGAACGCGGTGTCGATCCTCACGTCCATCCCGTTCCCTCGCATCATCGACGGGTTCGCCTCTCTGCCCACGCTGCTGGCTGCCGGGGATCTCGCTCGCGCACACACGGTGTCCTCCACCGTGAATGCCGACCTGCGCCCGCTGGTCACGCTTGCGGCTTCCGTCGACTTCACCGAGGTCTCCGCGACCCTCGCCCTCATCCCGGACACGACCGGGCTGATGAGAACGCTGTCGCTGCTGGCCGCTGCACTCGCACACGTCGACATCGAGCGCGCCGCCGATCTCGTGGGGAAGATCCAGGAACTCACCTGGACCGCCGCCGGATCGGTCGCGGTGCACGCTGGGGCGAAGACCTTGCCCACGACGACCACCACACCCGCCGAGCTCACCGAGATCGGACGCGAACTCGCCTCGATGAGCACAGGTCTCGTGACCGCGACGGCGCGGACCGGGAACGGCATCGACATCGTGGCCCCCGACGTGGCGGGACTCGCGACGAGCGCCACCTCGATCATGGCGAGATACGCCATCACCGACCCGCGGACGATCGTCACCGACGGCCTCCGCGCCGCCCAGTTCTACAAGTCCGAGAGTCACGTCCGATACGGCTCGCTCATCGTCGACGACCAGGGCCGCAGCGCGCTCGACTGGCTGGGCGACTGGCTGTCCACAGCCATCTCACGCACCGGCTGACGTGCCCTCCACCGACCGATCGGGTCGCGTTCACAGCTGTCATGACCACGTGACGTGCTCGGCGCCGGCTCGACAGATCCGCGCAGGCGTCACACGAGGGTTGCCGGACGGTCGTCGTCAGCCGGCGTCGACATCCGGATCGACCGCCTGCTCGAGCAGACTGCGACGATAGGCCTCGAGAGCGACGAGATCGCCGAAGACCGCGTTGTAACCGTCCGGGTCCTCGCCGGGAGCCATGCGACGCAGCCGGGACTTGATGTCCGCGATCTGGGCACCTACCCAGACCTCCTGCAGACGTGCCAGCACGCTCGAGATGTAGCGCGAGATGTTGTTCTCCGCCACCGGCATCGACTCGACGGCGAGCTCGGTCACCAGCGGCCCGAGAACCGGATCGTCGACAGCGTTGTGCACGGCATCGACCCATTCCGCACCGCCCATGCCCGTGGACGTGCCACCGAGTGCCGACATCGCGGTCCGGATGGCGGCGTAGGCCGACTCGGTGAAGCACTCCACCGGTAGCGAATCGAACACCGTCCCGGCGATCGCCGGATACTGCAGCGCGGCCTTGAGCGCTTCACGCTGCGGCCACAACCGCGGATCCGCCGGAAGGGGACGCGCGGTCGGCGGCGCGGATGCCGCCTCCGGACGTTGCCGGCGCATCGACGTGACGCGCTCCCCGCGCCCGCGGGCAGGTCCCGACGACCCGTTCGTGCGGGCGTGCCGCGCACCTTCCTCGCGCACGCGGCCCAGCACCTGGGCCACGTCCTCCCAGCCCACCCATCCGGCGAGCTGGCGCGCGTACTCGTCGCGCAGCGCGATGTCCTTGATCCGGGCCACCACCGGCACCGTGTCACGCAACGCGTGCACGCGGCCCTCGGCGGTGTCGAGGTCGTGGTCGGAGAGCAAGGCCTTGATCGCGAACTCGAACATCGGCACGCGGCGCGCGATCAGATCACGGACCGCTCCGTCGCCGCTGTCCTGCCGGAGTTCACAGGGATCCATCCCGTCGGGGGCGATCGCCACGAAGGTCTGGCCGGCGATGCTCTGTTCACCCTCGAAAGCCTTGAGCGCGGCCGCTTTCCCGGCCTCGTCGCCGTCGAACGTGTAGATGACCTCGCCCCGGAAGTACGAGTCGTCCATCATCAGACGCCGCAGTAGCGCGAGGTGGTCCTCGCCGAAGGCGGTGCCGCAGGACGCGACGGCGGTCGTCACGCCGGCCAGATGCATCGCCATCACATCCGTGTAGCCCTCGACGATCACCACCTGATGCCCCTTGGCGATGTTCTTCTTCGCGTGATCGAGACCGAACAGCACCTGAGACTTCTTGTACAGCATGGTCTCCGGCGTGTTCATGTACTTGCCGAGGTTGTCGTCGTCGAACAGCTTGCGCGCGCCGAAGCCGATGATGTCACCGCCGAGGTTGCGGATCGGCCACAGCAGTCGTCGGTGGAAACGATCCATCGGCCCCTTGCGGCCCTCGCGCGAGAGCCCGGCCGCCTCGAGCTCGCTGAACTCGAAGCCCTGCGACAGGAGCGCCTTTGTCATCGTGTCCCAGCCGGCCGGGGCATAACCACATCCGAAAGTGACCGCTGTCGTGGAATCGAAGTTCCGCTCGGTCAGGTAGTCGCGGGCCTTCTGCGCCTCGGGCGACTGCAACTGCTGCGCATAGAACTTCTGTGCGGCCGCATTCGCCGCGACGAGCCGTGCTCGGGTGCCGCGATCACGGACGATCGCGGTGCCGCCGCCCTCGTAGTGGATCTGGTAGCCGATCCGGTCGGCGAGCTGCTGCACGGCCTCGACGAAGCTGATGTGTTCCTGCTTCTGCAGGAAGCTGTAGACGTCGCCGCCCTCACCGCAGCCGAAGCAGTGGAAGTGACCGTGATTCGGGCGGACGTGGAACGACGGCGACTTCTCGTCGTGGAAGGGGCACAGCCCCTTGAGACTGTCGGCGCCCGCCCGACGCAACGCGACGTAGTCGCCGACGATCTCCTCGATCCGAGTCTGCTCACGGATTGCCGTGATGTCGCGATCGGGGATTCGGCCTGGCACGCGGACCAGTGTAGTGATCACCGGGTGTGTGCCGGCACAGCACGTCCGCGGCTCACCCCAGGTGCGCCTGAGCTCCCGAGTTCTGCCGATCGGTGCGTTCGAGTCGTCCCTCGGTCATCGAGGCGATCTGGTCGACGATCACCCGTAGGCGCGCGTCGTCGTCGGCCGCTTCCTGCCACAGCGGCACGAAGATGGGGTCGAGTCCACCTGGCGCCGCAGCAGTCAGCCAGACCGCGACGCGATGGATCCGCTCGCGCTGACGGTGCTGGGTCGCCTTGTGCCGCTCGTTGGAGAAGATGAACCGCAGCGCCAGGGTCTTGAGGATCGCGACCTCGGCCGCCACGAGGGGGGACACGGTCAGCTCCGCGTCGTAGCGGGCCACCGGGCGATCGCCGACGACGGCGCGCGTCCCGGTGATCGCGGCCGACGCGAACCGGCCGATCAGCTCGCTCGTCAGGCGCTTGAGCGCGACCGCGCTGTCCAGGCTGCCGTCGTATCCGCCGGCCGCGTTGACGATGTCCATCTGCGAAAGCCGTTGGGCGGCATCGATCAGTGCGCCCGCCTCGAGTCCGTCGAACTCTCGGACGCCGATATCCGCCAGGGCACGCTGATCGGCGGGATCACCCAGGGTGCGCAGATCGATGCGGTCGGCGATCACGCCGTCCTCCAGGTCATGCACCGAATAGGCGACGTCGTCGGACCAGTCCATGACCTGGGCCTCGAGGCACCGCTGTGTGCCCGGCGCATCCCGACGAATCCACGCGAGTGCCCCGGCGTCGTCGTCGTAGGCGCCGAACTTGGTGCCCGGACCCGAGCGCGTCCACGGGTACTTCAGGGTGGCGTCCAGCGACGCACGCGTGAGGTTCAGACCTGCACTGCGACCTGCCGCATCGAGGAGCTTGGGCTCGAGCCGGGTCAGGATGCGCAGGTTCTGGGCGTTGCCCTCGAACCCGCCGATGTCGGTGGCGACCTCGTCGAGGGCCCGCTCACCGTTGTGCCCATAGGGCGGATGGCCGATGTCGTGGGCCAGACCCGCGAGTTCCACCAGATCGGGTTCGCAACCGAGTCCGATCGCGATTCCGCGACCGATCTGACCCACCTCGAGCGAATGGGTCAATCGGGTACGCGGGGTGTCACCCTCGCGTGGACCGACGACCTGGGTCTTGTCGGCCAGACGACGCAGCGCCGCCGAATGCAGGACGCGCGCGCGATCGCGGGCGAAATCGCTGCGATGGTCGGTACGGGTACCGGGCAGGCTCGCCACCTTGGGCGCCTCCGGCACGATCCGCTCGACGGCCTCGTCGCGATAGTCGGCCGTCGGCGGGATGGCGGGAGCACCTGTGGTGCTAGTCAAGCACCCATCCCCGGCCGACCGCGAAGTCGGTGACACGCTGCCGGATCGCGATGATCTGGGCTGCCGTCAGGTCGTCGGCGGAATCGAGGAGCAGCTCGGTGAGCTCTTCGGTGAACGACGCCGCGTCGAGCGACCCGCCGCCGCGCGGGCGCCGGGGCCGATCGCGATCACGGTCCCGATCGTGCGAGCGACCGTGGTCATGATTGTCACGCCGGTGCCCGCGGAACCCACCACCGGACTCGTCGGCCGGCGCGGCCTCGGTGACCGCGACGTTGACCGCCTTGGTCCCCCGGTCGGTCTCCTCGATGTCGAACTCGACCTTGGCACCCGGCTTGAGCGCGTTCTCGTCGATGTCGATGTCGTTGATGTGCAGGAACACATCGGCCCCGCCCGCTTCCGGTGCGAGGAACCCGAATCCCCGATTCGCGTCGTAATGGACGACCTTGCCGCTGACGGACACTGCTGCACTCACTCTCCTCACCGCTCCCTCCCGGACCCCATGCCCGGGCGCGCGGCAACTCCACACTCAACTATGACAGATATCCGCAGGTCCGCACCCTTCGTGACGCACGCTCCTCCGTCGCGGGCTCCTCAGGGACCTGGGCGAAGCCACTCGCTCCTCCGTCGCGGGCTCCTCAGGGACCTGGGCGAAGCCACTCGCTCCCTGAGGTGCGAGCGCAGCGAGCCGCGAAGGGGTCAGGCACCCAGGAGCTTGCCACCCAGATACTCGACGACCTTGTCGAGGGCCACCCGCTCCTGGCTCATCGTGTCGCGCTCACGGACGGTGACCGCCTGGTCGTCGAGGGTGTCGAAGTCGACGGTCACGCAGAACGGTGTGCCGATCTCGTCCTGTCGGCGGTAGCGCTTGCCGATGCCCTGAGCGTCGTCGAAGTCCACGTTCCAGTGCTTGCGCAGTTCCGCCGCGAGATCCTTCGCCTTGGGCGAGAGCTTCTCGTTGCGCGACAACGGGAGCACCGCGGCCTTGACCGGCGCGAGGCGGCGGTCAAGGCGCAGGACCGTGCGGGTGTCGGTGCCGCCCTTGGCATTCGGCACTTCTTCCTCGGTGTAGGCGTCGCAGAGGAAGGCCATCAGGGACCGCGTCAGTCCCGCTGCTGGTTCGATGACGTACGGCGTGTAGCGCTCGCCGGAGGCCTGGTCGAAGAACGAGAGATCCTCGCCGGAGTGCTTGCTGTGGGTCGACAGATCGAAGTCGGTCCGGTTCGCGACACCCTCGAGTTCACCCCACGGGTTGCCGGAGAAACCGAACTTGTACTCCACGTCGACGGTGCGCTTCGAGTAGTGCGACAGCTTCTCCTGCGCATGCTCGTAGAGGCGCAGGTTCTCCGGATCGATGCCCAGGTCGACGTACCAGTCGAACCGCTGATCGATCCAGTACTGGTGCCATTCCTCGTCCTCGCCGGGCTTGACGAAGAACTCCATCTCCATCTGCTCGAACTCACGAGTACGGAAGATGAAATTGCCCGGCGTGATCTCGTTGCGGAAGCTCTTGCCGATCTGGGCGATGCCGAACGGCGGCTTCT
Organism: Gordonia sp. OPL2; assembly: GCF_003797825.1. Lineage (GTDB taxonomy): Bacteria > Actinomycetota > Actinomycetes > Mycobacteriales > Mycobacteriaceae > Gordonia. The sequence continues at coordinate 76,981 of NZ_RKME01000002.1, forward strand.
TGCGGGCGGTGGTCATCACGTTCTTGAAGTTCACGAAGATGCCCTGCGCGGTCTCCGGCCGGAGGTAGTGCAGACCCTCTTCGTCGTCGACAGGTCCGAGGAAGGTCTTCAGCAGACCGCTGAACGCCCTCGGCTCGGTCCACTTGCCCGGCTGCCCCGTCTCCGGGTCGTTGATGTCGGCGAGACCGTTGGCCGGCGGATGACCGTGCTTGATCTCGTACGCCTCGATCAAGTGATCCGCACGGTAACGCTTGTGCGTGTGCAGCGACTCGACGAGCGGATCGGTGAACACCTCGACGTGCCCGGAGGCCTCCCACACGCGACGCGGCAGGATGACCGACGAGTCGAGTCCGACGATGTCGTCGCGGCTGGTGACCATCGATCGCCACCACTGACGCTTGATGTTCTCCTTGACCTCGACACCGAGCGGACCGTAGTCCCACGCAGACCTCGTGCCGCCGTAGATCTCTCCGCTCGGGAACACCAGACCTCGACGCTTGGCGAGATTGACGACGGCTTCGACGCGGTTGGACTGGGCGGCCACGGTTAACTGATCTCCAACGAGTAGGCGGGCAGGTCTGGTTCGACGTCGACGGTGTCGTCGGCGGACGATCGCCACCTGACGACACGGCAACCCCTACAGGGTAGCCGCCGCACCGCGCGTCGACGGAATCGCAGCCGACCACACCCCGGCACCCGCCCCGACATCGCGCCGTTCTGTTCCGGCGCCCGCCTACCCTGGTGCCGTGATGCGGGTGAAGGTGAGCAGTCGGTCCGGGAGGAACTCGTTGCGCCTCCTCGCTCTCGGGGTGGTGGTCACCGCTGCGGCGGCATGCGGCGGGCAAGGCGGAGAGACCCCCGGCGGATCGTCGTCTCCGAGCTCCTCGGCACCGTCGTCGGCGGTCGGGACCGTCACCGACCTGAGTCCGGACTCCCTGGCGTCGGCGGTGACCGGCGCGGCGGTGACCGGCCACATCCGCGCACTGCAGTCGATCGCCGATGCCCACGGAGGCAATCGGGCCGCCGGGACCCCCGGCTACGACGCCTCGGTCGATCACGTCGCGCAGGTGCTGCGTGGCGCCGGTTTCGACGTGACCACTCCCGGCTTCGACTATCCGCGTTTCGATGCCGGGACGACGTCGCTGACCGCCGGGGGCGCCGATGTGCGCGCGACCGCTCTGCAGTACACCAGGGGCACCGACGGGAAACCGGTGACCGGATCTCCAGTGACCGTCGAAGGGGTCGGATGTGCTCCCGGTGACTACCCCGCCGACAGCCGCGGCACGGTGGTCGTCGTCGGGCGCGGCGAGTGCACCTTCACCCGGAAGGCCACGCTGGCCGCCGTTGCCGGTGCCGTCGGGATGGTGGTCGTGAACTCCTCGGACGAGCCGCTCGTCGGCGCCACACTCGGAGCGGACAACACCACCTCGATCCCCGTCGTCGGGGTCGACCGCGTCGCCGGCGACCGGGTGCGGAACGCTCCGTCGGTCACCCTGTCGACGACCGCACGGACGACGACCGTCGCGTCCCGCTCGGTGATCGCCCAGACACGGACGGGTGCGCGCGATGACGTCGTCATGGCCGGCGCCCATCTCGACAGCGTTGACGCCGGTCCCGGCATCAACGACAACGCCACCGGTGCGGCCGCGGTTCTCGAGACGGCACTGCGGATGGGTTCGACGCCGTCGGCGCCTCGTGGCGTGCGTTTCGCCTTCTGGGGTGCAGAAGAGGAGGGACTGATCGGGTCCGGCCGCTATGTCGAGTCGCTCGACGAGCGCGCCCGCGAGTCGGTCTCGGCGTATCTGAACTTCGACATGCTCGGCTCGCCGAATGCGGGATTCTTCGTGCTCGACGGCGATGACTCGGATCGGCGCGGTGCCGGTCCCGGGCCGTCGGGTTCGGATCGGATCGAGGCCGTGTTCAGCCGCTTCTACGAGGGCAGGCGGATTCCGACCGCGCCCGCGGATCTCGTCGGGCGGTCGGACTACGCGCCGTTCGCCGAGGCCGGGATCCCGATCGGGGGCACCGAGACCGGCGCCGAGCAGGAGAAGTCCGCGGAACAAGCGCGGAAGTGGGGTGGCCGGGCGGGTACACCGTTCGATCCGAACTATCACAGCGCCCGCGACACCGTCGACAACGTGAACGCCGACGCGCTGGCGATCTCGTCATCGGCCGTCGGCTACGCGGTGGCCACGTGTGCGCTCTCGTCTGGCCCCGAGGTCTGCTGATCGCCGCGCCGATGGGTGCCCATGTCTGGGTGAGGTCAAATGAAAACGACTTCCTTTAGTATGGAGGCGATGAAGTCGTCAGATCGTGATTGCGCAGCCACCGGCCCGGACCCCGTCGCCGGTGCGGCGGACTGTGAGGCGGCCAGTGATCTGTTGCGCGCACTCGCCTCACCGACCCGGGTCGCGATCGTGCTCCTCCTGCGCACACGTCCGCAGTGCGTACACGAGATGGTCGGTTCACTGTCGCTCAGTCAGCCGCTGGTCAGTCAGCATCTGCGCGTGCTGAAGGACGCCGGAGTCGTGCGGGGCAACCGCAACGGCCGGGAGATCATGTACGAACTCGTCGACGAGCACCTCGCGCACATCGTCACCGACGCCCTCGTGCACGCCATGGAGGAGCCGCTCGATTCCGGCACCGCCGACGACCGGGCGGTGTCGTCGTGACCACGCAACCGGACCGTCCGGTGACCGGTGTGCGCTCGACACGACAGCGGGCGGCCATCGCCGACGCACTCGCCGCCGGCGACGACTTCGTCTCCGCACAGGAGTTGCACGATCAGCTGAAGGCGCGGGGCGAGTCGATCGGGCTGACGACCGTCTACCGGAATCTGCAGGCGCTGAGCCAGGCGGGTCAGATCGACGTGCTGTGGGACGGTTCGGGGGAAACCCGCTACCGCCACTGCTCGTCCGGGCATCACCATCACCTGGTGTGTCGCCGCTGCGGCACCACGGTCGAGGTGCAGGCCGAACCGGTCGAGAAGTGGGCTGCCGGCGTCGCCGCCGAACACGGTTTCACCGACATCAACCACACGGTCGAGGTCTTCGGCTACTGCGGCGACTGCGTCACCGCCCCCTGACGAGCGAGCTTGCAAGCGTCACCACCCTGAGCAGCAACCGCCACCGACCCCTGAGCAGCGAGCTCGCAACCGTCACCGACCCCTGAGGAGCGAGCTTGCGAGCGTCACCGACCCTGAGGAACGGGCTCGCAACCGTCACGAAGGGCCCTGCCCCCCGGACAGGCGCACCGCGGCGTCCGCACCGGCCGACAACACCATGTGCAGCACCGTCAACAATGGGATGTCGTCGAGCGATCCCGCCGGAAAAGTGTAGTACTGCAACACATCTGTGGTCACGCCGTCGGGATCGGAGCGCCGAAGCGCGCCCAGACTCAACTGCGCGTCATAGCTCTCCACATCGTCGCGGAGGTCGTCGGTGTTGGGTAGGTTCACCGCGACCAGTTGGGTCACCGTGAGCACCTCGAGTCCTGGCGCGAGACTCAACGCACGGATCGACGCCCTCGTCGAACCAACCTGCGCGACAACCGAATCCCGGTCGACGTCACCGACCTCGCCGAACTCGCCGACGAGGGCGACCACGCGGGCCAGCAGTTCCGCCGACGCAGCCACCGAATCCGTCATCGCGGCATGACCCCACCGAAACGGCGGTCACGGGAGGCATATTCGACGCATGCCGCCCAGAGGTCGCGACGATCGAAGTCGGGGAACAGCTTCTCCTGGTAGACCATCTCGGCGTACGCCGACTGCCACAGCAGGAAGTTGGAGATCCGCTGCTCCCCCGACGGCCGGAGGAACAAGTCGACGTCGGGCATGTCCGGCTCGTCGAGGTAGCGGGCGAACGACGCCTCGGTGATCCGCTCCGGATCGAGTTGTCCGGCCGCCGCACGGCGGGCGATCTCTTTGGCGGCATCGGCGATCTCGGCCCGGCCGCCGTAGTTGACGCACATCGTCAGGGTCATCACGGTGTTGTCGCGGGTCATCTCCTCGGCGACCTCGAGTTCGCGGATCACGCTGCGCCACAGTCGCGGTCGGCGACCGGCCCACCGGACGCGAACACCCATCTCGTTCATCTCGTCACGCCGACGACGGATGACATCGCGATTGAAGCCCATCAGGAAGCGCACCTCGTCGGGACTCCGCGACCAGTTCTCGGTCGAGAACGCGTAGGCGGACAGCCAGGTCACCCCGAGTTCGATACAGCCGCAGACGGTGTCCATCAGGACGGCCTCGCCCCGCTTGTGGCCCTCGGTCCGCGGGAGCCCACGGTCTTGGGCCCATCGTCCGTTGCCGTCCATCACCAGGGCGACATGCCGTGGTATCAGCTCGGGCTGGAGATTCGGCGGCTGGGCTCCGCTGGGGTGTGGATCGGGCGGTCGGACGGCGACGGGTTCCGGTCGGGCCTGTCGACTCCCCGATCGTGAACCGGGTCGTAACGCCATCAACCGTCTCCTCTCACGCGGTGTCCACCAGCCTATGAGGTGCCTCGCGCTCGATGAGCGGCAGGGTTCGCAACTGACGCTCGAGGTGCCATTGCAGATGGGCCGCGGTGAGTCCGCTTGCCTGGCGCTGCATCGAGGTGCTGACCCCGTCCGTGTGTTCCCATTGTCCGCGGAACAACGCGTCCATCAGGTCGAGCACTCCCGGCGACGGCGTCGCCGAACCCGGCGGCCGACAGTGGATGCACACCGCGCCACCGGCGGCGACGTGAAAGGCGCGATGAGGACCCGGCTGGGCGCATCGGGCGCAAACGTCCAGGGTCGGCATCCACCCCGCACAGTGCATCGCCCGGAGGAGGTAGGCGTCGAGGATCAGTTCGTTCGGCCGTCGGCTCTCCGCGAGCGCCGCGAGCGCGCCGACGGTGAGCCGATGCAGTTGGGCAGCGGGTGCGCGTTCCTCGCCGGCAAGTCGCTCAGCGGTCTCCAGGACCGCGCATGCGGTGGTGTAGCGGCCGTAGTCGGCGACGATCGTGTCGGCGAAGACGTGCAATGTATGGACCTGGGTCACGACGTCGAGATTGCGTCCCGGATAGAGATGGACGTCGACGTGAGCGAACGGTTCGAGACGGGCGCCGAACTTGGAACGCGTCCGGCGTACTCCCTTGGCGACCGCGCGCACGAGTCCGTGGTCCTGCGTGAGCAACGTGATGATGCGATCGGCCTCGCCCAGCTTGTGCTGGCGAAGCACGACGGCCTCATCCCGGTAGAACCTCACCGGGCCATTCTTCCACCGACCACCGACGGTGGCCTACCCCGACACGTGCCGACCCTCGCCCTCGTCGCCGGGACGCCCGGCGCCGACGCCGGCCACGTGCGCGGGCGACGGCGTGGTGATCGTCGGCATGCCGGTGCTGTCCGCGATCCGCGCGAGCCGTGGTGGCAGTGTCATCCCGCCCGGGAAGCGATGCCAGCCCTTGCGGTCGTAGAGCTTGGTGCCACCCCACCCGAGCAACGCCCCGACGAGCAGACCGACCGCGCACTGGATGACCGATCTGGCGAGGCCGGCGTCGAAATCGGCGTCGAAATACAGGATCGCCCGGCACCCGAGGTACACGACGTGCATGGGTTCGACCGCCGCGATCCACGCGAACAGGCGCGGACTCGCCTCGAGGGGCACCGTCCCGCCCGACGACGGCAGACCGAGGATCACGAAGAAGGTCAGATTGACCAGCAGGCCGGGATTGCCGAAGACCGCCATCATCGAGCTCGCCGAGATCCCGACGGCCGAGATCGCGAGCACCGAGAACATCCACAGCGAGAAGGCATTCGGCAGGGACGTGCCGACCGCGGTACACACTCCGATGAACAGCGCCGACTGCACCACCGCGACAAGCACCATGACCGTCCACTTCGCGGCGAGCGTCCCCCATCGGGAGATCGCAAGACGTTGGCGCAGTTGGTAGAACGGACCGTACTCGATGGGTGTCTGGCCTAGCATGCCGTCGACGACGATGCTCACCATCATCGCCCCGGTGAAGCCTGCGAGGAGGAGCAGCAGCGTGTAGTAGAACGCCGACAACCCGTTCCCGGACCCGTCGGGCAACGGGGTGGGCTCGACGACCTTCACGTCGACCGGATTCGACAGCGCGAGTTGCGCAGCGCCACTGAACGGGACGCCGGCGCGGACGAGCGACTGCCGGACGGTCGCCGTCAGACGTTCTCCCACCTGCGCGTTGACCTGTGTCGACAGCTCGTCGGCGAAGGTCGTGGTGACCGCGGACGCGAAGGTCCCGGAACCGCGGTTGATGAACACGTCGATCGCCATCGGATCCGGTTTGGCCTGGAGAACGGCCGCCCGGCCCAGGCTCACCGCACGGTTGGTGAAGTTGGGACCGATCACGACGACCCCGTAGGCCTTGCCCGAGTTCAGCTCGTTGAGGGCGGTGACGCGGTCGGTGCGATGCAGGGCTATACCGCTCTTCGCCGCGGTCGGCACCATCGCGTCGGCGACCTGGTCACCGAAGTTCTGCTTCGTGGTGCCACCGTCCGGGTTGTCGACCTCACCGCCGCGATCCTCGTTCACCAGAGCGATCGGGAAGTCGTGCAGATTCTTCTGCGGATCGGCGACGGCACCCATGTACAGCGCGGCCATCAGCGACATGATGACGACGACCAGGATCAGCGGCGCCAGCCAGAACCGCGGTGAGCGCAACACCCCGGCGATGGTCGTGCCCGCCTCGGCATCGTGAGCAGTCGACGTGGAGTGCAGACCCTGGCCCATCTGCTCGGTTCCGGCCTCGCCGTCGTCGGAGTTCTCGTGTCTGCCCATGCCGCTCTCCCCTCGATCGCCGACCGACTACGTGTACCTAGAAGCCCATGCGTCCCAACTGTTTCGGATCGCGCTGCCAGTCCTTGGCGACCTTGACGTGGAGATCCAGATACACCTTGGTGCCGAGTAGCTTCTCGATCTGGGCGCGGGCCACGGTCCCGACCTCCTTGAGTCGAGCACCCCGGTGGCCGATGATGATCCCCTTCTGGCTGTCCCGCTCGACGTAGAGGATCGCGTGCACGTCGACCATCGTGGGACCGGCGGCCTCATCCGGAGCGTTGTCTCGGTCGCCGCGCGGGATGATCTCCTCGATCACCACGGCCAATGAGTGCGGCAGCTCATCGCGGACGCCTTCGAGGGCGGCCTCGCGGATGAACTCCGCCATCAGCACCTCCTCGGGCTCGTCGGTGAGCTCACCGTCGGGGTAGAACGCCGGGCCGGGTTCCATCAGACTGACCAGCACGTCGGTCAGGACGTCGAGTTGCTTACCCGACTTCGCGGACACGGGAACGACTTCCGAGGTCGGTCCGAGCAACTCGGCGAGCGCCACGAGCTGCGCGGCCACCTTGTCGCGGGTCACCCGATCGATCTTGGTGACGACGCCGAGAATCGTGGTGCGCGGGGCCATCTGACGCACCTGCGAGACGATCCACCGGTCGCCCGGGCCGATGGCCTCGTCGGCAGGCACGCAGACACAGATGACGTCGACCTCGGAGTACGTGTCGCGGACCAGATCGTTGAGGCGTTGCCCGAGGAGGGTACGCGGGCGATGGAGTCCGGGCGTGTCGACCAGGATCAGCTGCGCGTCATCACGATTCACGATCCCGCGAATCGTGTGCCGGGTGGTCTGCGGCCGGTTGGAGGTGATGGCGATCTTCTCGCCGACCAACGCGTTGGTCAACGTCGACTTGCCGGTGTTCGGTCGGCCGACGAAACAGACGAAGCCGGACCGGAACTCGGTCATCCTCGACCGTCCGTTCGGCCGGTGGGCCGGCCCGACAGATCGGTCACCACGGCGTAGGCCGACGGGGTGATCTCGGCCAGGGTGACCATCCCGGGATCGTCGGCGTCACCGTTCACCAACACGGCGGCCTCGAAGGCCCGGGCTCCGCTCGACAATGCCGTCGCGACCGCGACCTGCAGACCGGAGAGCGTGAGCGTCGACGTCGACACCGGCGCGCCGGCGTACGTGCGGCCGTCGCCGTCCCGGACCGCCGCCGCCGAGGACGTCTCGGCGCGGGCGAGAGCGCCTCTGGCCAGCACGACGAGCTTCTGGTCCTCGTCGGACAGATCGGGCTGCCCGCTCGGGGATGGGGTCACTGTCGGTCCTCGCTGTTGTCATTGTCGTCGGCGCGGGAACGGTCGGAGGACCGGCCGCGGCTGGACATGGAGTATTCCGTACCGTTCGGCGGATCGGAACGATCATCGTCGGCCACGTCGGTGTCCGTGTCCTCACGGTCGTCGTCGGAGGTGGCGTCCGTCTCGGGTTCGTCGGTCCGGCTGACCAGCACCGTGATGATGCGCTGGCGACCGCGGCGGTTCGGTCCGCCCTCGGCGATCAGCAGCAGACCGTCGGACTCGACGCGCGCGCCGGGCAAGGGCACGCGGCCGAGTTCGAGGCCGATGAGCCCGCCCACCGTCTCGACCTCGTCGTCGTCGATGTCCAGGCCGAACAGTTCGCCGAGGTCCTCGACCGGCAGTCGCGCCGACACCCGGTAGGAGCCGTCGCCCAGATCCTCGATCGGGGCCACCTCGTCGGTGTCGTACTCATCGGTGATCTCGCCGACGATCTCCTCCAGGACGTCCTCGATGGTGACGAGGCCGGCGATGCCGCCGTACTCGTCGACCAGCAGCGCCATGTGGTTGCGGGTGCGCTGCATATCCGCGAGCACCTTGTCCAGGGGCTTGGAGTCGGGGATGAACTGGGCTTCTCGCATCACGTCGTCGACGCGCCCGGAGAGCTGCTGTGCACTGCCGGCGACGAGGTCCTTGAGGTAGACGACGCCGACGATGTCGTCCGGGTTCTCACCGATCACCGGGATTCGCGAATGCCCCGACCGCACGGCCAGATTCATCGCCTGTGCGGCGGTCTTGTCGCGCTCGATCCAGATCATCTCGGGCCGCGGCACCATCACCTCGCGCGCGTTCGTGTCGCCGAGGTCGAACACCGACTGGATCATCCGCCGCTCGTCGGCGGCGACCACTCCGCTGGCCTCGGCGAGATCGACGACTTCGCGCAGTTCGACCTCGGTGGCGAACGGACCGTTGCGGTATCCCTTGCCCGGGGTAACGGCGTTACCGACGAGGATGAGCAACCGGGTGACCGGTTTGAGCAGCAGGCCGATGGCCTGCACGACGATCGCCGACGACAACGCGATCGTGTAGGCGTGCTGCCGTCCGAGGGTGCGCGGACCGACGCCGACGGCCACATACGACACGACCGCCATCCCGACGATCGTCGCGAACAGCCCCCACCCGACCCCGATCGAATCGGTCAGGACCAGCGCGATGAGTGCCACCGAGGCCGTCTCGCAGGTCACCCTCAACAACACGGCCAGACCCACGTAGGTGCCGCGTCCCTGCAGCACGGAGGCCAATCGGATCGCGCCCGCACGCTGCTCTTTCACCATGTCCTCGACCCGTGCGATGGACACGGTCGACAAGGCGGCGTCGATGGCGGCGAAGATCCCGCCCAGCGGCACCAGGAGCAGCGCGGCCACGACGAACCAGACGTCGTCGGGCACCCTCACTCCTCCTCGCGCGCGGCGTTCTCGGGCAGAGCGGTCTCGGCGAAGCCGATGTTGGTCAGCAGCTTGGTGTCGCGGTCGGACTGCCGACGGTTCTGTGCCAGCCGATGACGTTCGGCGTAGAACTCTTCGAGGATCCGGTTCTGCAGCCCGAACATCTCCTTCTCCTCCTCCGGCTCGGCGTGGTCGTAGCCGAGGAGGTGCAGGACGCCGTGGATGGTCAGCATCGACAACTCGTGCTCGAACGAGCGCCGCGCCGACTTCGCCTGCTGTGCCGCGAATTCCGGGCAGAGCACGATGTCACCGAGGATGGCCGGGCCGGGCTCGGCCGCATCCGGACGACCTCCCGGGACCAGCTCGTCCATCGGGAAGCTCATCACGTCGGTCGGTCCGGGCAGGTCCATCCACTGCATGTGCATGTCGGCCATCGCGTCCTCGTCGACGAGGAGCACCGACAGCTCGGCTGCCGGGTTCACGTCCATCGCGACGATCGCGAACCGCGCGGCGGCGATGATGAGGTCGTCGGGAACCTCGACGCCGGATTCGTTCGCCAGTTCGATGCTCATGAGCGACGCCCGTGGTTCGCCGCGCGCCGGGACGCGCGGTTGCCCGATAGCCGGTCGGCGTCACGCAGCCGTCCGCGGTCGTTCTCCTCGGCACGGCCGTACGCGTCGACGATGTCGGCGACGAGGCGATGTCGGACGACGTCGGCACTGGTGAGGTGTGAGAAGTGGATGTCGTCGATCCCGTCGAGGATGCGCGTCGCGGCGGTCAACCCGCTCTGCGCACCACCCGGCAGATCCACCTGCGTGGTGTCGCCGGTGACGACCACCTTGGACCCGAAACCGAGCCGGGTGAGGAACATCTTCATCTGCTCGCCGGTGGTGTTCTGCGCCTCGTCGAGAATGATGAAGGCATCGTTGAGCGTGTTGTGGGTCAGCAGGAAATCCTCGGTCACGTACAGCGAGTCATCGGCGGCCACCCGGATGCACACTGCCTCCTCTGTGCCGGCTTCCTCGATGCTCTCGATGTAGCGCTTGGGTTCCTTGCACGCACCCGTGGCGTACTTCGCTGCCTTGCGGGCGAGCCGGAACGGGGCGAGTCCCGCGGGCAGCCGGATGTCGAGCACGTGCGAATCATGCCGATAGGGCACGTCTCTTCCCCCCGCGTGGCCAGGCGCCCGGCCGGCCGCGGCACGGGTGCGCGTGTAGACCACCCCGCCGAGGGAGCGGACCAGGAAGGCCACATCGTCGCGCAACCGATCGGAGGTCGTCGTGTACTGGACACGGCAGGTGCGGCCCGCCTGACCGACCGGTCCGCCATCGGTGTCGAGAAGACCCTGGAGAACCGCCAGCCGGACATCGGCAGAGTTCTGGAGGTACCGCGGGGGCACGAACTTCGTCGCGGACGTGCTACCCCACAGGCCAAGGGCACGCATCGCACCCGTGACGGGGTTCTCGATGGTGATGACCTCACCCGGAGTGGTGATCCGGTTCAACACATAGTCCACATCCGACTTCCGCCGGGCCCGGATGCCCGGGATCGCCTCGACCAGAGCCTCGACGAGGTCCGGGTCAGCGGTCGTGAACGACGGTGTGGCCATGCCCGCCATGCAACCGTCGCCCAGCATCAGGCCGAGGGCGTACGGATCGAACGGCACGGGCCGGGCGTCGAACGACACCGGCGCGGCGAGAACGGGCAGCTCGTAGCGGTGGTAGTGCGCTGCTCGAAGGTTTCCGATCATCTCCTTCGCGGCGAGGACGCGCGGGCCCTTGCCACGCCGACGATCGCCGCGTGTGTAGACCGACCAGAGGTGATCGGTCGAGCACAAGGTCGTCGCACCGTCCTGAGTGGTCACACGCACTATGTCCTTGAATCCCTGCGGGTACACGCCCAGCACCTCGGTCGGGGACCCATTCGAGCCGATCACCTCGTCGCCCACCACGAGGTCACCGATCGGACGGAAGCCCGTCGGGGTAAGCACGCGCGTCGACAGGGGCTGCGCCCGGCCACGCATATATGCCAGGGGCGCCACCTCGATGACTCCCGCCGCCATCAGCTTCGGGATCGCCTCGGGATCCATCATGTCGTGCAGCGCGTCGTACAGCGGCCGCAGATACGGATCGATCTTCTCGCTCAGCGTGCCGGGCAGGAAGCCGAGCCGCTCGCCGGCCTCGACCGCCGGACGCGTGAGGATGATGCGGTTGACCGACTTGGACTGCAGGGCCTGGACGGCCTTCGCCATCCCGAGGTAGGTCTTGCCGGTGCCGGCAGGTCCGAGTCCGAAGACGATGGTGTTGTTGTCGATGGCGTCGACGTAGCGCTTCTGGTTGAGCGTCTTCGGCCGGATCGTCTTCCCGCGCCTTGAGATGATGTCGAGTGACAGGACGTCTGCGGGCGACTCCGCCGAGCCTTCGGACAGCATCGAGACGCTGTGTCGGACGAGATCGGGGGTCAGCGGCGTACCACGACCCACCAGATCGACGAGTTCGGCGATGACCCGCTCGGACGCGGCGACGTCGGCTGGCACACCGGTGAGGGTGACCTGGTTGCCGCGGACGTGGATGTCGGCGGGGAGCAGCTGTTCGAGAGTGCGCAGATTGACGTCGCTGGTGCCGAGCAGACCGAAGACCACCTCGGGAGAGACTTCCACGTTGGAGGTGACAGATCGGCCCGCAAGAGTTCGGCTCGTCGGCGTGCTCACGTCGGGATTGTCGTCACTCACGTATGAAATCACTCCTCAGGGGTCTTCTCGGCGCGTCCGTATCGCCGGGATGCAGCCAGTCTAACGCGATTGAACCGCGCATCTCCCAGGCAATATTCCCGGGTACGGCAGGGCCGCGGGCCCTGCTGTCGACGATCGGAGGCACCCAGCGGTGTCACAGACCGAGCAGCCGCACGGTCTGTCGCGTCGACGCGCTACGCGGATCGACGAAGGCGTCATGCCCCTCACCCGAAACGACGATCAGTTCCGCGGACTGACCTCGTGCGGTCACCGCGTCGACATAGCGCCGGCTCGACTCGACCGGGATGGCGGTGTCGTCCTCGGCGTGCAGCGCCACGACGTGCGCGTCGAACGGCTCCTGACACAACGGCGATGCGTCGCGGTAGCGATGCGGGATCTCGTCGGCCGGCCGGCCCATCAGCCCGCGGATCGACGGACGGTCGGCGCCGGCCTCGAGGTCCAGGGCCGCCGACTGTGCGATCACGGTCGTGATCGCACACGTGTCCGTCCGTGCACGCAGCTGCGACACCGACCACACCGCGAGCTGGCCGCCGGCCGAATGCCCGACGACGGCGACCGAGCCCCAGTCCACCCGCTCGTTGATCTCGGCGGGCAGCGCCGCCGGGACCGGGCCGTCGAGGGCGCGGATGGCCGCGACGACGTCCCGACCGGTCGTCGGCCAGCCGCCACCCGGTTCACCCACGCGCCGGTATTCGACGTTCCACACCACCGCTCCCCGTTCGGCGAACAGCCGGGCGATCGCGGTCTCGATGGTGAGGCCGAACTCGGTGGTCCAGTAACCGCCGTGGACGAGCACCACCGGACGCACGACATCGTCCGCACCGACGCCGTCGAGCGGGTAGTAGACGTGACCGAATTGCGATGGCGCAGAACCATATTCGATCTTGGTGCGGTGTGCCGCACACTTCCTCATCACAACTCCCGAGTCATGTCGTGGACCAGCGTTCGGTCAGCACACCGAGTGCGCCCAGCGCGACGGCGGCGGCCGTCGACGTGCGGAGCACCTGTGGTCCGAGGATCACCGATGTGGCGCCCAGAGCCGTGAGGTCGGCGATCTCGGTGTCGTCGAGGCCGCCTTCGGGGCCGATGATCAGAACGATCTCGGCGACGTCGGCAACCGGGAGATCGCGCAGACCCACCGCGCCGTGTTCATGGAGGACGGCGACGACTCCGCCGCGCGCGATCACGTCCGAACTCAACGCGCGGACGTCGGTCGTCGAGGCGAGGGGCCCGATGTCGGGAATCCAGGGGCGTCGACTCTGTTTGGCCGCAGACGACGCCGCGGCCTCCCACTTGGCGCGCCCCTTGTCGACCTTCCCGGTCCATCGGGCGACACAGCGCGCGGCGTGCCATGGCACGATCCGATCCGCACCTGCCTCGGTCGCGAGGTCGACCGCCAACTCCGACCGCTCCCCCTTCGGCAGTGCCTGCACGACCGTCACCGTCGGCCGCGGCCGATCGACGAAGGAATAGGCGTGCGCGCGGGCGACGAGGGAGTCCTTCGCGGTGATCGCGACGACCTCGCAGCGCGCGGTCGAACCGCGGCCGTCCCCGACGACCACGTCTTCACCGGCAGCGATCCGTGTCACGGTGACGGCGTGACGCCCCTCGGCACCGGACAGGGTGATCTCGGCACCGACGCGGGGGACCTCATCGACCCAGAACAGGGGTGGACTCACGTCGGCGCCCCGCGCTCGTCAGCGTCCGGCGAACGCGTTGCGCAGTCGCGAGAACAGGCCACTCGAAGCGCTGCTCCCCGACGACGTGACGACCTCGACATGATCGTCGGAGGCCGCGCGGAACCGGTTGAGCGCCTCGGTCTGCGCGGAGTCGAGACGGGTCGGGACCACGACGTCGAGGTGGGCGTGCAGCGTCCCGCGGACGCCGGTGTTCAGGTGCGGCATACCCTGTCCCCGCACCTTGACGACCTGTCCGGGCTGGGTGCCCGCGGCGATCGAGACACGCGCGGACCCACCGAGGATGGTGTCGACATCGATCTCACCACCGAGAGCGGCGTCGACGATCGGTACGCGGATGGTGCAGTGCAGGTCGTCCTTGTCGCGCACGAAGACCTCGTGGGCACGCTCACCGACCTCGACGTACAGATCGCCGGCAGGACCGCCGCCCGGACCGACCTCACCCTGGCCGGAGAGCCGGACACGCATGCCGTTCTCGATGCCCGCGGGGATCTTCACGGTCATCGTGCGACGCGACCGCACCCGGCCGTCGCCACCGCACTTGCGGCACGGATCCGGGATGACCTCGCCGACGCCGTGGCAGGTGGGGCATTCACGGACGGTCATGACCTGCCCGAGGAACGAACGCTGCACGGCCTGGATCTCGCCGGCGCCCTTACACGTGTCGCAGGTCGTCGGCTTCGAGTTGTTGTGGGTACCCGCGCCCTTGCACAGGTCACACAGGATCGCCGTGTCGACCGTGATCTCCTTGTTGACCCCGGATGCGCACTCCTCGAGGTCGAGTTCGACGGCCACGAGCGCCGGCTCACCAGGCTGCACGCGACCGCGCGGTCCGCGGCCCGAACCGAATCCGCCGCCCCCGAACCCACCGCCGGAGCCGAAGAACGCCTCGAACACGTCACCGAGACCACCGCTGCCGAATCCGCCACCGAACCCGCCTGCACCGGCACCGGCCAACGGGTCACCGCCGGCGTCGACGATGCGACGCTTCTCGGGATCGGTCAGCACCTCGTATGCGGCGCTGACCTCCTTGAAACGCTCTTCCTCCCCCGGGTTGACGTCGGGATGGAGCTCACGCGCCTTCTTGCGGTAGGCGCGTTTGATCTCCTGGTCGCTGGCGCCTTTGTCCACGCCCAGGATGCCGTAGTAGTCACGTGCCACAGTCGTCTCGGTCCTCTATCTCATCTGGTCTCACAGGGCCGGCGGTCGGATCGGCCGTCACCCGGGCCGCGCATGCGGCCGCACAGGTCACCGATCGGACAACACCTCGCCGACATACTTCGCAACGGCTGCGACAGACGCGATTGTTCCCGGGTAGTCCATGCGTGTGGGACCGACCACGCCGACGCCGCCGAACACAGTGCCCGATGCACCGTACCCTGTCGACACGACCGAGGTCCCACGCAGGTTCTCGGTCTGCGTCTCCTCTCCGATCTGCACGGTCACCGCACCCATGCTCTGACTCGTGGCGAGCAGTTTGAGCACCACGACCTGCTCCTCGAGCGCATCGAGAACGGTGTCCATGCCACCCGCGGCCGGCGCGAAGTCGGCGGCCGACCGCGCCAGATTCGACGTCCCGCCGAGGACCAGGCGATCGTCGCCGCGTTCGACGAGCGTCTCCACCAGTACCGTCGCCACGGTGATCGCGGCGTCCCGGATGTCGTCGGGCGCCTCGTTGGCCAGTTCGGCCACGGCTGCCGACGCCGCCTCGAGACGCTTGCCGTGCAGTGCCGCCGAGAACATGTCACGCAGCCGGATGTAGTCGTCGTCGGCGAGATCGTCGGCGAGCCCGACCATGCGCTGCTCGACCCGCCCGGTGTCGGTGATCACGACGAGGAGCAGACGCGATGGTGTCAGCGATACCACCTCGAGGTGTCGGACCGTCGCCGTCGACAACACCGGGTACTGGATGACCGCGACCTGCCGGGTGAGCTGTGCGAGGAGCTTGACCGAGCGGCGCAACACGTCGTCGAGGTCGACGCCGGAGTCGAGGACGGACAGGATCGCGCGGCGTTCGGCCGCCGACAGCGGCTTGATCTCGCTGATCCGGTCGACGAACATCCGGTAGCCCTTGTCGGTCGGGATGCGGCCGGAACTGGTGTGCGGCTGGGCGATGTAGCCCTCGGCCTCGAGGACGGCCATGTCGTTGCGGACCGTCGCGCTGGAGACTCCGAGCTGATGACGTTCGACCAGCGCCTTGGAACCGATGGGTTCCTGCGTGTCGACGAAGTCCGTGACGATGGCACGCAGGATCTCGAACCGTCGATCGTCTGTAGTCGACATGCGACGCACCTCCCGGTTCGACAACTCTGCCATACAGTAGGTGACGTCCATCTTACGAACCGTTGCGCGCAACCCGCTGGATCCGTTCCGGGTGGCCGCGCCGGACTCAGGGAAGTGCTCGATGATCTTCAAGGGGGTGCGGGAGGGTAAGCCCTATCCCGACCACGGGTTGTCCGCGCGGGCCTGGGCCAAGATCCCGCCACGGCAGTTCCGCCTCGACGAACTCACCACCGTTACGACCGTGCTGGCGCTCGACAAATTGCTCAGCGAGGATTCCACGTTCTACGGCGACCTGTTCTCCCACGTCGTCCGGTGGCAGGGCAATCTCTACCTCGAGGACGGACTCCACCGCGCCGTCCGGTCGGCGCTGCGTAACCGCCACATCATCCACGCGCGGATGCTCGATCTCGACGCACTCGAACTCGATCCCGCCGCCGAGTCGGTCGAGGATCGCCTCGACACGGCCGAACTCCCGTCGCCGGGACGGGCGCCGACACCACCGACGACACCACCGGGCGCCCACCGTCGCAGCGCTCGCAGCACGGGCTGGACGCTCCCGCCCAGCAGTTCGGCAGCACCCGAGTGGTGACCGGTCACCCCGCGTGAGTCACACCGTCGTCAGCCCGCGACCAGGATCTCCCGGACGACACGGTCGGCGAGAAGCCGACCGGCGTCGGTGAGGACGAGTCGCGCACCGACGCTGCCGACGTGTTCGATCAATCCGTCGGCGACGAACTCGGCCGCGCGCCGGTACTCCTCGGCGGTGAGTTCGTCGACGGCGAGGCCACCCCGGCACCGGGCGGTGAGCATCACCGACTCGACATGGCGGTCCTCGTCGGACAGCACCTCGTGCCCGCCGATCGGCAGATGTCCCTCGGCGAGACCGGCGGCGTAGCGCGCCGGATGCTTGACGTTCCACCACCGCACACCGCCGACGTGGGAGTGCGCACCGGGTCCGATGCCCCACCAGTCGCTGCTGTGCCAATAGGCCAGGTTGTGCCGGCATTCCGCCGCGGCCGACCTCGACCAGTTCGAGACCTCGTACCAATCGAATCCGTCGGCGCGCAGGCGGTCGTCGAGGATCCGATAGCGGTCGGCGAGCACATCGTCGTCCGGGGCGGGCAGTTCTCCACGACGAATCCGGCGCGCGAGGGCAGTTCCGTCCTCCACGATCAGCGCGTACGCCGATACATGATCGACCGACGTGGACAGCACCGCATCGAGGCTCGCGTGCAGATCCGCGTCACTCTCCCCCGGCGTGCCGTAGATCAGGTCGAGGTTCACGTGGTCGAAACCGGCCGCCGCGGCCTCCCGGGCCGCGGCCACCGCACGTCCGGGCGTGTGGGTGCGGTCCAGTGTCGCCAGCACATGTGGCGCCGCGGACTGCATTCCGAGTGATATGCGGGTGAATCCCGCCCGCAATAGTCCGTCGAAGAAGGCAGGAGAGGTCGACTCCGGGTTGGACTCGGTGGTCACCTCGGCGTCGTCGTCGAGGTCGAAATTGTCGCGCACGGACTGCACGAGCCGACCCAGTCCATCGGCGCCCAGGAGTGACGGCGTCCCCCCGCCGACGAAGATCGTCGACACCTTGCGGGTCGGATCGAGAAGTCGCGCAGCCGCTTCCAACTCGAGGCCGACGGCCTGCTGCCAGGATTCCGGCGACGACGAACTCCCCAGCTCCCCGGCCGTGTAGGTGTTGAAATCGCAATAGCCGCACCGGGTGGCGCAGAACGGGACGTGGAGATAGAGGCCCAACGGGGTCGACGGATCGACGGCGCCGCACGCGGCCGCGACGACGTCCTCGACGTCCGATTCACACTCGACTCCCACTTGTCCATCATGCGCGCGACGCCGCGCCCGCCGCGCACAACCCCACCCCAACCGATCCCGCAGACGTGGCGGGAATCGGCTCATGGCGATGTTTCCGCGACGACTGCGATCAGGCATCTCGGGGAGGGGCCGCCGTCGCGGGAATATCGTCCGCCGGACCAGCCTTGAAACCCACAAGTGACCCGTGCGGTGGGCATTTGCATCACCGTGAGGGAAAATAACCCCAAGTAGACGCGACAAGGGTGATCGTGGCACTATGAACGGCGTGACTTCCCCAGGGGTGTGGCTCGCAGCTCGACGCCACATCGATCTCAAGCGCGTCTGCAGCGCATTCTGTCGTCCGTAGACGACGTGCTCCCCTGTCGTCGACCGACGACGGTTCGGCCCTGAGAAGTCCCCGCATCTACGCGGGTACGCCGGCACGTTTCCAGCCCACCATTTCGTGACTGCTGACGTGTGCGCGTCAGCGCAGGAGACTTCATGACGTCCACCACCGATGACCTTTCCGTGACCACCTCTGACTCGACTGACGAGCCCACCGCGTCGAAGGGCCGGGCAGCCGAGGGGACGAAGCCCGCCGCACGCGGTGAGCGGCCGGCCCGCAAGGCCCGCCCCACGAAGCGTCGGGCCGAAGGTCAGTGGAAGCTCGGATACCGCGAGCCGCTGAATCCCAATGAGCAGGTCAAGAAGGACGACAACCCGCTCAACGTGCGAGCCCGGATCGAGAACATCTACTCCAAGCAGGGTTTCGATTCGATCGACAAGCAGGACCTGCGCGGACGTATGCGCTGGTGGGGCCTGTACACCCAGCGCAAAGAGGGTTACGACGGCACCTGGACCGGTGACGAGAACATCGACATCCTCGAGGACAACCACTTCATGATGCGCATCCGCTGCGACGCGGGCGCGTTGAACGTGGCGCAGTTGCGGACGCTCGGGCAGATCTCGACCGAGTTCGCCCGCGACACCGCGGATCTCTCCGATCGCGAGAACGTCCAGTACCACTGGATTCGCATCGAAGACGTCCCGACGATCTGGGAGCGGATCGAGGGCGTCGGACTGAAGACCACCGAGGCGTGCGGTGACTGCCCACGCGTCGTGCTGGGTTCGCCACTGGCCGGCGACGCCGTCGACGAGGTACTGGACCCGACGTCGGCCATCGACGAGATCGTGCGCCGCTACATCGGTGACCCGCAGTACTCGAACCTGCCACGCAAGTTCAAGACCGCGATCTCCGGTCTGCAGGACGTCTCCCACGAGACCAACGACATCGCGTTCATCGGCGTGAACCATCCCGAGCACGGCCCCGGCCTCGACCTCTGGGTGGGAGGTGGCCTGTCCACCAATCCGATGCTGGCGCAACGGGTCGGCGCCTGGATTCCGCTCGACGAGGTCCCGGATGTGTGGGAGGGCGTCGTCGCCATCTTCCGCGACTACGGTTACCGCCGACTGCGCGCCAAGGCCCGTCTGAAGTTCCTCATCAAGGACTGGGGCATCGAGAAGTTCCGTCAGGTGCTCGAGGACGAATACCTCGGCCGCAAGCTGATCGACGGCCCTGCGCCGGAACCGCTGACCAGGCCTCGCGATCACGTCGGTGTGCAGCGCCAGAAGAACGGCCTCAACGCCATCGGATTCGCCGCCATCGCCGGTCGCGTCTCGGGTTCGATCCTCACCGCGGTCGCCGATGCCGCCGAGCGCGCGGGATCCGACCGCATCCGCTTCACCCCGTACCAGAAACTGGTCGTGCTCGACATCCCCGACGACAAGGTCGAGCAGCTCATCGCCGAGGTCGGCGCGCTGGGCCTGTCGGCACGTCCGTCGAACTGGCGCCAGAACCTGATGGCGTGCAGCGGCATCGAGTTCTGCAAGCTCTCGTTCACCGAGACCCGCAAGCGTTCGCAGCGGCTGGTCCCCGAACTCGAGGAGCGTCTGGCCGACATCAACTCGGCCCTCGACGTCCCGATCACGGTCAACATCAACGGGTGCCCCAACTCCTGCGCGCGCTCGCAGGTCGCGGACATCGGCTTCAAGGGTCAGCTCGTCGAGGACGAGGACGGCAATCAGACCGACGGCTTCCAGGTCCACCTCGGAGGCAGCCTCGGCCAGGACTCCGGTTTCGGTCGCAAACTGCGTCAACACAAGGTCCTCTCGACCGAGCTCGGCGACTATATCGATCGCGTCGTGCGGAACTACGTGGACCAGCGAGACGAAGGAGAGCGGTTCGCGCAGTGGGCCGTTCGTGCTGATGAGGAGGCATTGCGATGACCACGTCAACGTCCGCCACCACCGGGCGCCGGCACTCCGAATCCGAGTTGCGGGCGATTGCGGAGAAGGGTGCGGCCGACCTCGGCGCCGATGCGTCTCCGGAGGAGCTCATCCGCTGGACCGCGGAGACCTTCGGCGACAACTTCGTCGTCGCGTCGAACATGCAGGACGCCGCGCTGGTCGACCTGTCGGTCAAGCACGTCGACCGTGACCTGCTCGCCGGTTCGCCGGTCAAGGTGCTGTTCCTCGACACCGGCTATCACTTCGCCGAGACCATCGGCACGCGCGACGCCGTCGAGCAGGTCTACGGCGTCGAGATGGTGAACCTCACCCCCGAGCACACCGTCGCCGAGCAGGATGAACTGTTGGGCCGCAACCTCTTCGCCCGCGATCCCGGCGAGTGCTGCCGGCTGCGCAAGGTGGTGCCGCTCAAGGCCGGACTGGCGCGCTACGACGCCTGGATCACCGGCATCCGGCGCGTGGAGGCACCCACTCGCGCCAATGCGCCGCTCATCTCCTTCGACGAGGGCTTCGGGCTGGTCAAGATCAACCCGATCGCCGCGTGGTCCGACGAGACCATGCAGGACTACATCGACAGCAACGGTGTGCTGGTCAACCCGCTCGTCGATGACGGCTACCCCTCGATCGGTTGTGCCCCGTGCACGGCCAAACCCGAACCCGGATCCGATCCGCGCAGCGGCCGCTGGGCCGGACGCGCCAAGACAGAATGTGGGCTCCACGCATGACCGTTGCCGATACCTCCGCTCCCGAGACCGCCGCCGAGCCGATCCTCGAGACCACCGACGACTTCACGACCCTGGATGCACTCGAGTCCGAGGCGATCCACATCTTCCGCGAGGTCGCCGGCGAGTTCGAACGACCAGTCATCCTGTTCTCGGGCGGCAAGGACTCGACGCTCCTGCTGCACGTGGCGTTGAAGGCGTTCTGGCCTGCCCCACTGCCGTTCTCGCTGCTGCACGTGGACACCGGTCACAACCTCCCGGAGGTGCTCGAGTTCCGCGATCAGGTCGTGGAGCGTCACAACCTCCGTCTGCACGTCGCCAAGGTCGAGGACTATCTGGCCGACGGACGGCTGACCGAACGCCCGGACGGGGTGCGCAATCCGCTGCAGACCATCCCACTGCTCGACGCGATCACCGAGAACCGCTTCGACGCCGTCTTCGGGGGCGGCCGCCGCGACGAGGAACGCTCCCGCGCCAAGGAACGGATCTTCTCGCTGCGCAACGCCTTCGGCCAATGGGACCCGAAGCGTCAGCGCCCCGAACTGTGGAACCTGTACAACGGTCGTCACGCTCCGGGAGAGCACGTCCGCGTCTTCCCGCTGTCGAACTGGACCGAGCTCGACGTGTGGCGCTACATCGCCCGCGAACAGGTCCTGCTGCCGCAGATCTACTACGCACACCAGCGTGATGTCTATCTGCGCGACGGCATGTGGATGACCCCCGGGCCGTGGGGCGGTCCGCGCGACGACGAAGAGCTGCAACGGCTCTCAGTCCGCTACCGCACCGTCGGAGATGGCTCGTCCACCGGCGCCGTGCTGTCCGACGCCGCCGACAACGACGCCGTCCTTGCCGAGGTGGCCGCATCGCGGCTGACCGAACGTGGCGCCACCCGCGGCGACGACCGCGTGTCCGAGGCCGCCATGGAAGACCGCAAGCGCGAAGGATACTTCTGATGACCACGACCTCCTCCGGTCCCGCCCCCGACCTGCTGCGCATCGCCACCGCGGGCAGCGTCGACGACGGCAAGTCGACCCTCGTCGGCCGGTTGCTCTACGACACCAAATCGGTGCTCGCCGACCAGATCGACGCCGTCACCAAGGCCTCGGTCGACCGCGGGCTCGAGGGGCCGGACCTCTCGCTGCTCGTCGACGGCCTGCGCGCGGAGCGTGAACAGGGCATCACCATCGACGTCGCATACCGCTACTTCGCCACGCCGGCACGGTCGTTCGTGCTCGCCGACACACCCGGCCACGTGCAGTACACCCGGAACACCGTGTCCGGAGCGTCGACCGCATCGCTGGTCATCCTGCTGGTCGACGCCCGCAACGGGGTCGTGGCGCAGACGCGCCGCCATGCCGCGGTGATGGCGCTGCTCGGGGTCCCACAGTTGGTGTTGGCGGTCAACAAGATCGACCTCGTCGAGGACCAGGCGTCGGTGTTCGCCGACATCTCTGCGGAGTTCGCGGAACTCACCCGGTCGCTGGGCTGGTCCCCGGAGCAGGTCACCGCCATCCCGGTGTCGGCGCTGCACGGCGACAATGTCGCCGTCCGCTCGGAGACGACCCCCTTCTACGACGGGCCCACGCTCATCGAGCATCTGGAGACGGTGCCGAACGTGACGGACCGCAAGCATGTCGGCCTGCGCTTCCCGGTCCAGTACGTGATCCGGCCCCGCACACCGGAATTCCCCGATTACCGAGGCTACGCCGGACAGATCGCGGCCGGGCGCGTCTCGGTGGGCGACGAGGTCGTCGTGCTGCCTGCCGGCACCCGCACCACCGTCAGCCAGATCGACACCGCCGACGGCCAGCTCGCCACCGCGCACACCGGGCGCAGCGTGACGATCCTGCTCGCCGACGACGTGGACGTCTCCCGCGGCGACTTGATCGCGACAGCCGGTGACGCCCCGGAGCCGGTGCAGCAGTTCAGTGCAACCGTCTGCTGGCTCGCCGAGAAGCCGCTGCGGCCGGGCGCGCGCCTGCTGCTCAAGCACGGCACCCGGACGACGCAGGCGATCGTCGGCGGACTCGAAGTGCTCTTCGACGAGCAGAACCTCGCACTGGTCGACTCGCCGGACACCGTCGAGCTCAACCAGATCGGGCGCATCGCGATCCAGACCGCCGAGCCGATCGCCGCCGACGACTATCAGGTCAACCGCGAGTCGGGCAGCTTCTTGCTGATCGATCCGCAGGGCGGCAACACCCTCGGTGCCGGGCTCGTCGGTGACGCGCTGGAGAACCTCCACCTGTCGGCGACACCCGAGCTCGTCTGAGTCCGCACCCCATTCCGCCCACAACCGTCTGAGACCCCCGTGACGATGACACCCACCCTGCTCCTCGTCGCGCACGGCAGCCGCGATCCGCGGTTCGGCGCGACGGCTCGCCGTGTGCGGCACGCGGTGTCGGAGGCCATGCCCGGGGTCGACGTGCGGCTGGCCTACCTCGACCTCGACGTACCGCTGGTCGGCGACGCGCTCGATGATGTCGACGGTGACTGCGTGGTGGTGCCGTTGCTGTTCGCCGCGGGATATCACCACAAGGTGGATCTTCCCGCGATCATCGAGGAGCACTCCCGGCCCCGGCGCAGAGTGGTGCAGGCGGACGTGATCGGGACGTTCCCGCTCGCGCAGGCGCTCGCCGACCGGCTGATCGAGGCCGGTCTCGATGTGCGGTCCGAGCGTGCGGGCATCCTGCTCACCGCGGTCGGTTCCTCGGATCCGTCTGCGGACCGCCACGTCCGACGGCGGGCGATCGAACTGTCGATGCTTGTGCACCGCCCGGTCGAGGTCGTCTTCGCGACCAAACTCGGTGCGCGCGACCATCGGCTGCGCGCCGCCGTGCGACGCCTACGCGCCGCCGGCGCCGAGCGTATCGCCGTCAGCCCGTACTTCCTGTCCGCGGGTCTGCTCACCGAACGTGTCGAATCCGCGCTCGACGAGCATGCCCCGGCATCCCTGGTCGCCGGGCCGCTCGGTGCCCACCCCGACGTGGTCGACGCGGTCTGCCACCACTACTGGGTCGCAGCCTCCACCGACCACGTCGCGAGTCAGGACTCGGTGAGTGCGGCCACCTTCGTCGCCCGGGCGTAGACCGTCTCCCCCGCTTGCAGATTCAGGGCGTTGGCGTCCCCGCGGGTGATCTGCGCCTGGAACTCGTCGCCGGTGGCTCCCGAGATCAGCTCCACGCGGGTCTCGAAGCCGAGGTTCACCACACGCGCCACTGTCGCCTTGATGACACCGGTGTCGAGTGACGCGTCCGCCGCCGGCAACGCCAGCTCGGGATTGCGACCGATCCGGATGTCGTGCGGGCGCACCAACTCTCCGTTGAGCCGCACGGTCGATCCGAGGAACGACGCGACGAACTCGTTCGCCGGTCGGTCATAGAGGTCGTCGGGCGAACCGACCTGCTCGATGCGTCCCTTGTTCAGCACCGCGATGCGATCGCTGACGTCGAGCGCCTCCTGCTGGTCGTGGGTGACGAGAACGGTCGTCACGTTGACGTCCTCATGCAAGCGGCGCAACCACTTTCGCAGGTCCTCACGCACCTTGGCGTCGAGGGCGCCGAAGGGTTCGTCGAGGAGCAATACCTGAGGGTCGACGGCCAGCGCCCGGGCCAGCGCCATCCGCTGACGCTGACCGCCCGACAGTTGGGACGGAAACCGCTTCTGGAACACGGTGAGTCCGACGATCTCGAGGAGTTCGTCGACCTTGGCGTCGACCTCCGCCTTGGGACGCTTGCGGATCTTTAGACCGAACGCGATGTTGTCGCGGACGTTCAAGTGCTTGAACGCCGCGTAATGCTGGAACACGAACCCGATGTCGCGCTTCTGCGGTGCCGCTCCCGACACATCGGTGCCGCTGATGATGACGGTTCCCGAGTCGAGGCTGTCCAGACCGGCGATCGCACGGAGCAGTGTCGACTTGCCGGATCCCGACGGTCCGAGGAGGGAGGTCAGCGAACCCGCCGGGATGTCGATCGACACGTCGTCGAGCGCTGCGAAGTCCCCGTACCGCTTGTTCGCACCGATAACCGAGATGGACATGTCACACGCCTTCCTTGTGGTGCACGATCTGCTGAGCGTCGATGGATCGGGGTCCGTGCGGTGGGGTGAGGTCGGCTTCGACCTCGGTGGCCTCGTCGCTGCCGGTATAGGTGGTGCTCGCCTCCGTGTAGCGGCCCTTGGCCCGTCGCTCGACAAGAGTCATCGCGACCAGCACCAGTATCGCGACGAGCATCAGCAGTGTCGCCGCGGCGTAGGCACCGAACTCGTTGTAGTCGTCGGTGTAGCGCGAGTTCACCAGCAGCGTGAGTGTCTGCGAGATACCGGGGAAGTTCGACGACACCATCGTGACCGCCCCGTACTCGCCGAGAGCGCGCGCGACGGTCAGCACGACGCCGTAGGTGAGGCCCCACCGGATGGCCGGGAGTGTGATGCGGCTGAACGTCTGCCAGCCGTTGGCGCCCAGGGTTGCCGCGGCCTGTTCCTGCTCGGTACCGATCTCCCGTAGCACCGGCTCGACCTCGCGAACGACGAACGGGAGCGTGACGAACAGGGTCGCCAACACAAGGCCCGGGAAGCCGAAGATGATCCGGAACCCGGTGCTCTCGATCCCGCCGAACCATCCCCCGTAGCCCCACAACAGGATCAGGGCGACACCGGCGACCACCGGCGAGACCGCGAACGGGAGATCCACCACGGCCTGCAGAAAACCCTTGCCGGGGAATCGGCCTCGCACCAGTGCCAGCGCGGTCACGATGCCGAAGATCACGTTGAGCGGGACCACGATCACCACGATCAGCAAGCTCAGCTGCAACGCCGCTATCGCGGCGGGTGTGGTGATCCATTCCCAGAACTGGCCGAGGCCGTGCTCGAACGATCGCCAGAAGATGAGCCCCACCGGGACGATCAGCAGGATGAACAGATAGACGAGGGCGATGGCCCGCAGCGTGTACCGGGTGAAGGGTGAGAGTTTCATCGATCCTGTCCTTCCCGCACGGACTGACGCCGGCCGACGACCCGCAGGACAAGCAGGGCGACGAATGCGATCAGGAGCAACATCACCGACACGGCCGCGGCGTTCACCGGCTCGTCGATCTCGATCTGCTGCTGGATGTACTGGGAGGCGACCTGGGTGTCACCGGGGATGTTGCCACCGATCAGGACGACGGAGCCGAACTCGCCGATGGCGCGCGTGAACGCCAGACCCGCTCCGGTCAGGATGGCGGGCAGCAGAGCAGGCAGGACGATCTTGGTCCAGGTCACCCAGTTGCTCGCACCGAGGACGGCCGCCGCCTCCTCGACGTCGGTGTCGAGTTCGATGAGGACCGGCTGGACCTGGCGGACCACGAACGGGAGCGTCACGAATGTCAACGCGATCACGAGAGCGGGCTTGGTCGCATTGAGCTGGATGTCGATCGGGCTGTTGGGTCCGTACAGCGAGAGCAGCACCAGGCTGGCGACGATCGTCGGCAACGCGAACGGCAGGTCGATGATCGCATTCACGAAACCCTTGCCCGGGAACTCGTCTCGCACCAGGACCCAGGCGATCAACGTGCCGAAGACCACGTTGATGAGCGCGACCACGACGGACACGACGACGGTGATCCACAGGGCGTCCAGTGCATTGGGGTCACTGATCGCGTCCCAGAATCCGCCCCAGCCGTCGGTGAACGCCTGCACGGTGATTGCGGCCAACGGCAGCAGCACGATCACGCTGAGCCACAACCACGCCACCCCGACTCCCATCGGGGAGACACCGCTGAAAGTCCGTGACCTGCCGAGGAATCCACCGGGCGGGTTCGGATGATCCACCGCCTGCGTGCTCATTGGCGCCCTCCCGAGTTGTAGATCTTGGTGATGTCGCCCTTCGAGCCGAACAAGGCGCTGTCGACGGCCTTCCAGCCTGTGAGGTCCTTGCCGTCGTTCTCCTCCGCGGTCCCCTCACCGAGCACGGCTCCGAGTTCGGTGATGGTCCAGAGTTTCGCGATGTCCCCGGGGAACTCGTTCGCCGTCTGCGCGACGATGTCGGGCAGCACCGGACGGAAGCCCTCGCTCGCCCACAGTCGCTGCGCCTCGGGGGTGAACAAGAAGTCGACGAACGCGTTCGCACCGGTCTTGTCGGTGGATGTATTGACGACGGCGACCGGGTTCTCGATCTTGAAGGTCTGCGGCGGGATCACGTACTCGACCTGCTGATCGGCCGGCGACGTCGCATTCGCGCGGTCGAGCATGATGGCCTCGTTCTCGTAGCTGATCAGCACGTCGCCCTGTCCCTGCTCGAAGGCTGTCGTCGCCTCGCGACCGGACTTGGGTACGACGGTGACGTGATCGCGGACGAGGTCGGCCACATAATCCAGCCCGGCCTGCGAATTGCGGCCACCATCGCTCTTCGCCGCGTACGGAGCGAGCAGATTCCACTTGGCCGAACCCGAACTCCCCGGGTTGGGCGTCACGACCTGCACACCCGGCTTGAGGAGGTCGTCCCAGTCGCGGATGTTCTTGGGATTGCCCTTGCGCACCACGAGTGCGACCACGGATCCGAACGGAGTGCTGTTGTTGGGCGCCTGTTTCTTCCAGTCCTCATCGACGACGCCCTCCTTCACCAGGCGGGTGATGTCGGGCTCGACCGAGAAGTTGACGACGTCGGCGGGCACGTGCCGGGCGACCTTGCGCGACTGGTCGCCGGAGGCTCCGTAGGACTGGGAGAAACCGATGTCACGGCCCGTCTCGGTGGCACGGAATGCGGGGATGATGACGTCGAAGCCAGGCTTCGGCACCGCGTAGGCTACGAGGTTCAGGTGCCGGCTGCCGCTCGAGATGTCGACCCCGCCGGGCTCGTCGGTCGAGCCGGCGCCACACGCGGACACGCTCGCGATCATCACCCCGGCGACGGCAACGGCCATGGCGGCCCGCAACCTCCGCACGATCACCGATCTCGCCACACGATCCTCCCGGCCTCACACCGTCTGTGGACGGCCCGGACTCGCACCCGACGCGTCCGACACACTCTTCTCCGACCCGTAGACGCTAGCAACGCGCGGTGAGGGTCCGACGCATGTCAGAGCCGTCGTTTGGCCGAATCCGGACGCCGTGTTAGCGGGTCAGCACCCAGGCGAGCAGAACCAGCAGGAGGAGTGCGATGAGGGCGAGAGTCACCCGCGAGCGGATCATCGGTTACAGCCCCGTTCCGTCGTCGTCGGCGAACCGTCGGCGGTCGATCAGCGTCGAGACCGTGTCCACCAGCACATTGAGCACGGCGGCGATCAGCACGGCCAGCGGGATCACGACGATCAGTGTCACGAGAAGTTGCGGGACGAAGGACAGACCCGTCAGCCACTCCTCGACACCGTCCCACCAGTTGGCCAGCGTCGTCATGTTCACCTCATCTCCACGCTTCACGCGAATCGGACATCGGCCCGAGTTTCACTCAGGCTGAATTAAAAGCCTCCGGTCCCACCCGAGGTCGAGTGGCGACAACAGTGCCCGGTGGCAATGATATAGCCATGACCCCACCGGAAGACGCCGCCGTCACCCCGTTGCCCGTCGCGAGCACGGCCGACCAGGCGGGCTCCCTCCGACCCGACACCGATTCCGGCCCGGTGGACCCGGAGGCCACCGCGTTCTCGCCGGCGACGGCGTCGCACAATGCCTTCCCGCCCATCGGCGATTATGCGTTTCTGTCCGACACCGAGACCAACTGCCTCATCGCGCGCAATGGCGCCGTCGAGTGGATGTGTGTGCCGCGGCCGGACTCGCCGAGCGTCTTCGGTGCGATCCTCGACCGCAGCGCGGGTCACTTCCGCCTCGCGCCCTACGGCGTCAATGTGCCGGTCGACCGCCGTTACCTGCCGGGCAGCCTCATCATCGAGACCACCTGGCAGACCGAGACCGGATGGATCGTCGTACGCGACGCCCTGGTCATGGGACCGTGGCACGACAACGAACGCCGCTCGACGACGCACCGCCGTACGCCCACCGACTGGGACGCCGAGCACATCCTGCTCCGGACGGTCCGGTGCGTGTCCGGCACCGTCGAGTTGTCGATGAGTTGCGAACCGGCGTTCGACTATCACCGTGGAAACACGGTGTGGGAGTACTCCGGACCGGCCTACGGTGAGGCCATCGCGACCGGCGTCGACACCACCAGACCCGGCCCGACACTGAAACTCACGACCGACCTGCGTCTCGGACTCGAAGGCCGTGAGGCGCGGGCCCGGACCCGATTGGTCGAGGGCGACGACCGATTCGTCGCACTGTCCTGGTCGCGCCAACCGGCACCGCAGAACTTCGAGGAGGCCGCCCAGAAGATGTGGGCAACCTCGGAGTGCTGGCGTCAATGGATCAACGTGGGTACCTTCCCCGATCACCCCTGGCGCACGCACCTGCAGCGGTCGGCACTCACGCTCAAGGGCCTGACCTACTCGCCGACCGGCGCGCTGTTGGCGGCGGCGACGACCTCACTGCCCGAAACACCGGGCGGCGAACGCAATTGGGATTACCGATATGCGTGGGTGCGGGATTCGACGTTCGCCTTGTGGGGGCTATACACACTGGGTCTGGACCGCGAGGCCGACGACTTCTTCTCGTTCATCGCCGATGTCTCCGGCGTCACCAATTCCGAGCACCATCCGCTGCAGGTGATGTACGGGGTCGGGGGTGAGCGAACGCTCGAGGAGGAAGAACTCCATCACCTCTCGGGATATGAGGGGGCGCGGCCCGTCCGCATCGGCAACGGCGCGTACAACCAAGCGCAGCACGACATCTGGGGCACGATGCTGGATTCGGTGTATCTCAACACCAAGTCCAACGAGGCAGTCCCCGAGACCCTGTGGCCGGTCCTCAAGGCGCAGGTCGAGGAGGCCGTGAAGAACTGGCGCGCACCCGATCGCGGCATCTGGGAGGTCCGGGGCGAGCCCCAGCACTTCACATCGTCGAAGGTCATGTGCTGGGTCGCGCTCGACCGCGGTTCACGCCTGGCCGCACTGCACGGCGAGAAGTCCTACGCGAAGACCTGGGCCGGAATCGCCGACGAGATCCGCGAGGACATCCTCGAGCACGGGGTCAACGACCGTGGGGTGTTCACCCAGCGCTACGGGGACGACGCCCTCGATGCGTCACTGCTCCTGGTTCCGCTGTTGCGTTTCCTGCCGTCCGATGATCACCGTGTCCGCAACACTGTGCTCGCGATCGCCGACGAGCTCACCGACCACGGACTGGTCCTTCGCTATCGCGTCGAGGAGACCGACGACGGGCTCTCCGGCGAGGAGGGCACGTTCACGATCTGTTCGTTCTGGCTGGTCTCGGCGCTCGTGGAGATCGGTGAGTTGCCGCGGGCCAAGAACCTGTGCGAGCGACTGCTCTCCTACTCGAGTCCGCTCAAGCTCTACGCGGAGGAGATCGACGCGAGCACCGGCCAGCATCTCGGCAACTTTCCGCAGGCTTTCACCCACCTGGCCCTGATCAACGCGGTCATGCACGTGATCCGCGCCGAGGAGGCCGCGAGCCACGGGACCTTCCAGCCCGCGCACCAGTGAGATCCACCGGGCGTCGGCGGACGATGATCGCAGGACCTTCAGTCCGTCAGTCCACGCCGCGTCAGCAACGGCCCGATCTCCGGTGCTCGTCCGATCAGTTTCTCGTGTGCCACAAGCGGATCGACACTGTCACCGCGTGAGAGGGTCGAATCGGCGAACCGCTGCCCGTTCGCGCGCCGCAGTCCGCCCTCGGCGAGGAACCACTGCTCGGTCTCGGCGTCGAGGACCTCCGACCAGATGTAGGAGTAGTAGCCCGCCGAGTAGCCGCCACCGAAGATGTGGTTGAAATACGCGCTGCGATATCGGGGCGGGATGAGGTCGCCGGAGAATCCCGCGGCGCGCAGGGCGTCTCGCTCGAAGGCCTCGACGTCGGTGACCTCGTCATCGGCTGTGATCCGGTGCCACGCCAGGTCGAGCAGCGCGGCTGCCAGGTATTCGATGGTGCCGTGGGCACTCTCGGTGTTGGCCGACGCCCGCGCCGCCTCGGCCAGCTCGGCCGGGATCGGTTCCCCGGTCTCGTGGTGACGGGCATAGTGCGACAACACATCCGGGTGCAGCGCCCACATCTCGTTGACCTGCGAGGGGAACTCGACGAAGTCGCGCGGCACCGACGTCCCCGACTGCGACGGATAGTCCACCGCCGAGAGCAGCCCGTGCAGCGCGTGTCCGAACTCATGGAACAGGGTGGTGAGCTGATCCATGCTCAGCAGGCAGGGTTCTCCCACATCCGGCTGGGTCAGGTTGAGCACATTGACGACGACTGGCGTCATCGAGAGGGCCGCAGACTGATCCACGAGGTTGTTCATCCACGCACCGCCCCTCTTGGACGGCCGGGCGTAGTAGTCGCCGAGGAAGAGTCCGATGCTGCGTCCCGCATCGTTGATCACGTCCCAGACCCGGACGTCCGGATGATAGCCGTGCAGATCCGGACGCTCGACGAATCGCAGGCCGTACAGCACACCGGCAGCGTAGAAGACACCCTTCTCCACCACGGTGTCGAGTTCGCAGTACTGGGCGAAATCATCGAGGGGAACCGACGCCGACGATCGGCGTTCGCGTTCGAGCCAGAACGTCAGGTCGGCAGGTCCGATCTCCTCGTCGGTCAACCGGTTGAGTCTCGTCAGTTCCCGTCCGCCCGCGCGCAGCGCGGATTCGGTGAGCTCACCGAGCAATCCGACGACGGCCGCCGGATCGGGTGCGGTCTCCTCGGCGATCACGTAGTCGGCGTGCGAGGTGTAGCCGAGCAAGCGGGCCCGCTGCGCCCGCAGCGTGACGATCTCGAGGATCTGCGCCCGGGTGTCGTGCTCGTTCCCGCGGGAGCATCGCGCGATCGACGCGTCGAAGACCTGCTGTCGCACGGCGCGATCGGTCAGGGACGTGAGGACGGACTGACTCGTGGGCAGTTCCAACGTGATGAGGTACCCGCCGTCTCGCCCCGCGTCGGCGGCGGCACGGCGCGCCGCGGCAATCTCCCCGTCCGAGAGTCCGCTCAGCGCGGACACCTCCTCGACCCACACCGCCGAGGCGTTCGTGTCGTCGAGGATCTTCTGGGAGAACGTGGTGGTCAGCAACGCCAGGCGCGAGGAGATCTGCCGCATCTGGGCCTGCTCGTCGGGACCGAGGCCCGCACCGGCGCGCACGGATTCTCGATATCGCTTGGCCAGCAACCGCTCCTGCGCTTCGGTCAGGCCGAGATCGTCGATGTGATCGAACAGCGAGCTGATCCGCCCGAAGAGCCGGCCGTCCATTGCGATGGTGTTCGCATGATCGGTCAGCAGGGTCGCGAGTTGCTGGGAGATCTCGTTTCGCTGCGGATTGGTGTCGGGTCCGACGAGATTGAAGAAGACCCCGCTCGCGCGCGCGAGATCGCGGCCCGACAGTTCGAGGGCCTCGATCGTGTTGGCGAAGGTCGCCGGCCGCGGGTCGGTCGCGATGGCCTCGATCTCGGCGAGCTGCGACGTCATCGCCTCGGTGAACGCCGGGAGGAAGTCGTCATCGCTGATCGACGCGAAGTCAGGCAGCCCGTGCGGCAGTGAGCTCGCGGCGAGGACGGGATTGATCGTGCGGCTGTCCGCCATGGCGCTACTTCCCCTTCGGCTTGTCCCCGACGGCGTCGGTCGACAGTGCGGCGACGAACGCTTCCTGCGGCACCTCCACGCGACCGATGGTCTTCATCCGCTTCTTGCCTTCTTTCTGCTTCTCCAGCAGTTTGCGCTTCCGGCTGATGTCACCGCCGTAGCATTTGGCGAGCACGTCCTTGCGAATCGCCCGGATGTTCTCGCGCGCAATGATCTTCGATCCGATCGCGGCCTGGACCGGCACCTCGAACTGCTGGCGCGGGATGAGTTCCTTGAGTTTCGTCGACATCTTGTTGCCGTAGGCGTACGCGGCGTCGCGGTGCACGATCGCACTGAACGCGTCCACCGCCTCGCCCTGCAGGAGGATGTCCACCTTGACCAGGTCGGCCTCCTGCTCACCGGCCTCCTCGTAGTCGAGGCTGGCGTATCCGCGGGTGCGGGACTTCAGGGCGTCGAAGAAATCGAAGATGATCTCGGCCATCGGCAGGGTGTAACGCAGTTCGACGCGGGTCTCGGACAGGTAGTCCATGCCCCCGAGCTCGCCGCGGCGCGACTGACACAACTCCATGATCGCGCCGATGAACTCGCTG
Source organism: Gordonia sp. OPL2 (assembly GCF_003797825.1). Taxonomy (GTDB): domain Bacteria; phylum Actinomycetota; class Actinomycetes; order Mycobacteriales; family Mycobacteriaceae; genus Gordonia. Next base: position 110,283 of record NZ_RKME01000002.1, read on the forward strand.
GGCGCGATGACGGTCGTCTTGACCACCGGCTCGTAGATGTGGCGCGCCTTGCCGTCGGGCCAGTCAGACGGATTGGTGACGGTGTGCTCGGCGCCGTCCTCCATCACGACGCGGTACACCACGTTGGGCGCCGTGGAGATGAGGTCGAGGTTGAACTCACGCTCGAGGCGCTCGCGGGTGATCTCCATGTGCAGGAGTCCGAGGAAGCCGCAGCGGAAGCCGAAGCCGAGGGCCACCGAGGTCTCGGGCTCGTAGGTCAGCGCTGCGTCGTTCAACTGCAGTTTGTCCAGCGCCTCCCGCAGGACCGGGTAGTCGGAGCCGTCCATCGGGTAGAGACCCGAGTAGACCATCGGACGAGGCTCGCGGTACCCGGTGAGTGCCTCGGTCGCGCCGTGCCGGGCGGTGGTCACGGTGTCACCGACCTTGGACTGGCGAACGTCCTTCACTCCGGTGATCAGGTAGCCGACCTCGCCGACGCCGAGTCCCTTGGTCGGTTTGGGTTCGGGTGACACGATGCCGACCTCGAGCAGTTCGTGCGTCGCGCCGGTCGACATCATGGCGATCTTCTCGCGCGGGACGATCTTGCCGTCGACGACACGGACGTAGGTGACGACACCGCGATAGGTGTCGTAGACGGAGTCGAAGATCATTGCGCGTGCGGGCGCATCCGCGTCACCGACGGGCGGCGGGATCAACTTGACCACCTCGTCCAGCAGCGCACCCACGCCCTCGCCCGTCTTCCCGGAGACCCGCAGGACGTCGTCGGCGTCGCAGCCGATGATGTGGGCGATCTCCGCGGCGTAGCGATCGGGGTCGGCGGCGGGCAGGTCGATCTTGTTGAGCACCGGGATGATGGTCAGGTCGTTGTCCATCGCCAGGTAGAGGTTGGCGAGTGTCTGCGCCTCGATCCCCTGCGCGGCGTCGACGAGCAGGACCGCACCCTCACAGGCCTCGAGCGCCCGGGAGACCTCGTAGGTGAAGTCCACGTGCCCTGGGGTGTCGATGAGGTGCATGACGTAGTCGGTCGTCACCCCGTCGTCGCCGGTGACCTGCCACGGCAGACGTACGTTCTGCGCCTTGATGGTGATGCCGCGCTCACGCTCGATGTCCATCCGGTCGAGGTACTGCGCGCGCATCTGGCGCTCCTCGACGACGCCCGTGAGCTGCAGCATCCGGTCGGCCAGCGTGCTCTTGCCGTGGTCGATGTGGGCGATGATGCAGAAGTTCCGGATCCGCGCGGGGTCGGTGAAGGTGGTGTCGGCAAAGGTGGGAATCGAACTGCTCCTCGAACGTGCGGCACGGGTCGCGTGGACAGGACAGGGACCGGCCCGGTCCACGTCGTCGTACCAGTTTCTCATGAGTCGCCCCGCCGTCGTCGGCGACGCTCACCGCTACGGTGATCACCATGACCTCTACCGGCCGCCAGACCAGCTCATACGACGCAGACGGGGTCGTGGCCGAGGTCTCCAGACCTGACGGTGATCCCCGCGGGGTGGCGGTCGTCGCGCACGGCGCAGGCGGTGACCGCAACGCCGTCATCCTGCGTGCGATCGCCGCCGAACTCTGTGACCGCGGTCTGGTCGTCGCCCGTATCGACCTGCCGTACCGGCAGCGCCGACCCAAGGGCCCACCGAGCCCGTCGACCGCGGCCGCCGATCGCGAGGGCATCGTCGCGGCGTGTGCCGCGTTTCGCGGGGAATCGTCGGGCCCGCTGATCGTCGGCGGCCACTCCTACGGCGGCCGTCAGGCGTCGATGGCGGTGGCCGAGGACGCCGAGCTCGCCGACGGGCTGCTGCTCACCTCCTACCCACTGCACCCACCGGGCAAGCCCGAGCGCCTGCGGACCGAGCACCTGCCGTCGGTCACCACGCCGACCGTGATCGTGCACGGCAGCACCGATCCGTTCGGGACGACGGCCGAGATGGCCGACGCAGTCGCCCTCATCGCCGGGCCCACCCGGGTGGTGGAGATCGAGAAGGTCGGCCACGATCTGAAGCCCGACCGGAAACCGACCGCCGCGCTCACCGCCGATGCCGTGGTCGAGTTCCTGCTCACCGATGGCGGTCGCCGATGATCAGACGTCCACCGGCCCATCCGACGGCGGACGTCGCCCGCGAGATCATCTACGCTCCCGATCTCGACGGCGCAGCCGACCCCGGTGAGATCGTCTGGACCTGGGTGGTTTTCGAGGACGACCCACATCGGGGCAAGGATCGGCCCGTCCTCGTGGTCGGTCGAGACCGGACCGACGCCGACCGGTCTCATCTGCTCGGTCTGATGTTGTCGAGCAAGGACTATCACCGCGACGACCCGGACTGGTTGGAACTCGGGACCGGTGTCTGGGATGCGCAGCATCGTTCGAGCTTCGTCCGGCTCGATCGGGTACTCGCCGTGCCCGAGAACGACATCCGCCGCGAGGGCGCCGTCCTCGAACGGTCCCGTTTCGACCTCGTCGCGGTCGAGCTGCGGAATCGCTTCGGGTGGCGGTGATCTCGATACGCCGCCTCGCCTAACGGCTCGGGGGCTACTCGATCAACAGCAAAGGTGCGCCGCCTCGCCTAACGGCTCGGAGGCTACTCGATCAGCGGGAGGGAGGGCCGCCTCGCCTAACGGCTCGGAGGCTACTCGATCAGCGGGTGGAGCGCTCCCCCACCGCTGGTTGAGTAGCGGCGTGCGAGCGGGCGAGCCCGACGTTCCCACCCGCTGGTTGAGTAGCGACGTGCGAGCGGGCGAGCCCGACGCGTGTCGAAACCTCACGCCAGCCGCGTGATCTCCACCACCACATCGAGATCCGTTGCGCCACCGCCGGTGTAGATGCCCTTCAGCGGAGACACATCTGAGTAGTCGCGGCCGACACCGACGGACACGTGCTGTTCGGAGATCGCGGTGTCGTTGGTCGGGTCATATCCCCACCATCCACCGGTCCACGCCTCGATCCACGCGTGGCTCTGTCCCTCGACGGTCTTGTCGATGCCCGCATTGGGTTTCGGATGCAGGTAGCCGGACACATAGCGCGCCGGGATGCCCAGGCTGCGCAGCATCGACAGCGACAGGTGGGCGTAGTCCTGACAGACGCCCTTGCGTTCGTTCCACGCGTCGACGGCCGTCGTGTGCACACCGGTCGTGCCGGGGACGTACTGCATCTCCTCGTGCACGTAGCGACAGACCGCCTCGACCGCCTCTTCCGGTCCGAGGCCCTTCACCACACGGTTCGCCGCCGACGTCAGCTGCCGGTTCTTCGGCACATAGGTCGTGTACGAAAGCATCTCGTCGTAGCGATCCTCGACGTACTCACTGCGGACGTCGTCCCAACCCGCCTGATCCTCCGGCGCCGGACGCTCCCCCGCCTCGGTCTCCACCACCGACATCCCCGACACCTCCAACTCCTCGTGTGGGGCGTGCAGGTCGAACGCGGTGACCGCGGTCCCCCAGTAGTCGGTGTAGCGGTAGGACCTCGTGGCGGGCACGGTTTCGACGCGATTCACGATCACGTTCTGCCGGTTGTCACTTCGCGGAGTCAGCCTGGCCTCGTTGTAGGAGGAGGTCACCGGACTCTTGTAGGCGAATCCGGTGGAATGCACGACGCGCAGACGCCAGCTCACAGCTCACTCTCCTCGATCACGTGGTCCTCGGCGTCGCTGACCCGGGCATCTGCCCACGACACATACGGCGACACATGGAAGTACTGGCCGGTGACGGCCTCGTTGACCGCGCGGCACGTGTCCTGCAGGTCCAACAGCCGATCCTGGAGTTCGTCGAGCAGGTTGCCCGGTTCCAGGAATTCCAGGGAACTGCGTGCACGGCCGAGGAGCAGCAGGGCCTCGGCCTGCGCACCGACGCGGCTGGGACGCTTCTCCAGATCCACGAGATTGCTCTCCGCGACGCTGAGCGCGTGGAAGACCGACCGCGGGAAGAGCCGGTCCAGCAGCATGAACTCGACGACGTTCTCGGCGTCGAGCAGGCCACGGTAGGTCCGCAGGAACGTGTCGTGCGCACCCGCGGACACCAGCACGTTCACCCAGGCAGGCGAACTGACGCGATCGCCGGCGCGCGACAACAGCATCCGGATGGTCATGTCGACCCGCTCCACCGACCGACCGAGCAGCAGGTACCGATAGCCGTCGTCGTGGCTGAGCGTCGCATCGGCGAGCCCTGCGAACATGGCAGCGCGGTTCTTCACATACGACAGGAACTCATGAGGACCGAGTCGGCGTGCGCGACGCTCGGCATCACCGAGTCCGTTGTAGGTGGTGTTGAGGCACTCCCACATCTCGCTGGACGTGACCTCGCGTGCACCGCGCGCGTTCTCGCGAGCCGACCTGATCAGGTCGACGATCGACCCGACCGAATCCTTGTCGTAGGCAACCCGTTCGGTCAGTGCCCACACGTCGAGCGGGTCGTCGGACGGCGGCGATTCCAATCCGAGGACCTGGATCACCAACCGCGCCTGGCGGTCCACATCGACGGTCGCGTCCTCGAGGAGCTGATGGATGGCGACGTCGAGGATGCGCGCCATGTCGTCGGCGCGTTCGACGTAGCGACCGATCCAGTACAGCGATTCCGCGTTACGCGCCAGCATCATCGGTCATCACCACCATCGGCGTTGCCGACCTGCTGTTGCTGCGCCTGCTGTTGTTGCCCCTGCTGCTGCTGCTGACTCTGCGTGTGCAGCGGATCCGGCGCACTCTCCGCGGGACGGGCGGCCGCGACGCCACTCGCGTTGACCACCTTGGCGCCGGAGAGCTCACGCTCCTCGGACGACCGCGACGACGCCAGCACCCAGGTGTCCTTGGAACCGCCGCCCTGACTGGAGTTCACCACGAGCGACCCCTCGGGCAGCGCCACGCGGGTGAGGCCTCCCGGCAGCACCCACACCGACTCGCCGTCGTTGACCGCGAACGGCCGCAGATCGACGTGCCGGGGCCGTACGTCGCCGTCGATCTTGGTCGGCACCGTCGACAACTGCACCACCGGCTGTGCGATCCACCCGCGCGGATCGTTGCGCACCTTGCGCGCCAACGTGTCCAGCTCGGCCTTCGTCGCATCGGGTCCGAACACGATGCCGTAACCGCCCGAGCCCTCGACCGGTTTGACGACGAGTTCGTCGATCCGATCCAGGACCTCCTCGCATTCGTCGTCGAGCCAGCAGCGCAGCGTGTCGACGTTCATCAGCGACGGCTTCTCGCCGAGGTAGTACTGGATGATCTCCGGCACGTAGGTGTAGATCAGCTTGTCGTCACCGACACCGTTGCCGACGGCGCTGGAGATGACCACGTTGCCGGCACGGGCCGCGTTCAGCAGACCCGCCACCCCGAGCATGGAGTCCGGACGGAACTGCATCGGGTCGAGGAAGTCGTCGTCGATGCGGCGATAGATGACATCGACGCGCTGCTCGCCCTCAGTGGTGCGCATGTAGACGATGTTGTCGCGGCAGAACAGGTCTCGGCCCTCGACGAGTTCCACACCCATCAGACGGGCGAGCAGTGAATGCTCGAAGTAGGCGGAGTTGGCGACGCCGGGAGTGAGGACGACGATGTTGGGGTCGGCCTCGTTGAACGCCGCCGACGCCCGCAGCGCGCGCAGCAGATGACCGGGATAGTCGGCGACCGCACGGACCCGATGCGAGGAGAACAGATCGGGGAACACCCGCGCCATCGTGCGACGGTTCTCCATGACATAGGAGACACCCGACGGTGATCGCAGGTTGTCCTCGAGGACGCGGAAGTCGCCGTTCTCGTCGCGGATGAGGTCGATGCCGGCGACGTGGATGCGAACCCCGTTGGGCGGTCGGATGTTTGCGGCCTGCCGATGGAAATGCTCACACGAGTGGACGAGTCGCTTCGGCAGCACGCCGTCGCGCAGGATCTCCTGCTCGCCGTAGATGTCGTCGAGGAAGAGTTCGAGGGCCTGCACCCGCTGGGTGATCCCCGCCTCGAGCTTGCTCCATTCGGAGGCCGAGATCACCCGCGGCACAACGTCGAGTGGAAATGGGCGTTCCTTGCCGGAGAGCGAGAACGTCACGCCCTGGTCGATGAACGCGCGGCCGAGCGCATCCACCCGGACGTCGAGATCGGCGCGATCATATTCCGACATCGCCTTGTAGATGCCCCGATACGGGGCACGAACCTCACCCTCGGCATCGAACATCTCGTCGAATGCCTTGCCGTACGGGCCCTTCGAGTACCCGGCGAAGATCGTGTTGTCGATCGCCTTCGGTTCGCGGACAACGGTCTTGGCGCGCTTGGTCGCCGGCGTCTCGCGTGATCGCCCCTTGGCGCCGGCCGGCGTCTTGGCGTCGGCGCCGCGGCCGGTGGCGGACTTACCGCCCTTGGCCGCTCCGTTCGCGTTCGACTTCGAGTTCGCGGCCTTGGGTGCGGCGCGCTTGGTGGACGCAGAGGTCGTCGACGCGGGACTCATAACTTGCCATGGTGCTACAAAATCCCCGATTCGGCATGGCGGTCGGCGATGGAAGGGGTCAGAGAGATCGGCGTAGGCCCAGTGCACGCCGCCGAATTCGACGGACGACATTCATCGCGCGTGTCCGTCGTCGAGGGCCGACTTTCGGCAGTCGCGTCGTCTTCACCATCTCCGCCATCGTGTCGAGCGCGACGTCGAGGACGTCCTGGACCGTCGGCGGCAACGCGTCGCCGGCGGCCAGCCGACTCACCGTCAGGTCGTCGAGATCACCGGACACGCGATATCCGGCCGAGCGGGCCGCCCCGATCATCGCGTCCGCCGTCTGCGCCACCCACGCGCGCTGGTCCGCGGTCAGGCCCCGCGGCGCACCGGACGGCGCCTCGAACAGGATCTCCCCGATGATCTGTCCCTTGATGATGCGCTCGTACCGACGCCATTCCACGTCGTCGGGCTGCAGGCGGCGATTGAGCTGCCGCAGGAACTCCGCCTGCGGCGCCGACAGTGACGAGTTCAGGCTCGGTACCGGGACGGTCAGGACGGCCGGGTCGACGTCGAGGACCCGCAGGAACCGCTCCCAGAGCGAGTCCCCCGGGTTGTCGCGCCGGGTGGGTACCGTGACGATGTGGACGCGGTCGGGGCCGACGGCGTCGGCCCAGTCTCCGAGGATGCGGATGTGATCCTGGAACTCCCAGAACGGCTCCTCGTCGCCGGCATCGACCGGCGGGACGAAGCCCGTCAGCGCCGGACCGTGGACGTGCACCGACGCGAGGAACTCGTCGAAGGTCGCCTGCCGCTGGTTCTTGACGTTCTCCTGCCACACCGACGGCAACTGGCGGGCGAGATCGCGGACGGTCGCGATCACGTGCACTTCGTCGGCGAACGACAGATCGTCCAGCATCCGCCGGATGTGCTCGGGACGGGCGGTCGCGTACAGCTCGTGCGACAGCAGCGAGGTCTGCGGCCACGCCTTGATCTGGGACACCAGCGTCGGCCACGTCTTCGCGAACGCCGGATCGACCCAGTCCAGGTACCGCTCGGGTTGCAGGTGCACCGCCGCGTGGAAGTGATCGGAGATGACATTGCCCGGATACAGCAGACCGGACTCCCGTAATGCCAGGTCACGGTTACGCCAGAGGCGATCCTGGAGGTGTGTTGTCCCGGTTTTGGGCAGGCCGATGTGCACGAAGACGACTGACATGATGATTCGAGCCTAATCGGTGACAAACCTTGCGCCCTCGGCGACGATGTGAGTCGCACTGACGACGACGGCGGGATGCCCGTCCGGCGATTTGGGCCACCTCGGCCGCGGCTGGTAATGTTGACCGCTGTTCGCAGTGTCGACGGGATCCCTGGGATTCAGGGCCATTCGACCTGCTCCGGCGCGACCCGTTCGCCGCCGACCGAGAACGACGAGAACCAACCAGAACCAGAGGGATACACGCGTGGCAAACATCAAGTCGCAGATCAAGCGGATCAACACCAACGAGGTGCGCCGTCAGCGCAACCAGTCGGTGAAGTCCTCGCTGCGGACCGCCATCCGCAACTTCCGCGAAGCAGTCGACGCCGGCGACAAGCCGAAGGCCGCCGAGCTCGCCCAGTCCGCCGGTCGCCAGCTCGACAAGGCTGCATCAAAGGGCGTCATCCACGCGAATCAGGCCGCCAACAAGAAGTCGGCCATGGCTCTCGCGGTCAACAAGCTCTGATCTCCCGCGCCTGAAGGCGCGCAGCTCTCGCAGCTCACCCCGGTGATATCCACGCGGTCACCGGGGTGAGCTGCGTTGTGTCGTCGGCGGCCTTATGTGTTCAGCTTCGGCGGCCCGGTGTGCTCAGCAGCCCCTCGTCGTCGGCGCGGCCGTGGTCACTCTCGTCGGCCCCGCTCGCGTGATGGGCGCAGTCCGGCCACCGTCGTGACCGCGTGTTCGAGACTGAAATCGGCGTCGGCCGCCTGGCCCTTCACATCGCCGTTGAGCTGGGCCACCACCTGTATCGCCTTCGCGATCGACACCGAATCCCAGGCCCGTGCCTGCGCCTGCACCTTCTTGACGCGCCGCGGCGGCATACCCAACTCGGAGGCCGCCGCGTACTGGTCCATCGAGCCGATGGCGCGCACTCGTGCGATCGCGTGGACTGCCTCCGCGAGCGCGTCCGCGAGCAGCACCCTCGGCACGCCGTGATGCTCTGCCCACGCCAGTGACTCCAACGCCCCCGCACGATCACCCGTGACCGTCTTGTCGGCGACCTCGAAACCGGTGATCTCCGGTCGGCCCTGGTAGTACAGCCGGACCGCGTCCACGGTCACCTTGCCGCCGGTGTCTGCGACGAGTTGGCTGCAGGCCGCGGCCAGTTCGCGCAGTTCCGAACCCACCCCCTCGACGAGCTGTTCGACGACGTCGTTGCCGACCTTGACCTTCAACGCGCGGAACTCCTTGCGCACGAAGTCCATCCGCTCCGACGGCCACTTCGGTGCGACGCAGTCGTGCTCGACGGCGCCCGCCTTCTTCAGGGCCGGCACCAGTGATTTCGCGCGGCCGCCCCCGGTGTGGACGACCATCACGGTGATCCCGTCGGGAAGTTCTGTGGCCGCCTGGGCGATCAGCGCGGCCGGCTCTTTTCCGGCATCGGCCGCCGATTCGACAACGACGATCCGATCCTCGGCGAACAACGACGGACTGAGCAGTTCGGCCAATTCGGGTTCGGTCACGTCGCCCGCGCGGACCCGGGTGACCGGGATGTCCGCGCCCGTGTCCGCCGACTGTCGCGCGACGACGCCCGCGATCACCCGGCCCGTGAGGAAGTCGTCGTCTCCGAGCAACAGGTGCAGGCGTTCATCCACGGCGACCATCGTGCCAGACGGACCCGACAGCCCGCCCGAGCCCACGAACCCCCTCCGGGAAGTAGCGTGTTCCCGCTCCCACCGCCACCACCACGATCAACGTCACCGCGCCGACGACGAGCGCGCCGACGACACCCGACGGGACGGACACCGTCGCCCACGTCTGTGCGCCGAGAAACCGGGCGCAGGTGAGCATCCACCACAGCTCCGGACCGAGCGCACGGACCATCAACTCGGCGCAGCCGGCACCCGGACCATCAGCGCCACCGACCGATCCGATCACCGCGGCCGCGGTTCCCGCGACGCCGACGAGTCCGACGACCGGCACCACGAGAACGTTCGCGAGCAACGCCACGACGCTGAACCGCCCACTGAGCAGCGCGATGATCGGAGCGGTCACCAGCTGTGCCGCGAGGGACATCGCCAGCAGTTCGGCCACACCCGCCGGAATGCGTCGCGCGCGCAACCAATCCCGCAGGGAAGCCGACCACAACACCAACCCGGCCGTCGCCAGGACCGACAACGCGAAACCCGGCGCCACCGCGAGATCCGGCCACCACAGCAGGCCGACGACCGTGGCCGCACCAAGGGCCGGCAACGCGTGCACCCGTCGCGAACCCGCCAGCGCCAGCAGTCCCACCGTGCCCATCATCGCCGCACGCAGCACACTCGGCGACGGTCGGACAAGGATGACGAACACCACCACGATCAGGATGCCCACGACGGCTGTGACTAGCGGTGACGTCCCCAGCGCTCGCACCAGCATCACCACAGCCCCGGTCACGATCGCGAAATTGCTGCCCGACACGGATGAATCGAGGTATGGGCACTAAGAGTGACGCGACCCTCGTGACCGTGTGCCGGTGCCATGTGTACTTGTTGACGGAGGTCCATCGACGTGCATGTTGGAATCGCGCCCGAGGGGACGACGCGGCCCAATCACGCAGGTTAAGCTCCGAGCATGCCCCAGTCAGCTCTAACCAGCATCTCCGCGGTTGCAGCACTCGCAGTGTCCCTAGTCGTGTCGACCAAACCAAATTGGTGGGAAAGCCCTCCTAGGCTTATTCTCATCGTCATCACATCGCTGGCCGTGATCACGTGCGCCGTCATAGAGATCGTTCTTGCAAGGAAGACACTGCCAAAGAAATTTTCCGGTAAGAACCGAGACCGCAATATTCGTGAATACATGACTAAGCTTCTGCAGCAGTCATCAGGGCAGTGTGTAATGTCGTCGAATAACTTAAGTTGGGTGCAGGACGATCAAGAGAAAGAACTGTTCGCGAAGGCTCGACAAAAAGAACTCACGCTCCTGATGCCTCAAGAAACCAATCTTTCGAGACGCTTGGCCGAGGGAGGAGCAAGCGCATACTACTACGGAGCGGACGACGATTTTCGTTTCGAAAGTAGGTTCACTGTGTTCAATGCCTCGCGATCAGACGTCTGGGTCGCCATTGGTCACGGTCGGGGCAATACACACCTCATACACAGGACTCACTCGAATTCCGATCCTGTCTATTTCATGGCTAAGGATCTCGTTGCTCTCGCAAAGCGAAATTCCAATATAACTTCTCCCACCCAAGGCCCCAATGCATGAATTCAATCATTCACCTCACAAGCCAAAAGTCTTTGGACTCAATCACTTCTGAGTGGGATGCGATTGCACCAGAGCGCGACCGACTCATCACAACCAACAGGGACGACTCCTTTACGAAAGTGCTTAAACCCTGGATTCTGAAGCGACTCCAGGGTGCAGCACGGATAGTCGACGTCGGATGCGGGACAGGTAGGCTCACTGCCAATTTAGCCGAGCAATCCGAGTTTACACTGGGGCTTGATCCTAGTTCCGTGAGCATAAAGATTGCCAGAGGCCATGACGGAGTCAGCGAATATAAAGTTTCGACAGCGGAAGAGTGGATTAAACACAACCCCGATGCCAGTTTCGACCTCGTCGTTGCAAACATGGTATTAATGGATGCTGTCGATCTCAAAGGCCTATGCCAGGCGATCGCTAAGATGGGTGACGGAGTACGCGTGCTTGCGACGATAACGCACCCAGCATTCTGGCCAGAATACTGGGGCTATGCATCAGAATCGGGATTTGACTACTTGTCTGAAACTTATATCGAAGGTCCGTTTAGGACAAGTTCCCACGAATTTTCAAAGGTAAGCACACATATTCATCGACCGGTTTCTCGTTACCTTTCCGAATTTCGCTCTAGTGGGTTGGAAATCGTTCGCGTTGACGAACTCCGCGGTCCCGAAGGTCGGGAGGTCTTCAGGTTTCCGCGGTTCCTTGCTTTTGAGCTTAGGAATGGGGAGTAACCTACAGCAGGTTCGCGTGACCCATTATCGTAAAGCGGTCTTAGTATCCGATCGTGCGAGCGATCATCCACTGAGGCGTTTCGTCCGGCCCGAGCGAGCGCGGCAAGTCTATCGACCATCAGGAACGAGAGTGTCGCCCCCGAATACCGACGGCTGGAACAGACCTGTCCCTGGCGACGTTCTGATTGCGTGGGATGTCTCGCGTGCCCCACGTGTCGTCAATGCGTAGTCGAGCTGCGCGATCTGGGCGCCGAGAGCAGAGTGATGAGGCTACGCTGCAGCCGTATCTACGACCGCGCCCGCGACGATGACCGATTCACCCGACGCGCTAATCGCCGAGCAGGAGGTCGAGCAGTTCCACGAGCGTGTGCTTCGTTCGGCGCGCCGCAACACGCCCGCGGCCCCCCCTCACCGCAAAACCCTACCGACCCACAAGATCATCCGCGATCCCGACACCAGTCCGCGCCGAACGTGTGTCCACTCCGTGAGCGCACCGATCGCCCAGGAGGCTGCGAGCGGCATGCCCGCCGGAGCTGCGACCAATGCGGAAGTCGCAGGCGGCTACGCCCAAGGAGGACGCGATTGAGCACTTCGGCAACGGTAGCGAGCGGCGCGACAGACAGTTAGTCGCTATAGGTCATTCAACTGTGCTGATGACATGCTGCCGAGATCGCGTCTTTCAAGATCGATCAGCGCGGCCGGCTCTTTTCCGGCATCGGCCGCCGATTCGACAACGACGATCCGATCCTCGGCGAACAACGACGGACTGAGCAGTTCGGCCAATTCGGGTTCGGTCACGTCGCCCGCGCGGACCCGGGTGACCGGGATGTCCGCGCCCGTGTCCGCCGACTGTCGCGCGACGACGCCCGCGATCACCCGGCCCGTGAGGAAGTCGTCGTCTCCGAGCAACAGGTGCAGGCGTTCATCCACGGCGACCATCGTGCCAGACGGACCCGACAGCCCGCCCGAGCCCACGAACCCCCTCCGGGAAGTAGCGTGTTCCGGCTCCCACCGCCACCACCACGATCAACGTCACCGCGCCGACGACGAGCGCGCCGACGACACCCGACGGGACGGACACCGTCGCCCACGTCTGTGCGCCGAGAAACCGGGCGCAGGTGAGCATCCACCACAGCTCCGGACCGAGCGCACGGACCATCAACTCGGCGCAGCCGGCACCCGGACCATCAGCGCCACCGACCGATCCGATCACCGCGGCCGCGGTTCCCACGATGCCGACGAGTCCGACGACCGGCACCACGAGAACGTTCGCGAGCAACGCCACGACGCTGAACCGCCCACTGAGCAGCGCGATGATCGGAGCGGTCACCAGCTGTGCCGCGAGGGACATCGCCAGCAGTTCGGCCACACCCGCCGGAATGCGTCGCGCGCGCAACCAATCCCGCAGGGAAGCCGACCACAACACCAACCCGGCCGTCGCCAGGACCGACAATGCGAAACCCGGCGCCACCGCGAGATCCGGCCACCACAGCAGGCCGACGACCGTGGCCGCACCAAGGGCCGGCAACGCGTGCACCCGTCGCGAACCCGCCAGCGCCAGCAGTCCCACCGTGCCCATCATCGCCGCACGCAGCACACTCGGCGACGGTCGGACAAGGATGACGAACACCACCACGATCAGGATGCCCACGACGGCTGTGACGCGCGGTGACGTACCCAGCGCTCGCACCAGCATCACCACAGCCCCGGTCACGATCGCGAAATTGCTTCCGGACACAGCGAGCAGATGCGACAGACCGGCCGCACGGAAGTCGTCGCGCACCCGCGTGTCGAGCGACGACGTGTCACCGAGCACCAGACCCGGGAAGAGTCCGGCGGCCTCCGGACCCAGGGCGCGCGCCGAGATCAGCTGGAGCCGGGCGCGGACCGCGCCGGCGAGACGCTGGTGCGGCGGGGGACGCCCGAGTGTGTGCCGGGCGCCGGACGCGCTCAGCCGGGCGACCAGCAGATCGCCGTCACGGGGCGGGCGTACGCGGACCAGCACCGAGAACCGCTGTCCGGGAAGCAACTCGGACCAGTCCGCGGCCGCCCCGGTGAGCTCGGCACCCATCGGCACCGTCGAACGGCCCGCCACACCGGTGACGTCCACGCGGACCCGGACCATCGATGCGGCTGCGGGCCCCACCGACACCGCATCGTCGCGGATGATCCCGACGATCCGGGCCTTGCCGTCCGCCTGCCACAACGGATGTCCGCTGCGGGCCTCGAGCCGCACGGCAAGCGCCCCGGCGGTGACCACACCCATGCCGGCGACGACCACCACGAACGAGATCGTCGTCCACCTCGCCCAGCCCCGCCACAGCGCGAGCCCGGCGCCCGCACACCCGAGAACGCACACCATCACGAGGACCCGTGCGATCGGAGGTGGACCGAGCAGGCACGCGAGGGTGATGATCCACACCGTCACGGCGGGCAGGACCAGACGATAGTCGCCGGACGGCACCCAGTCGTCGAGCACACGACGTGGGCGACGGGAGGCGGGCGGCGACGACTCGCTCACACCGTCACCAGCTCGCGCAGCCGGGCGAGCCGCGCCGGCCCGATGCCGTCGACCTCGGCGAGCTGGTCGACGGAGGTGAATCGTCCGTGCTCATCACGCCACGCGATGATGGATTTCGCGGTGACGGGACCGACTCCCGGCAGTGCATCGAGTTGTGCCTCGGTCGCGGAGTTGAGATCCACCTTGCCCGCCGGGCTCGTGTTCGCACCGCCCTCGGCAGCACCCGAGGACGGCACGCTCGCGGCAATGCCGCCGCCCGGGGACCCCGCGGTGCCGACGACGGCGCTGCGCAGGGCCATGCGACCTCCGTCGCCCGCATACCCGACGAGGATCTGGTCACCGTCGTTCAAACGCTGGGCCAGATTGAGCGACAACAGGTCTGCGCCCTTGCGGGCGCCACCGGCACGCGCGATGGCGTCGGCCACCCGAGGCTGTCCGGGCAGCCGGACGAGTCCCGGACGATGGACCAGGCCGACGACACTCACCACCATCTCGGCTGCCGGTGGCGCGATCGGCTGCGCCGTACGGGATTCGAGGCCGGATGTGACAGGTGTCGTCGGGCCCGCCGACACCGGGAAGGCCACCGGGGTCGTCGTGTCCGAACTGCCGCGCAGCAACGTGTATCCCGCCACGCCGCAGGCGATCACGCCGATGAGGATCAAGGCGATGGCGGCCGGCGGTGCCACCAGGAAGCGTCGACGGGGCGCCTCGTCCTCGTCGTCCTCGTCGAGACCGAACCGCTCGGCGACGGACATGCGGGCGTGACCACGGTCGTCGGTGGGTGTGAACCAGGTCGGCACTCCCGCCACGCCCCAGGAACTCTCGGGCGTGTGGGCCGCATTGTCATCGATGTCGGGCTCCGGCACCGACCTCGGATCCGACACCACCGGGTCGTACTTCACCGCGGTCCCGGTGACGTCCGGCAGCTCCCGGTCCCTCGAGTTCTCGTCATGAGCCCAGACGTCGGACATGTCGACATCCGGCGAGCGCGCGTGCTGACGCGCCGATCGGGTCTCGGCAGCCGACGGGTCCGCAACCGTCAGACGGTCCAGTGGGCTGCGCCTCCCGTGCCGCTCCCCATCCGAGTCGGTCCCGGGTCGTCGTGCAGTGGTGCTCATGACCGCTGAGCGTAAGCAGGATCAGCACCCTCGCCGGACGCCGCGGGAACCCGAGCCCGATCTGTGGATGAAACGGTGGGTGTGGACGTCGATCAGACGTCGAGCGGCTCGAGATGTGTTGCGAGCACGACTCCGATCGCGCCGGGACCGACATGACAGCCGAGGACGGGTCCGAGGTCGACGATCACTTCGGAGGTGACGACGCGCAGCCGGTCGGTCAGTTGCGCCGCGAGTTCGCCTGCGAGCTCCGGCGATCCGCTGTGCTGCACGCCGACGGTGACCGGCGCTCCGGCAGCCGCATCGACCGCGGCATCGACCATCTTGGTCAGCGCCTTGGAGAAGGTGCGGTGACGTTCCTTGAGGGTGAGCATGCCGTCGACCATGTGCAGGATGGGTTTGATGGACAGGGCGGAGCCGAGCATCTTGCTCGCCGCACTGATCCGGCCGCTCTGACGAAGATTGTCGAGCTGATGCACACACAGCATCGACTCGACGGTCGATGCCTGACGGATGGCCGACTCGTACACCCGATCGCGGTCGGCGCCGGAGGCGGCGGCCTGCGCGGCGCCGAGCGCGGTGAAGCCGACGGCGAGACCGACCGATCGTGAGTCGACGATACGGACCTGGCCCGGGAACTTCTCCGCGGCCAGCCGGCCCGCTCCCCACGTGCCGGACAACCGACGCGACATGTGGACCGCGACGACACCGTCGCCGTCACTGTCGGCCAGCGCCTGCTCGTACACCTCGGTGAGTTCGTGCGGGTTGGCGCCGGACGTGGTGACCCCGGGCGTCGAGATGATGTCGACCGGGATGTCGTCGACGCCTTCGAGGTAGTCCTTGCCGTCGAGGGTCAGATGCAGCGGTACCTGCCGGATCCCGGCATGCTCTGCCAGTGCGGCGGGCAGGCGCGAGGAGGAATCTGTGACGACGACGACAGGCACGCGTCTACGTTAGCGGGTCGACTCGATCGTGGTCGGATGCCCGTCCGCGGCCGGTACCACCACCGGAGGCAGCATCGGCTCGAGCGCCGACACCACCACGTCGGCGACGGCGCGGTGACAGTCCCAGCCCCAGTGGATCCCGTCGGGGTTCATGGCCGCCTCCGGAGCGCGGAACGCATCGCGGGTCGCCGGATAGAAGTCGGCGGTGGGCAGATCGTGATCGTCGGCCCAGCGCATCATCGCGGCGGTCGTCGGGATGCGCCCGGAATGCACGCGCCCGTAGTACGGACTGTTGTGTGTCGGCGGCAGACACACCACGATCGGCAATTCCGGCCGCAGCTGTGTGAGCGCATCACGGATCTTCTCCAGGTACTCCACCGTGATTCGTGGCGGAAGCGCGGTCGGCCAGCCGGTCCTGGACAGGCGAGGCTGCAGCCACTGATAACCGTCGCGGACGACCTGTCGGAGACGGTTGGGTCGCACATAGCGGATCTGCTCGCGGAGGGCGGTCGGCAGCGGCGACGGCAGGCTGTCCATGCCCCCGAACGCCAGCACCACGACGTCCGCGGACGGCACGGCCGCCCAGATGTTCGGGTCCTGGGTGAGGGCCCACCACACGTCGCGGCTCGTCCACCCGATCCGCCCGAACAGCCGGACCTCGCGCCGGCATCGGTCACCGACGATGGTGGGCCAGATGCGCGGGTCGCCGGCGGGAAGGCCGCCCCCCGGGCCGTAGTAGGCAAGGGAATCCGAGAGCACCAGGATCGAGCCGGCGCCGGCGGACCGGCGGGTCACCGGGCCGGGTGCGGTCATTGGACCGCGGCGTCCGCGCTCTCGGCAGACGCGTTCCACACGTCGAGCCGCCAGCGGGGCGCACTTCCCGGCACACCGTGCCCGGACAGTTGGACCCAGCTGGTGTTCGCCAGTCCACCGAACACCGGCCACGAGGTCTCCGGCAGTCCGAGCAGCGCAGCGGTCATGGCCGCGATGACGCCTCCGTGCGCCACCAGCACCACGGGCGCCTCCGGCAGTTCGCCGGTGCCCCAGCCGTCGAGGTCGGCGACCAACTCGTCGACGAGCGGCACCGATCGGCGTGCGACGTCGATGCGGCTCTCCCCGTTCGGCGGTGCCCACGAGGCGTCGTCACGCCAGATGCGCCGGGCCCCGGGCATCGCGTCGTCGACCTCGAGGTGGGTCATGCCCTGCCAGTCCCCGAGGTGGGTCTCGCGCAGCCGGACATCGGTGGTCACCTCCAGTCCCGTGCGCCGCGACAGCGCTTCCGCCGTTTCGCGGGCGCGGGTGAGGTCGGAGGAGACGATGAGCATCGGGGTGCGATCGGCGAGGGCGAGGGCCGCCGCATCGGCCTGACGAACACCGAGCGCCGACAACTCGGTGTCGAGTTGCCCCTGCATCCGGCTGGTCGCGTTGTACTCGGTCTGCCCGTGCCGCAACAGGATCAGGCGACGCACCACCGGCGTCAGGCGTTCGACGGCGGTGTCGTGACTGTCGGGTCCCCCGCTCATGCCTCGCCGTCCACCTCGATGACCGGGCAGTCCTTCCACAGGCTTTCCAGCGCGTAGAACTGTCGCTCGTCGGTGTGCTGGATGTGGACCACGATGTCGGCGTAGTCGATGAGGGCCCAGCGGCCCTCACGGGTTCCCTCGCGGCGCACCGGCTTGTGGCCGGCCTCGCGGAGCTTGTCCTCCACCTCGTCGACGATCGAGGTGACCTGTCGTTCGTTGTCGGCGGAGGCGATCACGAAGATGTCGGTGATGACGAGTTGTTCGGAGACGTCGATGACCGTCACGTCGTGTGCCAGTTTGTCGGCCGCGGCGTGTGCCGCGATCGTGGCCATCTCCAGCGCTTGGGCTGAGGCAGTCACTGGTGTCCTTCCATCGGTGGATTCGGTGCGGGCTCGGTCTCTGGTGCGGCCGTCATGGTGCCGAGACCCCCGGCGAGGACGCCCTCGGTGCACGGTACAGCTTGCGCTTCGCGATGTACTGGACGACGCCGTCGGGTACCAGGTACCAGACGGGGCGACCACGTGCCGCGCGAGCACGGCATTCGGTCGACGAGATCGCCAGGGCCGGTATCTCCAGCATCTGCAGGGTGTCCTCCGGCAGCTTCTCGAGATGCTTCGCCAGATGCTGGACGTGCAATTCGTATCCGGGTCGGCTGACACCGATGAAATGAGCGAGTTCGAAGAGCTCCTCGAAATGCTGCCACGACAGGATCGACTCCAGCGCGTCGGCACCGGTGATGAAGAACAGTTCCGCTTCGGGGTGGACCTTGCGGAGATCTCGCAGCGTGTCGACGGTGTAGGTGTCGCCGTTGCGCTCGATGTCGACGCGGCTCACCGTGAACCGGGGGTTCGAGGCGGTGGCGATCACCGTCATGAGGTACCGGTCCTCGGCCGGGCTGACCGATCGACCCACGTCCTTCTTGCTCTCCGGCTCGTCGCCGAGTTTCTGCCAGGGCCTGCCGGTCGGTACGAAAATGACCTCGTCGAGGTTGAACCGGTGCGCGACCTCGCTGGCCGCGACGAGATGGCCGTTGTGGATGGGATCGAAGGTGCCACCCATGACGCCGATTCGGCGGGCGCGCGGAGGCGGGGACGTCTGCCGGTCGGAGGCCATGAGGAGTGAGCTTACGCGGTCGACGCGGCGCGAGGATCGTCAGCGCCCGCGCCTCACACGGGCAGGAGGTCGGCGATCGCCCGGCCCAGCTGCGTCGCGTTGCGGCATTCGAACATCTCGATGACCTCGGCGTACTCGGTGGCGGCGGAGTCCCCGGTCCCCCAGTTCCGTCGCGCCTCCGGGTTGAGCCAGTACGCGTGCCGAGCTCGTTCGGTCAGTTCTCGCAGCGCCCCCAGACGGGGATCGTGGTAGTTGGTGCGGGCGTCACCGAGGATCAGCAGGGCGCCGCGATGGGTGAGCGATTCGCCGTACTCCTCGACGAATCCCTTGAGCATGTTGCCGTAGTCGGAATGGCCGTCGCGCGTGCTGATCCGCGCGGTGGTGATCATCCGGTGCATGCTCGAACCGAAGTCCTCGTCGTCGGCGCCACGGTCGAAGAAGTCGGTCACCTCGTCGACCGTGTCCACGAAGGCGAACACCCGGACCTTCGAGAACTGTTGGCGCAGAGCGTAGACCAGACGGAGAGTGAACTGTGAGAACCCTGCGACCGAACCCGAGACATCGCAGATCACGACGAGTTCCGGCCGGCCCGGGCGGGGACGGCGGTGGCTGAGTTCGATCGGGACCCCACCGGTCGACATCGATGCCCGCAATGTCTTGCGCACGTCGACCGCACCCCGGTGGGACCGGCGCCGGCGGGTCTCCAGCTTTGCTGCCAGCAGCCGCGCCAACGGCGCGATGGTGCGCCGGATCTCGGCGAGATCGTTGGCCCCGGCCGACAAGAAGTTGATGTTCTCCGGCAACGGTGGGACGGCGTAGTCGGCGACCCGCTCGCGCCCGTTGCGCCCGGCCATCCGGCGTTGCGTCTCGGCCTCGATGGCGGCGCGCAGATCACCCGCGCGCGCCCGGGCCGCCCGCCGATACATCGGCTCGGTGCCCAGCCGGTCGCCGAGCGATCCCTCGTCGCCTCCGCCGCCCGCCATCGCCGCCGCGATCCGGGCGATGAGGGTCTGCGGATTGACCTGGGACAGAGCCTGATACGCGGAGAAGGCCTCCCCGCGGGTCGAGTCGTACCGACCCAATTGGTCGACGATGAGGGCGATCATCTGATCGAGTCGACCGTCCGCGGACGCGTCGTCGTCGGCCAGCAGGTCGGCCACCATCTCGCGGACCGCGTCGACGTCGACGTCACCGTCGGCGGTGCGTGGCAGCTCCGTCACCGACGTCCGCGCTCCGGTTCCGAGCGGGAACCACAGGTCGAAGACGACGTCGAACACCTTGCGGTGCATCTGATCGCTGATGAGGGTCGCGGCCAGCCCCTCGCGCAGACTCCGACGGTCCAGGAGGTCGAGCACCTCCATCGCCTGTGCGGCGTCGATCAGCGACGACGGCCCGACCACCATCCCGCGGGCCCGCAACTCGTCGACAAAACCGGTGAGGTGCCCGACGAGCGGTACCTCGTCGGCCGCAGCGCTGTCCACGACCTGCGACATCAGCCCAGCTTGAGTTCTTTGAGTGCCGTCTTCAGGTCCGGCCGATGCTTGAGGACCACACCCAGCGTGCGGGCGATCAGTCCGTCGTCGAGAGTGCTGGCGGCGCGGCCGGTCTGCTCACCGACTCCCAGTGCCAGAAGCGTGTTGGCCCAGTCGATGGTCTCCGCGACCGACGGCTTCTTGCGGATGTCGAGGGTACGCAGCACGCCGACGACACGGACGAGCTCCGCGGCGAGGGCATCCGACAGGCCGGGCACCCGGGAGGCCAGGATCTCCCGTTCGCGCGATGCTTCCGGGAAGTCGATGTACAGGTACAGGCAGCGTCGCTTGAGCGCCTCGGACAGATCGCGGGTCGCATTGGAGGTCAGCAGTACCACCGGACGGCGGGTCGCCGCGACGGTTCCCATTTCGGGAATGGTGACGGCGAAATCGCTGAGCACCTCCAGCAGAAGGCCTTCCATGTCGACATCGGCCTTGTCCACCTCGTCGATGAGCAGCACCGTCGGCTCCGAGCGCGAGATCGCCTTGAGCAGAGGCCGCGGGAGCAGGAACTCGTCCGAGAAGATGTCGCTCTTGGCGTCGTCCCATTCGCGATTCCCGGTCGCCTGGATGTGCAGGATCTGCTTGGCATGGTTCCACTCGTAGAGTGCGCGGGCCTCGTCGATCCCCTCGTAGCACTGGAGTCGGATCAGTTCCGCGTCGGTCGCCTGGGCGATCGCCCGCGCCAGTTCGGTCTTGCCGACGCCGGCAGGACCCTCCACGAGCAGCGGCTTGCCCAGCCGGTCGGCGAGATAGGTCGACGTCGCGGTCGCATCGTCGGCGAGGTACCCAGTGGACCGCAGTCGTGCGACGACGTCCGGCACATCGCCGAACGACGGAACCGTGGTCGGCCCCGACAGCGGGGTGGTCGTCTCCGCCATCACGCCGGCCTGATGTGGCCGTCGCCCCACACGGTCCACTTGGTCGAGGTCAGTTCGGGCAGTCCCATCGGTCCGCGGGCGTGCAGCTTCTGGGTGGAGATGCCGATCTCGGCGCCGAAACCGAACTGCTCGCCGTCGGTGAATGCGGTCGACGCGTTCACCATGACGGCGGCGGCGTCGACGCGGGAGGTGAACTCGCGCGCCGCCGCGAGATCCGTGGTGACGATCGCCTCGGTGTGACCGGTCCCCCACGTGTCGATGTGCGCGACCGCGGCGTCGAGGTCGTCGACGATCTTCATCGCGATGTCCATCGACAGGTACTCCTCGGCCCAATCCTGTTCCGTCGCAGGCTCCATGCCGGGTTCGTCGCCGTGGATCACCACCCCCTGCGACTGAAGTGCCTGCATGATCTTCGGCATCGCGTCGGCGGCCACCGCCTTGTCGACAAGGACCGTCTCGGCGGTGTTGCAGACGCTCGGCCGCCGGGTCTTCGAGTTGAGGATGATCCGGGTCGCGACGTCGACGTCGGCGAGCGCGTGGACGTAGACGTGGCAGTTGCCGGTACCGGTCTCGATGGTCGGCACCGTCGCGTTCGCGACGACGGCATTGATGAGGCCGGCGCCGCCGCGCGGGATGACCACGTCCACCAGACCGCGGGCACGGATCAGGGCGGTCACGCTGGAGCGGTCCTCACTCGGCAGCAGGGCGACGGTGTCGGCGTTGACGCCCTTGCCGCGCAACACCTCCCGCAGAATCCGGACGAGTTCCGCATTCGAGTTCGCCGCCGACGACGACCCGCGCAGCAGAACCGCGTTGCCCGATTTGAAGGCGATGCCGAATGCGTCGACCGTGACGTTGGGCCGGGCCTCATAGACCATCCCCACGACCCCGAGCGGCACGCGGATCTGCCGGAGCTCGAGGCCGTTGGGCAGCGTCTTGCCGGAGACGACGACGCCGATCGGGTCGGGCAGCACCGCCACCTGGCGCAGGCCATCGGCGATCCCGGTGATCCGTTCGGGCGTCAGCCGGAGTCGGTCGATCAGGTTGGCCTCGGTGTCGTCGTTCTCGGCGCGCGTGATGTCGGCGGCGTTGGCGGCGAGGATCGCCTCGGCCTCCGCCTCGATCGCGTCGGCCGCGGCCAGCAGGACCTCGTTCTTGGCCGCTGTGGTCAACCCGCCCAGGGAGCGGGATGCGACCTTGGCGGCCTTCGCGAGACCCGTGACGACCTGTTCGACCTCGGTCGTCACCACGCCCGGCTCGGCGGTGGGTGCACTCATGGATTCCTCGACTTCGCCTGGGGAATTATGTCGTCCTCCAGAGTAGCCGGGCCTTCGACGGCACCCGGATGCCGCCTCGTCCGAGACCCACCGTCAACACCGGGCCAGCACACCGGCGAGAACCTGCTTCGACGGTGCGTCCAGTCGCAGCCGATAGGCCCCGACGACCTCCACGAACTGCACCGCGTACTGGCAGTGGAAACCGGCGTTGGGCGGCATCCACACCGCGGGTTCCCGATCGGACTTCGCCAGGTTCGATGCCGCGTCGACGGCGACCAGGTTCGCGGGATCGTTGGCCAGCTCCCGACGCGTCGTCGGCGGCCAGGCGTAGGCGCCCATGTCCCAGGCGTAGGCCAGCGGCACGATGTGGTCGATCTGGACCGCGCCGGCGCGGCGATCCCGGCGGAACACGATGAACTCGCCGGTGTACGGACTCCGGAACTCGCCGGCGACCACCGCCCGGGGGCATGTGGAGACCGGTCCACGACGGGTGTCACCGAGATCGCGACCGAGGACATCGTTGCGGGTGTCACAGCCGTTGGCACCGTCGGCGACGTCCACGGCGTCGGTCCACGCCGTCCCGAACGCCTCGCGCTGATAGTCCGTCCGCGACGACCGCTCACCGACGACGGCCACCCCCGCGAGAGTCGACTGCGCTCGCTGGGCACGTGCCGAGCTCACCGGGTCGCGCGTCGGTCCGTCCGACACCACCACGCCCGCCGCGACGAGCACGGCTGTGCCCACACATCCGAGCGTCACGAGCCACCAGCGCAAGGGCCATTCTCCAGTGGACGCCATGATCATTGGACGCACGCGGGCGCCGGCGCGTTCCACGACGTCCGAGCACACGTGGCACCCCGACCCTCGGCACCCAGGTCGACCCCCGCTCAGGGAGTCAGGACTTGTCCAGGTATTCGACCTTGTCCGGCACGAGGATCGCCCGCACGAGTTCGGCGAGCGGCCGGTGCTCGGCGAGTTCGAGGTCGGCACCGACGATCTCGTCGGCGAACCCACGTGCATCGGCGATGACCTCCGCGTCCTCCAGCAGCGACAGGAACCGGAGCGAAGACGTCCCGCCGGACTGCAGGGATCCGAGGACGTCGCCTTCTCGACGTTGCTCGAGATCCACACGGGCGAGCTCGAATCCGTCGGATGAGGCCTCGACCGCGCGTAACCGCTGCATGGCCTGGGAGATCTGCGGTGCTGCGGTCATCAACAGACACAGACCGGGATGTCCACCACGTCCGACGCGACCGCGGAGCTGATGCAGCTGACTGACGCCGAAGCGTTCGGCGTCGACGATGACCATCATCGTCGCGTTCGGCACGTCCACACCGACCTCGATGACCGTGGTCGAGACCACGAGGTCGACCTCACCGCGACCGAATGCGTCCATCACCGCGTTCTTCTCGTCGGCCGGGAGTCGTCCGTGCAGCATCTCGATGCGCACGTCCGCCAGCGGTCCATCCAGCAGTTCGGAGTACATGTCGAGCACGGACGTACTGGTCGGAGCCTGCCGGTCGTCCTTCGCAGACTTCTTCGACTTCTTCTCGTCGACGTCGTCGCCGATCCGGGAACACACCACGTACACCTGCCGCCCGGTGGCGATCTCCTCGGCCGCCCGCGCCCACACCCGATCGACCCACGAGGAGTTGCCCATCGGCACGACAGACGTGCTGATGGGCTGGCGCCCCCGCGGCAGCTCGGTGAGCACCGACGTCTCGAGATCGCCGAACACCGTCATCGCCACGGTGCGCGGGATCGGCGTGGCGGTCATCACCAGGAAGTGCGGCATGAGTCCGTCTTTACCTTTGGCCCGCAACACATCTCGCTGCTCCACGCCGAATCGGTGCTGCTCGTCGACGACGACCATCCCGAGGTCGAAGAACGTGACGTTCTCCTCCAGCAGGGCATGTGTCCCGATGACGATCCCGGCGCTGCCTGTCACGACGTCCAGAAGTGTCCGACGTTTGCCCGCGGTCTTCATCGAACCGGTCAGCAGGGCGATCGTCGTGGCACCCTCGGCTGCGGAGAGCTCGCCGGCCTCGGCCAGATCACCCAACATCGTCCGCATGGTCCGGTGGTGCTGCGCCGCGAGCACCTCGGTCGGAGCGAGGATCGCGCACTGATGGCCGTTGTCCACCACACGCAGCATCGCCAGCAGCGACACGAGCGTCTTGCCCGAACCCACCTCGCCCTGCAGCAACCGGCTCATCGGGCTGGTCCGGCCGAGTTCGGCCGCGATCTCCGCGACCACCTCCTGCTGGCCCTCGGTGAGCGTGAACGGGAGCCGCTCCAGGAGCCGGTCCTCGAGTCCGCCGGGCACGTGCGGGCACGCCGGTGCACTCTCGGCCCGTCCGGCCAGCCGCCGTTGCGCGAGGACCGTCTGAATGGCCAGGGCCTCGTCGAACTTCAGGCGGGCGCGCGCCGTCTCGATGTCGTCGTCGGTATCGGGCAGGTGCACCCGATGCAGAGCCTCGTCGGTGCTGATGAGTCCGCGCGCCGCGCGTTGTTCTGCGGTCAGGGCGTCGTCCATCGGACCGTCCGCGTCGACCGCGGTGAGCACCTGCCGCACCGCACTCCAGATGTTCCATGTCTGGATGTCCTTGGTCGAGGGGTAGATCGGCACGATCGCGCGGTCGAAACCGGCCGGGTCGACATCTCCGCCGGCCTCCGCCTCGGCGGCGTACATCTCCGACAGCATCGCGGACCCGACCACATGGTCGACATCCGGTTCACCGTCGGGCAGGACCGCCCATTCCGGGTGGGAGAGCTGGATCTTGCCCTGGAAGGTCTTGACCTTGCCCGCCATCATCACCCGCGCGCCCGCCTTCAGCTGATGCTGGATGAACCGCGCGTTGAAGAAGTTGGCCTCGTAGGTGTGGCTGTCGTCGGTGACCGTCACCTTCAGGAAGTTGCCGCTGCGTTTGCGCATGGGGATCATCCGCGAGCCGGTGATGCGTCCGACAACGGTGACCCAGTCGTCGTCGGCGGGCATCTCGTCGGCCGACAGCTGTCCCTGCCGCACATACCGTCGCGGCGCATGGCGCAGCAGCTCCCCGACCGTCGTGACCCCGATCGACTCGAGACGGCTCGCGAGCTTGGGCTCCAGGATCTTCTCGAGCGGGGCACCCATCTCGGGCATCACTCGACTCCGATCTGGAGCAACTGATCCGGCTGACCGGTCCGGTACACGGCGAGTTCCACGCCGGCATAGCTACGGCGCATCTGTTGGGTGACGGCGTCGAGGGCGGCGTCGTCGACGTCGGAACCCGCCATCACGGTCACCATCTCACCGCCGGTCGCCAGCATCAGATCCACCAGGGCCGTCGCCGCACCGGTCTGATCCGGGGCGATGACCAGAACGTCGGAACCGATGAGTCCCAACACATCTCCCACCTCGCAAGTGCCCGCGAGCGTCATGATCCGGGTCTCTGCGCGGATGAGGGCGCCCCACCGGGTCCCGGCCGCGGCCTCGGCCATCGCATAGGTGTCGGCGTCCGGCGTCTCGGTGCCGTCGTGGACGGCGAGCGCGGACAGGCACTGCACCATCGACGACGTCGGCAGGAACACGACGGATCGCTGGGTCGAGCGCGTCGCGGCGGTGACCGTGACCAGATCCTGCGAGGACAGCTTTCCGTTCGCCATGACCACGACATGCGCGCTGTCGGTCGCGCGGATCGCCTCGGTCAGCAGAGCCGGGGTCAATCCGTCGTCGGCGCGGACCACGGCGGCACCGGCCTCGGCGAACAGCGCCGCCGCGCCCTCGCCGGTCACCGCGGCGACGACGGCCCGCCGATGACGGGGCGGCGGCTCGGCTGTGTCGGCCTGGGCGCGGATGGCGTCGAGTGCGAAACAGCTGATCCTGATGTCGGAGATCGGCCCGCGCACGGCCCCGGCCTCGACCGCCTTGCCCGGCTCGCAGGTGTGGACGTGCACCGAGAAGCGCTCGCCGCCGGCCGAGCTGTCGCCGACGATGACCACCGAATCACCCAGCTGATCAAGGGTCTCCCGCAGCGACCCGATCTGTTCGCCTGCGGCGCCGTCGAGCAGATACATGACCTCGAAATCCATGTCACTGCCGCCCGAGCACGTGTCGTTCTCACCGTGTCCGGGTTCACCGCCGCCGGTGAGGATGCCGCGATAGCGTCGGCGACGCTGCGACACCCCGGTGAGCACACCGACCATGGCGTCGGCGAGTGCGAGGAAACCGCGCCCACCGGCGTCGACGACGCCGGCGCTGGCCAGTTCGGGCAGCTGCTCGGGGGTCCGTTCCAGCGCATCGGCACAGTCGTCGGCGACCGCACGGGCCAGATCGGCCGCCGACTCCGACACATGGGTCGCCGCGGTCTCCGCGCCGATCCGGATCACGGTCAGCACGGTGCCCTCGCGGGGCTCGCTGACGGCGCGGACGGCGGCGAGCGAACCCAGGCGCAGTCCGGATGACCACAACTGGTTGAACGTCAGCTGCGACTCGTCCGGGACCAGCTCGGCGGCGTCGGCCACTCCCATCAGGATCTGCGACAGGATGATGCCGGAGTTGCCCCGTGCCTGCGCGACCGCACCGTCGGCCATCGCGCGCGCGACCGCGGAGACACCCGCGTCCGCGGGCACCTCTCGCAGAGCATTCTCGGCGGCCTGCATCGTGAACAGCATGTTGCTGCCTGTGTCGGAATCCGGGATCGGGAAGACGTTCAGATCGTTGATCTCACCGCGCAACCCCTCGAGTCCCTCGACCGCGGCATGCGCCCAGTCCCGCAGCAGCTGCGGGTTCATCGTCGTGGAGAGGCCGCCGTCGAACACCGACTCCATGGAACCCCTTACCGTTGATCGTGGCGATGCTGCTCGCCCGGTGTGTGAGAGGTTACTCGGACGCCCCGACGACACCGGCCGTCACCGCACACGGCCCGGCGCGGCCGGATCATTGCGCCGGTGCCGGGCACGGATTTGGTCCGCATGGTCGGGTGACGCTACTCTTGCAGGGTTGCCTTGCAGCTGTACCCGTCGGCGCGTCACGCCCGTCGCGGTCTTCGAGCAGGCCGAACACGACCACGATCATCTACAAAGGGAGTTCGACGATGGCTGCCGTCTGCGATATCTGCGGCAAGGGACCGGGCTTCGGCAAGTCGGTTTCGCACTCGCACCGGCGCACGAACCGCCGGTGGAACCCGAACATTCAGTCGGTGCGCGTCGAGGTCGCGCCGGGGAACCGCAAGCGCAAGAACGTGTGCACCTCCTGCCTGAAGGCCGGCAAGACCGCACGCGTCTGATCTGCTGTCGGACGCCGATGTCCGACCGGATCGACCCGAGCTCACACCGACGAACCCGATTCCCCCACGAGCGATGTCCTCGCCCCGGGAATCGGGTCGTTGTCGTTCGTGGATAAAGTCTGCAGGCATGACCGCACAGCCTTCCTCCGCACCCGCCGTCCCGCTCGTCACCCAGGACGGTCCGCTGCTCACCATCGCCGTGTCCACCCCGGCGGCCGGCACGTCACTCGCCGACGACGCCCTGATCGAGGGCGCCGCCGCACTCAAAGAGGTGGCCCGCGGGGAGCGCGAGGTGGGCGCGGTCCTGCTCGTCGGCACCGGCGCCAACTTCTGCGCCGGCGGCAACGTGCGTGCATTCGCGGCTGCCGATCACCGGCCGACGTATCTGCGTGGACTGGCCGAGGACTTCCACGATTTCGTCAACGCGCTCTACGCCGCCGATCGACCGGTCGTCGCCGCGGTGAAGGGGTGGGCCGCCGGAGCCGGGATGAGCATCGTGCTCCACGCCGACGTCGCGATCGGCGGCTCCTCGACCCGACTGCGCCCGGCCTACCGCGGGATCGGCCTCTCCCCGGACGGGGGCATGACCTGGACCCTCCCGCGCGTCGTCGGTCCGGCCCGTGCACGCCAGATCATCCTGACCGACCAGGTCATCGACGCCGAACAGGCACTCGCCTGGGGTCTGCTGTCGGAGGTCGTCGCCGACAACGACGTCGACTCGGCCGCACGCACCGCTGCGGAGCAGATCGCAGCGGGTCCCCGCGGAGCCGCCGCTGCCACCCGCGCACTGATCACCTCGTCCGCGACCGATTCGCTGGCCGAACACCTCGCCGCGGAGGCACATTCGATCTCCACGCTGTCCGGCACACCGGAGGGCATCGAGGGCGTCGACGCGTTCATCGCCAAGCGGTCCCCCGATTTCGCGGCGGCACGACAGTCCTGAGCCCGCGGCCGCCCGGCCCTGATCGCGAAAAGTGCGGTCAGGAGGGCAGGCGCCAGTCGACCGGATCGGCACCCAGGTCCTCGAGCGCCTCGTTGGCGCGGCTGAACGGACGAGAACCGAAGAATCCGCGACTGGCCGACAGCGGTGAGGGATGCGGTGATTCGATCACCGGGACGTCGGGCAGCCACTGAGTCAGGTTGCCCGCGTCCTTGCCCCAGAGGATGGCGACGAGCGGTTCGGCCTCGCGGGCCACGAGGGCCTTGATCGCACACTCGGTGACCTGTTCCCAGCCTTTGCCACGGTGCGAGGCGGGCTCCCCCGGAGACACCGTGAGGACCCGGTTCAGCAGCAGCACACCGGATCTCGCCCACGGGGTGAGATCACCGTTCGCCGGTCGCGGATATCCGAGATCCTCGCAGTACTCGCGGTAGATGTTGGCCAGCGAACGCGGGATCGGCGAGACCTCGGGTGCCACCGAGAAACTCAGGCCGACGGCGTGCCCCGGGGTCGGATACGGATCCTGTCCGACGATCAGGACCCGCACGTCGTCGAACGGATGGGTGAAGGCGCGCAGGACGTTCGCCCCCGACGGCAGGTAGCCGCGGCCCTCGGCGTTCTCCGCCCGGAGAAACCGTCCCATCGAGGCGATGACCGGCTCGACCGGTGCGAGTGCCGCGGCCCAACCGGGATCGATCAACTCCGACAACGGTTTCGGCGCCGGCGGCGCGGTGTCGTGGCCCTCGCTCATCCGATCCTCCGCAGTGCCTCGCGAAAGTACTTCCCGTTCTCGTGGTACATCTCGACATTCAGGTCCACGTGCCCCTCGGGCACCTCGAAGCCCTCCCGGATCCGCGCGGGAACGCCCAACGCCATCGAGCGCGGAGGCACGGTGAATCTGAACGGCACCACCGCGCCGGCGCCGACGATCGCACCTGCGCCCACCGTCGATCCGTTGAGGACGACCGATCCGGAGGCGATCAGGCAGTGGTCGCCGATGGTCGCACCCTCGATATGGGCGTTGTGCCCGACGACGCATTCGTCGCCGATGACGGTCGCATCGATCGGTGTGCAGTGGATGATCGTGCCGTCCTGGATGTTCGTGCGCCGCCCGACCGTGATCGTGCCGGAATCACCGCGCAGTACCGCGGTGGGCCAGATCGAGACACCATCGCCGAGGGTCACGTCTCCGATCACCACGGCGTCGGGGTGAATATAGACGTCGTCACCGATCGTGGGTTCGCGGTCGCCGAGAGCATAGATAGCCATGCACCGAATCTAGACATCCGCACCTCGACGCCGGTCGCCCGGTGCCCGCAACGTCCGTCACGTCTCGAACGACTGCCATCCGCGCAGCCCACCGACCGGATGTCCGTCGACAAAGGCGTCGGCGCCCTCGCTCACCTGACCGATCGTCGTCCAGCCCGGTGGCACCGCGCCCGGCGGGAAGGCGCCGAGCAGTTCGTGGTCCTCACCGCCGGCAACCGTCCAGTCGCGTAGGTCGACGCCGAGAGCCTCAGCCGCCGAGCGCATCTCGTCCGATGCCGGAATGCGTCCGCTGTCGACGTCGAGCCGGACACCAGAGGCTGCTGCCATGGTGATCAGCTCCTCGACCAGGCCGTCGGAGACATCGGTCATCGCATGTACACCCGCGCGCGCCGCGATCGGCCCCTGACCGAGGTCGGGTGCGGGCAGTCGATGGGCGTCGACCAGACGCGAATATCGTTCCGGCAGTTCGTCGGACCCTGCTGATTCGGCGGCGAGCAGCACCGCGAGCCCGGCGGCACTGGCCCCGAGTGTGCGGCCCGTGACCGCGAGCTCGTCACCCGGTCGGGCACCCCCGACGACAGTCGGCGCCAGACCGTCGAGCATGCCCACCGTGGTGACGGTGAGAACGACCTGCTCGGCGGCGACGAGGTCCCCGCCCAGAACGCGGCCACCCAGACGGTGCGTGGCCTCGACGATGCCGGCGTCGAGGTCGAGCACGGTTCCGACGGTGGTCTCGCGTGGACACGCGATCGACACGACGACTCCCGAGACGCGACCTCCCATCGCCGCGATGTCGGCGGCGCTCTGCACGACCGCGCGGGCGCCGACCGTGTGGGGATCGGACCAGTCGAAGCGGAAATGCCTGTCCTGGACGGCGGTGTCGGTGCTGATCACGGCTGGTCCTGCGGTGTCGATCACCGCCGCGTCGTCGCCGGAACCGATGACGATGTCGTGGGCCGGACCGTGCATCGCCGGCGGGGTGTCGTGCACGGTTGCCGCCCGGGTGAGTTCGGCGATGAGCCGGCGTTCGCCGACCTCGCCCACGGTCCGCGACCGATCGACCGGGTCGCCGATGGTTCCGACGGTCACGAAGTCACCTTGGTCTCTCTCGTGTCGCGCTCGGGCGGGGTTGTCAGCGACAATACTGACACCGGGTCGACAGTCGGAGGCCGGTGCAGACGAGAGGATGGGCGTGGTTCAGGCATACATACTGATCCAGACCGAGGTCGGACGTGCCGCGCTGGCCGCGGCGACGATTGCGGAGATCTCCGGTGTCGCCTCATCCGAAGAGGTCAGCGGACCCTATGACGTCATCGTGCGGGTGGATGCCGCCGACGCGTCCCACCTCACCGAGGACGTGGTTCCCCAGATCCAGAAGGTGGACGGGATCACCCGCACGCTCACCTGCCCGGTCGTCAACAGTGCCCACTGACGCCTGTCCCGACTGATCCTTCGCCACCGGCGACGAACCACGACGTCGACGGCGCCCACCCCATCACTAGGGTGAGGGTGTGACCGACGACAGCCAGCCCGGCGGTGGCGATGACGGCGCCGACCTCGACGAGCGCTACGGTTCCGGCCCCCGATTGAGCCCGGCGCTCATCGCCACCCTGGTGGCGATACCGGTGATGGTGATCGTCGGCTTCATCGTGTTCGCGGCCTCGCGACCGGATCCGACGACACCGATCGAGCAGTACACCTCCGGGGAATCCGCCTCGGCGGACTGCGGCAGGCTCATCGCGGAAGTGCCGGAGACATTCGAGGGTTTCGGTGACAAGCAGGTCGACGGCACCACCGTCCGCTGGCCGGCCGACGGTGACGGCGACCCGGTCACGTTGCGCTGCGGCATCTCCCGGCCGTCAGAACTGTCCCCGACGAGCAACCTGCAGGTGATCAACCCGGTGCAGTGGTTCATCACCGACACCGTCGAAGGGGCCGGACAGGCGTACGTGTGCGTCGATCACCGTCCGTACGTGGCGATGTGGATCCCCGCGAACGCCGGGAACGGTCCCATCACCGACGTGTCCGCGGTGATCGAGCGCACCCTCCCCCGGGGACCGCTCGACTTCGGTTGACCTCGCCTCGCCCACGTCGGACATCTCCGACAGCCTCGGCGCCGGTCACCCCGATTCGGACTCAGTCATAGATCTCGGGTTTCGTGCTGCGCCCGAGAAGTGAGCTCACCGCGTCCCCGACCGACAGCCCGCCGTGGCAGACCTGGTGGACCGCGCCCGTCAGCGGCATCTCCACATCGAACTTGTCTGCCAGCGCGCGGACCGAGGTGCAGGACTTCACGCCCTCGGCCACCTGGCCGTTGGTGGCCTCCTGCGCCTGCTCCATCGTCGCGCCCTCACCGAGGCGAGCGCCGAACGTCCGGTTCCTCGACAGCGGCGACGAGCAGGTGGCCACGAGATCACCGATTCCGGCGAGGCCGGCGAGCGTCTCGATCTGCGCCCCGACCGCCACGCCGAGTCTGATGGTCTCGGCCAGGCCACGGGTGATGATGGTCGCCAGCGTGTTCTGGCCGAAGCCGACCCCGCTCGCCATCCCGCAGGCGAGTGCGATGACGTTCTTCACGGCACCGCCGATCTCGCAGCCGATCACGTCGGTGTTGGTGTACGGCCGGAAATAGCCGGTGTTGAACGCCTGCTGCAGGTCGCGGGCACGGTGTTCGTCTGCACACGCGATCACGGTCGCGGCGGGCTGGCCCTCGGCGATCTCCCGCGCGAGATTGGGTCCCGACAATGCGGCGATCTGACCGTCCGGGACGCCCGAGACCTCGCTGATGACCTCGGTCATGCGGAGGAGCGAGCTCGTCTCGACGCCCTTGGCCAGGGAGACGTAGGTGGCGTCGGCGCCGGTGTACGGGAGCCAGTCGGTGAGGTTGGCGCGCAACGACTGCGACGGCACCGCACAGACCACGATGTCGGCCCCGGACAGCGCCTCCTCGATCGAACTGGTGGCTCGGAGGCTGTCCGGGAGCGTGATCCCGGACAGGTAGTCCCCGTTGGTGTGGTCGAGGTTGATCCGCTCGGCGAGATCGGGCCGTCGGGCCCACAACGTGGTCTCGGTTCCCGCATCGACCAGTACCTTCGCGATCGCCGTCCCCCAGGAACCGGCACCCATCACCACCGCACGCACGACCACTCCTTCGCCGACCACCTCGTCGTCACTCACAGTAGTGCGTCCCGGCCGGTGCCGACGCGGATCCTCGCCGCCTCCTCATCGCCCCCGTCTCCTCCTTGTCGCATCCCCTCGTCGCCTCCCCTCGTCGCCTCCTCGTGGTCGCCACGGTCCGAGACCTACGGGGTCCCTCGCTGGCGGGCACCCCGGGTGGATCGGCATCATGGTCCCCATGGATTCGACGTCAGCCGTTCGCCGGGACGGCGTGCGCGCCGCGGACGGAACCTCCGGTGATGTCGTCGCAGTTCTCGCGGTGAAACATCTCACCGAGGCGAAGTCACGGCTCGCCGCGAGTCGCCGTCGCGCCGACGCCGGACCACATCGCGCTCTGGTCCTCGCGATGTTGCTGGACACCCTCGACGCGATCACCGGCGCCGGGATCGACCGGGTCGTCGTGGTCAGTCCGGACGAGCTGGTCCTCGATGCGGCGCGGTCGGTGGGGGCGATCGGCGTTCCGGAGATGTCATCGTCGGCAGTCGGTGCCGACAGCCTGAATCTCGCGTTCTCCCAGGGCGCTGCGACCGCCCGAGACCGGTGGCCGAGGATCACCCGGGTCATCTGTGTACAGGCGGACCTGCCCGCCGCCCGCGCCGAGAGCATCCGTGATGTTCTCGGCGCGGCTGCCGGGCACGTCCAGTCGGTGCTGACCGATCGCGCCGGCACCGGGACCACCATGCTGATCCGCGCCGCCCACATCGCGGAACCGCCCCGCTTCGGGCCGGATTCGGCCGCCGCCCACCGGCTCGCCGGTGCCGTCGAACTCGATGCGGACCACCTGCTCTGGCCGGACCTGCGCACCGACGTCGACACCGAGACCGACCTCGAGGCAGCCGACGCCCTCGGCGTGGGCAGACACACCTCGGCGACGATGTCGAGGCACCCTCGGGACACCGACGCACCGCCGGTCGGCCGGCACCGTCGGCGAGCCGACCGCGCCCGGACACCGGACAGGCATGCCCCGGTGACCAAAGATGCGTCATGATTGAACGGTGAGCCCAGCCGACGACATCGCCACCCAGCCGATCACGTCCATCCCCGGAGCGCCTCCGGCGGCGACGTTGGTCCCCGATGAGTCCGCCGACCTGCCCGAAGACCGTTACCTCAACCGCGAACTGAGTTGGCTCGACTTCAACTCCCGGGTGCTCGCCCTGGCCGAGGACACGTCGATGCCGTTGCTGGAGCGGGCGAAATTCCTCGCCATCTTCTCCTCGAACCTCGACGAGTTCTTCATGGTCCGGGTCGCCGGCCTCAAACGTCGCGACGAGACGGGCCTGTCGGTGCGGTCCGCCGACGGACTCTCGCCGCGTGAACAGCTCCTCCGGATCGCCGGCCGCACCCAGACCATTGCCGACCGCCACGCCCGCGTCTTTCTCGACTCGGTGCGTCCTGCCTTGGTGGACAACGACATCCACGTCGTCACATGGGCCGAGATGACCGAGGAGCAGAAGGTACGCCTGGTCGAGTATTTCCACGAGGACGTGTTCCCGGTCCTCACCCCGCTGGCCGTCGACCCCGCGCATCCCTTCCCGTACATCAGCGGACTCTCGTTGAATCTCGCCGTCACCGTGAAGGACGCCACCGAGGGTGGTGAGCACTTCGCCCGTGTCAAGGTGCCCGACAATGTCAATCGCTTCGTGCGCGTCGACCGGCTGATGCGCGACAGCGGCGACAAGTCGAAGCGCACCGACGACAAAGTGGTCCTGATGCCCCTGGAGACGCTGATCGCGGCGAATCTCGAGCACCTGTTCCCCGGCATGGAAATCGTTGAGCACCATGTCTTCCGGATCACCCGGAACGCGGATTTCGAGGTCGAGGAAGACCGCGACGAGGATCTGCTGCAGGCACTCGAGCGCGAACTCGCCCGCCGTCGCTTCGGTTCGCCGGTCCGCCTCGAGGTCGCCGACGACATGAGCGAGCACATGCTCGAACTCCTCCTCCGCGAACTCGACGTGAATCCCGCCGACGTCATCGGAGTCCCCGGTCTGCTGGATCTGTCCTGTCTCTTCGAGATCTACGGCCTGGACCGCCCGCAGCTCAAGGATCGTCCGTTCGTCCCGGCGACCCATCCGGCGTTCGGCGAACGCGAGACACCGAAGAGCGTCTTCTCGACGCTGCGGGAAGGCGACGTCCTCGTCCATCACCCCTACGACTCGTTCTCGACGAGCGTGCAGCGCTTCATCGAGCAGGCAGCGGCGGATCCGCAGGTGCTGGCCATCAAACAGACGCTGTACCGGACCTCGGGCGATTCACCCATCGTCAACGCGCTCATCGATGCCGCCGAGGCGGGCAAGCAGGTCGTGGCGCTGGTCGAGATCAAAGCCAGGTTCGACGAGCAGGCGAACAT
Source organism: Gordonia sp. OPL2 (assembly GCF_003797825.1). Classification (GTDB taxonomy): domain Bacteria; phylum Actinomycetota; class Actinomycetes; order Mycobacteriales; family Mycobacteriaceae; genus Gordonia. The sequence goes on from NZ_RKME01000002.1 coordinate 145,767, forward strand.
CAAGTGGGCCAGACAACTCGAGCAGGCCGGCGTCCATGTCGTGTACGGCCTCGTCGGGCTCAAGACACATTGCAAGACCTGCCTGGTCGTCCGACGCGAGGGCTCGTCGATCCGGCGGTACTGCCACATCGGCACCGGCAACTACAACCCGAAGACGGCGCGGCTCTACGAGGACGTCGGCCTGTTCACCGCGGCGCCCGACATCGGCGCCGACCTGACGGACCTGTTCAACACCCTGACCGGGTACTCCCGAAAAAAGGAGTACCGCAACATCCTGGTGGCGCCACACGGGATTCGGTCGGGCATCATCGCCCGGATACACGAAGAGATCGAGCGATTCCGTCAGGGCGACCGCACCGCGCGCATCCAGTTGAAGGCGAACGCACTCGTCGACGAGCAGGTGATCGACGCGCTCTATCGGGCGTCGCAGAACGGCGTACCCGTCGAGATCGTCGTCCGCGGGATCTGCGCGTTACGACCCGGAATGCCCGGCGTCAGCGAGAACATCGTGGTCCGCTCGATTCTCGGTCAGTTCCTCGAACACTCCCGAATCCTGTATTTCGCGGCGCAGAACGAATACTGGATCGGCAGCGCCGACATGATGCACCGCAACCTCGACCGTCGGGTGGAGGTCATGGCCCAGGTGCGCGATGATCGCCTGACCTCAGAGCTGGCCGACATGTTCGCGTCGGCACTCGATCCGCGGACGCGGTGCTGGGTCCTGCAGTCGGACGGCAGCTGGGTGGCCTCTCCCGCCGCCGGCGAAGAGGTCCGCGATCATCAGCGTCAGATGATCCGGCGTAATCGTCGTCGCCCGGACCCGAACCCGTAACCGTTCGCGTAACCCGGACGCTCTAGGATTCGCTTCGATGTCGAAGACGACGAAGACGGTGTGGGCTGCGGGCGGTGTCCTGTGGCGTCCCACCCGCGACAGCGGTGTCGAGATCGGTGTGGTGCACCGCCCCGACTATGACGACTGGACGCTGCCCAAGGGCAAGATCGATCCGGACGAGACACTGGTCGCCACCGCAGCGCGCGAGATCCGTGAGGAGACCGGGCAACTGGCGCGACTGGGACGCCACCTGCGTGACGTCCGATATCGGTTGCCCAACGGCAACCAGAAGCGCGTCCGCTACTGGTCGGCGCGTGCCCTCGGCGGTGACTTCGAGCCCGATCACGAGGTCGACGAACTGCGGTGGGTCGAGATCGATGCCGCGCCCGGGCTTCTGACCCATCGACTCGACCGGTCGGTCCTCGCCGAGTTCCGCCGGCTTCCGGCCGACGCGCACATCCTGCTGCTGGTGCGCCACGCCCACGCCGGGCAGCGATCGAAGTACAAGGGAGACGATCGGCTGCGGCCGCTGGATCGACTGGGCCGCCACCAGGCCCGGGCACTCGCCGACCTGCTCCCGGTCTTCGGTGCCGAGCGACTGCATTCGGCGGACCGCGTGCGGTGTGAACAGACGCTCGCGCCACTGGCGGAGGATCTCGGCGTCGGTGTCGTCGCCGAGCCGACGCTCACCGAGGAGGCCTACCGTTCGGATCCCGCGGCGGCCCATCGACGTATCCGTGAGATCGCCGAGGACACCTCGGCCATCCACGCGGTGTGCAGCCAGGGCAAGGTCATCCCGCCGATGATGGACTGGTGGTCGGAGCGTGACGAGGTCGCCTTGCCGGCCAAGCGCAATCGCAAGGGCAGCGTGTGGGTGCTGTCCACCGTCGGTGGCCGGCTCGTCGCCGCCGACCACATCGACAGCGCACTGCCCGACACCGATCACCCGGAGTCCTGAACCCGGTCGAGGCACGGGCCGGCGCCGCTGCGGACCGACATCCCGCGAACACACATCAGCCCCGACGAGGGAAGTACGTCGGGGCTGATGCGCGGTGTCGGACGACTCAGCGTCGAGTTGCCTTCTTGGCCGGTGCCTTCTTGGCAGCGGTCTTCTTGGCGGGAGCCTTCTTGGCCGGTGCCTTCTTGGCAGCGGTCTTCTTGGCCGGAGCCTTCTTCGCTGCGGTCGTGGTCTTCTTGGCCGGAGCCTTCTTCGCTGCGGTCGTGGCCTTCTTGGCCGGAGCCTTCTTCGCTGCGGTCGTGGCCTTCTTGGCCGGAGCCTTCTTGGCCGCCGTCTTCTTCGCCGGCGCCTTCTTGGCAGCGGTCTTCTTGGCTGCGGTCGTGGTCGTCGCACCGCTGCCGCGCTTCACAGCGGGACCGGTGGATGCCAGTTTCTGCTTGCCGGCGACGACGGCCTTGAACTGAGCGCCGGGACGGAACGCCGGAACCGAAGTGGCACGCACCTTCACGGTCTCGCCGGTCCGCGGGTTGCGGGCGACGCGCGGTGCCCGCTTGCGCTTCTCGAAGACGCCGAAGCCGGTGATGGTGACGCTCTCACCCTTGTTGACCGCGCGAACGATCGTGTCGACGACGAGCTCGACTGCGGCAGTCGCAGTCTTGCGATCCGCGTCGAGCTTCTTGGTCAGCTCATCGATGAGCTCTGCCTTGTTCATTGATTACCTCCGCAAGCTGAATCTGACCCCTTCTCTATGGTCAGCTATCTCCACACGGTAAACGCCGAATTCGAAAACGTCCATCTTCCACGCCAATTAACCAGGCATGTTGCGAAATCGAAAGCAGGAATCACGTTCCTGGGAGTGGGTCAGATCAGCTCGCGCGGCTGCCTCAGATCACGTGCCGAGGGTCACCGGCGTGAATGACGGGCGCGACTTCTCGAAGTCGGAAATGGCCTCTACCTGGCGTAACGTCAGTCCGATGTCGTCCAGACCCTCCATCAGACGCCAGCGTGTGTAGTCATCAATTGCCAACGGCACCACGAGGTCTGCCGCAGTCACGGTCCGATCGGCAAGACTGACCGTGAGTTCCAGCCCCGGCTGCTCTTCGAGGCGCTTCCACAGCAATTCGACGTCGGATTGCTCGACCTGGGCCGCCACGAGGCCCGCCTTGCCCGCGTTCCCGCGGAAGATGTCGGCGAAGCGAGACGAGATGACCACCCGAAAACCGAAGTCCGACAGAGCCCACACGGCGTGCTCCCGGGACGACCCGGTGCCGAAGTCCGGTCCGGCGACCAGGACCGAGCCCCGGGCCCACGGTTCGTTGTTGAGGATGAAGTCCGGATCATTGCGCCACGCGGCGAAGAGTCCGTCCTCAAAGCCCGTGCGGGTCACCCGCTTCAGATAGACGGCCGGGATGATCTGGTCGGTGTCGACATTGCTGCGACGCAGCGGCACACCGATCCCGGTGTGGGTGATGAAGGGTTCCATGAGGATGTCCGATCGTGTGTAGGTGTGAGGCCGAACCGGATCAGCTCAGATCCGAGGGAGCCGAGAGAGTGCCGCGGACCGCGGTCGCCGCCGCGACCGCAGGCGACACCAGGTGGGTGCGACCCCCCTTGCCCTGCCGCCCTTCGAAGTTGCGGTTCGATGTCGACGCGCAGCGTTCGCCCGGGGCGAGCTGATCGGGGTTCATCCCCAGGCACATCGAGCACCCGGCCTGGCGCCATTCGGCTCCGGCCGCCGTGAAGATCTCACCGAGACCCTCCTCGTCGGCCTGTGCGCGAACCCGCATCGACCCCGGGACCACCAGCATCCGCATGCCGTCGGCGATCGTGCGGCCCCTGAGGATGTCGGCCACCGCGCGCAGATCCTCGATGCGGCCGTTGGTGCACGAGCCGACGAACACCGTGTCGACCTTCACCTCCCGCAGCGGGGTGCCGGGCGCGAGATCCATGTATTCCAGGGCGCGTTTCGCTGCGCTGGCGGCGTTCTCGTCGGCGATCTCCGCCGGGTCGGGGACGCGAGCACCGAGAGGTGCACCCTGGCCGGGATTCGTGCCCCATGTCACGAACGGCGTCAACTGTGTCGCGTCGATGTGCACCTCGGCGTCGAACTCGGCGTCGTCGTCGGTACGCAGACTGTCCCAATACTCGACCGCTGCATCCCAATCGGAACCGGTGGGCGCATGCGGTCGCCCGCGGAGGAAGTCGTAGGTGACCTGGTCGGGCGCGATCATCCCGGCCCGGGCACCTGCTTCGATCGACATGTTGCAGATGGTCATTCGCGCTTCCATCGACATCTTCTCGATCGCCGGACCGCGATACTCGAGCACATAGCCCTGGCCGCCGCCGGTGCCGATCTCGGCGATGACGGCGAGGATCAGGTCCTTGCTCGTCACGCCGGGGGCGAGCTCACCGTCGACGGTGATCGCCATGGTCTTGAAGGGACGCAACGACAAAGTCTGTGTCGCGAGGACATGTTCGACCTCGGAGGTGCCGATGCCCATGGCGATCGAACCGAACGCACCGTGCGTCGAGGTATGGCTGTCGCCACACACGACCGTCATACCGGGCTGGGTCAGTCCGAGCTGGGGACCGACGACATGAACGATGCCCTGTTCGGCATCGCCCATGGGGTGCAGTCGGATACCGAACTCCTCGCAATTGCGGCGTAGCGTCTCGACCTGTGTGCGCGAGACCTCGTCGGCGATCGGCTTGAAGATGTCGACCGTGGGGACGTTGTGGTCCTCGGTGGCTATCGTCAGATCGGGCCGGCGGACCGGGCGACCGGCGAGCCGGAGTCCGTCGAACGCCTGGGGACTGGTCACCTCGTGCACGAGGTGCAGATCGATGTAGATCAGATCGGGATTGCGATTCCCGGAAGCATCTGTGTCGCCGCGGACGACGACATGGTCGTCCCACACCTTCTCGGCGAGAGTACGCGGTGTGTCGGGGCTGTAACTCATGGCTGTACTCACATCTGTTTCGGATTCACGGCACGTCTCGCAGGGCGACGAAACGTGCATCTCACTATCTGGAACGCTAGTATCGTCCTATGGGACAGGATAGCGCATCGGCACCCAGCAGTGGAATCGGTGTCCTCGACAAATCGGTGATCGTTCTCCGAGCCATCGCGGACACCCCCTGCAATCTGACCGAGTTGTGCGACCGCACAGGTCTGCCGCGCGCCACCGCACACCGACTCGCGGTCGGCCTGGAGACCCATCGACTACTCGCCCGCAACGCCGCCGGACGGTGGTATCCGGGACCGGCGCTCAGCGAACTCGCCGCCTCCGCCCACGATCCCGTGCGTGAGTCCGCCTTGATGGTCCTGCCCCGGCTGCGCGAGATCACCGGTGAATCCGTCCAGGTCTACCGGCGAGAGGGAGCCGAACGCATCTGCATCGCCGCGGTGGAACCTCCGACCGGACTGCGGGACACCGTGCCGGTCGGTACCCGGTTCCCGATGAGCGCCGGCTCGGCCGCAAAGGTGTTGCTGGCCTGGGCCGAGCCCTCGACACAACGAGCACTGTTGCACGACAGCGTGTTCAGCGAACGTGCGCTGCACGAGATCCGCCGCCGTGGCTGGGCGCAGAGCGCAGGCGAACGTGCGGCTGGGGTGGCGAGCGTGTCGGCACCCGTTCGCGACGGCACGGGTGAGGTCGTCGCCGCGATCTCGGTGTCCGGGCCGATCGACCGTATGGGCCGCCGGCCGGGGGCGCGTTGGGCCGCCGACCTGCTGGCCGCCGCGGACGCGATCCACAAGCGACTGCAGCCCAGTCGCACCTGAACCGCGGACGACTGTCCCTCGCGCCCCACGCAGGTCGGCACGTAGGCACCCGGCGCCGTCGGCTAGCGTCGATACATGGGAGTCAATCAGCGCACTCAGATCGTCATGTCCGAGACGGAGATCACCGACTTCGTCGCCTCGAGCCGCACCGCCACCCTCGCCACCACCGGCCCCGACGGCAGCATCCACCTCGTGGCCATGTGGTACGGGGTCGTCGATGGCGAGATCTGGTTCGAGACCAAGGCCAAGTCCCAGAAGGCAGTCAATCTGCGGCGCAACAGCCGGTGCACGGTGTTGATCGAGGACGGCGACACCTACGACACCCTCCGCGGTGTCTCGTTCGAGGGAACGGCGGAGATCCTCGACGACCCGGACTCCTGCCTGAAGGTCGGCATCAGCGTCTGGGAGCGCTACACAGCGCCCTACACCGAGGAGTCCCGGCCGTTCGTGGAGCAGATGATGAACAAGCGGGTCGCGGTCCGTCTCGTGCCCGACCGTGTCCGCTCCTGGGATCACCGCAAGCTCGGACTCCCCGAGATGCCCGTCTCGGGGAGCACCGCACCCGCCTCGTGATCCGCGTCGACGGCCCGTGACAGCAGAACACCCCTCCTCCGCATCAGTGCAGAGGAGGGGTGTTCGCCTTCTGTAGCCCCGACGGGATTCGAACCCGCGCTACCGCCTTGAGAGGGCGGCGTCCTAGGCCGCTAGACGACGGGGCCCTAGAACGATCTTCAGTTGTGAACCTCCGGGCGTGTACCTCGACTCGAGGTGCACATCCGGCAGTTCGCTGGGGTACCAGGACTCGAACCTAGAATGGCGGTACCAGAAACCGCTGTGTTGCCAATTACACCATACCCCAAGGGTTTACCATTCGGACCCGCCTGCCGGGGGCTCTCGCTCCTGGCATCCGGTCCGAAAAGGACCGAGGAGAAGAGTACCAAAGGGATACCGGTAAACCACAAATCGGCAGGTCAACGCCCTAAATGGGAACGATCTCCCGCGCCGACGCCAGTCGGGCGAGGCTCTTGCCCCGGCCGAGGAGTTCCATCGACTCGTACAGCGGCGGGCTCACCTGCGAACCGGTCACCGCCACCCGGACCGGACCGAAGGCCTTCCGGGGTTTGAGCCCCAGTCCGTCGACGAGAGCCGTCTTGAGGGCCTCCTCGATCACGGGGGCCCTCCATTCGGTCAATCCGTCGAGCGCAGCGGTCGCGGCGTCGAGGACCTCACCGGCGTCGGTACCGAGGTTCTTGGCGGCCGACTTCTCGTCGATGGTGAAGTCGTCGTCCGAGACATAGAGGAACGACATCAGCGGCCACGCGTCCCCGAGGACCTGGATGCGGGTCTGGACGAGTTCGGCGAGCACTGCGAACGACGCGTCGTCGATCGGCTCGGCGAGCTTGCCCTGGCCGACGAGGTATTCCCTGAGTCGGGTGGTGAAGTCATCGACGTCGAGCCGGCGGATGTGCTCGGCATTGATGGCGTCGGCCTTCTTCTGATCGAAGCGCGCCGGATTGGAGTTCACCTGGCGCACATCGAAAGCCGCGACCATCTCGTCGAGCGAGAAGACATCGGTCTCGCTCGAGTAGCCCCAGCCCAGCAACGCGAGATAGTTCAGGAGTCCCTCGGGAATGAACCCGCGATCCCGATGGTGGAAGAGATTGGACTGCGGATCACGTTTGGACAGCTTCTTGTTGCCCTCCCCCATCACGAACGGGAGGTGCCCGAACTCCGGGACCCGCTCGGCCACGCCGATCCGGATCAGCGCGTCGTAGAGGGCGATCTGCCGCGGGGTGGAGGAGAAGAGATCCTCGCCGCGGAGCACGTGCGTGATCTTCATCAACGCGTCGTCGACTGGATTGACGAGCGTGTAGAGCGGGTCACCACTCGCCCGGGTGAGCGCGAAGTCGGGGACTGTGCCCGCCTTGATCGTCGTGGTGCCGCGCACGAGATCGTCCCAGGTGATGTCGTGGTCGGGCATCCGCAGTCGCACAACGGGTTTGCGCCCCTCTGCGGCGAATGCGGCACGCTGCTCGTCGGTCAGGTCCCGGTCGAAGTTGTCGTAGCCGAGTTTCGGGTCACGCCCGGCCGCGCGGTGACGTGCCTCGACCTCCTCCGGCGATGAGTAGGCCTCGTATGCCTCGCCCGCCTCCACCAGGCGCGTGACGACGTCGAGATGGATGTCACGCCGCTGCGACTGCCGGTACGGCCCGTACGGTCCGCCGACCTCGGGACCTTCGTCCCAGTCGAGTCCCAGCCAGCGCAGGGCGTCGAGGATCGCCGCGTAGGACTCCTCGCTGTCGCGGGCGGCGTCGGTGTCCTCGATGCGGAACACGAAGGTGCCCTCGTCGTGGCGGGCCTGGGCGAAGTTGAACAACGCGGTCCGGGCCAGCCCGACATGGGGTGTTCCGGTCGGCGACGGGCAGAATCGGACGCGCACGTCAGAGGCACTCATGACGGTCAGGGTATCGAATCATCCGACCCGCCCGGACCGCCCATCCGACGAGGTGGTCCCTCAGCGGTGCGTGGCGAAGAAGTCGAGCAGCAGCCGGTTCACCTCGGCAGGCTGCTCGAGATAGCCGAAGTGTCCGGCCTTCTCGACGAGCTCGTAGCGCGCGCCGGGAATCGCCTCGGCGACCTCCCTGGCCAGTTTCGGCGGCAGCGTGCGGTCGTCGGCGAATCCGATCACCAGCGCGGGCCTCGAGATGCCGCGATACGCACTCAGCCGGTCGGCCTCGCGGTCGTGCAAGCCCAGTTGCGCGCGTACCCCCGCGGTCACCGTCTGCGGCGAGAATCCGATGACGTCGAGCCAGTCCTTGGCGGCCCGATCGTCGTCGAGGGTGTGCGGTGAGAGGTTCAGATGCGCGGTGATCGCCGCCTCATAGTCCGCGGGCAAGGTGATCTTGTTGTCGTAGAGCGCTCGCTCGCCAGCCGAGATCGCTTGCTGCAGAGGCGTGTTGCGGCCATAGGTGGCGATCATCGCGGCCGCCTTGACCACGTCCGGGCGGGCGAGCGCGAGCTCCTGGGTGATCCGCGCACCCAAGGACGTACCCGCCACCAGCGCGGGGCCGCCGCCGAGATGCTCGATGAGCGCGGCGGTGTCGGCGACCATGTCGTCATGCGTGAACCCCTCGACGCACTCCGACGACGGCACGATGCCGCGGTTGTCGAATGTCACGACCCGGTAGCCGGCCTTCACCAGCGCGGGCTGCTGATGCGCGTGCCAGACCCGTCCGGGGCTGCCCGTCCCCATCACCAGCACCACGAGCGGACCGTCCCCGGCCTCGTCGTAGGCGATCTCGATGCCGTTGACGCGCGCGGTCTTCGGCCCCCTCATGCCTTGTCCACCACCGGGTTGCTCAGGGTGCCGAGTCCCTCGACGGTGACCGAGACGCGCTGCCCCGCCTGCATCGGACCCACGCCCTCCGGGGTTCCGGTGAGGATCACGTCCCCTGGCAACAGGGTCATCACCCGCGAGATCCACTCCACGATCGCGCCGATGTCGTGCACCATCAACGACGTGCGTGAACGCTGTTTGATCTCACCGTCGAGTTCGGTGATCAGCTCGACGTCGCCGGGATCGAACTCGGTCTCGATCCACGGCCCCAGCGGGCAGAAGGTGTCATAGCTCTTGCCCCGGGTCCACTGGCCGTCGGCCTGTTGATGGTCGCGGGCGGTGACGTCGTTGCCGACGGTGTATCCGAGGATCACGCCCTTCGCGTCGGCGGCCTTCACGTTCTTGCACGGCTGACCGATCACCACGGCCAGCTCACCCTCGAAATCGACCCGCTCCGAGTTGGGCGGACGCACGATCGGGACCTCCGGCCCGATGATGGAGGTGTTCGGCTTGAGGAAGATCACCGGGTCCGCCGGCGCCTCCCCGCCCATCTCGGCGGCGTGTGCGGCGTAGTTCTTGCCGATGCAGATCACCTTGGACGCCAGGATCGGCGCGAGGAGCCGCACGTCGGCCAGTGCCCACGAGCGTCCGGTGAACGTCGGCGTACCGAAGGGGTGTTCGGCGATCTCGCGCGCCCGCGGGCCGTCATCGGCATCGTCGACGGCGACAAATGCGACACCATCCGGGCTGGCAACTCGTCCTAAACGCATGGGACGACATTATCGCACCGCCCCCGTCTCAACCCGCGGGACTCAGGTTGGTTCGAGTCGCGCCGAGTTCTAGAATGTGGGCAGTTTGTTTCACTATATGAGATGAGGTGTAGCCGTGGGTGTGGGGAATGACACTACGTTCCGGGACGATGCGGCATCCGACGCGGCGATGACACCACGTCGTCGGTGGACGATGCTGTGCTGCGCACTGGTCGCCGCGATGACGACGACCTGCGCGGTGAGCGGTGTGGCATACCTCATCCCGGCGCTCCACACCCAGCACGGGGTCTCGCTCTCGCAGGCGTCGATCCTCGCCACGATCCCCACGATCGGACTCATGCTGCTCATCATCCCGTGGGGGGCTCTGCTGGACCGATTCGGTGAGCGTCGCGTCCTGATCATCTCGCTGCTGATCACGTTGGCCGGGACGTGCGCCGCCGCGACTGTGTCCGCCCTCGACGCCCCCTACTGGGTGCTGGGTGCGGCCTTGTTCGTCGGCGGACTCGGAGCAGGTGCGGCCAACGGTGCCAGTGGCCGAATCGTGGTGGGCTGGTTCCCCGCCCGACAGCGCGGCACAGCAATGGGCGTGCGGCAGATGGCGCAGCCGCTGGGAATCGCGGTGTGCGCGCTCACGATGCCGCTGATCGCGGCTCACTCGGGAGTGACGGCGGCACTGCTGGTGCCGGTCGCCGTGACCGTAATCGGCCTGCTGGCCTGCGTCGTCGGCATCGTCGATCCGCCTGCCGCGACGTCATCCTCGGCGACGGGATCGACGGCAGCCGACAATCCCTATCGTGCAGGCGGTTTCCTGGCACGCGTACACGGGGTCAGTGTGCTGCTGGTGATTCCGCAGTCGATGATGTGGACGTTCGTGCCCACCTGGCTCATCGTCGCCCATCACTGGGCGCCCGCTGCCGCCGGTGCGTTGGTCACGATCACCCAGATCGTCGGTGCGGTCGGACGGATCGTCGCCGGACGCGTCTCGGACATCTGGGGCTCGCGCATGCGACCGATCCGGGTCATCGCCGTGGCCGCGGCCATGTCGACTGCGGTGCTGGCGTTGACCGATTGGCTGCACAGTCCGATCGCACCGGTGGTGATGGTGCTGGCCACCGTGGCCTCGGTGGCCGACAACGGACTGGCGTTCACCGCGATCGCGGAGTTCGCCGGCCCCGGCTGGAGCGGTCGGGGACTCGCCATCCAGAACACCGCGCAATACCTGGCCACCGCGGCGAGCACACCCGTCCTGGGCGCGATCATCGGTGCCGCCGGATTCCCCATCGCGTTCGCGCTCACCGCGATCACACCACTCATCGCGGTGCCGCTGGTCCCCCGTGACGCACAACGTGATTGATCAACCCGGCCGCCGTCCGGGCGTCGTCGACGACGATCACCTCGCGTGCTCCCGAGCGCCGGGCCACCAGAAGCGCCGAACCCGACCGGAACACATAACCCTTGACACCCTTGAGATCTCCCCGCACGGCGATCCGGTATCCATAGCCACCGAAGTCACGAAGTGCCCGGACGGACACGACCTCCGCGTGATCGATCGTCGACATCGGCGCATCCGTCCGCGGCCATCCCAGCAGCCCGCGAATCCGCACACCCGACTGATCGACGGTCACCCGGACGGTCCACGTCATCAGCGAGGCGAGGACGACCACCAACAGAGCGGCCAGGACGATCCACGAACGCAGGACGACGGTGAGGGTCGTCAGCACCACGACCGCCACACCGAGCACCATCGAGGCCCCCGCCGACATCGACACCGCCCGCGTCCACATGAACCGCTCCCCCGCGCCGAGCATCAGCTCCGGCCGGACCCCGACGTCATCCGAGATATCCGTGCGCCATCCGGGGACGGCCGCGGCCAGGCCGATCCCGCACACCACACCGACGGCGAGGGCGCAGCCGATCTGCCATTGCGGGGTCGCAACGTCCGCCGCGTCGGTGACACCGCGCTGCACCGACGTTGTCAGCACCACGACGCCGATCGTCGAGAGCACCACTCCGGCAACGATTCCCACAACTGAGCGAGTGACGCTCCGATCGGTCGGTCGTGCGCAGAGGACGCCGCCCACGAGTGCGCCGAGAATTCCGATGACGACGGGCGCGGCCATCACGATCCCTGGGTCGGTGAATCCGTCGGCGCCGTCCGAGGACCAGTGCGTGGCGACCGGATTCGGCAGATCGTCACGCCAGCTCGCGAGCAGCGCCGCGCCCGCGACACCGGCCACCAGCGACGGGAGCACTGCCAGCGCCACCACGACGCCCCGATCCCGTGCCGTCGGTCCGGCCACGCCGGCACCCGCGCGTCGTGATGCCTCGGTCATGTCGTCCACCTCTCTGTGATCTCCGCGCTCAGCGCAGCAGGCGCGATGTCGAGCCGCCGTGCGAGTCCGATGAGCCGGTCGATGGCGTCGACGAGCTCGGCGCGGCCGACCGCGCCGCCCGTGACGACCGCACCCCGCCCTCGACGTAGTTCGACGACACCTTCGTCTCGCAGCGTCTGGTAGGCCCGCAGAACCGTGTGCAGATTGATGTCGAGCGACGCCGAGAGTTCGCGTGCCGCGGGCAGCCGCTCGCCGCTCGTCACCTCGCCGCGGGCTATCGCACCCCGCACGGAGGCGGCCACCTGTTCGAACAGTGGCGCGCGCGACGTCGGATCGATGCGGATCAACACACCGGAATCATATAGTTCTAGTTCAATTAGAACAATATCGTCGGTCTGCCGAACGACGCGAGCCCCGCCCGGACATGCCGGGCGGGGCTCGCGAGGTGACGGGTCGCTACACGCGGTCGCGGATCCGGCGACCGATCTCCGATGTGCCGAGGCTCTCTGCGCCGCGCTCGGCCAGATCGCCGACGACCGCCTTCTCGACGCGTTCGGCGGCATCGGTCTCACCGAGGTGGTCGAGCAGCAGGGCGGCCGAGAGGATCGCGGCGGTGGGGTCGGCCTTGCCCTGTCCCGCGATGTCGGGCGCACTGCCGTGCACCGGCTCGAACATCGACGGATTGGTACCGGTGGCGTCGATGTTGCCGGACGCGGCCAAGCCGATGCCGCCCGTGACCGCCGCGGCGATGTCGGTGATGATGTCGCCGAACAGATTGTCGGTGACGATCACATCGAAGCGGCCCGGGTCGGTGACCAGGTAGATCGTCGCGGCATCGACATGGCAGTAGTCGGTGGCGACGTCGGGATACTCCGCGCCGACCTCGTCGACAGTCCGACTCCACATCGAGCCGGCGAAGGTCAGCACGTTGGTCTTGTGCACCAGGGTCAGCTTCTTACGCCGGGCACGCGCACGCTCGAAGGCGTTACGCACCACTCGCTCGATGCCGAACCGGGTGTTCACGCTCACCTCGGTGGCGACCTCCTGCGGGGTGCCCACCCGGATCGCGCCACCGTTGCCGGTGTACGGGCCCTCGGTGCCCTCCCGGACGACGACGAAGTCGATGTCGGGGTCGCCGGCGAGTGGCGAGGTGACGCCCGGCAGCTTGCGGGACGGACGCAGATTGACGTGATGGTCGAGGGCGAACCGCATGTTCAGCAGCAGTCCGCGCTCGAGCACGCCCGACGGCACCGACGGGTCACCGATCGCGCCGAGCAGGATCGCGTCGTGTTCGCGCAAGGACGCCAGGTCGTCGTCGGTCAGCAATTCCCCGTTACGGTGATAACGGCGCGCGCCCAGGTCGTACTCGGTGGTCGAGACGTCGGGTACGACCGCCTCGATGACGCCCAGCGCCTCGGCGATGACCTCGGGACCGATGCCGTCGCCGGCGATGACAGCGAGCTTCATGAGAGGTCCACCTGCTCGATCAGGGTTGCGCCCACTGCCTCGCCGATGGAGGCCAGGACGTCGTCGTCGAGCGCGGAACTCACGCGCAGCATGACGGTGGCGCCACCGCCCTCGGCGTCCTGCGACAACCCGGCCGCCTTGATGTCGATCCCCGCGTTGCCGAGCAACGTGCCGATCTTGCCGAGCGAGCCCGGCTGATCGTCGTAACTCACGAGGAGGTTCTGCCCCTCGGCACGCAGGTCGAAGTTGCGACCGTTGATGTTGACGATCTTCTCGACCAGTCGCGGTTCGGTGAGCGTGCCCGACACGTTGTGCACCGACCCGTCGGCGAACACGGCCTTCACGTCCACCACGCTGCGGTGGTTGGGGCTGTCCGGAGCGGTCGTGACCTCGCTCGTCACGCCGCGATCGGCGGCGACGGCCGGCGCGTTGACGAAGGTCACCGGGTCGTCGAGGACGGCCGAGAACAACCCGCGCAGGGCCGACAAGCCGAGGACGTCGACATTGTTGGCAGCGATCTCACCCCGCACATCGACGACGAGTGACGTCGGCGGCTCCTTGCTGATCGCACCGACCAGGACGCCGAGCTTGCGGGCGACCTCGAGCCACGGTGCGACCTCCTCGTCGACCGCTCCGCCGGTGATGTTGACGGCATCGGGGACGAAGTGCCCTGCCAGTGCCAGTCGTACGCTCTTGGCGACGTCGGTGCCCGCGCGGTCCTGCGCCTCACTGGTCGACGCGCCCAGATGCGGCGTGACGACGACCTGCGGGAGTTCGAACAGCGGCGAGTCGGTGCACGGTTCGGTGGCGTAGACGTCGAGACCTGCTCCGCGGACGTGGCCGGAGGTGATGGCGTCGGCCAGTGCCTGCTCGTCGATCAGTCCACCGCGGGCGGCGTTGACGATGACGACGCCCTTCTTCGTGAGCGCGAGTTGATCCTTGCCGATCAGACCCAGCGTCTCCGGCGTCTTCGGCAGGTGCACGGTGATGAAGTCGGCGCGGGTGAGCAGTTCGTCGAGGGAGACGAGCTCGATCCCCAGCTGGGCGGCGCGAGCCGGCGACACATAGGGGTCGTAGGCGATGATCGACGTCTCGAACGCGGCCAGCCGCGCGGCGACCAGCTGACCGATCCGACCGAGGCCGACGACGCCGACGGTCTTGTCGAAGATCTCGACACCGTTGAACGACGACCGCTTCCAGGTGTGTTCACGCAGGGTCGCATCGGCGGCCGGGATCTGGCGGGCGGCGGCCATCAGGAGGGCGACCGCATGCTCGGCGGCGGTGTGGATGTTCGACGTCGGGGCGTTGACGACCATGACACCGCGCTGGGTGGCGGCCGGGACGTCGACGTTGTCGAGACCGACGCCGGCGCGCGCGATGATCTTCAGCTTCGGTGCGGCGTCGAGGACCTCACCGTCGACGGTCGTCGCCGACCGGACCAGGATCGCGTCGGCGTCGGCTGCCGCCTCCAGCAACTTCGGACGGTCGGGCCCATCGACCCAGCGCACCTCGACGTCGTCTCCCAGCGCTTCGACGGTCGATGGTGCCAGTTTGTCGGCGATCAGAACGACCGGACGGCCAGCTGAGGTCACAATTTTCTCCATGATCGGGGACCGGGTGAACGAGTGCGGAGACCGCCACGATCGGCTCGGGTGACCGCGACGACTTCCGCGAACAGCTTAGTCGTGACCCCTTCATCGCCTCGCAGCCGGTCTGCGCCAGTCAGATGGGTGCGTCACGAAATGCAGGTAGATTGTGAGCGGCATTACGGATAGGTTGCAAACCGACCCCGGGACGATTCCGTGTACGGCACGCCGCGCTCGGCTACCGGTACGGTGTGCTTGGCCCCGAGTCGCGTGATCTCGGGGCCGTCATGGATCTCGAGTGTGCGTCGAACGAGCGGAGTTTGGATGATGAGGAAGCTGACAGCACTGTTGGCGGTTCTGGCTGCAACGGTGCTGACCGGCTGGGGGGCTGGCTCTGCGGTTGCCGCACCGGCGAAGATCTACCTCGGAGGCGGGTCGGGGATCCTGGTTCTCAAGGGCGGCAACTCCGCTGCTGCCTGCACCCTGACGACCATCGGCAAGTCCAAGACGAACAAGCTCATCGGCATCACCGCGGGCCACTGCGGCGACCCCGGCCAGAAGGTCTATTCGGAGACCTTCCAGGACCGTGGCCAGGCCGGCACCATCACGTACTCCGCCAGCGACCTCGACATCGCCGTCATCGAGTTCAATCCGGCCAAGGTCGTGCCCCTGCGCACCGTCCGCGGTGTGACGATCCGCTCGATCGACACCAAGCCACTCGCCTTCCCCGCGGTCGCCTGCAAGCAGGGTCGCACCACCGGCAACACCTGCGGTATCAGCTGGTTCTCCGACGGCAACGCGCACTTCAGTCAGATGTGCGTCATCGAAGGTGATTCCGGCAGCCCAGTCGTCGTCGGCGACCGTCTCGTCGGCATGGTGAACGCCTACTACTTCTTGGCGTGCATCGGCCCCGAGACCGGCACGAACATCTCTCCCATCCTCAAGCGCGTCGGATCGCTCCCGCAGTACGGCGGGTTCCGCGTCATCTGACCGTCGACCACACGCAGATCGGCCCCGAGGGTTCGCCCTCGGGGCCGATCTGTTGTCCGTGTCTTCGCGTGGGAGTTCGTCGAGTCAAGGTTCGTAATGCACGTTCGGATTCGCTTGCCTCCATGCCTTGAGCTCGCGGAAGAACTGCTCGCGAGTCCACTCCTCGATCTCGCGCTCCATCTCTTCGCTCGCTCCCGTAAGCGGATCCAATGCCCCGTTCTCCAACGATTCATTTGATGCTTCACTCACCCGGCGGGCGAGCTCAGAAGTCCGGACGCGACGGTCGGTACAGAACAACCGGTAGTCATCGGTACGCCACGATGTCGGCATCGGGAACAGTGCTGATGCGAGGGCATCGTCCCCTGCCGCGAATGCCACCTGCCGCAGTTCCGTCCGCACAGCGACATCGAGAGGCATGTCCTGGAGGAGGGCGATGTACTCCGGGGGGAGGCTCGGCTCTGGGCCGTCAGACATGACGTCTCCCATCCGTCTCGAGCATGGCGGCCCGAAGACGAATCAAGACCGCCGACGACGACAGTTCATCGCGCAGTTCTGGTGCGCGATGATATTGCTCGATGAGCCACAGCGACGCCTTTGCGCCAATGGCAGTTTCGTCCACGCGGAGATGGTCACGTCTCTCGTTGGGCTCCAACGACAACCACGCGCCCTCGCGCCTGTCACCCTTGATGTCTTCCGGCACGACCGCGGAAATACTCTCCCATGAACGAAATCTGTTGCGGCGGCCGCCGAAGCGAATTCCCTGCGGAGAGAGAGTGAAGACAGCGCATCGCGCAGACATGGTCCGAACTGTGTGGACGACGCTCCCCACACCAACCATCACAGCTACCCAGGGGTAGACAGACAGACGCACCGTGTCGGTGAAGGGAAGCGAGACAAGACCTGTCCACACACCACCCGCGAGGATGAGAAACCCGACACCGATGCCCAGATGCGCAAAAACATCGGCGGCCTGAGTGAACCCGTCGCGATCGATCACCAGTTCACGGTTGCGCAGACGCGCGCTGTTGCGAGGGTACGTGGCACGACTGTCGTGCAGGCGTCTTCGCACTGTATGTGCCAGCTGCACCCCAGATGTCGCGAGTCCAATCGCAAGCAGCAGTCCACACACTCCGCCCGCCATCTCCCCGTCCATGACGCGATCAACCGCAAAGAAGACGCTGAGCAAGGACAGCACTGTGTATACAGCCAATCCGCCCTTGTCTCCACGCGAGTAACCGACTCGCCAGTTGTCCGGGTCGGACACCGATGTGGTCGGCTCACTCACTTGCAGACCGCCTGCCCGATTGCGGACCCGATGGTTCCGAACATCAACGTCCCCAGAGTGGTCGCCCCAAGAGCGCGCATCGGACCGAACGACTCAGGCATGATCGCTGCGAGACCAAGGTCGCCGACGAGACTGACCGCCCCGGTTGTACCCGCCACGCACTGGTCGTATCCGGACTTGGCACTCGCGACAGCAACGGCCGTGCCCAGGATCGTCAGCGCCGGACCCGCCGCCTTCGCTCCGAGCTTGAGCGTCTCGGCCTGTCCTGGGGTCAGGTACGGAAGACCCTCGGCAACATGGGGTTCCAAAGCCGCCATTCCACCCCCGGCCAGCGCCTGGGCCACCTCACGGCTCCCTGGGACCTGCACCGAGACCCCATCCACGACCGCCGTCGCACGTCCGTTCTCGTACTCGGTCACAACAACCGGCGACTTGCCCGCGCGCATCAGGGTCGTCGTCGTCGAACCGTCGGCGTTGGTCACCCTTGTCGACACGAGGATTCCCTTGTCGCTGTACATCGCGAACTCGTCACCGACACCTCCACGATGGGCGTCGGTGTATTCTTGGCGGCTGCCGTCGAGCATCCGCAACGTGGTCACCGTCTTGCCGTTCTCGGTGGTGGTGCTCTTGTCGACGACGGTCCCCATCATGTGCTCGGCGAGTCGCCTCTGCTGTTCCTCGCGCCCTGTGGTGGGGTTCTCCCCGCGCCGTTCGTCCGAGTAGGGATCGGTTGTGACATCCTGAGGCGCCGCCCGGTCATCCCACAGTTCCGGCAAATCCGGTGCCATGACCTTGATCTGAGATCTGATGAAGTTGCCGAGGTCGTGATCTGCGTGCCCGAGAGCCATCAGGTGCGGATTCAACTGATCCTGAAAACCCATGGCGGCGAGCATCATCAGCTTGGCCATCGCCGGTGACATCATCTTCTCGCGGACCAGCACGGTCCAGTCATCGGTCACGTAGAGGTCACCGGACTCGATGATCCGAACGAGACCGGTGATCGCGTTCGTCGATTCCACCAGAGCCGGCGCGTACTTCTCGATCCCGACAACGCTGGAGATGGCGACGTTCTTGATTGTGTTCGCGGAGCCTTCGCCCTGGTCCACCGCACTGACGGCTGCGTCATGGGACTGACCGCGCCAGGCCCCGTCGGGACCCATCGAGTAGATCCGATGGCTCACGTCGGTGGTCATGTCGTGAAGGTCGTCCGCCCGGGATTCGATGGTCAACCCACAGGGAAGGAGCGCGTCGACATCCCATGTCTCGAACACAGGTCTGCTGGGAATCATCTCGGCTGACCAGCCTCGCGAATCCCCTTCGCGATCTCTTCGTCATCGCGCTCGAACTCGCCTGCTGCGTTCGTGACCGCCTCGGCGATCTCTGAATAGAACGCCGACAGAGTGCTCAGCGCTCGTCGGAACTCCGGCACCGCCGTGACCGACGCGAACGCCGTCGAAGAGCCCGGCAAGCAGGCTGCCAGGTCGGTGAACGCCCCCGGTACGCGAGACTCGGACACCCCCACTGACACCTGATCCACACTCCCCGAGAACTGCCGGAGAACCTCCGGATCCACCTCGACCCCCGACACATGACCCCCTGTTGCCACGCTTCTAACGCTCTGCTTCGGCAGAGAATACCTGCCGTGTGACACATCGCGCTGCGAGGCCGTTCGCGCAAATGACCGGGGGCGCATCTCCAGCCGCAGACGTTGCGATCCGCTCCGGATTCCGGGCCGGATCGCAACGTCTGTCCCACCCGCACAACGACTGTGGCCGTCACCCCCTGGTGGGGGCAACGGCCACAGGACGATCAGATCGCTCAGGCGGTCTCGGTGATCGGGCGATCAACCCAGCTCATCAGGTCGCGCAGCTTCTTGCCGGTGACCTCGATGGGATGCTCGGCATTCTGCTTACGCAGACCCTCGAGCTCCTTGTTGCCACCCTCGACGTTCGCGACGAGACGCTTGACGAAGGTGCCGTCCTGGATGTCCTTCAGGATGCCGCGCATGCGCTCCTTGGTGTCGGCATCGATGACGCGGGGTCCCGACAGGTAGCCACCGAACTCGGCGGTGTCGCTGACCGAGTAGTTCATGCGGGCGATGCCACCCTCGTACATCAGGTCGACGATCAGCTTGAGCTCGTGCAGCACCTCGAAGTAGGCCATCTCCGGGGCGTATCCCGCCTCGACCATGACCTCGAAGCCGGTCTTGACCAGTTCCTCGGTGCCGCCGCAGAGCACGGCCTGCTCACCGAACAGGTCGGTCTCGGTCTCTTCCTTGAAGGTGGTCTTGATGATTCCCGCGCGGCCACCACCGATGGCGCTGGCGTAGCTCAGCGCGAGCGCCTGGCCCTCGCCCTTCGGATCCTGGTCGATCGCGATCAGGCACGGCACGCCCTTGCCGTCGACGAACTGACGACGAACGAGGTGTCCCGGTCCCTTCGGGGCAACCATGCCGACGGTGATGTTGTCGGCCGGCTTGATCAGGTCGAAGTGGATGTTGAGCCCGTGACCGAAGAAGATCGCGTCGCCGTCCTTGAGATGCGGCTCGATCTCCTCGGTGAAGATCTTGGCCTGCGAGGTGTCCGGCGCCAGGATCATGATGACGTCGGCCCACTCGGCGGCCTCGGCGGCGGAGAGGACCTTCAGGCCCTGCTCGGCAGCCTTCTCACGCGACTTGCTGCCCTCGCGCAGACCGACCGCGACGTCGACCCCTGAGTCACGCAGCGACAGCGAATGCGCATGCCCCTGGCTGCCGTAGCCGATGACCGCGACCTTGCGGCCCTGGATGATCGACAGATCGGCGTCGTCGTCGTAGAACAGTTCGATCGCCACAGTTGGTTTCCCTTCGATTTCTGTTGTCCCTCAAGGCTTGTGTGACCCGAGGGCATGTGTACTACTGCGCGGCTCCCGCCGTGGGTGTCAGCGGTTGGCCGACATGCTCTTGGGTCCCCGACCCAGCGTCACCGCTCCCGACTGCGCGATCTCCCGGATGCCGTACGGATCGAGCATCCGCAGCAGCGCCTCGAGTTTCTCGCTCGTGCCGGTGGCCTCGACGGTCAGCGACTCGGGTGAGACGTCGATGACCTTGGCGCGGAACAGATTGACGACCTCGATGACCTCACTGCGCACCGACGAGTCGGACCGCACCTTGACCATCATCAGCTCGCGGGACACCGAACTGGCGGGGTCCTGCTCGACGATCTTGATGACATTGATGAGCTTGTTGAGCTGCTTGGTGACCTGCTCGAGCGGGAAGTCGTCGACGGTGACCATGATGGTCATCCGCGAGATGCCCTTGAGCTCGGTCGGTCCGACCGCGAGCGACTGGATGTTGAAGCCGCGGCGAGAGAACAGGCCCGAGACGCGGGCGAGCACGCCCGGACGGTCCTCGACCAGGACACTGAGGGTATGGGTCGTGCTCACTTCTCGTCCTTCGCTGATGTCGTGGCCGACTCCGCGCGGGCCATCGTGTCATGGATCTCGACCGGGTCCGACGCCGACTCGTCCTCGTCGAACAGCGGCCGGATGTCGCGTGCCGCCATGATCTCGTCGTTGCCGGTGCCGGCGGCGACCATCGGCCAGACCTGCGCGTCGGCGCCGACGATGAAGTCGATGACGACGGGACGGTCGTTGATCTCGCGCGCCTGGGCGATGATCTCGTCGACGTCGGACTCCTGCTCGACCCGGAATGCCGCGCAGCCCAAGGCTTCTGCCAGCTTGACGAAGTCCGGGATCCGGCGTGAGTGGGTCGCCAGGTCGGTGTTGGAGTAGCGCTGTTCGTAGAACAGTGTCTGCCACTGACGCACCATGCCCAGATTGCCGTTGTTGATGAGCGCGACCTTGATCGGGATGCCCTCGATCGCGCAGGTGGCGAGCTCCTGGTTGGTCATCTGGAAGCAGCCGTCGCCGTCGATCGCCCACACCTCGGTCTCGGGTGCAGCGGCCTTGGCCCCCATGGCGGCCGGGACCGCGTAGCCCATCGTGCCCAGACCACCCGAGTTGAGCCAGGTCCGCGGCTTCTCGTAGGAGATGAACTGGGCAGCCCACATCTGGTGCTGTCCGACGCCCGCGCAATACACCGCGTCGGGGCCGGCGGCCTTGCCGATGGCGGAGATGACGAACTCCGGGGACATCGAACCGTCGGCCTGACGGTCGTAGCTCAACGGATACGTCCGGCGGATCCCGTCGAGGTAGCGCCACCAGGTGGACAGGTCGGGTGCCGCCGAGGTGGTCGCCCGCTCGTTGCGGATCGTTTCGATCAGGTCGCCGATGACCGCCTTGCAGTCGCCGACGATCGGCACGTCCGCGTGCCGGTTCTTCCCGATCTCGGCAGGATCGATGTCGGCGTGGATGACCTTGGCGTCCGGCGCGAACGACGACAGCTGTCCGGTCACGCGGTCGTCGAAGCGGGCGCCGAGGGTGATCAGCAGGTCGCTGCGCTGCAGCGCCGCGACCGCCGCGACCGTTCCGTGCATGCCGGGCATGCCGAGGTGCAGTTGATGACTGTCCGGGAACGCCCCGCGCGCCATCAGGGTGGTGACGACCGGGATCCCGGTCAGCTCGGCCAGTTCCAGCAACTCCTCCGAGGCGTTGGCCTTGATGACCCCGCCACCGACATAGAGCACGGGCGCCTTGGCGGCCTCGATGAGTCGGGCGGCCTCGCGCACCTGCTTGCCGTGCGGCTTGGTCACCGGTCGGTACCCGGGCAGGTCGATCTGCGGCGGCCACGAGAAGGTCGTCTGCGCCTGCAGGATGTCCTTGGGGATGTCGACGAGAACCGCACCGGGACGGCCGCTCTCGGCGATGTGGAACGCCTCGGCGATCACACGCGGGATGTCGAGAGCATTGCTGACCAGGAAGTTGTGCTTGGTCACCGGCATGGTGATGCCGGAGATGTCGGCCTCTTGGAATGCGTCGGTACCGATCAGGGCACGACCGACCTGGCCGGTGATCGCAACGACCGGAACCGAATCCATCTGTGCATCCGCGAGAGGCGTGACGAGGTTGGTGGCGCCCGGGCCCGATGTCGCCATCATGACGCCCGCCCGACCGGCCACCTGCGCGTACCCGGTGGCCGCATGCCCGGCGCCCTGCTCGTGACGGACCAGGACGTGACGGACCTTCTGCGAATCGAGAAGCGGGTCGTAGACCGGGAGAACCGCGCCGCCGGGAATACCGAAGACCACCTCGACGCCGAGCTCCTCGAGCGATCGGACGACAGATTGCGCGCCGCTGACGCGCTCGGGTGCGACGGTGTGCCGGGCTACGGCCCGCAGGTTCCCACCCGCCGGCGACTGCTGACGTGGCGCCGCGTCACGCGCGGTGTCCCGCGTGTTCTCGGTACGTGCTGTTGGTGCGCTCACTGCACGGTCCTTCATGCTTGGTGTTCGTTCAGTTGACAAGAAAAAACCCCCGACAGCTGGGCTGTTCGAGGGTGGCGCGTCGATGCTGGAGGTCTACGAAGTGACCGGTCAGGCGACGACGCGCCGGCCGATTACTACGAGATTCTCGTGCTTCATCACGCCATCACGGTAGGACCGGCGCAGGCGATGAGTCAAACCACGTCTGCGCCTGTCCCACATCGTGAGAATTCCCTGGTGGATCTGCGAGATCCGCGAGATGCGAGAATGGAGCCGTGTCCACGTCATCCCCCGCCTCCCCCGACGCCGCGCCCGCGGTCGAACTGCCGCAGATCTTCCGCATCGGCCGCCTTGCCTGGTTCGCCGTGCCGATGATGTTCGTCGTCACCGTGATCCTGGCCGGCGCCTCGTTGGTCTGGCTGGGATGGACACTGATTCTCCCGATCGTGCTCGGCTGGTGGATAGCCCGCATCCGGACCGTGGTGACCGAGGATGGCCTCCGCGCCGTGCACACCTTCTCCACGCGCGAGATCGCCTGGAACGAGGTGGAGGGCGTGCAGTTCCCGCGGTGGGGATCCGTTCGCGCCGTCCTGGTCAACGGGGTGCGTGTCCGATTGCCCGCCATCACGTTTGCCGACCTCCCGCGTCTGTCTGCGGCGAGCCAGGGCCGCATCCCCGACCCGTACGAATCCCACGCCCGCAGCCAGGAATCCGACGACGACGCGAACGGCTGATGAACATCTCGGCGGGAACGCACTGCCCGCCGAGATCGACCGGAGCCATCGGCACGGTGTGCCGCTAGGGTTCGTCCGTGACCGCGCCTCCATCCGTCCACGACATCGACGACGACGTCGCCGCAGGCTCGTTCGCCGCGGTGGCGTCGGCCCTGGCCGGACAACCGCACGGCGACATCGCCGACATCCTCGATCATCTGTCGCGTGAGCGCCGTGGCATCGTGTTCCGGCTCCTCGCCAAAGAGGTCGCCATCGAGGTCTTCGATGATCTCTCCGCCCATTCGCAGCGTGAGCTCATCGCCGATCTCGGGACCGCGGAGGTGGCCGAGGCGTTCGACAACCTGGACCCCGACGATCGCGCCGAACTGCTCGACGAACTGCCCGCCGCGGTGGCGAGGAGCCTGGTGCAGCGGTTGTCGCCGGCCGAGCGCGAGATGACCGGGGTCGTCCTCGGCTATCCACGACGGTCCGTGGGGCGCCGTATGAGTCCGGAGTACGTCCACGCCTATCCGGAGGAGACCGTCACCGAGGCCCTCGAGCGGGTGAAGGCCCGCGGTCACGATGCCGAGACGATCTACACGGTTCCCGTGATCGACCGATCCCGCGGCCTGGTCGGCGTGGTCAGCCTCCGCGATCTGCTGCTCGCCGACCCGTCGACCTCCGTCGAGACCGTCACCACGACACCGATCTTCGCCTACGCCGAGGACGAGGCGGAGACCATGGCACAGCGCTGCGTGGATCGCGGCATCCTGGCGATGCCGGTCACCGACCGCGAGGGCCGTCTGGTCGGTGTCCTCACGATCGACGACGCCGTCGAGGTGATCGAGCAGGCCCGAGACACCGACGAGGCACGCGCCGGTGCACGCGAACCACTCAAACAGCCGTATCTGCTGTCGTCGATCCTCGCGATCACCCGTGCGCGCATCGTGTGGCTCTTCGTCCTCGCCGTCTCCGCGATCCTGACCGTGAACGTGCTGGAGATCTTCGAGAGCACCCTCGACCAGATGGTGGCACTGGCCCTGTTCATCCCATTGCTGACCGGCATCGGCGGCAACACCGGTTCGCAGGCCGCCACGACCGTCACCCGTGCGCTCGCCGTCGACGACGTGGCACCGCGCGACGTCTTCCGGGTGGCGGCCAAGGAGATGCGCGTCGGCATCACGCTCGGCGCCGTCCTCGGGCTCGCCGGATTCGCCGTGGCATCGGCGGTGTACGACACCGACATCGGGACCGTGATCGGCACGACGATCCTCGCCGTCTGCACCATGGCCGCCACCGTCGGCGGCATCATGCCGCTCGTCGCGAAGTCCATCGGCGTGGACCCGGCGGTGTTCTCCACCCCGTTCATCTCGACGTTCTGCGACGCGACCGGCCTCATCGTCTACTTCTCGATCGCCAAGGCGGTGCTGGGTATCTGAGTTTGTTCACGCTGGTCGGCGGAGTAGCCTCGATCGCGCGGTGCCGACGCGCCCGACCGGTGTCGTCGGCGACCCTCCGACGACCCGCGACGCGCGCACAATCCGCGCATCGCGCGACGCCGACATCACAGCCCACCGCACGCTCCGCCGCCCGCGGAGCCGTTGATCTGATCGAGGTACATCGCGATGCCAGCCCTGAGGTCCCGAACCACCACCGTCGGACGCGAAGCCGCCGGAGCCCGCTCGCTCTGGCGGGCGACCGGTATGACCGACGACGACTTCGGCAAGCCGATCGTGGCGATCGCCAACTCCTACACCCAGTTCGTTCCCGGGCATGTGCACCTGAAGGATGTCGGTGAGATCGTCGCGGACGCGGTCCGAGCGGCCGGCGGTGTGCCCCGCGAGTTCCACACGATCGCCGTCGACGACGGGATCGCGATGGGACACGGCGGCATGCTGTACTCGCTGCCCAGCCGCGAGATCATCGCCGACTCGGTCGAATACATGGTCAATGCGCACACCGCGGATGCCCTTGTCTGCATTTCCAACTGCGACAAGATCACCCCGGGCATGCTCAACGCTGCGATGCGGCTCAACGTCCCGACGGTGTTCGTCTCCGGCGGCCCGATGGAGGCCGGCAAAGCGGTCGTCGTCGACGGCGTCACCCATCCCTCCTCGGATCTGATCACCGCGATCTCCGCATCGGCCAACAGTGAGGTGGACGACGACGGACTCTCCGAGGTGGAGCGATCCGCCTGCCCGACGTGCGGCTCGTGCTCCGGGATGTTCACCGCCAACTCGATGAACTGCCTCACCGAGGCCCTCGGGCTCGCCTTGCCGGGCAACGGCTCCACCCTCGCCACCCACGAGGCGCGACGCGCGCTGTTCGAGCGGGCGGGCACAGTCGTCGTGGAGGCGGCGCAGCGCTGGTATCGCGATGACGACGCCTCGGTGCTACCCCGAAACATCGCCACCCCCACCGCTTTCCGCAATGCGATGGCGCTCGACGTCGCCATGGGCGGGTCGACGAACACGGTGTTGCACATCCTCGCCGCCGCGCAGGAGGGCGAGGTCGACGATTTCGACCTCTCGGTCATCGACCAGATCAGCCGTAACGTCCCCTGCCTCTCGAAGGTGTCGCCCAACTCCGACTACCACATGGAGGACGTGCACCGGGCGGGTGGAATCCCGGCCATCCTGGGCGAATTGCGCCGCGCCGGACTCATCGACGACACCGCGTCGACCGTGCACAGTGCGACCATCGGCGACTTCCTCGACGACTGGGACATCCGCAGCGGCACCGCCACCGACGCGGCCCACGAACTGTTCCATGCCGCGCCCGGCGGAGTCCGAACCACCACCCCCTTCTCGACCGCGAACCGATGGAGTTCGCTGGACACCGATGCCGCAGGCGGGTGCATCCGCGACCTCGAGCACGCCTACACGGTGGAGGGCGGACTGTGCGTCCTGCGCGGCAATCTCGCCCCGGACGGCGCGGTGCTCAAGACCGCGGGCATCGATGAGGACCTGTGGCATTTCGAAGGCCCGGCACGTGTCGTCGAGAGCCAGGAGGAAGCCGTCCAGGTGATCCTCTCCAAGACGATCCAGGCCGGCGAGGTCCTCGTCGTCCGCTACGAGGGGCCTGCCGGCGGACCCGGGATGCAGGAGATGCTGCACCCCACGGCCTTCATGAAGGGCACCGGCATGGGCAAGAAGTGCGCGCTCATCACCGACGGCCGCTTCTCGGGTGGATCGTCGGGCCTGTCGGTCGGCCACATGTCACCGGAGGCGGCCTCCGGTGGTGCCATCGGTCTCGTGGAGGACGGCGATCCGATCCTCATCGATGTCAAGACCCGACGGCTCGAGGTCCTCGTCGACGACGAGGTGCTCGCCGAGCGGCGCGCCAAGATGGAGGCATCCGAGCGGCCGTGGCAGCCGAAGGATCGTCAGCGGACGGTCACGACAGCGCTGCGCGCCTACGCCAAGCTCGCCACGTCGGCCGACCGCGGCGCGGTCCGACAGGTCGACTGACGGGTACCGAGCCGGTCAGCCGGTCGGATTGCCCGGCGACTGGAACGGATTGGTGCCGTTGAAGACCATCCAGACCGCCACGGCGGCACCGATCCCGACCAGCAGCAACGCGAGCGAACCCCACGCCGGTCGGCGCGCCCACCCGCGTGGGGCATCGAGCGCGATCCGGCCGGGCCCGGTCAGGATGATCGCTGCGGCGCACACGGCGAGCAGCGCCTCGTACTCGATGCCGGCTCCGTTGCCGCCGCTCGCGAAGAACCAGACGCCGCCGGCCAGGGTGGCCTTGTAGGCACCGGCGACGAGCATCACCCCGAGGACGGCCGACGCGGCCAACGGTGTGAACAGCCCGACCACGAGCATCAGCCCACCGAGCGTCTCGGACAGCGCACCCACGATCGCGAGCGGTCGCGCCGCGTCGGCCTGGAACCCGATCGCCGTGTTGGGAGTGTTGACCAGCATGTCCTCGAATCCGGACAGGCGCGGACCGTTCCACCAGCCGAAGAGCTTCTGGGCGCCGTGCGCCATCGCGATCGCGCCGACCGCGCACCGCAGCACCAGGAGCCCGAGGTCGAGGGTGCCCCGCCGGGCTCGACGTTCGGCGTCGGACAGGTCGTCCTCGGCCGACCGGAGACGATCGTCGGACGCAGTGGCAGGGGTATCGGTGTCGTACCCACCGGTGTCGTACGCGGCTGTGTCGAATCCGGCCGTGTCGTACGCACCGGCGTCGTACCGCTCGGTGGCCGCCGCCGGAACGGCACCCTCGCCGCGACCTGCGGCCGGGACCGCGGTGAAGGCATCGGTCCGCGCGGTGGCGGTCCGGGCATCATCGGCGTCCGTCTCATCGGGCCCCGGATCGGTGCCCAGGCTCTCGGTCGGCACCGGGGTGCGGCCCGCGGCCGGACTGGCGAACCGGTGCGTGGGCGCCTCGGAGGACGACGTTTCGAGCGGTGGGACCGGATTCGGAGTCGGCGGCACGGTGGCGTCCGGGGTCGCCGCGGGGCTCGCCACCGGGGCCGATCGTGCGGCCGGCGCACCGGAGCCGGTGGGAATCGACCTGGTCTCGATGTCGTCGGGATCGATGTCGTCGAGGTCGTCGACCCGGGACATGGACCCCCGCGGCGGGATCGCGTGTCGCGCGTAGAAGTCGTCGCGGTCCTCGGCCGGTACCCGGCGACGCCGCTGGGGTGTCGTCTCACCCAGGTCGATCTCGCCGGTCGGCTCATCGTACGGACTGGAACCGCTGCCTGCAGCCATGTCACGTTCGTTCACGGTTCCGACTGTAGGCGCACTCGCCCCGGCCCGGCTCGTGCGGCCCGCGGTGAGTCGGAATCGATCGCCTACTGTGGGTGGCATGCGCATGGGGCGGCCGACGGCAACGGGAAACCGGACACGGACCACCCGTGTGGGCACCTTTCTCGCGGTCGTGTCGATCCTCTTCATGGTGAGCGGGTGCGCCGACTTCACCGATCAGGATCGCGCCAAGGACGCCGGCGCGTTCAGCGCGAACAACGAGTCGGCCGCCAAGAAGGAACAGCCGCGTCCCTCCCCCACCGAACCACCTGCACCCCCGCCACCGGGACCGTGCGTCGACCCCGATCCGGCGGTGATCGCGACATGCCTGGCCTCGACCGCGGCCGTCATGCCCGGCGACGACCAGGGCGATGTCACCGTGGTCGCCGAACGCACGACCGGCAAGATCATCACCACCAAACGCTATGGACCACAACGGGTTCTGGCGACAGCCCCGGTCGACGCCGCGGGCGACGGCGGCCTGATCGCGTTCGCCTTCTCCCCCACGTACTCGCAGGACCGGCTGATCTACGCGTTGATCACGACACCGTCGGACAATCGGATCGTGCGTCTGGCGCCCGGGGATGTTCCCAAGCCGATCCTCGTCGGAATCCCCAAGGGCGCCACCGGGAACATGGGTTCGATGTACTTCCGCAGCCCGACCGAACTGGTGGTCGCCACCGGCAACGCGGGCGATCCGGCCGCCGCCTCCTCCCCGGCGTCGTTGGCGGGGAAGATCCTGTTGGTCACGTCCTTCCGGTCCGATGCGAACCCGCGTCCGCGCGTCCTTGCCTCCGGCCTCGGCTCGAACGTGTCGCTGTGTCCGAGCACGGCCAGCGGGACCCTGTATTTCGCGGACCAGGGAGCGACCGAGGATCGACTGCAGGTCCTCGAACCGTCCGGGCCGAAGGTGCTGTGGACCTGGCCCGACCGACCGCAGATCGCCGGGTGCGCGGCGGCGTCGGGCGCGATCTACGTGTCCACCACGCGAACTCAACACATCGAGGCCCTGAACGAGCCGACCCGGCAGAAACCGGCGATCACCCCGCCGGCGGTGGTCCTCGAGAAGCGATACGGGGCGCTGGGACGAATGGTCGCCCTGGACAACGGCATCCTGCAGTTCGCCACGGTCAACAAGGAGTACGGCAAACCGGTCAGCACCGATGACCGTGTGGTGAAATGGCTGCCGCCGTCGTCGACCGAGGATCGCACCTGACCTGATCACGCCGGGTGAAGCGTTCGCTCGACGTCGCGGCAAGTGGCGCACGCGATGGGAACATCTCGGCTACTGTTCGTGCATCCACATTCGCGATCAGCTCTGCGAAAGGCGCGGCCATGACCCGTCGCAGTCCCCTCGTCATCCTGGCATTCGTACTGTCGCTGGCGTTCTCGTCGGGCGCGGCCGCCACCGCTGCGCCCGGCCCGTTCGGCGATCTGGACCTCGGATCACTCGGCGGCCCGACCACCCAAGGATGCTCGGTCGCGTCCTACGACGGCGTCAGCCGATACGGACCGGCCACCCTGTCCACCCGTCCGCCGGTCGGAGAGCAGCTGGTCGGCTACCAGCGGTTCGGACCCACGATGAACAAGTACGAGTTCGACGAGACGTACTTCGACGACAAGGTGACGAACTGGTGGATCTACCCGCCCGAGCAGGGCTACGTGCTCGACCGCAACAAGCAGCCGATCAAGCACAAGATCACGCTGAGGGTCGGTAAGCGGATGGACCGCTACGGCGGCGAAGGCGGCAATTTCCTGTCGGTCCCGGGCACGAAGTATGCGGCGCGATCACTCCCGCCGTCGAACCTGTCCGGACTGCCGGGGCAGGAACAGTACTGCAACTACCACGTGTATGAGGTGATCAAGTCGTTCCCGGTGGACACCGGCCGTATCGCACCGTGGTTCCAACAACGCGGCGGCGGCATCCAGTACGAAGTCATCCGTGGCTACGTCGACGATGGTTCGCGCACGGACTGCAACGGCTACATCAACAAGGACGGCACCCTGAGCGTCGGATGGCTCAAGTGCGCGGGCTACCTGCGGCAGTCGTTCCCGGCCGTGAGCTGATGCCCGGCACGGCATCGGGAGGTGACGGTTCAGACGACCAGCTCGACGACGAGATGCGGACCCAGATCGTCGATCTCGCACGCAGACTCGGAGCGCGACCGGATGACGTACCGGTCCTCGGCTCGATCCGCGGTGATTCGACACCCTACTGCGTGCGCGGACCGGACGGCTGGCATCTGACCTCCCGGGAACGCGACCGCGTCTTGTCCGACCTGAGTACCGACGACGCCGAAGAGTTCCTCCGATGGGTGGCGGAGTCGATCTCCGAACGGATCTCGCGACGTCTGCACCCGCCCGGCTCTCTCGAATCCAGCGGGGCATCCTGGCGCGCGCAGTTCGACCTCCTGGCGTCGGTCGATCAGGGATGGGCCGACGCCTGGCTGGAGACGATGCGCGCGCGACTCGTCGACGCCGGTGCGGGCCCGGAGGTCCTCGCGATGCTCCCCGCAACGTGACGCGCGGATCTCACTGACAGGCGGCGAGCACCAGTTCTTTGACCCGCGCCGGATCGGCCTGACCGCGGGTGGCCTTCATGACGTCGCCGACGATCTTCCCCGCGGCCTGTACCTTGCCGCCGCGGATCTTCTCGGCGATGTCCGGGTTGGCGGCGAGTGCCTCGTCGACAGCCTTCTGCAGCGCGGAGTCGTCACGCACGACCTCGAGACCGCGGTCGGCGACGATCTGTTCCGGCTCGCCCTCGCCGTCGAGGACGGCGGTGGCGACCTGCTGGCCGAGCTTCGTGGTGAGTTTGCCCTCGTCGACCAGTCCGATGATCGTCGCCACCTGTCGAGGTGTGATCGACAGACCGCTCAACTCGACACCTCGGGAGTTGGCCTGCTGCGCGAGGAACGACACCCACCAGCCGCGCGCGGCCTCCGCACCGGCGCCGGCGTCGACGGTCTCGATGATGAGGTCGATGGCGCCGACATTGACGAGGTCGCGCATGACCTCGTCGGAGACACCCCACTCCTCCTGGATGCGGGCACGTCGTACCCACGGCATCTCCGGCAACGTGGTGCCGAGTTCGTCGATCCACGACGGATCGGGTTGCACCGGAGGCAGATCCGGCTCGGGGAAGTACCGATAGTCCTCGGCGGTCTCTTTGCGGCGTCCCGCGGAGGTGGTCCCGTCCTCCTCGTGGAAGTGCCGTGTCTCCTGGATGATCTCTCCGCCCGCCTCGAGGATCGCGGCCTGGCGGCGCATCTCGTGGCGAACCGCGACCTCGACGCTCTTCAGTGAGTTCACGTTCTTGGTCTCGGTGCGGGTGCCGAACTCGGTGGCGTCCTTGCGCATCAGCGAGACATTGGCATCGCAGCGCAGCGATCCCTGGTCCATGCGGACATCCGACACGTCGAGCGCCTTGAGGAGATCGCGCAGTGCGGTGACGTAGGCGCGTGCGACCTCGGGAGCGCGCTCACCCGCACCGACGATCGGCTTGGTGACGATCTCGACGAGCGGCACGCCGGCGCGGTTGTAGTCGAGCAGCGAATGACTGGCGCCGTGGATTCGGCCCGAGCCGCCGATGTGCAGCGACTTGCCGGTGTCCTCCTCCATGTGTGCGCGCTCGATCTCGACCCGCCACGGCGTGCCGTCCGGGAGGAGCACCTCGAGGTACCCGTCATAGGCGATCGGCTCGTCGTACTGCGAGATCTGGTAGTTCTTCGGCTGGTCCGGGTAGAAATAGTTCTTCCGCGCGAACACACTCGACGGCCGGATGGAACAGTTCAGCGCGAGTCCGATCCGGATCGCCGACTCGATCGCCTTCACGTTCGCGACGGGCAACGAGCCCGGCAGACCGATGCACACCGGGCACACCTGGGTGTTGGGATCGGCACCGAACGCGGTCGGGCAGCCGCAGAACATCTTGGTCACGGTGCCGAGCTCGACGTGCACCTCGAGTCCCAGCACCGGATCGAAATCGGCGATGACCTGGTCGTAGTCGAGCAGTTCGCTGGCAGCGGCAGTCATGGCGTCCATCTTATTGCTCCGCGGTGGAGCGGCACCGCCCGGGCGTCGAGGCCGCATCGCAAACGGGGGTGAGGATCAGGGTCATCCCCGATGCCGCCGGCGGTGACGATCCGTAGCGTCGACGACAAGAGAAAGGACTGTCATGACCATGACGACACCGACACCCACCCGATTGATGCGTTCTCGCTCCGACTCCTGGCTCGGCGGCGTGTGTGGTGGGATCGCCGCTCGCTACGGTTGGGACGCCACGATCATCCGCGTCCTGTTCGTCGCGTCGGTACTCCTACCCGGACCCCAGGTCCTGCTGTATCTCGTGCTGTGGCTGGTGATTCCCCGCGAGCCGGTCGCGCAGGCGCCGGTGTACCCGGCGACCTACCCACCGGATCTGTGATCAGCCGAAGATGACCCGGATCTCCTGATACTGGTCGGCGGGCACCGACTTCTGATTGGCGAGCGCGTCCGCGAAGTCGACGCGCACGATGTCCGTACCGTTCAGTGCGACCATCTTTCCCCAGGCGTTGTCCGCGCACAGGTCGGTGATCCCCATCCCGAGCCGGGTGGCCAGAACCCGGTCGAAGGCGGTGGGGACGCCGCCTCGCTGGATATGGCCCAGTACGGTCGCGCGGGTTTCGATGCCGGTGCGCTCCTGGATCAGGGGTGCGAGAACCTCCGCGATGCCACCGAGCCGCGGGCGGTTGAACCCGTCGAGACCCTTGACGGAGTAGGCCTCTTCCATCTCGGGGAGCTTGAAGCCCTCCGCCACCACGACCATGGGAGCGCGTCCCCGACTCTTCACGCTGGTGACCCAGGCACAGATCTGGTTGAGGCTCTCCGGCTGCTCCGGGATCAGGATCGCGTGCGCACCGCCGGCGATCCCCGAGTACAGCGCGATCCAGCCGGCGTGACGTCCCATCACCTCGAGCACCATGCAGCGCTTGTGCGAGTTGCCCGTCGTGCGCAGCCGGTCGATCGCCTCGGTCGCGATCTCGACAGCGGTGTTGAATCCGAATGTGTAGTCGGTGGCGTCGAGGTCGTTGTCGATGGTCTTGGGCACCCCCACGATGTTGATGCCGTCCTCGAACAGCCGCTTCGACGCCGATGCCGTGCCCTCGCCGCCGATGGCGATGACACCGTCGATGTCGAGGTTCTTGAGGACCTTCTTGATGTTCTCGGCACCGCCGTCGGGCTCTTGGTAGGGACCGAATCGGCTGGTGCCGAGGATCGTTCCGCCCTCGTGCGAGAGGCCGCGGACGGTGGTGCGGCTGAGCTCCATGATGTCGCCGTAGACCAGGCCGTACCAACCGTCCTTGAAGCCGACGAACTCGTGGCCGTAGACGGTTTCACCCTTGAGTACCGCTCCGCGGATCACCGCGTTCAGCCCGGGGCAGTCGCCGCCGCTGGTCAGAATGCCGAACCTCTTGGCCATTACCGTGTGACCCTCTCTCGCCGCTGACCTGTCATGTGTGCCGCTCTCACGTACGCCACTCAATCTAGTGTGCGGGGCGAGCACGCGCCGGATGTCAGGTCATCCGGCGCTCGCGCCGTCGTCGGCGGCAACCGGATTCACTTGAGCCCGTTCTCGTAGGCGAACACCACCGCCTGGGCCCGATCCCGCAGCGCCAGTTTGGTGAGCACACTGCTGACGTGTGTCTTCACCGTCTGTTCGGAGACGAAGAGCTCGGCGGCGATCTCGCCGTTCGACTTGCCGTCGGCGACGAGATCGAGCACCTCGCGTTCCCGCGGTGTGAGTTGCTCGACAGCCTGATGGCGTGGCGCCCGCGCACGCCGCGACGTCACCTCGGCGATGAGGCGTCGGGTGATCGACGGCGCGAGCAGCGCCTCCCCCGCCGCCACGACACGGACGGCACGCACCAACTCGTCTGCCGGGGCGTCCTTGAGCAAGAACCCGGAGGCTCCGACGCGCAGGGCCTCGTAGACGTAGTCGTCGATGTCGAAGGTGGTCAGCATGAGGACGCGGGTCGTCGGCGCCGAACCACTCGACGCCCGCACGATCTCCTCGGTCGCACGCAGCCCGTCCTTTCGCGGCATCCGGACGTCCATGAGCACGACATCCGGGCGAACCCGGGCGCACAGGGCCACCGCCTCCACCCCGTCGGCGGCATCGCCGAGAACCGAGATGTCTTCCTGCGCAGCGAGAAGCGCGGAGAAGCCCTGACGCACCATCGCCTGATCATCGACGACCACCACCGTGACAGCCACGGATCGAGCCTATTCGTCTGTCGTAGCGACCGAGCCGGCGGCTGTACGGGCACCGACCTGAGACGAGAGATCGGCAGTGATCGCGGCATCAGGAGGCAGTCGATCCCCGGTGCCTGGGCGAACACTATGGCCGGGTATCACCGCGCAGACGAGATGACCACCGTCCGCAGTGGATTCCGTCGTGAGAGTGCCGCCGACGGCAGCCGCACGCTCCGTCATCCCGGGAATGCCGGTGCCCGGCCCGGGGAGTCGCACCGGTTCCGTCGTCGGCGCGGTGTTACGGACGGTCACCTCGGTGCCACCGTCGGACGACGGCGCGACGGCGATGTCGATACGGGACCCAGGCGCGTGACGCGTGGCGTTGGCCAGACTCTCCTGCACGATCCGGTAGATGATGAGCCCCGCGGCGTCGG
Source organism: Gordonia sp. OPL2 (assembly GCF_003797825.1). GTDB lineage: Bacteria > Actinomycetota > Actinomycetes > Mycobacteriales > Mycobacteriaceae > Gordonia. The sequence goes on from NZ_RKME01000002.1 coordinate 180,610, forward strand.
AGACCCTGTCGCGATCGACCGACACCGACAGGTCGACCGTGGCGCCGGTCATCCGGGTCTGCGTGACCAGCAGAGCGATGTCGTCGAGTCCGGGATTCGGTGCCGCCGGGGCCTCGCCGTCGGTCCGCAGGACACCGAGCATCTGACGGACCTCGTCGAGCGAGGCGCGTGCGGACACCGCGATGGACTCGAACTCGGCTGCCGCCTCCTCGCTCACGTCGGCGAGCCGGTAGCGCGCGGTCTGGGCCATCACGACCACGACCGACATCCGATGTGCCACAACATCATGCAGGTCTCTGGCGATGCGGGCCCGCTCCTGCAGGATGGCCTTCTGCGACTCGACCAGCTGCGTCTGCTCGGTACTCGCGGCGAGCTGTCGACGCGAACGGACGAGGATGCGCACCAACGCGACGATCACAGCCATGAACGTGAGTCCGAAGACCCAACCGCCGCGCGCCTCGGGTGGAGCGGCGAGCGCGAACACGATGGCGGTGCTCACCCACACCACCGGGATCCACCGCCACGAACACCGGGCGTAGGCGAAGAACGTCAGCACGAGCAGCGAGATGATCTGGGTCACCTGGATGGACCAGTTCCAGCCGTTGATCGTCGGCACGAGCAGTCCGATGAGCTGGGCGGACACCACCGAGATGGCCCAGCCCACCACAGGGGCCGACCAGGCGAGCGCGATGGGGAATGCAGCGAACGCGGCGACGACCGGAAGCGCGTAGTCGGGCATCGAATGGGTCAGCGGCAGCGTGGGCCACGACACCGAGTACAGGATGACGGCGACCGCCAGAAAGAACCAGTTGGCCGGCGACCGTACATAGTGTTGTACGGCCGGGTCCTGCGCGGCCGGCAACTCACGGACCTCGCGCATCGCGGCGGTCCCGGCCCTGCCGGCAGCCGATCTCATTCGTCGGAACATCTCCATCACCTCGACTACCCACCGTAGGCGCGTGACCACCGATCGTCCTCATACTCGAGAGGGATCCCGGCCTCCCCCGGCAGAGGCAGAGATCGCAGGTCACGGCACCCTCGACGACGCATACTCATTCACCGTTAAGGACGATGTGGCATCGTGTCGTGGATTCGTAGCTTCGACGCCATGACACAGAACCGCCACCACCAGCCCCGACGCCGCCGGGGCACCCTTGTCCTCGTCCTGATCGTCATGGCCACAACACTTCTCGGTCTCGTCTTCGGCGCGTCGGACGCCCGACCACTCACCGGGACCGACGGTGCAGGCGGCAGCCCCACCGTCGTCGCCCCCGATCCCCGCGACCTCGACACCGTGGCCGGGCGCATGGTCCGGGATCTGACGAACGGACATGAGGCCGAAGTCACCCGCGAGTTACCCGCCGACTTCTTCACGGTCATGGGCTATCGGCCTCGGATGGAGGACGGATACCCGGTGAATCCCACCGGCGGGTGTTCGTCGCCGGTGACCCTGCCCAGGGGCTTCGAGGTGCTCTGCCGTTCACACGACTTCGGTTACGACCTGTTGAGGTTCGCCGCACGCACCGACCACCCGCTCGGCGGCTGGGCGCGCCTACGGCTCGACCGCATGCTCGTGGACCGGATGCATGCGTCCTGCAGCACACCGTGGTGCCAGGCCGCGGCCTCGGCCGCCGACATGGGCCTACGCCTGAACACCTGGCGCCAATACGACGGTCCACCGACGGCGGTGGAATCGGCGTCACAGATCGTGTCCTCGGGTGTCGGCCGCGGGTGGGCCGACCTCGTGGACCGACGCACCCTCCCCTCGCGGTGATCACGATGTCGGTTCCGACAGACCCGACACGCCACCCCCGACGCGAGACCGCTCTGCCGCATCCGCTCATCGCGGTCGCCGCCGCGCTCGGTGCTGTCGTCGCGCTGTGGCCATCCGGTCTGCCCCGGGGTCCCGTCACCTCCGGCGTCCTCGCCGCGACCTGCGTGGGACTCGCCACCGTCGCGTCACTCGCGGCGACCCGTCATCGTCGGTGGCGGCCCGCGGCCGCGGTCGCCGCAACCGTGGGAGCAGCGGCCACACTGATCTGTGCGGCGCTGCTCAGCGCATCGTGGCAGAACGCGCTGCGTGCCGATCTGGACGTCGCACCCATCGGAATCGGTTGGGTCGCATGGTCGATCATCCCGGCCGTGGTGGTGTTCGTCGCGCTCGTCTGGTTGCCGCGCACGACCGCCGTCGTCGCGGCCACCGTGACCGCCCTCGCCGCGGGCTATCTCCCGGCCGCCCACGCCGACGACACCCCGACATCGCCGCGGACCCCGGCCGGGGTGCTGTACGAACTCGACGACGGTGCAGATCTCCGGCAGCGCAGCGACGAACTGGTGTCGCGGTGGGTACAGGCGGGCGGGCTCGACCGGCACGCGGTGGTCATCGCCGTCCCCACGGGATCGGGCTGGGTGGATGCAACGGCGGTGGACGGCTATCGCGACCGGTTCGCCGGTGATGTCGAGATCCTGGCGATCCAGTATGCCGACCAGCCGTCCTGGCGCGCGTTCGTCGGAGACCGCGCGGCCGCGGGACGCAGCGCGATCGCCCTGCTGCGCGCGGTTGCCGATCGGACTGCGACCCGACCCGCCGGCCATCGCCCCGAGATCCACCTGTACGGACAGAGTCTCGGGGCCATCGGCGCCGAAGAGGCGCGCGTGTGGGCGGCGACAGCACGTCCCGGGACCATCACCGAGACGCTGCTGGCCGGGGTGCCCGGGGACTCCATCGCCCGCGAACCGGGGCCGGGAGCCCGGCGCATCGTGCTCGCGAACGCGTCCGATCCCATTCCCCGGTGGTCGATCTCCCTGGTGTGGCGGCCGACCGGTGAGCCTCGAGACACCGTCACCATCGGCCGGCCGGTCCGCCGGCCGCCGTGGCTACCGGTCGTCGGATTCGTCCAGACGAGCGCCGATCTGCTCGGATCACTCGACGGCACCCCGGGGGTGGGGCATCGCTACGGGACCGAGCAGACGTCGAGCATGTCCTCGCTCAGCGGCGACGGGTGAGGATCACCCGATCGGACCCCGGGCGGCCTCGTAGGCGGCACCCACGCGATACAGCCGGTCGTCGGCGAGCGCCGGCGCCATGATCTGCAGGCCGACGGGCATCCCGTCGTCCGCCGACAGCCCCGAGGGCACCGACATGGCGCCGATGCCGGCGAGGTTGACCGGCAGAGTGCACAGGTCGAACAGGTACATCGCGAGTGGGTCGTCGACCTTCTCCCCCAGGGCGAACGCGGTCGTCGGGGTGGTCGGCGAGACGAGGACATCGACGTTCTCGAACGCGGAAGTGAAGTCCCGCGCGATGAGCGTCCGGACCTTCTGTGCCTGTCCGTAGTAGGCGTCGTAGTAGCCCGACGACAGCGCATAGGTCCCGATCATGATGCGTCGCTTGACCTCTGGGCCGAATCCCTGGTCCCGGGTCAATGCCATGACCTCGTCGGCGCTGTGCGTGCCATCGTCGCCGACGCGCAGGCCGTACCGCATCGCATCGAATCGGGCCAGGTTCGACGACACCTCCGACGGGAGGATCAGGTAGTACGCCCCGAGCGCGTAGGTGAAGTGCGGGCACGACACCTCGACGACCTCGGCCCCACGTTCGGTCAGCACGGACAGGGCCTGCCGGAACGACTCGAGCACCCCGGACTGGTAGCCCTCACCCTGCAATTCGGTGACCACACCGATGCGAACACCCGAGAGGTCTTGCTGTGCACCGAATTTTGCCGCCGCGACGACGTCCGGCACGGGCGCGTCGATCGAGGTCGAGTCACGCTTGTCGTGCCCGGCGATCACCGAGTGCAGCAGAGCGGTGTCGAGGACGGTACGGCCACACGGACCGCCCTGGTCGAGTGAGGAGGCGCAGGCGACGAGCCCGTACCGCGACACCGTGCCATAGGTGGGCTTCACACCGACCGTCGCGGTGACCGCCGCGGGCTGGCGGATCGATCCGCCGGTGTCGGTGCCGATGGCCAACGGCGCCTGGAACGAGGCGAGTGCTGCGGCGCTACCACCGCCCGATCCACCGGGAATCCTGGTGGTGTCCCAGGGATTCCGGGTGACCTGATAGGCAGAGTTCTCCGTCGAGCTGCCCATGGCGAACTCGTCCATGTTCGTCTTGCCGAGGATGGGAATCCCGGCGGCGCGCAGACGCTCGGTGACGGCTGCGTCATACGGTGGCACCCAGCCCTCGAGGATCTTCGAGCCACAGGTGGTGGGCGCATCGACGGTCGTGAAGACGTCTTTCAGCGCGATCGGCACACCGGCGAGCGGCGACGGCGCGTCTCCGGCGGCGATCGCGTCGTCCGCGGCCTTCGCGGCGACGAGCGCCTCCGCCCCACTGACGTGCAGGAAGGCGCCCAACTCGTCGTCGACGGCGGCGATGCGGTCCAAGTGCGCCTGGGTCACCTCGACCGAGGAGACCTCGCGGGCGGTGATCTTCTCCGCGAGTTCGGCGGCCGACAATCCGATGAGGTCGCCGTCGGCGATCGCACGAGGTCCGCTGGTCACTGTTCCTCCCCGAGGATCTGCGGGACCGCGAAACGATCCTGCTCGACGGCAGGCGCACCGGACAGTGCCTGCTCGGTGGTCAGACCGGGCACGACCTCGTCCGCCCGCAGGACGTTCGCCAGCGCGGCGGGGTGCGCCGTGCCGGACACGTCGTCGGCGGCGACCTCGGACACCTGGGCGACGTGCGCCAGGATCGAGTCGAGTTGCTGCGCGTACTGATCGAGCTCTTCGTCGGTCAGCGCGAGCCGGGACAGCCGAGCCAGGTGCGCGACCTCCTCCCGAGAGATCGCCGACTCTGATCCGCTGGACATGCCACGTCCTTTCTCGCCGTGTCGTGCCTGTTCCCCACCAGCCTATGGGAGGCCGTCCCGACACCGTCGACGCGGTGTCGTCGGCGGGGCCACCCCGCAGTCGGCGGCGATCAGCCGAGCCAGCGCTTGAGGCGGGCGGTCAGCCAGGGCAGCACGAGATAGACCATCAGGGGTGTGTTGATCAGCGTGGCGATCAGGGTCTTGAGCACGACCGGCACCCCCTCGAGGTGCCCGATGACCAGCAGATTGATGGCCAGCGAGAGGGGAAAGAAGCCGAGCCAGATGGTGATCGCCTGCTTCCACCGCGGAGGTGGCGCGGCTGCGCCGTGCACCCGGACGGCGTGGGTCAGGTGCTGCTGCGGCTCGAACCAGCCCTCGATACCGGACAGACGGTGCGTCGCGTACTCGACCGCGACGCCCTCACCCCGTGACAGCCACGCCCTGCGCACCGGCGACGACACCCAGTCGTCCATCGTCTGTTCGTCGGCGAACCGATAGACGACGTAGTACTCGTCGTCGATCCGGGAGTTGCGGAGCCATCCGCCACCGAGAAAGCCCGGGAAGGTGCGCGCCAGCGCGATGCCTGCGTCGGTCCAGCTGACGAAATCGTGCTCGCGTCCGGGCTGGATTCGGCGCGCAACAGAGGTCGTCACCTGCGCCGGACCGCCTGTGTCGTCGGCGAGGGGTGCGTTGTCGGCCATGTATCCATGGTGGCGTCCGACCGGGATCGACGCCGAGCGGGCTCCCCCGCGCCCACCGTCGGACACGTCGCGCAGCCCACTCACCGCAGTGCGACAATGACGGTCGTGTCGTACCTGCTGCGCGTCTACCTCGAGGATCGACCGGGCAGCCTCGGCCTGCTCGCCGTCCAGCTCGGCTCGGTCGGGGCCGACATCCTCTCCCTCGAGGTCGTCGAACGGGGCGAGGGCTACGCGGTCGACGACCTCGTCGTCGACATCGCCCCCGGTTCCCTCCCGGACGGGCTGATCACCGCGGCGGAGAAACTCAAGGGCGTGCGGGTGGACTCGATCCGGCCGTACGCCGGCGTGCTCGACACCCACCGCGAACTCGAGCTCGTCGACCAGGTGGCCACCTCCGACGACGAACGGCTCCAGGTCCTCGTCGACAACACCCCGCGAGTCCTGCGGGTGTCGTGGGCCATGGTCATCACCGGCGGCGGGAACGGCGGGGTGCTGCAACTGTTCGGCAGTTCCGGCGCCCCCGAGACACCCCTCACCACCGCGGACTGGCTACCGCTCGACCGTGCCCGCCAACTCGACGGAAGCGCCGACTGGGTGCCCGCCGTGTGGCAGGACATGGACACCCGGCTGGCTGCGGCGCCGCTCGGGGGCGGCGAGAAGGCGATCCTCCTCGGCCGGATCGGCGGACCCGACTTCCGGCCCTCCGAGGTGGCTCGGCTCGGGTATCTCGCCGGGATCGTCAGCACGGTATTGCGTGCCGAGAACTGAGGGTGTCGAGCGCTGCGGGTGTCGAGCGCTCCGGGCGACGAGAACCGCGGGTGCCGAGAACCGCGGCGCGCCGCGGATTGCGGCGCGCCCGCTAGCCGGGTCAGCCGTCCTGTGACGAGGCGGGCGCCTCGCCGGTCTCCAGCAGGTGTTTGAACGCGTCCTCGTCGAGCACCGGCACGCCGAGCTGCTCGGCCTTGGCCGCCTTGGTGCCGGGGGAATCGCCGACGACGACATAGTCGGTCTTCTTCGACACCGACCCGGACGCCTTGCCACCACGCTGCAGGATCGCCTCCTTCGCGCCGTCGCGGGAGAAGTCCTGCAGTGAACCGGTCACCACCACGGTCTTGCCCTCGAGCGTGCGCGCGATCGACTCATCCCGCTCGTCCTCCATGGAAACACCTGCGGCACGCCATTTCTCGACGACATCGCGATGCCAGTCGACGGTGAACCAGTCGTGGATGCTCTGTGCGAGTGTCAGACCGAGTCCCTCGACGCCGGCGAGGTCCTCGATGGTCGCGTCCTCGATGGCCGTCAGTGACCCGAACTCGGTCGCCAGGGCGCGGGCGGCCGTCGGCCCCACATGCCGGATGGAGAGGCCGACGAGCACCCGCCACAGCGGGACCTGCTTGGCGCCATCGAGATTCGCGAGCAGACGTTTTCCGTTCGCCGACAGCGCACCCGCCTTGGTGGTGAACAGGTCCGTCTTGGCGAGATCATCGGCGGTGAGCCCGAACAGGTCTCCCTCGTTCGTGATCACCCCGGAGGTCAGCAGGGCGGTCGCCGCCTCGTATCCGAGCGCCTCGATGTCGAACGATCCGCGACCGGCCAGATGGAAGAGCCGCTCACGCAACTGAGCGGGGCAGGATTCCGAGTTGGGACAACGGATGTCGGCGTCGCTGTCCTTCTCCGGCCGGAGCTCGGTGCCGCATTCGGGGCATGTCGTCGGCATGACGAACGCATGTTCGCTGCCGTCGCGGACGTCGACGACGGGTCCGAGGACCTCGGGGATCACGTCGCCGGCCTTGCGGATGGTGACGGTGTCCCCGATCAGCACTCCCTTGCGCCTGACCTCGGACTCGTTGTGCAGCGTCGCCCGCGACACCGTCGATCCGGCGACGAGGACCGGTTCCATGAAGGCGAACGGCGTCACCCGCCCGGTGCGTCCGACGCCGACCTTGATGTCGAGGAGCTTGGTGGTCGCCTCCTCCGGCGGATACTTGTAGGCGATGGCCCACCGTGGCGCACGTGAGGTGGAGCCGAGTCGTCGCTGCAGTGTCACGTCGTCGACCTTGACGACGATCCCGTCGATCTCGTGTTCGACGTCGTGCCGGTGCTCGCCCCAGTAGTCGATCTTGTCGAGGATCTGGGTCACGCCGTCGACCTTGGTCGTGTGATCGGACACCGGCAGACCCCACGCGCCGAGTGCCAGGTAGGCGTCGTGCAGCGACGCCGGACGCCATCCCTCGGTGTGGCCGATACCGTGGCAGATCATGCGTAAACGCCGGCGGGCGGTCACCTGTGGGTTCTTCTGGCGCAGCGAGCCGGCGGCGGAATTGCGGGGATTCGCGAACGGCGCCTTGCCGTCGGCCACCAGCGACGCGTTGAGTGCTTCGAAGTCCTCGCCGCGGAAGAACACCTCGCCACGCACCTCCAGGACAGCCGGGATCGGGAAGTCGTCGGAGGCGCTCAGCCGTTGCGGGATGTCGTCGATCGTGCGGGCGTTGAGGGTGACGTCCTCACCCGTCCGTCCGTCACCGCGCGTCACCGCCCGTGTGAGGGTGCCGTCGGTGTAGACGAGGCCGAGCGCGACGCCGTCGATCTTGAGCTCACAGAGATAGTCGACACCCGTTCCGGTCTCCGCCTCCACGCGGTCCACCCAGGTGCGCATCTCATCGGCGTCGAAGACGTTGTCGAGCGACATCATCCGCTCGAGATGATCGACCGGGGTGAAGGCGGTGGAGAAGCCACCGCCGACCAGCTTCGTCGGCGAGTCCGGCGCCGCGAGCTCCGGGTGCGCGTCCTCGAGTTCCTGCAGTGCGCGCAGCAATGTGTCGAACTCGCCGTCGGTGATGATCGGCGCGTCCTTGACGTAGTACCGGAACTGGTGGTCGCGGATCTCGTCCGCGAGTTCGGTCCACTGCTCCCGCAGCTCGCCGCTGACGTCCGTCGTACCGCGTTCTTCTGCCACGTCACGAGCGTATCGGAGGCCGCTGACACGATCGGGGGATCGTTCTACTGTTGGTCCATGCCGCACCCGATCATGTTCGACGACGACGATCCGATACTGGCCCGCGTCCGCGAGGTCGCCCTCGCACTGCCCGACGCGACCGAGGCCATCGCCCACGGACGACCGACATTCCGGTGCGGCAAGATGTTCGGGAACTATGGCGGCAGCGTCAAGGGCACCAAGGAGCGCTACGACCAGTCGGTGCTGTTCATCGCCGATCCGGCGGAACGTGAGGCGCTGCTGGCCGACGACCGGTTCTTCTTGCCGGCGTACCTGGGTGCCTACGGATGGCTCGGCATCATCCTCGACGACGACACGGACTGGACCGAGGTGGCCGAACTCCTCGATGCGAGCTACCGCCAGATCGCGCCGAAGCGGTCGCTGGACAAACTCCAGGCTCCGTGAGCTGCAGTGCTCTCGGCGGGCGACGCGACGCCGTCGGGTCGCGGTGGCCGTCGGCGAGGTCGCGGTTGCCGTCGGCGGGGATCAGAGGGCGTCGGGATCCGCGGCGAGCAGGTCGCCCGCCTGCGCGCACAGGCCCAGCGCGGTCGTCGCCCAGTCCGACGTCGCGCCGGCCAGACCGCAGGTGGGAGTGACGATCACGTTCTGCGACAGAACCTTTCGGTCGAGACCGATCCGGTCGATGAGCGCGGCCAGTCCGGTTGCCACGGTCTCGGCACGCACCCGGCGATCGCCGGACGACGGCACGCACCCGGCGAGCAGGATGCCACCGCGATCGATGAGGGAGCCGATGCCGTCGAGGTCGTCGGAGGTGGGATCAGTGACATCGAGTGACCAGGCCACCTGCCGCAGCCGGTCGACGAGATCCCATCGTGGCCGCGCGCAACTGTGCACGATCACCGGGCGACCGACCGTGTCGGCGAGCCCACCGAGGGCGTCGGCGACCTCGGGTAGTGGGACGGCCGGAATGGTGTCGAACCGCGTCAGGGGCCGCACCGCCCCGTCGAGCACCGCCCCGATCATCGGTTCGTCGAGCTGCACGACGACCGTGGCCCCGAGACGCCGATGTACTTCGCCGACGAGCTGTGCGACGCCTTCGGCGGTGGAGGCGATGACGTCTCGCCAGGCCCCCCTGTCGCGCAGGACCTTGTGTCCGGCGGGCAACTCCACCGACGCCGACAACGTGAACGGTCCACACACCTGCAGTTTGAAGGGCCGATCGGTACCGATGAAACCTGCTGTGTCCCAGAGTTCTTCGACGGCGTCGAGGTCGGCGTTGAGAAAATCGCGGGCACGGCGTGCCACCGACGAACCGCGGCCGGCGAGACGATAGCCCCAGGTCCCGGCATCCATCGGGAGGTCGACCAGGACCGCGGCCATACGCCCCACCATGTCGGCCCCCTGCCCGCGCGCCGGCAGTTCGGCCAGGTGTGCGAGATCGAGTTCACCGTTGACGATTGCGGCCGCCTCACGGGGGTCGGTGCCGGGCATCGATCCGACGCCCGTGCCGACACCGCCGTGCAACACCTGCGCGGACGAGCTCACGTGTCGCGGCCGACCGTGACCGCCTCGGGCCGCACACCGGTCGCGGGATTCGAGTCGGTCGACGTGATACGGCCGGACCCGATGACCAGGTCACCGCGCTCGTCGTCGGGCAGATACAGCACAGCGGCCTGCCCCCGGGCGACGCCGGTCAGCGGTCGGGCGAGGGCGATGTCGATCATCGGCTGCCCGTCGCGGACCACCGGCGTGGCGCGGACCGGGGCGAGGCCACCGTGCGCGCGCACCTGCACCATCGCGTCGATCGGGCCCTCGGGCGGCTCGCCCGAGGTCCACACGGCACGATGCGCGGTGATCGACCACACGTCCAGGTGTGACGCCGAACCGACTGTCACCGTGCCCGATTCGGGATCGATGTCGGTGACGTACCGCGGGCGTCCGTCGATCGCGGGCGCGTCGATGCCCAGGCCCTTGCGCTGTCCGATGGTGAACCCGTGGACACCGTCGTGTTCGGCGAGTCGGTCACCGGTGTCGGCGTCGACGACGGCACCGGGACGGATACCGATGTGGGCACCGAGGAACGCGCGGGTGTCACCGGTCGGGATGAAGCAGATGTCGTGGGAATCCGGCTTCTCCGCGACCGCGAGCCCACGACGCGCCGCCTCCGCGCGGATCTCACCCTTCGGGGTGTCTCCGACGGGGAACATCGCCCGACCGAGTTGGTCGGCGGTCAGCACCGCGAGCACGTACGACTGGTCCTTGTCCTCGTCGACCGCACGGCGCAACTCGCCGTCGGCCAGCCGGGCGTAATGACCCGTCGCGAGGGCGTCGAACCCGAGCGCCACCGCCTTCTGCGCGAGAGCCGAGAACTTGATCTTCTCGTTGCAGGTCAGGCACGGGTTGGGGGTCTGACCTGCCGCATAGGCGTCGACGAACTCGTCGATCACGTCGTCCTTGAAGCGATCGGCGAAGTCCCACACGTAGAACGGGATGCCGAGGACGTCGGCCACACGGCGCGCATCGGAGGCGTCCTCCTTCGAGCAGCAGCCACGCGATCCGGTGCGCAGTGCCCCGGGCGCGGTGGACAGCGCGAGGTGCACACCGACGACCTCGTGTCCGGCATCGACCGCGCGGGCGGCGGCCACCGACGAGTCGACCCCGCCGCTCATCGCTGCCAGTACTCGCATCAGCGTCCCTCCCCCGACGGCGACGACACCAGCCCGGCGGCACGGGCGCGGTCGACGACCGCTCCGATGACCTCGGTCACCGCGTCGACGTCGGCCGGCGTGGAGCCCGGAGCGAGCGAGAACCGCAATGAGCCGCGCGCCGTCGGAACGTCGAGGCCCATCGCGAGGAGAACATGACTGGCCTGCGCCACCCCGGCGGTGCACGCCGAACCGGTGGAGCACTCGACACCGTTGGCGTCGAGCAGCATCAGGAGCGAGTCGCCTTCACAACCGTCGAACGACACGTGCACGTTGCCCGGCAGACGGCGGTCGTCGCGCGGACCGTTCGCGACCGTCCCGGGCAGTGCGAGCAGCGCGCCGAACAGCCGCTCGCGCAGCTCGGTCACCGCTCGCATGCTCTCGGCCATCCGCTCCATCGAGAGCCTCAGTGCAGTCGCCATTCCGACCGCCCCGGCGACATCCTGTGTGCCGGAACGGACATCGCGCTCATGACCGCCACCGTGCAGCAGTGGTACGCACTCGACGTCGCGACGCAACAGCAGGGCGCCCACGCCCTGCGGACCGCCGAACTTGTGCGCCGCCAGACTCATGGCCGACAGACTGCTCGCGCCGAAGTCGACCGGGATGTGTCCCACCGCCTGGATGGCATCGGAATGCACCGGCACCCCGAACTCGGCGCCGAGGGCGGCGATCTCGGCGATGGGTTGGATCGTGCCGACCTCGTTGTTGGCCCACATGATCGAGATCACCGAGGTCTCGTCGGCATGTGCGGCGAGCTCGTCGCGCAACCATGAGACCGACACGAAACCCTCGGCATCGACCGGCGCGATGACCAGTTCGGCGTCGTCGGCCTCGGCGAGCCAGACGGCGGGATCGAGGATCGCGTGGTGCTCGACCGCGGAGACGATGATGCGCCGCCGTGCCGGATTCTCTCGACGGCGGGCCCAGTGGATCCCCTTCAGTGCGAGATTGTCGGACTCGGTCCCCCCGCCGGTGAAGATGACCTCGGAGGGTCGCGCGCCCACGGACGCAGCGACCGACTCACGGGCCTCTTCGAGCCTGCGGCGCGCCCACCGGCCCGAACCGTGCAGCGACGACGCGTTCCCGGGCTGGGCGAAGACAGCGGTCATCGCCTCGATCGCTTCGGGGAGCATGACGGTCGAAGCGGCGTGATCGAGGTAAACGGGTGCTCGGGAGGGCGTGGACATGTCTTTGCAAGGATAAACGCGCGACCACCACCCACCAATTCCTGCATCCGGCGATCGGTTGCCGACGAGGGGCCCTCAGTCGTCGAAGACCAGGACCGGCTTGACCGTGCGGCCCGCCAGCGAGTCCGCCGCGGCCCGCTCGATGTCGGCGAACGGATATTCCTCGATCAGGTCGTCGAGCGGTAGCTCACCGGCGACGTACAGCGCGGCGAGCTCTGGGATGATCTCCGCAGGGACGACATCGCCCTCGACGACGCCACGGATCGTCACGCCCTTGTAGAGCACCTGCATGACGTCGAACTCCAATCGACGCCCGATCCCGACGAGAGTGATGTCGCCGCGGGGCTCGGCGGCCGACACGGCGGCGTCGAGCACGTCCTGTCGAGCGGTGGTGTCGATGGCGTGGCGGCTGGCGCGGCCGTGGATCGCGGTCACCGCACCGGCCACGTCGTCGGTCGCCGTGGGGTCGACGGTCCCGATCGCTCCGAACTTCTCGGCCAACGCGCGTCGGCCCGGGATCGGGTCGACGGCGACCACGTCGGCACCGGCCCGGACAGCGGCCATCACCGAGCACAGCCCGACGCTGCCCGCCCCGTAGACCGTCACGGCCGCATCGCGCCCGGGTGCGACGACGCGCGACACCGTGCCGTATCCGGTCTGCACGCCGCATCCGAGCGGGGCCGCGACCGCTGCCGGGAGGCCTGCGGGGACGAAGACGGTGTTGTCCTCGTGCGCGATCGCATACGTCGCGAAGCTGGACTGGCCGAAGAATCCGCCGTACACCCGGGTTCCGGAGCGGGTCAGGGTCGGCGATCCGTCGGCCCGACCGGCGGTGTTCCACCCGGCGGTGCAGTAGGCCGGATGATCGGCCACACACTGCGCGCAGACCCCGCAGCTGCGAAATGTCAGGCAGACCGTCTGACCGGGGACGACGCGGGTCACTCCGGGACCGACCGCCTCGACGACCCCGGCGCCCTCGTGCCCGAAGACCTGGGGCAACCGGCGCCGCGACCAGGTGGCCTTCATCCCGAGGTCGGTGTGGCAGATGCCGACGGCACGCATGCGTACCAGCACCTCACCCTCCCGGGGTTCGTCGATGTCGAGCGGCATCACCTCGAAGGGACCACCCGGCGTCGAGACGACGGCGGCGTCGATCCGCATCTCAGGCGCGTTCGAGGAAGAAGTACAGGTGACGGCCGTCGACGACACCGCCCTTGCCGTTCATGATCCCCATCACGGTCGTGTCGTCGACCTTCTTGAAGTGGTCGATGACGGGCTGTCCGTCGTAGACCATCGATGCGGTGATCTCGCCGCGGAACTCGATCGCCCACAGACTGGCCTCACCCTTGCCCAAGCTGGTGTTGGAGTAGAGCTCGCCATCGGCGTTCCGGCACATCAGCGGCTGCACGTCGTTGCGCGAGGTGAAGGTCTTGCCGAACCAGCCGGCCTTCTGCAGCATCCCGTTGATCGGATGCCCAGTGGTGAACTCGCCGCCCTTCCAGGCCCCCAGCATCGCCTCGGGACGCAGGGTCTCCAGTCCGGCCCACACGGCATCGAGGTCGGCATCGTCCACGCGGCCGTCGGCCGACCTCAGCTCGATGAATCGTGCCTTCGCCTCGTCGCGGGTCAGAGTGGGTGCGGACGTCATGACTCGAGCGCCTCCTGGTGTCGGCTGATCGACCGGGCGGGCACCCGGTCAGTGCTCAAACATATATGAGATATGTGACACCGGCATCACCGCCCCGACACGCCCGTCGAGCAGGCCGACGGCAAGCCGCGTCAGGCGGCGACCAGCCGTTCGCACCGCGCGGCCAGGGCTCGTCGATCGGTGCCGGGAAGTTGCATCTCGTGCACCGTGATGTGCAGCGTCAGCCCTCGCGCGGACAGGACCCGTCGCAGCGTGTCGACGACCGAGTCCTCCCCGATGAAACTGGCCACCGAGGTGACCGCTCCGTCGGCGGTGGTGAACCGCAGCCGCACCGGCATGACCGGGACCCCCGCGTCGATGGCCGCCTGGAAGAAGGCCGGACGGAATCGGCCTGCCTCACGCCCACACCAGGTGGTCCCCTCGGGGAAGACCGCGACCGACCGGTCGCGATGGAGTTCGGCGACCGCCGACTCCACTGCCGACGGCAGATCCCGCAGCGACGACCGGTCGATGGTGATGACCCCCAGCCGTCGCGCGAGTCCCGAGATCACCGGCATGGACGCGACATCGGACTTCGCCACGAAATGCGCCGGGCTGATCACCGCGAGCGCGAGGATGTCGAGGTAGGAGATGTGGTTCGCCACGATGAGGCCACGCGCCGAACCGGCGAACGGTCGGCGATCGTCGATCCGGACGTCGACGCCGATCGAGCGGAGGAGCCCACGCGCGGCTCGCACGAGATAGCGGCGACGGATCAGGCGCGGTGTCAGGGCGACGAGCGGCCCGGTCGCCAGCAGCAGCGCTGCGAACGCGATGAGGCCGACGACCCGGGACGCCTGGCGCACCCGCCCCGCAATATCGATGTGATCGCCTGAGCGACAGAGGTTTCCGCACACGCTTGCCGGATACCAGGCGTGCGGTGCGGGCACCACCGTCCTCGGCAACTCGAGCACCACGGGCGCGGGGACCCGCCGGCCGGGCGTGGTCGGCCCCGGGACGGCGGAGGGCGCGGTGACGCCCGGCGCGGCCACCACGGTCGCGGCGGCCGCGGTCACGACCGGCCCCCGGCGGCGAGGCGGATGACCGCGGACCGCATCCGATCGAGATAGCGTGCGTTGCATTGTTGCCGGTCGACGACCGTGACGAGGTCACCGACATCGAAGACGTCGTCGATCGCGGGTTCGCCGCAGACGCGCGCGCCCAACCGCAGGTAGCCGCGCAGCAGCGCGGGCGGCCGCACGACAGGCGGCGGGTCGATGTCGTCGAGGAAGCGGCCGTCGACGACAGCACGCTCGTGCGGATAGACCTGCCAGGCGCCACGATGGCGGTCGCGGACCTCGTCGCGGACCCCGCGCAGCATCGACCCCCGCGGCATCGGGCCATCGGGCCCGTCCGTGCGCAGCGGAATCGAGACGCAACCGAGGACATAGCGGCAGTCGACGTCGACGACGTACTGAAGCACGGCCGCCCACATCAGACCGGTGGTCGCGCCGCTGCGATGTCCGGCGGAGACCACCGCCCGGCCCATCTCGACCGTCTCCGAGCGGATCCCGTCGAGTTCGGTGACATCGAACTCGGTGCTCGTGTACCACCCACCCGCGGCGACCGCACGCACCGGCGGCAGGAGTCGTGCGCAGCCGACCAGCCCGTCGTCGGCGTGGCGGACCACGAGGTGTTCGCAATGGTCGTCGAACCGGTCGGCATCCAGCCCGGTCGAGGCGTCGCCGATGCCGTCGCCGAATCCACGTTCGGCGGCGAACACCCGGTACCGCAGACCCTGGGCCTCGGCGATGTCACGCGGGTCGTCGGTGATCTCGACCGTGAAGGGGCCCGCGGTCAGGGTCCGCCGGGCGGTCCCGAGGGATGGGGCGAATGTCGTGACTGTCATGCCCCTGATGACAGCGACGTCGATCGACGCGACGGCCACGACAACGTGTCACGTCGGTGCTCATGCGGTGAACGTCGACGAGTGGCGACCCGGCACCGATCGCCCGCGACGACCGGCGTCCGGGCGACCTCGGACGCCGAAGACCCCCGGGCTCACGTCGGTGTGCCGACGCAATCCGGGGGTCTTGGGGGGTAGATCAGACGCAGTGCATGCGCGTCACTTGCGCTTCTTGACCTCTTCGGTCAACTGCGGTGCGACGTTGAACAGATCGCCGACGACACCGTAGTCGGCGATCTCGAAGATCGGCGCCTCCTCGTCCTTGTTGACGGCGATGATCGACTTCGAGGTCTGCATACCGGCGCGATGCTGGATGGCACCGGAGATGCCGAGCGCGATGTAGAGCTGCGGCGAGACGGTCTTGCCGGTCTGACCGACCTGGAACTGCCCGGGGTAGTAGCCGGAGTCGACCGCGGCGCGCGAGGCGCCGACGGCGGCACCGAGCGAATCGGCGAGTTCCTCGACCACGGAGAACTTGTCGGCGCTGCCGACGCCGCGGCCACCGGAGACGACGATCGACGCCTCGGTGAGTTCCGGACGATCGCCGCCCACGTTCGGCTCGACCTTGGTGATCTTGACGACGCCCTCGGCCTGTGCCGGGACCTCGACGTCGACCCGCTCACCGGCGCCGGCCTGCGGCGCGGCCTCGACGCCGCCGGGACGGACCGAGAAGACCGGGACGTCACCCTTGGCGACGGCGTCGACGGTGAACGCGCCACCGAAGATCGAGTGGATTCCGACGGCGCCTTCCTTGACGTCGACGACGTCGGCGAGCACGCCGGAACCGAGACGCACGGCCAGCCGACCGGCGATCTCCTTGCCGTCGGCCGTGGCCGCGACGAGGACACCGGCCGGGGAGGCCTGCTCGGCGATCGACGAGAGGACGTCGACCTGCGGGGTGATCAGATAGGACGCGGCGTCGTCGGACTCGGCGACGTAGACCTTCTCCGCGCCGGCCTCCTTCAGGCCGTCGATGATGCCGTCGGCCGAGCCCGGCTTGCCGACGACGACCGCCGACGGGGTGCCGAGCGCACGGGCGGCGGTGATCAGCTCGCTGGTGACCTTCTTCAGGGCGCCTTCGGCGTCCTGCTCCACGAGCACGAGTACTTCAGCCATGTTTCTTTCTCCTGAATGTCTGGGTTGTCGCTGGTGATGTCAGTGCCCGTGAGGACTAGATGATCTTCTGCGACACCAGGTACTCGGCGACCTTGGTGCCACCGTCGCCCTCGTCGCTGACACGCTCACCGGCGGTCTTCGGCGGCTTCGGAGCGGAGGCGGTCACCTGGCTGCCGGCGTTCTCCAGGCCCACGTCGCCCGCCTCGACATCGATCTCGGCGAGGGTGACGACCTGGACTTCCTTCTTCTTCGCGGCCATGATGCCCTTGAACGAGGGGAATCGCGGCTCGTTGATCTTCTCGTTCACACTGACGATGGCCGGGAGGTCGGCCTCGATGTGGAAGATGCCGTCGTCGGTCTCGCGCTCGCCCTTGAGGGTTTCGCCCTCGACGGTGAGCTTGCGCAGATGCGTCAGGTGCGGGAGTTCGAGGTACTCGGCGATCATGGCCGGGATGGCACCGACACGACCGTCGGTGGCCTCGTTACCGGCGATGACCAGCTCGACACCCTCAACGGTGCCCAGCGCCCGGGCCAGGACGTAGGCGGTCTGGACCGCGTCGGAGCCGTGCAGCGAGTCGTCCTTGATGTGGATCGCCTTGTCGGCACCCATCGACAGGGCTTTGCGGATGGCCTCGGTGGCCCGCTCCGGTCCGGCGGTCAGCACGGTGACCTCGCCGCCGTCGGCTTCCTTGATCTTCAGGGCCTCCTCGACCGCGCGCTCGTTGATCTCGTCGAGAACGGCGTCGGCGGCCTCACGGTCCAGGGTGTAGTCGTCATCGGACAACTTGCGCTCGGACCACGTATCGGGAACCTGCTTGATCAGAACGACAATGTTTGTCATGGGTCTGCGTCGACCTCCTGCGTCGGTTTCGGCATCTTACTGACAAGTAAGTTGCTATCGGTCTCCCCTACTCTAGCGTCTGCCTTCCCGCCGCAAAACATCGACTACCTCACAGAACGCGCCCCACACGCGCCGTGGCCCATCGCATCGACGCGATGGGCCACGGCGCGGCGTCCCCGATGACGGGCCGCGATTCGAAGCACTCCGAGCGGGCCGGTCAGACTCCTACCAGCGCGGTGTTGCCCGAGCGCTCGCTCGCCTCGATCTCCCGGACGAGCGGGAGCACCCGCTGTCCGAAGTACTCGACCTCCTCCTGGAAATGCAGGAAGCCACCGAGAATGAGATCCACACCACGCTTGCGGTACGCGGCGATGCGCTCGGCGATCTGCTCGGGCGTTCCGATCAGTCCGGTGCGGAAACCGTCGTTGTACTGCACGAGATCTTCGAAGGAGGAATCGGCCCACATGCCGGTGTTCGTCGACGTCGAGTTCCCGGCCTGCTGAACCGCGTCCCGGAATCCCTCGACCGCGGGCCGGTTCGCCTTCTCGACGATCTCGCGGAGGGTGTCCCGGGCCTCCTTCTCGGTGTCGCGGGCGATGATGAAGCCGTTGAGGCCGAACTTCACCTCGCGTCCGGCCTCCCGGGCCGACTCCCGGACGTCCACAATCTGTTCGGTGACGCCGTCGAAGTCCTTGCCGTTGGAGAAGTACCAGTCCGAGTACCGGCCACCGTTGCGGCGCGCGGCCAGTGAGTTGCCGCCCTGGAAGAGTTCCGGATTCGGCCGGTCGGGGGTGTTGAGCGGTTTCGGCTTGAGGGTGAAGTCGTGGATCCGATAGAAGTCGCCGCGGAAGTCCACGTCGTCCTCGGTCCATATCTTGCGCAGCACCTGCAGGAACTCGGCACTGCGACGGTACCGCTCGTCGTGTTCGAGCCACGGCTCGCCGAGGTGGGTGAACTCGTCCTTGAACCAGCCGCTCACCACGTTGACCGCGAACCGGCCACCGGAGAGCTGGTCCGCGGTGGCGCCGAGCTTGGCCAGGACCGCGGGTTGCCACAACCCGGGGTGCACCGCCGCGATCACCTTCAGCCGCTGGGTCGCGAGAAGTAGGGCGAGGCTGAAACTCGTTGATTCATGCTGGAATTCGGCCCCATAGCTCGCCTCGTACCGAACCTGTGACAGTGCGTACTCGAATCCGTTGTTCTCCGCCGTCTGGGCGAGCCTGACGTTGTAGTCGTAATCCCAGCTGGTGCGCTGCTCGATGTCGCTGGTCACCAGGCCGCCACTGACGTTGGGCACCCAGTAGGCGAATCTGATCTCGTCGGAGACCGCTTCGGTGGTCATGGCGTGGTCAATCCTCCCGAGTGCGGACACGGCGATGCCCACACGTGTTGTGTGTCTGTCGAGATGAGGTCGCGAGTGAGTACTCGCAGCAGACGCCGGGCCGGCTTCCGATGTCGTGTGCAGACCATGTCAGCATCCAGCTGACACGCAGGTCAACGATAGGTTCAGCGTGAGCGTAAGGATGGGCCGGACACCGATGCCCTAGGCTCATGCGGATGACCGAGTTCCACGAGACCCTCGCGTTGACCGGCGAGCGCACCGTCCCCGGCATCCCCGAGGAGAACTACTGGTTCCGGCGCCACGAGGTGGCCTACACCCATGTCCTCGACCACTGCGCCGGACGCGACGTGCTGGAGGCCGGGTCCGGCGAGGGATACGGCGCGGCGATGCTGGCCACCGTCGCCCGATCGGTGACCTGCGTCGATTACGACGAGAGCGCTGTGGAGCACACCCGTCGCCGCTACCCCGGGCTCGTGGTGCACCAGGGGAACCTGATCGATCTGCCGCTGCGCGACGCCTCGGTCGACGTGGTGGTCAACTTCCAGGTGATCGAGCATCTGTGGGACCAGCCGGGTTTCGTCGCCGAATGCCGGCGCGTGTTGCGCCCGGGTGGGCTCCTGCTGATCTCGACGCCCAACCGCATCACCTTCTCCCCCGGTCGCGACACCCCGCTCAACCCGTTCCACACCCGCGAGCTCGACGCCGCGGAGATGACCGGGTTGCTCACCGAGGGCGGGTTCGACGTGAGCGCGATGCTCGGCGTCCATCACGGCGACGGCCTGGCGCGGCTCGACGCGAAGTGGGGCGGGTCGCTGATCGACGCGCAGATCGAACGGGCACTCGCCGGGCAGCCGTGGCCGGCCGAACTGTCCGCCGACGTCGCGTCGGTGGGCACCGCCGACTTCGACATCCGCGACGCCGCAGGCCCCGACGGCGACATCGACGCCAGCCTCGATCTGCTCGCGCTCGCCGTGCGGCGCTGACACCGGGGACACCGTGTCCGACCTGTCGCGCTCCCCCGTACCCGGCCAATTCACCGTGGTGCTGCACTCCCATCTGCCGTGGCTCGCCAACCACGGCCGATGGCCCGTCGGCGAGGAATGGCTCTATCAGTCCTGGGCCGGGTCCTACCTGCCCGTCTTCGCCATGCTCCGCCGGCTCGCCGACGACGGTCTGGCCGACCAGCTGTCGCTGGGCATCACGCCGGTGCTCGCTGCTCAGCTCGACGACCCACACTGTGCCGCATCGATGTACGAATGGCTGGCCGACTGGCAGTTGCGGGCGACCGAGGCCGCGACGTCGACGGATCCGGACCGCCGGACCCTCGGTGGCCGGGAGTACCGGTGCGCGGCCGAGGCGATCGACGACTTCGAGACGCACTGGCGCCACGGCGGCAGCCCGATGATCCGGACACTCGCGGACTCGGGGGTGATGGAGATCCTCGGCGGGCCGCTGGCACATCCGTTCGCGCCCTTGCTCGATCCGCGCCTGCGGAGGTTCTCGCTGGGCGAGGGCCTCGCTGACGCGCGAGCCCGCTGGGCCATCGATCCATCCGGCATCTGGGCCCCGGAATGCGCGTTCGCCCCCGGCATGGAATCGGAGTACGACCGTGCCGGGGTCGGTCATTTCATGGTCGACGGCCCGACGTTGAAGGGCGACACCGCCCTCGGCCGTCCGGTGGGCGACTCCGATGTCGTCGCCTTCGGTCGCGATCTCGTCGTCAGCTACCGGGTGTGGTCACCGAAGTCGGGGTATCCCGGCCACGCCGCCTACCGCGACTTCCACACGTACGACCATGCCAGCGGGCTGAAGCCGGCCCGCGTGACCGGCCGGACGGTCGCCGCGCAGGACAAGAAGCCCTATGACCCGCACCGTGCCGACGCCGTCATCGACCGGCACGTCGACGACTTCGTCGATCAGGTCCGTCGACGACTCGCCGCCGAGTCCGCCCGCCTCGGACGTCCTGCACTGGTCGTCGCCGCCTTCGACACCGAGTTGTTCGGACACTGGTGGCACGAGGGACCGGTGTGGCTCGAACGGGTGCTCCGCCGACTCCCGGAGGCCGGCGTCCGGGTCGGCACCCTCGCGTCCGCACGACGGGACGGGTTCGTCGGCACGCCGGTCGACCTCGCGGCGTCGTCGTGGGGATCGGGCAAGGACTGGCGTGTCTGGAACGGGCCGCAGGTGCAGCATCTGGTGCAGTTGAACAGCGAGGTCACCGAGACCGCGCTGGGTGCCGTCGACAAATTGCAGGCAACCTCCGGCCGTACCCGCAACCGAGTCGCCGATCAGATCCTGCGGGAGACCCTCCTGACCGTCGCCTCGGACTGGCCGTTCATGGTCTCCAAGGACACCGCGGCCCAGTACGCTGTCGACCGGGCACACAAACATGCGCACGCGACGCGCGAGATCTGCGATGCCGCGCTGTCCGGTCGCGACCCGAAGGCCGCGGGGCTGGCGGGAAACTGGTCGCGCGCCGACAACCTGTTCGCCGGTCTCGATGCGCGACGGCTGCCCACGATCGACGCGCCGGGGAGGGCACGGGGATGACTGCCAGGGGGACGAACGCGACGGGGGATGTCGGATGAGGGTGTTGATCGTCTCGTGGGAGTACCCACCGGTCGTCGTCGGCGGCCTGGGTCGTCACGTCCACCACCTCGCGACAGAACTCGCCGGCCAGGGGCACGAGATCGTGGTGCTGACCCGCCGGCCCACCGGCACCGACGCGCTCAGTCATCCGACCACCGACACGACGGTCGACGGGGTCCGGATCGTCGCGGTGGCCGAGGACCCGATCGAGTTCGACTTCGGTCGCGACATGATGGCGTGGACCCTCGCCATGGGCCACTCGTTCGTCCGCGCGGGACTCGGAGTACTTGCCGGCGAACGACATTCGCTTAACGTCGGCGGCTGGGCGCCAGACGTCGTGCACGCCCACGACTGGTTGGTGGCCCATCCGGCCATCGCGCTCGCCGAGTACTTCGACGTCCCACTCGTGTCGACCATCCATGCCACCGAGGCCGGGCGACACAGCGGCTGGGTGAGCGGGCCGACCAACCGGCAGGTGCATTCGGTCGAATGGTGGCTGGCCCGCGAATCCGATTCCCTCATCACCTGTTCGGCCTCCATGCGCGACGAGGTCACCCGCCTGTTCGGCCCGGAGATCCCCGATGTCTCGGTGATCCACAACGGGATCGACATCCGCACGTGGCCGTTCGCGCCGCGCCCGGCGGCAAGTCCCCCGGAGCTGCTGTTCGCCGGCCGACTCGAATACGAGAAGGGTGTGCAGGACCTGCTGGCCGCGCTGCCGCGGATCCGGCGGACCCATCCCGGCACCACCCTCACGGTCGCCGGCACGGGAACGCAGGCGGAGTGGCTGGCCGAGCAGGCCAGGCGACATCGCGTCACCAAGGCCGTGCGCTTCCTCGGCGCCGTCGACCACGATGGTCTCCTCACCCTGATGCACCGGTGCTCGGCGATCGTGTTGCCCAGCCGATATGAGCCGTTCGGCATCGTCGCGCTGGAGGCGGCCGCCACCGGCGCGCCCCTTGTCGTCTCGACCGCAGGTGGGCTCGGCGAGGCGGTCAGCGACCCGACCACCGGACTCACCTTCCACCCCGGCGACGTCGCGGGCATCGCGTCCGCCGTCCGCGCCACCCTGGCCGATCCGTCGGCGGCCGCGGCCCGTGCCGTGGCGGCCAGGGACCGGCTCACCGGTGAGTTCTCGTGGGGCGAGGTCGCCGAGCGCACCGCCGGGGTCTACCTGGCGGCGAAACGGCGGGTGCGTCATCCGGTCGGCCGACCCCACATTCCCGAACGTCCCCTTCCCGAACGGGATCCCGGACAATCGGAGTAGTCCGCGCCGAGAGCCGGCCGCGGTTTCCCCGAAGGAGCGATCACCGTGCGCAGCCCGATCTTCGACCAGGCCAACCGCGAGAAGCAGAGCACCACACGCTGGACCATGCAGTCGGACAAGATGCTCCGCGTCGGGTTCGGACCGGAGGCGCTGGCCGCCAAGGGCGCGATGGTCGCCTACCAGGGCCAGTTCGACTTCGCCCATGAGGGTTCGGGCAGCATGTCCAACTTCTTGAAGAAGGCGGTCACCAACGAGGGCGGCCAACTCATGCGGGTGCGCGGTCAGGGTGAGGTGTTCTTCGCGCGCCGCAACAGCAACGTCTTCACGATCGATCTCGAAGGTGATTCGATCACCATCAACACGTCCAGCCTGCTGGCCTTCGACGCTTCGCTCGACTGGACCATCACCTCGATCGGTAATGCGGGCATGCTCGCCGGCGGCCTGTTCAACCTGACGCTGACGGGACAGGGAACAGTCGGCATCACCAGCGATGGCCCACCCGTGCTCCTCGACTGCTCGGTGCAGCCGACCTTCGTCGATCCCCAGGCCGCTGTCTGCTGGTCGGCGAACCTCACGCCCGGCGTGAAGAACGATTTCAAGATCGGCTCCCTGATCGGACGTGGTTCCGGCGAGTCGTTCCAACTCGCCTTCCACGGACCGGGTTTCGTCGTCGTCCAGCCCAGCGAAGGGACGCCGAGCGGCCCGGGCGCCCGCTGAGGGATGGGTGCTGAGGGGTGGGTGCTGAGGGGTGAGCGCACACCCCGCTCAGGACTTGCGGGCGGCGGCCGCCTTCTTGCGTTCGATGTCGGCGAGCGCACGCTCGAGTTCCGCGCGCTCCTCCACGGTCCGGGCCCAGTCGTCCTTGCGGTTCTTCACGACTCGCGCGGGCGCGCCGACGGCGATCGAATAATCCGGGATGACGCCGCGGACCACCGCATGTGAGCCGAGGACACACCCGCGACCGACGACGGTGTTGCGCAGTACGGAGACCTTCGCGGCGATCCAGGTGTCGGGTCCGATCCGGACCGGGCCCTTCACGATTCCCTGATCTTTGATCGGCAGCGTGATGTCGTCCATCTTGTGGTCGAAGTCGCAGATGTAGCACCAGTCCGCGACCAGGGTGGATCCACCGATTTCGAGGTCGAGGTAGGAGTTGACCACGTTGTTGCAGCCGAAGACGGTCTTGTCGCCGATCCGCAGGCTGCCCTCGTGACAACGGATCGAGTTGCCGTCGCCGATGTGCACCCATCGACCGATCTCCAGCCGGGACATCTGCGGGGTCGCGTGGATCTCGACGTTGCGGCCGAGGAACACCATGCCACGCAGCACGACGTGCGGGTTGGCCAGCCGGAAGCGCGCCAATCGGTAGTAGCGGACCAGGTACCACGGCGAGTACGCCTTGTTGCGGATGACCCAGCGCAGCGAGTCCCGGGTGAGGAAACGCGCCTGCGCGGGATCCCGCCGACGACCGGCCCGCCATCGGGACCGGTAGGACGCATTCCACATCGTGGTCATGACGACAAACCCTAATCGACCCGAATTCCGGGCACGATAGGCTCTCTGCTGGCACGTCGAACGACGGGGCAGATCGCGACAGGACAGGAGTCAGATGGCTGTGTCAGCCGGTGGGCGCGGGGTCGCCCGTCAGGTGCCGACGACCCTCGCGGCGATCGTGGTGACCGTCATCGCGGTGATCGTGTCCGCCTGCTCCGACGGGCACATCGACGTCCGTTCCGTCGCCGGACCCGGCTGGTCGAGTTACGGCGGCAATGCGGCCAATTCCAACTTCGCCTACCCCAGTGTGCCCGACGACCTGGCCCTGGCCTGGACACGGCCCACCGGGGGTCCGGTCACGGCCCCGATCACCCTGTCCAACCAGTCGAACGTCGGGGTCACCTCGAACACGGCGAGCGGCTGCAATCTCCTCGTCCTCGATCCGAACAGCGGGCGCAAGAACTTCTGCAAGCGGATGCGTTCGGGCATCGAGGTGAACGCGCTGCTCGTCGACCAGTTCGACCAGCCGTACGTCGGCGAGGAGACGACGTTCCTCGCATTCAACGCCGGTGGCGCCATCCGCTGGCGGCTCCCTGTGCTCGGCGTCCCGTTGTCGGCGAAGTTCGCCGCCCCCGGCCAGATCCTGATCGCGACGACCCGGGGGCAACTGTTGCTCGTGGACACCCAGACCGGCGAACTCGCCGCTCCCGAGGTGCGGTTGCGACCGGACGCCGACCCGGACGACCCGACCTTCGGCTTCGGCGAGTGCGTGACCAACGGCCCACGATGCGCGATCCCGTCACCGCCGGCCGTCGACACCCAGCACGAACGCTTCTTCGTGAACTTCTGGCCCCAGGGCGCCATCGCCTCTCAGGTGCGCGGGATGGACTACTCGACCGCCGACGGCGGCCGCAGCATCCGCGAACTCTGGCACGCCGACATCCCCGGCGGGGTCGTCGGTACACCGACGCTGTCCGCCGACGGCGCCACCGTCTACGCGTTCAGCAGACTCGGTCGCATCGTCGCCCTCGATGCGGCCTCGGGCAAGACCCGCTGGACCTACGAGAACGGCGGATACGGATTCGCGACCATGTCGGTCTCGCCGGACGGCCTGATCATCCCCACCGGGGTGCTCGGCGCACCGCTCACGCTGCTGCGGGATGCCGGCGACCACGCCGAACAGGTCTGGCAGCGCAAGGATCTGGCCGCGGTCAGCCTGTCCACCCTGACCGCTCAGAACACCGCCTGGACGGTGGTGCGCGACCAGGACCGGGATTCGTTGTCCCTCACCGAGGTCTCCAGCACCGACGGCACCACCAAGCGGTCGCTGCCGCTCCCCGAGTCGGGCGGGTTCGCGACCGGCGTCTCGGTGTCGCCGTCCGGTCAGATCGCAACGGCGACGAACATCGGCAAGGTCTATTTCTTCGACAGCAAGGCCGCGATCGACTGATCGTGCCCCGGATCGATCAGGCGGGGATGCCCGCCGACTGCTCGGCGTGATTGCCCGCGAACGTCTTCCGGTACGACGACGGTGACATGCCCAGCCCCTTGCGGAGATGGTGACGCAAGTTGTCGGCCGTCCCCAGCCCGGATCTCTCGGCGACGAGATCGACGGACAGGTCCCCGGATTCGAGCAGCCGCCGCGCGAGATCGACACGCCGTTCCCGCACCCAGGTGCCCGGCGACTGTCCCGTCTCCTCGCGGAAACGGCGGCTGAAGGTCCGCGGGCTCATCCCCGCGTGCGACGCCAGCTGCGGCACCGACAGCGGCTCGGTCAGGTTCGCCAGCGCCCACTCCTGCGTCGCGGCCGTGCCGCGGGCCGCGGTGTCGGGGACGTTGCGCTCGATGAACTGCGCCTGACCGCCCTCGCGCCACGGCGCGACCACACAGTGCCGCGCAACATGATTCGCGACCACACTGCCGTGATCGCGGCGGATGATGTGCAGGCAGAGATCGATCCCGGCGGCGAGGCCCGCAGAACTGAGGACGTCACCGTCGTCGGTGAACAGCACACTCTCGTCGAGATCGATCCCACCGAAGAGCCTGCGGAAGTCGTCGGCGTAGCGCCAGTGCGTGGTAGCGCGGCGCCCGTCGAACACACCGGCGGCCGCCAACACGAAGGCGCCGGTGCAGATCGACACCATTCGCGTGCCGGGCCGTATGCGGGCGAACGACTCGGCGACCTCCGCGGGCAGGACACCCCGCCGCCGGGCCGCCGCCAATCGCGTCCCTGGCACGACGACGGTGTCCGCCGTCTCGAGAACCTCCGGCCCGCCGGAGGCGAGGAGCTGATAGTCGGTCGTCGACTCGATCGGTCCGGCCTCGAGACTGCAGGTCCGGACCTCGTACAGGGGCTCACCCCGGTCGTCGACGGCTTGTCCGAACAGCAACGAGGGAATGGTTGCGTCGAAGCCGACGATCGGCGGCAGGAGCAGCACGGCCACCCGATGCGGTGTGGCACGATTTTCATGCATGTTGGCGATTGTGCCACTGGCCGTCCCCATGCGCCACCATCATCCTGGTCATCATGACGACATCTCTGACCGGACGGCGGCGGGTGCACTGGGCGTGGCTGGTGGCCGCCGTCTCGTTCATCGCGATCATCGGCGCGGCCGGATTCCGTGCAGTCCCCAGCGTGATGATGGATCCGTTGCACATGGAATTCGGTTGGTCGCACGCGATGATCGGCGCGGCGATGTCGATCAACATGGTCCTCTTCGGCGTCACCGCTCCGTTCGCCGCCGCCCTCATGGACCGTTTCGGCATCCGACCCGTCCTGACCGGCGCGCTGCTCCTCATCGCAGCCGGCACCGGCCTCGGCGTGTTCATGTCGTCGAGCTGGCAGTTGCTGCTGCTCTGGGGCGTTCTCGTGGGCCTCGGGACCGGCTCGATCTCGATGGGGTTCGTGGCCACCGTGTCCACCCGATGGTTCGTGTCACGACGCGGCCTGGTGACCGGCATCCTGACCGCGGCGAGCGCGACGGGGCAGCTGATCTTCCTGCCCGTCGTCGCCCACATCACCGATCTGTACGGCTGGCGGTGGGCCTCCGTCCTCGTGACCCTGGCCGCCCTGGCAGTGATCCCTCTCGTACTGCTGCTGATCCGCGATCGACCGCGTGATGTCGGCACGACCGCCTACGGCGCGCCCGCCGGCGACGACGCCGACGAGAACCTGCCGAACGGGAGCTTCGGCGCGGCGGCCGCCGGGTTGCTACGTGGGGCGCGCGTACCTGCCTTCTGGCTGCTGGCAGGAAGTTTCGCGATCTGCGGGATGACGACCAACGGATTGATCGGAACGCACTTCATCCCCGCCGCGCACGATCACGGTATGCCGACGACGGTCGCGGCCTCCCTGCTCGCGACCATCGGGATCTTCGACGTGGCCGGGACGATCTTCTCGGGGTGGCTCACCGACCGCGTCGACGCGCGCATCCTGCTCGTCGTCTACTACCTCGGTCGCGGCGTGTCCCTCGTCGTCCTGCCGATGTTGCTGTCGCCGCATGCCGAGCCGAGCACCTGGGTGTTCATCATCTTCTACGGCCTCGACTGGGTCGCGACCGTTCCGCCGACGATCGCGATCTGTCGCGAGTACTTCGGCGCCGACACCCCGGTCGTGTTCGGCTGGGTGTTCGCCTCCCATCAGCTCGGCGCGGCGGTCGCCGCATTCGGCGCCGGGTACATTCGTGACGCCCAGGGCAGCTACGACAACGCGTTCCACCTCGCGGCCGGGCTCTGCGTCCTCGCCGCGATCCTGTGCGGACTGATCCGACGGCGCCGGTCAGAACCGGGCACCGGGCTCGCAGATGAATCCGACCCCCTTCCTGCCGATCCGGGTGAGTACGAGCGACAGGGATCGTGAGCCCTTGGGCTTCAATCGCTTTCGAAGCGAGTCCGGATCGACGTCCAGACCGCGCACGAGGATCTCCAACGTCCCGCAGTCGCGCGCCGACAGCCGACGCCGCAATTCGCGGTCCGCGATCCCGGTGACCTCGAGGACACGAAAACCTCTCTCCCCCAGCGGAACCGAGTTCCCCGTCAGATACGCGATCTGCGGGTCGAGTTGCCAGAGACCATGCGCCGCGGCGTACTGGCGTACCAGTCCGGCCCGCACCACCGCACCATCGGGATCGACAATCCAGTCGCCGGCCTCGGCAACCGCGACGTCGTCGTCGGTGTCGTCGGTCACCTCAAAGGACCGCACGGTGGAATCCGGTTGCGTTCGCAACACGGTGGCACGCCGTCGTGGTTCGCCGTCGCGCTCCGTCCACAAACAGGCTTCGCGCACCGAGCCGTCCAGCGAGGTGATCTGAACCTGTCCAGAGAAACCGTAGCGGTCGCGCAACACCCGATAGTCCAGCCCCGGAGCGCATTTGACGGCGAGCGGCCGACCCGCCCAGGTGGTCAGCACGTCGAGCAGCGGCGGGGTGAGCTGATCGAGACGGAAGACCCGCCCGGCGCCCGAGCGACGCGCGGGATCCGCGATGACAATGTCCGCGGTCGAGGTCGGGGTCAGGGCATCGGCGCGCAGCAGCGTGGGGATGCGGTCGCCGAGCGACGTGTTGTGCCGCGCCATCGACAACCGGACCGCGTCGATGTCGCTGCCGATGACGCCGCCCACACCGGGAGACGCGGAGAGTTCGACGAGTTCGGCACCGATCGAGCACGTGAGGTCGTGTACCACCGCACCGGCGAAGCGCTCGCCGATCTCGGTGGCACGATGACGCGCCACCGCGGAGGCCGTCGCCTGCTGCATCGCATCGTCGGTGAACAACATGTCCTGCGCCGCGGCGAGTTTCGTCCGAGCGCGGCGACGACACAGGATCGTCTCGACAAGCGCGCCATCGTGCGGCGCGTACCGGCGGCGGAGTTCACCGATGTCGGCGAGCATCGAGGACGACGACAGATCCAGGCCGGCGGCGGTCGACAGCGCCTTCGAGCCGTGTCGCGACCGCAGGAAGGCGACGTCATCGAGCGTGAACCGGTAACCCATCGTCGACCATCCTCCCCTTCCCTGACATCATTTGACGAGTTAGGTAAGGCTAAGGAAAGATCCTGCGCATGACACGGACCGCCACTGCCACACTCATCGTCGTCGCCGCTGCGACCGGCGCCGGACTCATCGCCGGTGCGGGACATGCGCACGCCAAGGTCGAGGACGGCACCTACAACCTCTGCATCCAGACCCGGTACGGCAGTTCGGTCGACGAGAAGTGCGCCGTCTACCGCGTCGAGGGCAGCTCACTGATCGGACCCAACGGCACCGCGCTGACGCTGGTGGACACCCCCACCGGCGGTTACGCGGAACTGCCACCCGTCAGTCGCATCACCCTGATCAAGACGGCGGACGGCTACAAGGCGATCAACTCGGTCCTCGGGATTCCGGCCGCCACGTCGACCTTCCTCCCGGTCGGCGACTGAGCCGACCGGGCCCGCACGGTCGCTACGGCTTGGTTCCGGTGACGATCGCGTTGTAGAAGAACTTCGGCGGCACGATCTTTCGCAGCACCTTCTCGTCGAGCCACGAGAGACGCTTCCAGCCGTTGAACGCGAACATCGCCCAACCCCACCCGAGCTTCTCCGCCGGCACCGCGGCCTCGAAGGTGCGCACCGGCCAGCCGAGCATCGCGGCCGCGAGCTCCTCGGTGGCCGTCTCGACCTGCGCGGCACCGGCATTGCGTGCGAGTCGCTCGAGTTCGGCCGGATCGAAGGTGTGGATGTCGACGACCGCTTCCAGGGCCGCGGCCCGCGACGACTCGTCGAGTTCCTCCTGCGGACGACGCCACGATTGCAGCGGTCCGAGCTTGGTGATGGTGGTCGCCGCCGCCCACGTGGCCCGGCTCACCCAGCGGGCGTAGAAGTCGCCGATGGTCGTCGGTTCGCCGGCGAACACGAAACGTCCGCCCGGCTTCAGGACACGGAGGACCTCGCGCAGGGCTTGCTCGACGTCCGGGATGTGGTGCAGCACCGCATGTCCGACGACGAGATCGAACGTGTTGTCCTCGTAGGGGATCTTCTCCGCATCGGCGACCCGGCCGTCGACGTCGAGGCCGAGGTTCTGCGCGTTGCGCAGCGCCACCTTGACCATGCCCGGCGACAGATCGGTGACCGAACCCTTGGTCGCGACGCCGGACTGCATCAGGTTGAGGAGAAAGAAGCCCGTGCCGCAACCCAGTTCCATCGCCCGCCCGTAGGGAAGCGGCGCATCACCCGCGATCGCGTCGAAACGCCCCCGCGCGTAGTCGATGCACCGTTCGTCATAGGAGATCGACCACTTGTCGTCGTAGGTCTCGGCCTCCCAGTCGTGGTAGAGCACCTGCGCCAGCTTGGTGTCGTTGAGGGCCGCCTTGACCTGCTCCTCGGTGGCGTGCGGATTCGGTTCGGGATCGATCCCCGGGGTCACGTCGGTCGTCATGTCGCCTGCTTCCTCGTCGTGGGTGTGTGTCGCGGTGGGTGGGTCATCTGCCGGTGAACCGGGCCTTGCCCGGGCCGTTCGCGACGAAGGACTCCATCCCGATCGCGCGGTCCTCGGTGGCGAACAACGCGGCGAAGAGCTGCTCCTCGATCTTGAGGCCGGTGGTCAGGTCCACGCCCAGCCCCTGATCGACCGCCTTCTTCCCGGCGGCCAGCGCGATCGAGGCAGCATTCGAGAACTGTCCGGCCCACGCGAGGGCGGCGTCATACACCTCGTCGGGGGCCACCACCTGATCGACCAGCCCGATCGCGAGCGCTTCCTCGGCGCCGACGAACCGCCCGGTGAAGATCATGTCCTTGGCCTTCGACGGTCCGACGAGGCGGGCCAGTCGCTGCGTGCCACCACCGCCGGGGATCACACCCAGCAGGACCTCCGGCACACCGAGCTTGGCGTTGTCGCCGGCGATCCGCCGATCGGCGCCGAGTGCGACCTCGAGCCCGCCGCCGAGTGCGTATCCGGTGATCGCCGCGACCGTGGGCTTGGGGATCTCGGAGATCGACCCCAGCGCCGACTGGAGCCGACCGGCGACCTTGCTCATCTCGGCATAGGTCATGTCGTTCATCTCTTTGATGTCGGCACCCGCGGCGAGGACCTTCGGTCCGCCGTACACCACCACCGCTTTGATGTCGTCACGACGGGTGGCCTCGTCCGCGGCCGCGGCCAGCTCCGTCTGCACCTGCCGGTTCAGCGCATTCATCGGCGGCCGGTTGAGCAGGATGGTGCCCACGCCGGGGTGATCATCGGATGTCTCGAGTGTGACGAACTCAGCCATGGTCGAAGGCTACCGTCACCACTCCCGTGGACAGCCCCCAGGCCATAGAGTTGGCGCATGGCACAGGCCTCGAGCGACGCGGGTGAGCCCATCGAGGTGAAGGTCGGCGAGCGGAGGATCCGGTTGTCGAGTCCGGACCGCGTCTACTTCGCCGAACGCGGCGAGACCAAGCGGGATCTCGCGGACTACTACCTGTCCGTCGGAGACGGCATCGTGCGCGCGCTGCGGGACCGGCCCTGCATGTTGCACCGTTTCCCCAAGGGCGTCAGCGGGAAGAAGGTCCACCAGAAGCGGATCCCGGCCGGCGCGCCGGACTGGCTGGAGACGGTCGAGCTGTGGTTTCCGCGCTTCGGACGGACCGCCGACGAACTGTGCGTGACCGAGCTGGGCAGCGTGATCTGGGCCGTCCAGATGTCGACCGTCGAGTTCCATCCGTGGAACTCCCGGCGCGACGACCCGGAATCACCCGACGAGTGGCGCATCGATCTCGACCCGATGCCGGACTGCCCGTTCTCTCGCATCCAGCGCGTGGCCCACGTCGTCGAAGAGGTGCTCGACGAACTCGGGATTCGCGGGTTCCCGAAGACGTCGGGCGGTCGCGGCCTGCACATTTACGTGAGGATCGAGCCCGAATGGGGCTTTCCACAGGTGCGCCGAGCCGCTCTGGCGTTCGCGCGCGAGGTCGAACGGCGCGCGCCCGACGACGTGACGACGACCTGGTGGCGCAAGGACCGCGACCCTGCGGCCGTCTTCGTCGACTACAACCAGAACACCCGCGACCACACCATGGCATCTGCGTACTCCGTGCGTGGCAATCCGCGGGCGACCGTATCGGCGCCGATCCTGTGGTCGGAGATCGACGACGTCGCTCCCGACGACTTCACGATCGCGACGATGCCTGCCCGATTCGCGGAGATCGGCGACCTCCATGCGGAGATCGACGACGTCGCGCATCGTCTCGACACCCTGCTGGAATGGGCCGACCGCGACGTCATCTCCGCCGATGACCTCGACGACGAGGTCATCGACATGGATCGGTGATCTGCCGCGAGGTCGTCACATGCTCTCGTTCATCCCTGGCTACAGCGTGATGTCGGGGACCTTCTGCTCGCCGAGCATCGCGAAGTAGCGGTCGGAGCCGGCGAAGCTCAGCCCGGCCAAGCCTGCGCCCGGGGTGATCGACGGTTGGATGGGCTTGATGTCATGGGTGGCGGCGAGCAGATCGGCGACCGCGTCGTACTCGGCGATCGCGGTCAGCTGCGCCCACGTCGGCGGCAGCAGGAAGTGCTGACCCGCCGCCCACGCGTCGAGAGCCTCCCGCGCACCGACCCACCGCGCGACCTCGGCCTCGCTCGTCTGGTCGTCGGCGTCCTGTCCGTCCGGCAGCGCCGCGACGAAGAAACGGGTGTCATAGCGGCGCTTCTCGTTGACCGGGGTGATCCAGTGCGCGAGCGGCCGCAGCAGGTCTGCACGCAGTGTCAGCTGCTGCGCCCTGAAGAAGTCCGCGAGCGACAACGACTTGTCGACGAGCTGGGCGCGTTGCGTGGCGAACGTCTCCGGTTCCGGCGACGAACCGTCGGCGCCGGTCGCGAGCAGTACTCCGCACTCCTCGAAGGTCTCTCGAACCGCCGCGCAGACGAGCGCCTTCGCGGTGTCGGCATCGGTGGCGAAAGCCTCGGCCCACCAGTGCGCGTCCGGACCGGTCCAGTCGAGGTCCACCTCGGCATCCCGAGGGTCGACCCCGCCTCCGGGGAACACCGTCATGCCGCCGGCGAATGCCATCTGCTGGACGCGGCGCTGCAGGAACACCTCGATGCCGCTCGCCGTGTCACGGACCAACACGACGGTCGCGGCATCGCGCAGCGGTGCGGGGGACTCCGATGGGGCCATGACGAAACATCTCCTCCTCGACGGGCGATCGCCTCGACAGTAGCGCCTGCGGTTCAGTCGGCTGCGCGCCGATGGCCGCCCGCCTTGCGGGTGCGGCGCGCGAAATACCGGCCGTCGACCTTGTCGAGGGTGATCTGCTGGCGGAACGCCGTCGACAGGTTCTTACCGGTGAGCACGTCCTCGAGCAGACCTTGATCGACGATGTCGCCCTCGGACAGCAACAGCGCGTGGGTGAAGCCGTCGGGGATCTCCTCGACGTGGTGGGTGATGAGGACGATCGCCGGGGCCTCCGGGTCGGATGCGAGACGACCGAGCCGATCGACGAGTTCCTCGCGCCCACCGAGGTCCAGACCGGCGGCCGGTTCGTCGAGCAGGAGCAGTTCGGGATCGGTCATGAGCGCCCGAGCGATCAACACGCGCTTGCGTTCACCCTCCGACAGAGTGCCGAACAGGCGATCCGCCAGGTGTTCGGCCCCCATCGACTCCAGGGACTCCACCGCCTGGGCGCGGTCGACGTCGTCGTAACGCTCACGCCAGCGACCCATCACGGAATAGCCGGCGGAGATGACCACATCGCTGACGACCTCGCCGGCGGGCACTCGTTCGGCGAGCGCAGCGCTCGAGACGCCGATCCGGGTGGACAACTCGCGCACCTCGACCTTGCCGAGTTCCTCGGTCAGGACGAACGCCGTGCCCGACGTGGGGTGCTCCTGGGCCGCCGCCAGGCGCATCAGCGAGGTCTTCCCGGCGCCGTTCGGACCGATCACCACCCAACGCTCGTCGAGCTCGACCTGCCAGGTGACCGGACCGACCAGGGTGTTCCCGCCACGAACGAGGGTCACGTCCCGGAAGTCGACCAACAGGTCGGGATCGGATTCGAACACGTCGCTCATCGCAGCACTCTCGTCGGTCACTCCCCTATCGTGCACCACCGGTGGACCGACCGCGCGGACCCATGCGACACGTGCTCGGCGACAAGGGAATACATTGCGGCGGAATAAGTGACGACGACACCGCCTTGACCTTCACATGAGTGTTGATCTGTCGATCCTCGATCTCGCCCAGGTCGGCGCCGGCGAGAGTGTCGGGGACAGTTTCGCCGCGAGCGTGGACATGGCGCGTCGCGCAGAGGGGTGGGGCTACCGACGCATCTGGTACGCCGAACACCACAACATGTCCAGCATCGCCTCGGCGGCGCCCGCCGTGCTGATCGCGCATGTCGCGGCGAACACCGAGTCGATCCGACTCGGTGCCGGCGGGGTGATGTTGCCGAACCATTCACCACTCGCGATCGCCGAACAGTTCGGCACCCTCGCCGAACTGCACCCGGGCCGCATCGACCTGGGCCTCGGTCGTGCCCCCGGTGGCGATCAGCAGACGTTCTCGGCACTTCGCCGGACGATGGCCTCGGCGGACCGCTTCCCCTCGGACGTCCTCGAGCTGCAGGGCTACCTCCGCGGCCAGTCTCGAGTCGAGGGCGTCGACGCCACGCCCGGCGCCGGTACCGACGTCCCCCTCTACATCCTCGGCTCGTCCCTGTTCGGGGCACAGCTCGCCGCCACCCTCGGCCTGCCGTACGCGTTCGCGTCGCACTTCGCGCCGCAGGCCCTCGAGGAGGCGGTCGCGCTCTATCGGCGCGAGTTCCAGCCCTCGGACCAGCTCGACGCGCCCTACGTGATCGCGGGGGTCTGCGTGATCGCCGACGACGACCCGGCGGTCGCACAGGCGCAGCTGCGCATGGCGAAACGACATCGCGTCAACGCCCTCTTCGGCCGCAACGGTCGACGGTTCACCGACGAGGAGGCCGACATGATCCTCGACATGCCGCAGGGGCGGCAGATCGACTCGATGATGACCTACGCCGGGGTCGGGACCCCCGCGGAGGTCCTGGCCTATCTCGACTGGTTCGCCGGACATGCCGACGCCGACGAACTGATCGTCGCCTCCATCGCCCCGGACCGGGAGATCTGGCGGAACACGTTGGCGCACATCGCCCCGGCGCGGTCGTTGTCGCCCGCCGGTGACTGACACACCGCAACCGCGGGTCAGCGAGGTGGTTCGAGCCGGAAGTCGGCGAAGTCGAAGCCCGGCACCACCACGCAGCTGACGAGCGCGGGCTCGTCGCCGACGGGACGTGCCCGTTGCCACACACCCGCGGGGACGACCGCCTGCGGCAGCTGACGCTCCTCGACACGCGGGCCCACGAGGACACCGTCGGGAACTCCCGGCCGGTCGCCGTCGCCGCCGAGTTCGAGCAGCACCGGCGACCCACGATGGTGCATCCACAGCTCCGATCCCCGCACGGTGTGCCAGGCCGACTGCTCGCCGGGCAGCAGCAGGAACAGAATGGCGGTCCCGCCCGCGCGGTCGCCCGGGAAATCCTGCGGCAACACCTCCGCGGGGATGGTGAGCGGGCTGCGCCACGTCTCACGGAACCATCCGCCTTCTGGATGAGGTGTCAGTTCCAGGTCGCGCGCCCAGTCCGGCAGCCGCTCCTGCGCCGTCATCCGATCACCTCGGCGACGACGGTGACCGAGCCCGGCGCGACCTCGGTGAACCCGGCATCCCGAACGGCCACCGCCGCACCACGACCCTCGGCCTCGAGCAACGCGTCCCAACGATCCCGGGTGGCTTCGCGGACCACGAGCGGGCATCCGGCGGCCCGCCAATCTCGGGCGGCCGGCAGGTCCATCAGCATGACGGCGAGCATCGAGCCATGTCCGACCTGTGCCGCCGCCTTCCCCACCGACATCTCGAGCTGCGGATTGATCCACAGACACACACCGCGTCCGGGCGGGTCGATCGGCAGCGCGCCCTCCAGATCGGTCCCACCGATCTGCAGACGCGAGATCCGCCGGTCCACGTCGCCGACCCGCCCGGGCACGATGGCGCGAGCCTCGGCGCCGGAATCCTCGACGGTCAGACCCCACACCTCCTGCGCGGCCGCCCATTGCGCCCCGCGTGCACGTCGGGCGATCTTGCGGATGCGGGCATCGCACCAGGCCGCCATCGGGGCGGCCCACGGCCCGTCGCCGCCCGCGCGATCGTCGAGGCACAGCAGGACGGCGGCCCGGGCCGCGGCACTCAACAGATCGGCTCGAGCCGGCGGGTGTGCCTTCTCGATGCGCACGACCATCTGCATCGCGAGCACGTCTGCGGGATCGGCGGGATCGTCGCCCCCGCCCACGTAGCCGACGAGACGTCGGTAGGCGTCATCGAATCGCCCGGTGTCGCCCTGGTCGGCGTCGAATCCCGATGCGGCATCGGACAAGCCGGGTCACCCCCAGTTCTCGGCCTTGGTGAGGCAGAACGGATGTCCGGCGGGATCGAGCAGCACACGCCACGTCTCGCCGGGTTGGTCGTCGGGCACGGTCGCGCCCAACGCGACACATCGGGCCGCCCCGTCGTCGAGGTCGGTGACCGCGACGTCGAAGTGGAACTGTTTGCTGCCGTGCTCATTCGGCCAGGACGGAGGCCGGTAGTCGGGGACGGAACCGAATCCGATCGCCGGTGCGGCGGTTCCCGCGGCCTTCAGCATGGCGTATCCCTCGCCCGCGGCGGTGATCTCCCAGCCCAGCACTGCGGACCAGAACTCGGCGGAGACCTGGGCGTCGGCGCAGTCGAGTGTCACCATCGCGAGGTCGGCGATGTGGTCGGTGGTGGTCATCTCTCGGTGTCCTCTCGTCGTCGGATCGCACACCATGATCATCGCTCGCAGACGCCAGCGCCCGCTTGAACATTCACGACAGACAGCGTCAGGCGAGTGGTACCCGGCGCAGCACGCCGTCTGCCGCGTCGGCCGCCTCGATCTCGTCGCGGGTGACGCCGAGGATGAACAGCACGGCGTCGAGGAACGGATGGCTCAGCGCCGCGTCGGCGACCTCACGCAGCGCGGGCTTCGCGTTGAAGGCGATGCCGAGTCCGGCCACGCTGAGCATGTCGATGTCGTTGGCACCATCTCCGACGGCGATCGTCTGCTCCATCGGCACACCGACCTGATCGGCGAACGCGCGCAACGCCTTCGCCTTCCCCGCGCGGTCGATCACATCGCCGATCACGCGGCCGGTGAGCTTGCCGTCCTTGATCTCGAGGGTGTTGGCGCGGACGAAGTCCAGTTCGAGTTCGTGTGCGAGGCCGTCGATCACCTGCCGGAAGCCGCCGGACACCACGCCGCAGTGATAACCGAGGCGGTGCAGGGTCCGGATGGTGGTCCGTGCACCCGGCGTGAGTTGCAGCGAACCGGCCACGTCGTCGATGACTGCGGCGTCGAGGCCGGCGAGGACCGCCACCCGCTGATGCAGCGACTCGGTGAAGTCGAGTTCGCCCCGCATCGCCGCCTCGGTCACCGCGGCGACCTCGGCCTCGCGACCCGCACGCGCGGCGAGCATCTCGATGACCTCGCCCTGGATGAGCGTCGAGTCGACGTCGAACACGATCACCCGCTTGGCACGCCGCGCGAGCCCGCCCCGTTCGATCGCGATGTCGACCCCGTGGCCGGCGGCGACGGCGGCGAGTCCCTTGCGGAGGGCGGAGTCGGCGGCGACGTCGTCGCGGCCGACGCTGACCATGAGTTCCAAACCGGTCAGCGGATAGTCGGCGACCCCGCGGATCGAGTCGATGTTGGTGCCCTGGCCCGCCAGTTCCGCGGCGATGGCACGAAATGCCTTCGCGGTGACCGGACTCCCCAGCACCACGACCGCGTGACTGGCCGGTCGGCGTCCGGCACTGGCCGGCCCGACCTCGACGATCACGTCGATGCCGATCGACGCCATCGCCTGCTCGACGACCTCCTGGAGCCGTTCGGGATCCCCGACCGACGCGACGAGCACGCCCAGGGTGAGTCGTCCCCTGATCACGACCTGCTCGACGTCGAGCAGGCTGACCCGCTGACCGGCCAGGGCACCCATGAGTACCGAGGTGACCCCGGGCTTGTCCGGCCCGGTGACGGTGATCAGAACTGTGGTGTCGCCTGGTTCCTTCGCCACGTGTTCGCGTTCGCCCGCGGCGTTAGCGCGGATCCGGGTCCCCGGACGCCTCGTGGGTGCCGGTCGTCAGCGGACCACGACGGGTGTCCTCGACGGCCTCACTCTCGTGGCCATGACCCGGTCCTACGTGCGCCTCGGCGCGCATTCGCTCGATCATGTGCGGATAGTGCAGCTCGAACGCCGGACGCTCGGACCGGATTCGGGGCAGCTCGGTGAAGTTGTGCCGCGGCGGCGGGCAGCTGGTGGCCCACTCGAGCGAGTTGCCGAAGCCCCACGGGTCGTCGACGGTCACGACCTCGCCGTAGCGGTAGCTCCGGAAGACGTTCCAGAGGAACGGCAGGGTCGACAGGCCGAGGATGAAGGCGCCCACGGTCGAGATCATGTTGAGCGTCGTGAAGCCGTCCGACGGCAGGTAGTCGGCGTACCGGCGGGGCATGCCCTCGTTGCCCAGCCAGTGCTGCACCAGGAACGTCGTGTGGAAGCCGATGAACGTCAGCCAGAAGTGGATCTTGCCGAGCCGTTCGTCGAGCATGCGTCCGGTCATCTTCGGGAACCAGAAGTAGATGCCCGCATAGGTGGCGAACACGATCGTGCCGAAGAGCACGTAGTGGAAGTGCGCGACCACGAAGTAGCTGTCGGACAGGTGGAAGTCCAGCGGTGGGCTGGCCAGCAGCACACCGGTGAGGCCACCGAAGAGGAACGTGACGATGAAGCCCACGGAGAACAACATCGGCGTCTCGAACGTCATGTTCCCTCGCCACATCGTGCCGATCCAGTTGAAGAACTTCACACCGGTCGGGACCGCGATGAGGAACGTCATGAAGGAGAAGAACGGCAGCAACACGGCGCCGGTCACGTACATGTGGTGAGCCCACACGGCCACTGACAGCGCGGCGATCGACAGCGTCGCGTAGACCAGGCCCGAGTAACCGAAGATCGGTTTCCGCGCGAACACCGGGAACACCTCGGACACGATGCCGAAGAACGGGAGCGCGATGACGTACACCTCGGGGTGACCGAAGAACCAGAAGAGGTGCTGCCACAGGATCACACCACCGTTGGCGGGGTCGTACAGGTGCGCGCCGAACTGGCGGTCGACCTCCAGGCCGAGCAGGGCCGCGGTCAGCAGCGGGAACACGAGCAGGATCAGCACGCTGGTGACGAGGATGTTCCAGGTGAAGATCGGCATGCGGAACATGGTCATGCCGGGAGCACGCAGACAGACGACGGTCGTCACCATGTTCACGCCACCGAGGATGGTGCCCAGACCACTCACGCCCAGACCCATGATCCACAGGTCGGCGCCGACGCCCGGCGAATGGATCGCGTCGGTCAGCGGGGTGTAGGCGGTCCAGCCGAAGTCGGCGGCGCCGCCCGGCGTCAGGAAGCCGGCCAGGGCGATCGACGCACCGAACACGAACAGCCAGAAGCCGAAGGCGTTGAGTCGCGGGAACGCGACGTCCGGCGAACCGATCTGCAACGGCAGGACGAAGTTGGCGAACCCGATGACGATCGGCGTCGCGTAGAAGAGCAGCATCACCGTGCCGTGCATGGTGAACAGCTGATTGAACTGCTCCGTGGACAGGAACTGCATGCCCGGATGAGCCAGTTCGCCACGCATCAGCAGCGCCATCAGGCCGCCGATCAGGAAGAAGGCGAAGCAGGCCGTGATGTACATCATGCCGATCAGCTTGTGATCGGTGGTGGTGATCAGCTTGTAGATGAACGAACCCTTGGGCTGATAGCGCTCCGGGAAGGGACGCACTGGAGCCACTTGCGTGGTGGGCTGGTCGACCGCGGTCACAGATCCTCCTCGTTGCGCAACCAACGGGCCGGTCACCTGCCGTTTCCCATCGGTCGCCACATGAACAAAACGAGCGCTGGTTACTGATCCTAAACCCTCGAAGGGGCGGTGGCCGAACGGGTCCTACGATCCGTCGTATTTGATTCCGGGAGGGTCGGAAACACCCAGTTCAGGGTATTCGGAACAGGCGACTCGCGGTCCCTGTGGACGTGCCTTCGGACCACCCTCTGCGGGGCCCGTGTGCGGGCGGGCGGGAGCCGGGCCCGCCGGTGCTAGCGTGTTCGCGTGCAGCGCAGCGGCGAAACCCCGGTTCACACGGCCCGTCTCACCCGCCGTCGGTTCACGCGTCGGGTCCCCCGCGCGATCGCCGTGACGGTCTGCGCGGTCACCGCCGCCGCGCTCGCCGGCTGCAGCGAAGAGGGGCCGCTCACCACACCCGACGGGTCGCCCATCTCGTCCGTCACCACCCGCGTGGCCGAGGTGAACATCGTCAACGCCGACCGCGACCTCTCGAAGACGTGCCTGGCCCCCACCGCTCCTGACGCCGGACAGACCGATGCCGGCCGCATCGTCGTCACCGACCCGTCGTTGCTGGATGCCGTGTGCGCCCTCGGACTCGGCCCCGAGGTCGTCGCCGTCACCGCCGACCCCGGCTCGATCCCGGCCTATCTCGGCCCACAGCTCACCTCGGTGCCGACGATCGGGACCACCCCGGACGCCGCCGCGGTGTCGACGGCCGCGCCCGACGTCGTCCTCACCACGCCCCGGACCACCGGTTCGTCGGCCGCCTTCCCGGACGCCCGGGTCGTCACCGTCGCGCCGTCCGCGGACTGGCAGGCACGGTTCCAGTCCGTCGCCGACGGCCTCGGCCGCTCGGAGACCGGTGCCCGACTGCTCGAGGAGTTCCGGACCGAGGCACAGAAGACGGGTCGCCGCATGGACGCCCAACACAATCAGGTGTCACTCGTCCGGTTCACCGGCGACTCGGAGATGATCGCCGGCACCGATTCCTTCGCCGGCGGCATTCTCGCCGACATCGGTGTCCAGCGCCCCGAACCGCAACGATCGCCACAGTCGTTCACCGTCACCGACAAGAACTTCACCGACGCCGACGGGGATCTCATCTACGTCAGCTTCCAGGGCGATCGTGGACTCGAGCACGGCAAAGACGTCCTCGAGAGCGACCGCTGGCTCGACATGGGTGCACCGACCTGGAAACGGGTTCTCGCGGTCGACGACCAGATCTGGTACGGCGGAGCAGGATTGTCGGCAGCATGGTTGGTACTCAACGACGTGAAGGGCTCCCTCGATGGCAACTCGTGATCTCGCGACCTCGGCACAGGCACTGCTCGATCTGCACCGCCCGGGTGACCCGGGCGTCTTCCCCACCGTGTGGGACGCCTGGTCGGCCGGGCTGGCGGTCGAGGGCGGATTCGCCGCGCTGACCATCGGCAGCCATCCGGTGGCGGACTCGATCGGACGCGCCGACAACGAGGGCATGACGTTCGAGGAACTGCTCACCAGGGTTCGGCAGATCAGCGGCGCGGTCGACGTCCCGCTGTCCGTCGACATCGAATCGGGGTACGGCGAATCCCCCGAACGTCTCATCGAGGGGCTCCTCGACGCCGGCGCCGTCGGACTCAACATCGAGGACACCGTGCACTCCGAGGGCGGGCGGCTGCGTGAGGCCGCCGAGCACGCCGACCTCGTCGGCGCGCTCCGCCAGGCCGCCGACGGCGCCGGGGTCCCGCTGGTCGTCAACGCACGCACCGATGTGTTCCTCAAGCAGGTCGGCGACGAGGCCGACCGGGTCGACCTCGCCATCTCACGGCTGCGGCTGTGTGCAGACGCCGGAGCGCGGTCGCTGTATCCGGTGGGATTCCACTCCGACGACGTCCAGCGCCGACTCGCCACAGAACTGCCGCTGCCGGTCAACGCGATCGGCAACCCCGCGCAGGGCTCGCGCGCGCACTTCGCCGAGCTCGGCGTCGGCCGGGTCAGCTTCGGACCGCTGTGGCAGATGAATCTCGCGGAGCGGGCCACCGAATTGCTCACCGACTGGCACTGACGCCACGAACACGGGTTGTCGTCACGTTGAGTTCAACCCTCACGCCGGGAGCTCCGGACATATAGACATCGGTGCATGAGTGTCACCGATGAGTACCTGGCCAACAACGCCGACTACGCGAAGTCCTTCTCCGGTCCCCTTCCGCTGCCCCCGAGCCGGCACGTCGCGGTGGTCGCGTGCATGGACGCACGGCTCGACGTCTATCGGATCCTCGGGCTCGAGGACGGCGAGGCACACGTCATCCGCAACGCGGGCGGCGTCGTCACCGACGACGAGATCCGGAGCCTCGCCATCAGCCAGCGCCTGCTCGGCACGACCGAGATCATCCTCATCCACCACACCGACTGCGGGATGCTGACCTTCACCGACGACGACTTCAAGCGTGAGATCCAGTCTGAGACCGGACAGAAGCCCGCATGGGCCGCCGAGGCGTTCGGAGATCTCGACGAGGACGTCCGTCAGTCGATCACCCGGATCACGAACAGCCCGTTCATCACCAAGACGAGTTCATTACGCGGGTTCGTGTTCGACGTGGCCACGGGCGTGCTGAACGAGGTGACCGCCTGAGGGGGTCGTTACCGACGGCTCGTGCCGGGGCCGTCCGCCGCCGCATCAGCCGAGGTAGCCGCCCCCGTACGGGAAGAACGTCTTCCCATCGTGCTCGACACCGTCGTCGGTGCGCAGACGCTCGATCACCAGTCCCCTGTTGCGGCCGAGATGGGCGTCCGCACCGGCGACGATGACCATGCCATCGCCCTCGTGGATGAACACCCGCCCGGGTGTTCCGCCGTAGATGCATTGCGACACCGAGGCTTTCGTCACCCTGAGCCGCTCCCCGCGGAAATGCGTGTAGGCGTTGGGGTATGGATCGGACTGCGCGCGGACCAGTCGATCGATCTGGTCTGCGGGCCACGTCCAGTCGATGCGCGAGTCGATGTCGGCACGCTTGTGGAAGAACGTCCGTGCGGCGAGATCCTGCGGAGTCCACACCGCGGTGCCGGTCTCGATGAGCTCGAGGGCCTCGGTGAGCACCTCCGGGATGATGTCGATGGTGGCGCGCACCAGTTCGGTCGCGGTCGACGTCGCGGTGATCGGCACCGACTTCTGCAGCACGATGTCGCCGGTGTCCAGACCGTCGTCCATCCGGTGCGCGGTCAGACCCACCTCCGACTCGCCACTGATCAGCGCCCAGATGACCGGCGAGAAGCCGGTGAACTTGGGCAGCAGCGAGTCGTGCAGGTTGAGGGTGCCGTGGGGCGGGAGGTCGAACAACTCGCGCGGCAGCCACGTCCGCCAGTTGTTGGCGACGATGATGTCGGGTTCGGCGGCCTTGACCCGGGCGATGAGGTCGGCATCAGGGCGCTGGGCCAGATGGACGGGGATGTCGTGCGCGCGTGCCAGCTCCTCGACAGAGTCCGACCAGATCGTCTCGTAGGAATGCTCACTCGGCGGATGGGTCACCGACAGCACGACCTCGTGCCGCGAGTCGACGAGCGCCTCGAGGGTCT
This sequence comes from Gordonia sp. OPL2, assembly GCF_003797825.1. Taxonomy (GTDB): domain Bacteria; phylum Actinomycetota; class Actinomycetes; order Mycobacteriales; family Mycobacteriaceae; genus Gordonia. The sequence goes on from NZ_RKME01000002.1 coordinate 224,720, forward strand.
TGTGGCCCCAGGTCTGATATCCGAAGGTGACGACGCGCATGGATGAACCTCATGTCGGAGAGCGGACGGAGTGTCGATGAGTTCGGGATCGTCGCGGGCTGTGCGGCGATCCAGGCTCACCTTTGCCGACACGATGAGGATATGCAACCCTGACTTTTACAAGGTTATGGTTACCTGAGGCGACGGTGCCGGGGTAGCGCGTCCGGGACCGCGAGGAAGTACATGACGTCTGGCCGATTCGACGGGGTCCCCGGGGACTCCCCTGCGAAAACGGCGAACGAGCCGTTCCCACTGACTGCGGCCCAACGAGGGATCTGGTTCGCCCAGCATCTGTTGCCCGAGGTCCCGATCGTCATCGCCGACGTCATCGAGTTCACCGGCGGCCTCGACGTGGATCTTCTCGACGAGGTGTGCCGACGCGGTCTGCACGACGTCGGGAGCGGAATGCTGCGACTCGTCGAGATCGGTGGCGAGCCCCACCAGGTGATCGACCACGGTCAGTCGGACTCGTTCACGCGCGTCGACCTCCGCGATCGCACCGACCCCGTCGCCGCGGCACATGAGTGGATGAGGGCCGACTACACTGCGCCGTTCGACCTGCTGGGTGACCGCCTGATCCGCGGCGCGGTACTGAGACTCGGGGACGACCACTGGTTCTGGTATTCCTGCATCCATCACATCGTGGTCGATGGCTACGGCGCGATCCGGTTCATCAACCGCGCTGCCGAGTTGTACTCGGCGTTGCTGTCCGGCACCGACGACGACGGCTATTCCGCACCCGAACTGACCGAATTGCTCAGTGCGGAGACCGATTACCGTGCGTCGCGGCGCTTCCGGACCGACCGCGACCACTGGGTGACGAAGGCTGCGGATCTCCCCGAGCCCCTCTCGCTGGCCGATGGCTCCGCCATGCCCGACATCGTGCCTCTCCGGACCGGCGGGCCGTTCGGGTCGGACCTCACCGAACGCCTGGCGAGCGCGGCGCAACGGCACGGCAGCATCGAGGCCGCCCTGATCGTCGCCGCCGTCGCCACCTACCTGTCCGTGGCCACCGACACCGAAGACGTCGTTCTCAGTCTCCCCGTCACGGCCCGCACCAACGCGGTGTTGCGCCGATCCGCCGGGATGGTGTCCAATGTCGTGCCCATCCGATTGCGCATCGCACCCGACACGACGATCGGCGACCTGCTCCGCGCTGTGTCCCTGGAACTGACCGGCGCACTTCGGCATCAGCGCTATCGGAGTGAAGATCTCCTGCGCGAACTCGGTGGTCAGGGCGACGGCCCATCACTCGGCGGCCTGTATGGACCGACGATCAACATCATGAACTTCCCGACCGACATCGCCCTGGGCCCGGTCCAGGGACACTTCTCGGTGCTGTCCACCGGGCCGGTGGCGGACCTCACGATCAGCGTCCACCCGGGCGCCGGTGGCGCGATGCAGGTCGATCTGCACGCCAATCATCATCTGTACGACCAACAGACACTCGACGATCACCACCGGCGTCTCGTGCGGGTGCTCGATCAGATCGTCGACGCCGCCGCCGACGACCGCATCGGCGACGTCCACGTCCTCACCGGCACCGAACGCGCAGCGCTCGTCCCCGCGGCCGGACGACCATCGGTCCCGCCGATCTCGCTCGCGGAGCTCATATCGACTGCGGTGGAATCGAATCCGGACGGAGACGCGATCGTCCACAGCGATGGCACACTCACCTACCGGGAGACGTGGGCACAGGCGACGCGACTCGCCCATCGGCTGATCGCCGCGGGCGCCGAACCCGAGAGGTTCGTCGCCGTGGTCGTGCCCCGGTCGCCGCACTCCGTCACAGCGATGTGGGCGGTCGCGGCAACGGGTGCGGCGTTCGTCCCGATCGACCCCGACTACCCCGCCGAGCGCATCTCGTTCATGCTCGACGACAGCGGCGCGCGGGTGGGCGTCACGACAGCGGCACTCCGCGACGGACTTCCCGACGACGTCGACTGGATCGTCATCGACGCAACCGACTACACCGAGGTCGAGAATGCGGCCGACACCACACCCTCCGATCCCACGGGCACCGTGCGTCCGCGCACCCCGATCCGACTCGACCACCCCGCATACCTGATCTACACCTCCGGGTCGACCGGCCGGCCGAAGGGCGTCGTGGTCACGCACCGCGGCATCGCGAATCTCGCCGCCGAACGACGGCTCGGCTATCGCGTCGAGCCCTCATCGCGATTCCTGCACAACACGTCGCCGGGCTTCGACATGGCTGTCGGCGAGCAGATCTCGGCGTTGTCCGCCGGTGCCGGGCTCGTCGTCGCGCCGACCGGTCTGACGCCCGTCGAACTCGCGGGCCTGATCCGCGACAACGGGGTGACACACGCCTTGCTCACCCCGACGGTCCTGGCCACGCTCGACATCGCCGACCTCGACGGGCTCCACATGCTCGGCGTCGGTGGCGAGGCGGTCACCACCGATCTCGTCCGCCGGTGGGCGCCGAGGCGATCGATGCGCAACGGCTACGGTCCCACCGAGGCGACCGACATCGCGACGGTCGCCGAGTTGAGTGCCGACCGTCCGGTCACGATCGGACGCGGCGTGCACGGCTTCGAACTGCTGGTCCTCGATTCCCGACTCCGGCCGGTCCTGCCCGGCATGCGAGGCGAGTTGTATGTCGCCGGTCCCGGCATCGCACGCGGCTATCACCGTCGGCCCGACCTGACCGCCGGCCGGTTCGTGGCGAACCCCTGGCACGCGGGTGGCCGGATGTACCGTACCGGCGATGTCGTCAGCTGGACCGGAAGTGACAGTGCCACCGGCGAACTGCGCTACCACGGCCGGTCGGACAACCAGGTCAAGATCCGCGGCCGGCGGATCGAGCTCGGCGAGATCGAGGCCGTCGTCGGCGGCGCGCCGACCGTCACGCAGAGCGTCGTCGCTGTGCGCGACACCGATCTCGGCGCACGCCTGGTCGCCTACGTCGTCGCCGAAGGCACCGCCGACGTGGCGGCACTCCGACACCACTGCGAGACCCGGCTCCCGACCGGCCTGTCGCCGGACGCCTTCGTCGTCCTCGACGAACTGCCCCGCACCGCGAACGGCAAACTCGATCACACGCGACTCCCGCTCCCGACGTTCTCCGCCGACGTCGCCTACCGTGCGCCGGCCGGGCCGGTGGAGACGACGCTCGCCGGCGTCGTCGGTGAGGTCCTCGGGGCCGCTCGCGTCGGCGCCGACGACTCGTTCTTCGGGCTCGGTGGCGACAGCATCGCCGCGCTGACCCTGGTCTCCCGGGCCCGCGCCGCCGGTCTGCACATCACACCGCGAGATGTGTTCGAACGCAAGACCGTACGCGCACTGGCCGTCGTAGCCACCACGGATGATCGGCCCCGGCTCGCCGAACTCGACGGGGGCGCGGTGGGCTCGCTCCCGACGACGCCGATCATGCGCTGGTTGCTCGAACGGCCCGGCGCGATCGGTCGCTACGCACAGCATCTCGTCCTCGAACTGCCGGACGCCATCACCCGCGACGGCATCGCGTCCACGCTGTCCGCCGTCGTCGACCGGCATGACGCCCTGCGGGCCCGTCTGATCGACGTGGATTCCGCTCCCCGGCTGGACATCCCGGAGGCCGCTCCGCTGGACCCGGACGCGGTGATCACCACCGTCGACATCGGCGAGGAAGATCCGCAGGCAGCAGCCCAGGCCGCACTTGATTCGGCGCTGGACCATCTCGATCCCCGGGCCGGCGCAATGGTGCATGTCGTCTGGCTGCGTCGACCGGCACCCGTGCGCGACCTGGCGATCCTGGTCGTGCACCATCTGGTCATCGACGGTGTCTCCTGGCGAATCCTGGTTCCCGACCTGATCGCCGCGTGGACCGCCGTCGCCGACTGCCGCACACCCGTTCTGCCCGACACCGGGACGTCGCTGCGACGCTGGGCACACGCACTCACCGACCGTGCCGACCTGATCGCCGATGCCGAGAACTCCTACTGGACAGAGCATTTCGTCACAGTTCCAGAGACATCGGAGATGGCACTCGATCCCACTCGCGACGTCATGTCGACCGTGTCGCGGATCGAGGTCGTCCTCGATGCCGACCTGACGCACGCGGCGGTCGACGTCGTGCCGGCCGCCCTGCATGCCAGCGCGGAAGAGGTGCTACTCGGCACACTGATGGTCGCCGTCGCCGATGCGGGGATCCGACATCCGGTGGTGCAGCTCGAAGGCCATGGTCGCGAGGAGGATCTGGTCCCGGGCGCCGACCTGTCGAGGACCGTCGGGTGGTTCACCGCTGCGTACCCGGTCGTTGTCGATCTCGTCGCCGCGCTGTCCACTCCGCCGGGCGAGCGGGTGATCACGGCCGTGAAGATCGTCAAGGAGGCGATCCGTCGGGTTCCCCTGCGCGGCGCGGGATACGGTGTCACACGCCACCTCTCGACCCGCGAGGTCCCGGAGATCGGGGCGGCGGTCGGATTCAACTACCTGGGACGGGTGTCGAGTGCACAACTGCCCGCCGGAGTCGCCGAGATCGGTTGGGTACCCACCGACGCCGTCGGGAGTCTCGACCTCCGACCCGACGGGGACATGCCCGCCGCGGTGCCGCTGGACGTCAACGCCATCGTCATCGGGGCAGCACAGGAGCCCGCGACACTGCGGGCCACCCTCGATCACATCGACCGCCTGATCGCGGCGGACACCGCCGCACGGATCGCGTCCGGGTGGCGGACCGCCCTGAGGGAGGTCGACGCCGCAGTCCGTGCGGGCGCGCACGGATGGACACCGTCGGATGTCGTTCCCGCCCCGGTCGATCAGACCGATCTCGACCTACTGACCCGACGATTCCCGCGACTCTCCGATGTGTGGCCGACCGCGCCGCTGCAGAAGGGCTTCGCCTTCCACTCGGCGTTGACCGCCTCGGCCGGACCGGTGCGGGCCGCCGACCGCAGCGACGTCTACGTCTCGCAGGCCGTGGTGACGCTGGAGGGGCCGGTCGACCCCGAGCGGGTGCGTCGTGCCGCCGACGATGTCGTGGCCCGTCATCCGGCTCTTCGGTCGGCGTTCGTGCCCACGGCGCGAGGCGATCTCGTCGCCGTTGTCGTCGACGATTGCACGCCCGCCTGGCGGCACGTCGATCTGACCGTGACGGCGGGTGATGTCGACGGGGCCACGGCCACCGTCCGCGCCGAGGAGTTGTCCCGTCCGTTCACACTCGACCGCCCCCCACTGCTGCGGTTCGCCCTGGTCGACCGCACCGACGAGCTGCATGACCTGATCGTCACGCTCCATCACATGGTGGTCGACGGCTGGTCGATGCCGCTGCTGCTGCGCGATCTGCTGGCCTGCTACGCGGCCGGTCCGTCGGCGGCGGCCCTGCTCGGTCCCGCCCCGTCCTACCGTGCGTTCCTCGAATGGCTGTCCCGGCAGGATGTCTCGCAGTCGGCGGAGGTCTGGCGACGTGCGTTCGACGACGTCGCACAGCCCACCCTTCTGGCGCCCGAACACGATCCCTCGATCACACCGCCGGCGCCCGGGAGGGTCGTGGTCGACCTCGACACCTCGCTCTGGGACCGGTTGGTCACACGGGCGACCGCGGCGGGAGTCACCCCGAACACCGTCGTCCAGAGCCTCTGGGGACTGTTGCTCGGACGTCTGACGGAGCCCCGCACCGACGATGACGGCACCGATGTCACCTTCGGCGCCACCGTCTCCGGCCGGCCCGCCGACGTCGACGGCGTCGCGGACATCGTCGGACTGTTCATCAACACGCTGCCGGTCCGGGTGCGCGCCCGGCCGGAGGACACCGTCGCGCAGATCTGGCGACGACTCCACGACACCCAGGCGTCGGTGCTCGATCACCAGCACGTGGGTCTGACCGACATCCACCGGGCCGCCGGTGACGGAGCCCGGTTCGACACCCTGGTCGTGTTCGAGTCCTACCCGGTCGACGCCGCCACGATGAGTGCGTCCACCCCGGTCGACGGCGTCCGCGTCGTCGACATCGTGACCGACGAACTCACCCACTATCCGCTGAGCCTCACGGTGACGCTGCAGCCACACCCGCGGGTCACGTTCGGCCACCGACGGGACGCCTTGTCGGAGAACACCGTCCGCGACATCGCGGTGCGCTTCGAGCAGATCCTGCACGCGGTCGTCGACGACCCGACCATCGCCGTCGGATCGATCCCCGTGCTGACGCCGCAGGAGCGAGGCGACCTGGTCCCGCTGCGCGGCGACGACCCCGAACCGCCGCTGACGCTGCGACAGATCATCTGCCGGGCCGTACAGCGCGCGCCTGAGAACATCGCGATCCGTTGGGCGGGAGACTCGTTCACCTACGCTCGAGCCGACCGATGGTCGGCGGCACTCGCCGAGAAACTCCTCGACGCGGGGGCGGGACCCGAGGACTTCGTCGCGATCGCACTGCCGCGCAGCGCGTACTCGGTCCTGTCGACATGGGCCGTCGCCGCGGCGGGTGCGGCGTTCGTACCGATCGACCCCGCGTACCCGGACGACCGGATCTCGTTCATGCTCGGCGACTGCGGAGCGCGCGTCGGCATCACCGATCGCACCACGCGCCCCGGTCTCCCCGATGACGTGGACTGGATCGTCCTCGACGACGGTGTTCTCGACGACCTCGAGCGCGGTCCGGCGGCCGAGGTCCCGGAGGCATCCGACCGTGTCGACCACACCGCGTACATGATCTACACCTCGGGTTCGACCGGTCGGCCCAAGGGCGTGGTCGTCACCCACGACGGCCTCGCCAACCTCGCGACCGAACGGCGCCTGCGGTACCTCGTGGAACCGTCGACCCGATACCTGCACAACAGTTCGCCGAGCTTCGACATGTCGATCGGCGAGCTCCTCGCCGCGCTCTCCGCATCGGCGACCCTGGTCGTCAGTGATCCCGAGCAGGGCCCCGACGCCCTGTCCGCCCTGATCGAACGTGAGCAGGTGACCCACGCCGTCCTGCCACCCGCATTGTTGGCGGTGACCGAACCGGCGGCGCTCGGACGCCTACGGGTGCTGGGCACCGGCGGCGAGGCCGTCGGTCCGGAACTGGTGCAGCGATGGGGGCCGGGCCGTGCGATGCGCAACGGCTACGGGCCCACCGAGGCCACCGACATCGCGACCGTCGCCGTGCTCGATGCGGTTGCGGTGGGCGCCGGCGAACCGGTGACCATCGGACGACCGGTGATCGGATTCGCACTGCTGGTCCTCGATCGGGCATTGCGCCCCGTGGCGCGCGGCGTCGTCGGCGAACTGTACGTCGCCGGGCCCGGACTCGCCCGCGGATACCACGAGCGATTCGGCTTGACGGCCGAGCGGTTCGTCGCCGATCCGTTCGGGGCACCCGGTGACCGCATGTACCGCACCGGCGACCTCGTGTCGGTCTCACACGACGACGAACTCCGGTACCTCGGGCGCGCGGATCGTCAGGTGAAGATCCGCGGCCACCGGATCGAGCTAGGTGAGATCGACGCAGCGCTCATGCGATACCCCGGTGTCCGTCATGCGGTGACCGTCGGGCGGGACGGCCCGCAGTCGTCCGTGCACCTCATCGGATATGTCGTCGCCGATCCGAGCGCGGCGCCCGGACAACCACGCCCGGTGGACATCCTGGCCGCACTGGCGACCTCGCTGCCCCGACACGCGATCCCGTCCGCGATCGTGATCCTCGACCGAATCCCGACGACACCGTCGGGCAAGATCGACGAGCGCGCCCTGCCCGCACCGGATTTCGCCTCCGGACGCCCCTTCGAGCAACCGGCGACGGACTCCGAACGACTCGTCGCAAACGAGTTCGCCACCACGCTCGGCGTGGAGCGGGTCGGTGTCCACGACGACTTCTTCGAGTTGGGCGGCACGTCACTGTCCGCCTTCGCCATGGTCGCCCGGCTGCGCGAGCGGGTCGGTGCCCCGTTCTCGATCGCCGCCGTGCTCGACGATCCCACCCCGCGCGGACTGGCACGTCTGATCGACGACCCCGAACCCGTCGCCCAGGACGCCGCCCTGGGCACCCTCCTGCCGATCCGCGGCACCGGATCGGGCGCACCGCTGTTCTGCATCCACCCCGCGATCGGATTGTCCTGGGGCTACGGCGGTCTCACCCGCCACATCACAGACCGCCCGCTCTACGGTCTCCAGCTGCCGGGTATCACCGGCGACGACCCGGTGACCGACATCCGGTCGATCGACGAGCTGGCCGGACGATACGTCGACGAGATCCGGCGGGTCCAGCCGTCGGGCCCCTACCATCTGCTCGGCTGGTCGATGGGAGGTGTCATCGCCCACGCCATGGCCTCCCGTCTGATCGCCGACGACGACACCGTGGCGTCGCTCACCATGCTCGACAGCGTGTCGCCGACGAGCATCGGGCGCCCGGCTCCGGCAGGTCTGCGGATGGATGACCTCCTCGGCGCGCTGGGTCTGGACCATCAGTCCCTGGACACCGACGCGAGACCGAGTGACCCGGTGTCGGCGGACGCCGTCAACGAAGTGCTCGCGCACATCGAGGATTCCCCCGTCGGCATACACGGCGACACCGTCACCTATCTGATCGATGCTGCCGCACACACCCACGGCCTGTTGATCCGCCACCGCCCGTCCCCCGTCGCGGTGGACCTGCTGTACATCGGTGCGGATCCGGAGGGTGAGCATCACGAGGCCGACGACCACGGCGGTTGGGACGCCCACATCGAGGGCGTGATCGACGCGGACTCGGTCGCCTCGACCCACTGGCAGATGTGCTCGTACGAGGCACTCACGACGATCGGGCCCCGCATCGATGCCCACCTGCGCCGCTCCGACGCCGCCGAACCGTCTGTCGCACAACGAGAGCAACCGTGATGACGGGCGCCGACCACACCGCACCGGAACCCGACCCCGCCACCGGCACCCGCCTCCTCCGTGAGGGACTCCGTATCCACCGCAGGCGCCTGGTCACGGCGACGGCGCTGATGTCGGTCCACCAGCTCTGCGAGGTCGCGGTGCCTGTCCTGATCGGCGTGATCGTCGACCGGGCAATCGCCACAACCGATCTCGGGCAGTTGTCGGCGTGGATCGGGATACTCGCCGCCGTATTCGTCGCATTGACGATCTCCTACCGCCTCGGCGCGCGGGCCGCCATGCAGACCACGCAGGACGAGGCCCACCGACTCCGCATGCGGTGCGCGGAATCGGTCCTGACCCGTGGGTCGCACGATCCTCGTCGCCGGTCCGGAGACGTCCTGTCCATCGCCAACTCCGACGCCGACGAGACCGGCAACATGTTGCGCTTCGTCCCGCAGACCGGTTCGGCCGTCGCGGCGCTGGCCGCGTGTGCGGTCGCATTGCTGTCGGTCGATGTCGTCCTCGGAGTGATCGTGCTGATCGGTGTGCCGCTCGCGCTGTCCCTGGTTCAGATCGTCACGCCGATCGTGACCCGCCGTGTCGGAACACAACAGCATCACATCGGCCGCGCCACCGCCATCGCCACCGACCTGATCGCCGGGCTCCGACCGCTGCGCGGCATCCGTGCCGAAACCGTTGCCGCACGACGATATCGGTCGGTCAACGAGGACGCCCGCACGGCGATGCAGCGGGCGGCGATCGGCCACGGCACGTTCTTCGGCACCGCCACGGGCGTCACCGGTGTCCTCGCCGTCGCGGTGGCGACGCTCACCGGATGGTTCGCCCTCACCGATCGCATCAGCGTCGGCGCCCTCATCGCCGTTCTCGGCCTCGCCCAGTTCCTGACCGAACCGCTCGCCCTCCTCGCGATGTTCCCGGGACGCGTCGCAACCGCGCGTGCGTCCGCCGCGCGGGTGGCGCTGGTTCTCGCCGGCGGCTCGCCCTCTGCCGTTGCGCCCTGGTCTGCCCAGTCCTCCTCCGGTCGGCCCTCGTCCCCACTGCCGCTGCCCGAGGCCGGGTCCGACCTGCGCACCCCACCCGGCCCGGTCATCGACATCGTCGACGAGGTCGGCGACCTCCGGGTCGCCGACGGCGAACTCGTCGTCGTCGCGGCGCCGACCGCGCGGTCGGCGCAACGGGTCATCGATCTGCTCAGCGGAGCGCAGGTGCCCCAGCACGGACGGACCGCCGTGTCGGGTCGGGCGACGCATGATCTCGCGCCCGACGCCCGCCCCGGTGCGTTGCTCGTGGAACCCCATCGCGTCGACCTGTTCACCGGCACCATCGGCGACAATCTGGCCCTCGGGCGGGTGACCATCGATCGAGACGATGCCCTCGATCTCCTGCATGCCATGGGAAGTCAGGACATCGTCGACGGTGCCCTTCCCACCGACCGTGCGCCGGTCACCGGCGACGACATCACCCGACGTCCCGACCCCGATGTGGCGTGGTCGCTGCCGGTCACCGACCGGGGGCAATCCCTGTCCGGCGGTCAGCGACAGCGCCTGGCGTTGAGCCGTGCGCTGCTCACCGATCCGGCCGTCCTCGTCCTCCACGAGCCCACGACCGCGGTCGACTCCGTCACCGAGAGCACGATCGCCCGGGCGGTGCATGCGCGCCGGCACGGCCTTCGCCACGATCGGACGACCGTCGTCGTCACCACGAGTCCCGCCTGGGCGGCGGTCGCCGATCGGGTCGTCGCCACACACGACGTCCCGAGCGGGCCGGGCACGCCGACCGTCGCCGACAGCACCCGCCTCCCGGGGACGGCCGACCGATGACCGGTCCGACGAATCACGCGAGGTCAGCCGAGCCGATCGGTGAGACCGTGATCCTGCCGGTCGCCACCGCCGGCGAGACCGTGCGGCACATCGGCGCCGGGCTTCGCCGACATCCGGTGCGGTCGTCGTCGGTGCTTCTGCTGTGTGTCGTCGCGGCCGTCGCCGGGGTGGTGCCGCTGCTCGCCCTCGGCGTCCTCGTCGACCGGGTCACCGAGCACGCCGCGGTATCGACCCTGATCCCCATCGCCACCGTCGCCGGGGTGGCCGCCCTCGTCGGCGGACTCGCCGCGGGCGCCACCATGCACGCCGTCGCGCACCTCGGCGCCGACCTTCTCGCGGACACGCGGGAGTCGGCCGTGTCGAGTGCTCTGCACATGCGGCGCGATCTCCTCGAGGATGCCGGCCGCGGCGACCTGCTGTCGCGCGTGAGCAACGACGTGACCGCCGTCAACCGGGCGGTCACCACGGTGTTGCCGACCGTCGTCACCGCCGTCGCGCTGGCAGCGGTCACCCTGGTGGCGATGCTCGGCCTCGACTGGCGACTCGGACTCGCCGGCGCGCTGGCCGTTCCGTTCTACGTCGTCGCCCTGCGGTGGTACCTCCCTCGATCCGGTCCCGTCTACGCCGCCGAACGCCGCGCCGCCGCCGACCGCTCCCATGCGCTCGTGGAGACGATCGGTGGACGTGACACGGTCCACGCCTACGCCGCCGAGTCGTGGGCCCTCGAGGAGGTGGACCGCACGTCCGGGCGCACCCGTGATCTCGCGATGGCGGCGTTCACCCTCTTCACCCGGCTCGTCGGTCGAGTCAACCGGGCCGAGTTCGCCGGTCTGGCAGCGATACTCGTGGTCGGGTACTGGGCGGTGTCGTCCGGGGCGACGACCGTCGGCGCGACCACGGCAGCAGCGCTGATGTTCCACCGGCTCTTCAATCCGATCGGCATGATCCTCTACAGCGCCGCCGATCTACAGCTCGCCGCCGCCGGTCTCGCCCGTCTCATCGGCGTCACTCAGGCCGACGGAGGGCCGGCACACCGGACCTCCACCGCGGACGCGGACACTCCTGCCGATCTCACACTCGACGACGTCGCCTTCTCCTACCGCGCCGGGCGCCCGGTGCTGCGCGGGGTCGATCTCCACGTCCCGGCGGGACGCAGTCTGGCGCTGGTGGGCGCGAGCGGCGCCGGCAAATCGACGGTCGCCGGCATCGTCGGCGGCACGCTCGTCCCCGACGCCGGACGTGTGGTCGTCGGCGGCGACCACGCCGTCTACACCGTCAGCCAGGAAGTGCACGTCTTCGCCGGGCCGCTGATCGACGACCTACGCCTGGCCGCCCCCGAGGCCTCCGCAGCGGAGGTCGAAAAGGCGTTGGGCCGGGTTGGTGCCTCCGACTGGGTACACGCGCTACCGGACGGGGTCGACACAGGTGTCGGGGACGGCGGCCACCAGCTGACCGACGCCCAGGCGCAGCAGGTCGCGCTGGCCCGGCTCCTTCTCGCCGATCCACAGGTCGTCGTCCTCGACGAGGCGACCGCGGAAGCGGGCAGCCATCACGCCGCCGAACTCGAGGAGGCCGCCGAGGTCGCCATCGCCGGCCGCACCGCCGTGATCATCGCCCACCGCCTCAGCCAGATCCGTTCCGCCGACGCGGTCGCGGTCCTCGAGGCGGGAACCGTCATCGAGTACGGAACCCCCGACGAGCTCATCGCCGCCGGCGGACATCTGTCCCGGCTGTGGACGGCGTGGGCGGGTCCATCAGCGTCCGACGGGGAGTCCGCTCGTGGCGCCGTGCCCCACACCCACCGTCTACCTCCCCACCGCCAGCCTCCTCCCCCCGACGACCATCCCGAGGATCACCGATGAACGACTCAGCCCACACCCACCAGCAGCCGCCGACCCTGCGCGGCGCATCCGGAGAAGGTCCCGGCCCGGTCGATGTCCTCGGCGTCGGATTCGGTCCGTCGAACCTCGGACTCGCGATCGCGGCGGCCGAGCACAACGCCGCGCACACCGGTCCGCCGCTGACCCTCCGATTCGCCGAACGGCAGAACCGATTCGGCTGGCACACGGGAATGTTGTTGCCGCGCACCACCATGCAGATCTCGTTCCTCAAGGATCTGGTTACCCAGCGCAACGTGCACAGCCGCTACTCGTTCCTCAGCTACCTGGCCGCGCAGGGACGTCTGATCGACTTCGTGAACCACCAGACCTTCTTTCCCACCCGACACGAGTTCCACGATTATCTGGAGTGGGCGGCTCGCACCGTCGACGCCGACGTCACCTATGCGACGACGGCCACCGGCGTGCGCCCGGTCGACGACCATTTCGAGGTCACGCTGGCCGGAGCCGGCGCCGGTGTCGTCCGGGCACGCAACGTCGTCGTGTCCACCGGTCTCAGCGCGCGCCTGCCCGAGTACGTCACACCGTCGGCGCGGGTATTCCACAACCACGACCTCCTCGGTCGCCTCGCCGAGCTCCCCACGCCCCGCCACGGCCGGTTCGTCGTTCTCGGTGCCGGTCAGAGCGCGGCGGAGACGGTGGAGTACCTCCATTCCACGTATCCGGGCGCCGAGGTCCACGCCGTGTTCGCCAAGTACGGCTACAGCCCGGCCGACGACAGCCCCTACGCCAACCGCATCTTCGATCCGAGTGCCGTCGACGACTTCCATTCGTCGACGCCCGACTTCCGACGCCGGCTGATGTCCTACCATCGCGCCACCAACTACTCGGCGGTCGACCTGCCCCTGATCGAGGAGCTCTATGCCCGCGAGTACGCCGAACGGGTGTCGGGTGAGCGTCGACTATTCATGCACGGCGCGTCGCGCGCGCTCCGGGTCGACGACCGCGGCGACGGCGTCGTGGTGACGGTGGCGCACGAGCCCACCGGCCTCACCGAGGACCTGCTCTGCGACGGCGTCGTGTGCGCCACCGGCTTCCACCAGATGGACCTGGGCACAGTCCTCGGTGACCTGGCCGCCGACGTCGTCGCCGAGGACGGCGGCCCGGCGGTGACCCGCGATTACCGACTGGTCACCCGGGCCGCCACCGAGGGCTCGATCTTCCTGCAGGGCGGCACCGAACACACGCACGGCATCTCGTCGTCACTACTGTCGAACGTGGCCGTCCGGACCGGCGAGATCGTCCGCGCCATCGCACGAGATCGAGACTCATCCGGCGGGGCGCCGGCCGTGCGCGCGGCCGCGCACGGCACCGAGGCCCTCGGCGGCTGACGCACACCCGCGCAGGCGTCCGGCCCCTGCCCGGCCGGTCGGTTCTGTCCCATGCCGACGCTAGTGTGGTGGACGATTCTCGATGCCAGCCGACGCAGCACGACAGATGTCGTCCGAACCCGCCCCCACCCTGCCGATCCATGCCCTCTGGCGGCCGGGGGTCGGCCTGGCACTCTGGTGGGCACGGCCGGACGCAGGACCCGATGACCTCCCCCCGGAGATCGCCGCCCAGCTGTCCCGGCGCCGCTCACGCCGCGAGATCACGCTGATCGGAGCGGCGGGACGTCGAGAGTTCCTCAGCACCTTCACGCTGGGCATCGGTTCGACCGTCGCCCTCCTGGATCTCACCCGCCCGCATGCGACCAGCGGTGAGATCGCCTGGTATCGGTACCTCCTCGACGGGGTCCGGCGCCACATCGCAGCGGGCGGAGTCGCTCCCGGGGTGACCGAGATCGACGGCGAGCCCATGCTGCGCTGGCTCCCGGTCCCCACTCCGTCGTGGCGCAGCTGGATGGCGGTCGTGTCCACCACCGCCCCCGGCGTGGTCACCGACAACGGCGGTTCCGACTCGATCGCGGATCTCGTCGGCGAGCTCCTCGACCACGAGTGCCGCGGCCGGATCACCGCGAGCGGACCGATCGTCGCCGACGATCACGCAGGCGGTCGCATCATCCGCGCGCTCGCCGCCGACCCGCCGGAGACCACCGAGGCACAACGTGCCCGGCTGCGCCATGCCGCCGGCACCTGGATGCAGTGGAATTCGGCTGCCCCTCATGACGACTCGATGGTCGTCCTCCGACTGCACGAACCCGACGAGGAGGACGGCCCCGACACCACCGGCGCGTGGCGCCCGCATACCGTTCCCCAGGAACCGCTGTGGCGCCTGCAGGTCTGTCGGCGACATGCCGACGGTCGCATCATCGGCGTCGAACCGCACCGCCTCGACCAGCACGAACTCGAGCGTGTCACCAACGGGCTGGCGACTGCGGTTCGCGCTTTCCCGGAGTTGTCGGGCGCCGAACCCGATCGGCACTCACTCGATTTCCTGCTCACCACACCGATGGTCGAGAGGTTGTTCGTCGACGGCGCGGCTGCGCTCACCGAGGCCGGGTGCCCGGTCCTGCTGCCGCGGACCGTCGCCGAGGTCCGCCCGACGCTCGGCCTCCGCGCCCGACCGGTCGCCACCAGCACCGGTCGTGCCGCACAGATCGGGGCCACCGAGATCGACGAGTTCGAGTGGCGCCTCGCGCTCGGCGACGATCCGGCGGCGATGACGCTGTCCGACGCCGATCTGGCCGACCTGGCCAGGCGGCAGGGCGACCTGGTGAGAATCCGTGGCATCTGGGTCCGTGCCGAGGGAGCCGCACTCACCCGCGCCGCCGCATTCATCGTCGGTCAACGGGCGCAGGCGAACTCGGATCAGCCGGCCGACATGGGCGAACTGTTCAACCTCATCGTCGACACCGTCCCGGTTCCGGTGACGTCGATCGAGGGCCTGTCGTGGCTGGACGACATCGCCACCGGTGGTCGTCTTCGGCCTGCACCGATCACCACACCGGAGTCGCTGCACGCCGAACTGCGGCCGTATCAGCAGCGCGGACTGGAATGGCTCGCGTATCTGTCGGAGCATCAGATCGGCGGGGTCCTCGCCGACGACATGGGGCTGGGCAAGACCGTGCAGATCATCGCCCTGCTCTGCCACGAGATGGCCGTCGCCGCCCCGGCGCGCCCGGGTGCGCCGACTCTCATCGTCTGTCCGATGTCGGTGGTCGGGAACTGGGAACGCGAGATCGCGCGGTTTGCACCGCATCTGCGCGTCATCGTGCATCACGGCACATCCCGTGCCGGCCGTGCCACCATCGGCGAGGTGCTCTCCGGAGCCGATGTGGTCCTGACGACATTCGCGATCGCCACCCGGGACCGCGACCTCCTCGGCGCCCGACAGTGGCGACGTGTCGTCATCGACGAGGCTCAGCACCTGAAGAATGTCGCCACCAAGGCGGCGAAGGCGGTCCGATCGTTGCCCGCCGATCACCGCATCGCCCTGACCGGCACCCCCGTCGAGAATCGACTCGAGGATCTACGCGCGGTGATCGACCTGGTGAATCCGGGTCTGCTCGGATCGGCCTCCCGATTCCGCGCCCGATTCGCCGAGCCCATCGAACGGGACCGCGACGAGGCGACGATCCGTCGGCTCACCGCGCTCACCCGGCCGTTCATCCTGCGCCGCGAGAAGACGGACCCGACGATCATCTCCGATCTGCCGGAGAAGACCGACATCACCGTCCGCGCCAACCTGACGCTCGAGCAGGCCGCACTCTATCGCGCGGTGATCGACGAGCTCATGGAGGCCCTCCGCAGCAAACAGCAGCGCACGATCCGTCGCCGCAACATCCTCGCGGCGTTGACGCGACTCAAGCAGGTATGCAATCACCCTGCCCACTATCTGGCGGACGCGTCGGACATGTTGCGGCGCAACCGCCATCGCTCCGGCAAGGTCGAGCTGCTCGTCGACATCCTGACGACCGCGGCAGCCGAAGGAGACCGCGCACTGGTGTTCACGCAGTTCGCCGCGTTCGGACAGCTGCTGTCGGAGTGGCTGTCCCCCGTACTCGGCGAGCCCGTGCCCGTTCTGCACGGCGGGGTCAACCGGACCGACCGCGATGCGATGGTGGCCCGATTCCAGGCCGGCGGCGGGCCTCCGGCCATGATCGCGACCCTCAAGGCCGGTGGAACCGGTCTCAATCTGACCGCAGCCAATCATGTTCTGCACGTGGACCGGTGGTGGAATCCGGCCGTCGAGGACCAGGCCACTGACCGTGCCTATCGCATCGGCCAGCACCAGCGCGTGCAGGTCCACCGGTTCCTGTGCGTCGGGACGTTGGAGGAGCGCATCGACGAGATGATCGCCGCGAAACGTGAACTCTCCCGGCTCACCGTCAGTGCCGGTGAGAACTGGATGTCCGACCTCGGTGATGACGAGCTGTTCGATCTGTTCCGGCTGCGCGACGAGGCGGTCAGCGAATGAGTCCGCGCGGCAGCGGCCGGAGCCGCGCGCGGGCGTCGGCGACCCGTGGCTATGGCGTGTCCCGCTGGGGCCGGGCATTTGTCGATGTCGTCGAGGGCGCTCACACCGGCGATGTCGATCGCCGCCGGATCACGCAGGCCCGACGGTACTTTCGCGATCACCATGCCGAACGCGTGCGGATCATCGAGGGGCGGGTGACCGCGTCGGTGCGGGGCAGTCAGCTCGATCCGTTCGAGGTGACGCTGACCTCGCGACCGGTCGACGCCGAGACCGTCGTGTCGCTGCTCCGTCAGCGCGAGGCGACGGGCGATCTCATGACACTGGCCCGCGGCGAACAGCCCACTGTGCTGGGCGAGCTGATCATGCCGACCGAGTCGGCGGACATCGTGGCGGACTGCACGTGCCCGGACGAGTCCCCCCGCTGTATCCACGCCCTGTGTATCGCCTACGAGGTTGCCGCCGAGATCGACCGCAGCGCAGCGACGTTGCTGACGGTGATGGGCACCGACGTCGCCGCACTCCTGGGCGCCGCCTCCGGCCGTCCCCCCGCCGGGGACGGCGACGGTCACGGCGATAAGGATGACGACGACGCCGTGTCGTCGGCGATGCCGTCGGTGGACTTCTACGGGACGAACGCGGTGCTCCCGCCGCTTCCCACGCCCGCGCGCACCAACCCGATCATGGACCTGGATCCCGACGCGCTTCGCAAAGCCCTACGCGCCTCCGGGGTGCCGCCGGCCGAGATCGGCGAGACCCTCGACCTGCTCGACGATCTCTACGAACGTCTCCGCAACCCGTCGATCTCGTAGGACACCGTCACCTCGCCGACCGGGCGCAGAATCTCGCCGATCGTGCCCTGGATTTCGCCGATCGTGCCCACCGCCGAACACACACGCGGACCTGGCATGGCCTCCCAACCCTCACTCGCCGACCGGGCGCAGAATCTCGCCGATCGTGCCCTGGATTTCGCCGATCGTGCCCACCGCCGGTGACCCGGAGGTGCCGATGACGATCCGAGGCTAGAAGTCCCAGTCCTCGTCCTCGGTGTTGACGGCCTTGCCGATGACGTAGCTGCTGCCGGAGCCGGAGAAGAAGTCGTGGTTCTCGTCCGCATTCGGTGACAGCGCCGACAGGATGGCCGGGTTCACGTCGGTCTCGTCCTTCGGGAACATCGCCTCGTAGCCGAGGTTCATCAGCGCCTTGTTGGCGTTGTACCGCAGGAACTTCTTGACGTCCTCGGTCAGACCGACCTCGTCGTAGAGCGCTTCGGTGTAGTCGCTCTCGTTGTCGTAGAGCTCGAACAGCAACTCGAAGGTGTAGTCCTTGAGTTCCTGCCGACGCTCGGGCGACTGCACCTCGAGCCCACGCTGGTACTTGTATCCGATGTAGTACCCGTGGACGGCCTCGTCGCGGATGATGAGTCGGATGAGGTCGGCGGTGTTGGTGAGCTTCGCGCGGCTCGACCAGTACATTGGCAGGTAGAAGCCGGAGTAGAAGAGGAACGACTCCAGCAGCGTCGAGGCCACCTTGCGCTTCAGCGGGTCGTCGCCACGGTAATAATCCATGACGATCTGCGCCTTGCGCTGCAGCTGCTCGTTCTCCTCCGACCAGCGGAACGCCTCGTCGATCTCCTTGGTGGAGCACAGGGTCGAGAAGATGGAGCTGTAGCTCTTGGCGTGCACCGACTCCATGAACGCGATGTTGGTCAGCACCGCCTCCTCGTGCGGCGTCGTCGCATCCGGGATCAGCGACACCGCACCGACAGTGCCCTGGATGGTGTCGAGCAGCGTCAGGCCGGTGAAGACCCGCATGGTCAGTTGCTTCTCGTATTCGGTGAGCGTGTTCCACGACGGGATGTCGTTGGACACCGGCACCTTCTCCGGCAACCAGAAGTTACCGGTCAGGCGATCCCAGACCTCGGCGTCCTTCTCGTCCGGGACACGGTTCCAGTTGATGGCGGAGACGCGGTCGACGAGCTTCAGTTTCTCAGGCATTTCAACTTCCGCTTTCTTCATTCGTTGTTGTGGCCGCGTCCTCAACGCAGTATCGACAAGTGTCTTTGAACACGCCTTTGTTCGTGTGATAGCGAGTGTGAGCGCTTCGCTTGCTGGATGGCTGCGGTCGTCCCTTTCGAGTTGCCGACATCTTTGCACGTGTCTCATCGCTCGCTCGGCGTCCGAAGTTCGGATTCCCCGAGCCTCGTCGCTGCTCGGAGAGACGCTGCCTGGATTCGGCAGACATCGTGTGTCCATAGCCTGGATGATCGATCCCGAACTTACCGAAGTTCGGGTTGGCCGCTCCTGTGATGGAACCTCGCCGCTCGACTGACCACTTCGCTCGCTGTTCGTCCGAGTGCGTTCGCCCGAAGAACGGATTCTCTTGTGCGAACCGACTCACTCCCTTCCGACCGGTTGATCGAATTCGAGCTGCTTCGCGCATCTCTTCGGTCCATACAACGCCGGTAGGACCCAGCCCTCCGGAGGCCAGATTGAGTAACGGCTGACCGTCGCGACGTAGGTAGGCAATCCACGCGATTTCAGCCTGACCCAACTCGTCCAGTCCGTCGATCCAATCGAGCTCATCGGCTATTACATTGTCGCGATCTTGCTTTCGCAGCCAGTCGTAGAACGGAGTCTTTCGGCCAGCTCCAGCAACCTTGAAATGTTGCTGTAGGCGTTTGGATGCAGTCTTGGTTGTAAGCCCGATATAGCGATAGTCGTACTCTGGCCGCAAGCGGACTCCGTAGATGACACCGTACTTCGCGATTGTCATGGTCACACCATCCACGAACAGTTGGTCAGACTGTCACAACATGCAGGAAACGCAATTTTCCACCTCAGTCCCCTCGAGAGCGAGTTGACGCAGACGGATGTAGTACAGCGTCTTGATCCCCTTGCGCCACGCGTAGATCTGCGCTTTGTTGACGTCACGGGTGGTCGCGGTGTCCTTGAAGAACAAGGTCAGACTCAGACCCTGATCGACGTGCTGAGTCGCCGCGGCGTAGGTGTCGATGACCTTCTCGTACCCGATCTCGTACGCGTCCTGGTAGTAGTCCAGGTTGTCGTTGGTCATGTACGGCGCCGGATAGTAGACGCGCCCGATCTTGCCTTCCTTGCGGATCTCGATCTTCGCGGCGACCGGGTGGATCGAGCTGGTCGAGTGATTGATGTAGGAGATCGAACCGGTCGGCGGCACTGCCTGCAGGTTCTGGTTGTAGATGCCATCGCGCTGCACAGCAGCCTTCAGCTCACGCCAGTCGTCCTGGTTCGGGATGTGAATCCCGGCCTCGCCGAACAGATCCCGGATCTTCTGGGTCTCCGGCTCCCACAGCTTCTCGGTGTACTTGTCGAAGAACTCCCCGCTCGCATACTTCGACTTCTCGAAGCCGGCGAACGCCTGACCGCGCTCGCGGGCGATCCTGTTCGATGCCCGGAGAGCATGGAACAGCACCGTGTAGAAGTAGATGTTCGTGAAGTCGACACCTTCCTCGCTGCCGTAGTAGATCCGCTCCCGTGCGAGGTAGCCGTGCAGGTTCATCTGCCCCAGGCCGATGGCGTGGGAGTCGTTGTTGCCCTTCTCGATCGACGGCACCGAGGTGATCGCCGTCTGATCACTGACGGCGGTCAGCCCACGGATGGCGGTCTCGATGGTCTGCCCGAAGTCGGGTGAGTCCATCGCCTTCGCGATGTTCAGTGAGCCGAGGTTGCAGGAGATGTCCTTGCCGATGTGCGAATAGGACAGGTCGTCGTTGAACTCCGACGCCGTCGAGACCTGCAGGATCTCCGAGCACAGGTTGGAGTGGGTGATCTTGCCGTCGATCGGGTTGGCCCGGTTCACCGTGTCCTCGAACATGATGTACGGGTAGCCCGACTCGAACTGCAGCTCGGCGAGGGTCTGGAAGAACTCGCGCGCCTTGATCTTGGTCTTGCGGATGCGCTTGTCTTCGACCATCTCGTGGTACTTGTCCGTGACATTCACGTCGGCGAACGGCACCCCGTAGACGCGTTCCACGTCATATGGGCTGAACAGGTACATGTCGTCGTTGTCCTTGGCGAGCTGGAAGGTGATGTCGGGGATCACCACGCCGAGCGACAGCGTCTTGATGCGGATCTTCTCGTCCGCGTTCTCCCGCTTGGTGTCGAGGAAGCGGTAGATGTCCGGATGGTGTGCGTGCAGGTAGACGGCACCGGCCCCTTGGCGTGCGCCGAGCTGGTTGGCGTAGGAGAACGAGTCCTCGAGCAGCTTCATGATCGGGATGACGCCCGAACTCTGGTTCTCGATCTTCTTGATCGGCGCGCCGTGCTCACGGATGTTGGACAGCAGCAGTGCTACACCCCCACCACGCTTGGAAAGCTGGAGAGCCGAATTGATCGACCTGCCAATGGATTCCATGTTGTCCTCGATGCGCAAGAGAAAGCAGCTCACCGGCTCACCGCGCTGCTTCTTGCCCGAGTTGAGGAAGGTCGGGGTCGCCGGCTGGAAGCGGCCGTCGATGATCTCGTCGACGAGGTGTCGCGCCAGCGCGGTGTCACCGTCGGCCAGCGTCAGCGCGACCATGCAGACGCGATCCTCGAAGCGCTCGAGGAAGCGCTTGCCGTCGAAGGTCTTCAGTGTGTAGCTCGTGTAGTACTTGAACGCGCCGAGGAACGTCGGGAAGCGGAACTTCTTCGAGAAGGCATGCCCGAAGAGCAGTTTCACGAACTCACGGTCGTACTTGGCCAGGACCTCCGGCTCGTAGTAGTTCTCCTCGAGCAGGTAGTCCAGCTTCTCGTCGAGATCGTGGAAGAAGACCGTGTTCTGGTTGACGTGCTGCAGGAAGTACTGGTTGGCGGCCTCGCGATCCTTCTCGAACTGGATGTTGCCGTCCCTGTCGTACAGGTTCAGCATCGCGTTGAGCGCGTGATAGTCCAGCTCGCCGGGTTCGTGTCCCGACGGACCGGGATGCACCCCGGACTTGCTGGCCGAGGCGGTGTCCGAGACGGGTGCGGCGGTTGGCGACACGAAAGACTCCTGCAGCTAGATGGTGGTATTCGAAAAGTACTGGCTGGGTCTGACAACTCAGCCGCGTGACGCGGTCAGCTCGACCCGGTCCGGATGGATGAACGCGGGACTCTGCGCGAACTCGACGAGCCCCTCCCGCACGCGATCGACATCGTCGGCG
This sequence comes from Gordonia sp. OPL2, assembly GCF_003797825.1. Lineage (GTDB taxonomy): Bacteria > Actinomycetota > Actinomycetes > Mycobacteriales > Mycobacteriaceae > Gordonia. Next base: position 246,799 of record NZ_RKME01000002.1, read on the forward strand.
GTACCCATGAGCTCGAACCGGTACAGATACGGCACATGGCATTTACGCGAGACGATGTCGCCGGCGAGGCAGAACTCCTCACCGAAGTTGGTGTTCCCGGCCGCGATGACGGCACGGATGCGCGACCGGTTGTGGACGTTGTTCAGGAACTTGATGACCTGTTTCGGCACGTACCCGGCCCGATCGCCGGTCGCCTTGCCCCCACCATAGGTCGGCAGGATGAGCACGAACGGTTCGTCGACCGTGAACGACGACGGATCACCGAGAACCGGGATGCGTCGTGCACGCACACCGAGCTTCTCGACGAACCGATGCGTGTTCTCGGAGACCGAGGAGAAATAGACGATCAACGGCGTGGCGGCCGATGCGGGTGAGGTCCGCATGATGATCGACCTCCCGTACTGCTGAATGGTTGGTGACGACTGGTCCCAGGCACCTGCCGGTCACTGCTGTCCTCGACCCGACTTCCCCATCAGGTCGACGATGGGGCGTCAGGCGGCAGCAGTGGCCAGTGCCTTGATCCGGTCCGGACGGAAGCCCGACCAGTGATCGTCGCCGACGACCACCACGGGCGCCTGCAGGTATCCCAGGGCCATCACGTAGTCACGCGCCTCGTCGTCCTGGCTGATGTCGACGACCTCGTACTCCAGCCCCTGCTTGTCGAGGGCCTTGTAGGTGGCGTTGCACTGGACGCAGGCGGGCTTGGTGTACACGGTGATGGCCATCGAGGTTCTCCTTGTGCGTTCTGGCTGTCTGCTGGATCAGGCTGTTCTGCTGGTCGGTGTTCGCGGTTCCGGCCCGCGGTCCCGGGTCGTCCGAGGGCGAGGAGGCCCGCATCGGAGTCATGTCGAGTTGTCGTCGTGCGCTGCTGTCGCCGGCACCGACCCGGCAGGGCCGTCACCGTTCATCCCGGTGGGGATGAACCCGTCACCTTCTTGCGCCTGATGACCACAGACGAGCGGACCCGTCCTGTTCAACGCCGTGCGGTGACCAACACTTTCCCAACGTGAAGATGGTGACCCAGATCACCGACTTCCAGGCGTTTCCCGCAAAATCACATCGATGTACGTAACCCGCCCTGCTGGTGTCCAAAACACTACACCTAGTGCCCGACAATTCGCACCACCACTAGAACTTGTGAATAACATTCGTGAAAGTCGCAGGTCGCGGGCATGCGCGATCGTGAAGTCGGGCGTGTCCGGCGTGTCGTCCACAGGTTGTCCCCCGGCCCTCCACAAGGTGTCCGCAGATCGGTCCACAGGCCGTCGACGACAACGCGCCGCCGTGGACCCCGAAGGGCACACGACGGCGCGTCGAAACGTAGCTGTCGAGTCGGCTCAGGCGGCGACGGCCACCTCGTCCACGAGCCGATTGACGGCGGCGACGACCTGACCCACCAGCCCGGGATCCGACACCCCGCTGTCGCCGAGTGTCGACGTCTGGACACCGACCTCGACGTCCTCGATCACGCGGCCGCCGGCGATACCCACCGACTTCCGGGTGTCCTCGCGCGACCACGTGCCGGCGAACCGACCGAGGGCGGCGCCGATGACCCCGACCGGCTTGTTCGACACGGCACCCGCGCCGTACGGCCGCGAGAGCCAGTCGATGGCGTTCTTCAGCACCGCCGGGATGGTGCCGTTGTACTCGGGCGTGATCAACAGCACGGCATCCGCAGCGCCGACGGTCTCGCGCAACACTGCGACGCCGGCAGGCAGGATCGCGTCATCATCGGACGACGGGTCGTGATCCTCGCTGTAGAACGGGAGTTCTCCGAGCCCCTCGACGATGGTCACGTGGACGCCCTGCGGGGCGTTGTCGGCGGCCACCTGGGCCAGTTGACGATTGATCGATCCCTTGCGAAGACTTCCCACCAAGACGGCGATCTCCACGTTTCCTTCGGACACGATGCTCCCTTCGGTCGTTATCAAGTCGGACCGTTCAACCGGACCACGGTCCGATTAATTCCGGAAAACGCCAAGCGTTACGCTCGTCACGTGTCGAACGGTCCCGAACGGGGTCTGATCCCCCTCCCGCTCACCGGCGGTCTCTCCGGCGGTCTCCGCATGTCCGAGACCGGTTCCGCCGACGGAGGCGACACCGAGCGCGCCGACGCCGCACGCAACCGCCGCCTGTTGCTCGCGGCGGCGAAAGATCTCATCGACAACCACGGCGCGTCCGCGGTCACCATGGACGCGGTCGCCCGCGAGGCGGGTGTCGGCAAAGGCACCGTCTTCCGACGATTCGGCAGCCGCACCGGGCTGATGCTCGCTCTGCTCGACCACTCCGAGTCGGAGATCCAACGGGCATATCTGTCGGGGCCGGAACCGCTCGGCCCCGGCGCGCCGCCGCTCGATCGTCTCCTTGCCTACGGTCGCGCACGGCTCAAGCTCACCGTCGATCACCTCGACGTCCTCATCGAGGCGGCCGGCTCCGGCGGCGACTTCCTCAGCCACCCCGTGTGGGCGGCCTCCAATCGTCACGTGCAGATCCTGCTCCAGCAACTCGGGTTCGGCGATCGCCTGGAGGTCGTCGCGATCGCCGTGCAGGCACCGCTGAATGCCGGTGCGGTCAAACACCTCCGCGATGTCGTCGGGCTCGATCTCGAGACGATCACCGCGCAGTGGGAGCACCTGATACGGACTCTCGTCGCAGGCGTCACCGGCCGCTGAGCACCCTGGACGTCGATCGTCTCACCGCGCGAACACTACCGATCGGTCTTAGCCTTGAGGCGATCGAGTCGGTCCGAGCACGGTCGAGATCATTCGGACCGTAGGAGAAGGGATACACGGGTGAAGGCTGTCATCATCGGCGCCGGCATGGGCGGACTCAGCGCGGCGATCGCGCTGAGACAGATCGGTGTCGATGTGGAGGTCTACGAGCAGGTCACCGAGAACAAGCCGGTGGGCGCCGCGATCTCGGTGTGGTCCAACGGGGTCAAGTGCCTCAACCACCTCGGTCTCGAACACGAGACGGCCGAGCTCGGCGGCATCGTCGACTCGATGTCCTACGTCGACGGACTCACCGGGGACACCATGTGCCGCTTCAGCATGCAACCCCTCATCGACGAGGTAGGTCAGCGACCGTACCCGGTCGCACGGGCCGAACTGCAGCTGATGCTGATGCAGGCGTACGGGATCGACGACATCCACTTCGGGAAGAAGATGGTCCGCGTCGTCGACGGCGACGATGTTGCTACCGTCGAGTTCGCCGATGGCACAACCGATTCGGCCGATCTCGTCATCGGCGCCGACGGCGCGCGGTCGTTGACGCGAGACTATGTGCTCGGCCATCCCGTGCAGCGCCGCTACGCCGGCTATGTGAACTTCAACGGCCTCGTCGACATCGACGACGAGATCGGGCCCGCGACCGAGTGGACGACCTACGTCGCAGACGGTAAGCGCGTGTCGGTCATGCCGATCGCCGGTGGCCGCTTCTACTTCTTCTTCGACGTCCCGATGCCCGAGGGCATGCCGTACGAGCGCGGCACGGCCCGAGAGGTGTTGTCCGAGAGCTTCACCGGCTGGGCCCCGGGTGTCGCACGCCTGATCGAGAAGCTGGATCCGTCGACGACCAACCGCGTGGAGATCCTCGACCTCGACCCGTTCCACACGTGGGTCAGGGGCCGGGTCGCGGTCCTCGGCGACGCCGCCCACAACACCACCCCCGACATCGGGCAGGGCGGTTGTTCGGCGATGGAAGACGCTGTGGCGCTGCAGTTCGCATTCAACGACCATCCCGACGACGTCCAGACGGCGCTGGCCGCCTACGAGCGATCCCGGACCGAACGTGCCGGCGACCTCGTGCTCCGCGCGCGTAAGCGTTGCGACGTCACCCACGCCAAGGATCCGGAGGTCACGGCGGCGTGGTACGACGAACTGCGCTCGGAGGACGGCACGCGGATCCTGCGGGGTATCGTGTCGAACATCGTCGGCGGCCCACTCACATCCTGAGTGGGGACCGAGCGGATCACTTCTGCGGCTGCGGGATGACGCGTCCGTCGGTGTCGGGGGCGATCGCGTCGTGGGAGACGAGGGCGTCGGTGCGTGACAACGACGGCCCCGCCACGAGAAGCGAGATCACCGGCCAGGGCGCCTTCGTGGGTTGCTCGCCGAGTCCGAGCACTTCACCAGCGCCGGCGTCGGCCACACCGAAGCGGACCCCGAAATCGCTCACGTAGTAGCGGGATTCGGCACGGGAGCTGTCCGGCTCGGCGCCGGTCACCTGGATGTACTCTCCGGTCCCGGGCCGCAGATAGACCTGGTCCACCCCCGGGCCACCGCCGTCGGCGGAGCTGACCTGGACGGGTTTCGCACCGTCGGGCACCGGAAGTGCCCGCCCGACGAGGAACTGCGTCGTCGCGCTCGGATCGTCGGCGCCGCGCGACCACGCCCGGCACAGAGTCCCCGCCGCGGTCACGTCGACAAGAGTCGGTGCACGAGTGGGGAATTCGCTGACCGGCAGACGCGCCGACACCGGACGCGCCGCGATGTCGCCCTGGGCGACCGTCCGGACCGGGGCGGCACCGTCCCGATCGGCCAGGCGCAGCATCTCGGCCGTCGCCTCGCTGATCTGCTGGACACCGTCACGCAGGACCACGTAGAAGGTGGTCCGATCGTCGATGCCGACCGACTTCACGACCGAACCGACCCGGATGTCGTCGTCAGACAACGGTCCGGGCGAGCCCGCACCGTCGATCCGCGGGACGGCCAGACGGTCGACCTCGGGAAACGTGTTGAGCAGTCCGGTGCTCATCGCCCGGGGCTCCACGCCTTCGAGCCCGAGAGCGCGCATCACCGGGACGCTCTCGGTGTCGACGGGTGCGCGCACCGTCGTCGGGACGCCGTCTCGGGACACCGTGTAGACCAGGGATGTCGTGCCGCCGTTGGTGATCAGCGCCGCATCGTCGGGGCCCGCGGGTGAGATCGCGTCCCCCAGGCTGGGGCGGTCACCGATGACCGACAGTGTGATGGTCTCGCCCGAGGAGTTCGGTGAGACGGTGGCGCTGTCGCAGACCGTCCAGAACGATCCGCCACCGTGAGCCGAGGAATGCAGCGCCGACGGCGCCCCCGGGATACCCAGCAATGGACCGCGCGGATAGGACGACAGCTTGCCGTCGGCGACCGACGTGGGTGCCTCGCTGCTGCCGGTGATCAGTCGTGCCGAAGCCAGGTTGAGCACGGGATGCAGTGTGCCGTCGACGAGGACATAGTTTCCCCCGCCGTTCTTGCTCACGACGATCTTCGCGTCACCGACCGAGCCCTGCGGCCGCACGAGGCCCCATACGCCGCATCCGCCGAGCACGAGAAGCCCCAGCACGGTGCCGACCAGGAGGGCCTGCACCTGGGATCGCATCGGGTCGTGCAGCATCCGGACGTCTCGCCGGACAAGCGCATGCTCCAGACGGCGCAGCAGGAAACGGTAACCGTTCACCTGGGCCTTGGTCGTCAACTGCCGAGCCATCGTCCCCCCCTTCCGACTGCATGGCAGACGCAGCGTGGCCGCCGGTTCCCCTGATCAGGTGATCCCCGACGTTTCGCCGCGTAGTAGCGTAGCCGATACATTTTCCGCGGGTGTCGCGCCTGGCGCCCGTAGAACAGGGGGAACCATGGCGGACAGCGGCGTTTCCGTGCTGCCCATCGACCGTCGGGCAGGTCAGGGTCACCGCGATCGCCGCGCTCACCGGGGGATCACACTGTCCACGCTCGTCGTGATCGAGATCGTGCTGGCCGTTGGGCTGGGAGCGTGGGCCGCCTCCGGAAGTCCACTCGGCTGGATCGCCCTCGCCGTCGCCGGGGTCGCATCGCTCACCCTCATCCCCGTGCGCGGGCATCGCTCCCTCGTTGGCCGCTGGTCACAACGCATGGGCTTCGTCTGGGCTCGGGCCCGTCGGCCATCGGCCGATCTGACGCCGCCCTCATTCGACATCCCGGCCTCCCCGTCACCAGCCGGCAACTCGTCCGTCCGCAGCGGCGCCGGCAACGACACGATCGGCGCACGGTGGGTCGAGGACACCCTGATCACGGTGCTGCGGGTGGCCCCCGCCGGACCCGCGGTCACGTACCTGACGCCGGGCCGGTCCGCGGTGGCCGACACGGCAGGGCAGGTGGTCCCGCTCGCCGCGTTGGCCGAGTGCATCAATCCGTTCGACATCCGCCTCGACTCGATCGAGATCATCAGTCACGGCGTCCGCAGCTGGGGTGGAGGTCCGATCGCGCAGACCTATCATCGGACGCTGGGTCCGCTGGCCGCGACCGCCCACCGGTCGGTCCTCGTCGTCCTCCGGTTGAATCCGCTCGACTGCGCCGACGCCGTCGCGCGGCGTGGTGGTGGCGCCGTCGGCGCCCTCCGCACGGCGACGATCACGACCCGACGGGTGGCGAAACGGCTGTCGGAGAGCGGCTTGCGGGTGTCGATCCTCAGCGGCGCGGAGATCACCTCGGTCACCGGCCAGCTGGCCGAGGGCGCCCCTCTCGACGACATGACCGAGGACTGGGATTCGATAGCGTCGGGACAGCTTCGATTCCGCAGTGCCGCAATCGATCCCGCAGCCCTTGCGCACGTGCTGGGTTCGGTGTGGGTGAACTCCGCACTGTCCACCACCGCGACCGTCCGGCTACGCCACGACGCCGGCGGCGAACTCGAGGTCAGCGGGTTGATCCGATTCGCCGAGCTCCCGTCCGCCGGACGTACCGCCGATCCCCTGCCCGAGGGCCTGAGGGCGTTGGAGGGACATCAGTTCGACGCCCTCGCCGCAAGTCTGCCGATCGCCGTGCCCGGACGCCTGGACCGGACGCTGCCGTCGCTGCACGGTGTCGAGGCCGAGCAACTCCTACGGACACTGACGGTGCCCGCCAGCGGGTGTGGGCAGTTGGTCGGTGCCGACCACGGCGGCCGCGCGGTGGCGGTCCCCCTTGTCGGTCCCGACGTCCGTTCGGTGGCCATCGCCGCCGGCCCGCAGGTCGTCGCCCAGGTGACCCTGCGGGCTGTGGCGATCGGTGCGGCGGTGACCGTGCACACGGTGCGCCCGGACCGATGGCAACACCTGATCGGGACGGTCGGCGATCTGCGGCGACTGGCGTTGAGCTCCGACCGTGTTCAGACGCCGGCCGGCCACCGGGTCACCATCTTCGACGGACTCACCGGTCCGCCCCCGGAACCGAACACCACCCACATCACCGTGCTCGCCGCCGGCGACCCGCGGGTGGGTGAATTGGTCCCCGACGCCGCCGTGGTCCTCCGTCAGGATCCGCGAGCGCCGCAGGACATCTCGATCACGACGGCGAACGAACGCGTCGCGGTGACCATGGTGGCGACCCCCGACGAGTGGAATTACATCGGGCGGTGATCCACCCCGGTGTCAGTCGGACGCCACCGGGACCAGAGCGCGGAAGAACACGGCCCGCGATGCCGTCGCATGCACCACGACGTCGGGCTCGTCGTCGCCGATCCAGATCGCCTGACCGGCCCGCACACTGATCGGATGGCCACCGGCCGGGCGGACGTCGATCGAGCCCTGCAGCACCGTGAGGATCTGCGGACCGGGCATGTCGAAGCAGATCGACGACGCGTACAGGAGTCCGGTCCCGTCGAGCTCCACCCGGGAGAGGCGGAACTCGGGCGCGGGGGTCAGGTAGATCCGTTCGGCGCCGACCGTGCGGATCCGCGGCGTGATGTCGGCGACGTCGGCGGGCGTGAAGTCGAGCACCCGCAGCAGTTCCGGCACATCGATGTGTTTGGGCGTCAGTCCACCGCGCAGGACATTGTCGGAGTTCGCCATGATCTCCACGCCGGTCCCGCGAAGGTACGCGTGCAAGTTCCCCGCCGGCAGATACAGACCTTCACCGGGCTCGAGGTGGATGCGATTGAGCAGCAGTGACGCCAGGACTCCCGGGTCCCGGGGATACACCTCGCCGAGTTCGAGGACCGTACGCAGCTCGGCGGTGAAGCGGCCGTCACCGCCACCGAGCAGGTCGACCGCCCCGGTCAGCACCGCCGGGACCAGAGTGGCGATACTTGCGTCCGGCAGCGTCAGCCAGGTGGTGAACAGGGCGCGGAGACCTTCTGAATCCGGTTGACCGGCAAGCATTCCCAGGTACGGATCGAGTTCGCTGACCTGCAGCTCACGAAGCAGCTCGACGGTGACACGCGGATCGCGGAAGCCGGCCAGCGCCTCGAAGTCCGTCAGCGCGACGATGAGTTCCGGTTTGTGCCACGGGTCCCGATAGTTGCGATCGGCCGCGTCGATGCGCAGACCCTGGGCGTTCTCGCGATCGAAGCCCTCGCGCGCCTGTTCCGAGCTCGGGTGCGCCTGCAGAGACAGCGGCTCCTCGGCGGCCAGGATCTTCATCAGGAACGGCAGGCGCCCCTCGAAGGAGGCCACCGTACGTTCCCCGAGCATCCCGATCTGATCGGAGTCGATGGCGGTGAGGAGATCGCTGTCGGAGTCACCGTCGGCGCCCACGCACACCGCCGGGCCCGCCGGATGGGCGCCGAACCACAGTTCGGCCTCGGGGTGCGGTGACGGCACCGCCTTGCCGCGCAACGAGGCGATCGCGGTGCGCGATCCCCAGGCATAGGGCCGCACCACACCGTCGAGAGTCCTCATCACCTCAGGTCCTGATCAGCCGGAGATACACGGCGGCCATCTCGATGCGCAACGTCAGGAGCAACAACGACGTCAGGTCGTCGGGCGCGTCGCCGGACGGGTCCTCGGGCGTCCGTTCCGGCGTGCCGCCGACCGTCTCCTCGTCCGTCGCACCGATGAGGACGTCGACATCACCGATCGCGTCGAAATGGCGCCGGGCGAACAACTCCCGTCGCGGGGCGCTGACGACGAAGACCCGCGGCGGGGCCTCTCCCGCCGGGCCGTCGATCTCCGGATCGTGGAAGATCGAATCCGACGGCGCCGAACCGGTGCGTTCAGACCATTCGCGCACGATGCGGGCAACGTCGCCGACCTCGGCCACGGCACCGATCGTGCCGGCGACGGCGATCAGCGCTCGGGCGGCCTGACCGGCGATGACCGAGGTCCCCGGGGTATCGCCCACCCAGACGGCCGGCCGGTCCTCGAGTCGTGCCGCCAGGGTCTTCGCGTGGTTGTGGAAACTCTCGTTGGCCGGATGGTTGGCGCCCGCCTCCCCGTCGAGTGCATCGGCGAGGTCGCCGACGTCGGGGATGCGGCCGGTGAACCTGACCTGGGTGAGCGACACGAACACGGCGAGCAGGGCGGCGACGAAGCCGGGAAAGCGGAATCTCGAGTCGACGGACACACGGGGCGACAGATCGATCCCGCTGCCGCCCAGAGCATCTCGCAGCGGCCCCTCGATCGGCACCGCCACCACGACCTCGGCACGCCTGCGCACGGATCGGGCCGCGGCATCGGCGAGCACCCGGTCCCCCGCGTCGTCTCCGGCGAGCACGACGACGTCGAGCGGTCCGATCCAACCCGGCAGGGCGGGGGCGGAGACGATCGGCACGTCGATGCGCGCGCTGACCGCGGCGGTGACGAGCTGTGCCGCCTGCGATGCCGAGCCGGACGATCCACAGACGATGACGACGCTACGTGGACGCAGCTGCGTGAGCGGTTCGAGAACGCCTTCGCGGCGGGCCTCGGCGACGGATCGGACCTGCGCCCCGGCCAGGGCCACCGACGGGAGCAGCCCGTCCACGTCGGCGGCGATCAGCTCCTCGACATCGTCGAGGTCGGGGGCACCGGTTCGCATGACATCCACCCTAGCCACGCGGCCGGGTCCGTGCGCAGACGGCCGCCACGGTATACGGGCGATCAGGGCGTCGGCCGAGTGGACGGTCTCGTCGAGAGTCAGTCAATGGGATCGGGCAGGACGCGCAGGTGCCCACGACGACCCGGTCGAGGCCGCGCCGCCGACGACGGCCGTCGCGGCGCATCGTCGCCCCGAGACGAGGACTCGGCTCCCTGGGCGTTGCCACGGGCCGCGCGATGACGGCCTGCCGGGGCGTCCTCGAGCCCGTCGAACAGATCAGGGAACCCCGGGGCCACCTCGACCCGGTCGGCCCCGCCGACCTCGCGGACCGCCTCCGCGAGCGCGGTCAATTCGTAGTCCTCGGCGACCGGTGCCGAGAATCCGCGCTCACTGCGCAGCATCTCCCAGCCGCGCGGAACGGTGATGCGACGCGCATGGTCCTCGCAGAGATCCCAGGAGTGCGGCTCGGCGCTACTGGCCAGCGGACCGATCACCGCCGTCGACTCGGCGTAGACGAAGGTCAGGGTAGCCACCGCGGAACGGGCGCAGCCGGGCCTGCAGCACTGTCGGGGAAGCTTCACGCTGATGAGGTTATCCCCAGCCGCCGGTCTGCACAGTCGGCGACACGCGCGCGCACACCAAACGCACCTCACACGAGACATCTCGCCGACGACTACCTACACTCTCGTCATGCGTTTTGATCCACCCCGGCCGTCCCGCGGTCGCGCCGACGACCCGCGAGGTCGCGCATCGGACCCGCGGGGCCGGGGTGGCGATCAGCGTCTGCCGGACGGCCGCGGCCGGGGGCCCGATCCGCGGGCCACGACCCTTCGTCGGACGACACGACCAGCACGTCTGCGGGACCGGCGTGGGCGTGGGCTCCGGGCGCCGTTGCTGCCCCAGACCGTTCCGGCGTTCACCAGTCGCGCCGATTCGTTCGACGGCATCGCGCTGGAGGCCTTCGCGGAGATCGACACCCGCTGGCACGATCGGCTGGCCGGTCTCGACATCGCGGTCGACGACATCCCGCGCATGTTGCCCAAGGATCCGGAGTCCATCCAGTGGCCCGATGAGGTGACCGCCGACGGGGCCGTGCCGTTGGCGCGGCTCATCCCGGCCGGTGTGGATCTGCACGGCCAGCCCACCCGCGCCCAGATCATCCTGTTCCGCCGGCCGCTGGAGATCCGCGCGCGGCGAGGTGCCGATCTGTTGGAACTGGTGCACGAGGTGCTGGTGCAGCAGGTGGCCACACACCTCGGCGTCGACGAGGACACCATCGACCGCGGACCCGAGTGATTCCGCCACGCACGCCGGCTCGGACCTGACCGACCACAGCTCGCGTTCCGCGATCTCCTCGCGCCGCCGAACCCGGGATGCCCGGGAGCCAGCCGGGCGTCGAACTCAGATGATGCCGCGCTTGAGACGACGACGCTCACGCTCGGAGAGACCGCCCCAGATGCCGAAGCGCTCGTCGTTGTGCAACGCGTACTCCAGGCACTCCGACTTCACCTCGCATCCCTGGCATATCCGCTTGGCCTCCCGGGTCGATCCGCCCTTCTCGGGGAAGAACGCCTCGGGGTCGGTCTGCGCACACAGGGCACGATCCTGCCATTGCTCTTCGACGGCCTCGAAGAGGTCGTCGAAGTCGTTGGGCACCAAGGAAAGATGCCGACCTTGAGTCCACGGGGAATTACCGACCGGTTCGGGAGTGCCGCCGCCCACATTCGGCTTCATCAGCGAATCACCCAACAAGCCAAGGTGATTCGCACCCACGTCGGCGCCGGCCAATTCTTCGGCACGGTCAGTCGAGTCGGCAGAGCTGCGGGGATCGGAAAAGTTGCGTGGTTCAAGGGGATTGCCGATCGGGTTCTCAAAAGCCATCGTCGGCGCCTCCTAGCTCGAGAAGTCTGTCAGTTCCAGTCATCGGTGTCCGCGGCAACCATGCCGCCCCACCTGTTCTGCCCACACCATCGATCTTCACCGTGTGTCCGGGTACCTCACCCACTGAGCCATTCGAACAAATGATCGAAAGCCTTGCGCTCCATCAGTTCTCGATCTCAAACTCAGAATGACACTGATGTGATTACACACGTGATGGACCACTGCGGTCAAGTTAAAGCGAAAGATTCCTTAATACCATCACTCATCCGGAACACTCGGTCTCGACACGGCACGGGGTTGCGGACATCAGCAAAGTCACAGATCTGCGATCCCCTCCCCCGAGAGCGCCACCTATGGTAGCCAATCCGCCGGCGTCCGCGCCGCCGCCCGGTGCGCAAGCCTGCGTGACCACCCACAACAGGCGCAACGACCGCGCCGGAGGCACCCCTCGGCTCGATCACTACAGTGAACAAGGTGAAAGTGACGGTCCTCGTCGGTGGCGTCGGTGGCGCCCGCTTCCTGTCCGGTGTCCGGGAATTGCTCGGGCCCACGCCCTTTCCCGACCCTGCCGAACGGGGATCGGACGATTCGTCGGATCGGGGTGCGAATCATCCGGATGACCGACAACACGAGGTCACCGCGATCGTCAACGTCGGCGACGACGCGTGGATGCACGGTGTCCGGATCTGTCCCGATCTCGACACCTGCATGTACACCCTCGGTGGCGGCATCGACCGCGAGCGGGGATGGGGCCGCGTCGGCGAGACCTGGCACGCCAAGGAGGAATTGGCCGCCTACGGCGCCGATCCCGATTGGTTCGGACTCGGTGACCGCGACCTCGCGACCCATCTCATCCGCACCCAGATGCTCGATGCCGGGTATCGGCTCTCCGACGTCACGGCAGCGCTGTGCCGCCGATGGCAGCCAGGAGTGAGGTTGATCCCGGTCACCGACGACCGTCACGAGACCCACGTGGTGGTATCCAAACCCGGCGGCGAGGACGGCGAGCAGGTCGCCATCCACTTCCAGGAATGGTGGGTACGCCACCGTGCACAGATCCCCACCTTCGGTTTCGCCCAGGTCGGCTCCGACGACACCCGCACCGCCCCCGGTGTCGAGGACGCGATCGCCGAGGCCGACGTCGTCCTCGTGGCACCCAGCAATCCGGTCGTCAGTATCGGGGCGATCGTGAGTGTGCCCGGGGTCCGCAGCGCGTTGCGCACGACCTCGGCTCCGGTCGTGGGCATCTCGCCGGTCATCGACAACCGGCCGCTGCGCGGGATGGCCGACGAATGTCTCTCGGTCATCGGCGTGGAGACCTCCGCCGAGGCCATCGCGGCACACTACGGCGCCCGGAGTGCCAACGGCATCCTCGACGGGTGGCTGATCGCCGACGGTGACCACGCCGCGGTCGACGGCATCGCGATCGGTTCGGCACCGCTGCTGATGAGCGACCCGACGGTGACGGCCCAGATGGTGCGAGACGCGTGCGCGCTGGTCGGCGTCGCCACACCCGACCGCAACGTCGGCGCGAACCCCGGGCGACCGTCGTGACCGCGGGGCGACAGGGCCGGGCGGAGCACACCGCGGGCCGATCGGCTGATCACCGCGCGGACGGCGACATCGAGATCCGACCCGTCACCGGCCTCGGTGAGTTCGACGAGGGTTCCGACATCGCCGCCGAACTCCTCGCGGCCGCACCGTGGCTCGCCGATGGCGACGTCGTCGTGGTGACGAGCAAGATCTTCTCCAAGACCGAGGGCCGTATGGTGACCGCACCGTCGGATCCCGACGAGCGCGACGCACTGCGTCGGTCACTGGTCGATCAGGAGTCGGTTCGCGTCCTCGCACGCAAGAACCGCACCCTCATCACCGAGAACCGCATCGGTCTCGTGCAGGCTGCGGCCGGCGTCGACGGCTCGAACATCGCCTCCGACCGACTTGCGCTGCTCCCGATCGACCCGGACGGCAGCGCCGCACGGTTGCGCGCGCGCGTGCGGGACGTCGCGGGCCTCGATGTCGCGGTGATCGTCACCGACACGATGGGCCGCGCCTGGCGCAACGGCCAGACCGACGTGGCGATCGGCTCCGCCGGGATCGCCGTCTCGCATCCGTACGACGGCTCCGTGGACTCCTACGGCAATCCGCTGATCGTCACCGACATCGCCGTCGCCGACGAGATCGCCGCGGCCGCCGATCTCGTGAAGGGCAAGCTCGCCGGTGTACCGATCGCGGTCGTCCGCGGATTGCGTCCCGTCGACGACGGCTCACGGGCCGCCGATCTCATCCGGCCGGCGCAGGAGGACCTGTTCCGGATGGGCAGCGCGGAGGCCGTCGAGCAGGGGCGACGCGAGGCCCTCCTGACCCGGCGGTCGATCCGCACATTCGCCCCGGAGACGATCGACGACGACACCATGGCTGCGGCCTTCGCCGACGCCCTGACCGCACCGGCACCCCATCACACCCATCCGGTCCGCTTCGTCCGCGTCCGGTCCGGCGAGCGCCGCGTCCGCCTGCTCGACGCGATGTCACAGGCGTGGCGTGCCGACCTGCAGGACGACGCGAAGACTCCCGAGTCGATCGAGAAGCGACTGCGACGCGGCCAGATCCTCTATGACGCACCGGAACTGGTGATCCCGTTCCTCGTTCCCGATGGTGCCCACGACTATCCGGACGCGCGTCGCACGGCAGCCGAGCACACGATGTTCACGGTCGCGGCCGGTGGTGCGGTCAACGCTCTGCTGGTCGCGCTGTCGGTGCGCGGGGTGGGCAGTTGCTGGATCGGCTCGACCATCTTCGCCCCGGAGGTGGTCAGGGAGGTCCTGGATCTCGATGCGCGGTGGGAACCGCTGGGCGCGATCGCGATCGGCCGTCCGGCCGACGAGACCGTCGGCCTGCGCCCGCCGGCGACCACCGAGGGTCTGGTGATCGAGCGATGAGCATCGACTCCCTGCACGCGTCGACCATCACGGCGCTGCGCACCTGGTCGGCCCCCGACGCCGAACAGGACTCGTTGCGCCACACCTACCTCGCGTTCCTCGACGCCGCGCCGCAGGCCTGCGCACGCGCGAGCGAGCCGGGACACATCACGGCGTCGGCCATCGTCTTCGACGCCACCCTCGAGCACGTGCTGTTGACGCTGCATCCCCGTGTGGGCAAGTGGATTCAGCTCGGCGGCCACTGCGAGGAGACCGACGACACGATCGCGGACGCGGCCGTGCGCGAAGCACGGGAGGAGTCGGGGATCCCCGGGCTGGTGCTGTCGACCGGTCCGGTGCATCTGCACACCCACCCGATCACGTGCTCGCTGGGCGTGCCGACCCGGCACCTCGATGTTCGGTTCGCAGCGGTCACCGAGCCGACCGCCGACGGCTCACCACCGACGATCGTGCGCAGTGACGAATCCGTCGATCTCGCCTGGTGGCCGGTCGACGGGCTCCCGGAGAACACCGACAGGGACAATGTCTCCGCGCTCATCGCCCTCGGTCTGGCGGCCGGCAAGGACACCGCCCGCTGACGTTCCCACCGATGTCGGGCGGCGGTCCGCTCAGACGCGGATTCCCTTGCCGACGCAGACGACTCCGCCACCGCTGATGGAGAAGCGCTCGCGGTCGACCTCCGGGTCCACCCCCACCTGGACGCCCTCGCCGACGTGGACGTTCTTGTCCAGGATCGCGTGCCGGACGACGGCTCCCTTGGCGACGCGGACGCCGGGCATCAGCACACTGCCGTCGACGATGGCACCGTCCTCGATCACCACGTTCGCCGACAGCACGGAGTTGCTCACGGTGCCCGAGGAGATGATGCTCCCCGCACCGACCACCGAGTCCTCGGCCGTCCCGCCCTGGACGAACTTCGCCGGCGGCAGGTTGACGGTCTCGCCGCGGATGGGCCAGCGGCGGTTGTAGAGGTTGAACACCGGGTGCACCGACACGAGGTCCATGTGGGCGTCGTAGAAGGCGTCGAGCGTCCCCACATCACGCCAGTACCCCTTGTCGCGCTCGGTGGCGCCGGGGACCTCGTTGTCCTTGAAGTCGTAGACGAACGCCGAGTTCCGATCGACGAACCCAGGGATGATGTCGCCACCCATGTCGTGGTCGGAGTCGGCGTCGGCGGCATCCGACCGGATGGCGTCCACGAGGGCCTCGGTCGTGAACACGTAGTTGCCCATCGAGGCGAAGGTGACGTCGGGGTCGTCCGGCGTACCCGGCGGGTCGGCGGGCTTCTCCAGGAACCGGGTGATCCGTCCCGACGCGTCGGAGTCGATGCAGCCGAACGCGGTCGCCTCCGCGCGCGGCACACGGATTCCGGCCACGGTGACGTCGGCGCCCGAGTCGATGTGGGCCTCCACCATCTGCGACGGATCCATCCGGTACACGTTGTCGGCGCCGAACACCACGATGTACTCGGGCTCCTCGTCGGTGATCAGGTTCATCGACTGGAAGATCGCGTCGGCGCTGCCGGTGTACCAGCGCGGGCCGAGACGCTGCTGGGCCGGCACCGGCGTGATGTACTCGCCGTGGAAGCCGGCCGAGAACCAGGTCTGCGAGATGTGCCGGTCCAGTGAGTGCGACTTGTATTGCGTGAGCACACAGATGCGTTCGTATCCGGCGTTGACGAGATTGGACAGCACGAAGTCGACGAGGCGGTAGGAGCCGCCGAACGGGACCGCCGGTTTCGCCCGGTCCATCGTCAAGGGGTAGAGCCGTTTCCCCTCGCCGCCTGCGAGGACCATTCCGAGCACGTGCGGCTGTGATCTCACTCCCCCAACTTAACCGGCATCCACCGCCGCGGCTAGGTGAATGCGCCCTCCGGAGGGGCGAGTTTCCACCATCGTTGGCGAACTCGGAGCGATGACGTTAGCGTCGTTGACCATGAGGGTGGCGATGATGACACGGGAGTATCCACCCGAGGTGTACGGCGGTGCCGGGGTACACGTCACGGAACTGGTGCGGCACCTGCGGGCCCTCACGACCGTCGACGTGCACTGTATGGGCGCCGACCGCGACACCGCGCACGTCTACCAACCGGATCCGGGACTCGCCGGCGCCAACGCGGCGATCACGACGTTGTCCGCGGACCTCCGGATGGCGGTGGGTTCCGACGGGGCCGACCTGGTGCATTCGCACACCTGGTACACGGGACTGGCCGGCCACCTCGCCGCACAGCTGCACGGCGTCCCTCACGTGCTGACCGCACACTCCCTGGAACCGAGCCGGCCGTGGAAGGCCGAGCAACTCGGCGGCGGATATCGCGTCTCGAGCTGGGTGGAGCGCAATGCGGTCGAGTACGCCGATGCCGTCATCGCGGTCAGCGCGGGGATGCGCACGGATGTGTGCAACACCTACCCGCGCGTCGAGCCCGAGCGAGTCCACGTGGTGCGCAACGGCATCGACACGACGATGTGGTATCCGGTCGACGATCCGTTCGGCGATGAATCGACCCTGCGGGCACTCGGCGTGGACCCGGACCGGCCGGTCGTCGCGTTCGTCGGACGCATCACCCGACAGAAGGGTGTCGCCCATCTCGTCGCGGCCGCGCATCAGTTCGCACCGGAGATCCAACTGGTCCTGTGCGCCGGAGCGCCGGACACGCCGGAGATCGGTGCCGAGATCGACGCCGCGGTCACCGAGCTGTCGGCCGCACGTGACGGTGTGTACTGGATCCGCGAGATGCTCCCCCAACCGCGAATCCGCGAGATCCTCACAGCCGCAACCGTTTTTCTCTGCCCCTCGGTATACGAGCCGCTCGGCATCGTCAATCTCGAGGCGATGGCCTGCGACACCGCGGTCGTGGCGTCCGAGGTCGGCGGTATCCCCGAGGTCGTCCGGGACGGGGTCACCGGGCGCCTGGTCCCCTACGACCCCGTCGATCCGCGGGGCTTCGAGGACGGTCTCGCCCAGGCTGTCAACGCCGTCGTCGGCGACCCCGCGGCGGCAGCGGTCATGGGCCGTGCCGGACGCGAGCGTGCCGAAGCCGAGTTCTCGTGGTCGTCGATCGCCGAGCAGACCCTCGAGGTCTATCGGGCAACACTGCGCTAGGCCGGCGCCGAGGTCGACATGGACGCCGATTGTCCGGCGCCCCGGGGCCGAAAGACGCTGACGCCCACCGATACCGTGACGTCGAGGTGTCCGCCGGATGCCGCGGCCAGAGTCTCGGCGTCGGCCAGGATGTCGCCGGCCGATCGATGGAATGCCGACGGCCCCATGGCGACCACGTCGGCCACGAGCGCGGCGTCGAGGCCACGCGCGAGGCGGAGGTCGGTGTGGTCGACGAGGTCGAAGTGTGCCGCGGTGGCCATCCGCAGACGGGTGTCCTTGTCCGCGCCGACCTCCAACATGCCCATCGGCCCGACGATCTCGGCGAGATGATCGGGCCGCGGCGTCACGACGACCAGGGTTCCCCCCGGGTGCAGGACGCGGGCGAATTCGTCGATGTTGCGGGGCGAGAAGATCGACAACACGACCCCGACCGACGCGGTGCGTATCGGCCACGGACGCCAGACGTCGGCGACGAGGGCCGCGGCGCGCGGGTGACATCGCGCGACAGCACGGGCGCAGTACTTGGAGAGATCGATTCCCAGCCCGCGCAGTCGATCATCCCCGTCGAGGGCGGTGGCGAGATAGTGGCCGGTGCCGGCCCCGGCGTCGGCGACGACGTTCGGGCGGTCGGTGGTGGCGGTCCGCTGCACGGCATGCGCGACCGCGGTGGCGACGGGATCGAAGAATCCGCACGCATGGACCCGTCGCCGCGCGGCGACCATCGGTGCGGTGTCCGAGAGATGCTGTCCCGGTCGGCCATCGGTCAGGGACACATAGCCCTGCCGGGCGATGTCGAAACGATGTGATGCGGTGCAGACGAGCGACCGGTGGTCGGCGGCAACCACGAGATCGTCGGCACAGACCGGACACCGCAGAACCGATTCGACTGCGGTCAGCGGCCCCGCAGAGGTGCTCTCCCGATTCAGCCGGTGACCCCGCGCAGTTCCTCACCGAGGGCTGCCGCTTCGTCCGCGGTCAGTTCGACGACGAGCCGTCCACCGCCTTCGATCGGAATCCGGACAACGATTCCACGTCCTTCCTTGGCCGCTTCGAGGGGGCCGTCCCCAGTACGTGGCTTCATTGCCGCCATTCTCGAACTCCTTCCAGAGCGTTCGCCACACCGTGTGGATGACACCCGCGCATCGGTCGGAAATGCAGCAGGTGCCACGACAATGATACGTGTTGCACCGCTTGTGACCGTCGCGCACGTGACGCCGTCGTGTCACGAACCGCCCTGGGTGTCCCCTCCGGCGTCGGCCTGCGACGTCGACGAATCCGTCACGCCACCGTCCTCGAGCGCCCGGTCCTGGAGATCGCGGACGACGCCGCGCAGTTCGTCGAGTTCACGGGCGAGCTTCTCGACGACCCAGTCGACCTCGCCGGTCGAGTACCCCCGGAAGGTCTGCGTGAAGGTGACCGCCCGCACGTCGGCCCCGGTGATCCCGGCCCGCGGCAGACGTGTCGGGGTGGTGCCCCTCTCGAGCGGCGGCAGATCCTCGCCGCGTCCGAAGACGAACCAGACCACGGCGAACACCACGGCCACCACCACGGCCATGATCAGCAGGTACAGCAGCATCGTCTGCATGCGACCCATAGTGGCAGACCGCGCCGGCCGTCATCGCGGACGGCACCGCGTCAGCGCGGGTCGGTCAGGAGGCCATCTCCTCGTCGCCGGATTCCGTTGCCCGGATGGTGTTCATCGGCGGACGGTCCTCGAGGTAGACCTCGGTCGTGTGCGGCGTGAAGGAGCCGTCGGGTTCTGCGGTGAACTGGGTCAGCCCGACGCCGGAATCGTCGATGCCGCAGCGCCGCATCAACGTACCGACGATCTGCCGACTCATCACACCGAGTTCGATCAGCGGACGGTTGCGGTGGGTCCGCACACCGAGGTTGACCTGCCCGATGCCGTCGAGCCCGTACCGGTCGAACGTGTCGATCAGCAGGCCGATCTCGACCCCGTATCCGGGCGCGAAAGGCACCGACGACAACAGTTCCCGGGTACCGGCGTATTCGCCGCCGAGCGGTTGCAGCACGCCGGTCAGGTCGGGCCGCTGCGACGCCAGCAGTGGACGTGCGACGAGCTCGGTGACGCGGCCACCGCCGTTGGCGTCGTGCTGGCCACCGGTCCGCAACGGACGTCGGTAGTAACCCTTCACCAACTGGATTCGGGGATCGATCAGCAACGGTCCGAGCATCTTCGGCACGAACATCGGGTCCGGGTCGATGAGGTCGGAGTCGACGAACGCGATGATGTCACCGGTGGTCACCGCGATCGAACGCCACAGGACCTCACCTTTGCCCTTGACCGGTTCGAGTTCGGGGACCGCCTGCTCGCGACTGATGACCGTCGCGCCTGCGGCCTCGGCTCGTTCGGCGGTGGCGTCGGTGGACCCGGAGTCGAGGACGATCAGTTCGTCGACGAGGGTGCCGTACAGCGGCCGGATCGTCGCGATGACGTCGGCGACCGTCTCCTCTTCGTTGAGCGCGGGCAGCACGACCGAGACGGTCCGGCCGGCCTTGGCCGCGACGAGTTCCTCGATGGTCCAGTCGGGCTGCTCCCACGTGTTGGTGGCCGCCCACCGCTGCCGCGTGCCGACGGTGTCCGCGGCGGTGGGCCAGATCGTCGTCTTGTCCCGGTTGTTGGAGACGGTGGCCTTGCGCCCGCCGGTGCGGGCGGCTCGAGCTTGCTGGTGGGTTCGACGTACCTGATCGGTCATGCGAGTCCCCTGATTGTTCGGGCGGGAGGTCGTGTCCCCGCGATGGCAGCAACCATGTCGACCACGCGTCGGGTGGCGGCAACCTCATGAACGCGAAAGATCCGCGCGCCGGCGGCGGCGCTCAGAGCTGTCGCGGCGAGGGTGCCCTCCAGCCGTTCGTCGAGATCCACACCCAGAGTCTCCCCTACGAAGTCCTTGTTGCTCAGCGCCATCAGCACTGGCCAGCCGGTATTAACAAGAACGTTCACCTGGCGTAACAAGGCGAGCCCGTGGTGGGTGTTCTTGCCAAAATCATGTGTCGGGTCGATCACGATCGAGTCACGCGACACACCCGCATCGAGCGCTCGGGCGGCCGCCGCAGTCAGCGACTCGACCACATCGGCGACCACGTCGTCGTAGGCGACCCGATGCGGACGGGTGCGGACGACTGCGCCGCCGGTGTGCGAACACACGATTCCGGCGCGTCGCGCCGCGGCCACCTTCACCAGATCCGGATCGGCGCCCGCCCACGTGTCGTTGATGAGGTCCGCACCCGCCACGCACGCCCGTTCGGCCACCTCGGACCGCCAGGTGTCGACGCTGATCAGGACCTCCGGGTACTTCTCGCGAATCCACGCGATCATCGGTACGACGCGATCGCTCTCGGTCGTGGCGTCGACCTCGTCACCCGGGCCGGCCTTGACGCCGCCGATGTCGACGATGTCGGCGCCCTCGGCGACGACCTGGTCGATGCGCGACTGGGCGGCCGTGTCGCCAAAACTCGCACCCCGGTCGTAGAACGAGTCGGGGGTCCGGTTGACGATGGCCATGACCAGCGCACGGTCGGTGGCAACCGGTCGGCCGCACAGCGTCGAGAGCATGGCACCCAGCGTAACGAGGTCTCGATACGGCTCCTCGCTGCGCTCGTCGCCTACTCGACCGGCAGGACACTCACGGCCCGCTGCGCTCGTCGCCTACTCGACCGGCAGGACACTCACGGCCCGCTGCGCTCGTCGCCTACTCGACCGGCAGGACACTCACCGCCGCCGCGCACGGCACCCGGCCGACCGGAGCGGCTCAGCCCTTCGGCGCCTTCGCGTTCGCCACATCCGCCGGATAGTCGTCGTAGTAGTCGACGAAACCCTTGTCGCGCCCGGCGAGGACGTACACCGCATCGTCACCGGCCTTGGTGTATCCCTCCTCGCGGAGTTCGACCTTGCGATTCTTGAAGGTCGACGTCTGCTCGAAGTCCTCGACCACGCGCACGAACAACGGGACGGCGTATGAGGGCAGGTGCCCGTACAGGTGGTCGGCGAGCGCCTTCGGATCGAGGTCCTCACCGTCGCGGATCTTGATCGCACCCATACCGGCCTTGCCGTCGGCCTTCTCGATCTCGACGCCGTAGGCGACCGATTGCGCGACCGCCGGGAACGAGTCGAGGGCCGCCTCCACCTCGGTCGTCGCGACGTTCTCGCCCTTCCACCGGAAGGTGTCCCCGAGTCGGTCGACGAATGCGATGTGCGCGAATCCCTGATCACGGACGAGGTCGCCGGAGTTGAAGTAGGCATCGCCGTCGGTGAAGGCGTCTCGGATGACCTTCTTCTCGGTGGCCTCGGCATCGGTGTAGCCGTCGAGCGGCACACGCTCGCTGATCTCGGCGATGAGCAGTCCGGTCCCGCCCTTGGCGACCTCGGTCAACCGCCCCTGCTCGTCTCGACGGGGCTCACCGTGATCGTCGTACTCGACGATCTTGTAGGGCAGCGGACAGAACCCGGCGGTGCGCTTGACGCTGAAAGCGTTGACGAAGGCAAGGTTGAGTTCGCTGGCGCCGTAGAACTCGACGATCCGCTCGATGCCGAACCGCTCGGAGAACTCGTCCCAGATCTCGGGACGCATGCCGTTGCCGATGATCACCTTGACCGCGTGTTGCCGGTCGGTCGGCTTCTCCGGTTGGGCGAGCAGATAGCGGCAGAGTTCGCCGATGTAGCAGAACGCGGTCGCGCGGTTGAGGATGACGTCGTCCCAGAATTTCGACGCGGAGAACGACCGCCCGATCGCGATGCACGCGCCGGAGGCGAGGACAGAGCCGAGGGACACCGACAGGGCGTTGTTGTGGTAGAGCGGCAGCGGGACATACATGGTGTCGCTGTGCCGCAGGCGGACCGCGAGACCGCCGATGCCGGAGAGATTCGCGAACCAGCGGTTGTGGCTCATCACGCTCGCCTTGGGCATCCCGGTGGTCCCGGAGGTGAAGATGTAGAACGCCTTCGTCGACGCCGGAAGCGTCGCGGTCACCGCGGGATTCTCCTCCGATCGCCCCTCGGCGGCCGCGTCGAGCTCGGCGAAGTCGTAGACGTGCGGCGGGCGCGACTCGACCGGGATCGACTCGAATCCCTCGACGCAGTCCGGGTCGTGGATGAGCACCTTCGCGTCGAGCAGGGACACGCTGTGCGCCATGACCTTTCCGCGCTGGTTGTAGTTCAGCATGCCGGCGACCGCACCCAGTTTGACGGTCGCGAGCATCACCATCAGATCGGTCGGGTTGTTCTTCGACAGGATCGCGACGACGTCACCTTTGCCGACCCCGTCCTCGCTCAGCAGCGCCGCAAAGCGGTTGACGCGCCGGTTGACCTCGCCGTACGTCAGCGATCGGCCCTCGAACCGGATGAACGGACGGTCGGGATGGGCACCGGCGTGCTTCTGGAAGATGGAGCCGATGGTCCGCTTGGCCTCCGGCGGACGATGGATGAGTCCGGGCGCGTGCTTGATCATGCTCGGCGCAGAGGGCGCCATCTTGATCACGCCGCGGATGAGGTCGGTGAGCCCGACGGCCGTCGCTTGCTTGGTGTCGCCGTGGGTGTCACTGCTCGGCATCAGATCTACTCCGCTTCCTTCGTGCTTCCGCTGCTGAAGACCCGTCTGACAACGCGCGTTGGCGCACTGTGCGCCCTACCTTACCGAGCAGTAGCAAGCTCGATGGCCAGAGGCACCGAATCCGCCACATGCAACCGATCGAGGGCGCGCTGCGCGACGAAGCCCTGACCCCGCAGCTCCTGCAGCCATCCCAGGAGCGGTTCGTAGAAACCGAAGGGGTCGAGGAGGACCACGGGTTTGTCATGCATGCCCAGGTAGCCGGCCGTCCAGGTCTCGAACAACTCCTCGAGTGTGCCGATGCCCCCGGGCAGGGTGATGAATCCGTCGGCGCGTTCGTCCATCTGGCGTTTGCGTTCACGCATCGTCTCCGTGACCACCAGCTCGTCCGCACCGAGATCGGCGACCTCACGCTCCATCAGTGCACGCGGGATGATCCCGACCGTCGGTCCGCCGGCGGCGCGTGCGGCCTCGGCGAGCGCGCCCATCATCGACACGTTTCCGCCCCCGGAGACGACGGTGTGACCGCTTTCGGCGAGTCCGGTGCCGAGTTGCGCGGCCAGGTCGAGGAACCGACGATCCACCGGCCCGGATGCGCAGTAGACGCAGATCGCGCTCATCGACCACCGCGTCCCGCGGCCGCCGCGGCGATGATGTCCACGGCCTCGGACGGTTCGTCGACGAGGTGGAGGAGGTCGAGGTCGTCGGGTGAGATCATGCCCTTGGTCAGCAACACGTCCCGCATCCAGCCGATCAGTCCGGCCCAGTGATCACGCCCGATCAACACGATCGGGAACCGGACCACCTTCTTGGTCTGCACCAGCGTGAGTGCCTCGAACATCTCGTCGAGCGTGCCGAAGCCGCCAGGGAGGCAGACGAAGGCCTGCGCGTACTTCACGAACATGGTCTTGCGGACGAAGAAGTAGCGGAAGTGCATGCCGACGTCGACCCACTCGTTGAGGTGCTGTTCGAAGGGCAGCTCGATGTTCAGACCGATGGACCGCGCACCCGCGTCCCAGGCCCCGCGGTTGGCCGCCTCCATCGCGCCCGGCCCGCCGCCGGTGATGACGGCGTACCCGGCCTCACCCAGCGCCCGCCCGAGGCGCACGGAGAGGTCGTAGTCGGCGCTGCCCGGTACGAGGCGGGCCGAACCGAACACGGTGACCGCCTCGGCGACCTCGCTCATCGCGTCGAATCCCGCGACGAACTCCGACTGGATCCGCAGCACGCGCCACGAATCCCGCATGGTGCGCTCCGCACGCAGGTCCTGATCGCGGGGATCGACCCACTCCAGCAGTCGTCGGTCGGTCGTCTGGCTCGCCTCCCCTGCCTCGCGGCGCACGCGGACGGGACCGACGTAGCAGGTCTCGAGATCTGATCCGGCGGACGACGGATCGTCGTCGCGGACGGCGCCGGACCGATCGGTCGTGGGCGGTTCGCCGGCGCGATGGCGGCCGGTTTCGTCGTCGGAGGTCGCGGATGACATGGCCATCACGCTAACGGCTATGCGGACAGGAACGCACGCAGCAGGTCGGCGACCTGACCGATCTGCGCCACCGGGACCCGTTCGTCCACCCGGTGAGCCAGGTTCGGGTCTCCCGGCCCGAGATTGACCGCCGGCACGCCGAGCGCGGAGAAGCGGGATACGTCCGTCCATCCGTACTTCGCGCGGAACTGCCCGTCGGCCGCCGCCACCAATGCGGCCGCGGCCGGATTCGACAGGCCCGGAAGCGCTCCGGGCGCGGAGTCGGTGACCGTGAAGTCGACCTCGCCGCCGGCGAGTTGCGCGGCGAACACCTCGCGGACATGGTCGGTGGCCTGCTCGACGCTGCGGTCGGGCGCGAACCGGAAGTTCACGTCGACGTGAGCCGCATCGGGGACGACATTCCCGGCGACCCCGCCGTCGATCCCCACCGCCGACAACCCCTCGCGATACTCGCAGCCGTCGATGTCGACCGTCCGCGGGACGTAGGCGGCCAGGGTGGTGAGGACGTCGCCGAGTTTGTGGATCGCGTTGTCCCCCATCCACGATCGAGCCGAGTGAGCGCGCACGCCGCGGGTCGACAGACGCACCCGCATCGTTCCCTGGCATCCGGCCTCGATGAGACCGGCGGTCGGCTCGCCGAGGATGGCGACGTCACCGTGCAGCCACTCGGGAAGCTCACGTTCGATGGCACCGAGTCCGTTGTACTTCGCGGCGATCTCCTCACAGTCGTAGAAGATCAACGTCAGATCGTGGGCCGGCCGGGCCATCGTGGCGGCGAGATGCAGGAAGACCGCGTCCCCCGATTTCATGTCGACCGTGCCGCAGCCGTGCAACATCTCGCCCTCGCCGTCGTCGACGCTGCGCCGGTGCGGGAGGTTGCCTACGACGGGCACCGTGTCGAGGTGGCCGGCAAGGATCACCCGGCTGTCGAGTCCCCGATCGGTGCGCGCGAGGACCCGGTTTCCGTGCCGGACGATCTCGAAACCGCTTGTCTGCGAGCGCAAGGCGTTCTCCACCGCGTCGGCGATGATCGTCTCGTCGCGGGATTCGCTCTCGATGTCGACCAGCGCGGCCGTCAGATCGACGGGATCGGCGTGCAGGTCCAGGGTTGGCGTCGTCACCGTCACACGGTAACGCGCGCGCCCGCTGAGCCGGGCGCGCGATGCGACGCCGCGCGACATGACCCCGGTCTGATCGTGCCGACCGGCCGGGTGCTGGTGATCACCCCTTCTGGTACCGGGGTTGGTAGAGCTGGATCTCGAAACCACCGGGCGCCGCGAAATAGGTGACCAGCCCGTACCCGTGGTCCTCGACGGGACGGGTGAACTCGACGCCCCGTGCGGTCAGTTCCGCGACGGTCTCCTCGATACTGTCGCAGTAGAACGAGATGTCCGCGGTTCCCGACGGAGGCCTGTCATGTTCGGTCGGATGTACGCCGAGATCGGCTTCGGGAGCATCGAAGATCCACCAGCCGCCACCGGTGTCGGAACCCGGTAGCGCGAGCTTGTCGCGGAGGAACTCCCGCAGCGCCTGATCCTCCGACGAATAGAACATCGCGTGCATACCTCGGATCATGTGTGCGCCTCCTCGAGAATCGGATCGGACGTGGACTTCACGGTACCGCTCGCGGCTCCGTCGCCGGCTCGATCGCCGGGACCGCCCCGGACGTGCCAGGGACCCGGTGTCGGTCGGTGTCCGAAACGTTCAAGACGCCACGTGTGACGCGCATTAGCGTCGAGTCATGAGTTCTGACACCACTGACACCAACACTGGCCCCTCCGACGGGGACGTTCCCGGCCGCACGGCCGGTCCCGTCCTCAATGCACTGTCGATCGTCGTCCGGGACATGGCCGAGACCGTCGGGTTCTACCGCCGATGCGGGCTCGGATTCGCCGACGGAGCGCAGGACGCACCCCACGCGGAAGCGGTCGTCGGAGGGCTGCGGGTCCTGTTCGACACCCGCGAGATCGTCGCGTCGTTCACACCGGACTGGAGTGAGCCCGCCGGAGGTCACCGGATGGCGCTCGCGTTCGAGTGCCCGACTGCCGAGGCCGTCGACGCGCAGCACGCCGAGCTCGTCGCCGCCGGATACCGCTCGCACCGCGAACCGTTCGACGCGGTGTGGGGCCAGCGGTACGCGGTCATCCTCGACCCCGACGACAACCCGGTCGACTTCTATTGCGCGCTGGCCTGATCCGACGTCATCGATCGTTCGACGGCGGGTGGAAGGACGCCGGGGTGCGTCCGGTCAGCGCCACCACCTCGCGATGCAGGTGCGGTTGGTCGGCGTATCCGTGCCACGCGGCGACGTCGGCCGGGTCGACACCCGCCGTCAGGTCGTCGAGGGCCGCACGCATCCGCAGGATCCGCTGCAGGGTCTTCGGGCCGTAGCCGAAGTAGCGCGACGACTGCCGGTGCAGGGTGCGCGGGGTCATGCTCAACCGGTCGGCGCACTCGTCGATCCGATGGCCCGCGCCCAGCGCTGCGGCGGCAGCCCCCAGCCATGCCGGAGCCTCCCATGTCCGGATGCTCGCCAGTTCGCGCAGGACGGCCGCCGGATCGTCCGCCGCGGCCAACAGATCACCCCAGCGGCGCGCCCGGCCCGGCGTCCAGATGTCGTCGAGTGTCACGCGTCGGTCCCGCAGGACATCGGCCGGGACACCGAGGACGACCGGGACCGTACCGGGCGGGAGTCGGAGGCCGACCATCGTCTCCGGGCCTCGGGACCGGTGACGGTAGGGGACGGTGTCGGGCCCGGCGATCAGCACCTCGCGGCCGGTCCAGATGAGGTCCATACAACCGTCGGGCAGGACGGTCGACTCTCCCGCGGCGCGGCGCGCACGCCAGACGGTGCCGCTCTCGGCCCGCGTTCTCCTCAGGATGGTCACGGATTCGAGTATTCCCCGATCCCGGTAGGCTGTGCTCCCGTGACGACGAATGGCGCTTACGCAACCGGAATTGCCACGGTGACCAACGGGGGGTCGGCCGATCCCGGGGTGGTCCTCGACGTGTGGTTCCCGGACCTCGAACTCGACAGTCCCGCCCGGACGGAGACGGTGACCCTCGACGGCGACGACGTGCCCAGTTCGCTCCGCGATCTCGTCGGCGCCGATGCCGCCCGCGGGGTGAAGACGGTCGCCATCCGCACATCGATCTCGGACCTGTCGGCGGCACCCGAGGACGCCTACGACGTCTATCTCCGCCTGCATCTGCTCTCCCACCGACTCGTCGCGCCACACGGGACGAATCTCGAGGGCATCTTCGGATTGCTCTCCAACGTGGTGTGGACCAATCACGGACCGTGCCCGATCGACGGATTCGAGGCGACGCGTGCCCGACTGCGCGCCCGCGGTCCGGTCACCGTCTACAGCATCGACAAGTTCCCGCGCATGGTGGATTACGTTCTGCCGGGCGGTGTCCGGATCGGTGACGCCGACCGGGTCCGTCTCGGGGCCCACCTCGCTCCGGGGACGACCGTGATGCACGAGGGCTTCGTCAACTACAACGCCGGCACCCTGGGGTCGTCGATGGTCGAGGGCCGGATCTCGGCGGGTGTCGTCGTCGGCGACGGCTCAGACATCGGTGGTGGCGCGTCGACGATGGGCACCCTGTCCGGCGGTGGCAAGGAGATCATCTCGCTGGGCAAGCGCTGTCTGCTCGGTGCGAACTCCGGATGCGGTATCCCGCTCGGCGACGACTGTGTGGTCGAGGCCGGTCTGTATGTGACGGCCGGCACGAAGGTGACCGGGCCGGACGGTTCGTCGGTGAAGGCGCGTGACCTCGCCGGTCAGTCGAACCTGCTGTTCCGTCGCAACAGTCTCACCGGCGCCGTCGAGGTCGTGCCGTGGAAGGGCGACGGCATCGCCCTGAACGAGGCGCTGCACAAGCACAACTGAGGTCGGCGAGGGTCCTGGGTCGGGCTCTGCGCCCGACCCGGATCATCCGCCCAGTCGCTCGGCCGCGGCGGCGATCCGCTCGTCCGTCGCGGTCAGTGCCATCCGGACGTGCCGGACTCCCCGTGGACCGTAGAAGTCCCCGGGCGCCGCGAGGATGCCGCGGTCGGCCAGCCAGTCGAGGGTCGAGCGGCTGTCCTCCTCGCGTGTCGCCCACAGGTACAGGCCTGCCTCGGAATCGTCGACGCGGAATCCGGCGGCGGTGACCGCGGCGAGAAGTTTCGCCCGTCGGTCACGGTAGCGTTCGGCCTGGGCACGGGCGTGCGCGTCGTCGTCGAGGGCGGCGACCATCGCTCCCTGGATGGGGAACGGCACGATCATCCCTGCATGTTTGCGTACGGCGAGCAGTTCGGCGATGAGGTCGCGGTCGCCGGCGAGGAAGCCTGCCCGGTACGACGCGAGATTCGACACCTTCGACAGCGAGTGCACGGCGATGAGCCCGGTGTGGTCGCCGTCGCTGACCCGGGGATCCAGTATCGAGAAGGCCTCGGAGTCCCAGGCGAGCCCGAGGTAGCACTCGTCGGACACGACGATGGTGCCGCGCTCCCGCGCCCACCCGATCACCTTGCGGAGGTGATCGATGCCGAGGACCTTGCCCGTCGGATTCGACGGCGAGTTCAGGAACATCAGGGCGGGGGCGCTCGGCCCCAACTGCACCGTCGAATCGGCCCGCACCGGGGTCGCGCCGGCCAGGATGGCACCGACTTCATAGGTCGGATAAGCGATCTCGGGGATCACGACGGTCTCGCCGGTCCCGATGCCGAGTGTCGACACGATGCCGGCGATGGCCTCCTTGGTGCCGATCACCGGCAAGATGCCGGATTCGTCCAGACCGGTCACGCCGTGCCGGCGGCTCAACGCCGAGACGGCTGCGGTCCGCAGCTCTGTCGTGCCGATGGTCGTCGGATATCCCGGGAACTCCGACGACGCGGTGAGTGCGTCACGGATCACCGGGTCGACGGGATCGACCGGGGTCCCGACCGAGAGGTCGACGATGCCGCCCGGATGCGCGGTCGCACGGGCCCGCGCGTCACCGATGGTGTCCCACGGGAAGTCGGGCAGGAGCCCGCTGACGCGTCGACGTGTCGCGAATCCTGACGTGCTCACGGCGTCAGATCATTCCTCGTCGTTCATGGGCGGCAGACCCTTGATGAAGGCGGGATCGGCATCGGTCTTGCCCACCTTGCTCGCACCGCCCGGCGAGCCCAGATCGTCGAAGAAGTCGGCGTTCGCGCTGACGTACGGTTCCCAGTCGTCGGGCACATCATCCTCGTAGAAGATCGCCTCGACCGGGCACACCGGCTCGCAGGCACCGCAGTCGACGCACTCGTCGGGCTGGATGTAGAGCATCCGTCCGCCCTCGTAGATGCAGTCCACCGGGCATTCCTCGACGCAGGCCTTGTCCAGGACATCGACACAAGGCTCCGCGATGATGTAGGTCACCACACTCTCCTTCGCTGCAAAACTCGCGGGCCGGAGACGATCGCTGTCGCGGGGTCGTCGCCGGGACGGCGCGTGGGCTGGACGCGCCTGATCGCGGACCGGGCGGCGCCCCCGGCTCGTCGGGTCGTTCGCACACACGTGTCCGCAGACCAGCCTATCGGTCGTGGTCGCCGCTGATCGAATCCTCCCCCCTCGGATCGTGGCGGGGGTAACGCGGATCACACCAGGTCGACCGTTGCGATCACCCCGCGTGCAATTCTCGACACCTCTCGTCGCCGGCGCGAAGGTGGACTGCGTGACCGAGCGCCAACGAGTCGACGGATGGTCGGGCGAGATGTGTCCGGGTCCCAGGCCCTGACACCCGTCCCCCACGACTCGGAGTATCCCCGATGACCACCTCTCTGCGCCGCACCGATTCCCGCTTCGAACCCGCCCATGTCCGCCCCGGACACCTACCGACCCGGCTGCGTCCGGCCGACCTGCTGCGCATCACCGATCAGGGCGTCGCCGACGTTCTCGACGGCACCTACGATCATCTCCTGCCGGATCGCTGGGATCCCGTCGAGCGGTGGGCGACACGTCTCGAGACGAACGACGACCTCGATCTGTGGCTGATCAGCTGGACCCCGGATCGGTCGACGGAGTTGCACGATCACGCGGGATCACTCGGTGCGCTGACCGTGCTGTCCGGATCGTTGCGGGAGTACCGATGGACCGGAAAGGACCTCGCGCTGCGAGTCCTCACCGCCGGCGATCAGGCCGCCTTTCCCCTGGGCTGGGTACACGACGTCCAGCGACACGATCTGTCGTCGGTCTCCTCTGATGCCGCGGCGGCCGAGACGACCCACACACCCACTCTCAGCGTGCATGCGTACTCGCCCCCGTTGACCGCGATGTCCTTCTACGACGTGACCGATCACGGTAGATTGCGCCGGACACGCACCGAACTGACGGACGAACCGGAGTGACCCCCATGCCCACGATCGACGACCTCCTGCTCGAGGCACGCGAGCGACTGCAGCGGCTCGAGGCACATGAGGTCGCCGGTGAGCTCGCCGCGGGCGGCGTCCTCGTCGACATCCGGCCCGCCGCCCAGCGTGCGATCGAAGGTGAGGCGGACGGGGCCCTGGTCATCGAACGCAATGTCCTCGAGTGGCGGTGCGACCCGGCAAGCGATGCCCACATCCCCGAGGCCGTCGACCACGATGTCCGCTGGATCATCCTGTGTTCGCAGGGATACACCTCGAGCCTTGCGGCGGCCGCGCTCCAGCAACTCGGCCTGCACCGGGCGACCGACGTCGTCGGCGGATACGAGGCGCTGCGCGCGCTGTGACGCCTGCCGCCCTCAGGCGACTGCGGGCCAGGGCCGACCGTGCGGGATGACGTCGGCGGCCAGTCCGGTCGACGGATCCGACACCGCACTCACGTGCTCGGCCAACGAGGAATCGATCCACTCCGCGCCCCCGAGGACATACGGCGGCTGAGCGGTGATCCGCTCGGTCAACGTGTGGCCCGACGCCGCGGTGATCTCGGCGAGGACGTCGAGATTGGGCCACGGCCGTTCGGGATTCACATGGTCGGGGGTGAGTGGCGAGACACCGCCCCAGTCGTCGATACCGGACGCGATCAACGCTGCGCACTCCTCACCCGACACCAGGTTCGGCGGAGCCTGCACACGCATCCGCGGGCCGAGCACGATCCGCGCGACCGCGACGGCGGCCAGGAACTCCGACATCTCGGCGTCCGGGGTACCGCGCATCGCCGTGTCCGGCTTGGCACGGAAGTTCTGCACGATGACCTCCTGGATGTGTCCGTGAGTGCGGTGCACATCGGCAATGGCCAGGAGGGATTCGGCCCGCTCGGTGAGTGATTCACCGATTCCGACCAAGATGCCGGTCGTGAACGGGATCCGTTCGGCCCCGGCATCGTCGAGCACCTGCAGGCGGACGATCGGGTCCTTGTCCGGGCTGCCGAAATGCGGCTGTCCCTTCTCGGTGAACAGCCGACGCGAGGTGGTCTCGAGCATCATGCCCATCGACGGGGCGACCGGGCGCAGCCTGCGCATCTCCTCGGCACTCATCACGCCAGGGTTGAGGTGCGGCAGCAGGCCGGTCTCCTCGAGGACCGCGACCGCGGCGGCACGTACGTAGTCGAGGGTCGAGCTGTACCCGCGGGCCGCGAGCCACTCGCCGGCCTGCGGCCAGCGGTCCTCCGGGCGGTCGCCGAGCGTGAACAGCGCCTCCTTGCATCCGAGCCGGGCGCCGTTGCGGGCGAGGTCGACCACCTCGTCGAGGTCGAGGTACATCCCGTGTCCGGCGCGGGCGAGCTTGCCGGGGATCGTCACGAACGTGCAGTAGTGGCAGCGGTCCCGGCAGAGCCTGGTGAGCGGGATGAACACCTTGCGCGAGTAGGTGATCTGACCGGCTCTGCCCACCTCGTCGAGGCCGGCGTCACGCAGGCCGGCGGCGATCCGCTGCACCTCGACGAGATCGTCGCCGGTGGCCGCGAGCAGCGCGCGCGCCACGGGCAGGTCGATGGCGTCGCCCGCGCGTGCGGCTGCGAGCGCATCGTCGATGGTCATCGTCTCGGTCATGCAAACGCACCTCCGTCGTCGACCGGGCGGGAATCGATGAGATAGGGATGGGGATCGAAGGTTCCGTTGCGGTCGCGGAACGAGAGCGCCGTCCCCGGCCACAGCAACGTCAGCCGTCCACTTCTGGGGTCCACGTACCAACTGTTACACCCGGTGAGCCAGACCGTCGAGGCGCTGCGCTCGTCGATCTCCCTGGTGTATGCCTCCTCGGCGTCGGCAGTCACCTCGATCGAACGAGACCCGTTGTGCGCCATGAAGTCCAGAGCTCCGAGCACGTAGTCGAGCTGGGTTTCGATCATGTAGATCGCAGAGTTGTGACCGAGTGCCGCGTTCGGGCCGTCGAGGACGAACATGTTGGGGAATCCGCTGACCGTCGTCGACGCATACGACACCATCCCGTCCGACCAGTGCTCGGACAGTGCCCGTCCGCCCCGCCCCTGCACGCGGCTCGCAGCCGGTGGCCGGGTCGCCTCGAATCCGGTGGCCATCACCAGGACATCGAGATCGTAGGTCCGGCCGCTGGTCGCCCTTGCCTTCGATTCGATGACCGATTCCAGTGCGCTGGGCTCGAACACGACGTCGGGACGGGTCAGCGTCGGGTAGAAGTCGTCGCTGAGCAGGATTCGTTTGCACCCGATCTCGTAGTCGGGGGTGAGCATCTCGCGTAGCGCCGGGGCGTCGACCTGCGCGCGCAGGTGCCCGAGCGCGCGGTCCCGGATGGCGTCGATGTCGGGCCGCAGACCGAGGCGTTGCCGAAAGGCTTTGTCGGCGTCGAGGAGCAGCTGCTCCCGCAACGCGTCGGCGTTCTCCGGGATCCGTAGCTCGGCGCGTTCGGCGTCGGAGAATCGGCGATCCTCCCGCGGCACCACATACGGCGGAGTACGCGAGAACACGACCAGCTCTTCGGCGGTCTCGGCCAGGTGCGGGATCACCTGCACTGCCGACGCCCCGGTCCCGACGACACCGATCCGCTCACCGCCCGCGAGGAGGTCGTCACGCCACTCCGCGGTGTGTACGACTGCCCCACTGAAGGATCCGAGTCCCTCGACATCGGGGACGTGCGGTTCGGACAGCCGGCCGACGGCCATCACGAGCACCCTGGCACGGATCGGGCCCGATCCCGTCTCGAGCTCCCACCGTGCGGCATCGGTGTCCCACCGGGCATTGAGCAGCGCACAGCCCAGGCGGATGTGCGGGGCGAGTCCCTCGTCGTCGACGGTCTGCTGCAGGTAGCGCCGGATGTCGGCGCCCCGGGGATACAGTGTGGCCCAGTCGGTCGGCGGACGGAACGAGAACGAATAGAGGTGCGCCGGGATGTCGCAGGCGATGCCCGGGTAGGTGTTGTCGCGCCACGTGCCGCCGACCCCGTCCGCCCGCTCGATGACGACAAAGGATTCGGTTGCCCGCCTTGCCAATCGGGTCGCCATGCCGATCCCCGCGAAGCCGGCTCCGACGATCGCGACGTCGACGTCGCATGGTGTTGCGGCGCCGGTCACGAACGCACCTCGCCGAGATCGACGAGTCGATCCGCGGGTGGGATGTCGTAGCCGGTGGTGCGTTGCCGTGGGGTCCGGCCGACACGGTCGGCGATGGCGATCAGTTCGTCGACGTCGAGCACCCGGCCTGCCTCCTGACCTGCAGCGGGCATCAGCGTGCCGTCGATCAGCAGACCGCCGATGTCGTCGGAGCCTCCGGTGAGCAGGAGTTCGGTGGTGTCGGGGGCGTGTTTGGTCCAGGCGACCTGCAGATGATCGATGGTGCCCACTGTCATCAGTCGCGCAACCGCATGCACGGCACGCGTCTCGCGCACCGAGACGGCTCTCGTCGCGACACCGGCGAGATGGGGTGCGGCGTTCTCGGGCAGCAGCGGCATCAGGATCAACTCGCTGAAACCGCCTGTACGGCGCTGGATCTCGGTGAGCAGGCGAAGATGTGACACCTGGTGGTGCGAGGTCTCCACATGGCCGTAGAGCATGGTGGCGGTGGAGAACAGGCCGACGTCGTGAGCGGCCTCGATGCTCTCGACCCAGTCGCCGACCGGTGGTGCGGTCCCGCCGGACAGAGCGCCGCGGACCTGGTCGTCGAGGATCTGCGCGGCGGTTCCGGGGACCGAGCCGAGCCCGGCCTCGCGCGCCCTGGCGAGGAACTCGGCGATCGACACGCCCATCCGATCGGCAGCGTCGCGGACCTCCGGGGGCCGGAACGCGTGCAGGTGCAACTCCGGTACGGCGCCGTGTATCCGCTCGATCAGACGGAGGTACTCCTCAGGCGGGGCGTCGGCGGGCACCGGCCCCTGCATGCAGATCTCGGTGGCGCCGAGCGCGCGCGCCTCGACGGCCAGCTCCTCGACGGACGGGACGTCATCCCGTCCGGACGCGACGACGGTGGTGTCGAGATTTCGGTTCACGACAAAGGTCAACGCATCAGCGTCGACAACCTTCCGCCGAGCCGTGTCGGCAAGCGCACAGAGGGCGTCGAGTTCGGGGCCGGACGCCCCGAGCAGGGCGACCCATTCGTCGTCGGTGAGGGCCGCCGGATCGTCGGAGACACGACGCAGCGCTTCCCGGGCTTCCTCCGCCGCGGCGTGCGCGTCCCGAGCCCACTCCCGCAGGACCATCCCCTCACTCTAACCGCACCGGTTCGTGCGCCGACGGGGCCACCTGAGGCGCGAGTTCGCCGCTCAGTCGTCGTCGGCGGCGGGCAGTCGACCCGACCACGCCAGGACGCCCGGCAGACCCGCGCCGATCACCAGCAGCGCCAGACTCGGGAGCAGCATCGGCCCCTCCGGCAGGATCTCGACATCACCCCCGGGACCGGGCATCGCGCCGATCACCAGTGCCAGCAGCCACGCCAGGAGGGGAAACCACCGCGCCGGTCCGTCGCTGTAACCGGCCGCCAGCCAGAGCAGAACGCAGTTGACGACACCGGCGAGGACAGCGGCCACCGGGATCGCGACACCGCCGAAACGCAGGTAGGCGAAGGCCACCGACATCACCCCGACGACGAACCCGTCGACGACGAGGAGGCCGAGCAGCACACGATCCTGTGGTCGCATCAGGGCAGCCCGTCGAACAGGTCGGTCTCCCGAGAGGTCGTGCCGTTCTCGACGCTCGGTGAGATCCGGATGAAGTGCTCGTGGTCGAAGATCGGCTGCAGGATGTTGTTGGACAACGCGTACTGTGCGCCGGACCCGGCGACGGTGACCTGGGTGGCGTGGGCGGCCAGTGCGGCGGCCTTGCGCCCACGCTGTGCCACGACGTCGATCTCGGTCGTGATCGCATCGTCGGGGTAGCCCGGCAACTCTCCCGGATCGGGCATCCGCCAGCCGGGCGGTAGGTGTTCGGCTGCGGCGAGGCCGGCGGTCAACGCCGACCGTTCCGTCACCGATTCGTAGACCTTGAACGGACGACCGAGGAGTTCCTGAGCGCGCGGCACGGCATGCACGGTCGTCTCGTGGACGAGCATGTGGTCGGGATGGCCATAGGTGCCCGCGTCGTCGTAGGTCACGATCACCTGCGGCGCGAACTCGACGATCTCGGCGACGAGGGTGTCGACGAGCTCGTCCACGCTCGCCATCGCGAGTGCGCGCGGGTGTGCCGCCGACGCCGAACCGGCCATGCCGGAGTCGCGCCACCTCCCTGCGCCACCGAGGAATCGCGGTCGGAGTGGCTCGCGATTCTCGGGTGTCAGTGCCGCGAGCGCGCGGGACAGTTCGAGGATCCGGTAGCCGCCGAGCTGATCGGCACCACCGTCGGCGGCCAGCTGTGCCCACTCGTCTCCGATGACCTCGCCCTCCTCACCGAGGGTGAAGGTCAGCACGCGGACGTCGACGCCCTCGTCGAGGTACCGCGCGATCGTCCCGCCGGTCATGATCGACTCGTCGTCGGGATGGGCGTGCAGCAGGAGCAGCCGTCGGCCCTCACCCGCCGGGACGTCGTCGGGGGTCACCGCATCTCCCAGGCCACGCTGTCACCGAAGATCGCCACCTGGATGGGTCCCGACAGCGGCACATTGCGCACCGCCCCGGTACGCCCGACCAGCATGCTGTCCTGGTAGATCGGCTGATAGATCGCCTGCTCGGCGAGCAGCGGTTCGGCCTGCTGCAGCGGTGGGATCGGGTCGGCCGCCGACAACGCGTCCCTGGCGAGGGCGATCAGCTCCGGATCGCAGACACCGGAGATGTTGCTGGCGTAGCTGTCGTCGGCGCCGGAACCGGTCTGGCCCGGCGCGACGCTGGTCGGTGTCGGCGGGGTCGACAACGACGGTGCCGTCCCCGGCTTCGGCTGATCGCAGTCCACCTGCGACGCGAGCGACGCCGCGGGCGGGACGCCGAGCCCGGTCCAGCCGACGACGAGATCGACCCGGGCGTTGGTGAGTGCCACGCCGTACAGCTCGCTGTTGGGAAGTGCCACGACGGCGGCGCGCACGCCCTGACCGCGCAACTGATCGACGATGTTCGACGCCGCCGACGTCGACCGCGGGTCCCCGCTGATCGCGCCGACCCGAACCGTCAAGTCGTCGCCGTCCTTGCGGTACGGGGCGATCCCGGCGGGTAGCGAGGCCACCTCGGTGCCGGCATCCGCGCCCGGCGCGGCGCTCGGCGCTGCACTCGACGACGGCGCCGACGACCCGGAGGACCCCGGTTCCGGGCTGTCGGGCACCTCCGACCGGGGCTCGACCCGCTGGTATCCCGCGTCCGCGAGCAACGCGGTCACCTCATCGGGACCGGCCCGGGGACGGTCGACCGCGGTGTACCCGCGATCGGTCGGGGCGAACACCGTGTTGGCGTAGGGCGTCACGATGTCGTCGCCGGCGCCGGCCAGGGTCACCAGGTTCGGATCGATCATGGACAGGACCGCGCGCCGCACCTGCAGCGACCGCATCGTCGCGGTCCGGGCGTTGACGCTGACCGACAGCGCCCTCGACGTCGGGTTGCGCTGGGTGTCGACGCCGGGGACCGCGGCGAGTTCCGCCGTGGTGGCGCGGCCGGTGGCGACGGTGGCGATCGACGAGTCACCCGAGCGCACGGACTCGACCATCTGGGATGCGGTCCCGGCGCGCCGCAGCACGACCTGGTCCAGCGACGGCGGCTTCATCCAGTAGCGGTCGTTGCGGACCAGGCGCACCTCGTCGCGGGTCTGGTCGATCGAGGCCACCGAGAACGGTCCCGCCGACACCGGTTTGCCGCTGTCCATGCCGGTCTGGAAACCGGCGGGCGCGCCGCGCAGCACGTGGCTGGGCAGCAGGTCGGTGAACAGTTCGCGCCACGCCGGATACGGCCGGGCGAACGTCACCTGCACCTCTTTGCCACCAGCCTTGGACTGCACCGAGTCGATGAGTCGATAGCCGGCAGGTGCCACGACGTTGGGCTGCCGCGACATCTGCTGCCACAGGTACGAGAAGTCGTCCCCGGTCACCGGCAGTCCGTCGGACCACTGTGCGTCCGTGTGGATCTGATAAGTGACCGTGAACGGTTGGGTAGAGGTGACCTCGGCCGACGTGATCAGCGCTTCCTGTCGCTGCCAGACCACGCCCGCGGGCGTGTCCACCGGACGGAACGCACTCGGCAGGGTCATCGCCGCGATGGCCGTGGTCACCGCGCTTTGATCCGCACCGATGTGCGGATTGAACCCGCCGCCGACGGAGTCCGTGGCGACATAGATCGTCTTCTCCGTCGGATACTCGGCGGGTGTCGCGGGCGGAGCCGTCTCCCGCACCGGCGGAGGCGGATTCGCCGAGCACGCCGACACCAGCACGAGGACCGCGCCCACGAGGGCCGCCCATCGGCCGTGCCGACGCACGGAGGACACCACTGCGGCCGAGGCGCGCTCTGTGTGCCAACGACTCACCAACAAACCCCCAAGGTCATGTGCGCCCGGCGTCGGATACAGCGCGGGGCCTCGACGCCGAGCGCGATCCCTCGCTCTATCCGGCCGCCTGATCGCGCGACTTCGCGCGCGAGCGCTCGCGGGCGCGGGTCGACGCATCGAGGTGAACCTTACGCACCCGGACGACCTCCGGAGTGACCTCCACGCACTCGTCGGCGGCGCAGAACTCCATCGCGCCCTCGAGGTCGAGTTGCATCGGTTTGGCCAGCGTCTCCATGACGTCCGCGGAGGACTGACGCATGTTGGTCAGCTTCTTCTCGCGGGTCACGTTGATGTCGAGGTCCTCGGCACGCGGGTTGATCCCGACGACCATGCCCTCGTAGGTGTCTGCACCCGGCTCCACGAAGAACGTCCCGCGATCGGCGAGCTGGATCATCGCGAACGGGGTGACGCTGCCCGTGCGGTCGCTGACGAGCGAACCGGTGTGACGGGCCCGGATCTCGCCGGCCCATGCGTCGTAACCGTCGAACACCGCGTTGGCGATGCCCGTACCGCGGGTCTCGGTGAGGAAGTCCGTGCGGAAACCGATCAGTCCGCGCGAGGGCACGATGAACTCCATCCGGACCCAGCCGGTGCCGTGGTTGTTCATCTGCTCCATGCGCCCCTTGCGAGCGGCCAGCAGCTGGGTCACCGCGCCGAGGTACTCCTCGGGGACGTCGACGGTCAGGTGCTCGAACGGCTCCTGCACCTTGCCGTCGACCTTGCGCGTGACGACCTGCGGTTTGCCGACGGTGAGTTCGAAGCCCTCACGTCGCATCTGCTCGACCAGGATGGCGAGTGCGAGCTCGCCTCGTCCCTGGACCTCCCAGGCGTCGGGGCGGCCGATGTCGAGCACCCGCAGCGAGACGTTGCCGACGAGTTCGGAGTCGAGGCGAGACTTGACCATGCGGGCGGTCAGCTTGTGACCGGACACCCGACCGGCCAGCGGCGACGAGTTGGTCCCGATGGTCACCGAGATCGCCGGCTCGTCGACGGTGATGCGCGGCAGCGGCTGCGGATCGTCGAGGTCGGCGAGGGTGTCGCCGATCATGATCTCCGGCATTCCGGCGACCGCGACGATGTCGCCCGCCGCTGCCGACTCGGCGGGCGCACGGTCGACACCGATCGTGGCCAGCAGCTCGGTGATCTTGGCCTTCTCGACGACCGGCTCGCCGTCCACCTCACGGCACCACGAGATCTGCTGCCCCTTGCGCAGGGTCCCGTTGTGGATGCGGACGAGCGCGAGACGGCCGAGGAAGGCCGACGCGTCGAGGTTGGTGACGTGGGCCTGCAACGGCGCCTCGGGATCGCCCTTGGGCGCGGGCACGTGCTCGAGCAGGACGTCGAAGAAGGGGTCGAGGTTCTCGCCCTCGGGCACCTGACCGTCGGCGGGCTGCTCGGTGCTGGCGATGCCTGCGCGTCCGGACGCATAGAGCACCGGCAGTTCGAGCGCCAGCTCGGCCGCCGCCGCAGCTTCGTCGTCGAGGTCGGAGGCGAGGTCGAGCAGCAGATCCTGGCTCTCGTCGACGACCTCCTGGATACGTGCGTCAGGGCGGTCGGTCTTGTTGACGACCAGGATCACCGGCAGCGAGGCGGCCAGTGCCTTGCGCATGACGAAACGCGTCTGCGGCAGCGGGCCTTCGGAGGCGTCGACGAGCAGCACCACGCCGTCGACCATCGACAGCCCGCGCTCGACCTCGCCACCGAAATCGGCGTGACCGGGGGTGTCGATGACGTTGATGACGACCTCGGTGCCGTCGGGCTGCCGGCGATGGACAGCGGTGTTCTTCGCGAGGATGGTGATCCCCTTCTCGCGCTCGAGGTCACCGGAATCCATCACGCGGTCGACGAGCTCGGCGCGTTCGCCGAATACACCGGACTGACGCAGCATCGCGTCGACCAGCGTGGTCTTGCCGTGGTCGACGTGCGCGACGATCGCGACGTTGCGGAAATTGTGGACAGCGCTCACTGACTCGTCTTTCAGATCGGGTTCTCAGACCGAGATCGGCCCGATCAAGGGTATCCGAGTCCGGGGTGAGACCGCCGTCACGGGACCCTCCGAGTCGCGGATTCGGGTGGAATCGGTGGTCGACAGGCCGACATGAGCGGGGATCAGAGTTCGGGCGGGGCGCTGCTAACCTCACGCCATGGGCAAGGTGAACCCGGCGACGGTATGCGATCTGAAGCCCAAGAAGAAGTGTTGTCGCAAGTCGACACGGTGCGTGCGATGCCCGGTCGTGATCCATCGGATGCGCAAGATCGACGACGACACGATGTCGAAGAAGCAGCTGCGCAAGGCACTCAAGAAGGCCCGAGCCGCCTGAGGCGGCGGCGCGGGCCGTTCGCCTCACGTCGCCAAGATGTCCAGGAGCTGAGGGACCCAGGCGGAGTCTGCCGGGACGAGCAGCCCCGCATCCGCGAGCTCGCGCAGCTCTGCCGCATCACACCAGCGCAGCGCCGCGTGTTCGACGGGCCGCGGTGTGCCGTCGACGATCCGGGCGGCGAGGGCGACGAGGACGAGATCGTCGGTCAGTGGCACCCGCTCGTCGAGCGCGGCACCGACACTGACGTCGACGCCGAGTTCCTCCCGCAGCTCGCGGCGCAGTGCGGCCTCGGTGGTCTCCCCCGGTTCGACCTTGCCCCCGGGCAGTTCCCACAGGCCGGCCACCTCCGGTGGATATCGTCGCCGGGCCAGCAGAAGGGTCTGCCGGTCGGGGTCGATCACGGCTCCGGCCACCACGATTCGACGACGGCCGGCGACACGGTCGGCGTTCGCGTCGCTCGACGACCCGGTCACGCGCCGATCACCGCGACCCGCTCGGCGACGATGCGCAGGGCGACGTCGTCGCCGACGCCGACCGCCGCCGACGTCACCGCATCGAACTCGCCGACGGCGGTGCGGACCCGGAGCCGCCGGCCGGCGGGGAGGTCGGCGACGGCCGCGACCACACCGACGACACCGGTACCCGTCGATTCACCGCTTCGGTCTGTGTCGCTGCCGTTCCCGCGACCGCTGCGGGGTTCGATCGCGTGGATCGACTCGGGACGCAGGCCGAGCAGGGTGTCACCGTCCGGCACATCCATGGCGATCTGTCCCAGGTCGGTGTCGACGTGGGAGTTGCGCGCCCGGCCGGCCAGCACGGCGGTGACGCCGAGGAAGCGTGCCGTCCATTCGTCGACGGGTCGGGCCCAGAGCCGCCCGGGCGTGGCGGTCTGCACGATGTCGCCGGACCGCATGACCGAGATGGTGTCCGCCATCAATGCGGCCTCGGTGTGATCGTGGGTGACCACCAGTGTGGGAGTGTCTGCGGCACGGACGATCTCGGCGATCTCCGTGGCGAGCGCATCGCGGAGCAGACGGTCCAGCGCGGCCAGCGGTTCATCGAGCAGGAGCAGTCGTGGGCGTGGCGCCAGAGCACGTGCGAGTGCGACGCGCTGCGCCTGCCCGCCGGAGAGCTCGTCGACCCGGCGCCGACCGAGGTCGGGTAGCCGGACCAGATCGAGCATCTCCTCGACCCGCGAGGAGATGTCGGCACGCGACCAGCGGCGCATCCGCAGGCCGTAGGCGACATTCGCGGCGACCGTCCGACCACCGAACAGCTGACCGTCCTGGAACACCACACCGAAGTCCCGTCGATGGGTCGGCACGTCCGCGATGTCCTCGCCGTCGAATCGGATCGTGCCCGCCGCCGACGGCTCGAGACCGGCGACGGCGCGGATGAGTGTCGACTTCCCACATCCCGACGGCCCGAGCAGGGCGGTCACCACCGATCCCGAGGTGCCGACGGTCCAGTCGAGTTGCTCGAGCACGACGGTCGACCCGTACCGGACCTGCAGTCCGTCGATCTCGAGCATCTAGAACACCGCCCCGGTGCGCGGACGCAGGACCTCGACCAGGACGACAGCCACTGTCGTCACGGCGACCAGCAGCACCGACGCCGCCATCGCCGTCGCCAGATTGTCGGCACCGGGCCGGTTGAGCGCCGATCCGATGAGAACCGGCAGGGTGGTCGTGTCGGCCCGGGCCAGGAAGCTCGTGGCGCCGAACTCACCCAGGGCCATGACGAAGGCGAATCCGCCTGCCGCACCGAGAGATCGGCCGATCAGGGGTAGGTCGATGGTCAGGAAGACCCGGAGCGGGCCGGCCCCGAGGGTGGCCGCCGCCTGCCGCAGCCGCGGGGGGATCGACCGCAGGGCCGGCACCGCGATCCGCACCACGACCGGGATCGCGATCAGCGCCTGCACGCACGGGATCACCAGGGGCGACGCGGCGACGTCGGCGGGCATCGCCGCGAGCACGATCAGATAGCCGAAACCCAGTGTGACGGCGCTGATCCCGAGGGGAATGGTGGCCACGATGTTACCGGCGGCCGACCAGGCACCGTGCGCCCGG
The DNA here is from genome assembly GCF_003797825.1 of Gordonia sp. OPL2. Taxonomy (GTDB): domain Bacteria; phylum Actinomycetota; class Actinomycetes; order Mycobacteriales; family Mycobacteriaceae; genus Gordonia. The sequence goes on from NZ_RKME01000002.1 coordinate 289,748, forward strand.
TGCAGCGCGACGGCCGCGAGCAGTCCGACGACGAGCGCGATCACCATCGCCAACGCCGCCGTACCCAGCGAGTACCGCAGTGTCTCGAGAGGTGTCACGCCATTCACCGACTCACCCAGCGACCGGTAGCCGTCGAGTGTCCAGTCCCCGCCGGCGCCCGGACGGACCGATCGCACCAGGAGGACGACCAGTGGGGCGACGAGAATCGTGATCGTCCAGATCACCGCCGCGCCGACCGGCAGCCACTGCCGGCCCCGCGGCCGGAATCGCGTCTCGGCCGGTCGGGCACCGGCACCCCCCTCGCCACGCTCGGCGAAGAGCCGTGTGAGCACCAGCGCCGCAACCACGACGACGATCTGCACCATGGACAGGACCACCGCGTCCGGGATGCGGAAGTACCCGATCGCCTGCGTGTAGATCTCCGTCTCGAGGGTGCGGATCTCGCCGTTGCCCAGGATGATGATGACTCCGAAGCTGGTGGAGCAGAACAGGAACACCAGAGCCGCGGCCCCACCGACGGCGGGGAGCAGCCGCGGTGCGACCACCCCGACGAAGGCCCGCATCCGGCCGGCGCCCAATGTCTGCGCCGCCTCGGCGACCCGTGGGTCCAGCGATCGCCACGCGGCACCGACGATCCGGGCGATCACCGCGACGTTCAGGAATGCATGCGCCAGCAGGATCGGCCAGAGGCCGGAGCCGATCCCGGCGAACGCGAGGGGCCCGTCGAGCAGGGCACGGAAAGCGACACCGACGACCACGGTCGGCAAGACGAACGGCACCGTGATGATGACGGTGAGCAGGAACGAACCCGGGATGTCGACGCGCGCGATCAGCCAGACCATCGGCGCGGCGACGACCAGCGCCAGCGCAGTGGACGCGGCGGCCTGGAAGAGGGTGAATCCCAACAGGTTCAGCGCATGCGTCCGGTCCAGGAGAGTGCCGACACCGACGTCCGACCCGACGTCTACGGCACGCCGGATGAGCGCGGCGATCGGCCAGACGAAGAGGATCAGCAGGAACGCCGCGGGCACCAGGCGCAGGGCGAGTGTCCCCAACCTGCCGAGTGTCACCGTCCGACGGCCTCGCGCCACTGCTCGAGCCAGCTCTCCCGATTCTGCGCGATGTACTGCGGCGGCAGGCTGACCGTGTAGGTCGGCACCGGGGCACGCTGCTGCCAACCGTCGGGCAGCGGTGTGTCCTTCTGTACGGGGTAGACGTACATCGCCGACGGCAGGGCGGCCTGCACGGTCGGGCTCAACATGAAGTCGACGAGCTTGCGCGCCCCGCTGGAGTTCTTGGCGCCCTTGAGAACTCCCACGTACTCGACCTGCCGGAAACAGCTGTCGAGGATCGCCGAGGTCCCCGCCGTCGCCGCAGGTGAGGACGCGTAGGACAGCACGATCGGTTTGTCGCCCTTGCCCTCCCCGGCACTGAAGAGCTGGTTGTAGGCGATCTCCCAGCCGGACACGACCGTGGCACCCCCACCTGTCACCGACTTCCAGTAGTCCTGCCATCCGTTCGGGAACAGCCCGATGGTGGTGAGCAGGAACGCCATCCCGGGCGAGGACGTCCCGGGATCGAGCAGGGCCGCCTGCGCGGCGTACTTCGGGTCGCGCAGGTCACGCAGGCTCGTGGGCGGCTGCTGCCCGGTGTCGGAGTACCAGGAGTCGTCGACGTTGAGGCAGACGTCGCCGCGATCGACCGCGGTCAGTTCGTTGTTCGATCCCGGGACAGCGAACTCGGCCGCACCGTTCGCCGCCATCGGCGACGCGTACGGCTCGAGCGCACCCGCCTCGATCGGACGCGAGGCGAAGGTGTTGTCGATCCCGAACACCGCATCCGCCTTCGGCGATCCCGGGGTCAGCGACACCGTGGACGCGAGTTGTCCGGCATCACCCGACCGGACGACCTTCAGGGTCAGGCCGGTCTCGCGTCGGAACGTGTCGAACACCGAGTCGGGCAGGGCGAACGACTCGTGGGTGAGCAGCGTCACCTCGGCGCCGGGCTCGGCGTCGTCTCCGCAGGCCGTGAGCACGGTGGCGAGCGACGCCACCGCCAGCATCAGTCCGAGTCCTCGGGTCACTCTCTTGCGTCGTGTGGCCACGGCTCGATCTAACCAGGTACCCGTATCGTGCACGACCGCCCACCGTTACGTATCATCAGTAACAATTGAATCAACAATCACAGCAGTCACACAGTGTCGCGTTAGGCTCCCTGGACAGTGCTCGTCGTCGGCGGGTGCATAGAATGACCCGCGACGTCGATCCGGCGTCCGAGTCACTGACAGCGGAGTGTGTGACCCCAGCGGCGCACACCGACGACCGATTGGACCGGAAACAGTGCGTTTGCCTGTACTCCAGAGCCTGCGATCACGCCCCAGCCCGGCAGCACGCCGGATCCACCGTCCCGCGACCCGGACCGTGCGCCGCGTCGGCGTGGCCGCGATGAGCATCGCCGCGGCGATGTCGCTGGCCGTACCGGCCGTCGCCGATGCAGCGCCCGCGCCCGCCAAGCCGAAGGTCGATCAGCGGACCCTCGACTCCCTGGGTGCGTTCGCTCCGGCGATCATCGGATCGGTCGCCACCAAGGGACCGGACGGCAAGATCAACAGCCAGCTCCTCGACCAGGCGAAGGGCCTGGCTGCCGCGCCGGGACTGCCGCCGCAGACCAAAGCCATCTGGCAGTCGGTGATCGACTTCCTCGGCGAACCCGGGCGTGCGGCGCTCGTCCGCGAGCAGAAGGCCGCGGAACGCAAGCCCGGCGATCCGGAGATCCCGAAGGGCCCCGGAGCGCCCAAGATCCAGGAATTCCTCTACCCGACCATCGGATTCGGGTGCATGCCCGGCAACGGCAGCCCGAACGGCGGCAACTCCCTGGGTCGCGCGCTGCTCACCGCAGGGCCGCAGCAGGCGCCCGCCCCGGGCCCCAAGCGCGGCGAGGCCGGTTACGTCTACACGAGCCTCGGCACCGGCCCGGCGATCAACAATCCCCAACGCAAGCTCTGGGTGACCTGGCTCAACATCGACAACGGCCGATCGGGCCAGGTTCAGCTCAAGCGCAACGCGAAGATCAACGCCACCGATGGTCCCGGCACCTTCACCGGGATCGCGAAGACCGGCAAGGGACGCGTCATCTCCACCATCTACGGCGATGTCACCACCAAGAACAAGGGCAAGATCAACTCCTGCGGCATCGTGCCGACGATCGGCATCGGCATCATCTGAGTCGCCGACTGCACTACCGCCTCCACACCCCCGGGTCGCTCAGCGCCCCGGGGGTGTGGGCGTTTCGGTGACCGTCCCGCCACCGTCTGGTGACCGGCGTCACTCGTCGCTGACCAGGAACGACGTTTCTCGCCGACCCGCGGTCGCCGCCTGATCGCGGCGATGTCACAGCTCGGCTTCGCGACTTGAGTTCCGCGTACACTTCATGCTCTCTTGTAACTTGAACAACTTCTGTCACATCCGTAACAGAGGAGGGCCGTCCGGGTCTGGGCCCGGTCGATGAAGGAGAACCCATGTCCGCCAGCTCGCAGCGTGCACACACCCGCCTCTCGTTCCGCCGACTCTCGTTCCGTACCCGCGCGGGTGTCGTCGGTCTCGCGACCGTGACGGCCGCGGCGCTCGGTGCACCGGCCATGGCGCCGGCCGCCCCCCTCGTCCCGCCGAACTCGCTGTCGATCCCCGAGATCCCCTACGACGCCGAGCTGGCCGCCGCGGTCCGGATGCTGAAGGACGCCGGCGTCGACCGGATGGCCCTCGAGGCCGCACAGGCCGTCATGACGAGCGTGGGACAGCTGTCCTCGGATCAGGTGGCGGCCCGCACGCGCCTCATCCCGGCAGCAGCGGCGACCAGTCGCGCGGTCCCGGTCGCCCAGACCGATCCGCTGGCGATCCTGAAAGCCCTGGGCGTGCAGCCGCTGAGCCCGTCGGCCGCCCCGTTCTGCACCGATCCCACCGCCGACAACCCGCTCGGGCTGGTGACCGCAGGCGCGGGTGCCGTCGCCGGGCCGTGGCCCCTGGCGCAGGAGCCGCTGGCGCCGCTGCAGCAGTTGCTCGGCGTCACACTGCCCAAGCTGAACCTCGTGGAGGACGGTCAGACCGCCTACGCGTTCGTCCCGGCCACCGCGGACGGCGTCACCAACGGGAAGATGCAGGTCGCCTGGTTCAACGTCGGAACCCTCAAGGGCGGCTTCGCCGATCTGCAGCCCATCTCGAACAGCCCACTCCTCAAGGCGCTGCCCCTGCTGTCCGGCGTGCGGCTCGCGCCCGTGCAGACGGGTAAGGGCACCATCTTGTCCGCGGTCTACGGCACGGCCCAGAACGGCGCCCGTACCTGCTACTTCCTCCCCGCGATCGGCATCGTCGAGGCCTAGGCCCCGACGTCACGCCGCCACACCTCGACCCGAAAACCACACATCATGCCCTCGCCACAGTCGCGCCGACGCTCCGGACGCCGGTTCGCGGTCCGGTCGGTCCTGCCGATCGCCTTGTCCCTCGTGATGACCGGCGCCGTTGCCGGTGTCGCCGACGCGGCGCCGCCGGCGCCCGCCGGCGGTGCACCCGCCGGCACCGTGTTCACCAATCGTGATCTACCGAAGAATCGTCTTGCCGCCCATGCCGGTTCCGGGAGCGCCTTCACGTATTGGACCACCGGCATCGATCGCCAACGTCGCCTGTCGACCGCGGCGGTCCAACTTCCGCCCGGTGCTGCTCCCAAGGGCGGTTGGCCTGTCGTGGCGTGGGCTCACGGCAGCCGCGGCATCGCCGACGGATGTGCACCGTCCGCGGTGCCGACCTCCGGTGACCGGGACGAGGTCTCGCGGTGGCTCGACCGCGGTTACGCGGTCGTCATCCCCGACTATGCGGGCCTGGGCACCCAGGGCACACCCGAGTACTTCGACACCGACACCACGGCGCGCAACATCGTCGACGCCGTCCGAGCCGGCCACGATGTGGCCGACAACCTCGCACGTCGATGGGTGGTGGTCGGCGAGGGCCGGGGCGCCGCCGCCGCAATCGACCTCGCCCGCCAGGGCACGCGCATGCAGGGCCCGACGCTCGACTACCGCGGGTCGGCCGTGTCGTCGATCCCGGTCGAATTCGACACGCTCATCGGCGGTCTCGGCCCCTCGAGCGGTTCGATGCCGGCGGGTGTCGCCGCCGACATCCTGTTCACGCTCAGCGCGATCCGGAACGCGCGACCCGAGGTGAAGCTCGACTCGTTCCTCAGCGACACCGGGATCACCTGGATGAACCGGGCGGCACGACTCTGCGTCGACGATCTCACGGACGCGGTCGCCGGTACACCGATGGGACCGCTGTTCAGCTCTCCCCTGTCGGGCAACACGGCACTCATCGATGCCGTGTCGAGCTCGCACATGATCCCGCTGCGGGGCTTCACCCGCCCGGTGATGATGACCCAGAGTCTGTTCGACCAGAATGTCGTCGTGCCCCTGTCACTGCGCTATCTCAACGACGCCCGGACCGCCGATCGGCGGGTCAGCGCCCGTACCTATCTGGCGGTGAACGATCAGCAGTCCGACGCCCTGTCCGACAACGACATCCGCTGGTTCGTCTCCCGGCTGGCGAGTCGGTGAGTCGCTCGATCCGACACCGGGGCCCGAGGAGTCCCCTCAGCGCCCGCTCGGTGGCCGGTATCGCCTACGCCGCTGCGGCCGCCGCCGCCACCGTGACCGGTGCACGGCATCGGCGAGGTCTCGCCGCCGCGACCAAACCGCTTCCGCTGCTCGTGCTGGCGGTCGAGACCGCGCGGGGCTTCCGGTCACGCCGGCCGCTGGACAATGCCCTCCTGGCGGGGGCGGTGGCGTTCTCCGCAGCCGGTGACAGAGCGATGCTCCTCGAGGAGTTCGCGCCGGACGGCCCGGGCAAGGATCGACGGTTGCAGATCGGCGCGTCGCTGTTCGCCGGTGCCCAGCTGTGTCTGACCGGCGCGATGGTGCGTCGGGGAGCGCGGCCGACGACATCCGGGATGGCCGTCCGGACACTGATCCTCGCGGAGTCGGCGACCGTACTGGCCACGCATCGTCCACGTCTGCTCCCGGTGTTGGGCACCTACGGGAACGCGCTGGGCCTGATGTCGGCGACCGCCGATGCCATGCCGACTGCCCAGCCGCGGATGCGCCGCGGCGGATGGTTGTTCCTGGCGTCGGATCTCACGATCATCAACCGGCGACACCTGATCCGTGATCCCCGGCTGGCCGGCGTTGCCGAGGCCTGGGTTCTCGCAAGCTATTTCGCCGCTCAGTGGTTGCTGGTCACCGGGCTGGCAGATCCGAACTGAATCGGCACGGCGCCCGTCAGTGCGGGTCCTTCGCCGACCTCATCGCCTCGAACTGGGACAGACGGGTCGCGGCCGCAGCGTCCATGTCCTCGAGCTCCATGCCCTTGGTCTCCTCGACCTTGGCGCGGACGTAGAAGAACGATGCCGCGGCACAGAACGCGAAGAACCCGTAGATCCAGCCGAGTCCGAGAACCTTGCTCATCTCCGGGAAGAGCATCGAGATCGTGAAGTTGGCCAACCAGTTCGCCGCCGTGCACACGCCGAGCGCGACACCGCGGATCCGGTTCGGGAACATCTCGCCGAGCATGACCCACATGACCGGACCCCAGGTGGCGGCGAAGAAGACCACGAACATGTTCGCGCCGATGAGCGCGACGACACCCCACGGATCGGGTAGCGACACCTCGGCCACATCGTCGACGACGGTCGTGATCGCCTGTGTGAACGCCACACACGCCATCACGAGTCCGACGAACATGCCCACCGAACCGATCAGCAGCAGTTTGCGCCGGCCGATCCGATCGACGAAGAGGATCGCCACGAAGGTCATTCCGACGTTGATCGCCGAGGTGATCACAGAGGTGGTGAACGCCTGATCGGTGTCGAAACCGACCGACTTCCACAGGGTCGTCGAGTAGTAGAAGATCGCATTGATGCCGACGAACTGCTGGAAGATGGCCAGCCAGATGCCAACCCAGACGAGCGGGTGCAGGCCGAACGACGGTCCACGGATGTCCTTCAACGAGGTGCGTGCCTCACGTTTGACGGTGAGTCGGATCTCCTTGACCCGCTCGAGCGGATGCGCCTCGCCGGTCACCTCCTGCAGGATTCGAGCCGCTTCCTCGTCGCGATTGCGACCCACCAGATATCGCGGCGACTCCGGGATCATCAGGGCGAGCACGCCGTACACGATGGCGGGCACGACGCCCACGAGGAACATCCAGCGCCAGGCCTCCAGACCCCACCACAGTTCGTTCTCGGGGCCGTTCGCGGCGTCCTGCAGCAACGTGTCCGACAACAGGGCCGCGAAGATGCCGAGCGTGATCGCCAGCTGCTGCATCGATGCCAACGCACCGCGATATCTCGCGGGCGCGATCTCGGAGATGTAGGCAGGTGCGATCACCGACGCGATACCGATGCCGATACCGCCGAGGACGCGCCAGAGGAGCAGGTCCCAGACCGTCTGCGTGTACGCGGTCCCGATCGCGGAGATGACGAAAAGAGCTGAGCCCAGCAGCATCACCCGCTTGCGGCCCCAGACGTCGGCGAGGCGGCCCGCGAACCATGCGCCGAGCGCGCAGCCCAACAGGGCGATGGCGACGGCGAATCCGGTGAACAGCTCGGCCAGCCCGAAGGTGTCCTGGATCGAGTCGACGGCGCCGTTCACCACGGAACTGTCGAAGCCGAACAGGAAGCCGCCGACCGCAGCGGCGACGGTGACACCGATGACCTTGGCTGTGTGTTGCTCAGCGATCTCGCTCTGGTGCGCTTCCGACATGGCACGTCCTCATCGTCGAGTCAGCGGGTAGGAGAACCCGCTCGCGTCAGTATCGGCTCTCAGGCTACTCGCCGGGGCCGAAATGTGATGTTCCGCCGTGCTTCTGCGAGGAGTTTCGACGTCACGATTCGACATCGGACTCGAGGCCGAGGTCGCCCCGCGAACCGGCCGCGACGTCAGGCCGTTGCGCGGCCCGAACAGGTCGAGTTCTGCGCGGCCACCATGGGGACGAACGCCATCAGCCCGACTTTTTGTCGGATCGTGAACGCGACAGGTCCCCGGCCCGGATGCAGATCCGCCTGCCAGGTGATGACCCGGGCGCGACTCGGCACGGTGACCGTTCCGGTCCGCCCGGTGGCGAGATTCCGCCAGGTCACCCGGGTCTCGACGGTGTAGTCGAGGAGTGGGGACGGCTGCGCGCGGCTCGATCCGATGAGCGAGATCGCCGGCCCCGGCAATCCGTCGGCGGGGAAGGGGATCTGGTTGAAGACGTCGACGTGGATCGGTATCCGAGGGCCTCCCCATGGGTTCGGGGTGTCGCAGCGCAGGGTGGTGGCGAGGTTCGGATCGGTGTACTCCGGTACGGCATCGGCCGGGCCGGCGCCGACCATCACGGCGGGCACGGTCATCGCCGCCAGGGCCAGGCCGACGAACACCCGCCCCCGAATCCGCCCGCGCAACGCCTGCCGCCGGCATCCCGGCCGTCCCCACCGTCGGTTCCCCATGGCGCGATTCTAGGGGTTCTAGGATGACCCCATGGCGAATCTCCAGATTGCCCAGGACCCGGCCGCAGACGAGCTGCTCTCCACCGACGCGTTCGCGTTGCTGACGGGCATGCTGCTGGATCAGCAGTTCCCGATGGAGCGCGCGTTCGCGGGACCGGCCAAGATACGGGATCGGTTCGGGACGATGGATCCGGCGGCGATCGCGGCGGCGGAACCGGAGGCCTTCGCCGACCTGTGCGCGACCCCGCCCGCGATCCACCGGTACGGACGGTCGATGGCAGGCCGCGTACAGGCCCTCGCCCAGGTCGTCGTCGACGATTACGACGGCGATGCCGAGCGCATCTGGACCGGGGCGAGCTCCGGCGCCGACCTGTTCGCCCGTGTGCGGGCGCTGCCGGGTTTCGGGGACCAGAAGGCCAAGATCTTCACGGCGCTGGTGGCCAAGCAGCTCGGCATCAAACCCCCCGGCTGGACCAAGGTCGTCGGCGACTACGGCAAGGTCGGCTACCGGTCGGTCGCCGACGTGATCGACCCGGAATCGCTGCAGAAGGTGCGAGAGTTCAAGAAGGCCGCGAAAGCGGCCGCGAAGCAGGGCTGACGCCCACCTCTGTCCACCGAATCGGGCGTGCCACTCCCCCTCGATCCTGACATCACCTAATGTCAAGGTCATGGACTCGAACAACGTCGACGCGCGCAGCGTCGTCGAGCTCCCCTTCCGGCTCGGGTTCGCGGTCACCGGGGTGGTGCTGACCGCTGCCGAATCGGCGGTCACCATCGCTCGGCTCACCGCGACCAGCGTCCAGAGCGAGGTCAACCACGCGCTCGGTCTGTCCGGCGACGAACTCAGCAGCGCCCGGACCCCACTCGCGCTGCTGAGCCAGCTTGCCGAACTCCTCGGTCCCGATCGCCCCTTCGGCCGCATCGTCGCGCAGGGCGGCCCGCTGGAACGACTCCTCAATCCCGACGGGGTGATCGATCGCCTCACCGCGCCCGGTGGGTTGCTGGAGAAACTGACGGCGTCGAATGGCCTACTCGATCAGATGACCGAGGAGGACGGCATTCTCGTGCGCCTCACGGCCAAGGACGGCCCGCTCGACCGACTCACGCGTCCCGGTGGGGTCGTCGACCAGTTCACCGAGAACGAGGGCATCCTCGAGCGCCTGACCTCCGAGGGCGGCATCGTCGACAAGCTCACCTCGCCCGACGGGGTGCTGGAGAAGGTGACCGTGCCCGGCGGTGTGCTCGACCGGATGGCCGAGGACGGGGGTCTGCTGGATCAGCTCATCGGCGAGAACGGCGCGGTCGAGCGGGCGATCGCCCCCGACGGCCCGCTGGATCGGATCACCGAGCTCACCGAGGTGATCGGTCAGCTCGCCCCCAATCTGCTCGCGATGCAGGACACCGTGCACGAGCTCGCCGAGACCGTCGACCTGCTGAACCAGACCGTCGCCCCGCTCGGCGGGCTGGCCGAGCGTTTGCCGAAACGCCTGACCCGGGGCGCGCGCAACAGTTCTTCCGGGTCCTCGGGCACGCCGTCGATCACCGACGGGTCCGAGCGCAACGGCTATCCACGCCCGGGCGATCCCGACGACTCCTGAGCACACGCCGCCGCGACGGCGTCGATCGCCGACTCGAGACGAGCGACGTACCGGTCGACGTCGGTCAGGATGGACGGAGCCGTCGTGACCGATAGGGCGATGGTCGTGCCGATCCCGTGTATGCCGTGGGTGAGGCCCTGCGCCGGTGACAGCGCCGGGAATCCGGTGGTGAACAGGACCGGGCCACCGTCGAGGTCGAGATCGGCCGCGCCGCGGTGCACCGACGAGACCACGGTGACGCCGGTGACGCGGTCGGGCCGGCGGTGGGGATCGAAAAGCCGTGCGCCCCAGTGTGCCAACGGCGCGGGGACCGCATCGGTGGCACGACGCTCGGCGAGACGGGCGGGTTCGTCGTCGGCACGTCGGGCGCGGTCGAGATCGACCGCGATGGCACAGGCGCGGGCATCGAGATCGTCGATCTCGGTGTGGAGATCGATGCCGGCATTCCGGAAGTTGTTGCGTGACCGGGACGGCCGCTGCCGGCCCATGGTCACCTCGGCTCCCAGTGGGTGGTCGTGCGCGTCGAGCTCCGCGTCCAGCGCGACCGAGATCGCGGTCAATGCACCGACGGTCACCGTGTGCGCCGCGGGGAAATCGGCGCGGTCCCGGATCAGGACCCGCAGCATTCGCCCGGTCCCCGGCGCGCGGTTGAGCTCGGTGACGGCGTAACCCGTTCCCTCCGTGGGAGGTCGGGCGCGCACCGTGCGATAGGCACCGAGTCCGTGCCACAGCATGGCGCCGATCCGTAGCGGCAGGGTGGCCGCGCCCGCCGCCGCGACCACCAGGGCGCGACCGTCGATCGCCGGGCCGCCGCAGACCTCGCCTCCGCTGTCGAAGTGCGTGTCGCGTCTGATCTCGGACGCGTGAGCAACCCTCGGACTGCGGAACAACTCGCGCGCGATCGCCGCCGCCCGCCGTCCGTCGCCGAGTGCATGACAGATCTGCAGCACCACCACGACTCCCACGCCCCTCGGTGTGTCGGGCAGCGCCGGAAACAGATGGAGGCGCCATGTCTCACACGTCGGTTCGAGCTGGTCGGCGGTGAGTGCGGCGACGCGTTCGAGACACTCCCGCCACGTCGCCACCGATCGGTGGAGGACGAACTGATCTGCACCGACAGGGCGACGGATCCACCGCGGATGGTCGAGATTCGCCGGTATGTCCATCACGCGAACCATCAGATCGGGCACCCGCGTCGCGCGCCGATAGAGGTCGTCGGCCCGATCGTCGATCGAGATATGGCGATCAGCAAAGCAATACAGCAAGAACTGGTCGTTCGGGATCGCCCCTGACATCCAGTATGTACGCGCGTCGGCCGGTTCCATCCGCGTCATACGAGCACGGTAGCGCACCGCGCACCGCCCACTGCCTCCTCGATCAGCCCGTCCGGTTCTGCAGGTGGACGAATGCCTGTACGTGGATGTCGGCGCCGTCGACGGCCTCCCGGATGTCCTCCACGGCGTCACCCACCACAGAGGCGATCTCCGCGTAACCGTGGGACGGCTGGGCGGTGACGGTCAGCCGGATGATCTTGCGGCCACGGTCGTCGGTGGCGCGGGCCACCACACGGTCGAGGGCGGGCGCCCGCGCGAGGTCCTCCCCGACCGCCGAGGCGATCAATTTGGGTGCCACCGTGAGGGTTCCGCTGAGATCGGAGCCGTCGAGCAGCAGGTCGTCGACCTTGCCGGGCCGGATCGTCGTCGCGATCAGTCGCCATCCCCAGATCATCGCGACGACCACGACGGCTCCGAGCAGGACCGGCCACCAGGCGGTATCGGCCGTCCGTGCCGCCCATCCCTGGTCGATCCGGTTCACCCATTCGTGGACCGGCGCGACGTCGGTGCGCCAGAGCACCGCGGCCGTGCCCACGAGCAGGAGCAGGAATCCGATGAGTCCGACGGTGATGCGATGCCAGGCTGCCGGGCCGCGGTTCATGAGCGATCACCATTTCGGTCGCGGACGATCTTCACTCGTGCCCGCAGCGGTGCGTCGATCGACGACAGCACCTCTCCGACGACACGGTCGATCTCGGACTCCACCGATGCTCGATCGACTGCCTCCCTGGTGGTGACGGTGACCGTCACGGTTCGTCGGCCGACCACGGTGGTGGCGTGTCGAACCCCGGACAGCGTGGAGACGCCGGCACTGCAGCGTCGCGCGATGTCGCCCCGTCGGGTCCACATCACCTCGTAGCCGGCCAGACTCAGATGGGTTCGTCTGCGGGGTCGGACCGCGAGCCACAGCAGTCCGAGTCCGGAGATGATGAGCGCGATCGCGACCGGCCACATCCAGTCCCACCATCGGATTCCGACGAGCCAGTCGGCGGCGGTGCGCGACCATTCGGCACCCGACAACCATTCGAGTTCGATGAGCAGATCACGGATCGCGATGGCGGCGAGACCGAACAGGGCCACTCCGATCAGCACTCCGACGACAGCCGCGGCAGGATTCGCTGCGGGAGTGAAGACCTTGGCGTCGTGGGTGTCCGCGGTCTTGGCGGTGGTCGTCTTGGCGGTGGTCGTCTTCGCGGTGGTCGTCTTGGCGGTGGTCGTCATCGTCGCTCCTCCCGGGTGTCGTCGGCGTCACCGGCGGTCTCGGGCGCCGGCGGCGGGAGCTCGACGAATCCGGCGGGCACACCGGAGCCGGCGGCCTGGTCGGCCGCGGTGAGCACCGCGGCAACGGTCACGTCGACACGCGACGGACGGATTCCGGTGAGCCGTGCGAGTTCTCGGGTGACGGCGATCCGCACGTCCCAGCACACCTCGGTGAGCCGGCACGGCCAGGACACCGCGATCGTCATCTGCACCCACGGCGCGGCCGACGACATGTCGACGGTGGCCTGGGGATGATCACCACCGGCGACAGCACGTCCTGGTGTCGATCCCGACAGCATCGAACCGAGCGCCGTCTGATGTCGGACGACGCCGTCGACGTCGAGAGCGGCACGAACGGCGATCTTCTCCCCGACCCGGTCGGCGATCGTCAGCGTGCCGCGATCCGACGCCCTCGGATCATCCCTCTCCCGGGCCGCCATCGCGGCGTCGGCCGGCCCTGCCGGGGCCTTGTCGGGGGCGGTGGCCGTCTCAGCCACGGTTCCGGCTCCGGAGCAGTGCACCGAGATCGACAGCCCCGTCGCGTTGGAGACCGATCGCGAGTCCTACCGCTCCGAGAACGAGGGCGAGGACGAAACCGCCGAATCCCCCGGTGGTGGCGGCGAGCGCCAGGAGGAGACCGGCGAGCAGGCCGATCGTCGCGTTGTTCACCATGTCGTTTCCCTTGTCTTCCGTGAGTTCTCGCCGGCGCCGGCCGGACTCGCATCCGAGGTGCGTGGCCGGGGGCCGTCGGAGGCACCGGTCCCGCGTGACTCGGGTCCGACGGCGATGTCCTCGACGGTGACCGTGGCCGGCAGCCCGGTCAGCCGCTGGGCGACGTCTCGGACCTCGCCGGCGACGTCACGGATGTCATACGCCACGTCCACGACGATGTGGATGTCGAAGGAGTCGTCGGCGAGCACGATCCCGCTGATCCGCCCGCCCGGCAGGTAGGTGGCGATCTCCCCGAAGACGCCGCCGTAGAGTCCGGTCACCCCGGGCACCTCGGCGACGGCATCCGCGATCTGTCGGACGGTCGGCGTGCCGTCGTCGGTGGTCACTGGACGCGCGGTGTCTCGTCGGACGGGGCGTCGTCGTCGCCGAAGTGGATGTCGTGGACCGCGACGTTGACCTCGGTCACCTCGAGACCGGTCATCTGTTCGATGGCGGCGATGACGTTGCGCCGGATCGCAGCGGCCAGTTGATGGATGGCGACGCCGTAGTCGGCGACGATGGACACGTCGACCGCTGCCTGACGCTCACCGACCTCGACGGTGATCCCCTGAGTGGTGCTGGTGGTGGTGCCGGGAAGGACATCGCGAACCTTGCCGACGACACGTTCGGTGACGCCACCGACGTCGTACACACCATCGATCTCGCGGGTCGCGATGCCTGCGATCTTGGCGACCACGACGTCGGAGATCGAGGTCTTGCCACGGTCCCCGACCAGTGCCGATTCGTTCTTGGCGAGCGCGAGACTCGTGCCTGCTCCGCTCTGGACGGTCGCCGGATCGGCGGGGGTCTGCTGACGGGTCGTCGTATCGGACATGCGAACTCCTTCGTTCTCCGTGGGCCGCCCACCCGATCGGTGTGTGTCGCCCCATCTGCAAGAGCGCCACCACGGTTGCGGCCCGTGTATAGAGTCAGTCGCAGTGGACACCGAAAGTGCACGCACGAATTCTGGTGATGCCGGTCACACCGATGATCCGCCGAGTGGGGCGGAGGGCGCCGGGG
>NZ_RKME01000030.1 GCF_003797825.1 Gordonia sp. OPL2
CGTCGGCAGCGTCAGATGTGTATAAGAGCCAGGAGCAGGACGGATCGGCCGACGACGGGCGCGTGAACACCGTCTCGACCGGGCGGTGGGGCGCCTCGACGACGAGCGCGCGCATCACCCGCGCGGTGAACGCGGCCGGCGCGAGATAGCGGCCGGCGGTGCACCCGACGACGGGCGAATCCGATTGCACCACAGGCACGATGCGAGTCGTTCGCTCACCGTCGTCGACGCCGGTGATACTCCACGGAGAGCAGCCGACGACGGTCACCGCGATCACACCGGCCACCGCCACCCGGCCCGACCGAGCCCGGCGCGCGTATTTCTGCGCGTGCCGGGACGGGTCGTCGACGTTCATATCCGAACGCTAGGACGACGACGGGCCTGCGTCGTGCGTAGCGGGGTACCCGAGTCCGAGGACCCCGGACACTCACCCGCCGCTCCGAGCTACTCGATCGTGGAGAGGTCCCGTGAGGCGACCGGGCGTGTCGTCGGCGAGGGCTCGTGCACGGGGTTGCCGTCGGCGGAGCCGCGACCGTCGTCGACCATCTGATCGGTGTCGACGATCTCGCCGGCCACCTGTCCCTGCGCCCGGCGCTGCTCGTCGCCGCTGAGCGTGTTCAGGGCGACCTCCTTGATGAAGAGGATGGCGACGAGGCTCAGTGCGGCCATCACGCCGGCGACCAGGAAGATCCGGGCCGTGCCGTCGCCATAGGCGCCGCGGACGATGTCGGCGATCGGACCGGGCAGCTCGTTCAGGTTCGCCAGTCCCGCACTCGACCCTCCGGTCTGGCCGGCTCCGATCCCCATCGCGGACAGGCCCTTTGCGATCAGATCGGTGACGTGATTGCTGAGCACTGCGCCGAGCACCGAGACGCCGGCGGCGCCGCCGAGCGACCGGAAGAAGGCGACCGTCGACGTCGCGGCGCCGAGGTCGTCGGGACCCACGTTGTTCTGCACCGCGAGGACGAGGTTCTGCATGGTCATGCCCATGCCGACGCCGAGAATGAACAAGAAGCCGCCGAGCAGCACCATGTCGGTGTGCGCGTCGATCGTCGAGAGCAGTCCGAAACCGAGCGTCATCATCGCCGCACCGACGACCAGGTAGATCTTCCACCGGCCGAAGCGTGTGATGAGCGCGCCGGACACGCCGGCCGACAGCATCGAACCGATCACCATCGGCAGCGTCAGGAGACCGGCTGCCGTCGGCGAGTACCCGCGGGCGATCTGGAAGTACTGACCGAGGAACACCGCACCACCGAACAGTGCGACGCCGACGGCGATGCTCGCGAGGGTCGCGAGTGTGGTCGTGCGGTCACGGAACAGGTACAGCGGGATGATCGGGTCCTTGACCTTGGTCTCCGCGAACACCGCGGCAGCCAGCAGCACCAGTCCGAGCACCACGAGACCGAACGACATCCCCGAGGTCCAGTCGAAACTCTTGCCCGCGAGGGTGACCCAGATCAGCAAGGTGCTGACACCGCCGGCGATGAGCAGTGCGCCGACGTAGTCGATCGTGACGTTCTTGCGGATCACCGGAAGGTTCAGCGTGCGCTGGATGACTAGGAGGGCGATGACGGCGAGCGGCACGCAGACATAGAAGGTCCAGCGCCAGCCGAGCCAACTGGTATCGACGATGACACCACCGATCAACGGACCGGCGACGGTGGCGATCGACATGACCGCGGCGATCGGGCCCTGGTAGCGGCCACGTTCGCGAGGACTGAACATCGATGCGATGACGATGACGACGAGGGCCTGCAACCCACCGAGCCCGAGGCCCTGGATCACGCGGAATCCGATCAGCATGCCGACCGACTGCGACAGCCCGGCCAGGATGGAACCGAGGGTGAACAAGGTCAGCGACATCTGGACGAGCAACTTCTTGCTCATCAGGTCCGACAGCTTGCCCCAGATCGGCGTCGTCGCGGTCGAGGCGAGAAGGGTTGCGGTGACCACCCACGTGTACTGGTCCTGGGTGCCGTGCAGATCGGTGATGATCACCGGCAGCGCGTTGGACACAATGGTCGACGACAGGAACGCGACGAACATCCCGAGCAGCAATCCGACGAGCGCCTCCAGGCGCTGACGATGCGTCATCGGTGTGTCCGGGGCCTGCGCCGAGACGGGTGGGGCAGCGGTCGTACTCATGCGGAAACCTCCTCAGGTCATGGCAGGACCCGCGCGGACATCGCCGCGAGGGGCGTGGGGTGGGCACGTGGGCACAGCGCGTGCCGGGCGTCGCACATCGCCGATGGCGGGTACGAACCTAATAGTTGATGAATGCAACCATACGGTCGAATAGATGCAACTCGCAACTATCTCGACATATTCCCGGCCGGCGCCGCACAGTCAGCGGGTGCTCTCCGACAGGCGTCGGAGTAGCTCGGCGAGGTGGCGCACATCGGAGGGATCCCACCGCGACAACCGTTCGCGCCATTGCGCCAACGCGGCGGCATTGACCTCCTCGAGGCGCCGCCGACCGCTCTCGGTGAGAGCCACGAGCCGAGCGCGCGCATCATCGGGATCCGGATGCCGTTCGACGAGTTCCAGGCGGACGACCGAGTCGATCTGCCGGGTCAGCGTCGACTTCTCTAGCCCCAGTTCGGCCAGCAGATCGGACATGGGCATCGCATCGTGACGTGCCAGCAGAACGAGCAGGGGATAGCAGGTGGGGTCGAGCCGGGGATCGATGATCCGGACGCGGTCGCGGATCTGGATACGGCCTCGGCGCCAGATGTCGACGAGTTCGGTCTCGAGGTCGGTGATCGGATCCGAGCCCATCGTCGCAGCTTCCCTTCGCCTCAACACGCCGGCCACCGGTCTCGACACTCCTGTCGCGACACTCCCGTCTCGACGACTTGCGCCCGCGTCGCGCCGTCCCGCGCAGTCGGCGGCGGCCCATCGTCCGGGGACAGCGTACCGAGGCATGTGCCCGACGGCGGGCGCGCTCACCTCCGGGCCGTCGTCGGGGACTGTCGACCGGTCGCGGAACAGCGGCGGAGACTCCCGCGTTGCACCTCCCGTGTGTCGACGGGACGTCCGTCGGCTCGTGGACTGCCGGTTGTGCCCCGGCGGGAAGGACTGCCCGCGATGAGTGTCACGGTCGACATCTGGACCGACGTCAACTGCCCGTTCTGCTATCTGGGCAAGCGACGTTTCGAGGCGGCCCTCGAGCAGTTCCCGCAGCGCGACGACGTGCGGGTGGTCCACCGGTCCTTCGAGCTCGACCCGACTCTGCCCCACGATGCGAGCGGACCGGTGACCGAACACATCGCGCAGAAGTACGGGATCTCGGTCGATCAGGCCCGCGCGAACGAACAGGGCATCGCCGCCCAGGCGGCCGAGGTCGGTTTGCCCTACCAGACCGAGGGGCGGGACTTCGGCAGCAGCTTCGACATGCACCGCCTTCTTCATCATGCACTCGCGGTGGGCCGTCAGGACGCTCTGCTCGACGCCCTTTACGCCGCGAACTTCGCCGACGACACCGCTTTGTTCGGCGACACCGACCGTCTTGTCGAGGTCGCCGTCGGCGCGGGTCTCGACGAGTCCGAGGTGCGGCGTGTGCTCGACGATCCGGACGCGTATGCCGACGCGGTTCGTCGCGACGAACAGCAAGCTGCCGCGATGGGAGCCAACGGTGTGCCGTTCTTCGTCTTCGCCGGGAAGTATGCCGTGTCCGGGGCGCAACCGACCGAGACCTTCGCCCGGGCATTGCAACTCGCCTGGGGTGAGCAGATCGTGCCACTCGGTACCGAATCCGCGGACGCGTGCGGTGCCGACGGTTGCGCTGTACCAGCGGCATCCGACGACTGACATGACCGGATGACGGCCGTGCAGAACGGACATTTCGACCCGACAGGCCGGTGACGCGGCCGAGGCTTGGACGAATCCCTGCGGATCCCCCACCCCGCTCCTACAGTTGTGAGAGTCCACAACGCCGTACCGGTCGGGTAAGGGGTCGTAGTCATGTCCACACCAGGGTCGATCATGAAGGGTTCCAGCTCCGCAGGGCTGCGGGAACTCACCATCCGCGGAATCGTCCTCGGCGGTCTGATCACCTTGGTGTTCACCGCAGCCAACGTCTATCTCGGGCTGAAGGTCGGGCTGACGTTCGCGACCGCGATCCCAGCCGCCGTCATCTCGATGAGCTTGTTGCGCTACTTCGCCGATCACTCGGTGGTGGAGAACAACATCGTGCAGACGATCGCCTCGGCCGCGGGAACGTTGTCGGCGATCATCTTCGTGTTGCCGGGCCTGATCATGATCGGTTGGTGGACCGGCTTCCCCTACTGGACGACGGTGGCCGTCTGCCTGATCGGCGGCATCCTCGGCGTCATGTATTCGATCCCGTTGCGGCGTGCGCTGGTGACGGGATCCGATCTGCCCTATCCCGAAGGCGCTGCAGCGGCGGAGGTCCTCAAGGTCGGTGACACGGCCGAGGGGGCGGAAGAGAACCAGCGCGGGCTGCGCGTCATCGTGGTGGGCAGTGTCGTCTCCGCGATCTTCTCGATCCTGACCCAGACCAAGCTCATCGCCGGGACGATCTCCGGTTTCGTGCGGATAGGCCAGGGCGGCACCATGTTCGGTGCAGGTCTGCTGTTCTCCCTCATCGGCGTGGGTCACCTCGTCGGTATCACCGTCGGCATCTCGATGCTGATCGGTCTGTTCATCTCCTACGGTGTCCTGCTGCCGATCCGCACGTGGAACGATCTGCCCGCGAGCGGCTCCATCGACGACATCGTCAGTGACACCTTCACCAACGACGTCCGCTTCATCGGTGCTGGTGCGATCGCCATCGCCGCGGTGTGGACGCTGATCAAGATCATCGGACCGATCGTCCGGGGCATCAAGGACGCGATCGTCTCCACCCGCGCACGCCGGGCGGGCAACAAGGTGGATCTGACCGAGCAGGACCTGCCGGTGACCATCGTCTCCGGAGTCATCCTTGCTTCTCTGATCCCCATCGGATTCATGTTGTGGGACTTCGCGAGTGGGACGGTGTTGCACGGCAGTGCGGCCGGGATCATCACGGTCAGCATCATCTTCGTGTTCGTGATCGGCCTGATCGTCGCGTCGGTGTGCGGGTACATGGCCGGTCTGATCGGTTCGTCGAACAGCCCGATCTCCGGCGTCGGGATCGTGGTCGTCCTCATCGCCGCAGTCCTCATCAAGGTCACCTTCGGCTCGGCCGACGACTCGCAGTCGACCGCCCTCGTCGCCTACACGCTGTTCACCGCGGCGATCGTATTCGGTGTCGCGACGATCTCGAACGACAATCTGCAGGATCTCAAGACCGGCCAACTCGTCGGCGCGACACCGTGGAAACAGCAGGTGGCCTTGGTGATCGGCGTCGTCTTCGGTTCGGCGGTCATCCCTCCGGTTCTGCAGCTGATGCAGACGGCATTCGGATTCGTCGGCGCCCCGGGAGCCGGAGAGGATGCGCTGCCCGCACCGCAGGCCGGACTGATCTCGTCTCTCGCCGAGGGCGTTTTCGGAGGCGATCTCGACTGGGCACTCATCGGAGTCGGTGTCCTGATCGGGGCTGCAGTCATCATCGTCGACGAGGTACTCGGCCGTACGACGGGCAAACTGCGTGTCCCCCCGCTCGCCGTCGGCATGGGGATGTACCTGCCGATGTCGGTCACGCTGATCATCCCGATCGGCGCCTTCATCGGTCTCTGGTACAACAAGTGGGCCGAGCGAACGGGCCGAAATGTGGAGCGCAAGAAGCGGATGGGTGTTCTCCTGGCCACCGGCCTCATCGTCGGAGAGAGTCTGTGGAACGTGGTGTTCGCCGCGATCGTGGCCTCCAGCGGCAACGATGCCGTGCTGAATCTGCCGTTCATCGGGGACGGTTGGGAGACCGGGTCGGAGATCCTCGGGGTCGTCCTGTTCGTCGCGGTGCTCGCCTGGCTGTACAAGTGGACGCAGAACTGGGCGTCGAGGGAGACGGTCCGCAAGGACGCGGATCCCACCCCGCAGGCCTAGATCAGCGCTTTGCGGCGGTAACACACTCCCCGATGGCCTGATCCAGCATCTCGAGGCCGGACCGGATCTCGTCGTCGGTGGCGGTCAATGGCGGCGCGATGCGGAAGATACCGCCCATCCCCGGCAGCTGGACGACGTTCATGTGCAGGCCGAGGTCATAGCATCGCCGCGTGACCGCGGCGCCGAGTTCGTCTGCGCCGGTCTTGGCCTCGCGATCGGTGACCAGCTCGATGCCCTGCATGAGTCCGCGGCCGCGGACGTCGCCGACGACGTCGTGCCGCGCGGCGATATCGAGCAATCCCGCGTTCAGGAGGTCGCCTGCCTCGCGTGCACGCGCATCGAGACGGTCGCGCCCGAGGACGTCGAGAACGGTGTTGCCGACGGCGGCGACGAGCGGATCGGAGACATGGGTGGTGAAGAACAGGAATCCGCGTTCGTGCGCCACTCGCTCGATCTCGGTGGTGGTGATGGTGGCGGCGAGCGGCAGACCCGCCCCCAGGGTCTTCGAGACGGTCAGGATGTCCGGCACCACGCCGTCGCGTTCGAAGGCATACCAGGTTCCGGTGCGGCACAGGCCCGTCTGGGCCTCATCGAGGATGACGAGCATGTCCCGCTCCTCGCACTTGGCCTTCAGCGCGCGGAGGTAGCCGGGCGGCAGATCGATCACGCCGCCGGAGGAGAGGATCGGTTCGACGATGCATGCGGCCAGCGCGCCGACGGATTGCGCATCGATCATCTCGAACCCATAGTCGAGCTGCCGCTGCCAGTCGAACTCGCCGTCGGGGGTCACGAAATCCGGACGGTACGCGTTCGGGGTCGGCAGGGCGAGATTCCCGGCGGCCACGGGGCCGTATCCTTTTCGACCCGAGCTGTACGTCGCTGCCGCCGCGGCGTGTGTCATTCCGTGCCACGATCGTGCGAACGACACGATTTCATGCCGCCCGGTGACGAGCTTGGCCATCCGGATGGCCGCCTCGTTCGATTCGGCACCCGTGGTCAGCAGCAGCACCTTGTCCAGTGGCTCGGGCAGGGAGTCGGCGAGTCGGCGCGCGAGGTCGACGACCGGCTCCGACAGCATGCCGCTGAACAGATGATCGAGCGTCCCGATCTGCCGCCGCACGGTCTCCACGATGTCGGGATGGGAATGGCCGAGGATCGCCGACATCTGACCCGACGTGAAATCGAGAAGCGGACGGCCCGAGGCGGTGTAGACGTAACTGCCCGACGCACGCGCGATCAGTTCGGGCGAGAAGGTGCCGCCATACCGGACGAGATGGCGAGACAGGTCGTCGGCGATTGGCGCGGTGCGATCGTCGGCGTCGCGGGTGGTCGTCATGGGTCAACGGTACGGCCGGACGAGGGGGCGGCGCCTGCCGTGTCGCCCATGCGCCGCTTCGATGGTGCTCCGGGGTCGTAGGGTGCAGGGGAGTCCCCTGCATCTCGAGAAAGGCCGTATACGTGAGCGAACCGCTCGACATCACGATCGCCGACGGAGTGGCCGTCTGGACGCTCGACCTCCCGAAGGTGGGCAACGCCATCACCGGCCACGACGTGATCGCGGCATTCGAGCGGGCCGTCGACGACGCGAACGCGAACGACGATGTCCGCGTCGTCATCCTCACGGGGTCCGGCAGGTTCTTCTCGGCCGGCGGCAACGTCCGGGAGATGGCCGACGGGGAGGGGCTGTTCGGACTCGATCCCGTCGAGCAGCGCCACGGTTATGCCGACGGAATCCAGCGCATACCGCGCGCGATGCAGCGGTGTGAGGTGCCGGTGATCGCAGCGGTCAACGGAGCCGCCATCGGTGCCGGCTGCGATCTGGCCATGATGTGCGACATCCGCATCGCCGCCGAATCGGCTTTTTTCGCAGAGAGTTTCGTCCAGCTCGGACTGATCCCGGGTGACGGCGGATCGTGGTTCCTGCAGCGGGCCATTGGATATGAGCGCGCCGCGGAGATGACATTCACCGGCGATCGGGTCGACGCCGCCACCGCCCTCGAGTGGGGCATGGTGAGTCGGGTGTCGTCGGACGACACGTTGCTCGACGACGCCCGGGCGCTCGCTGCGCGTATCGCGAAGAACCCACCCCACGCCCTGCGTATGGCAAAGCGGCTACTCACCGAATCACGCACCAGCTCACTGGACTCCGTGCTCAATCTCGCGGCGGCGATGCAGCCACTGGCCCATCAGACCGCCGACCACAAGGAGCGCGTCGCGCGCTGGAGCAAGCGCTGAGCTCTGCATCGCCCCCCTGTTCCCTGAGGAGCGAGCGTGCGAGCGTCACGAAGGGCAATCACCCGCCACGCGGTTGCGCGACAAGGGCTGTCGCCGCAGCGGCCGACCGCCTCGCGGCGATGACCAGGTCCACTCCGTCGGCCAGGTGCGCGGCCAGCGTCCCGGCGAACACATCGCCGGCGCCGGTGGTGTCCACCGCGCGAACACGATCCACCGCGATCCGCTCGATCGAGTCGCCCTGGGCGACGACCACTCCGTCGGCGCCCAGGGTGATCACCGCCGACCGGGCGATCGCGAGCAGTCGGCGGGCGGCGGCATCCGAATCGTCGATGTCCAGGCCCGCATAGAACGCGGCCTCGCTCTCGTTGACGACCAGCGGATCCGCAGCACGGACCACGGCGTCGTCGAGTGCGGCCGCCGGACTGGGGTTGAGCAGCAGTCGTCGTTCGTTCCGCACGCACCATGCCGCGACCGCCTCGGTGACCGCCATCGGCGATTCGAGTTGTGTCAGAACAATCGTCGGGTCGAGCGCATCGAGCGAGCCCTCGACGTGCGTAGTGGTCAACGCCGCATTGGCCCCTGAGAGGACGACGATCCGGTTCTCACCGTCGTCGTCGACCTCGATGATGGCCTGACCGCTGCGCTTTCCGTGGGCCTGCAGCACGTGTGTCACGTCGACACCTTCGTCATGCGCGGCCGCTCGCATCCGGACGCCGGGTTCGTCGTCGCCGACAGCACCCACGAGTGCCGTCGTCGCCAGCGGCGCGGCAGCCCGCGCCTGATTGGAACCCTTGCCGCCGAGACGTTCTGACATCGACTGCCCGAGCACCGTCTCGCCGGGGGCCGGCAGGCGGTCGACCCGAACGATCACATCGACATTGAGTGTGCCGACCACGGCGACATCCACGACGGTGTCCATGTAGACGAGTATCCATTGTCGCGTCGTCGGCGACGACGACACGGCCATCCTGCGGCGATCGCGGTCAGTGGCCGTCCTTCTCGAGAAACCTCGGATGGTCCAGACGCCACGTGACCGCGGCGATGATCACGGCGATCGCGGCCAGCGTCAACAACGAGTTGCGTTCGTCGAACGCGTTGAAGAGGAGCCCGCCGACGGCTGCTCCGACCAGGAATCCCGCGTAGGTACTCGCGTGGGCGACCCATCCCCAGCGCTTCTTGCCGGCGATGTGCAGTCCAACGCCCTGACCGATCTTGACCAGCGTCCCGGTCACATACGACAACGGCATCACGACTTCGCCCTTGCGGCTGATCGACGTGTTGAGGGCCCCGAGCCCGAAAGCGAGGCAGAGGACGGGCGCGATGCCGAACTCGTCCTTGGGCGAGCTGAGGGCGGCGTCGGACACGGACGCGGCGACCGTCGACGTGGCGGTGAGGACTGTGGCGCCGTGACGTGCCTTCGTCCAGACGTAGAGCCGGGCAAGCGTCGCGACGATGACACCGAGGACGAAGGTCAGCACGGTCACCAATGCTGAGATGCCCAGGGCGTGAGCACCTTTGATGTGCTCGAGGACGAGACGCTCGGTGTTGCCGGTCATGAAGGTGACGTACCAGCCCGACGAGTACAACCATGCGGCCGCACCGGTCGCACCGGCGAGGGATGCCAGTACGGCGGCGAGGATCATCTCGCGTCCGTTGTAGAAGGGGCCCAGAAGTTCCTTGCTCGTTTCGGTGGTGGGTGAGGCGTTGATGGTCGCCACGTGTCGACTCCAGTCGTATCGATGATCGAACGGCGGTCCTCACCAGCCCACCCGAAGGCTCAGCGGAGTGCCACGTGAATCCGGACACAGGAGTGACAGTCGGCAGCCGTCGTCACGTCCACCTCAGGTGAATCATGTTTTACATCAGTAAACGACCATGTCATCGGGCCGTAACACCGACTGGGTTTCATGACAACGAACAAAGTCTACTGATGTTAGCCACCGATTCCGGTGGGTCAGAACAACGATCTGGAGGACCGACATGACCGTCGAGAGCACCGACACCGCCACACCGTTCCTGGTGACCGCCGGCGCGTGGGAGAACCTGCCTCGCATGGCCGAGTCAGAATATCCCGGGACCGAGGGATTCATCGGCGACGTCTACGAGAACCCGCAGGGCAGTGTCATGTGCTCCGGATACTTCGAACTCCACCACACGGACGCACCCCTGTACTACGAGTACGAGTACGACGAGATGAAGGTCGTTCTCGAGGGTGAGTTCCTTCTGGAGAACAAGGAGACCGGACAGACCCAGATCGCGAAGGCCAAGGACGCGATCTTCTTCCCCAAGGGATCGAAGATCTACTTCAGCACACCGAGCCATGCCCTGGCGTTCTACGCCGGGCACCGCGACGCCGACCTCCTCTGAGGGGCCATGTCGCAGATCGCATTCTCGAGCATCCCGACGTGGGCCCGTCCCGGGGCGTCAGCCGACGACACCGAACTGCCGTCGAACTCGGGCCGGTCCTACCTCCTGCTCGGCGTCGGGGACGCGACGGGCGACGGCATGAGGCGATGGGTGCAGGCGCTGCCCGACGGCACTGCCCTGCAGGCCATGACCTTCGACGACACCGAGTCCGCCGCGCAGGCGCTGCGCGATGAGCTGGCGCGGGCGCGCGTCGGGTTCCGCCTGGTCATCGTCGCTCCCGCCGGCGCCGCTCTGGCGCTGCGCGGGGTGGCGACGTCGGCCGGTCTCGAGGATGACGAGATCCACGTGACGACCGCCGGTGCAGGGGTCATCGAGATCTTCTGTTCGCACTGCGGGGCGATCACATCCACGGTCGCCGCGGTCGACGACGTCGTCGACTGCGGCGGCTGTGACCGTCATCTTCTCGTCTATCACCACGTCTCGCGTCGAAGCGGCCGATACCTCGGCTTCATGGTCGACGCCGAAGCGCCCGCGACCGCCGGAGGTTCCCTGTCGTGACAGCCACCATCCCCGGGGCCCCCGTCGACGATGTGCGGGCCCGGAGCTCGCGCCGCACGCTGATCGTCACCGATATCGTCGACGCTGCAACAGGAATACGCAGTTTCACGTTAGCGGCACCCGATGGCGCGGTCCTCCCCGGATTCGTGCCGGGCAGCCACCTGATCGTGGGTGCCGGCGACTGCACCAACGCCTACAGTCTGACCAACGACGGGGTCGCTCCCACCAGTTACCAGATCTCCGTATTGCGTCTGGCCGACGGCAACGGCGGATCACGCTGGATGCACGACATGCTGTCGGTGGGGGACGCGGTCGAGGTCGAGCTGCCACGCAGCGCCTTCCCGCCGGCGGCCCGGGCGACGAAACATCTGCTCGTCGCCGGCGGTATCGGTGTGACGCCCATCCTGTCGCATCTGCGGGCGGCGACCCGTTGGAATCGAGATGTCCAGGTCCTCTACACCTTTCGGCCCGGCTGCGGGGCGCACGTCGATGAGATCATCGCGCTCGCGGGCCGGGAGGCCGAGTTGTTCGTCGATCAGTCCGCGTTCACCGAACGCCTCACCGCCACATTGGCCGATCAGCCGATCGGCACGCACCTGTACCTGTGCGGTCCGTCCGGCATGATCGATCACGTCGTCGCGACCGCACGCGGCCAGGGATGGCCGGAGTCGCGGATTCACCTCGAACGATTCGGTGCCGACGCGCTCGACGCCGGGGAACCGTTCACCGTGCGGCTCACCGAATCCGGCCTGACCGTCGATATCCCCTCCGGGACATCGGTTCTGGAAGCCCTGGAGGGCAACGGGATCGCGGTGGCCAACCGCTGCCGCCAGGGCGTCTGCGGAGAGTGCCGGATCCCACTGTCCGCAGGCACCGCCGACCACCGAGACCTGTACTTGTCCGACGACGAGAAGTCCGCCGGCGACGCGTTCATGCCGTGCGTCTCGCGTGCGGCCGCCGGATGCACCCTGGAGGTACCCCTGTGACCATCACGTCCCCGGCCTCGACCGGGTCGGACCCAGCCACTGTCGAGGCCGAGCTCGTCGCCGGCTTCCCGTTTCCGTTCGTCGACGACCGATACAGATACAGCACCAACGTCGAGCCGGCCCACCAGCCTGCTGCGACTGCCGCCGGGCAGTGGGGCGATGGAGTGATCGACGTCGACAGCGAGTATCGACACGAGATCGCCGAGCGTGCAACGATTCTCGCGGCCGACACCACTCGGCATGCCGTCCTCCCGCACATGCGGCCGGCCACCTGGGACGCCATGGTCACCATCATGACCGAACTCGCGACCACCTATCCGGACCACTTCGCGCTGCATCGGTCCGGGGCGGACTGGCGTTGGGAGAACTCGCTGCTGGCGATCGACCAGACCTTCGTCTACGGCGACGACACGACGCTGCCCACCGACCCGCTCGACTACATCTGCGGACAGATCCAGGAGGACGTCGTACTGCTCGACCAACGCGACGGGCAGCTGTTCGCCGATGCTGGCGTGGTCACGTTCGCCGCGGACTGGAGTTTCGGGTTCGACGTCGGGATGAGTTTCCTCGAGATCCACGGACCCGTTCCCCGCGTGCGACGCGAAGGCGTGATCACCCGCGCACACGAGTTCATCAAGCGCCTGCAACCGCACCAGCCGTACCGGCGCACCAATTGGACTCTGACGATCGGCCGCCGGCTCGATGTCTCGACCGAGCGGTACCCCGAGTGGGGACCGGATCGCGAGACCATCCAGCAGGTCGACGACGAGACCTTCGGTCGTCTGGTGCACCTGCGGGTGGAGGTGCAGCATCTCATCCGGCTCCCGGACTCAGGGGCGGTGATGTTCCTGATCCGCACGTACATGCTGCCGCTCGAAACGCTGGCCACCATCGATCCGTGGCGAGTACGGGCAGCCGAGGTCTTCGACGAACTCCCCGACGACATGGCCGATTACAAGGGTGTCATCAAGTACCGAGCGCGCGCCGCGCAGTGGCTCCGTGATGCCGGACCGGCGGTCTCGGCCGAGTCGACGCCGGATGCCGCCGTGCCGGACGAACGACCCGGGGACGGGCTGCCGCTCTGGCCCGCGGCGCCGGAGGCCGTCGACGAGTCGGGTGCCTCGTTCCTGATCGTCGCGATCGGCGGGGAGCCGATGGTCGGTGTGGTGTCGCGCGGCTGGGTCTCCGCTGCGGAGGCGATCGGTCCGACACGGCTCGTCGTCCTGGACACGCTGACCTCGCCTGCCGACAGGGGCGCTCTCGCCGAGGCGTTGGCGGTCACCACCACCGGCGCGCGCGTCCACGTCGTCGGCGGTCAGTACGACGTCATGACCGCGTTGTCGACGGCCCGGGACCACGGAGCCCTCGCCGCAGAGCTGTCCGCCTTCGTCGTGCACACCCGTGATCTGCCGCTGTACTGTGCCCATTGCCGGGATACCTTCCGTGTCGACGGGGCGCCCGGGGCCGTCGTCGACTGTCCGGGATGCGCGCGCCGAGTAGAGATCCACGCACACCACTCCGCCTCGCGCGGCGGCTTTCTCGCCTCCGCCTCCGACGCGGAGGTCGGCGAGTGACGCTGCTGTCCGACACGCCACCTGCGGCCGGCACACGGTCGGCGACACCACCGGATCGCCAACAGCCGACCCGACAGCACCCGGGTCATCAGCACCCGGGCTACCGCACCGGTCCGCGGACGATGCGGGTCGTCCAGGTCACCGCCCTGACGCCCGAGATCAGCCATGTCAGGCTGGTCTCCGCCGACGGGTCACCCCTGGCGTCCTATCAGCCGGGCAGTCACCTGATCGTGGGTGCGGGCGCGCATCGCAACGCGTACTCGCTCGTCGACGACGGGATGCTTCCGTCCAGCTATGGCATCTCCGTGCTCCGGCGCGGCGCGGGCGGCGGCTCGGACTGGCTGCACGACAACGTCGTCGAGGGTGGGCTCCTCGATGTCGAAGGGCCGCGATCGATGTTCGCGCCGGTGTGGGATCAGCGGCACGCCCTGTTGGTGGCCGGCGGGATCGGGATCACCCCCATCTTGTCGCACGCACGGTCGTTGGCCCGGCGGGGCGCAACAGCCGACATCGTCTACTCCTATCGTCCCGGTCACGCCGCTCATCTCGACGAGTTGCGTTCACTCGGAGATGATTCCGGTCTGACCCTGTTCGAGGTGTCCGGCGCAGACGACACGAGGTGGCTGCTCGCCGACCGCTTCGGCGCGCAGCCACTGGGCACCCACGCCTATGCGTGCGGGCCCGCCGCCATGCTCGACACCTATACCGCCGCCGCGGAGCTGGCCGGATGGCCGGCGGCGCGCGTGCACCTCGAACGGTTCGCCGCTCCCGAACAGGAACCGGGAGAGCCGTTCTCGGTGCGCGTCGCCTCGACTGGCGCGGTGATCGACGTGCCCGCCGGAGTGTCACTGCTGCAGCGGATGCTCGACCACGGGCTCCCCGTTGCGAATCTGTGCCGGCAGGGAGTGTGCGGTGAGTGCCGCATCGGAGTCCGATCCGGTGTCATCGAACACCGGGACTTCGTGTTGACCGACGACGAGCGGGATGCCGGCGACAGCATGCTGTGCTGCGTCTCCCGCGGTGAGGACATCGAGGTGGACCTATGACGACCACCGTGGATCACCTGGCGAATCTGCCCTGGCCGTTCCCGGATGAGCTCGAGGAGTTCCGCTACAGCGTCAATGTCGAGCCGGCGCGGATACCCCGCGCGACCCGCGGCGGCGAATGGGGAAGAAACATCGTCGATCTCGGTGGGATCGAGTATCCGACGATCATGGCCGAGCGTCGTCGCATCCTCGATGCGGACCCGCACCGGGTCAAGGTCCGGCCCGGGATGGAACTCGCGTGTTGGGATCTGTTGCTCTATTACCTCCGTGACCTCGCGTTGAGCCATCCCGACGCGATGCACCTGACCGAGTACGGGGATGCCCGCTTCCACTGGCGCAATGATCTTCTCGGAACCGATCAGTATTTCGTGCTGGGTGTGGACTCGTCGCTGCCGAACGGTCCGCTCGACTTCCTCGCCCGGGAGGTTCCCGACGATCTGTTGCTGGTGATCGAGCGTGACGGGCACCTCTATTTCGATGCGGGAGCCGTCACCTTCGCCGCGGCCTGGTCGGTGTCCTTCGACGTCGGTATGGACATGTACGAGATCCACGCTCCCGTACCGGGTCTCACCCGGCAGGGGATCGTGGCGCGGGCCGAGCAATTCCTCCGCCGACTCCCCGCCGACCAGGTGTACCGACGGGTCAACTGGACGTTGTCCGCGTCGGATTCACCGAAACTCGACGTGAGTCTGGAGGAGCTGCCCGAATGGTCCGGTGACATCCCGCAGATGTTGCAGGACAGGGACTTCGACCGAGTGCACCTGCGCATCGAACTCGAGCACTTCATCCGGCTCCCGATGACCGGAGCCGTCACCTTCAACATCCGCACCTTCATGGCCTCGCTCGCGGAGATCAGGCGCATCCCGGAATGGGCCGGCCAACTCGCCACCGTCATCGAGTCGCTCAGCGAGCCGATCGCCGCCTACAAGGGCTTCCTGGGCTATCGCGACCACGTCGTCGCACATCTTCGCGGACAGTGACGTCCGCCTCAGTTTGTCCCTTCGATTTGTCTGTCCCACAACATGACCCGAGGATTCTTGAATGGAACCCATACTCGCCGCCAACGCCGATCTGGCGTGGATGCTCGCGGCATTTGTCTTTGTGCTGCTGATGTTTCCCGGCCTAGCCCTCTACTACGGGGGTATGGTCGGGTCACGCAACGTCCTGAACATGATGACCATGGTGATGGTCACCCTGGGCATCACGAGCGTGCTCTATGTGCTCTACGGCTACGGTCTCGTGTCGGGACCGTCGGTGAACGACTGGGGCATCATCGGTAATCCGATGGACTACATCGGTCTCGGGTCGAACATGGCCGACGACGGCTCGGGCAGCACTCAGGTGTTGTACTTCGCGGCCTGGTTCATCCTGTTCGCCGCGATCACCATCGCCATCGTCGCCAGCGGTGCGGCCGGCCGGATGAAGTTCTCCGCTTGGCTGGTCTTCGCGCCGATCTGGCTGACTCTGGTGTACTTTCCGGTCGCGCACTGGGTGTTCGCCGCCGACGGTGACGGCATCAGCGGTGGATTCCTGTTGAACGACATCGGCATCCACGACTACGCCGGTGGCACCGCGGTTCACATGAACTCCGGTGTGGCGGCTTTGGCCCTCGCGATGGTGCTCGGCGCCCGCCGCAAACGGATGGAGCGCCCGAACAACGTGCCGATGGCGTTGCTCGGCGGTGGCATCCTCTGGTTCGGGTGGTTCGGGTTCAACGGCAGCTGCGCTCTCGGTGCCAGCTTCCTCACCCAGGTCGTCATCCTCAACACCCTGCTCGCCGGCAGTGCGGGCATGATCGGCTTCTGCCTCATCGAGAAGTGGCGTGAGGGTCATGCCACCTCCCTCGGCCTGATCACCGGCGCCGTCGCAGGTCTCGTCGGGATCACTCCGGCCGCCAACACCATGACTCCGCTCGGCGCGCTGGGCGTCGGACTGCTCGCCGCGGCCGTCGTCGCCCTACTGCTCAGCTTCAAGAGCAAGTTCAAGGTCGACGACACCCTGGACGCGTTCGCCGTGCACGGTGTCGGCGGCATCGTCGGCACCCTGTGCATCGTGTTGTTCGCCTCGGAGTCCGCTCCCGCCGGAGTGCAGGGCATCCTGTTCGGTGGCGACATCGGCATCCTGTGGAAGGAGTTGGCGGGCATCGTCATCACCTGCACCTACTCCTTCGTCATGACCTGGCTGATCGCGAAGGGGCTCGACAAGGTGATGACCCTGCGCGTCGACGAGGAGACCGAGATGACCGGACTCGACTCCACCGTGCACGCCGAGACCGCGTACGAGATCCCCGCAGCCGGAGTGGGACACGCACCGGGCCTGGTCGCGACCGTTCCGCCGAAGGTCGGTCCGGCGAGTACAGGGGCCGCGGAGCCGATGCCGGTATCCACCTGATCCACGTCGGCGCCGTTCACGACAGAGAGCGGGGGTTCACCGGTCACGGTGGACCCCCGCTGTCGTCTGCCGAGCTCAACGCCCGGAACAACGGCACCGCGCAGACCTCGACGATCTCGGCGATTCCCGCGTCGTCGAGCGACCGGCGCAAGAGCGTCTCATTGCGCAGCAGATCCATCGGTAATGCCAGCGCTCGCGTGGGGATCGGGGTCGGCCCGAGTTCGCCTCTCTCACGGGCGTGTTCGACGATCGGGCCGACGACCTCTGCCGACCGACGAAAGATGACCTCCCGCATGGCCTGGGCGGTCGTCTCGTCGGCATCGGAGAGGATGCCGAGGATCATGCCCCGGCCGCGGTGCGAGAAGAGCGCATTGCCGTCGCGCAACAACTGGGTGAGATCGCCGACCAGCGATCCGGTGTCGGGGGTGTGCAGCGGGGACGAGTCCGCGCCGACCATCGACGCGAACACCATCGAGGCCTTGGTCGGCCACCGCCGATACAAGACGGCCTTGCTGGTCTCCGCGGCCGCGGCCACACCTTCGAAGGTCAGTCCGGCATAGCCGTGTGTCATCAACTCGCTCTGCACGGCGGCATGGATCGCGGCCTCGAGATCGGCGCCCCGGCGTCGTGTTGCCATGACTCTCCCTGTAAGAAACGTTGCGTTTCTAAGCACCATAACTTACCCTCTTAGGAAACGTACCGTCTCTTAAGGATCTGACATGGCAATGCTGGCCCCGGCGGGCGGAACCGGAACCCGTCCCAATCCGCGCACCATCATCGGACTCGTCGTCGGGGTCGCCGCGCTCCTGGCCGCGATGGTCACTGCGTTCGCGCTGCCGGCCGCGAACTCCGGTCCGCACGATGTACCGATCGGGGTGGTCGCACCCGCGGCGCAGGCCGACCGACTGAGCCAACAACTCGATGGGTTCGACGTCACCCGCTACGACAGTTCGGACGCTGCACGCGACGCCATTGAACACCGCGACATCTACGGGGCGCTGATCGTCGAAGGCCGTAACGTCGATGCGATGGTCGCCTCGGCGGCGAGTCCGACTGTGGCCACGGCTATCTCGGCAATCGGCACCCGCGTCTCCCAGGCTGCAGGTGGATCCTCGAACACTGTCGACATCCGATCATTCCCGCCGGACGATCCCAAGGGGGCGGGTCTCGCCGCAGGCGCACTGCCGCTCGCACTGGGCGGCTGGATCAGCGCCATGGTCATCATGTTGCTCATCCATACCCCGGGCGCGCGTGTGCTCACCGCACTCGGTGTCTCGGTGGTGGGTGGGCTCGTCCTGGTGGCAACCCTGACCTATGTGATCGGCACTTTCGACGGGAACTACTGGGTGACCAGTCTGGCCGCGATGTTGGGCATCGCCGCAACGTGTTTCGCCGTCCTCGGACTGCGCGAGCTCCTCGGCGGGGCCGGTCTGGGCATCGCCGCGATCCTGTTGATCTTCCTCGGTAACCCGTTGTCGGGGTTGGCGAGCGCACCGGAGATGCTGCCCACGCCGTGGGGCTACATCGGCCAGCTCCTGCCGCCCGGTGCCACCGGCACCATGCTGCGAGACGTGGCCTTCTTCAACGGGAACGGGGCGCTGCACGCGATCGTGGTGCTGGTCTGCTGGTTGCTCGGCGGCCTCGCGCTGTACGTCGTGGGCGTCTGGCGGAACCGGCGTTCCCACGAGGTCGATGAGGACGAGATCCACATCGGACGGCATGCGGTCGATGACGGTGTCGTGACCTCGTAGCCTTCGATGCCTGCGTGGATCCGTTGATCACTGTGCGGGTGACCATGTGGGGTAACCGACGTGGGCGCATTCCTCCAACAGTCGGCGGTCGTAAGTGAGCACCGGTGAGTTGCTCGTCGATGTGGGCGGCCGATGCGAGGTGGATGGCGTCCAGTGAACGCAGGGTCGATGGACCGATTGTCTCGGCGCGCGTGATGACGGCCTCGGTGATGGGGATGATGTCGATGCCGTCGAGCACTTTGCCCGCGCGATCCACCAGTCCGCTGCTTCCGTCGCGAACTGCGGTGCGCATCAGTTCGACTCGTGTCAACGCGCTGGTCACGAGGTTCTCATCGGCATGCTGCCGTAGCCAGGCGATGAGTGCAGATGTCTCGGCCTCGGACACGACGAGTTTGACGATGGCAGAGGTGTACGCGTAGATCATCGTTCATCGCGCACGCGGTCGAGCTCCGACGTCAGGTCTCCGACGGGCAGGTCCTCGACCGCGATCATGTGGATAGCCGGGGCTCCGCGTGGGCGTGAGGACACCGGTCCTGATCAAGGCCTCGGGTCCTGAGGTCTCGGGAGAGACCGGCACGAGTCGTGCCACCGTCTTGCCGCGATTGGTGATCGAGATCTCGTCGCCCGCTTCGACCTGCGCGAGGTAGCGAGAGGCGTGCCGGCAGAGCTCGCGGACACCGATGGTCGTCATGGAGGCGGTAGTAGCACATGATGTGCTACTACCGCCACGGTGTTGTTCAGCGGCTGAGCCTCATCGCATCTCGCCTGCCCCCTCATACGGGTTCAGGCTCAGCAGGAGGTCGCCCTCGGCGAATCGCGAGTACCGGAAGTCATGCGGATCGACGTTCTTCAGTGTCGTCGAACCGCTGAGCAGAAGGTCGGCGACGAGTTTGCCGACGGCGGGGGAGATCTTGAATCCGTGACCGGAGAAACCGGTCGCCAGGAACAGGCCGTCGACTGGTGACGGCCCGATGATCGGGTTGTAGTCGGGGGTGACGTCGTAGGCGCCGACGTAGCTGCTCGTGATGCGCGGGTCGGGCATGTCCGGCAGGCGATGACCCATCTTCATGATGATCTTGTCGATGGTGCTCTCGTCGGCGCGGTTGATGTAGTTGTCGGGATCGATGTACTGCGGGGCTGCGTGGTCGGAGTTGCCCACGAGGAGTTCGCCATTGGGCTCGCGGCAGACGTACGAGAGTCCGGCCAGATCGGACAGGACGGGAACCACCGGGGTCGGTTCGCCTTGGTCGATGAGCACGAGCTGCGCCCGCTGGGCCCGGACGTCGACCGCTACACCGACCGGTTCGGTCAGCGCCGGTGTCCATGGTCCTGCCGCGACGATCACGGTGTCCGCGTGGATGGTGCTGCCGTCGGCGAGCTCGGCACCGACGACCCGATCGTCGTCGCCCTGCAGGAGCTTCGTGACCGTGGTCGACTGGCGGACCTTCACGCCGAGCTTGCGTGCGGCCGCGGCGAATGCCATGCCCGCCATGTAGGCCTCACCGCGGCCGCCGAGCGGCTCGTAGGCGAAGGCAGCGAAGTCGTCGAGATGCAGTCCCGGCCACAGTTCGGCCATCGTGTCGTGGCCGATGAGCGAGACGTCGATGCCGAGGCCCTGCATCATCTCGACGTTGGCGTTCAACGGGGCCACATTGTTCTCGCCGACACCGACGACGTAGCCACACTGCTGAAACGCCATGTCGTCGCCGAAGAGTTCGGTTGCGCGGGTGAAGATGTCGACGCCGTACCAGGACATCGCCGCGAGCGACGGATTGCCGTAGTGGCAGCGCACGACGCCGCTGGACTTTCCGGTCATACCGGAACACAGGGTGTCGCGTTCGACGACGAGAACATCGGTCTCGCCCTGATCGGCCAGCGACCAAGCGATCGCGAGTCCTTCGAGGCCGCCGCCGATGATCAGGAAGCGGGTGGTGGTGGAGGTCATGTCGGGGTTCACTTTCGGTGGAGAGATGTGGAAAGAGCTGTGGGGCAGATTCAGTCGATGTCGACCGGTTGAGTCAGCAGGTCGGCGAGTACCGTGGCGAGTGCGTCGCCGCCGGCATCGGCGTCGGGATCTTCGACGTACTCGTCGGGCGAGTGCGAGATCCCGGTGGGGTTCCGGACGAACAACATCGCGGTGGGGATCTCCTCCTTGAGCACCCCGGCGTCGTGGCCGGCGCCGGTGGGGAGGATCGGTGCGTCGGGCAGGATCGTGGACAGTCGGCCGCGAAGGCCGGGATGGAAGTCGACGCGGGGACTCATCGACGCCTCGGTGAGGGTCATCCCGCAGTTCTCGGCAGCGGCGTGTTCCCGTGCAACGGCCGCGATGTCGGCGACCAGCGCGGCGACCACCGCGTCGTCGGAGTGACGGACATCGAGCCACACGTCGACCCGGGAGGCGATGACATTGCTACCGCCCGGGACGGGATCGAGTTTCCCGACGGTGGCACGCGCGCCGTCGACTTTCCTGCCGAGGCGCCGGACATCGAGAACCGTGGCGGCCGCGGCGAGCATCGGATCCCGACGGTCGTCCATCAGGGTGGTGCCCGCGTGGTTTCCCTGCCCGCTGAACGACAGCCGCCACCGTCCGTGACCGAGGATCGACGAACCGATCGCGATGGCACGGCCCTGGTCGATCAGTCCGCGACCCTGCTCGACATGGAGTTCGACGAAAGATCCGATCTGCGCGAGTCGTTCGTCGTCGCGGCCGATTCCGCGAGGATCGAGGCCGTTGTGAACAGCGAGATCGGCGAAGGTGGTCCCGTCGGCGTCGGTGAGCGCAGCCGCACGCTCTGGTGTGACGGCGCCGGTCATCAATTGCGATCCGAGGCAGGCGAGTCCGTAGCGAGAGCCCTCCTCTTCGGGGAAGACGGCGAGAGCAAGAGGCCGTTCGGGCCGGAGTCCGCTCGCCTGGAGCGAGTCGATGGCGGCGAGGGCGGAGGCGACCCCGAGCGGGCCGTCGAACGCTCCGCCGCCGGGGACCGAGTCGAGATGGCTCCCGGTGACCACCACGTCGGCGAGTGGCAATCCCTCCGGGTTCCACCACGCCCAGAGGATTCCGTTGCGGTCGGTCTCGGTCGGGAGGGAACGCGCGCCGGCCGCCGCGATGAACCACTCACGCAGCTCGAGTTCGGCGTGGGAGTAGACGGGTCGGCTGTAACCACCTCGGGCGCTGTCGGTTCCGATGTCGGCGATCTCGGCGAGCAGACCGCTGACGGAGGTTGTGCGGGTGATGGATTCGGTCACGAGATGCTCTCCTGTGTGGACGGGCGGATGTGGGCGACGGCGACGGTCGCGGCGCCGGTGACCTCGCGGGGCGAACCGTCGAGAAGCACGCTGTCCCAGCGTCGTATCTCCTGATCTCCGAGTGTGAGTGAACCGGCGAGCACCGTGAGGACGACTCCGTCGTCGGCGCCGATCGTGTGAACGCCACGCACATTGCGGAGGGTGAGCGTGCCGGCGCAGGTGTCGCGACGGCACATGAGATTCAGCAATCGGGTCGGGCGGCGCGTGGGGGTGGCGCGAACATCGTCCTCGCCGTCGAAGCCGATGCGGTCGAGCAGTGCGAGTGTGTGCGTCGTCCCGTTGACGGTGAGGTCGACCGCGTCGTCGCCGACGACGACTGCGGTCCGATGCATCCCCGGGAAAAGCGAGAACGCGCAATCGGTCTCGATGTCCGCCAGGCTCACTGTCCAGTCGGGCGGGGCGATGTCGTCGAGGGCGGTCTTTCCCGAGGCGATGCGCCGGGTGACGCCCGCACCATTGCGCCAGGGAGCCGGCGGGAGTGTCGACGCACGGACGATCGGCTCGATCGGTGGAGCCATCACGTGATGGGTGCGAGGAGTGTGGTCGATCGTCATGGGAGTGATCCGTCCGCGGTGATGTCGGTGGTGGGTCTTCAGTAGACGACGCCGATTGAGAAAAATCCAATATGTATTTGACGGTCATTATTCTGCTCATGAGAATAGTGGCCATGGAGCTCCGCCACCTGCGCTATTTCCACGTCCTCGCCGACGAACTGCACTTCGGCCGCGCGGCCGCACGTCTGCATATCTCGCAGCCGCCGCTCACCGCGCACATCAAGGATCTCGAGCGAGAGGTGGGCGCTCGCTTGTTCGACCGCACCACCCGGCGCGTCGCTCTGACCGGCGCCGGGGAAGTGTTCGCGGATCGCGTGGGGGAACTGCTCGAGCGACTCGACGATGCGGTGCTCGAGGCGCGCGATCACGCGGAGGGTCGTCGCGGGCGCATCCGGGTCGGGTTCGTCAGCTCGGCCAGCGGCACCGTTCTGCCGCCCGGGCTGCGGATCTTCCGTGAGATCCATCCACATGTGCGGGTCGACCTGTCTCCGCTGACAACCCGCGAACAACTCGATGCGCTCGCGGCGGGTGCGCTCGACATCGGGCTCATCCGATCGGGCGGCGCCGAACCCGGGCTCGTGGTGGAACCGTTGTTCTCGGAGCCGATGGTCGCCGTCCTGCCGGTCGAGCATCCCCTGGCATCGCACGCCGGTGTCCGGGTCGACGATCTCGTCGACGAGCGACTGATCCTCTTTCCGAACGATCTGATGCCCGCCTACGTGGCACAGATATGGGCGATGTTCGCCTCGGTCGGCGCCGAACCCGTCGTGGTCCAGGAGGCGATTCACCACGAGACCGTGGCCGGGCTCGTGTCCGCCGGGGTGGGCATCTCGATCCTCCCGGCATCGGTGTCCCGATTCCGGCCAGCGGACGTCGTCATCCGGCCCATCGAGGGTGCGCCGACGACGGCTCTGCTCATCGCGCGTCCGGAGGAATCGTCGAACCCGGCCGTCGAGGGCTTCGTCGAGTGTCTGCGGGCGGCGCAGCGGGTGGATGAGTGAGTGCCGGGGATCTCCGGTGCGGACATCTGTGGCGATCTCCTGACGGTTGCCACGTGATCGGGCTCGATCGACACACAGGACTCACGACGCCGTAACAGGGTGGAAATAATCAGAATGTCTACTCGGTGTAGACAAAGTTTCCTAACAGCAGACATACTGATCTCGACACCCTCACTGACGGAGAACCACCATGACCGACCGCAACGAACTCGCCGACCTGTGCGCGGCCACCGGGACGACGTTCATCCTGGCCCTGTTCGTCGACCTCCGCGGCAAGCCCTGCGCCAAGCTCGTGCCCGTCGAGGCGGTCGACGAACTGGCCTCTGACGGAGTCGGTTTCGCCGGTTACGCGGTGGGTGCCATCGGGCAGGAGCCGAAGGACCCCGACCTCATCGCCATTCCGGACGTGGCCTCTTTCACGCCGATCCCGTTCATCAAGGAGGGCCTGGCGGTCGTCCATTGCGATCCGCACGTCGAGGGCAAGCCGTGGCCGTTCGCTCCCCGCAACATCCTCAAGTCGCTCGTCGCGCAGGCCGCCGATGCCGGCTTCGAGCCGTGGGTCGGTGCGGAGGTCGAGTACTTCCTGCTCAAGCGCGCTGCCGACGGTTCGCTCATCACCGCCGACGACGCCGACGACTCGAACCAGCCCTGCTACGACGTCCGTGGTCTGACCCGCATGTACGACCATCTGACGGCGGTCTCCACCGCGATGAACCAACTCGGGTGGAGCAACTACGCGAACGACCATGAGGACGGCAACGGGCAGTTCGAACAGAACTTCAAGTATGCCGAGGCTCTCACCACCGCCGACCGGGTCATCACCCTTCGCTACCTGCTCTCGACGATGGCGGCCGAGCGCGGCATGGTCGCCACCTTCATGCCCAAGCCGTTCGCCGAGCGCACCGGTTCCGGTCTGCACTTCCACCTGTCGCTGACCTCCGGCGGCGCCCCGGTGTTCCCGGGTGCTGCGGGGGAGGACGAGCGTGGTCTCGGGTTGTCGCCCACCGCTTACGGATTCGTCGGAGGTATCCTCGAGCATTCCTGTGCGTTGCAGGCGGTGATGGCCCCGACGGTGAACTCCTACAAGCGAACCGGCGCCACCGCGACCCGTTCCGGTGCGTCGTGGGCTCCGCGTCGACCCACCTACGGCGGCAACGACCGGACCCACTTCGTCCGGGTGCCCGACGAGCAGCGCGTCGAGCTCCGCGGGGGCGACGGCTCGGCCAACCCGTATCTGGCGATCGCGGCAGCGCTCGGCGCAGGCCTCGACGGAGTCAAGCGGAGTCTGGACCCGGGCGCACTCGGTGGATGTCCCGAGCACATCGAGTCGTTGCCACTCACCTTGCTCCACGCGGTCGAGGCGCTCGAGGCGGACCCGGTCATCTCCGGGGTCCTCAACGCCGCGGTACCCGAGACCGGGCCCGGTGACGCCGGACTCGTCTCCGACTACTTCTCCCGACTCAAGCGCGAGGAGTTCTTCGCGTGGCATTCCACGGTCTCCCCCTGGGAGATCGAGAACTACCTGACCGCCTTCTAGGCAACCCTTCTCAGACAGACCCCCTCGGAAAGACAAGGACAGCGACGACATGTGCGGAATCGTCGGGTTGCATCTGCGCAACCCCGAACTCCATCCCCGCCTCGGTGAGCTCCTCGGCCAAATGCTGGGCGAGATGCAGGACCGTGGCGCCGACTCAGCCGGCATCGCCATCTATGGCGATCCGACCTGGTCACCGGCCGGGCAGGGCTGTGTGTCGCTGCTCGAAACCGGCGTCGGTGCAGACGAACTCGACGTTGCCGCCGAGGCCGTGAGCAAGGCCCTCGGTGGTGAGGTCGCGGCGCGCCTCGTCGACGACACGCTCGTGCTGAGCGCGGACGTCGACTCCGAAGCCCTCCTCGCGACGGCCACCACGGTCTACCCGGACGCGCTGGTAGCCGGATTCGGTGCCGACCTGACGGTTCTCAAGGGCGTTGGCGCGCCGCGTGACCTCGTGCAGGCGTGGGGATTGTCGACCGCGAGTGGCTGGCAGGGCGTCGGGCACACGCGCATGGCCACAGAGTCGGCCGTGACCGCGTCGGGTGCTCACCCGTTCGCCGTCGGGCCCGAGCAGTGCCTGGTGCACAACGGATCGTTCTCCAACCACGCGACGATCCGTCGCGAACTGCGCGCCGAGGGCGTGTCCTTCGACAGCGAGAACGACACCGAGGTGGGCGCACGCTTTGTCGCGCACCAGCTCGCGCAGGGTAAGGACGTCGAGACTGCTCTGAAGGAGGTGTGTGCCACCTTCGACGGCTTCTACACGCTTCTCGTGTCGAATCACGATTCGTTCGCCGTGGTGCGCGACGCCATCGCCTGCAAGCCGGCGGTCATCGCCGAAACCGACGACTGGGTCGCCATGGCCAGCGAGTACCGCGCCCTGGCTCACCTGCCCGGCGTCGCCGAAGCACGTATCTGGGAACCCGAGCCGGAGGTGGTCTACGCATGGACACGCTGAACCCCAACCACACATTCGACCTCGCCACCACCTCTCTGCGAGAGGTCAACGGCGCCTTGCACAGTGACGATGTGTCCGGCGAGATCGTGATCGACAACCCGGCGGGCGCCCACAGCGTCGCCGCCGGGGTCAACGCACCGGTCAAGATCACCGTCAACGGACACGTCGGCTACTACGCCGCCGGGATGAACCAGCAGGCCGAGATCACCATCAACGGCAACGCCGGAACAGGTGTCGCCGAGAACATGATGAGCGGGACCGTCGTCGTCAAGGGCAACGCGTCGCAGTCGGCCGGAGCGACCGCCCATGGCGGCCTGCTGGTCGTCGAAGGGGACGCGGCGGCACGGTGTGGGATCTCCATGAAGGGGGTCGACATCGTCGTCGGCGGCGATGTCGGCCACAACAGCGCATTCATGGCTCAGGCCGGTCGTCTCGTCATCCGCGGCAATGCCGGTGACGGGCTGGGTGATTCGATCTACGAGACGCGCATCTATGTCCGCGGCGACGTGGGTTCCCTCGGTGCCGACTGCATCGCGAAGCCGATGCGTGCCGAGCATCTCGACGAACTGGCCGGCCTGCTCAAGGCCGCCGGGTTCAAGGACGACGACCCGAAGGACTACACGCGTTACGGATCCGCCCGCGAGCTCTACCACTTCCACGTCGACAACACGTCGGCCTACTGAGGACCTTTCGCACCCACTGGACCCTTCAGGAGCGAGGCGCCAGCCGAGCGTCACGAAGGGCGACCCTTCGTGACGTCCCTCCGCTAGCGCTCCGGACTCCTCAGGGACCAGTCGATACAGGAGAACACCATGACCGACAACCGCAGCGTCGAACAGCGCGGGCTCCGCGAGTCCGCCACGTTCGACCGCACCACCATCGCAGCGATCCAGCGGGCCGCCGACACCGGCATCTACGACATCCGCGGGTGGGGCGCCAAGCGTAAGCTGCCGCACTTCGACGATCTGCTCTTCCTGGGCGCCTCGATGTCGCGCTATCCGTTGGAGGGCTACCGCGAACGCTGCGACACCGACGTCGTGCTCGGTGCGCGGAATGCCAAGTTCCCCT
Organism: Gordonia sp. OPL2; assembly: GCF_003797825.1. Lineage (GTDB taxonomy): Bacteria > Actinomycetota > Actinomycetes > Mycobacteriales > Mycobacteriaceae > Gordonia. The sequence goes on from NZ_RKME01000030.1 coordinate 27,318, forward strand.
TGCATCTCGACACCCCGGTCACCATCGCCGGGATGAGCTTCGGCGCGTTGTCGGCGGGCGCCAAGGAGGCGTTGGGCCGCGGTGCTTCGGAGGTGGGGACGTCGACGACCACCGGTGACGGTGGGATGACCCCGGAGGAGCGCGGTCAGTCGAAGAACCTGGTCTACCAGTATCTTCCGTCGCGTTACGGGATGAATCCCGACGACCTGCGTCGCGCCGACGCGATCGAGATCGTGTTGGGGCAGGGAGCCAAGCCCGGCGGAGGTGGAATGCTGCTGGGCCAGAAGATCTCCGAGCGCATCGCGTCGATGCGCACTCTGCCGGAGGGGATCGATCAGCGCAGTGCCTGCCGGCATCCGGACTGGACCGGGCCGGACGACCTCGCGATCAAGATCAGCGAACTGCGTGAGATCACCGACTGGGAGAAGCCGATCTACGTCAAGGTCGGCGCGACCCGCACCTACTACGACGTGAAGCTGGCCGTGCACTCGGGCGCCGACGTCGTCGTCGTCGACGGCATGCAGGGCGGCACCGCTGCGACCCAGGACGTGTTCATCGAACATGTGGGGATTCCGACGCTCGCCGCGATTCCGCAAGCTGTGCAGGCGTTGCAGGAGTTGGGGGTTCATCGAGAGGTCCAGCTCATCGTGTCGGGTGGTATCCGTAACGGTGCCGACGTCGCCAAGGCGATGGCCCTCGGTGCCGATGCTGTTGCGATCGGCACCGCTGCATTGATCGCCCTGGGCGACAACGATCCCCGGTACTCGGCCGAGTACGAGGAGCTGGGTTCGGCGGCGGGCTTCTACGACGATTTTCAAGAGGGTCGGGACCCCGCCGGCATCACCACGCAGGACCCGGAACTCTCGGCCCGATTCGATCCGGTCGAGGGTGGCCGCCGGCTGGCCAACTTCCTGCGCGTGATGACGATGGAGGCGCAGACCATCGCGCGTGCCTGCGGCAAGGCGCATCTGCAGCACCTCGAGCCCGAGGACCTGGTCGCGATCACCATCGAGGCGTCGGCGATGGCCCGGGTGCCGTTGGCCGGCACGAGTTGGATTCCGGGCAGCGGTTTCTGATCGCTCTACGGCCGGGGAGTGCGCCGGATAAGCTCCCCGGCCCGTAGCCGACGCGTCACAGATGGCCGTACGCCGACGTGGGCGGCGGACCGACCATCTCCACGTCCAGGTCGGAGATCTGGCCGAGCTTCTCGAACAGGGTCGCCGGGTTCACCAGGCCCTCGGTGTAGACGCTGTCGGTGGTCGGTTCGCCGGTGCGGTCGAAGAACGGCTCGAACACGTCGCCGGTCAGGACACCCAGCATCCGGGTGTTGTGGGCGCCCAACGCATAGCTGTGAATGGTTCCGGCGGGCGCGTGCACGAAATCGCCGGGAGTGAGGAGTACCTCGGTGCCGTTGACCCACAACCAGATCCGTCCGGACAGGCAGAAGAAGTTCTCGGTGTGCAGCCGGTGGAAGTGGGCGGGGATGTAGGGTTGCCGGTTGCCGAGGGTGGTGACCGAGAAGTACCGACGGTCGGTGGTGACACCGCGCGCGGAGAACGTGTTGATCGCATCCGGCCACGCGCGGTGGTCGCCGGTGTGGGCGCGCTGAAAGTACGCCTGTGTGATCGCCGGCAGCGTCTCGTCCCACACGTCCGATGCGTCGACGTAGGGGGCGTCGACGGGCAGCCACCCGGGCGGCAGCGATCCGCGGTCCTCGTCGGCGACATGCTCCGCGGAGTAGATGCGTGCGGCGACATCAGATCCGCTGTCGTACAACTCGTCGAGCGAGCCGCCAGGCGCGGAGTACACGAGGAACCGCGACATGTGGTGCAGGAAGCGGTATGCCACCGGTGTTCCCGCAGGAACGTGGATCGAGTCTCCGGGACCGAGGACGCGACTCTCGCCGGGAATCCAGAACTGGATCGCGCCGTCGAAGACGTAGAACGATCGCTGCCGTTCGACCATGTGGAACGGCGCGCCGGACCCGCGCGGCCCGAGCACGAATGCGGCATCGAACTCGCCTCCGCTGTCGGCTGATCGGGCGACGACGGTCCAGAGCTGACGACCGATCTCGTACCGTCTGCCCTCGCCCGACGGCATCAGGTAGGGGACGGGTTCACCGGGAAGCTCGCCGACGACGGGTGCACGGCGATGGATCGATTCGAGGTCGACAGTCATGCGAAATCCTTCTGTGGGAACGGTGTTTCGGTGGTTGATCTCATCAAGTGGTGTTCGAAGAACCGTCCGACGACGTCGAAGGTGAAGACGGTGCGGAGAGGTGACCCCGGCTCCGACGACGAGCGCAGCGTTGCAGGCGCCGACCCCTCGGTGGTCAGGCGGCCGTCGTCCATCACCTGTGCCATGGCGACATCGAGCCGACCCGGTGGGTTGAGGAAGCCGTGCCGGTAGTCGTCGACCAGATAGAGGTTCGCGGTAACGCTGTGTGCGACAAGGGTGTCGAACAGTAAGGCGCTGTGGTCGGGTGGGACCAAGACGTCTGCGGTCCCATGGGAGATCTGGAACGGCGGCGCGGAATCGGTGACCAGGCGATGCGGGCTGGCGGACGTCGCCACGACGGGACGTTCCGTGGCCAGACCGCCGAGCAGTCGCGCTTCGGGAGAGTTCCGAGGGTCGGCACCGGGGAGCGGTGCTCCCGGAGCGACCATGTCGCCGAGCAGGTCGACCGGCCCGTACGACTCGGCGACCGCCTGCACGACGGGGGCGGGCGACGCACCGTCCAGACCCTCGTCGGCGAGTTCGGCGAGATGGCCGGTGAGGCCGGCGAGTGCTGCGAGGTGTCCTCCGGCGGACGCTCCCCACAGTCCGATATGTGATCCGTCGAGTCCGAGGTCGTCGGAATGTGCGCGGAGAAAACGGATCGCGGCACGGACGTCGTGGAGTTGCGCGGGGAAGACCGCGGTACCGCTGAGCCGGTACTCGATCGCGGCCATCGCGATGCCGCGGTCTGCGAAGTACGTCCACAGGTCGGGAGCCAGCGTTCTGTCTCCGGTGAACCAACCGCCGCCGTGCAGCCAGATGACGACCGGCACGACGACGTCTCCGGCAGGCCGATAGAGGTCGAGGACCAGCGGACCGGACTCTCGTTCGGCGTAGGTCAAGGTGCGTGGCAGGGCTCGAGTCACGGGGATGGTCGACGACACCCGCCCATCGTGGAGCCGGATCACGACGGAGTCCATCAGGAATCGGTGAACGACCCTTCGGGTGACCCGAACGGCTCAGTCGTCGACGCTCCGGGCCAGGTCCGTCACGATCCGGGCGAACTCCAGCACGTGGGCCGACGAGGTGTTCGGGGGCAGACAGAGGTGGGTCACCAGGTCGGGTAGATCGAGTAGCGGAATGAACGACAGCCCGGGTCGCGCATACGCCCCCGCCGCGGATTCACCCGCGATGTTGATACCGGCACCGACCCCACACAATTCGAGGATCTCGTCGAAGTCGGCGGCGATCGATTGCACCCGGACGTCGCCGAGGTCGCCGAGAAGAGTGGTCAACCATCGTGACGACGAGTCCGACGTACGTCCGCCGATCACGGTCTCACCGCTGAGGTCGGCACGACGCACTCCGGCGCGTCTGGCCAGCGGGTGGTCGTCGCGCACCACGACGACGCAACGCTCCTTCCAGAGAGGCATCGCGCGGACGTCGGCGGGGACCGGACCGGCCTCGGTGACGAACGCGCAGTCCACGACGTCGTCGGCCAGGGCCCGATAACTGCCGTCGAAACCCAGATGCTTGATCTCCCACGACACCTGCGACATGACGTCCGTCGCGCCTGCCATCACGGTGCGAAATCGGCGACTCGACACCATCAGGCCGACGCGGATGGTGTCCTGCTTTCGGGCGTCAGTGCTCCACTCGTGGACGTCGCCCATCGCGCTCAACGCCTGGCCGGCCAGCGGCAGCAATTCCTCGCCGGCGGCGGTGAGGGCGACACGGGGCGACCGTCGGAGCAGGGGTCTACCGACGCGCTTCTCGAGGGCGGCGACGTTCTCACTCAGCGTCGAAGGACTCAGGTGCAACGCGGCGGCCGCGCGCCCGAAATGCAGGTTCTCGGCGACGGCCACGAAGCACCGGAGCTGTTGAGTGGTGATGTCCATGGATCTCGCACATCGTAGGCGGGCTGTCGCGGCGTCGGGTCGCTAACCGCCGGACTTTCACTGAGTGAAACTCTCACGTCGACAGTTGTGATCGGCGACTCCTATGGTCGACCCATCGCACCACCTCACAGAATGCGGAGACAGTCCATGAACGCTGGGTCCACCACTCGAACCCAGGTGGCCATCGTCGGCGGCGGGCCGGCAGGCCTCATGCTCTCGCATCTGCTGCATGTCGCCGGCATCGAGAGCGTCGTCGTCGACAACCGCACCGTCGAACAGATCGAGACCACACATCGCGCCGGCATCCTCGAGCGCGACAGCGTCCGCCTACTGGTCGACTCCGGGGTCTCCGATCGCGTCCTCACCGAGGGGCATGAGCACGAGGGCATCGCGTTGCGCTTCGGCGGGGTCAGCCACCGCATCGACTTCCAGAAGCTGACCGGTGCCTCGTGCTGGCTGTACCCGCAGACCGAGGTCTTCGTCGACCTGCATCGCGCACGGACCCGCGACGGCGGCGACCTGCACTACGGCATCACCGACACCGAGGTGATCGACATCCTCGACGCGCCGGCGGTCCGCTTCACCGACGTCGACGGCGCGCGCCACGAGATCACCGCGGACCTCGTCGTCGGCGCCGACGGTTCGCGCAGCATCTGCCGCCGGCTCGTCGCCGATCCGCATCAATACTTCCGCGAGTATCCGTTCGCCTGGTTCGGGGTGATGGTGCAGGCGCCGCCGAGCGCCCCCGAACTCATCTACAACCGCTCTCCGCAGGGTTTCGCCCTGATCAGCCAACGCACCGACACCGTGCAGCGCATGTACTTCCAGTGCGACCCCGGCGAGAATCCGGACGACTGGTCCGACGACCGGATCTGGGAGCAGTTGCACACCCGCCTGTCCGGAGTCGACGGCTTCCGATTGCAGGAGGGGCCGGTCATCGAGCGGACAGTCCTGCCGTTCCGCAGCTTCGTCCAGTCGCCGATGCGCCACGGTCGGCTACTGCTCGCCGGCGATGCTTCCCATACCGTCCCGCCCACGGGCGCAAAGGGTCTCAACCTCGCGCTGTCGGATGTGCGGGTGCTCGCCGAGGTCGTCGAGCGGGCGATCGGCAAGGGAGACGTCGACGCGCTCGACACCTACACCGACCGCGCGCTGAGCCGGGTGTGGAAGGCGCAGCACTTCTCCTACTGGATGACCACGATGCTCCACAACGCCACGGGTGCATCGGAATTCGATGAACAGCGGCAACTCGGGGAGCTGCAGTCCCTGGTCTCCTCGGAGGCCGGCTCCACCTATCTCGCAGAAGGGTACACAGGATGGCCACACCACTGATCACGGGCGCGGACGAGGAGTCGGAGGTGTTCGACGACCACGGCCACATCTCCTCGGACGCGGGCCAGGGCACGCAACAGCAGATCAGCGACGAGATCGCACGAATCGGTTCCGACTATGCGACGTCGCTGTCGGAGGGCGGTGCGCCGGAGACGGCGCCGCGACTCGACTACGCCCCGTACAGGTCGAGCCTGTTGCGTCACCCCACCAAGAACTTTCACCACTCCGACCCCGAGGGCATCGAACTCTGGACACCGGCGTTCGGCCACCGCGACGTCGACCCTCTCGAGGCCGATCTCACCATCCAGCACGGTGGTGATCCGGTCGGCGAACGACTGGTCGTCACCGGACGGGTCCTCGACGGCGACGGACGGCCGGTGCGCAACCAGCTCGTGGAGGTGTGGCAGGCGAACGCGGCCGGTCGCTACATCCACAAACGCGATCAACATCCCGCCCCGATCGATCCCAATTTCACCGGTGTGGGTCGCTGTCTCACCGACGACGACGGCTGGTACAAGTTCACCACCATCAAGCCCGGCCCCTACCCGTGGAAGAACCACCACAACGCGTGGCGGCCCGCGCACATCCACTTTTCGGTGTTCGGCACAGCGTTCACCCAGCGGCTGGTTACGCAGATGTACTTCCCGGGCGACCCGCTGTTCGCATTCGACCCGATCTATCAGGCGATCGTCGATCAAAACGCCCGCGATCGACTCGTCGCCAGCTACGACCACGATCTGACCCAACATGAGTGGAGCACCGGATACCGTTGGGACATCGTGCTCACCGGAACCGGACAGACCCCGATGGAGGAGGAGCAGTGAACCTCGCACCGACACCGGGCCAGACCGTCGGCCCGTTCTTCCATTACGCGTTGCCGTTCGACGGCGGGGCCGAGCTGGTCTCGGCCGGACATCCCGACCGTATCCGGCTGCACGGCACGGTGTTCGACGGTGCCGGCGATCCCGTACCAGATGCACTGATCGAGATCTGGCAGCCAGACGGTTCCGGCGCCGTGAGCCAGGAGCCTGGCTCCTTACGTCGAGATGGCTTCACGTTCACCGGCTTCGGCCGGGTGCAGACCGATCGCGTCGGGCACTACACCTTCGCCACCGTGGCGCCGGGCGCCGTGACCGAGGGGTCTGCACCGTTCTTCGCGGTGTGCGTGTTCGCGCGCGGGTTGCTCGACCGGCTCTTCACGCGTGCCTACCTGCCCGACAGCGTGCGCGCGCTCACCGCGGATCCGCTGCTCGGGTCGGTGGACGACGATCGGCGCGCAACACTCATCGCAACCGCGGAGAATGACGGATATCGGTTCGACATCCACCTGCAGGGTGACGGGGAGACGGTGTTCCTCGACCACGGTGGCCGATGACGTCGCGTTCGGTCGCGTGTCCCGCGGTGGCGACATGACCGACCTGCTCTGGCCGGGCGATCACCACGCCGGTGAGATCTTCACCGACACAGCTGTTCTGGATGCGATGCTTCGCGTCGAGGCGGCATGGTCGACCGCACTGGTCAGCGCCGGGATCGCGCCGCCGGACGCGCAGGTCACCGTCGAGTCCCTTCGCCCGCTGATCGGTGCCGCAGACCTCGAGGCGATCGCGATCGAGGCGGAGTCGGGCGGGAACCCGGTGATCCCGATGGTGCGCCGGCTCCGCGACGGACTCGGATCGGGAACCGCCGCCTCGTGGTTGCATCGCGGGCTGACCAGTCAGGATGTGGTTGATTGCGCACTCATGCTGTGCGCGAGAGCAGGTGTCGGCGTCATTGCGAATGAACTCGATGCCCAGGTGCAGACACTGAGCACACTCGCCGGCGATCACCGTGGGTCGTCGATGGTCGCGCGGACACTCACCCAGCACGCGGTGCCGATGACATTCGGCCTCAAGGCAGCGCAGTGGCTGCACGGCGTCGTCGATGCGCGCGAACTCCTCGCGCGCCTGGTGTTCCCCGCTCAGATCGGTGGTGCTGCAGGCACGTCGGCCGCCGCGGCCGAGCTCTCCGGGACCGGCGGAGATCCCGGCGCCGCACTCGAAGCGGCGACCGTCGTCGCCGGACTGCTCGGGCTGACTCCGGCAGCGCCATGGCATTCGGTCCGCACTGCCGTCGCGCGCTGTGGTGATGCCACTCTGGGGTGTACGGACGCATGGGGCCACATCGCCAACGATGTCCTGATCCTGTCTCGTCCGGAGATCGGTGAACTCGCCGAGGGTTCCGGCGGTTCGTCGTCGACGATGCCGCACAAAGCCAATCCGGTGCTGTCGGTGCTCATCAGACGGTCCGCCCTGAGCGCCCCGGCACTCGGCGCCACCCTGCATCTGTCGGCCGCCGACGCCGTCGACGAACGTACGCCGGGCGCATGGCACGTCGAGTGGGACGCGCTGCGCACCCTGGTGCGGCGCACCGTGATCGCGGCACGGCAGACGAGCCGACTCCTCGCCGAACTGCGCGTCGATGCTGCTCGTATGCGTGACAATCTCGAGGCGGCAGGGACCGCCGTCACCTCCGAACAGGACTCGATGGCCACGATCGCCGGACATGAGCCGGCGTCGGGATACCTCGGGGCCACGGACAGTTTCATCGACGCACAGCTCGCCCGAGCGGCACGTGGCGGGGGAGACGAAAGGGAAGGGAACTGATGTCGAAGTACGACGACGGGATGTCCGTACGACGCGAGGTCCTCGGGGACGCCCACGTCGATCGGGCGACACACGCGATCACCGAACTGACCGAGGATTTCCAGACCCTCATCACGGAGTACGCGTGGGGCAGCATCTGGACCCGCCCGGGACTCGATCGCCGCAGCCGCTCGATGATCACCCTCACCGCACTCATCGCACGCGGGCACCATGAGGAACTCGCCATGCACGTGCGTGCCGCAGTTCGCAACGGCCTCACCCGCGACGAGATCAAGGAAGTGCTGCTGCAATCGGCCATCTACTGCGGTGTGCCCGACGCCAACACCGCGTTCCGCATCGCGTCCGGGGTGTTCGCGGAACTCGACGCGGAACAGTGAGCGCGTACCCTCGATTTCACTGAGTGAAATCGAGGGAAGGGCAGCGATGGCGGGCAACACCGGCAGTCCCGGACAGTCGGTCGCATCGCGGATCCTGGCCGTGCTGGGCACCTTCGATCGATCTCACCGCGCACTCACGCTCACCCAGATCGCCGATCGCGCCGGTCTGCCCGTCCCCACCGCGCACCGACTGGTCCGCGAACTCGAGATGTGGGGGGCGCTGAGCCGCCGACCCGACAACACCTTCGTTGTGGGGCGCCGGCTGTGGGACCTCGGTCTGCTCGCCCCGATCCAATCCGGTATCCGGGAGATCGCCGCCCCGTTCCTGCAGGATCTGTATGCGGCCACGCTGGCGACCGTGCATCTGGCGGTCCGCGACGGCACGCAGGTGCTGTACCTGGACCGCCTGTCGGGACGTGCATCGGTGCCGGTGGTGAGCCGGGTGGGCAGCCGACTCCCGTTGCACTGCACCGGCGTCGGCAAGGTGCTGCTCGCCGACGCCCCCGACGATGTCCGGCGCGCCGCGATGGCCGACCTGGTGCCGATGACGCGGCATACGATCGTCGCCGCCGGAGTTCTCGATCGGCAGCTCCGTCAGATCCGGCAGCAGGGCTATGCGACGACAGTCGAGGAGATGACTCTGGGTGCGTGTTCCGTCGCGGTTCCGGTCCGCCACGGCGACCGCGTCGTCGCCGCGCTCGGGGTGGTCGTACCCACGCTGGGCCGCAATCGGCCGTCACTCGTCGTCGCCGCCCAGGTGGCCGCGCAGGGCGTGGGACGCGTGCTGCAGGACACGGCTACTCCTCCGGATCGTCCAGCGCCGTGAGGAACTCGTCGATCCGCGGCCAGGTGTTGGCCGCTGCGTCGGCGCCGGCGATGAGACCGAGATGACTGCTCTCGACCGTGGTGAAATGCACCTGCGGGGAGTCGGCGAACAACTCGACGCCATGCCGGGCCCCGGCCCAGCTGACGATCGCGTCGCGGTGGCTGCCGAACAGCTGGATCGGCACCGCGATGGACGTCAGATCGACTGTCCGGTCGCCGAAATCGAGGACGCCGCGGGCGATCTCGTCCCGATAGACCAGGTTGACCCACATCTGCTCGGCGAGCTTGCCGGGATATCCGGGCATGGCATCCTGGAACCAGTCGATGACCTGCATCCGGGCCAGCGCCTCGGTGTTGTCGGCGTTGCGCATGATGTAGCCGGGCTTTTTGATCTCGCGTTGCCAGGCGGTCGCACGGTAGGCGACGCGGACGAGTGGTGCCGGGATGCCGCCGAGCGCCTTGAGGCCGTAGCGAACCGGACTGGCCCCGATCGGTCGGACGACCTGTTTGACCAGCGGATAGGGCGGTATGAGCGAGTAGTTGAGCGGGGTGGCCACCGCGGTGATCGACCGTACCGGCAGTTCGGGGTGTGCGCCGGCGGTGAGGAACGAGACCGTCCCGCCGAGACTCCAGGCGACCAGATCGACCCGCGTGCCGGCAACGCCGTAGTCGTCCACGACGTTCTCGATCGCCTCGGGAACGATGTCGTCGAAGAACTCCTCGAACCCGAGATGCCGGTCGGCATAACCCATCTCGCCGAAGTCGATCACATAGGGGATGCGACCGGTCGACAGCAGGAACGCGACGACGGACATGTCGGGTGACAGGTCATAGCACCGAGCGGGGACGGCAAGCGGCGGCACGAGGAGAACAGGAGCGCGACCTGCGGCCCGAGCGGCCACGAGGTCGTCGTAGGTGCCGTGCCGAACGAGGTGCCGATGCGGGCCGTCGGCGATGAGCGTGTGCGGCGTCGGCTGATCCTCGGCCACGCGCTCACCCCGGGTCAACCGGTACAGCGTGCGGACTCCGTCGAGCATGCGTGTCTCCCCCTCGAATGATCTCGACGGGCGATCCTACGGGATCGGTGCGCCGGGCGATCGGCCCGCGTTCGGGTGCCCCGGTGACCCCTCTCAGGTACCGAGGGACGCGAAGATCGCGTTGGCGTATGCGGCCGACCGCTCCGATCCGATGATGCCCGGCGCCATCTTGTTCATCACGTAGGAGACGGTCATCTTCTGGAGCGGGAACATGATGGTCATCGAACCGCCCCAGCCACCCCAGAAGCAGATCCGCTCGTCCGGCAGGTAGGGCAGGGTCGCCGGCTCGGGCAATCCGAAGCCGATTCCCCAGCGCAGGGGTACGCCGAGCACGAGGTCGATGCCTCGCGCCTGCTCGTCGAAGATCTGATCGATGGTCTTGTCCGACAACAGCGTCACGCCGTCGACGGTGCCGCCGCGAGAGATCACCGACAACGTGCGGGCAAGGGCGCGGGCGTTGGTGTGCCCGTTGAGGGCGCCGAGGTCGGCACGCCGCCATTCGACGGTGTTCGCGGCGGACGCACTCGCAGCGGGGCCGGTGAACGTCTTCACCATGGGCGAGTCGGGGGAGATCGTGCTGAGGTCGAGATCCAACGGTGGTGGCGGGATGATCTCGGCGATCCGGTCGTCGTCCTCGGGCCCGGCACCGATCTGGAGGTCGGCGCCGAGCGGTCTGGCGATCTCATCGGCGACGAAGCGTTTGAGATGTGTGCCGGTGACCCGCCGGACGATCTCGCCGAGCAGGTGACCCTGGTTCTGCGCGTGATAGCCGGACGCGGTCCCCGGCTCCCACCACGGCGCCTGGCGGGCCAGGTGTTCCACCGACGAGTCCCAGTCGTACATGTCGGGGACGGTGAACGGCTGATCCCACCCGGAGACGCCGGAGGTGTGCGCCATGATGTGGCGGACCTCGATGTCCGCCTTGCCGTTCTGGGCGAACTCGGGCCAGTACGTCGCCACCGGAGCATGCAGGTCGACCAGGCCACGTTCGACGAGCACGAGCACCGCGAGGGCGGTGATCTCCTTCGTCGTCGACCACACGTTGACGATGGTGTCGCGTTCCCACGGCAGCGTGCGGGCTGCGTCGCGGTGGCCGCCCCAGATGTCGACGACGACCTCGCCGTCGATGTCCACCGCGATGGCGGCGCCGAGTTCCTCTCCGGATGCGAGCTGCTCTGCCAGTGCGTCCCGGACACTGTCGAATCGCGGGTCCGTGTTGCCGTGCACCCGGGGCGTCTCGGTCATGGGATCACTCCTCGCCGGGCGACGTCGTGTCGCCGTCTGGGCTGACGGTAGAACACCGTGCCCGTCGCCGGTTGTGGTTTGCGCCGGAAGGCGGCCGCAGACCACAACCGGCCCGGTCGATGCGTATCCGTCAGCGGTTGTCGCGGAGTTCGCGTCGGAGGATCTTGCCGGTGACGGTCTTCGGGAGCTCGCCGACGATCTCCACCTCGCGGGGGTACTTGTAGGCGGCCATCTGCTCCTTGCAGAACGCGATGAGTTCCTCCGGCTCGACGGATGCCCCGTCCTGCAGCGACACGTAGGCCTTGACCGACTCGCCCCGGTACTCATCCGGCACGCCGACGACGGCGGCCTCCCGTACGGCGTCGTGGGTGTACAGCACGTCCTCGACCTCGCGCGGCCAGACCTTGTACCCGGACGCGTTGATCATGTCCTTCTTGCGGTCCACGACGTAGAACCAGCCGTCGGAGTCCATGAAGCCGACATCACCGGTCCGCAGTTCGCCGCCGGGGATCGACTCGGCCGTCTTGTCCGGCTTGTTCCAGTACCCGCTGACGACCTGCGGTCCGGAGGTCACGAACTCGCCGACCTCACCGACCTCGACGTCGTCGCCGTCCTCGCCGACGACCCGCACGACCGTGTTGAACACCGGAACCCCGACCGACAGCGCGCCCGAGGTGCGGTCGACCGGCGCCCGGACACCCAGCGGCACCCCGTGCGACGGCGACGACGTCTCGGTCAGCCCGTAGATGTTGTGGATGTAGGCGCCGAACACCTTCTCGAGGCGATCCGCCATGGCTGGTGCGATCGGCGCACCGCCCGAATAGAGCACGCGGAGACTCTCGAAGTCGGCCGGGGTGGCGCCCGATGCAGCCGAGAGCGCGTTGAACGCCGTGATGGCCGCGACGGTGAACACCGGCCGGCGTTCGCGAATCGCGTCGAGGGTCACATCCGGCGCGAACCGGTGGGTCAGGGTGAGCGGCGCCCGCACCAGCATCGACGTCATCACATGGCCGACGAGACCGGTGATGTGGAACAGCGGCGCGACACCCAGCACCCCTTCACCGGGTTTCAGCCCGGTCCAGTCCCGGTACGTCTGCGCGTTGAACGCCAGATTCCCGTGGGTGTTCATCGCGCCCTTGGGTTCTCCGGTCGTACCCGAGGTGTAGGTGAGCACGGCGATGTCGTCGGCCGTCGGCGACGGAGCCGGCGGCGGCGTGCCGTCGAACCGGTCGATCGTCTCGACGAGGTCGAGCGTGCCGGCAGGGCGTCGACGTTGCGCACCGGCGAACAGCCGCGGATCGTCGCGGGTCTGGAAATCCAGCGGTGATGTCGTGACGACCGTCCGCACCGCCGTCGTCCCGGTCCGGATCACCGGCTCGGCGACGTCGACGTACAGATCGTCGAGGGTCAGCAGCGCCGTCGCGCCGGAGTCGACCAGCATGTAGGTGAGCTCACGCTGCTTGTTCATCGGGTTGATCGCAACCGCGATGCCGCCCGCCTTCCACGCCGCGACGATCCCGATCACGAACGCCGGATTGTTCTGGACATAGACCGCCAGACGATCGCCGGTCCCGAAACCCTCCGCGACCAGGCCGGCGGCCACTGCGTCCGCGGCCGCGTTCACCTCGGCGAACGTCAACGTCGCATCAAAGTAGTGCAGGAAGGCGGAGTCCGGCTCCGCTGCGACCGCCGCATCGAAGACGGCGAGGGCGGTGGGGTGTTCGACCTCGATGTCGGCCGGGCTGCCCGCCGGATAGCGAGCGAGCCACGGCCGATCGGCGTAGGTCACTTGATCACCACCGGGTTCACCGGTGCGCCGGTGGCGCGATGGATCTTCAACGGCGCTGCGACATAGAAGAATTCGTACACCCCGTCGGCGGCGCAGTCGTCGGCGAGCTTCTCCAGGTCGCAGATCTCGGTGAACGCGATGCCCAGGTTGCGCATCAGGGCGTTGTGCAGCACGAGGGCCACGCCCGAGTGCGGGTCGGTGGTGACCTCGTTCGCGATCGTGTCGGTCACCAGGTTCGGGATCTCCTTGTCCTGGAACCAGTTCACCAGTTCGGGCGAGTACACCAGGCCGGGCTCGCAGAAGTCGCCGTAGAACGACTCCTCGTCCTCGAAGAACAGGTCGAGATGGTTGGTGCGGATCAGCAGGATGTCCCGCGGCTTGATCTCGATACCCTGTGCGGTGGCGCACTTCTCGAGGTCGGTGTGGTCAAAGGTCTGCCGGGCCTTCAGGTGTGCGACGCCGAGGTGGCGGGCCATGTCGAGCAGCACGGCACGGCCGGCGACACCACGCTGGGCGATGGGCTCGACGCTGGCCTTCTCCAGTCCGCCGACGGTGGTGCGGGCGTCGTAGCCGTTGTAGATCTGGCCGTCGTACCAGACATGGCCCAGGGCGTCGTACTGAGTCGAGCCCTGTAGGAACGCATTGATCTTGTCGTCGGCGTAGTGCAGACCGCCGGGGAAGGCGGGTCCGTCGCCACCTTCGTCCCAGTTGGACTCGTCGAAGATCATCTCGCGGGTGGCCGGGCTGCGTCCGGGCCAGACCGGGTCGCCGTTGGGATCGCCGATCAGTCGCTGAAGGGTGAACAGGGCGCCCTTCTTGATCAGTCCGACGCCGGCGAGGACCTGCTCGGCGGTCAGATAGTTGAGGCTGCCGACCTCGTCGTCGGCGCCCCATTTGCCCCAGTTCGACGGGGATCCGGCCAGGAGTTCGGTGAGATCGGGTGCGGTGGTCATGGGCGCCTCTCCAGTGAGTCGATTCGCGGACTGAACGTTTCGAGCGAACGTTCGGAATGTTCAGTGAGACGAGGATCACAGGTATCCGGGCGCACGTCAAGCACTTTGGCGAAATCGAAAACGGCTGTCCGGCAAACGCTTTGCGGTTCAGCTGGACTGAACACGCATCATGGCCCGTGCGTGGTCGGCGTACTCGCGGGCCACGTCGGCCGGGGTGAGCGGCCCGGAGGGTGAGAACCAGTACGGCAATGCCATGCACATCGTCGCCACGACGCGGGCCGCACTGCGCGGATCCGGTGCGGCGAACGTGCCGTCGGCGGCGGCGCCGAGGGCGGCGTCGTCGAGGCGTCGTTGCAGACGTCGTCGCGCCTCGATGATGTCGCCACGTGTGGGTTCCTCGAGGCTGCGCATCTCGGTGGCGGTGATGAATGCGAGATCCCGGCGGACGGCGTGGCACAGCGCGAGCGCCTCGACCATGAGTGCGAACCGCTCTGCCGGGGTATCGCCGTCGGACTCGGCGGCGACGACCCGCCACTCGATGTCCTCCATGGTGCGGGTCATCAGTGTGGCGAGAAGGTGCTGCTTGCTGCGGTGGTAGTGGTAGATCCCGGCGACGCTGCTGTCGGCGGCGGTGGCGACCAGTCGCATGGTCGCGCCGTGGTAACCCAGGTCGGTGAACACCTCGACCGCCGCCCGCAGAGCGGGATCGAGGTCGAGGTCGGTGAAGTGACGCCAGTCGCCGTCGGCGGGCGGCGGGTCCACCGGAACGGGGACCTGCTGCGATTGCGGGCTCAGCAGCGACAACGGGGTGACACCGAGGTGGTCGGCGATCTCCTGTAGGCGGTCGATGGTCAGCGCGACCTTGCCGTTCTCGATCGCACTCATCGTCCCGACGCTCACGCCGATCCCGGCGGCCAGACCGCGCAGGGTCAATCCGGCCCGCACGCGGGCTTGACGGACCGCGGGACCGGTCGGGGAGGGTTCGGCCATACTGAACACGGTAGCGGTGGGTGACCGCGGCCGTAGACTGCAGCGTCGACGGCCGTGCGAGCGTCGGGACGGCGCGAGGATCCGGGTGCGGCGCGGTGATGATCGGTCAGGAGCGGGGTGGAGGTCGGGTGAGCGCATACGACGACCGGCCGTGGCTCGCGCAGTACGGTGAGCGTCCGGCTCATCTGCGTGTGGAGCACGGGACCGCGATGGACATGTTCGACGCCGCGGTGCGCGCCGCGCCCGACGACCCGGCAGTGCACTACTTCGGGACCACGACGACGTGGTCCGAACTCGACCGGGCCTCGGATGCCCTCGCGACACTGCTCATCGCGCGCGGATTCCGCGCGGGCGACCGGTGAGCGCTCCAGGTCCAGAACGATCCGGCTTTCGTCGTCGGACTCGTCGCCGCGTGGAAGGTCGGCGGGATCCCGACCGCCATCAGCCCGATGAGTACGGCCGACGACCTCACCTGGCTGCTCCGCCGGTACGAGCCCGCAGCCCTCCTGGTGCTCGACGACCTGTACGCAGACGTCGTGCGATCCGTTCTCGCAACCGATTCCGGTGTCTCGATCCCCGTGGTGGTCACCGCGTCGGGTCTCGACGGTCAGGCCCGCGACGACCCACGGGTGTTCGACGGGGTCCGTCGACGTCGACCTGCCGACACCATCGATCTCGCCGCACTGGTGGCCGGACACGACGGATCGGCGCCCCGGCGTCGTCCGGTCGGTCCAGCAGACGTCGCCGCGCTGCTGGCGACGTCCGGCACCACCGGATTCCCGAAGGGTGCCCGCATCAGCCATGCGAACCTGACGTTCAACACGCAGATCTACCGCGACTGGACCGGCTTGCGTGCCGGCGAGCCGATCCTGGCGCTGGCGCCGATCTTTCATGTGACGGGTCTCGTCGGGGCGGTGACGCTGGCGATGTTGCTCCGCTCCCCGGTCGTGCTCACCCATCGCATCCACCCGGGCGTCGTCGCCGACGCCATCCGCGAGTACCGGCCCGCGTTCTCCGTCGCCGCGATCACGGCCTACATCGGTCTCGCCGACGAATCCGACATCACCCCCGCCGAGATGGCGCCGTTGAGATTGCGGTACTCCGGTGGGGCGCCGATCGATCCGGTCGTCGCCGACCGCCTCGAGGAGGCGCTCGGCGGGTACGTCCACAACATCTACGGCCAGACCGAGACCACGTCGCCCTCCCACATCGTGCCGGCCGAGCTGCGCGCGCCGGTCGACGACGAGACCGGTGTCCTGTCGGTCGGGGTCCCGGTGTCCAACACCGTGGTCCGGGTCGTCGACGATCACGGCCGCGATCTCCCGGTCGGAGAGATCGGTGAGCTCATCACCAGCGGGCCCCAGGTGATCGGCGGGTACTGGGATGATCCGGAGGCCACTGCGGCGGCGCTGACCGGTGGCGAATTGCGCACCGGGGACATCGGATTCATGGACGCCGATGGCTGGTTCTACGTCGTCGACCGGAGCAAGGACGTGATCAATGCGGCCGGCTACAAGATCTGGCCGCACGAGGTGGAACTGGTGCTCGGCCGCCATCCCGACGTCGCGGAGGCCGCCGTCGTCGGCATACCCGACGACTATCGGGGTGAGACGGCCAAGGCGTACGTGGTGCCGCGGGTTGGGGCGAGCGTCACCGAGGCGGACCTCGTCGACTACTGTCGCGACCGGATGGCGGCCTACAAATATCCGCGTGAGGTCGAACTGGTCGGTTCCCTGCCCCGGTCGGCAACAGGAAAGCTGTTGCGGCGCAAGCTGCGTGGATAGATGAAGGGTGTGCCGGAATCCGGCACACCCTTCACCGTCTCGCGGTCGATCGCGGTTTACAGCCCGAGATCCCGGCCGATGATGTCCTTCATGATCTCGGTGGTGCCACCGAAGATCGTCTGGATGCGTGAGTCGGTGTAGGCGCGGGCCACCCGGTACTCGTTCATGTAGCCGTAGCCGCCGTGCAGTTGGACGCACTGGTCGATGACCTTCTTGGCGAGCTCGGTGCACCACCACTTCGCCTTCGACGCGTCGACGGCGGTGAGCTCACCGTCGACGACGGCCTGCAGGCAGCGGTCGAGGTACTGCTCGGCGATGTCGAGTTCGGTGGACTGCTCGGCGACGACGAACCGGTTGTGCTGGAAGGTGCCGATCGGCTTGCCGAACGCCTTGCGGTCCTTCACATACTGCAACGTCTCCTCGTGCACGGCACGGGCGCCCGCGATCGCGCCGATCGCGATCGAGAGACGCTCCGACGGCAGGTTGTGCATCAGGTGATAGAAGCCCTTGTTCTCCTCACCGAGCAGGTTCTCCCGCGGGACACGCACATCGGTGAAGTGCAGCTCCGCGGTGTCGGCCGCCTTCAGGCCCATCTTGTCCAGTTTGCGGCCCCGCTCGAAGCCCTCCATGTCCCGCTCGACGACGAGCAGCGAGAACGCCTTGTGTCCCGCCGAGGGATCCGGGTTGGTGCGGCAGACCACCACGACGAGGTCGGAGTTGATACCGGCCGAGATGAAGGTCTTGTTGCCGTTCAGGATGTAGTGATCGCCGTCCAGCTTGGCAGAGGTCTTGATGCCGGCCAGGTCGCTGCCGGCACCGGGCTCGGTCATCGCGACGGCGAGAATCGTCTCGCCCGTGGCCATTCCGGGCATCCAGCGCTTGCGTTGTTCCTCGTTGGCGAGGTTGAGGAAGTAGGGGACCAGGACGTCGTTCTGCAGACTCAGGCCGGGCGCCGCACCGCCGAACCGTGCGAACTCCTCGACGACGACGGCATTGAACCGGAAGTCATCGGAGACCCCGCCGCCGCCGTACTCCTCCGGGATGTTGAAGCCGAGCAGTCCCGCCTCGCCGGCCTTCAAGTAGGACTCGCGGTCCACCTGGCCTGCGGCGTCCCACTTCTCGACGTTCGGGGCGCATTCGCGGGCGAGGAACTCGCGCGCGCTGGCGCGGAGCTGCTCGTGTTCGGGTTCGAAGACTGTGCGCTTCATGGGTTCGCTCCTCAGCTGTGTCTCGGTGTTCGGTGGTGGATCAGTCTCGGTGCGGTGTTCCGGCTCCGACCGCACGAAGGGATGTCGCCGCGTACGACGTGGCGATCTCCGCGGGTGTACGGGGGCCGCCGTGGTGATACCAGGTGGTCACCTCCTGGCAAGCGCCCAGCAGGTAGCGCAAGACTTCCTTGACATCATCGCCGAGCCGGAAGTCGCCGGAGGCGATGCCGTCGCGGAGCACACCTTCCAGAAGATCCTCGACCTCGGTGCGCATCCCGACGTAGTGCCGGCGATGCTCGTTGTCGGCGTCGAGGTACCGCAGCTCCCTTGCAACACTGGCCAATTCGAGATCTGCGGTCATGTGCAGGACGATCGCCTCGATCGCGTTCGACAACTGCTCGGTGGGGGTCTCGCCGTCTGCGATCGCCGCACGCACGCGCCGCAGTACCGACGTCATGCCTGCTTCGAGGAGTGCGACGAGGATGCCCTGCTTGTTGTCGTGGTGATAGTAGAGCGTCGGCAGCGACACCCCGGCCCGTGACGCGATGTCGCGGATCGAGGTGCCGTGGAAGCCGCGGTTGTGGAACGCCTCCTTGGCGGCTGCGAGCGTGACCGGCAGGGTGATCGGCACGATCACCCGCCAGTCGTCGAGCGTGTCGTCGGCGACTGCGGGTCCCGTTGTGGCGGAGACGGTGTCAGACACGTTCGATGATGGTGGCGTTGGCCATGCCCGCGCCCTCGCACATGGTCTGCAGTCCGTAACGGCCGCCGGTCGCCTCGAGGTGATTCACCAGCGTCGCGAGCAGTCGGGTGCCCGACGACCCGAGTGCGTGGCCGAGGGCGATCGCGCCGCCGCGCGGGTTCAGTTTCGCGGGGTCGGCGCCGAACTCATGGGCCCAGGCCAGCGGTACCGACGCGAACGCCTCGTTGACCTCGTAGGCGTCGAGGTCGTCGACGGACAGTCCCGAACGCTCCAGGATCTTGCGCGTGGCCGGGATGGGCGCGGTGAGCATGAAGATCGGGTCGTCGCCGGCGAGTGCGAACGAGTGGAATCGTGCGCGCGGGGTGAGTCCCAGCTTGGCGGCCATCGTGTCGCTCATGATCAGCGCGGCCGATGCGCCGTCGGTCAGCGGCGACGAGTTGCCGGGGGTGATGTGCCAGTTGATCTCCGGGAATCGCTGTGCGCTCTCCTCGGAGTAGAACGACGACTTGAGCCCGGCCAGTCCCTCGGCGGTGGTGGACGCGCGGACGGTCTCGTCGACGGTGTGGGTGATCTGGGCGCCGTCGGAATCGGTGACGTCGATCGGGATGATCTCGCGGTCGAAGAACCCGTCCGACGCCGCCTGTGCGGCCCGCTGATGGGACTGCGCGGCGAACGCATCGAGGGTGTCGCGGTCGAACTTCCATTTCGCGGCCACCAACTCGGCCGAGATACCCTGTCCGACAAGACCGTCGGGGTACCGTGCGGCGATGCTCGGACCGTACGGGCTGCGCCCGACGGTGGTGAAGCCCATCGGCACCCGGCTCATGGATTCGACGCCTGCGGCGATCACGACGTCATAGGCGCCCGCGATCACACCCTGTGCGGCGAAGTGAGCGGCCTGCTGGCTCGAGCCGCACTGCCGGTCGACCGTGGTGGCCGGTACGGACTCGGGGAATCCGGCGGACAGCAGCGCGGTGCGCGAGATGTTGAGGGCCTGCTCACCGGCCTGACCGACACATCCGCCGATCACGTCGTCGACGAGCGCGGGGTCGAGATCGTTGCGCTCGACCAACGTCTTGAGAACGTGGGCCAGCAGTTCGACGGGCTGCGTCTCCGAGAGGGCGCCGCCGGGCTTCCCCTTGCCTGACGCGAGGCGGGCGACGTCGACGATGACGGCTTCGGGCATGAGGGTCCTCCCAGGGTGATGCTGACCGGAACAGGCTGATCATCGGCGCAGGGACATCGACGGCCACATCGATGCGAGCGAGGCCGATCTAACGCTCGTTCTACTTGTCTAGCATGGCGGAACCCGCGGAATCAACAGTTCGCGGGTCCCGCCGTCCGGTCTTGCCCTAGAGGGCGCCCTTGTCGGCGTCACCCGCGGGAACGGCGGTGAACGTCTTGACGTCGAGCGGACCCGCAAGCAACGGGCCGATCGCCTTGCCGAGCTCGGTGAGCGCGGGTGCGCCGCCGTGGGTGCCCAGGGCCTCCATCGACTCCCATTTCTCGATCATCACGAGGTCGGTCGAGTCGCCGGTCGCCTCGTGCAGTGCGTAGGTGTCGCAGCCGGGCTCGCCGTGGACCTGGGGGATGGCGGCCAGGACCGCGTCCCGGACGGCTGCCTCCTCGCCGGGCTTCGGTGAGATCGTGGCGACGACGATGACTGCTGACATGTGTGGTGCTCCCTGTTCTGATGGGTCGGTGGCGGATCCTGTTGAGTCGATCCGATCACCGACGGTAGGTGACGACGCCGGGTCGGTGACCATGATTCGCCGAACCGGGACCAAGCCCACATCCGCAGTGGGCGTCAATCATGAACGGGCTGTTCCAGATACGCGACGATCGCGCCGGCGAATCCGCGCCGCGCGAGTGCGTCGTCCTGATAGCTGCCCAATTGTGCCTCCGACACCAACCCGCGCATCGCGCCGGGGATGAACGCCGCGACGTCCCGGACACGCGCGGGGTCGACCTCGAGATCGGCGAACGCCTTCTGGCATGCCCGGGCCCACGAGTGATTCCACGAGGCGAACTCGGCGGCGGTGCGTGGGTAGAGGCGTTCGAGCTCGGCGTGATCACGCGGCAGCGTCGCGCGCAGGTTCTCGATCGCGCGGGAGTCGACGGAGGTGAGCCCGAGGAACAGCATCTCCACGATCTCGGTGACCCGTTCGCGTAGGGGAGCGGTGTTGTTCTCGCGGTACGGGAGTTCGCCGCGGCGGTCGGCGGTTCTGCGCAGCACTGCCGCCCAGAGTCCGTCGACGTCGCCGAACTGGTACTTCACTGTTCCCCACGTGGCGCCGATGTCCTTGGCGATGCGGTTCGCCGACACCGATCCGGGGTCGCCCGAGGCCAGCGCCGCCAGCGCGGCGTCGAGCATCGCCTCGCGGGTCGCGAGTCCGCGTCGGTTCGTCCGACGTCCGCCGACGGCGTCGAGGGTCATGGCTCCCGATCCTAACCGCGTTCGACGTTTTCACAGAACCCACTGTGAATCTTTCACAGAACCCACTATGGTTTCGTCAGATGCCCCCCGAATGGGAGCGCGCAGCCCGGATGTGCGAGAGGAGTTCGCAGATGGCCAGGACGCCGTTGTCGATGGAGCCGACCGGCTGGTTCCAGGTGGCGTGGTCGTCGGAGATCGGCGCACGCGCCGTGCACCGGATGACGTACTTCGGACGCGAGATGGTGGCGTGGCGATCGGTGTCGGGGCAGGTCTCGGTGTTCGACGCGTACTGCGAGCATCTGGGCGCACACCTCGGGTACGGCGGCCACGTGGAGGGCGAGAACCTGGTCTGTCCATTCCACGGGTGGGAGTGGAACAGCGCGGGACGCAACGTCTGCATCCCCTATGAGAACCATCCCAATCGAGGTCGGCGCATCCGCAGCTACCCGGTCGTCGAACGCAATGAGGCGGTGTGGCTCTGGTACGACGTCGAGAACCGTCCGCCCCATTTCGACGTGCCGGACATCTTCGCCGACTTCGGGGACGACAAGACCGCGGACGACTACTACCCGCCGGTGCCGGCCGCGACGCTGTTCCGGCCGGGGCTCGAGATCCACCCGCAGTACATCATGGAGAACGGTGTCGACTTCGCCCACTTCAAGTTCGTCCACAAAACGCCGTTCATGCCGGAGTTCACCCGCCACGACTTCTCCGGACCGGTCTCCTACGTCGACTTCACCATCGCCTTCGACGAAGGTGCCACACTCGAGAACGCCACCAGCGGAGTCGAATCCATCAACGCCGGCCTGGGATGTTCGATCACCAAGAGCTGGGGCATGGTCGACAACCGGACGATGCCCGCGGTCACGCCCGTCGACGAGAACACCTCCGACGTCCGCTTCACCGTCTGGATCGGCCGCAAGCCCGGCGAGGAACACGGCGACCTCACCCAGTACGGAAAGACGATGGCGGACTTCGTCATCGAACAGTTTGAAGCCGACGTCACCATCTGGGCGCATCAGCGCTACTCGGACCCGCCGGCACTGTCGCGCAAGGAGTACAAGGGGTTCACCGCGCTGCGGGACTGGGCCCGACAGTTCTACCCCGACGGCGGTCCCGCCGGTGTCGATCCCACCCGTCAACCCCAGAGCGGCGCGGTGATTCCCGCGTCGAGTCGATGATTCCAGGAGACGAGTCACGATGAGTACCTCGACACCGATCCGGGTCTTCCAGGTCGCCACCGGAAACCTCGGGACCGAGATGATCGGGCGGATCCGCAGCCACCCGGACCTCGAGTTGGTCGGATTGCACTGCTACACAGCGGAGAAGATCGGACGCGATGCCGGTGAGATCGTCGGCCTGGATCCCATCGGGGTGATCGCGACCGGGTCGGTGGACGAGATCATCGCCGCGAAACCCGACGTGCTGACCTTCCACGGCGTGTTCCCGGACGAGGACCTCTACGTGGCCGTACTCGAAGCGGGCATCGACGTCGTCACCACCGCCGACTGGATCACCGGGTTCCACCGAGACACGAATCATCCACACGCCAGCGGCCGCAAGGTGTCCGAGGTGATCGCCGACGCGTGCCGCACCGGTGGATCGACGTTCTACGGCACCGGCATGAATCCCGGTGCGTGCCAGATCATCGGCGTCGTGCAGTCCATGGACGTCGCCGACATCGAGAACGTCACCGTCACCGAGTCCGTCGACGTCTCCTGCCATCACTCGGTCGACACCTGGAAGGCCGTCGGATACGGACGGCCGGTCGACGACGCGTCGATCCCGGAGTCCTTGCGCAAGTACACAGAGGTGTTCGCCGACTCCGTCTATCTGATGGCTGACTGCTTCGACCTCGAACTCGACGAGGTCGCCTTCAGCTACGAACTCGGTGCCTGCACAAAGGACATCGACCTCGGCTGGTACACGCTTCCGCAGGGATCGCTGGGTGGCAGCTACATCAAGTACCAGGGCATGATCGACGGCGTCGCACGGGTCGAGTCCCACCTCGAGTGGCAGATGACGCCGTACACGGATCCGTCGTGGGACATCAAGGGCTGCTACATCACTCACATCACCGGCGACCCGTCGGTGTACAGCAAGCACATGATCTTCCCGAAAGCCGGGGTGGACCTGTCCAATCCGGACTCGTTCGCGTCGATCGGCATGACCGTGACCGGGTTGCCGGCACTGAACTCGATCCGATCCGTCGTCGCCGCGCCACCGGGCATCCTCACCAGCGCCGACCTGCCGCTGCGGGGATTCGCCGGACGATTCAAACTCTGACCCGCTCACTCCGCTCCCGGCGTCGGTGACAGTCGACCCGCTCGCTCCGCTCCCAGCGTCGGGAACATCTGACCCGCTCGCTCCGCTCCCGGCGTCGGTGACAGTCGACCCACTCGCTCCGCTCCCGGCGTCGGCGTACTGTCGGCGACATGGCCAGAACTGTTGCGAAAGCCGATGTCGTCGGCCGTATCGAGCTGTTGGACTTCGTCCGGCCCCGCCACCACATGATCCTGAGCACCACCCGCGCCAACGGGAGTCCGCAACTGTCCCCGGTGACCGGCGGACTCGACGAGGCGGGGCGCATCGTCATCTCGACCTACCCGGGCCGCGCCAAGGCGACGAACCTGCGCAACACGCCCGTCGCGAGCGTCGTCGTGCTGTCCGACGAATGGAACGGTGCGTGGGTACAGGTCGACGGTGACGCCGAGGTGCTCGACATGCCCGACGCCGAGGACGCGCTCGTCGACTACTTCCGCAGCATCTCCGGCGAGCATCCCGACTGGGACGAGTACCGCGCCGCGATGCGCACCCAGGGCAAGTCGCTCATCCGGATCACGCCGACCCGATGGGGTCCCATCGCAACCGGCGGCTTCCCCGCCGACGTCGCCGAGCGCCTCGACGCGCAGGACGGCTGAACCGGACGCCCGGCATCTCTGTGGGGCGTGTTGCACGCGCGAGCGTCAGGCCCGTGACTTCGCGAACTCGGTCACCAGCGTCGCGTTGAAGGCCGGGAGATCGTCGGGGTTGCGGCTGGTGATGAGGGTGTTGGGACCCGACCGGTCCACGACGACCTCCTCATCCACCCAGTTGGCTCCGGCGTTGCGGAGATCGGTGCGCACGCTCGGATACGACGTGATGTCCCGGCCTTTCACGACGTCGGCCTCGACGAGCGTCCACGGCGCGTGACAGATGGCCGCCACCGGCTTTCCGGCGTCGAAGAAGGCCTTGATGAACGCGACCGCCTTCTCGTCGGTGCGCAGGAAGTCGGGATTGGCGACGCCGCCCGGCAGGACCAGGGCATCGAAATCGTCGACGGAGGCGTCGGCGACGGTGACGTCGACCGGGAAGGTGTCCGCCTTGTCCAGATGATCGAATGCCTGGATCGTGCCGTCATCGGTCGAGACGAGTGTCGGGGCACCGCCGACCGCCTCGACGGTCTTCCACGGCTCGGTGAGTTCCACCTGCTCGGTGCCCTCGGGCGCGACCAGGAAGGCGATGGTGTGGTTGTTCAGTTCCTCCGGCATGGCGGTCCTTTCCGTCGACTCGATCGGACGTTCAGGCGGAGATGTACCCCTGGGGCCCCGCCGGCAAACCCGGACCACGGGTGCCGACTGCGCTGTGCCGCGTGAACCGCGGCGGTAGCGTCGGGACATGTCCGCCGGCACAGACATCACCTCAGACATCACCTCCGATGTGGCCGTGGTCGGCGCCGGGATCATCGGCCTGTCCACGGCGCATCATCTTGCTCGACAAGGGTTCACGGTCACGATCTACGAGTCGGGTCGACCCGGGTACGGGCAATCCGCAGGCCAGTCCCGGATCTTCCGCCACGCCCACGACGATCCGCGCCTGGTCGGGCTCGCCGTGCAGGCCCGGGAGCAGTGGCGGATGTGGTCGGAGGACGCGGGGACGCCGTTGATATCCGCGGACGGGGCGGTCGCGCTCGGACCGGCGGTGCCGAGGCGACAGCAGATCCTGCAGCAGCAGGGCGTGGCCGTCGAGACGCTGGACTCGGCGGCGCTGTGTGAGGTCCTGCCCATCCTCCGCGATCTGGACGACACCGGGTTCGACGGGTCCGCGATGCTCGACGTCGACGGCGGATCGATCGACACCCGCGCCGCCATCACCTGGTTGGCCGACCGGTTCGCCGAGGTCACCGTCGGCGAGCAGGTGATCGCGCTGCACCGTACGGGGGACGGGGTGACGATTCGGACACCGACGACCGCGGGAACCCATGGGGCGGTGATCATCTGCGCGGGGCGCGGTAGTGCGGCGCTGGCCCGGGGCGTCGGGATGTCGGTGCCGGTACAGCTCGGTGCCCATGTACGCGTGTCGTTTGCGGTGCGTGACAGGGGTATCGGTGACGGGGGTATCGGTGGCAGGGGTGTCGGTGGCGGAGGCACACCTGAGAATGCGTCACGCATGCCGACGCTGCAGGACGGCAGTGGGATGTTCGGTGCCACGGGTGTGTATGCCGCCGTCTATCCCGATCGGTCGGGGTACGGCCTCGGGATGGCCGAGAGCGTCGACGCCCACGACGACGGTGCGATCGACGACGGCGCCGGGCTCGCGGATCTCGCCGACGCCGCAGCCCGATACGTGGCCACCGCGCTGCCCGGGCTCGACCCCACGCCCCGGGATGTCGTGCACTGCTGGGTGACCGGTCTGCCCTGGGGTGACGACGGCATGGCGATCTGGCGGACGGGTCCGATCGTCGTGTTCGCCGGCCACAATCTGTTCAAGCATGCGCCCGTGATCGGTGAGAAGCTCGCCGACACCATCCGTACCGGCCGGGTGCCGGCGGTTTTCGCCCCGGAGGCGCGTCTGGGTGCGGCCGACTGACGTCAGCACAGGCAGTCGGGGGACGAATCGTGTACGAGTCACCGACGGCCGGCCGGCCGCCACCGGAGAACCTCGAGGGCCGCCGCGACGTCGACGAGGTTCTCCGCGATGGGTCGGGGGAGGAGTTCCTCGGCGCGGGCGAGTCGTCGGATCACGGTGTTGCGGTGCGCGTACAGCCGTTCAGCGGTTCGAGAAGTGTTGCACTGCTCGGCAATCCACGTCCGGACGGTCTCGACCGTGTCGGGGTCCGCCGAGGCCAGATCGCCGAGCGTGTCGACGACGAACTCGTCGGTCGCGGTCGGGTCGGCGGTCAGCAGCGCGACGAGCCGCACGTCCTCGTGGCGTGCCACGTGCTGGGGTGAGGCGAGTTGGGCGACGAGCCGCTGTGTGGCCAGGGCCTGGAAGTGACTGCGCCGGAAGCCGTCCAGACCGTCGCCGGGTTGGCCGAATGCCACACGCACGGTCGGATGATCGGGTATCCGGCGGATCGGCGGCACCGCCGACGTCGACAGCCACACCCAGAGGGCTGCCGCGCTCGCGACGACCGTGAGTCGTTCCCGCCGCGTCGTGGTCTTGGTGACGACGTCGGCGACGGCCTCGAGTTCCTGAGCGGTCGTCGCGCCGGCATCGGCCCAGATCACCGCCGCCACATGGGGGCCGTCCAGCCGGTAGCCGAGCTGGGCGGCCGCTCGGCCGGCGGGGATCGGCGCGCCTTCGAGGAGCAGCGCCACCGTCTGCCGACGTTCGGCGTGTGTGCCGCGGGTGAGGTCGGCGCGTTCGGCCTCCATCCGCTCCGACATCGCCGACACCGTGTCGTCGATGAACGTGGAGATCGACAGGGACGACAACTCGAGCAACTCGCGGAGTTCGGCGGGATCGTCGGTGAGGCCGAAGCAGATGTCCATCCAGCGGCGCCACGCTACGCTCTGCGCCGTGCGGTAGGAGTCGAGCGACGACTCGCCCAGACCGCGACGCACCAGGTCGCGGGCGGTGTCCAGGACCTCGCCGGTCAGGTTCACCGGGACCCGCCGGCCCGGTTCGCGGACGTTGGCCGCGGCCCAGTGCAGCATGTTGGCGATGTTGGTGCGTCGGGCGCCATCGGCGAGCACCGGGTCGTCGGCGACTGCGGTCATCCGGACGCCCCCGAGCGCGGCGTCGTGCATCTCCTCAATCCACTCCTCGGGTGGGCTCAGCGCGATCTCCGCGCCGCGGCGCAGCAGCTCACGGGTCCGCGGCGAGGGCTTCGGCCAGTCCGACATGCGCACATTCTGCACCATCGGCCACCAGGTGGAGTTGCAGTTTGTCCCTGGCGTCGGGCGGCGTGACTGAGCATCCTGGTAGGTATCCGCATCCGCGACGACCCCGAGGAGTTCTGGTGACCTCTCCGACCACCACCGATCGTGTCGACGTCCTCATCGTCGGCGCAGGCATCTCGGGAATCGGTGCCGCCCGCTATCTGCGCACTGAGCACCCGACGAAGTCGTTCGCGATCGTGGAGGCGCGCTCGACGTCCGGGGGCACCTGGGACCTGTTCCGCTACCCGGGCATCCGCTCGGATTCTGATCTGCACACCTTCGGCTATGCCTTCAAACCGTGGACGGACAAGCAGGCGATCGCCGACGCGCCGCGCATCCTCGACTATCTGCACGAGACGATCGACGAGAACGAGCTCACCGACCACATCCGCTTCGACCACAAGGTGGTGTCGGCGGCGTGGTCGTCGGACGATGCGCGCTGGCAGGTGGAGATCGACCGCACCGACACCGGGGAGCGGGTCCGGGTCAGCGCCGGATGGATCTTCTGCGGTTCCGGCTACTACGACTACGACCAGGGGTTCAGCCCTGAGTTCGCGGGGCGTGAGCGTTTCCGGGGGCAGATCGTGCATCCGCAGCACTGGCCCGAGGATCTCGACTACGCGGGCAAGCGTGTGGTGGTGATCGGCAGCGGCGCCACCGCCGTCACGCTGCTACCCGCGATGGCCGACGACGCCGAGCACGTGACGATGCTGCAGCGCACTCCGACGTACATCATCCCGTTGCCCCGTGAGGACGCGATCGCCAACACCCTCAAGAAGGTCCTCGGCGACGAACGCGGATACGCACTGACCCGGCAGAAGAACGTCGCGCAGCAGCGGCTGCTGTTCGAACTGTGCCAACGGTTCCCGTCGGTGGCACGTCGGATGATCCGCAAGATCAACGAATCCCAGCTCCCCGAGGGCTATCCCGTCGACAAGCACTTCAACCCGCCGTACAACCCATGGGATCAGCGTCTGTGCGTCGTGCCCGATTCCGATCTGTTCCGCACCATCCGCAAGGGCAAGGCGTCGATCGTCACCGACCGCATCGCGGAGTTCACCGAGAACGGCATCCTGCTGGAGAGCGGAGAAGAACTCGAGGCCGACATCATCGTCACCGCCACCGGTCTCAACATCAAGATCATCGGCGGCATCGAGCTCACCGTCGACGGCCGGCCGGTCTCCCTGCCCGACACGGTGGTCTACCGAGGCATGATGCTGTCGGGCATCCCGAACTTCGCACTGGCGATCGGCTACACCAACGCGTCGTGGACGCTGAAGATCGGTCTGCTCTGCGAGTACTTCTGCAAGCTGCTCGGCTACATGGACGCCCATGGCCACGACAGCGTGTGGCCGGTCGCCGACCCGGCGATGCCGATCCGGCCGCTGCTGGACTTCGGTGCGGGATATGTGCAGCGCGCGCTGGCGACCCTGCCGAAGCAGGGGGAGAAGGCGCCGTGGGTGATGTCGATGAGCTACTACGCCGACCGGCGGGTGCTGCGCGGTGACGTCGCCGATGAGAACCTGCACTTCGCGCGGGCGCGTGACCGGACGGCCGGCGTGGTCGGGGTCTGAGTCGCGTACGCCTTTCCGCGCGCGCCCTTTCCGCCGACACCTGCGTTCACACCTCCGCGGACACCTTCACGCGCGTGCGACCTTTCCGCCTACGCTTTCGTTTACACCTGCGCGGACACCTTCCGCGGATCGTCAGTGGCGGTGCGCGAGTACCTGGATCGAGAGCACGACGAGTCCGATCAGGACGAGCGTGATGAGTGCGGCGAGCTTCTGCCACCAGGTGATGTCGGCCCGGCGGACCGCGAGCCAGCCGATGAGCCCGAGCGTCGCGATGTAGATGTAGCCCGAGATCAGCAGGGCCGTGTTGAGTTTCAGCACGTCCAGCCAGGCCAGCGTGATCATGCCCAGCGGCAGCAGGAGTGTGCCGAGGCCACTGGCGGCGACGCGGACCAGCGTGCGCAGGTCGTCGCCGTGCGGGAAGGTGCGATGCACAGCCAGGTGCGCGATGCCGTCGGAGGCGAAGCCCGCCAGTACGACGGCGAACACACCGAGGAGCAGGATCTCGAAGGCGTATGCGGCCGAGTGATGTCCGGTCGAGGTGTACACGACCAACACGATCGCGAGTCCGGTGAATGTCGCGTAGACGCGTTCCTTCAGGAACATCACCGCCACGGACTTGGGTACGTCCGCGATGTCGTCGGACTCGGCCCGATGGGCGCCACCTGCCTCGGTCATGGCCATCATTGTGGGCCTAATGTGGTGGGAATGAGCATCAACCCGACAGTTGTGGTGTCCTCGGCGGGGCTGATCGGCGGATACTCGGCCGCGCGATTCTCGGGCCGCCGTGAACTCGGGGGCGTGGTCCTCGCCGCGGCGGGCGCGTGGTGCACCCGGGAATGGGCGCGGCAGAGCCCGGTCGCGGCCGCCGGACTGCTGGCGGGATATCTCGGTGCCTTCGGTGCGTCGCATCCGCTCGCGAAGCAGATCGGTGCGTGGCCGTCGGTGTTGGCGGTGACGGCCGCGACGGCCGGCGCGACATATGCGGTGACGCGCAACGCCTGAACCTTCTCGGCCGGGTCTGGAACAATCACGGCTGTGGCCCTCCGCAGCGCGTCCCGAAAGCCTCATGTCGTCATCGTCGGAGCCGGATTCGGCGGCCTCCATGCCGCGCGGCGATTGAAGAAGGCCGACGTCCGCGTCACCGTCGTCGACCGCGGCACCAGTCACCTGTTCCAGCCATTGCTGTATCAATGTGCGACCGGGTTGCTTTCTGAGGGTGCGATCTCCAGCCCGATCCGACATCTGCTGCGGCGCCAACGCAACGCCGACGTCGTGCTCGGCGAGGCCAAGAACGTCGATGCGCAGTCCCGCACCCTGACCGTCGACCGGCTCGATGGTTCGACGATGGATCTCTCCTATGACCACCTCGTCGTCGCCGTCGGGATGCGGACGTCGTATCACGGTTCCGAGGAGATCAGTCGTCACGCCCCGGGGATGAAATCGCTCGACGACGCCCTGGCCATCCGTCGCAAGATCATCGCGGCGTTCGAGATGGCCGAGTCGCTGCCCGATGCGCAGCAACGTCGGCCGTGGCTGACCTTCGCGGTCGCCGGCGGTGGTCCCACGGGTGTCGAGCTGGCCGGACAGATCCGCGAACTCGCGACGATCGCACTGCATCACGAGTTCCGTTGCATCGATCCCGCCGAGGCGCGGGTGCTGTTGTTGCACGGTGGTGACCGGGTGCTGCCCTCCTTCAGTCCTGACCTCTCGCGGCGCGCACAGAAGATCCTCGACGAGCTCGGCGTGGAGACACACCTCGGTGTGCACGTCACCAACGTCACCGCCGAAGAGGTGGAGACCACGTCGAAAGCAGAACCGCACGAGGTTCTCCACTATCCGGCGCGGACCACACTGTGGACCACCGGCGTCGAGGCGGTGCCGTTCGCCGGAGTGCTCGCCCGGGCACTCGGAGTGCAGCAGGACCACGGCGGTCGCATCCCCGTCGAGGCCGACCTGTCGGTGCAGGGCCACCCGGAGGTGTGGGTCGTCGGTGACGTGAGTTCCCGTGACAACCTCCCCGGGGTCGCCGAGGTGGCCATGCAGGGCGGACGGCACGTCGGTGCGGTGATCGCCCACCTCGTCGACGGCGGTACGGACCGGGCGCCCTTCCGATATCGCGACCTGGGAAATGCCGCGTACATCGCGCGGCGCCATGCCGTGGTGCAGTCGGGCAGGCTCCAACTGTCCGGATATGTCGGTTGGGTCGCGTGGGGCGTCATCCACATCGCGTTCCTCGCCGGCGTCCGCAATCGTCTGGGCACCGTGGTGAACTGGGGTGCGACGCTGCTCACCGACTCGCGGCGGGAACGTGCCATCACCTACGGCGACCCGGAAACCGCCCGCCAGCCATATCGCTGACGGGCGGTCGCGGTGGACCCCGTCGATCACCGTCGGGCTCAGCCCAGGGTGTCGTCGAGCCAGTCGAACATCCGCTGATCGGTCAGCGCGCGGGCCATCGGCTGGCAGTGCCAGCTCGCTCCCTCGCCGGCGGTGAAGTCGACGACGGTGGTGTCCGCACCCGACATCTGCGCCAGCCGCTCGGACTGACCGGGCCAGAACTGTTCGTGCTCGGGCGAGGTGATCAGCATCGGGGTCCGGATGCGGGCGGCGTCCTCCGCTATGAGTGTGTACTGGGCAACGGCTTTCATCGTTCCCGAGTAGGTGTCCTGACCGTAGGGGCGGGCGCGCCAGTCCCACAGTCGCTTGGTCGACTTGTTGGCCTTCAGGCCGATGGACATCATCTGGTCGAAGTCGTGGTCCTTGCCCTCGGCCAGTTTCTTGGCCAGCGAGTGACCCACATTGGCCAGCCAGGAGGTGTCGACCTCGACGACACCGGGGTCGGCGATCGCCGCGGAGTAGCGATGCTCGAAGGCGATCGCGCGGGGAACCCAGTAGCCGGCCTGGCTGATCCCGTAGACGGCGAGTCGGTCGGTGTCGACGCCGGGGAGTCCGACGACGACGTCGGTGACGGGGGTGAGGACGGCTTCCCAATCGGGCCGGAACAGCATGCCGTGTTCGAACAGCATGGACTGCTGACCCGGCCCGTCGAACATGACCACCCGATAGCCGCGGCGCAGGGCGCCGTGGGCGGCGGCCGACCACTGGCCGGAGACCGCGCCGTCGCTGCCGTTGACCATCACGAGGGTGGGTCGCGGGGTGTCGCCGGCGTCGGTGGGCGAGAGGAACCATCCGGGCAGGGTGGTGTTCTCGTAGGGGATGGAGAGTCGTCGTGCGTCGAACGGTCCGTGGTCGACGAACTTCTCCCAGGCGGCCCGGTGTTCGGCGAACACCGGCATGCGCTCGGCGTCGTCGGCGATCCCGTCGAGGGCGTCGAAGGCCTCCGACAGATAGGTGGCGGCGCGCAGATAGGCGAACGCCGCGCTGACGTCGTGTCCGTGTGTGGCGCTGTCGTCCGCCTCGGCGACCAGTCGCCGGCCGAGACGGTGCCAGGCGTCGAAGAGATCGCGCTCGTGTCCGTTGCCGACGGTGTCGATGGTGGCGAGTACCTCGCCGGCGTCGGCGGCACCGGAGTTGCAGTAGCCGAGGAGGATTCGGATCGAGAAGTCGCGGCCGGCGTCGGAGTAGAAGCCGTTGCTGTAGGCGGTGTGGGGAGCGTGTGGGAGATGCATCGGGATGCGCTTTCGCAGGAGGGGGCG
>NZ_RKME01000031.1 GCF_003797825.1 Gordonia sp. OPL2
TGCTCCGGCGACTTCGTCGCCGTCGGGCGGAGCCGGTCGCCTTCGGCGCCCGTCGGGGGTCGGCGCAAGCGCCGACGTGATGGGTGCTGTGACGTTGCCGTCGTCGCATCGACCTTCGGTCGATTGGTGCGTGAGTGCTTGTGTTGCACTGTGTTTCATGTCGTTCAGTCTATCATGGGTGTGGTGTGGTGTGACGGGGTGGGGTGGGTGCCGGCCTGCGGCCGTCCCCGGTGTGGTGTGTGGGGTGTCGATCCCGCCTTCGGCGCTCTTACTGTGCTCATGTGAAACATGCTACCGCACAACGTGTTTTAATTCTACTGTGCTGCAACAGTATTCGATACCTTACGGTCGTCTGTGCCGTCCGTTACTAGCATGATCAACCAATCACCTGTGCGCTATCGCACATTGTCGGTTTGCTACCGTGGTGGATGGTTCGTGTTCGGTTGCACGGACCGACCCCACCCGGCGACGCGGGCCACGGGGTGCATGTCCCCTACCCCCGGAGTGCCCCCTCGGCCCGCGTCGCCGCCCTTCTCACGCCTAGTCGAGGTGCCGGATTTCGTGGTCGTAGTGGTAGCGGCCCGCCTCGGCGAGCTGGTCCCAATCGAGTCCGAGCACATCGCACAGGTGTCCCAGATCGCCGCACAGGTCCGATAACGCTGTGCCGGTACTTGACTGGTCATAGGCCCTGGTGTGCTGTGCGTACGCCGTCAGCGCGGCCAGGGCGAATCCGGCGCGGATCAGGTTGTCGGGGTGCTCGTTGTGATGTCCGGTCAGGGTGGCGGGTACGTCGGCGAACACCGCCTCGAGGTCGCCGAACCCGACCGTCTCGTCGAGACGGTCGGCAGCGGCGAATCGTGGTGTGCACCGGTAGGGCGTGGAGTCCTGCACATCGCTGGTCATTTCGAGTGGTCCTCTCCCCCGTCTGTAGCGGGCTGTGTGGGCATCTGAGAGCCGGGGTACGCCCCGTGGTGGGGATTGACCCGCCACGGGGCGTACAGGGCCCGTTCTAGGCGCGTTCGTAGTCGGTGACGTCGTAGGAGTTCAGCGCGTACGCGCCCGCCTCCAGCTTCTCCCGCACATCGGTGTCGTCGATCTGCTCGGTCAGTGAGTAGGTGTCCTGATCGCCACGGTGCACACCGGGCACGATGAGATCCACATCGACGCTGACCCGCACCGTGACGGTCATGTCGTCGGTGCGACCCTGCCAGCCATAGGCCTCGCAGAACCGCTCAAACCGGTCGCACAGGTCGTTGTCGTCAGCCCACTCCCGCGCGGCAGCGTTACGCTCCCGGTCCTGCTCCATCAGCGACGTGATCTCCTCACGCGCGGTGTCACGGTCGAGTTCCGCGCGTCGCAACGCCTCCCGCAACGTCGCCGCCTCGGTCTCGGCGCGGCGCATGTCCTCGACCGACACCCACGCACCCGCCCCGCTCACCGGATCAGACAGGTTCAATACGCCCTCACCGATCGAGGGCCACACCTGGTGTGCCTCCACACCCGCGACGGCCTGTCCGTTCCTCGATTCCATTGTGGTCATGCACTTTTCCTTTCCATGCTCCCGGCGAGACCCTTATGTCTCATCGGGTGGTTTGTGGGGGTGTGGTGCCCGGTGATGTCGGTGAGCGTCAGGGTGGGGTGCCAGTGCCCGCACGGGCCCAGCACCGCGTCACCCTCGTAGGCCTCGGATGGGCCGGTGAAACAACAGTGCCCCGAATGCAGCGCCGCCCCGACCGTCCAGCACGAACACGGCCCGCCCCGTGTGAGCGGCATCAGCGCACCGTCGCCGGAGCCGGGACGCCGCCGATACCGGCGATGGCCTCCGCGACGTCGGGAGCCTCGACCTTCTCGGCGAACCATGCCGCCAGCTGTGCGGTCTGCGCCACCGACAGCGACACCGTGTCGCCCTCCTCGGTCGAGGAAGCGAACACCACCGGACCCCAGATCACCGGCTGACCACCCAACAGATCATTGAGCAGCGACGCCCACGCGTTCACCGGCTGGCAGTACGCGCCTTCGTCGCTGACCCACATGTCGATGCCCTCGGGAAGGCGCACCACATCCACGAAACCGCCAACGGCGGTCTGCAACATCCGCAAGGTGTCGCCACCGGACGCGGTCACCTGCGAGACTGCGCCCTCCACATCCACCCGTACACCTGACACATCAGCAGTAGCCATGACCGCCCTTTCGGTTTAGGTGTCCGGCCCAGACCCTTATGTCTCACCGGAACTAACCCACACACTAACCACACCCACCGACAACAATCCAGCACCCGCACAACGCAATACACCGGGCCGACCTGATACCAGGGTCGGCCCGGTACTGCCCGTCTCAGCCCGGGGCCTTGTGTGCCCGGGGCCTTGTGCCGGCGCCCCGTGGTCGAGCGGGCGCCGGCACCCGGGGTCAGGCGGCTGCGGTCTCGGGTTCGGCGCCTGGCAGTCGGACCGGCATGAGCAGGTTGCGCACCGCGCCGTATTCGATGGTCATCGGCGTCGATGCCGGTCGCGTCGGTGACCAGGTGACCTCGACCTCACCGGGCGCGGCTGCGAGCAGCGAGGCGAGATAGCCCGGGTTGTATCCGGCGACGACACCGGTGGCGCGCTCGTCGACAGCGGCCGCCGGGACGGTGAACGTGGTCGCCGGGCGCCCGGCGACGACCGCGTCGAGATCGCCGGCCTCCACCCGGGCGCTGTCGGCGCCGACGAGCAGGCGCACCGAGTACTGGTCGGTGAGTTTCTTGAGTCGCCGCGCGAGATCCGGCGCCGCGACCCGGGCGCGCATCCGGTCGGCGCCCGCATCCGGCAGCAGTCGACGCCAGCGCGGGAACTGGGCATCGATCACCCGCACCACGACATCGCTTCCCGGCCCGCAGATCCGCACCAGAGCGCCATCGTCGACGTGCACGCTGACCAGACCCTCCCGCTTGGCCACCCGCGCCGCTGCAGCGGCGAGCACCTTGGCCGGGACCAGGACCGGTGCCGCCAGCTCCACCGGCGCCATCGTGGCCAGCTCGGTGGTCGCCAGCCGGAACCGGTCAGTGGCGGCCAACGCCACCGTGCCGGTCTCGTCGGCGTCGAGGTAGATACCGGTGAGCATCGGCAGCGTCTGATCGTCACCGGCCGCCGGGGCTACCGCCGCGACTGCCGCGGCGAACACCGGCGCATCAGCCACCAGCACTGCGGGCCCGTCCACGGCCGGCATCACCGGCACCTCGTCGAGCGCGTCGAACACCGCCACCGACACCTGCCCGTCGTCACCGGCAACGGTGAGGCGATCGCCGTCACGCTCGAGGGTGAGCGGACCGCGTCCGGCTGCCTTGACCGCAGCAGCCAGTTCCGGCATGTCCACCGTGGTCGGCTCCAGGCCGCCGTCGACCTGCGTGCGCACCACCACCCCGGCATCGAAGTTTTCGTGGCGCACCGAGCCCACACCACCAGCAGCCGCGACGGTGACCACCCGCAGCCACGCCGCCACACCCCGGCGCGCCGACAGTCCGGTCACCCGCTTCACATAGGCCAGATCCGCGGCCAACGAACGTCCATCCCACTGCGCAACAGTCATCGCACTGTTCCTCTCAGAAAATCCGGCGAGACCCTGATGTCTCATCGGAACTAACCCACACTCTAGCCACACCCACCGACAACAATCCAGCACCCGCACAACGCAATACATCGGTCCAACCTCATACCGGGGTCGGTCCGGTATCGCCTTGTTCGAGTGCGGCTCTTTGGGCCGGTCTAGCTCAGCCTGTTCCAGGTGGGTGGCAGTTGGGCGCGCAGCGTGCCGGTGATCGCGGCGTGGATGTCGTCGATGGTGGCCCAGTGCTCGCCGTCGCGGTAGGTGAACAGTGAGCGTGGGCAGGTGCCGACGATCTCGAACAGTTCGTCGTTGATCGACTCCAGCTCGTTGTCGGCACCGAGATGCCAACGCTGGCCGTCGGCGAGGGTGAGGGTGTCGATCACCGAGTGGTCTTCGATGTCGACCTGCAGCGCCGTCCACTCGTTCACCGTCATCACCTCGTGCAGAGTGCGCAACGCGGCGAACTCGGTGTGACGGGCCACCAGACTGCGCAGGTTCAACTGCGATTCCAGTGCGGTGCGGGCGCGCTGGCCTTGCTCGCTCCACTTCACCGCCCATCACCTCCGGCCGCTGGTGTGATGAGTTGGTAGCCGAGGGTGTCGGCGAGCAGCTCCAGCAGCTCGTGTCCGCTGGGCAGACTGACGCCGGTCATCCGGTCGCGGGCCGCGTCGCAGCCGGGTGCGGGAAACGTGTGTTGGCAGTGGCATTCGGCGTTGGACGGATACTCGTCGTGGGTGGAGTCCAACGCGCACCCGTCGACGGTGAGCGGATCAATCACCCATGCATCGCGGTCGGGGTGGCGCATCAGGTACACCGACACCGCCTCTTCGATGTAATGTGCCCCGGCGGTGCGTCCGTCGCGGCGTTCGTATTTCGGGATCTCAGCAGCCACGACGCACCTCCTCAGCCGCGTCACGCACAGCTTTGAGGTAGTCGACCTCAGCCTCTTCCAGGTCTCGTATCCGCCCGATATCACACGCGTCGGAAGCCTCCGCGATTCTGCTGGCGATCGTGCGCGCCCTGGTGAGGGCGACGCGCAGCTCCTGCCACGCGGCGTCCTGTCCGCCGTCGGCCGGGTCCGGGGTGGTGGTGTCGATGTTCTGCCAGAACTCCACCGCCCCGCTGTCGCCCGCCGACTCGGTGAAGGTCGGCACCGAGGCGGGGGCGATCGCGACCAGGTGCGCCGCGACCCACTCGACGGTCTCGCTGCTCCACTCGGCCTGACCGCCCAACGTGGCCATCATGGCAGCGCACGCCATCTGGGCGGCCCACGCTGGGATCTGATCGGCGATATCGCCGACGCTCACCTGTGGGGGTGCCTGTGGGTCGTCGATCACCTCCAGCCGCGCCACAGGACCATCTGAGGGCGCTATGTAGGCTTCGACATCGCGTTCGCAGGTGATGACCTCACCGCGTTCGGAGCCGTCCTCGATGTTGTGGTCGGTGGCGACCTCCTGCGCCCGCTCCACATCAGCCGCGCGCACCCGATAGCGGGTCGTCACCGTCTCGGTCACCTCCACCGCGAACACCGGCAAGGGTTGCTGTGTGCTGCTGGTGTTCATGCGACCGCCTCACCCTCGTCGCCGACAACCTGGGTGCTATCCGCGTAAGCGCAGTCGACCGGCTCGCCGTGATGCTGCCCGCTGCACCTGTCGACGGTCAGGACCCGGTCGGGTCGTCGGCATACCCGCCGTGCGTACTCCTCGGCATCATCGAGCGCATCCGCGCTCAGTGCTTCGTAATGTCCCGACCTGTCGGAGATTCCGTCGATGAACGGCAACCCGGCCGCCTGCCACATCCGCGCATACAGCCCGAACCCCTCATGATTCAACGGCGCCCGCAGACTGGCCCCGCTGATCCCCAGCACCACTTCCACCGCCGTGCCCGGCCGGGTGTCCTGCTCCTGCCCGACCCGATCCAACAGTTCACGGGCGTAGGCCCGATACACCGACTCCACACTCAACCGCGTCTGCAGCTCATCCGGTGGGCGGATCAGTGAGAACGAATGAAACAGCGCATCCGCGCGAGCAGGCCACCGGCGTTGCGCCGCTGCGATCTCCTCTTCGGCCCACCCGATCGCGGCGAACACATCCGCCGTCGCACTCTCCATCTCCGCCACCACATCGGCAATATCCATCGCCACACACCCCTTCGGGATCACCCGGCCCAGACGCTGATGTCTCACCGGAACTAACCCACACCCTAACCACACCCACCGACAACAAACCAGCACCCGCACAACGCAATACGGAGGGCCGACCTGATACCGGGGTCGGCCCGGTATGTCTTGTGCGAGCACGACGGATCGGTCTCGTCCGAGTGACTGCAGTGTGCGTGACATTCCGGCCCCGACGACCGGACGGTCGGGTTAACCTCACCCGGACAAGGTTCTGCGTGCGAATGTGACTCGA
Organism: Gordonia sp. OPL2; assembly: GCF_003797825.1. Classification (GTDB taxonomy): domain Bacteria; phylum Actinomycetota; class Actinomycetes; order Mycobacteriales; family Mycobacteriaceae; genus Gordonia. The sequence goes on from NZ_RKME01000031.1 coordinate 5,994, forward strand.
GGTGATCTGTTGATGGCTGCTACCACTCGACCGGGTAGGGCGTGGCTGGCTGAGCGTGCCAGCTACTTCGTCGACCTGCTCAACGAGCGCGGGATGACGATGACCGAGGACCACGCCGCCGAGGTGATCACCCAGCGAGTCGAGCTGACCGCCGAACGTATGCGCATCACCATCGCCTCCGCGCAGCGCTACCTCACCGACGACGTCCTCACCGACATGGCCGCCGCCTTGACCGACAGCCTCGCTGAGGAAGCCCCCGGCACCGACCTGACCACCGCTGCCCGCACCGCCAGCATGCGTGTCGACACCCTGGGCCGGCTGATCGCCGGTCTCGCCGAAACCGCCCAGCTCTACACCGATCCCACCAACACACACGTCGCCGCTCTCAGCAGCGAGGACCGCACCCGCCGCCTGCACGAAACGCTGGCCACCCTATCGATCTGCGGCATCATCCAAGCCGACACCACCACCCCGATCGTGCCGATCCCGCCGGCACTACCGGTGCGCATCGCCCGCATGCTCACCACCGCCGCCGACCTCACCGACAACACCGACCTGGCCGCCGCCCTGCGCCGCGACGCCATGCGCGCCAGCACCTAACCACTCATGTCCGGCGGTATCGTCCTACACTGCGGTGATGGCTGGCGGTGAGCAGTTTGGGTGGCTCAACGAGCAGTGGCCCCAGTGGATGCCACTGTCCTACAGCGTGGCCGTCGCCGGGCAGCCGATCGGCGACCATGCCCTGACCGGGTCGCAGCTCTACGTCGACGGGTATCGCCGGTATCCGGTCGACGACATCGGCGCCGAGATCCGCCGCACGGTCGGCACCAGCATCGACGGAACCATCGACGTGATCCCGGTGGCCGGCATCGATCTGGCGGGTGGGGGCGGGCTGCTGGTGGATGCGCTCGGGCTGTGTGCATCTGGCTCGTTCTTACGTGAACTCGCCGCCGACTCGATCGTCAGCATCTATCTTTCGCCGTCGCGGACCTCGCCACGCGTGCAGTGGTTCGACCACGGGCAGCCCACCGCCGTCATCTACAACCAGTACCCGATCGACGACCTGGCCGGCGACGACGGTCCGCACGCGGCGGTCCGCCGCGCCGGTCGTGCAGAGTTCATCGGCGCAGCAATGGCTTTGGCCCACCACGTGACCGGCGTTGCGGTCACCCGCGACGACTTCGGCGCCGGACAGATCACACTGGCACGCTGCCGGGCGCCCTGGGCCTACCCCTGAGGCGCAGTCGAGGCGGACACATCGCGGCCGGGTGACGTGGTTAATCTGTCATCAATGATCGATCTCGGCTATTCGATTGTTGGTATATCGTCGCGGGTATGGTGAATCCCTCGTGGATTGAATTGGTCGGCCGAAATTATGCGGCGCAGATGCTGTATTTGTCGGGCCAGTTGACGGTCAGCGTTGACGGTCATGTCGAGCACTACCGTTTTTGGCATGGTCCCGCCGATCAGTGGCGAATCGACAGCGATGGCGACGCCGTGTATGTCAGCGCGGCCGGCGAAGCTCCGGTCGTCCGGGTCGACGGGCGGATGCAGCGCAGCCAGGGGCGTGTGCGCGTGGGGCGGGCTGCGGTCAGTCCGCTCGAGCTGTTCGGCCCGGACACGCTGCTCAACCGTGTGATGCGCACCCTGCAGATCCGGCGTGAGCCCACGCCAGTCGATGCCGGCGGCCGGCGGTCGTGGTCGACGCTGCTCGGCTTCGGTGACAGCCGCGAAGAGACGGCCGTCGATATCGACGACGCCACCGGCGTGCTCGTCGGTTTGCGCAGCGCCACACTGGCTCTGTCGGTGTCTGAGCTGGTCGAACATGACACGGTGCCGGCCAATCGTTTCGTGTGGGACGGCGAGGTGGCGCCTGCTCCTCGGACCGATCGCTCCGACGCCGGCCACGCCGATCGCCAACGGCGTCACCGCGAGACCGTGGCCGCGACGGTCGCCGCGCTGGATCGTCCCCATGAGGTACTCGATGTGTTACTCGGGGCCCCAGACCCTCAGCAGGCGCGCACAGCATTGTGCGCGCTGCTCGAGATCAGTGAGATCGGCGCTGACGCCGTCGAGGCCATGGCGCTGCGCTACTTCATTCCCGAGTTCGCCGGCAAGCTGCGCGGGCAACTTGGCGACCCTGGCCCCGGCGGCGCCGGCACCTGACGGAGCGGGCCGCGTTGTGCCTCCGGTCGATGTTGTCGATGAGTTCCAACATGTGTTGCACTGCTTACATTTTCAAGTATCCGTCTACGTGTGTCCGATTCTGCGAATCGGCACACACGTCTGCCCTCGGGTCGTAATCTCGTAGCCCTCATGCCCGATATAGGTAAATCGGGGTACAGGCTAGGAGAGCCACGATGAAAGACGCGCAACTACGTACTTTCTCCACGAGGCTGCCCCGAGAGTTGATTCACGAGGTGAAGGTGCGCTCAGCGCTGGACGACCTCACCGTGCAAGAGATCACCGATCAGGCTCTGCGCCTATGGCTGCGAGCACGGCTGGCCGCCCACGAGCCTCCTCACCAGCTCGGCGCCACCTCCTAGACGACGTTCGGCCGCGCTGACCGCGCGCCTCTGGCTCTCACCTTCAATCCCCCCGTCGCGGACGCATGTACCCGGCATCGGTCTGCCACGTCAGATTTCTAACATGTTGACTTTCTAACATGCTGACATTCTTTCAAAGAATCATTGTTGCATGCTGTTTTGCAATATTTAAAACAATGTCAATCGAACCGCGAATTGGTGATTGTTTCTTTACGCTCCGAATACCAGATAGGTAGTAATTCATGGGATTGGAGTAATGCATCATGCGCGCACTTACCAAGGGCCTGTTGGGGATCGTGGCAGCGGCGGCGATCGCCCCGTTGAGTCTGGGGTCTGCGTCGGCGGCCACCAGCACCGGGTGGATCGGCGCCACCCCGCCCAATGCCAGTGGGCAGACCTTCCTGACCACCTCCACAATCAACAACTCGCCGTTGTCGGCATCGACACGGATGTACACCCCGTTCGGCAACGCCGTGCCCAGCGGCCAGATGGGGGTACGCGCACGACTGTTCAAATCTGGTGCGCTGTGCCAGATCACCGCCTACAACTTCAACTCATCACCTGCCTCGCAGCTGAGCAACGCCACTGCCGGCGACTGCGGCGACGGCTACTACAACAGCCACGGATTCGTGCGCTACTGGAACGGCAGTGACTACTCCGAGTTCCTGACCTTCCCGTCTGATCCCCTGATCTACCCGGCGACCTCGTCAGCTCGAAGCACCAATGAGCAAGGCGAGTCGAAGGGTTCGGCCGAGAACATCAAACGCGAGGAAGACCTGCCGGATCTGATCGAAGCGATCGGCGTCAACGGCAAGACCGGGTTCGTCAAGAAGAACGACCTGCTCGCCGACATCCCCGCCACACCCGAACAAGCCGCGGCCGCAGCCGACCCGGCACCGCGCACGATCACCGTCTACGCCGCCGACGGTGTCACCGCGGTGGACACCTTCCGCATCCAGTAGCGCCGTCGTCATGATCGCCACCAAATCCGCCTCACGGACCCTGTGGGGGCTGACTGCGGCACTGTGTTTGGCGCTGTCGCTCACCGCCAGCGCCGGCCGCGCCGAGGCAGTCACCACCTACTGCTACGGCGACGACTCGATGTGCTGGAGCATCGGTGCCAGCGGCACCGAAGCCGTCTTCGAAGGCGAAGTCGACATCACACGCGGCCCCTTCCCCGGCCTCTACTTCGACACCGCCAAGATGATGGTGAAGTGGAAGGTCGACAGCTTCGGCGACGAAGTGCGGGTCGACACCGCGTTCATCGAACTCACCCTCAACGAGACCTACAACCGGCGGGCGTTCTTCTCCCACCAGATCCGGGAATGGGTCAACAACCAGAACGTGTCCTATGACCAGCAGACCGTGTACAACGAGCCCGGCGACAAACACTACGCCGCCGACTACGGAGAGATGCACTCCGAACTCGGTAACCCCGTGCGCCAATACGCCGAGATGGACTTCAATCTCGACCTAGCCACCCCCGGACTGAACACCTGGCACTTCCGGGTGCGCAGCCCCGTGCTCGAAAACATCGGCCACCCCTACCAATTCAACGACGCCGAGGACCTGCCCATCGAACCGGTCACCTACGGCTGGATCTTCTAGGACAGAAGGGACGACACCCGGGCACGAGCCCGTGCGGCCAGACACCCGGCCGCACGGGCTCGCACCGTGCGTGGAGGCTGCGCGCGTGGACGCTATGTGAGCAGCGCGTCGGTCACCGGTAGTCACCCAAGCGGGGCAGTACCTCGGTGAGGCGGTCGAAGATGGTCGGCCAGCCAGCGGCGAGGCGGGTGATGTGGCCGTTGTCCAGGCGGGCGGGGTCGATCATGGCGTCCACCCGGGCGGCGTGGACATCGGCACCGAGCCGATCGAGCTTGGCGTAGACCGGGTTTGCGGGGATCTTCCGTGCGGCGAGGTATTCCCACACCTGCTCGGTGCGCCAGTTCCAGATCGGTCCGAAGCTGGTGGTTCCGTCGGCGCGATCGATCTCGCCGTTGCCGCGTATCACGACGCAGCCACGCCGGCGGGTCCGGTAGAGGTGCATCCGGCCGGACGATTCCAGCGCTCGTACGCCCCACAGGTTCGCCGGGCCGAACCGGGCATGCGCACGGGCGGCCGGGTCGGTGATCATGGCGCGACGCACATCCAGGCGGACCTGGCGAGTGGGAGCGGCCGGATCGAAATCGCCGGCCGCGATCAGCAGAGTGAGCAGGTCGGGTTCAGTGGGCACCACATGCAGATTCAGGTTCCACGCCCGGGTGAGTTCGGCGATATAGGTGCGGGTTTCGGGAAAGTCCAGCCCACAGTCGTAGAACACCACCGGCACATCGGGGTCGACGCGGCGGGCCAGATCGAGCACGACGGTGCTGTCCTTGCCACCGGACCAGGCCACCCACATCCCGCGGTGGCGGTCGCGGTAGTCGGCGATGCGCTCGAGGAGATGGGCGGGGGCGCTGCGCCGGCCACGGACCGCACGCACCCTGTGCAGGTCCAGGCCGGGGTCATCCTCGCCCGGACTCATCGGGTCATCGGCCGCGGCGATCACCACCCACGCGGACGCCGCGTGCTGCTCGCCGGCGCTTCGGGCGTCTCGTCTGTGGCTGAGGAGTCACCGGGCTCAACCGAGCGGAAGGTGGTGATGCCGAACCGGATGTCGTCGTGCACGCGGATCGGGTCGACCCACCGACCCCGACCGCCGGGGTTCTTCCTCTTCGGCGGGATGGGTGGCAGGTCTTTCGGGCGTCGGGTGGCAGACATCGGTTAGGGCTCCTTGCTGTCTCGGGCCGCGGCACGCGCGGCGGCTTCGGCTCTGCGGTCACGAAACACCCGCCGGCCGGTGACCGGCGGCTGATAGGCGGGATCGCGCGGTTCCTCGCGCAGCTGCACCACCAGGGTCGAGTCGTGCCCGCCCGGGCGGGCGTAGTCGGCGTGCTCGTCGATACCGGCCACCCGCAGGCCCAGCCCGCGCGGCAGCAGGTGGCTGGTGTCGTTGACGCTGTCCGAGCGGCCCAGATACATGCCGCGGGAGGTCTCGATCTCCAAGATCACCGACGAGGCGGTCGATTCCTGCGCGCGCCGTCGGGCGGCCACCGCGGCGGCCTCGTGCAGGGTGTGAGTGGCCATCGTGTACTGGTCGAACGAGATCCGGGCGCCCGGTTGCAGGGTTTCGGGTACCTCGCGGCGCCGGTCGACGGGGGTGTCGGTGGGCAGCTCGACGACCGCATAGACGACATGTCCACGCCCGCTGTCTCGTTCATAGGATTGGATGAGTCGGTCGATGCGTTGCACCGATCGGCGATCACGGGCATCGAGGTGCTGGGCGTTGCCGGTGGCCTGGCGAAGCGTAGCGTTCATGTGCCGCCAGCGATCCGGGTCACCGGTCGCCCACTGCAACTCGGCGACCTGTGTTCGTGCCGCACGTTCGAGCGCCCGGCGTTTGGCCGCTGAGCGGTCTTTGCGTTGCCGCGACGACAGATCGGCACGAAACTCGCCGCGATTGGGCAGCTGGCGTCGTTTGCGTTCGTCCTCGACCTCGGAGGTGTCGCGGGGAAACGCGCGGTCACGATCACGGGCGGCGCGGTTGCGGTCGGCATCGTCTTCGAGGATGCGGTCAGCCAGCTCGGCATCAATACGCGATTGTTCGAGACTGTCGTAGAACTTCTCCGCGACCAGCCCGGCGGTCTTGATCGCGGCATCATCGACCGGCCCGGCCTCGAGGTCGATGACCCCGTGCCCGGTGTAAGCCGTCCGCGTGGAACTCACGTGTTCAGCGTGGCAGAAACACCAGACGCGCACCGTCAATACCGGCGGCCGCGCGTGCCGCACACACCTGATGGGTCGCCAACGGCAGCTGGGCACGCGCCGGCCACCGCGAGTCCATCTGCTCATCGGTGCCACACACCCACACCACCGGATCATCAGGATCGATCAAGGCGGCGAGTTCATCGACGTGCGCGCGGGCCGCCTCAGCGATCTCGGCGATCTCGGCCAGCACCCGGTCAGCGGCGGGACGCTCACCGAACATCCAGTACTGCAGGCCGCGGCGGCGCACATCGAACCAGCGCTGCATCTGGCCCAACCCGATACCCCAGGCGGCGGTCACGCATAGCAACCATGCCTGTCGTTCGGTGCCGTCGACGTCACGGCGCACCACCTGCGCCTGGGGGACGGCCATTGCCGCTCGCCCGGCACACACCCGGTGCACGCTCTCCAGCCGGATACGGCCGTCGGTCTGGGCGGCCACGACGTCGTCGCCGGCGAACGTGGTGATCGTCCCGGTCGCGGCCGCCTGCTCGATCAACCGGACCGTCTCCGTCGCAGCCGTGGCCGTGAAGTCGCCCAACAGGTTCGCGACATTCTCCGGGATGGGCGCCCGGCCCGATTCCCAGCCGGCCACACTGCCCGCCGGCGCACCGGCAAGCTGCTCGAGTTCACCCTCACGCATACCCGCCGCCAAACGCGCACAGCGCACCCCAGCGGCATCAAGATTCGTCATCATCATCGGCGCCACCATGAGCGCGTCCCTTCCGTTGTGCTGGGCTCAGACCCTGGTGTCTCACCCATCAGCGCTCCCAGTCTACCCTCTCAATTTCACGGTGGGTCGTGTTGCGCAGACCTCATGTGGGGTTGGCACGTTCGTAGTCAGGTTCCCCATCGGGTCGCGGCGGCATTTCCACTCCCGCCCGGCGGTCGCGCAGCCGCACGAGTTCACTCAGCAGATGCATCGCCTGCATGGGCAGATAGATGGTGACATCCTCCCGCGCGCTCAACGTGTAGACCGGGTGCTCGGATGCGCTGTCAGACACGCGGCGGCGCTCGAGGAAACCGTGGTGAGCCCACGGACGTCCGTCCATGAGCTTAGGTCGAAGTCCTCGCGGTCGGTCAACAGGCCACAATGAGCACCCCGGTTCAGGCAGGATGGCTCCCATCGCACTCGCTTACAGTCATATCACCCTTGCGCAGAGGTCCGAGTGTCGATGCGGGAGAACGTCATCGATGTCGCCTAAATTACATGACTAACCCACACTCATCCATCTAAGGATCGCCATGCATCTCGCTAGGTTCCGCGTTCGAAAGTATCGGAACATTGTTGACAGCGGCATCATTAACGTCGAGTCAGGGGTGACCTGCTTGGTGGGTATGAACGAGGCCGGTAAGACTGCCGTGCTATCGGCGTTACACCGTCTCAAGCCAGTTGATGGCGCGACTTTCAGCACTCAGCACGACTACCCACGGTGGCTTCTGACTAAGGACCGCAAAGCAGGACTGATTGCGGATACTCGGCCAATCGAGGCTGTCTTTACATTGTCGAAAGACGAGATGACCCAGGTCGCCGACCACTTTGGCGAAGGCGTGCTGACCAAGAGCGAGTTAACAATCTACCGTCTCTATGACGATGCGACAACGTGGTGGTCGACAGCATCGAACGAGAGTAAGGCTGTTGCAGCACTCTTGGATCGCATAGATCCTGCCCCGCCAGTGAATGCGGAGTTGTTGGACGCCAGATCGTTTGAGGATCTTCGGGCGCGTTTGACCGCACTGGCTGAGCGATCGGCTGACGATCCGGCGGTCACGGCAACAATCGCGACCGTCTCTGAGGCGATCACCGCTTTGGTGGGGACCGACACGGTTAGCAAGGCAATCATCCACTTCCTCGGCGATCGCGTCCCGAAATTCTTCTACTTCGGCGAATACAGCGTCCTGGAAGGACGTATCGACCTACACCTTTTATCGCAAACTGCCACCGAACAGACCGCGTCATCTTCGGATCAGACCGCGCGTGCCTTGCTCACGCTTGCAGACACGACACCGGAGGCGCTCTCCAGCGAGGACTATGAAGATCGACGGGCGGAGCTGGAGGCCGTCAGTAACGACCTCACTGCGCAAGTCTTCGAGTATTGGAAGCAGAATCCGAGCCTGCGTGTCCGATTTGACCTTGATCGCGCGGCTAGCAATGTCACGCAGGGTCAACCGCAGACTGCAGGAAACGTCCTGGATGTACGAGTCGAGGACACGCGGCACTATTTCACGAACAATTTCTCCCAGCGCTCGAGCGGGTTCCGCTGGTTCTTCTCGTTCCTTGCCGCTTTCACCGAGTTCGAAGCAAGAACTGACACCTTCGTGATCCTGCTCGACGAACCAGGTCTGACGCTCCATGGACGGGCTCAAGCGGACTTCCTCCGATTCATCAACGAGCGTCTCGCTCCCGCCGGTCAGGTAATTTACACCACCCACTCGCCGTTCATGGTCGAGACCGGGCGGATCGAGCGCGTGCGCATTGTGGAGGACAAGGGGCCCAAGGACGGAGCGGTTGTTAGCCAGGAGGTGCTATCTGTTGACGCTGACAGCCTCTTTCCACTCCAAGCCGCGCTCGGCTACGACATCGCGCAACACCTGTTCATCGGTGATAGCAACCTTCTTGTCGAAGGCCCTAGTGACTTCGTGTTTCTCGACCTGATGAGCCGCAGACTCGCTGACGAGGGCCGCACGGCACTAGAACAACACTGGAGAATCCTGCCAGCGGGAAGCGCGTCCAATATTCCAGCGTTCGTCGCACTTGTAGGACGGGGACTAGAGGTGACAGTTGTCGTCGACTCCGGAACTGAGGGGGCTGAACGCCTCTCGACCGCCATGGAAGCCGGGCGTCTCAGCAGCGAGAGGCTGATTCGCATTGGAGAAATCATCGATGCCCGGCATGCCGATATCGAGGACCTGTTCACAGTCGCGGATTATCTCTCACTCTACAACAAGGCTTTCAATCGACGCGTCAGAGAAACTGATCTACCACCTGGTGATCGGATCGTTTACCGTCTGCAGAAACTTCGGGACAAATTCGATCACTACAAACCTGCCGAAGTCCTGCTGCGTGATCCAAAACGGGTTTATGCCTTGAGCGAAAGAACGCTCACCAATTTTGAGGCGCTTATAACACGCATCAACGCCTCTCGTAAGTAACCGATGCCCCTGGCCTGTGATCCGCAACGCGGGTGAGAACCAGGGCACCGAGAAGTTCAGTGAGCAAGGTGCGCAGCACTTACGCTGCCGGGACCACACCACTGTCTCGTCGCCACTCTCCTGGCGACTGCATGTCACTGCTTTCCGAGGGGAGCCACCTTCATCGCAGCAAGACACTCCCCGGCGACACGGTCAATAATCACTTCCCAGTAGCCACGTGCCAGAGTGACCACCATGGTCTCGGCCTGACCACCGCGGGCGGTCACCGCGAGGAAGTCGTCGTAACCGATTGCCCGCGAATAGCGGAACTCCCTGTGCAATTGTTTCTCGTGCAGCTCTGCCAGGTCCCATCGGTCCACTGCGAAAAGGCGATCAGGATCAAGATCGAGAACTTCCTGGTGAAACTGGGCCAAACCGTGGGTGGAGGTGTTGTGTTCTGCAAGGGCCAGGAGTTCGGTCTTGGTCAGCGTTTCCGGTGGCGTGTACTCCGGTTGCCCTCGGTAGACGCCGTCGGCGTCGACAGCTGCGGCGAAATCACTAAGTGACAGGTTCGCGATCGCCAAGTTGTCACTGACCGGGCTGGCTTGCGAGGCCGCCACACGCAGCATCTCCACGTCATCGGAGTCCACCGACAGCGACAACACCAAAAGACGATGATCTGCACTCGTCATCGACTCATCGTCAGCGATCAGAGCGTAGGAACGATCCGATGCACGGAGCGCATCACCGATGACCGAAGGCTCCGCACCCTCCCAGGAGCGATCATCAACCACTGTCAGATAGTGACCGTCCGAGGAATCACCGGTGATGCTCGCGAGAACAGCACGCCATTGATCCTCATCCGTGAAAGACACACGCACAAGCAAGGACTGACCGGGCGGCAACTGAGGCATAGTCCCAACCCTAGTCCGCGGCAAAGGTTCCCGGGTGTTTCTCCACATCCCTCAGAATCGTCGTCCCAGGCCTGCCGCTGCGACGCCAGGTAGGTAGGCGTCGGGTGCGTGTCGGCTAGGATGAGTGTAGGGAGCGCGAACGGCTGCCCGTGAGCGTCCTCCATGGGTGAGGTCGGGGTGGTCGGCGAGGCAGGCAGTCGGCGCTATGCGCCCCAGCACTCCTGGCGTGTGTTCATGTCCGGCCGACCACCAGTCGTCGGCCGGGGCGTCGTCGACGGTCCAGGCGTTGACGCGGCCTTCGCCGCTGGTGCGGTATTTGCCGATCTCGCTCACTTCTGCCAGCAACTCACGAATGGCATCGGGGTCACCGACGGCCCGCCACGTCACAGTCGCGGTGACGGTGGCGACCGCGGGGATGAGGCGCTTGCGGTAGTGCCCGCGCGCATCCGACACCGTTGACGGAACCAGTGCGGAAAGACGTTGCAGGTCGGCGTGATCGGTGCGGCTCGACCGGGTCCGCGTATCGGGATGTGAAGTGGCGGGAGTGGTGTTTGCGAAGGTGCACATCCAGTGCCACGGCTGCCCTAGCGTGCAGCGCGCCAGCGGCAGGTCCAGGTCCTCGGGTGTGGCCAGCGGGTCGTAGGTCAACACGTCGCCGCGGGCTGCGGCAGCAGCTTTGCGGCGGTGCCAGATGACTGAGGCGAGTAGCCCGTCGAGGCTGATGCCCCACGGTTGGCCGAAACACACGCCGTGCGGCAGGTCCGCGCGCACCCGCAGTGGTATCCGGACCGGCTGTGTCACTGCGGATTCCCGCGGCCCGGCTCGCCGGACCGGACAGTCGGTGCCGAATTGGTGGTGGGCGTGCGGATCATAGTGTCGGTGTCGCCGGTGAATCCGCAGCGCAGGTAGAGCGGGATCGATGCTGGTGTGGGCGAGAGCATCACTTTGCTGTAGCCACGGTCATCGGCGACGGCGGTCGCGGCCGTCACCAACGCCGCACCGATGCCGTGGCCGCGATGAGCGGGGTGGACGAACAGGTGACCGAGGTAGCCCCAGCAGGCCGGATACCGGGTGCTGGGTCGCGGCATCCGCTGGTACTCGGTCAGACACACCATCCCCACCGGTCTGATCGCGGTGCGGGCCACCCACACCGAGCGGCGCCCATCGGTCATCCACTCCGCGACAGCGGCAACAAAGTTCTCCTCCGCTGTCCACGGCGGGGTGCTCGTGTCGGTGGCATACGTCCATTCCCACCGCAGCTGCGCGACCTCGAGCGCCGCCGGGCTTTCGGTGATGTCCACGCTCACCGCAGCTCTGCCAGCGCGGCGAGCGCCGCCTCGCGGTTGCCGGCCACCGCGGTGCGCCAGTCGGTGGTCGGGTCCGGCGTGTGGGTGGTGGTGATGTGGGCGTGGATGCGGCCGTAGCCGGCGGCGACGCGCCCGCCGAGGTGACCGGCCTCGGCGAAGACGGTGAGGATGTCGTGCAGGAGTGCGTATTCGACGGGTGTTGCATGGGTGACGCGGAGTTGGCCGGCTAGTCGGGTGCCGGCGATCAGGGTTTCGGTGTCCAGGCGGATCGGACTGAACGCCTCCCCCACCACAGCCTGACCGTCAGTCTCGGTGGAGACGTCTGTCTGCAGGTCGTTGAGGTGGGAGGTGGATTCCTGCCCGAGGACGGTGTGGATCGACGCCGGCACCGGCCCATCAGCCGACGGTGGCGTCGGCAGTAGGTGTGTGGTGTCGGCGGTGATGGGAACGACCTTGGACACCACCAGTTTCCCGGACATGATGCGCGCGTTCGCCGCCCCGCCGAACAGTCCGATCAGCGGCACCAATGTCTTGAGTTCGCGTTCCTGCTCCGGGGTCATCTCGCGAGTGGATTTGCGCAGGAAGCCGCCGTTGCGCAACAGGTGCGCCGCGGCCGGGGGCAGCTGTCCGGCGTAGTCGAGGACATCGGCGAGGAGGGTTTCGCCGGTGCGGCGCAGGATGCCGCGCCAGGCGTTGCCGGAGATGATCGGCACCACCGCCACCTCACCGGCCGGGGTCAGCACTTTCTCCCGCCGGAACAAGCTTTGTATCGAGGAGGTATTGCGTGTGTCATCGCGATGCACGATCGACGTCAGGGCAGTGATGTCGACGTCGAACACCGCCGAGATCAGCGGCGCACCCTGCTGCCCCATCAGCTCCCCTCACCCGCCGCGTCGACGGCCTCGGTGGTGCGGCGGTGTTCGGCGACGGTCTCGGCGATGATGCGCACTCGCAGCACGAGGGCCGGTAGCTGCTCACGCAGGATCGCCAGCACAGGCGCGGACGGTTCAGCCAGCAGTTGGGCCACCTCGAGGCGCCGGGCCTTGTCGGTGACCACGATCGGCAGAGCCTGCGCGAGCAGTGACCACCAGGCGGGCAAGGTGTCAGCGCGATAGGTGGCGGTGCGGACCCGCGACGGCAGCAGTTCGTCCCAGTAGCGGCGGCGGTGCTCACCGATCCAGGAATCCCAGTCCAGGTTGTAGTGCACCAACAGCAGCAGGCGTTCGGCGGTGATCGCCGCCGGCTGCGTCAAGGCTGGGAGTTCCGGGACCGCGGCCAGCCACCGCTCCGTCGGCGACACTGCCGGCATCTGGCCGGTCACCGAGGAGTTCCGACGGTGGTGGGTGTGGACAGGGCGATCGCGGCGTCCCACCACGCCCCTGGGTGGGTGCGCCACGCCTGCAAGGCGTCCCAGCGCTCCAAGATCATCGGCCACCGCTCGGTGGGGGTGGCGCGCAAGACCGTGATCGGCGGGGCCGGGTCGGTGAGCATGACTGCGCGTATCCCGGGCAGGGTGCGTAGCCAGCGCAACGCGTGCAGAAGGTCCACCGCGGCATCATCCCACCGCAGCGCGGTGTCATCGGTGCAAACATGCCCCCACCGCGCCGTCGGCAGGATATGGCGGCGCCCGCGCACCGGGATCACCACCACCCGATCGGCTGGCAACGGCCTCACGGCCAGCAGCTGGCCGAGCGCAGGTCGTTCAAGCAGGGTGCGGGCCGGTGGCTGCTGGTCGACGACGTAGACGGTGCGGCGCAACTCGGCGCTCGCATACGTCCAGGCACACGCCGCGCACAGCCAGTCACCGCCATACACCCACGACTCGAGGTCGGTGAACTTGCGCGAGACCACCTGTGTCGCGGCGATCATCGTCAGCTCGTCGCTGCCGCACGCCGCGCACCACACCCCAGCCGCGGCAGTGGCCGCCGCCGACGGCGTCGGTTCCGGGGCGCCAGCGGCTCGCCAGGCCGTGAATGCAGGAGACCCGGCCGGGGAGGTCATCAATCGATCACCACCCCCTAACCGGGCCCGTTCTGAACGCGATACTGCGCACAGACCTGATAGATGAGAAGTACCCGTAACCCTATCGGGCGCCGGTGGAATCGTGGGGTCAGCTCGCCGCCGGCGGGACCGCGCCGTCCTCAGAGGCGGTGGCGGCGACGGTGAGCGCATCCGGCGGTACCCACAAGGTGACCGGCAGCCGGGACTGCCCGTTGGCGCTGGAGATCTGCACGTAGACCAGGGCCCGCCATTGCCCATCGGCCATACCGAGCCATGCCATCTGCCACCCAGCGAGCTGTGGGTTGATCTGGGCGCCGTTGGCGCGCACGTGCAGACTCACCCCGGACCGGCCGAACCGGCGACCACGCCCCAGCGTCGGATCGATCACGGTCATATCGACGGTGACCGCCCGGGGCGGATCGAACACCCGCAGCGTCCTCGCGTCAGACCACTGTTCGAACACACGTGCGACCTTACGGTAGTCTAGTGCGTCAAACTTTCTGGCAGGGTCGCTGAGTGCAGGATCTCGGCGTCGAGTTGGAAGGGAGTTGATGGGCGAGATGGCTCGAACACGGCAGTCGAAGACGCCGGCAGCGGAGAAGGTGCGCATCGTGTTGTCGGTGTTGGCCGGTGAGATGTCGGCCGCGGAGGCGGCACGCCGCCATGGGTTGTCCGAGACCACGGTCGGCAAATGGAAACACGCGTTCATCACCGCCGGCACAAAGGAGCTCGAAGACCGTCTCGGCGGCTCGCCCGGTGCCCAAGGCTCACCGGAGCAGCGACGGTTGCGGCGGGAGAATCAGGAACTCAAACTCGCTCTGGCCGAGGCGACGGTTCAGCTTCGTATTTGGCAGCACGGCGCCGAGTATGTTGATCGGGTCCCTTCGCGGACCTCGATGCCCTGAGAGTGGCAGCGGGGCTGCCGGTATCGAGGTTCGCTCGACTCGCAGACATCCCTGAGCGCACCTACCGACGACGATTATCTCGTCTGCGTGACGGGGTGCCGGTCAAGGGGCCGTGGCCCGCCCGACAGGTAGATCGATGCGAGCCGATCGCCGCCAAGTATGCCCAGGACTGGCCGGCGTGGGGTCATCGCAAGATCGCCGCGCTGATGCGCGCTGATGGCCACGACGTGTCGGACTCGACTGTCGAACGAGCATTGCGCCGGCGTGGACTGTTGTTGCCGCTGGGGTTCCGGGCGGACCGCAAGTCGTGGGCCAAGTTGCGCCGCCGGGTCTTTCACAATCCGCCTACCGTGCGCAATCGGGTGTGGCAGACCGACTTCTCCGAATTCGAAACCATCAACGGCGGTATCTGGCGGATCTGCGCGGTCATCGACTACGCCACCAAGTATTGCCTGGCCATCACCGTCACACCGACCGCCCGCGGCGCCGACGCGTTGGCCTGTCTCCAGCTGGCTGTCGCCGAGGCCGAGCGGGTCCTCGATCTCGACGACCTGCGTACTGATCGTGGCGTGATGGATGTTGTCGACGACACCGACACCGTGATCGGGCAGGCGTCGGCACCGATCGCCGTGGTCTCCGACAACGGCCCATGCTTTCGCGGCGAAGTTTTCAAAGCAGCGTTCGCCGGGGATGACCCGCTGCTACGCCATGTACGAACGCGAGTACGCTCACCCCAGACCAACGGGGTGATCGAGCGATTCTTCGGCACCCTCAAGTATGAACACCTCTACCGCGGACTGATCGGCGACGGCGACGCCCTCGACATGGAAGTCCACCGCTACCGCCACATCTACAACTCGATTAGGCCGCATCAGGGTTTAGGTGGGACTACACCTGGCCTCAGGTATCGCGCCTGAGCCCCCAGCAGCATGCTGTGGCTGGTTGCGTATTCTGCTGGCGAGTCGTTGGGGTCGGCTACTCGGCGATGAACTCGGCGAGATCTATGCCGCGTTCCGCGGCCAGCGACTTGAGCTTCTCGGCGTCGTCGATTTGGATGCAGACGCAGGCGTGTAGGCCGTCGTTGTCGCGGCGCAGGATGTAGTAGGCGTTGCTGTCGGTGAGTTGACTGCCATTGGCGTCGTGGAAGATCCAGCGCACTCTGACCAGGCTGATCTTCTCGGTGAGGTGGTCGACGCCGAGGCATTCGTGGCTGACCGACGCCAAACCGAGTGCGCGGTAGAGCGGGTAGGACTGCTCAAGACTGTGTGCCATGGTTTCGCGGTCGTCAACGACGCCGGCGAATCGATCATCGATGATCGTGCCGGGGGTGGACCACAATTGTGCTGCTGCGGTCGAGTCGAAGGCGCTCAGCGTCTCGGCGTAGCGGTTGAGGTAGTCGTCGATTTCCGGGTTGATCTGGTTCATGGTCCTGAACCTATTCCCAAACACCGTCACCGCTACGTCGGTGTTTGATGTTTATCGGTGAGGGCGTCGGAAAGCTTGGCGAACACGCTCTGGGCCGTGGCCGAACTGTATGGACCAATACATACGAGAGCAGCGACAAGCGCCGAAACCTCGCCCGGAGACAGCGACACCTCACACTCTCGGTCGTTACCGGCCAGGCGGTACCCGCCTCGCAACCCCGTGACCACCTCGAGCGGAATACCAGCCCCGCGCAAACGCGCGACATCCCGCTCAATCGTGCGAGTACTGACTCCCACGAGGTCGGCAAGCTGCCCCGCCGTAGTCACCTTCGGATAACGGGCCCGCAGGTGCTCAATCACCGCATGCTGACGCTCCACCAGTGGCAAGAGTTGGTGCAAACGAATCGAAGGGTCCACACCCCAACCAGATCACAAACGCCGCACCATCAACGCAGACGGCAGCTCCTGCCACCTACTTGACGCAGGACAGTAGCCTCGGGGTGTGGGCGAGGGCCTGGCACCACGAAAGTGTCTGCACGTCGCGCCGGGAAGCTCTGCGTCAGAGAACTGTCAGGCTCTCGCCCATTCCCCCGACTCGGTCGCGCTTAGGTGATCCTGCTGAGGTGTTCGAGGAGGACGAGTAGGGCGAGTTTGCCGTGTAGCGATATGCGTCGCTCCGTGGCCGTGCTGCCGGTGTAGTCCTCGACGTGGCGGCGCCACACCGACTCGGCGCCCAGGTGAGTCAGGTGGGCGCGGAGGGCGGCGTCGATGTGGGTGTGGGCGTCGTCGAGGTCGCGAAAGGTCGGCGGGACGGTCTGCTCGAGTAGCTCGGCGTGGCCGGCCAGGGTTGCGCTCATCTGCTGCGCCATCGACGATCCGAGTTCGGCCAAGGCGAGCACGTGAATCGGTGCCTGCGCCAGCTCGAGCAACGGGGTCGGTTCGCCGGCATCGTCGACGTCATGGCCACCCATCAGTCCTCCCCTTGTCGGCGCAGCGTCAGCGGTTCCGCTTGGCGGCCGTCTTTTTCGCGGGCGCCGTCTTCGCTGTGGCCTTCTTCGCTGGTGCGGTCTTCTTCGCGGCCGCAGCCTTGGTTGTTTTCTTCGCGGCGGCGGTGGGTTCGGCGGCGCCCCGCACGATCGCCAGTCCGGTACGCGGCAGCTTCTGCTGTCCACCGATGATCGCCCTGAACTGCGTGCCCGGCCGGAATGCCGGGACCGAGCGGGCTTTGACCTTGACCGGCTCGCCGGTGCGCGGGTTGCGTCCGGTCCGGGCTGCGCGGCGTTTCTTCTCGAAGACGCCGAACCCGGCGATCGTCACCGACTCGCCCTTGTTGACCGTGCGCACGATCGTGTCGACGACCTGCTCGACCAGCACGGTGGCCTCCCGGGCGGTGACCTCGTCACCGAGTCCGGCATCGACAGCGGCGATCAGTTCAGCTTTGTTCATCAGAGTTCTCGCAATCTCCCCGCACAGGGGATCAGACCGTGTGGCGGGTATCGCCACTAGAGAGGCCGGTCAAACCTTGCCCACCGTAGAGACTTGCCCACTGCGCCGCAAACACTCTCACCCTCAACGTCATGGGCACGACATGAATAGCGTTGCACTCCAGGGATTCACACCAGAAATGATCAGTGTGTGTGGAATCCGATGCGTGCGGCCATGTCGGCGGCGATGGCATCAGCGCGGATGAAGACCGTGGGCAGCGGTGGACTGATCCCGACCATCGACGCAGCCAAAGTGGTACCGGCGGCGATCGGGTCGGCGGGTAGCGACCCGCTGCGTCCGCGGCTGACGGTGCCGACCGCGGCGCCGGCGGTGTTGGTGGCCAGCGCACCGGAATCGCCCCAGGCGACCCGGATCAGGGCGGTGAAGGTGGTGGCGGTGACCTCGATGACCGGTCCACACGACAGGCCGGTGACCCGGCCGGCTTTACACACCTGAGCACCCACCGCAGGCGGTGCGCTCACCGACACCGGCTGCGTGACCGTGGTTTCGCGACGCAGTCGCAGGGCGGCGTAGTCCAGCGTCATCATCGGTGAGGAGGCGACCAGATGCCCTGACGGGGTCATCTGCTCATCGAGGTAGGCCGGTGTGCCGGGACGTCCGGATGTGCAGTGCCGTGCAGTGGTGACGATCGAGTGACCGTCGGCGTCGGTGCCGGCCAAGCCCAGGGTGCAGCCGAACTCCGCACCCATCGGCAGATCCGAGACCCGCACCATCGTGGCCTCGGCCGGGGCAGCAGATGCGAACGGGGTGAACGCGAGTCCGCCGAGGCCGACCAGCAGCGCCAGCATCGTGACCAGAGCGCGCCGGCGCGGTGTGTGATCGGCGGTGAGGTTCATGCGCTGCCCTGTTTCGCTGTGTGGGTGGTAGGGACTCGGTGGCTCCAGCCCGGTGCTCCTGGTTTGCCGGCCAGGGTGCGGTTGGGGGCCGTAGTTCCCGCGGGGCCAGGGGCCAGGGGCGGGAGCCACCGAGTTTCCTCGTCTCCGTTGCTGAGTCGTTCACCGTTGGTTGGGGGCCAGACCAGTCTCGACACAAACCCGGAGGGGTCTAAGGGGTTCTAGGCCGACCAGGGGCTGATCGCGTACCAGCTGCCGCCCGCGGCGCGGTAGCAGGTGCCGAACGTCGGACCGAATTTCTTGGCGCCGTAGCCGGTCAGCCGGTTCGCTGTGGCGGCGCAGGCCCCGCTGTCACCGTGTGGGCCGATCGCGAAGGCGGGGTGGCCGTTGATGGCGCCGATCGGAGTGACCGCGGCCGAAGCAGGTGCCGCGGTGGCCAGTCCGATTCCGGTCGCGGCGGCGCTGGCGATCGCGAGGCTGGCGGCGACGCAGCGTACGCGTGATCGGGTGGGCGTGCGCGACATGGTGGTGGTCATCAGGTGTCTCTCCTTGCTCGGTGTGCTTTGTCGGTGTTCCCTGTGCGTCGTCGACGCGTCAGCAGGTGCGCTCAGCGGTGGTTTTCTCGGCGGCGGTGATGGGCAGCTGGTAGGTGGCGGCTACCTCGAGGTAGCGGGTGATGTAGTCACACCGGTAGGCCTGATTCGGTGGCAGCCATTCGCTGATCGGCTTAGAACCCTTGGCGCTGTTACGTCCGCCGTCGACGGCGAGCAGGTTGGCGGGATCGTTGGCGAAGCGCACCCGCGTGGCCGCCGGCCACGCCGACGCGCCGGAATGCCAGGCCTGCTCGAGCGGGAACACGTGGTCGATCTCCACATCGCCGCTCGTGGAGCCCTTGCGGAACTCGATCACCGCACCGGTGTACGGGTCCGGGTCCAGGACACCGGAGATCACGGTGCAGCCACGAGATTTTGGGTCGGTGACAACCTGTGTGAGTTGCTGGCGCAACACGTCGTTGCGGGTGTCACAACCGTTGTGCGACAACGGCGCAGTCGAGTCGTCAGTCCAGGCCGGCCCGAACACACAGGCCTTGTTCTTGCGGCACGACCGTTCATAGCCCGCCACCTCGGGCATCGTGTTCACGACACGTACGTCGCTCAGTAGACGTCGGGTGTGGTCGGTGGATGGCTGCGGGTCAGCTGGCTTGTGTGGTGTGTCGGCTGCTGCCGGCGAGAGGGCTGACAGGGACCGGCCGATCACATCGGTGGGGTGGTGTGGATCGATGAACCCGGTTGCCACGCCGATACCGAGGACGGCGCTGATGGCGATCGCTAGGCGGATCAGGCGGCGCATCAGTTAGCCGGGACCGGTTCGGTGGAAGCTGGTGGTGTGGTCGACTTCCGGTTGGTGAGCTTGCCGTCGACCTGTGTGCCGGCGGTGACGTGGACGGTCGTTTCCTCGGCGGTGGGGCCGGTTTCGCCGTTCGTGTCGGTGGCCACGACTCCGAGTTGGGTGAGGGTGTAGTCGCCTTCGGGCACGGCGAGCACGATCGGTTCTGTGCCGGTGATCAGATCAAAGGTGGTGCCGATCGGCAGTCGAAGGCTCGACGGTTGCGGCGTGGGGCTTGCTGAGGCTGATGGGCTATCGGCCGAAGATTCGGTGGCAGATGGGGTGGTCGACGTCGGGGTGGGCGATTCGCTGGGATCGGCCGTCGCGCGCGACGTTGTGGTGGTCGTATCGTTGACACGCTTGAACTGGATCACCGAGTTCTCGACCGGTGCGCCGTCCGCGGTGACGTGGCTGATGGTGAGTACACCGATCTTGTCGGTGGGCGCGGTGTCCGGGGTGCTCGGGGTGTCATCAGCGCGGGCCAGGCCGATGCCGGTGCCGACGATCAAGACGGCGAACACCATCACCACGATCGCCACAGCGAGTCGGGCGTGGAACACGCCGTTGCGGTGGTCGACCGCGGTGGTTTCGGATGTGCCGACGCCGAGTTCACCCGCGACGCTGATCGAGTTCGACCCGTCGCGTTCGGTCAGTGCTGAGACGTCGTAGTGCACGACATCGGGGACGTGGGTGGGGGGCATCAGCCTTACCTCCGCCGGATCGGTATGCAGACGCTCACGGCGGGACAGCTGCAGACGGGTGTGTGTCATCGCACGACCTTTCTGAGTGATCAGATGGTGTTGGCGGCGGCCGGGGCGGTGTGGGTGTAGGCCTCGGCCGCTGTGAGGATGAGGTGTTCGTTGGCGGGATCGTCGAGATCGATACCGCTGGTGGCGAGTTCGCATGCCAGGCCGGCCAGGTCAATCTCGTCGTCGGGCCTGAGGTCGAGAATGTCGGCGACCACGAGTTCTGCCGACAGACATTGCCCGGGGTGGTGCGGGTGGGTGGTCATACGCTGGTCCCTCCGATGACGGTGGCGATGCGTTGGTTGATCCAGTCGGCAAGCCATTGGGTGGCGCTGCGGCCGTGTTGGTCGACGGTGAGCTTGCCGTAGCTGACGTGGGACTGAGAGCCGAAGAACGCTGCGGCGTCGAGCCCTTGAGAGACCAGCTTCATCAGGTCGCCGGTGTTGCTGGAGGAAGCCAGCTCGGTCAGCGAGCCGGCGAGGCCGGCGAGGTTCTTGTTCTGGCCGGCCTGGATCATCGACGCTGCCTGCGAGGACACCTGGGTCGACTGGCCCAGCAGCTGCGGGTCGGTCTTGGCTGCGGTGCCGGTGAGCATGCCGGTCGCGACCGAGGCGATGTCGAGCCCGACGGGGATGAGTCCGGCCAGCGCGGTCGGGTTCTTGAGTGCGGCCCAGGCGACTTCCTGTGCTTGGCCGATGTCGTTGGCCAAGCGGACGATGTCGACGTTGCCGATGATCGAGAGCACCATCGCCGCGATCTGGGTGTAGCCCTGCGGGTCCGGGATCATCGCCAGGACCTGCGAGGCGGCTTTGAAATCGATCTGTGCGGCCATAGCCACCAGCGGCCGGAACAGGTTGTTGAGCTCACCGGCGATGCGGTGACTTCCGTCGATGTCGGCGGCGGCGATCCGTGCGGGCAGGGCTTGCAGGTTGGCGATGATCTTGGGCAGGTTGGCCGCCATTCCGCCGACCCCGCTGGCGACGTTGGTGAGCTGGTCGACAAGGACCTGGGGCTGCAGCACCGAGAGCACATTGCTGGCCGTGGTCAGCGTGTCAGCAGGGGTCGCCGCTACAGGGGCAATCTGGTCGGACAGGCCTTTGGCCGTGGAGGTCAGTTGCTGGGCCTGCGGGGTATTCGCCGGAAGCGATGAGGTACTGAGCTGGCCGGCGGTCTGAGCGAGCTGTCGTGCGGTGCCCACTGCTTGGGAGAGATCAGCCTTGTTGACCGCGCCAAGCACGGTGGACGCTGCGTGCTCGGGTGAATCTCCCGGTGCCGAGCCGAGTCGTTTGGCCAGTCCAGGATCGCCCGCGACCGAGTCGGCGATGTCAATGAGCGGAGAAAGAGCATCAACCAGAGACGACGCCGTCTGGGCGAGTTGGCTGGGGTTGACCGAACCGTTGGTCGGAGTGGCCGCGCTGGTGAGGTCGGCATGGGTGGCACTGACACTGCCTAGAGCTTCCGGATCGAGATTGCTGGTTAGCGAGGTAGCCAGTTCGTCGGCGCCACCAGGACCGCTCGTGGCCGAGTCGGTGGTGGGACCGGTGGGGGTGGCCCCGCTCTGGCTGAGGATGGTGCCGAGACTGGCAAGCAGGCCATCGCGTTTGGCGTCAACGCCGCAGTAGAGGTCTGCGCTGCGGCCGGGACCGGCGGGGGCGCAGATGGTAGCCACCTTGCCGGACAGTGAGCCCATCCCCTGTTGGCGGGGCCCGGCGATGCCGGTGGTGCCCGCCGGTTGCGGTCCCACGCCGACCTCCCCGGGACTACCTCGCTTGGGGTCGGCAAGCAGAGCTACGGCCAGGACCTGCCCAGGGGCGATGGGGCCCTTGCCGTTGCCGATGTTGCTGGCCACGTCGCCGGCGACGTCAGCCCCCTGAGAAAAGCCGCCGAATGCGACCTTGATCGCCCGGCAGGCGGCCACGATCTTTGACAGTTGCGTGTTGAGTGCGCGCACACCGTTGGCCTTCGACGCACCATAAGTCGCTTGGCGGAACGCGTCGGCCGTGTAGGGGGTGTAGATGATTTGTACTGCCGCACCATATTTCGCAGAGATGGGGTCGGTGATTTGCTTGAGCATCCCGGTGGCTTGGTGCGGACTGGCGGTGGGCGTGGTTTCCCAGGTGCCCGGCACCATCACCACTGCCACCTTCGGGCAGCTCGGCGCCGCCGAGGAGGCCGCGGGCGTAAGGAATGTCGCGAACACGGCGATGATGAGGCTGATGCACGCGGTAGGAACGCCCACTGCTGTCGACCGGTTGAGCCGGCGCCGTGACGCATTCGCGACGTTCATCTTCGCTGTCCCCTCCGCAGTTCCAGAACATATAAGCCACTTATCTACAACGAATATATGCACTATAGTACTACGGCGCTCCCCCGCCCGACGTGTGGTTTAGCTGGTTACGGGCGTGTCACAGGCTGCGCGGCGACCGGTGTTCCTGCGCGTTATGCAGGCGAAGTGAAAGATGTCAGAAGTCCGCGCATCCCCTCGGGGACGGTGTGGGAGGAAGCCACCACCGGGTAGTGCAGCTCAGGGAGTGCGTCTGGTCGCGGATGGGTCTCAAATCCCGTCGTTGCCGCGGTCTGAAGTGTCACAACGTAGCCAATGGGATTGGGCTCGACCGACCACCGCGGCGCGGACCGATCCGGCTCGTCGAGGGGGTCGTAACCGAAGCGCTCAACACGTTGTGCGTGGGAATGCCGGGCGGCTGCTCTGTTGAGCGTCTCCCACGTGGTGTCCCTGGCGGAGTAGATGCTGTAGCCGGCGGCCACGGCACCGGCGGCGGCGAGTGCGAGCCAGACCGGGCCCAGCAGAGCCGTGAGGACAAGTCCCGCCAGAGCGATCACCACCGCAGCATCACGCAAATATCGCAGCAATGTATGCCGACGTGTGCGGGGCATCCAGATGCCGGTGGCGTGCGCGGTGCGTTCCTCGGCGGTGATGGTGTCGAGGAGTTCTTGCCAGTGCTGATGCCAGCGTTCGTCGATGTCGGCGATCCAGGTGGTGATGGTGTAGGCGCGTGTGACCCAGTGGGTGAAGAACTGCCCGTCGCTGGTTTGCCGCCAGATCGCGAACGCCTGGCGGTCGTGTTTGAGCGAGTCGTGGGCGTAGTCCTGGGCTAGTTGGCGTTGCTGGTGCCAGTGCGCGAGCTGCGCATCGAGATGCTGCGCTGTCGGCGCATCGTTGGTGGTGGTGGCCTCGCGTAGTTGGCGGGACAGATCGTCGATGTGGCGACCGTACTGCTCGTAGTCGACGTCGAGACGTTGCTGCTCGCGGCGATAGAGCCAGATGTCCTCGGCCATGGTCATGTAGTCGTAGTCCGTGGCGGGCTCCACAGTCGAGGCGGCGGGCGCGGCCTGCGGTTCGTCGAGGTCGGCCTTCGCGTGCGGTGTGGTGAGGTGGGTGACGGCGCGCAGCGCATTGGGTAGGTCGGTGTCGGTGCGTAGCAGTGTTGTGGTGGCGTTGGCCGGTGCGGGGTATTGGGCAGTGTCGGGCGACAGTTCGCTGCGTTCGTAGTCGCCCAGGGGCATGACTGTGGTGACGATGTCGTCGAGGGTGGTGGCGAGGTCGCCGCAGCGGGGGCACTCGGCGGGGAATCGTTGATCGCGCAGGATCGCCCAGTGCTGGTCGCACAGCAGGTAGTCGACATTGGTGCGGGCACAGCAGTCCCGCACGGTGACGCCGTAGTTCACGGTGCGTGGTTGGGCGATGGAGTACAGAGCGCACCAGTCGCAGGTCAGTTCGGTGTCCTCGCTCATCGCCGATGCCTCTCGTGTGTGGTCATGGTCGTTGTCGTCGGCGGTCATTGCTGGACTGAGAGTCTAGTGATGTGCCAGGCGCCGGTGGCGTCTTTGGTGACGGTGGTGTACGCCGCGAACGGGGTCGGTGGGCGCCCGGCAGGTCGTCCGTCGGAATCGGTGACTTGGTGTGTGACGGTGACGATCCGCGACACCGCGGTCGGTGTGTCGGGGTTGTCGTTGCCGCCGGGGATCGCCACGGTGGCTTTCACAGTGGCGCGTGCCTGTGCCCACTGGCGCCATTGGGCTCCGGTGACCGGGGCCAGGGAAACGAATCCGGCGTCGATGCCGGCAGGGCCGAGCAACGGTTCGGCGCGGCGGGCGGCGGCGAGTTGTGTGGCGTCCTCGCTGGGCCGGTAGGTGAACAGCGTTTCGAGTCCGGCCTGCATGACCGCGATCGGGTCGGCCGGGTCGATATCGGTGAACGGTTCGGCGAACCGTGGTGGGGCC
Organism: Gordonia sp. OPL2; assembly: GCF_003797825.1. Lineage (GTDB taxonomy): Bacteria > Actinomycetota > Actinomycetes > Mycobacteriales > Mycobacteriaceae > Gordonia. Next base: position 30,743 of record NZ_RKME01000031.1, read on the forward strand.
GAGTCGGTGCCGCCGGCATCAGCATGCGCGTCGTGCCCTGGGGCGATGGTGACCGGTGAGGTCGAGGTCGGTGATGATGTGTCCGCAGATGGGTGTTCGGTGAAGGCACCGCCCAGTGCGAGTACAGCGGCGATCAGCGCGGCTACAGCGACGAAGGTGGCGGCGATGGCCAGTGGTCGTTTCATATGGAAGGGCCCCCAAGGCTTTCGGTTGTGTTGTGCGGGTCAGTGGTAGCGGCGGAAAGTGATCGGTTGGGAGAAGCCGTTGTGGATGTCGTCGATGCGAACCTTGGCGCCGGATTCGGGGGCGTTGACCATCTTCCCGCCACCCATGTAGATCCCGACGTGTGTGGCGCTGCCTTGTCCTCCGAAGAAGACCAGATCCCCCGGTTCGGCGTGGGCTTCATCAGGCACCGCGATGCCCGCTGCCGACTGTGTCTGGGAGACGTCGGGGATGACTTTTCCGGTGGCTTTGTGGACCGCGTATTGAGAGAGGCCTGAGCAATCCCAGCCGGGGATGGCGTAGTCCTGGTGGGCGTCTCCAGCTCCGCCGTCATCACTGATGCCTTTAGTCGGGCCGTTGAGGTCGCCACCGCCCCAGGAGTAACGGATACCCATCTGGGACGCGGCGGCGGCGACAATGTTCGGTCCGGCAGGCCCCCCGGGGCGAAATCCCGGGATGTCGGCGCTGCCGGGCACAGGTGCTTGCGGGAGGCATGCTGCGCCGCCGGGCGCGGCGACGTCGCCGCCGGGAGGAGCGGTGCCGCTGGGGTTGGTGCCGGTAGTGGCCCACGCGGCGGGATTGATAGCGTGGCCGCCGTCGAAGTCGCGGTGACCGCCGTCCCACACTTCGAAATGCAAGTGCGCACCAGTGGATTGGCCGTTGCTGCCGACCTTGCCGATGAGTTGTCCGGCGGTGACTTTCTGGCCCTTCTTGACCAGGACGCCATCGGGATACATGTGGCCGTAGACGGTGGCGAACAGCTTGCCGTCGATCTGATGGTTGATGACGATCCACTGCCCGAAGCCACTAGCGGGTCCGGCGTCGACGACCGTGCCGTCGGCGACGGAGTAGAACGGCGTATTGGTGGGAGCGGCCAGGTCGATCCCATCGTGCTGCGCGCCGTCGCGCGGCCCGAAAGGCGAAGACACCTGGTAGGTACCGTCTTTCATCGGTTTGACCTGCGTGCCCGGCGATGCGCTCTGTTGCGGCACCGTCGCAGCGGCGTCGCTACCGACGCTCTCGACATAATCGGTGACCTGCGAGCTGTCGGAGAGCGAGGCCACGATCTTGCTCGCCGATCCCATGAATTCCTGATAGGCAGCGGCGCCGGTGGCGTTGCGCTGCACTGTGGTGGCCGCTTGGGCGGGGTCCATGTTCTCCCACCCGGGCACCTTGATCAGGGCGTTGAGGAACCGGTCGGTGGCGATCGCCGGGTTCATCAACTCTTGGGCGGTGCCCCATCCGTACTGGGGTTGCTGCTGCAAGAAGCCGACCGAGCCGCCATCGAAGCCAACGCCATCGTTGGGCAGCGACATCGATTCGGGCACTGCTGGATTCGATAGGTTCCGCAGTCCGGATTCGTCTTGCCCGACCGCGATGACGATGATGGCTGCTTTCGCCGGCAGTTTCCGGGAAGCGACCCTGCCGACCGCGGTCGCGGCGATCCGTGTCTGCTGCGGGTTTAGGCCGGCGATCTGGGCCCCGCCGGGAGCCAGCTCGAGTGTCGGGATCGGTCCACACGCTCCGTTGCTGCCGCTGAGCATCATCACCAGCATCAGCGGCGGTAACAGGAACACGACCGGTACGACGGCAAGCAGTATCAGCCACCATCGGCGCTTGCCAGGGGCGGCGGCGGGGGCGGGTTTTCGTGCTGGCGTGGGCGGTGCAGGCACAGTGACTGTCACGGCCAGCCTCGCTTAGCGAACGCTGGTGGGCTGTGGCCCACCAACCTGGCCACCGGCCCGGCGGGCAGCATCACGGGGCGGCGGTGTCGGCCGGGGTGCCGGCGGGGTCTGTGCCGGCGCCGGCCGCGGGGCAGGTGTCGGCCGGCCGGAAGAGCCCGTAGCGCGGGATGTCGGCACCCAGACCTCCGTGCCATCAGCCGCTGTTCGCGGACGGAAGCTGCGGCTGTCCTCGGCCAGCGACCGGACTCGATCGGTAGCGGAGCGGGTATCGGAGGCCCGGGTAGCCCCAGACACCGCACCGCGGGCGGAAGCGATCGGTGGAGCGCTGGTGCCGGCGGGGGTCAGCGGGCGGTTCTGGATGTCGCGGGCCTTGGTGACGGTCTCATACAGCGCCTGCGAGCGGCGCCGGTTGTCGTTGGGAGTCGCGGCTGCGCTACCTCCGCCCGGGCCCATGGGGAGGGGAACAGGACCTGACGGCTGGGCAGGGGCGTCGGCGGCTGGGACATCGCCGTCAGTGCGAGCGCCTGAGGTGGTCTCGCCCAGTTTGGCGGCCACGGCCGCCGCGGTCTGGGTGGCGGCGTACTCGGCGCCGATCTTGGCTGCTGTCGCAGCGACAGCAGAGGCTCCGCCGGTGCCGACCGCGGCCACGGCTTGTCCGCCGCCGGAGACCACCTTGCCGACGGTGCCCCCGACCTTTCTGGCGGCGTTGTAGCCGTGTTTAACCGCATGGGCGCGGGCCAGCATTTCATGTGCCGATGGTGCGGTCTTGTGTTTCACTGCCACCGGTGACGAGCCGGGTCGCCGCGACATGATCTCGGTGAGCCGGTCGGACCATTTGTTGAGTCCGAGCATGCCTTTGCGGAACATCACCAACGCGATGAGGATTAGGACGTCGGCGATGAGCACGGTGGCCATCAACTGCGCACCGTCTTTGTCGAAGACCGAGGTGATGATGATGCAGTAGGCGCAGGTGAAGATGACCGAGAAACACACCTGTAGCAACGCCATGGCGACATCGGCCAACGACCGCATCAGTTGGGTCCGGAACATCGGTGCGATGCCGAGCAGGCCGCCCGGGATCAGTTTCACTCCGTTCCACAACGCCACCACGGTCGCCAGTACCACCCGCCCGGCGAGATAGAGCGCGAACAGGAAGACCAGGCCTGCTGCAGGCAGCAGAAACATTGAGGCAATGGCCTGTTCGGGGCCGGGGTTCTCGGCGTAGTCCTTCATTTGATCGCCTTGGGGGCATTTGCCGACCGCGTCGCGGACATGGGCCTTGGCGTCGTCCCCGCCGGGCAGCACACTGTCGACTGCACCGCCGACCAGGGGGATGTCTTCGACGCTGTCGCGGATTTCACCGAGGGTCGAGCGGTCGCCGGGTTTTTTCAAGTAGGCCTCGTCGAAGGCTTTGACACATGCGGCGGCGCCGTCTTGTTTCGAGGTGTCCAGAACGCGCCCGAAGTTCAGAAGTTGGGTGGGCTGGCGTATGAATGTGTCGGTGAGTTGTCCTGTGAGGTCATCGATCTGGGCATTGGGGTTGCCGTTGGTGTTGCCGTCGTTGCTGATGCCGGTGGCAACCTCGAGTGAGTAGTCCTTGGCCTTGGAGATCAGTCCGTCCTCGCCGGCGAGGGTGGCCACGGGGTTGGCCAGGAATCCCAGCACGCCGGCGGCGATGATCAGCGACATCAGCAGCTCGTAGAGTCCGGTGGCATAGCGGCCGCGAAACAGCCACAGCGCCACCGCCAAACCGGCCAGGGTGAGCATCAACGGCCGCATGTGGAACTGCCCGGTCAGCGAGGTGACTGCGTCTGCGATGTCGGAGATGGGACTGGTCACCATGTCGAGCCACTTGAACGACAGAGCCTGTTTGATGAACCAGATCGCGATCATCACCACGCCGCGGTAGGCGTTGTACTCCAAGTTGATGATCCACGCCCACACCGCCTTGATGGGGCTGGTGGCTCCACCTTCGTCGATCGACAGGTAGTAGTCGGCGGAGTTGATGCCTTGGGAATCCTTGATGTTCATCCAGCCGAACAGATTGCGCAGAGTGCTGCTCGCGGTACCGTCTGCCGCATCAGCGGTCGGCGCGAAGACCAGCAAAATCGCACCGATCAGATGCCACACGACGGTCAGGATCAGCAGGCGCCGTGCCCAGCGTCGCCCCCACACCCATCGAGCTGCGGCGCGGACCGGACGTGGCCACTCCAGGCGGATACCGGGAAGCTGCGGGTGCATCAAAGCGCCTCGGGGGTCAAGGTCTTCGTGGTCTTCTTCTGTGGAGTGGTCGAGCCTGCGGTTTGGCGGTCGGTGCGGAACGAACGCAGGATCTTGATGCGGCCCACTGCGCCGGAAGCATCACGCATGTAGCCCTCGCCGCGGCGTTCGGGTTTGACGTAGGGCTTGTCCTTGGCGTGGCGTGCTGGGCGGGTGATCGGAGCGGTGTTGCGGGTGTACTCCTCCAGGACGTCTTCGGCGTCGGGGTCCAACCCCACCCAGTCCAGTGCTTTCCGAGCAAGAGTTTTGTCAGTGTGACGCATTGCGATGCGGGTCTTGAGTAGGCCGCGCAGTTCCTGGCTGCCGAACTCGCAGTCCTGGTCGCCGAGGATCGCTGCGGCGTTCTCCTTGCGGCCGCGTTTGACGACTTCGGTGATGATCTCCAGACCGTCGGCGCCGGAGAGGATGTGGGCGACCTCGTCGGTGACCAGCGCCGACATCTGGGCGGGGTCGGCGTACATGATGCCTTGGGACAGTTTGGCGATGTGGGTGTAAATGACGTGGCCGTACTGCTTTTCGGGGGTGAGGTTGTCGAACAGGTGCTCCTTTTCCATCTGTTCGCGTGAGGGCAGCGAGACGTCTTGGGTGCGAAACACGATCGCGGGGGCCTCGATGGGTAGCGGGGGCAAGGTCTCGTTGAACAGGGCGCGGGCGTAGGTCTTGCGGGCGTGGACCTCCAGGGCGCGGCCCACCTCGAGCGCACCCTCGAGGGCGCAGTCGCCCGAGAGCAGATGTTTGACCAGGCCGCCGGTGCCCAGGTAGGGGTGGCGGGCTCGGTAGCTGTCGGAGAGCACGTCGGACAGCAATGTCGCGCGCGAATCTTGCACGCGAAGTCGCAGCAGCGCGCGCAGGATGGTCTCGGTCTGTTCAGCGCCTTTGGCGCCGTCGAAGATGAGCAACGGGTCGAGGCTGTAGACCGCGTTGACCATGTCGACGACGACCGCGGAGGCCACCGAGGCCGCCCAGCGCGCGTACTCCCCTGATGCGGACTGGTCGATGACCAGGATTTGTCCACCGCGATCGACGATCTGGCCGGCGATGACCTTGATGGTCTCGGACTTGCCGGCGCCGAGTTCACCGGTGACGCCGATCGAGTTCGACACGTCGCGTTCGGTCAGTGCGGAGACGTCGTAGTGCACGGCGCTGGGGACGTGGGTGGTGATGCACAACGCCAGCAGCGGTCCGCTCGGATCGCCCAGGGAGGCGGCGACGACCGGAACGAACGCACCGAATTTGCCGCTGGTGGTGATCTGGGTGAACTCGGTGAGGACCCGAGGCGCCGGGGCGCCCGGCACCATCGCCCACCACAGATCTTCCTGATAGCCCAAGGGCTGGGCGAGGCGGAACTGTTGGCTGGCGAACTCGTTGGCCAGGGCGGTCGCGGCCGCCGCGGCTTGGGCTGCGGTGGTGCCGGAGGTGGCGAAGATCGCCGTCCAGCCGACCTCGATCTCGTTCTTATCTGATTCTAGCAGTGTGGAGTATTCGGCGAGTGCTTCGGCCGCGACGTCGAGGATGCTGCGGCCGGTGGAGAGTTCCCCTTCGCGCTGGTGGAACTGGTCATTGAGCTGTTTGAGCGCTTTGCGGTTGCGGCGCAGCACATCTCCACCGGCTCGGGTGACGATACGAATGGCGAAATCAACGTCGACAGGGATTTTGGTATCCGGGCGCGCCGGGTCCTCGACGGTGATGGATTCGGCCAGGGTGAAGAACTCCGAGCCGGGAAAGTGGGTGCCGCCGGCGGGAGTGTCGGTGATGACCGACAGCGTCTGATACGACGGCGGCGGCGGGTCGACCTCCCACGGGGTGTCGATCTTGAGCACGGTGGCAAAGGTCGGCACCTTCGATTTCGCGCCGGACTCAGGTCGGTCACTCAGGGCGCCCTCATCGAGCCGAGCAGCGGTCAGGGCGCCAGCCGTTTTCGATTCGGGAGTGTCGGCGGCTACCGGCACGTCGGGGTCGACGAACAAGCCGCGCCGCAGCATGTGGTTCCACAGCCACACCGCCTGTGCCGGGGTGGTCGGGATGGGGTTGAACACCGCGGGAATGCTCGCCGCGATGCGGCGGGCCTGGTCGCTGCGCGTCAGCAGTTCCTCGGCCGGCACCCTGGAGTGCGGTAGTCCCAGAATCTCGGTCGCCGAATGCCAGATGGCGCGGCCGGCGGTCGCGGCTTTCTCCCGCATCGTGGTGCCGGTCAGGGGCACCGACAGCCAGTACACCCGGGTGCCGGGACGGAACTGGCCGACACTGCCGAGGGTGGCTTCACATTCGGCCAGCCACGCCTCGTGTTCGTCGAGGTCGACCCCGGCGAGCATGCGCTGCACGATCAGCTCCGGGGTCTCATCAGCGGTGAGCCCCAGCAGGATCGCCTCGCCGGGCAGAGCGCGCGCCAACATCGTGTGGGCGCTGCGGACCCCTTCCTTGTCAGCCAGGCGCCGGTAGCGATACGGCAGGCCTTCGAGGAGGTAGTCGGCCCACACTGTGCCATCGCGGGTGAAGCGCAGGTTGCCGGTCAGGGCGTATGTCGGTTGACGCTGCACCACAACGCCACTCCTTTCGGTCTGATCTATCGGGTCGTCGAGTGGTTTTGAGGTGTGGGCGGGGTGGGCCAGATGTAAGCCGCGGCCGGCACCACATGTGGGCGGCCGCGGTTGCGGCGGATCGCCGCTGCCGGTGATAGCGATGCCCGATCGGCGGTCGTGCGGGTCTCCACGCCTGCGCTGATGACGCGCGCTGTCCCAGCTGCAACCGACAAGGGGCTGCGTCCGCCCGGGCGGATACGGCCGAGGAGCACCACGGTGCCGACGACCACGGTGACCACCAGCACGATCGACCACTGCAAACCCAGCTGGCTCCACCACAGGCCCCGGGTCAGATACAGAGCGACCAACGCTGCGGCACCGCCCACGAACTGGGTCAGCGTGTACGGGCCTCCGGCGATGCGTTTACCGTCCGGGGTTTTGCCGATCAGCTGGGGGAACTTGCGCGCCGCGGTGAAGTTGCGGATAACCTCCGTCGGCACCTCCGGAGAGGCCGCCATCAGAGGTGGTCCTCGATCAGCACCCGCCGCGGTGAGGAGTCTGTCGACAATCGGCGGCGAGCGAGTTCGCGATAGACGTCGCGGGTATCGATCGAGAGGACAGACCAGTCGTGGCCAGTATCGGTGGCCAGCTGTTCGGCCAGGTGGTCGATGTTGGCGAAGCCGATCCGGGTCGCGGTCATCGCTGCACCTGCCGTGCCAGGAGGATGACCGGATGTTCCCCGCGACCGGCGTCGTCGAGGCGCACAGTCATCGCCGCCCCGTCGGGCGCCACTGTCGCCGGCGCCAGCTGGCTCGAGGAGTTCTTGACGGTCTCACCGGTCTGCTCGGACAGGAAGTCCATGTTGTTCAGACCCCAGAGGATCGCGCCGCCGCCGACGACGGCGACGATGCCGGCGACCAGGCCGCCGCGGACGAATTCCTTGAGGACCATGTAGACGGCGAAGCCGCCGCCGACGGTCAGCAGCGCTTTGATGACGTCGCCAGTCAGGCCGTTGAAGGTATCAATGAGCCCGTCGGCCAGAACGATCTGGGTTGCTGTCGTGGTGATCATGACGAGGGTCCTTTCGCATGCGGGGTGGTCGGTGATGGGGGTTGATGAGCAGAGGATTTATCGGGGTCCCAGATCGATGCCGCCGGGGCCGAGTAGTGACCCGCCGCCGCCGGATGACGGTGTCGAGGTGGGGGCAGAGGTGGAGCTGCGGGGGCTGCTCGGTTCGGAGGTCACTGTGGGCAGCAGCTCCGCAGAGTTCGATTCGTCGTCGCCGCCGGCGCGCGGGGTGCGGTCGGAGTCGGAGGTGGGCTCGCCGCTATCGGGAGCGGAGGTCTCGACGTCGGCCGGGCTGTCGGTGTTCTCGCCTTCCTCGCCGGTCAGCGAGGACGTGACGTCTGATCTGTTGATGCCTGCGGCCGGGGTGGGGTCGAGTGCGTTGACTTCCCACCGACCTGCGCGGGCGACCATGGTCAGGGCATAGGTCCCGGTGAGTGCGTCTGTGGAGCTGGCGGTCCCAGGCGGTTGTTGGGAGATGGTCAGCAGCAATCGTGCTCGTTGGCCGTCAGCGGGGGTGTCAGCGGAGTCGCCGAGGGACTTCTGCGTGCGGGCTCCGGTGACAGAAATCGAGGTGTACGGGGCTGGGGTGATCGCACCGAGGTTGGTTCCCGGACTAGTGAAGCGGGTGACATCGCCGTCGCCGGTCAGCATGGCTGAGAGGAACCCTTGTGCGGCGGTGACGATCGCGGCGTTAGAGCTGAGCTGGTTGGAGTAGTCGAGGTTGATCGTCAGACCGGTGGACGGGGCCGGTACCGCGGCGGGCATCGCCATCGCGCGCACTCCTTTGTCCGACACCACCACTGGCACCTGGAAGTAGCGGCGGGTGGCGGTGTCAGCGCCTGCTGGGGTGACTTCGGCGGACACGGTCACCGCGTAGGTGTCCGCACCGTCAGCCCTGCTGGATACTTCGCGTACTCCCGCGATGTGGGTGTCTGCTGACTCGTAGAGCGCCTGCGCCGGCAATGTGCCGTTCCCGGCATCGACGTCGACGAAGCGTTGCAGCGATCCCTCGTCACCCCGATGGGTGGTCAGCCAGGCCGACACGAACTGCTGGGCCAGGTCGCTGGCGGCGAACTGTCCCGCGGTATCGACCGCGGATACCGGAGGTGGGCTGACTACTTGAGGGGGAGCTGACGATCCGGCTGCGAGGTACAACCCGAGTGGGCCTGACACCAGCGCGGCAATCACTGCCGCGCGCGCGGCGTGAGTCATGAGCCGTTGTGTGCTGGTGCCGTTGGCACGGGCGATGAACTCCGCGGCCTCCGGGCTCTGCTCCTCGGGGCCGAGAGTGTCGTCGTCGGAACCCGTGTGGCGGCGAAGTATCCGGGGCACGCTGATCTGGCTGCGTAGCCGTGCGAGCCGCTCCCCCCGTGACACAGCTGTGGTGTCGGGGGCCTCAGCGCTGACCGGGTCGTGGTCATCGACCGCGGGCTCCACGGGGAATTCAAAGACTCCACGCAGGTCACCCTCGGCGCGTTGCTCCGTCGATGTCACCAGCTTGACCTCTTCCCATCTCACGTGATCGACCAACCGGTCTTGTGCACTTATTTGTGCAGTCTACGCATGCGGGTTAATGCTTTTGCATGGTTTGTTAGGGCGTGTTGTTCGACAGTGCCTATTTTTGCCGGTACCAGCGCCAAGTAGCGCGGCGGCGCAAGCGTTGTGCCACAAGCAGCCCAGGCCGTAGCGAGGATGGTGTGGTCACGCCCTAGGCGACTCCGTACCGGAAAGGGAAGGTCACGCCGCACCGTCCGATTGGACTCTTGCATGTCGACGTGCTCGCAAAAGTAATTCAGCAACAGCGAAAGTCGCCGTCTGATGCGGGGATCTGACCACTCCCCCTTCGGGGGCAGAGCGGCGGCTCCGGGTCGGGACGACCCTACGCCGCCGCTCTGACGTCTGGGAGACATTTCGCGACATGTTGGCGTGTCGAGTCGATCACCACCGACCGTTTCTGCCGACCAGCCGCGAGGTACACACCCCGACTCGGTCGGACATGTAGATCGTTCGGCGCGGATCAAACACGCAGGATGTGCACTTATTGGCATGCTGTTGTTGTTTGGTGTGCTTAGCTTGTATGCAGTGCACGTAGTCGTCGAGTGATGGGGGTTGTAGCGATGGGAAGTTCGGGGTCCTCTGATCCGGCTGCTCGGTTTGTGCAGCAGGTGGTCGATGACTTCGGTGGTGCGCTGACACAGCGTGCCCAGCGGCCTCGTCAGGGCGGCGGTGACGGTGACGGTGTTCGTCTGCCGTCGTTTGTGCCGGTCAGTCCGGCGGTGGCTGCTGTCACGGTGTTGGCCGTGGAGGCTGATCCTCTCGGTGATTGGCTGCTGAGTACCGCCGGTGATCTGCCTGCGACGGTGCACGTGGTGTCGGTACTCGACCAGCTGTCGGGGTGGCAGGCAGTCGCGGTCACCGCCACGGTGGGGGCAGTCGCCTTGGATGGTCTGCGCTGGTATGGGTTTCGTCATCGCCGCGCGATCACCAACCTGGTTGCTTCGACCACCCACCTGAGTCCGAAACGGGTACGGGTTCGTCATCCCGCGGGCATCACCGCTCCGCGGCGGGCGATCGTGTCGTTCACCGACGGATCGGTCATCAATGACCGGCGTTACGGAGACCTTGTCGATGCACTGACCAAGTACGCCAACCGTTATCGAGGTGACTCGCTGGCCCGCCGGTTGCTGCGGGCGCGGGTGTGGGAGATGCAGGTCGAGTGGCAGGCCGGTAGCGCCCGGTTGGTGATCACCCGTCACGACCCCGAGTCGCAGACCGCAGGGATGAGCCCTATCGTGCAGCGGCTGACCGAACTTCTCGACGAGAAGTTTCCGCTTCCCGAGGCCCGGATCACCGGTATCGATCGTGATGAGAACGGCACTGAGATCGGGTTCACGATCTCCTACAAGACCACTCTGTCAGCGGCCCTCCCGGGGTTGCAGCAGAAGCTGCGGGAGGCGCTGGTCGCCAGTCTGCCCCGCCACGTCACCGAGGACGGGTCGTGGAACTGGTTCGTGGCAATCATCCCCGAAGAGAACCAGCTCACCATCCGGCTGGCCAAGCCTCTGCCCAGCGGCGTGCGGCACCTGCCGCGCAGCATCGACGACTACCGGGAGATGAACGACAAGCAGCTCTACGACATTCCTTACGCCACCGCCGCTGACGGGGTGCTGGCGACCTGGAACATCCACAAGTCCTCGTCTCGCGGTCACGTGCTCGCGGCGGGCCGAACCGGTGGCGGTAAAACCTCGCTGATCCGAACCCTGATCACCGAAGCGATCGCGCGTGGCGTTCCGGTGGCGGGCGCGGTGGATGTGAAGATGCTCGAACTCGACGGCTTCGATCAGTACCCGGGTGTGGCGTCGGTGATCTATCACGTCCGCCAGATCGTGGAGTTCATCAACGCCGTGCACGCGGAGATGGTGGCACGCCGGGAGTTCCTGCACCGTCTGCGTATCCCTGACGAGAACCTGCCGCCGTTCATCGTCGTGCTCGATGAGTTCTTCGTGATGAGCGCGTTCCTCCGCCGAGCAGCGGCCTACAAGGGCGACAAGGACGACCCTGACGACGAGCAGGCCGTGTTGGCGCGGTTCGTCAAGAACTCCAACCCGCTGGGCAAGATCGGTGAGATTCTCGCGCTCATCCGTAGCTTGCAGGGCCGCATCATCCTCGGTGTGCAGCGCCCTGACGCCACCAACTTCGGTGAAGACGCCACTTCGGTGCGCGACAACTTCGGCACCCGCATCTCGCTGTCGAGCCTGTCGCAGCAGGGTGCGGAAATGATGTGGGGTGAGGCCCACGTGGGGCGCGACGTCGACGCCAGCGTGCCCGGTCGGGCCACCGTCGCTGACGCCGAAGGCCGACCGATGCACGCACAGGTGCACTGGACGCCCAACCCCGACATGCATCCCAACCGGTGGAGCCGCCTGGAACCTCCGGACAAGGAGATCGTGACCGCGCTACGCGAGGCCGCCATCGCAGGGGCCCAGTTGCAGAACTTCGTGCCCGAAGTACGTGAGCACCTACAGAAGGTCGGCGGGTTGATCCGCACTCCCGGCGATGGGCCGATCATGGCGTGCTTCTCCTCTGAGATGCGCACCTTCCTCACCGAACAGCGCGAGGCCACCCCCGAACCGCCGGCGCCGATCGCCGGCCTCGACCCGACCACTGCCGGTGACGACGGCGTCTACGCCGCCGACCTGACCGAAGGCATGCGGGTGCACGTCGACGACGACGGAGCCGTCGCCACAGTCGTCGCGGTCACCCGGGTCGGCAAGAAGCTCGTGCGCGCCAAGCTGCGCGATGAGACCAACCCGCGCGTCACCCTCAACGCCGAGTTCGCACCCGACGAAGTCGTCCTCACCGCCGATCCGGGCGAGGCCATCGATCTCGACGACACCAGTTCTGCCGCCTAACCCCACCACCGAAAGAGAGGACACCTCTGTCATGGGCATCCTGCGTTCCATCCTCACCCCCGCTCCCGACGAAGTGGCCGCCGTGCGCACCGCGCTCGACGCCAAAGCCACCAGCGAGCCCGTCGTACGTGAACAGCGCGCCACCCTGTCCAAGCCGGTGCCGACCTGGGCCGCGCGTTTCGACGACAAGACCGAGATCTCTCACACCAGCCTCGACGAACTCGAGGCCGCGATCACCGAACGGTTGCAGCTGCTGGAGACCTACCCCGCCGGGCCGCGGCGAGACAAGGCCATCGAGCGGCATCGCCAAGCTGCCGCCCAGGTCGACGCGTGGCGTCAAGAGCTACCCGCCGACGTCGGCACCGACACCGACACCACCGGCGATACCAGCGAGCACGGCGTCAATCACCACGAGCATGCCCTGTCGGCCATCTGAATCGGCCCCCGGACCCGGCCCCGACTTGATCTGAGGTTTCCCCGATGAGTGCATCCACTGTCGACAACGCAGTGGTGGTCACAATCACCTCGGCCACCACCGCAACCACCACTGACGGCATCGAGTTCAGCGCTATCAACGGCGCCGAGCTCCAGGAACAGATCCTCGACTACGCCCACCACCTCGCGGCCAGCGACGATCAGCCGGTCCTGCTCGAGTTACGCAATCCGGCAACCGGACGCGGCGATGTCATCGAGATGACGCCCTCCGGCGCATGGGAACCCGCCCACGCCGACGACCCAGAACCCGAACATCCCGAGGTCGCGCCGGGAGAGTCCAGCACTGCCTCGCCGGTCGAGATGCCCGAGCCGCCGATCGCTGACGACAACTGGGACGCCGGCGACAGGTCCGGCGGCTCTGCATCCCCGTCGACTGCCGCTGCACCGCCCGCGACCCCGATGACGCAGCCTGCCGCCGATGAGGCCGTAGATCAGTCTGGCGTTGTTGAGACAGCTGTCGAGCAGGACAGTCCCTGGCGGGGTACCACTCCCGGTCATCTCAGCGTCAACGCGAGGCCACGGCCGGCATCCGCTAACGAACGTCGCAGCAGAGGCGCCCACGTGCCGCCACCAGCGGGTGGTCGCCTGCGCACCGTGTGGCAACGCCACCGCATGCCGGTGATGGTGATCGGTCTGATCGCACTGGTCGCCGTCGTGGGGCTCGGGGTCATCGCTGGTCGACTTTTCGGTGCCAGCACGGTCGACTCTGCACCCACCGACCCCGCTGCTGCGATGGCTCCCGCGGCTACGGCTGATCCGACGTCGGATGAGGTCGAATGCCCCTCTCGCACAACCGGTGCGCTCACCACCGGTCGCGACCCCGGCAACCAGACCAGCGGCCCGAACGCGATCAAGGCGTTCAACTACGGCTACTACAAGTGGCGCAGCGGAAACGCGGCACGTGCCGTGGTCTCGTCCAATGCCAAGGTCGGCACCGCCATCACTCTGCAGCGCTACATCGACACACTCGACCCCAACCTGCGCTACTGCCTTGCCATCACCGAGAAGAGCAAGGGCCCCGGTGCCACCACGCTCTACGACGTCGAACACACACTCATCCCGTCCACCGGAGGCGATCGGCAGACATTCCGCCAAGACATCACCACAACCGTGATCGGCGGCAAGTACTGGATCTCCGAGATCGACTCGAAATAGCTCACATCCACGACACCTGCTCTCCCCTAACTGTATTCACCATCACCGAAAGGCACTGACATGATCAACACCTTGCCCAGTCCGGGTCAGGTCATCAACGAGGTGGCGGCGACACCGCCTCGGGCGGTGCGTCGCGGCACAGTACCGCTTGCCCCACCCCCACCGGCTCTGATGCGCAAGCTCATCGCCACGCTGGTCGTCGGCGGCACCCTGACCGGTGCCGCGCTCACCACTGCTCCGGCCTGGGCCATCGAGCAAGGTGGCGCCGACCCGGACGATTCGACTAGCCAGAGCGGCCCCAGCCAGGGCGGCGCCGACCCCGGCCAACCCGACCCCGCTCCCACCACGCCAGCGCCCGAAACGGCCCCGGCGCCGTCCTACGATCCGGGGCCGGGGGCGATCCCCGGACCGCCGCAGGAGGCGCCGTATCAGCCCTACACCCCACCGGTGACCTACACCGAACCCAGTTACAGCGCACCGAACTACTCGGCGCCTAACTACCAGGACTCCTACAATCCGGCGCCGTCGCGGCCGTACACGCTGCCCCGCCCGACCGCTCCGGTGCGTCCGATCGCGGCGCCGCCCAAGACCTTGCGCGTGGGCAACATCATCGTCGAAGAGGACCAGCTCAAGCGTGACGCGCCATGGCTGTCGGACCGCCAGCGCAACTCCATCAACGCCTGGGCCGCCTACGGCGAATCCAAGATCGCCCAAGGATTGATCTCGGTCGGCGTTCCCGAAGACGAAGCGTCGCGGCAGGCTGCGGCCACCATCATCGGTGTCGCGGTCGGCGGCACCACCGGCGCGATCACGGTCGGTGTGCCGGCCGCCGTCGTCGGCGGTGTGGCCGGCGCCGGGATCGGCGCTCTGGCCGGTCTGGCGGTGGGGTCCTTCCCCGCACCGGGCCCACAGACCCTGCCCAGCGTGGGAGCCGGTGCCGCGATCGGCGCCGGGGTCGGCGCGGTCGGGCTCGGTGTTGCAGGTGCAACGATCGGCGCGATCGGCGGCGGCCTCGCCGGCGGCCTGATCGCCCACACCCTCGGCGCGGGTGATCCCGGCGCCAACCCCACCCGCCCGGCACTGCCCGGCGAACCCGACCCGAACCACAAGCCCTCACCGCAGCGACCCGGAACACCGGCACCGCAGCCCAAGCCGCTGCCCAACCCTGGCGGCAATCAGTTCGAGTTCCACGTGCCGCCCGCACAGGCCGGCAAGGCCGGTCTGCCCGGTAACGGGTCGGTGCACTACCAGGTCAACGTCGGTGGAGATGTCAACGCCCAGGCCAGTGTTGGCAATCAGACGGTCACGGCCAACTGGTCCGGCCAGCAAGCCCAAGCCCCCTACAAAGCCCTGGGCAACGCCGCCGCTCAGGCACAGAAAACCGTCACCGATGTCACCCGCCAGGCCACCGACCAGATCGAAAAGGTTGTGCCCGGCGCGCAGGCCCTCTGGCCCCAGGAACACAAGCCCGCACCCGCGCCGGCGGCCAAGCGATGACCCACAAGGAGACGACCATGGCACCCACCTACTCCCGCCCGGTCTCGGTGCAGCGTCACCGCCGCCGCGCCGGCGGTGTGACGCTGCTGGTGCTGGTGCTGTTGACAACCGTGGCAGCCGCTCTGGTGAGCCTGGTGACCGGCACCTCCGGCGCTGCGTCGGCTCGCCCCGCCGAGGCGCCGCGGTTGGCGATCGCCGGCGATGACATCTGGACCCTCGGCAACCACGACAACTGCCGCGGCCCGATCCGTATCAGTGTGAAAACCGATCCGCGCCAACCCGGCAAGGTGTTCGCCACCTACCACCCCGGCCGATTCACCGGCGACGGACCCGGGTGGGCTCACAACCCGGTATGCAAGGTGCGCGTCCAGGCCAACTGGACGTTCCCGGCCATGCTGTTCACCTCCAAGCCAGTGATCGCCGGACCACGCGGCGGCACACCGGTCACCCAGGTGCTGCGCACCGGACCCGGACTGTTCGGCATGGGCTTCGCCACCCCCTACCCACACAAGCCGGTGTCCTACTACCTGCTGGTCCCCTGACCTCCATACGCCCACCCACGTGGTGAGGACTGGCGAAAGGGAGTGGGTTGTGTCGGCACACGTGAGGGGACGGCACACCCACTCCCTTTCGGCATATCTACCAACCGCACTATCTGCCAACCACGTTCGCCCCGGCCACTGATCACCGTGGCCGGGACCTTCCACAACGACGTCGCCTCTCACATCATCACCGCCGGAATCGGGCGCCCGCGACAGGTATTCGGCACTGCCGACATCACCGCCCACACCGACTCGGGCATCCTCGCCGCACTCGCACCCACCGACATCATCGCCTTCGACCAGATCATCGCCGAGATCTACACCGGCGCACTACCGCCACCACCAAGCCGGATAACCCCCCGAGACCGAGGACCACTGCCATGACCGCTGACCGCCACCCCGCTCCTGCTGAGGTCACCCCCGAGGTGCGCGCCCTGGCCGCACAGCCGTTCGTGTACGCCGCCTACCTACGGCTACGTGACCTGCAGCCCCGCATCCTGGCCTCGACCGAGTTCTCGATCGCCATGGACGAAGGCGCCCGAGTCAACGGCATCGCCGCACGACCCGGACACTTCGCCGCCGCCGTCCGCTACCTCGTGGCCACCCTCGGCCCCACACCCACCACCTCCGACACCCCACCACCGGCCGCCGCACCCACGACCACCACGCCTGAGCCTGCGCCGATAGCCGCTATGCCCGGTGCTCGCACCGAGCTGCAAGTGCTCATCGCCCAGCACCAACGCCGCTGCCAGTCGGCCGAACCCGACGTCGACGACGAACAGCGCATCATCCACAAAGCCATGACCGTGCACCTGAGCCGCTGCGACCCCGACTACTGGGGATGCGAGATGACCGGCCTCGACGACACCCAGATCCGCGACCTGATCGTCGCCTCCATCATCGAACGCATCAAAGCCACTGACCACGAGGCCGTCCGCGGACACCTGGACGCCGCATGGATGCTGCTCACCGACCAAGTCGCCCCCACCCTGATCATCGCCACCAGCGCCGACCGCAACCCCCGCAGCGCCTGAGGCCCCGATAAGCCCCGTACACTTAGGAAGACGTCATGACCGGCACTGCGGCAATCGAACTGCGCACCGACTGCGTCTGCCACCACGAGGACCGGCATTGTGAACACTGCTGCTGCCTCGGCTCTGACACCGGGTTCTGCGACGACTGCGCCTTCTACCTCGGGCTGAGCCGCGAGCCACGCGGCCTCCGGTCCAGTGATGGACGATGGCCCAGTTAAGCCTCAACCTCCGCGCCCACGACTTGCCGCCGCGCTGGGGACAGTGACCCGATTGACTGGTCACGCTGGCACCCGATGCCCACGTTCATCATCTGCCCGCCGCCACGCATGCAGACATGCGGTAGCTGTGGTTCGACAAGCGACACACTCACCTGCTCTGGCATCCGCTCCATCACACAACCCCCAATGTCATCCCATCGGCCGATGCTGGCGATGACCCTCGCCTTGCCTGCGGCCGGGCTGCACGCCGTGTCGACCACTACGATGACGCGCGCTAGAAGTCCTCGGAAGCGAGCCTACGGAGGAATGATGGGAATGGGTCGGGAAGCCTTGGTCAAGGGCAGCATTCTTGGAATACTCGCTGTAGCAACAATTGTGGCCGGGTGCGGCGACAACTCTGCGAGTGACGGAGCTCCGCGGACGACCGCACCACCGTCAACTACTTCCCCTTCAACCGAGACAACAGCAACCGGGACGACAGCAACCAGCAGCGAAGATATGCCGCTGCTGCCTCGAGTGAACTCCGACGCCAGCGACAACACGAAGGTGGGTCCGATCGGCAGCATGCAAACCATCTCCGGCGAGGGCTACACCATCCGCGTCCAGGTCAAAGACCCAGCGACCATCCGCCGCGTCAGTTCATCAACTGTGACTGTCTTCGTCCCAGTCTCCATCGACGTCGTCGACGGGAAATTCGACCTGAATCCGACCCACTGGGTTCTGCGCACGCTCAGCGGCCAAGAAGTCAACGGCACCACACTCTCGCAGACACCGACCGCGATCGGTAAAGCAACCGTGACCGGCCACGTGGAAGGCCTCATCCCCTTCATCGACTACAGCTCACCCAGCATCCTCTCCGACGAGGCGTCCTTGTCGCTGATACAGCTAGTCCCCGCCGGATCGGCCGGCGAACCAGCCGGCCAATGGGACTGGCCGCAGCCGACACCCATCAAGACACTGCCCGCTCAGCAGTGATGCCCACCAGGACGCCCCTTTCGGCGTTTGCACACCGACACCTCACAACACTCACGCCCGGTCCACAACTTGTCCGGGCAGGGCGACCTCGAACCTGCGCTCACCCAGACGTGCGGTGATCGCGACGTTGGTGGCGCCAGCGAGCCGCCAGATAGTTCGCCAGAGTCGACAACAACAGGTCCCTCACGTGTCTCCAAGCCCGACACCGCGGCCTGTTGATACCCATCGTGGACCCCTAAACCCGCACTGCGAGAGGAGAACCCTCCAAATGGCCGGCCATGAAAAGCACACGCACCCGCCCCCGGCCGTGAGACCTCGCCGTTGTGACTGCGAGCACCACCACCTCGACCAGCACAGCTGGCACTGCTGCCTGGACCCCCTGCCGGATTCTGCGGCGACTGCCAACTACTGCCTGGACTGCAGGACCACTTGTACTGAGCCATTCACCGACTACGTCCCCGACACATATCAGCACGTCCTATATCGTGCCGATATGGCCACGGGCGGGTTAGAGGACTTCGAACCATCACGACTTGCATTGCTTCGCAAACGAGCTGGCATGACCCGCGCGGACATCGCCGTACGCTGCCGTGTCACCCTCAGCACGGTGCGTAGCTGGGAAGTTGGGCGCAGCATCCCCAGCGAAGCCAACGCAGTTCGCGTCGCCGAAATCCTCGACATCCACCCGGCAGATCTGACAAACACTCCCCGCAATCAGCCCACTCTGAAGCAACTACGTCAATGGCGCGGACTCCGAGGAGAAGATGCAGCCAACACAGCAGGAATCGGAACAACGCCCCTATACTCCGCCGAAACCTACATCTCCCCTATCCCCGATCACATCCGCACATCACTCGCCGCAGCCTACGGCGTCACCGAGAAGCAGATCACCGCAGCGTGGAGACGAGGACGCAAACGCAGGTTCGGCGATATCACGTGATGGTTCGATCTACACTCCCGGTTAGACCGATGGGGCTGCATCTTCCGACAGCCCCGGATGTCCTTGGTCGTCTGCAGGGACCGGATCGGGTTCGTCACTAAAGCCCACTACCCGAAACCTAATAAGCCCCAGTTTCGGGCCTTCCAACGCAGGGTCGTCGACGAGAACTCCGTCAGCGTCTACGACGGTCCAGCCACCACCTATGCGACGCAGCCGAACCCCATTAACCTCAGCGCGTTTGATGGAGCCTTCCAATACTGGAGCTACAGTTGCGAAGATTCGTTCAACATCGGCAGGATGAGGCGTGTCCCTGTTGTCGACCATGCCTTTCCACTGAACCTCCCTGATCGGGTCGGTCAGCCATCGAATCAACCGCACCTTTGCAATGTCGACTAGAACGATGTGGGTATCGGCTGGAGACAAGGTAGGGAGCGCCGACAAAGCTGCCGATTCTAATGTTGGCCAGCTGCCGCCCGGTGGGGCAACATCGTGCGCTATTCCCTTCCGGCCCAAATCTCCAACTTTGTCAGATAGCACGAGATGTACCGCCGCTACTGACTCTTCTGTCTCGAGATACCTAGCCACACAGTGATATCCATCATCGGCATCGATGCCGCCAATGAGGAATCGAATCAACGAGAGGCTATCCTCCGGCTCGAAGACTCGAAAAAACTCCGGCGCAGTGATGGTAGATCGTCCAGTCTCCAGCTCAGGTACGAGAATGTCACCTACCCCAGCAAGATGGATCAGTCGCGTGTCTGTTTCCCAAATGAACCCGGATGCCCTAGGCGGAGCACCAGGCTCAGTTCCGGTTGGTCCCACCCAGGCTTTTGCGCCGAAGAGTTCATGATCTGGACCGTAGATTCCAGCAACAACGACTCTAGTCTTCTCCCCCACTGACCGGTCAACCGTAGATGCGGGAGAGTGCACTCCCAGCTCCGTCACTGCCCCGGCAATAGCGTCACGCACACGCTCAACCATGACTGGCGGCAAGCGTTCACGCAGAACGCGATCGAGACCTCGCAGGTGGGCTCGAGCGCTATGCCCTATCACGCGTCGCGGCGTCTCGGTGTCGAGAAGATCTATGATGATCCATCGCTTATCGTGCATATCGCCCTCAGTTCACCGATCTCAGCTAGAACTGGCTTGGTCCACTAGAAAGGCTACGTGAGTAACACAATCCAGCCGCTCAGCATCGAAGACGTTCCGTCGGCGTGCCACGTGTTATCGTCGGCGTTTGCCGATGACCCGCTTATGACCTCACTATGGCCTGGCCAGACGCGTCGTCACCAAATCTTGCCTCGGTACTTTGAGACCGCCCTTCGATACGACCACGTGCCCCTTGGTGGAGTCCACGCTCTTATCGAGGAGGGCATTATCTCTGCCGTCGCCAATTGGGATCCCCCAGGGCAAGCTCCGGGCCTCCTGGCCTCTGTCCTCAGTGTTCCGCACCACCTCATTGAGTTTCGCCAGCACATCGTGCATGCCGCGCGAACTCGCGCGTTGCTCGAGCAGCACCGCCCGGACACAGCGCACTGGTACTTGGCGCATTTGGCAGTTGCTCCTACGCGACAAGGCGCGGGACTCGGATCGGCTTTACTCGACGAACGTCTGTCGTTGTGTGATGAACGAAGTGAGGCGGCATTTCTCGTATGTACACGTGCAAGAACGCTTGACTTCTACCAGTCACGCGGATTTCAAATCACAGCTCCGATAACACTTCCCGATCGCCATGGTGACACAGGACCGACAGTTTACGGGATGGTCCGGCAACCACAGGCCAAATGAACTGGCCCCTAGAAAATCGTCTGGCCGCGAATCACGTACCCGCAAGTGTGGACCAATGCGACATGCTTAGTTAGAGTGTGGTTCGCGCTCACGCCAACAAGCAGTAGCCGATGGTGTGAGGCACTTCCCGAGGAGCTGAGCTACTCGCTCCACGGTCGACGTAATGGCGGCTTAGTGTCGCCCGTTTGGCCGTGCTTTGGAGGGAAGAACAACTCGCGTGCAATCACATCTCTTCATCGGGTGGTCGAACCCGCGCTCGTTCATACGCCTCCTTGTAGGCGGTCTCGGTGACCCGCAGCGCACGCGCAAGAGTAGACAGCGCAGAGTCAGTGAGCTCAACCTCCCCTCGCTCGATGTACCCCACGGTCGCAGTCGACAGTTTCGCCTCCCTTCCCAGCTCAGGCTGGGTGAGACCAGCAAGAACTCGAAGGTCGGCGGGGTAAGCGTTCGCTGGATCAATCTGCACGACCGTCGAGATAGGGACGTCGAGAAGTTCACACACTTTCCGGAGTACATCCACCTGAGGTGTAGTCGTCCCACTTTCCCAGTGATGCACGGTGCTCCTGCCAACACGCGCGAGTCGGGCAAGCGTCCTGACTGGCATCGTTCCGCGAGCAGCACGCAGAGCTTCAGGGCTGAACCCGCGCATGACCCGACGGCTCACGTTGCCGCCTGCACTGGAGTTGCCCTCACGTGTAGACACTGTGCCGTACCGCCCTTACACTCGCTTCAGGATGTACCACGTGTACATACTATTTATTCGACACTACCGGGAAGGACGGCACTCCACCGGACATAGAAAATCCCGAGCCCACGCGCATCGAGTTTGCAGACCGCGGCGCACGTGGGTCCGGGATTTCACCAAGCCAAGCCGCACGTAAGGGCTCCGGCCGAAATTCAGGCTAGACCTCTCCCGCGGCTCCTGCACACCCTCATTCAGGAGCACCCCGATATGAAACTGTTCCGATATGGAAAGGGTGTCGGCGCGCTGACCACGCCGATGCCGCGCAGATATCTCGCCGAAATGGGGGGTGCTGCAGCATGACGAACACAACTGCGTTCAATGGCGCTGCCACGTCGGTGCTCTCAGTTGCAGCACCAACACCACAGCCAGAAACACTCGACTGGACCACCCCATTCACGGTGGCTGAGTTCCCGCACATGGTCCTGGCGGTAGCTGGGACTGTGCACACTCCTCGGGGCCAGGAGTTGTCCGCGGACAGCGCGTTCACCACTGGAGTGGCATTGCTCGCGGCTGCTTGGTGGGCGGGCTTCCGCGACACCAATCCCTTCACCGACGTCGATCGGACCGATGTGGTGGTCCTACCGGCGCCAGCAACACCTTCCTGGGGAGACCCTGGCTATCTCTACTTCTTCTTTCCCGGCAGCTATGTCGCTGTCCGCCCCGAGGCCGGCGCCGTGATTGTCGGAGACGGCACCACGTTGACAGCCTCCTTGGCGTGGGCCGAAGGCGCGGCGACGGTGGCGGCTGCACGATTCGTCGCTACCTCAGATGAGGCGGTGGTGGCGTGAACGCCGGCTATCGCCGCATCGGAGGATGGGCAGACCTCGCGGCCGAAATCCTCGATATCGATCCCTCACCTCGAGACTGGGTCCGTGACGCAATCTGCTCACAAACCGATCCCGACATCTTCTTTCCCGAGGTCGGACGGCCGACCGCGGCCGCCAGGCTGGTCTGTCAGGCATGCCCCGTTAAGGCTGCCTGCGAAGAGTGGGCTACCGATGCTGGTGAGCGTTTCGGTGTGTGGGGCGGCGTCAACGCCCGAGCCCGTGGTCACGCCAAGGTAGCTTCCACTACGCCGAAGGCCAGCTGATGGTCATCGATCAACCGACGCCGTGCGCTCGGAGGCCGGCGCACTGGGATCTCGATTTCCTCGTCCACTCCCCCGCCACTGCAACTCAGTCACTCGTAGCGTGCCTGCGTTGCCCAGCGTTACGGGCGTGTCGACAGGACCTCACCGAGAGCGGCATCACCCCACGCGGACTGATTTGGGCAGCTGATGCCTACGACGATGACGGTGACCGTATCTCCGCCCAGTCGCTCGTGGCGTATCTGCGGCGGCGGCCGAAGCCTGACCGTCGCACTGCCCCTGGAGCCGCCGCGTGATCTTCCGAGCCGACGTTCCGAGGTTGGCGACCTGTGGCGCGCCTCCATCGTCGAAGGTCACGGTCGTGAAACGATCACGCTTGGACCTATGTCTACTTCCAGT
This sequence comes from Gordonia sp. OPL2, assembly GCF_003797825.1. Classification (GTDB taxonomy): domain Bacteria; phylum Actinomycetota; class Actinomycetes; order Mycobacteriales; family Mycobacteriaceae; genus Gordonia. The sequence continues at coordinate 53,804 of NZ_RKME01000031.1, forward strand.
AAGGAGGGTTCCGTCATGTAGCGAACTGCACGCGAATGTCTTGCGCAGCAATGGTTTTGCCCGTAGCGGGGCCGAACGTTCACCGCCGTAGGACACCAGCAGAGAAATAACTACACAGTGACGGAGACACCGGTCCCCCCGAAGGGGAGTACACGGATTTCGAGTGGGGAGCGAAGTTAGCCGCTTCGCTTCACCCCGAAGAACGGTTCGGACTCTAGCTACCAACTAGACCCCGGAGCCTCCCTTTACAGGAAGGAATTGCCGCCTCAGGCACTTCTGATGGTAAAGCACACCTTCGACACGGGCAACTACCGCGTTCGTGTCGCGCCATCTGCACACCCCACCACCTCATCACCGCAGGTCAAGACGCTCGTCGTGACGTGTGGTGAGGTTTGTGTGGGAACGCCCCGAGAACCGATTCGGTGACCACCGGGGCCTACGCCCCCGCTACCGCTGATTACGACACTGCTTCTGCCGCTTCCTTATCGATGGCGGCCGCGTGTAGTGCTCGCTCGGCGCTAGCGACTGCGGGCGCACACACGACACCTGCGGCGATCGCGCACGCCCAGCACACGGTCGCCACCATGTTGGCGCGTTGCGGCACGCTGAGCCTGACGCAGCTGGTCGCGGCCGTTGACGAGCCGATGGCCACGGTGGTCGATGCCGTGCTGGTCCTCGTTGACGCCGACTCCGCTGATGTGTGGCGTGACCGCGTCGATGGGCACGTGGTCGTCGGCGCCCGCCCGGCCGCGGCGATGGGCGCGCGGCGATGACCGCCGTCCTCGACACTCGGGCGCCCGTGGCCGATACACAGAAGCCCTGGCGAACCGGTGGACGGTCGAATCAGCTTGCCCTGTGCCGTTTCCTGGCCGCCCCAGAAGCGGAGGCACCGTCTCGGCTGTTGGTGCGTTCGGAGATCGACAATGAGCCGATCGCCGTCGCGGCCGGCGACATCGCCGAGATGTTCCGTCGACTCGACGACGAACACCGACCGGGCGGTGTGGTCGCTCCGTTCCGGTCGGATCTACTGCCGATCGATCTCGACAGGTGCGCCAGCCTGGTGTTGCCCGAGCTGTGCGAGGCCGCCGACACGGTCGGGGCGGTCCTGGTCTATCTGGCAGCCTCCGGCTCACCGGACTCCCGCCACACGGCGTGGGCCTTCCCCACTGCCCAGGCCCGCACCGTTTTCGTCGAGGCGGTAGCGGCAGTGCGTGCCTGGGCTGGTCTGGACACCCGGGCGGTCGATGTCGTGACCGGTGGACGCGCGCTACGCCTGCCGGGGTCAGCCTCATTCAAGCGCGACGGTGGCATCTGTGCGCCGTGTGACCTCGACGGCGAGCCAATCGAACCGGCCGCTGCACTCAAGCACGCCCAGACCGCATTGGCCGAACTCGATCGTCGGCACACCGCTGCACTCGACGCGGCCGGCGCCGACGGCCGCCACAAGACGACCCGCGCACCGCAGGAAACACCGCAGCAGTCCTCTCCCGCCCTGAGCCGGTCCGTGTCGGTATCAGGGTCCTGGCGGCCGCGGAAACCGTTCACTACCCAGCAACAGGCCGCGCTGGATGCACGGCCGAAGCCGGGTCAGCGCTCGGAGGCTGCCGTCGCGGCGTGGCGGGCCCTGTGGGAGGTCAACGTCCGTGACTGGGACGACGCCGAACCGTTCTTCGACCGCCCGGTCTTCGCCAAGTACCGCAGCCGGGCCGATCGCGGACGAGTGTTCTGGCAGGCCCAGGTCGATCGCTGGACCAACTACCGCGGCTCGGTCGATCCGGCCGATCAGCTCCTGTGTGACCAGTGGTTGGAGCACGCGAGCAGCTGGATTGATCGCCCCGACCTCGAAGCCGCCCTGTGCGCACTCATCTACCACCGCTTTACTGACGGCCGCGGGACCAGCTGTCGCCCGATCGCGTGCCGGGACCTGGCCGGGTGGCTGCATGCCGGGATCGATCCCTCCACCGCGAATGAGCAACTCCGCACCCTCGTCGAGTACGGGGTTTTACGCCTGGATCTCCGATCAGGTCTCGATATCGACCGCACCGAAGCACACCACTACACACTGCTACCAGTAGGAATCGAGGAGAAGGAGCTTTACCGAGGGGATTCTCCACAAGACAGGACACCCCCTAAGGGCCCCCACCCCCACCCCCTACCCCCGCTACACCCGCTATGGGCCGCTCTAGGCCAGCGTTGCCGCCAGCTCTACCAGCTCCTGCAGCACTCCCCCGCGACCTCCACCACAGCTCTGGCGGCTGCCTGCGGCCTGCCCCGCGGAGACCACAGCTACGGCGCCCTGTCCCGCTTGCACAAGCTGGTCGGCGCAGGTCTGATCGTCCGCACTGGCCACGGCCGGGCCACGGCCTGGACCTGCACCAGCCTTCCCCTCGATGACGCCGCCGACGCGCTCGGTGTCGGCGCGCGCGCCCGGGCTGCAGGCGAGGTCACCGATGCTGAACGGAGGGTCTGGCATGCGCCTGACCGGGACGAACGCCGTCGCGCGCTCGCGGTACTCGACGAGCTGCGCCACGCCTGCGACGACATCACCACAGCCCATCCAGACCTGTCTCTATACACATCTCCGAGCCCACGAGACCGATCAGTAACTCGTATGCCGTCTTCTGCTTGAAAAAAAAAACAAGCATAGCACGAACTTCCTGATGATCAAGAAACTTCAAGGGCGTTTAGCTTCCTTCGA
>NZ_RKME01000032.1 GCF_003797825.1 Gordonia sp. OPL2
AAGCAGAAGCTGGGACACGAGGGAGGGGAGGGGCGTGTGAGCGCGGAGATGTGTATAAGAGACAGTCGTCGCCGTCCGGACGGAGCCGGTCGCCTTCGGCGCCCGTCGGGGTCGGCGCAAGCGCCGACGTGGTGAGTGCTGTGGCGTTGCCGTCTTTGCATCGACCTTCGGTCGATTGGTGTGTGAGTGCTTGTGTTGCACTGTGTTTCATATCGTTCAGTCTATCATGGGTGGGGTGGTGCGACGGGGGTGGGGTGGGTGCCGGCCTGCGGCCGTCCCCGGTGGGGTGTGGGGTGTCGAACCGCCTTCGGCGGCTCTTACTGTGCTCATGTGAAATATGCTACCGCACAACGTGTTTTAGTTCTACTGTGCTGCAACTAGATTCGAAGCCCTACAGGCGTCAATCCTGTCCATTACTGTCATGGTCGGCCAATCGTCTGTGTGACTATCGCGTATGCACGGTTTGTTACCGTGGTGCCGACGCGGGCCAGGGGGGACCATCGCCTCCCCCGGAGTGTGTTCCCCGGACCGCGTCGCCTCCCCTTCTCGCGCTCAGTCGAGGTGCCGGATTTCGTGGGCGTAGTGGTAGCGGCCCGCCTGTGCGATGTGGTCCCCAGTCGAGCTTGTCAAGTTGTCTGTGTAAGAACGTGACTCCTGGTTCGTGTGCTTGCTGTGCGGGTTTAGTTGAGGTGGGGTTCGATGCGGTCGGGGTAGGCCAGGGCGAGTTGCCCGAGGGCTTGTTTCCAGTTCGTCACGACCTGCCCCTCGACGAGCCTGCCGAGGGCTTTGCGTGGCTGTGAGCGCCGTTTTCCACGTTCTTTGAGGCGTTGTGCTGCGCGTTTGTCCTCGATGTCGCAGATCGCCAGCCACAGCAGTTTGCGGACCGCGATGTCGTTGGGGAAGTGTCCCCGGTTCTTGATGACTTTGCGGAGCTGGTAGTTCAGCGACTCGATCGAGTTGGTGGTGTAGATGACCTTGCGCAGTTCGGGAGGGAATGCCAGGAACGGGACGAATCTGTCCCAGGCGCGGTCGAACGCCAGTGCCGCGCTCGGATACTTGATCCCCAACTCCGAGTCGCGGAAGCTCTCCCATTCGCGCCGCGCGGTCTCGGCATCGGGTGCGGTGTAGATCGGTTTGATCGCCCGCGCCACATCTTTGCGGTCCTTGTAGTTCACGAACCGCATCGAGTTGCGAATCAGATGCACCACACACGTCTGCACGGTGGCCAACGGCCAGGTCGCCTCGATCGCCTCGGGGAACCCCGTCAGCCCGTCGCAACACACGACCAGGACGTCCTTGACGCCACGGTTGGCCAGATTCGCACACACCCCGGCCCAGAACTTAGCGCCCTCTTCGGCCTGAATCCAGATCCCCAGCACATGCTTGACACCTCCCATATCGACACCAATAGCGATGTGGGCGTGTTTGTTTCGGACGTGAGCACCGTCTTTGACTTTCACCACCAGCGCGTCGAGGTAGATGACGGGATACAACGCCTCCAACGGCCGGTTCTGCCATTCATCGACCGCGTCAAGGACCTCGTCGCAGATCTTCGAGATCGTCTCATGCGACAGATCGGTGCCGATCGTGGAGGCCAGATGATGCTGGATGTCGCACAACGTCATCCCGCCGGCATACAGGGAGATGATGATGTCATCGAGGCCGCCGAGCCGCCGCGATCCCTTCGGGACCAGACGTGGGGTGAAGGTGCCGTCACGGTCGCGAGGGATGTTCAGTTCGACCGGCCCGGCCTCCGAGGCCACCGTTTTCGGGCTCGCCCCATTACGGGCATTGGGTAGCTCCCGACCGGCCGGGTCGCCTTTCTCATAGCCGAGGTGATCAGTCAGTTCGGATTTCAGACCGCGTTCGAGAGCGAGCTTGATCAGACCCGGGATCAGACCACCGTCGCCGGTGATCTGGACTTGTCCCGTATCGATCTGCGCTAACAGCTCATCGACCATGCCCGAGGCCTGCAACGCCTCGGCTACCTCCGCAGTCGAACGCGACTCGGCCAGCTCAGGCAGCCGCTGATCGTCGTCCTGCTCCTTGTCGTCTAACGCCATGCTCATAGATCTTCCTCTCACTGACGAGCACTGGACCTACACAGACCATCTGACACCCCCTCCCAGTCCAGTCCGAGCACATCGCACAGGCGTCCCAGATCTCCGCACATGACCTGCAGAGCGCTAGGGAGCCGTTGGGCATACTCGATTCCACGGGAATTGACCGCAGATACTCGTGATTCCGAAGGAGAACAATGCTCAGCTTTCAAGCATTTCGTGTACTGCACTGGCTCGGCACCGCTCGGCCCGGTAACCAGCCGCCGGCCGACGTCTGTCCTGTTAACGAAGCGCAGGGTGTGTACGACGAACTCTACGATCTCAAGTATGTCGAGAGCCCCGAGATGGGTGACGGCGTCTCCTTCCTCATCACCCCGGCCGGACGCGCAGCTGCACGCAGAATCCATGACGAGTACCGCCCCGAAGCCGCCCGACGAGCTGTCCTGTCGTACCTAAGAGATGCCAGAAACGACGCTAGCCTCGACGGGCTCGAGGACTCCAGCTTCGGCGAGGACCACACAGGGCGCCTACGCCACGACGACATCGAAGATGCGGTCGACGATCTTGAACGCCTTGGGCTGATCGAGGGACCCAAGCGCCTCGCCAACGGCTCCCTGCCGCACGCGAGGATCACCTCGAAGGGGCGTGCGGCGCTGCGGGGGCCGGCGCCTATCGGTGCTACCACGTCCGCGCTCGTCAACCACAACTACTCATCGGCGACCACCCACGTCATCGGAGACAATAACCAAGTCGCCGCCGGCACTCACGGCCCCGTCACGCAAACCCTCTCCGTGGACAACTCCGCAACCGTAACCGCAGGCTACGAGGACATCGCGCAACTGATCCGTGAGCTTCTCGACCACCGGCTGCCTCTGCTCGCTCTGTCCGAGACCGACCAGCACGACCTGATAGCCGAAGCCGAAGTTGTGCTCGGAGAAGTCACCAAACACGAGCCAGACCGTCAACTCATTCGTCGGGCCCTCAACGCTCTACGCGGGGTCCTCTCGCCACTCGTCACCGGAATCAGCCAGGCCGCGACCGCGGAATCAGCCGAACTCGCCCGCCACACCTTCGATCAGATCACCAGCTCGGGATTCTTCTGACAGCCTGGGCGTCGACGGCGAAATCGGTGTTCAATGCGACAACAGCACATTGGCGGAGTCGCGTTAGATCAGCTTTGACCAAGCAACCGCTCGATCAGCTCCTGCTTACGAAGACCCGAATACCCTGTCATTCCTTGATCGCGGCACCGGGCCCTCAGCTCCGGCACAGTGAGCGACCCAAGTTGGTCATCAGTTTCCGGCAGCTGGGGTCGATTCGGGCCGAGAGTAGCTTCAGCATCAGCCGGCCGCGTCAACACTCTGTAGTCGTACTCGCTGCGTTGCACCAATGTGCTACGAACTTTCGCGCCATCCACTGGTCGGACCAGGATGTGGTCATCGGTGACTTCGACTGCCTCTACGCGATCGCAGAGATGGCGCACCGTGATGTCTAATTCGTGGGTATCGCCGTCGTAGGTCAACCGCAAAGGCTGAAATGCCAAGATTGCTGCAGCGCCGGTGAGAGGCATGGCCGGGCTCACAATACGAAGATTCTCCCAGGTGCTTTCAATCGTTCCGGTGAGTGCCATCTGCGCCGCAGACTCGATCGCATGCGCTTCCTTGCCCGTCAAGTAGTGCGGCATCCGAAGCTGCTTGTGGGTAAATCGTTGCAGCGCACGCAGGTTCACCGCGACACTGGTCCACTGCTGAGCCGACAGTAGATCGTCTGATCGCGCTGGTGGCCGGATGGATTCGACCAAGGCAGGACCGTTCGGAATCGTGAGGCAGATGTAGAAGTCACCCGACCACAGCATCTGGGCAAACAGCAGCTCGGGCAAAACTCGGTGCGGCAGTTTGCCGCCGATCGGCACCGGCCACGTCTTGACTGTCATGGAGTCGTCGTCGCGCCCGATCGACAGCTCCATCTCGATGGCCTCGCCGCGGGCCCGGAATGCACGCCCGCGCGTTCCCTCCGTAGTCACAAGGGGTCCGAGCTCAAGTACTGCATTATCGGCCTCCTCTCCACCGTCATCTTCTGCACGGCCATCGCTTCCGCCCGTGGCGGCGAAAGGGTCGTCCGTCGTGCAATGCAGCGCCAACGTCTCCCAGGGGCTGGGAACAGTCACGTCGGCCAGACGTACCATGCCCGGGACCAGCTCAGGAACCGCTCCGGGAGGTCCGTGCGCCTCGACAACAACCGCGTCCACAGCCTCGGTGGGTGCAATACCGTACTCGAGATACCGCTCCAGCTCGCGAGCGTCAACGGGATCATCAGCAGAGATCTCCATCCGTACGCTGATCGGATCGAACTCGACCGCAGACTCAGAGACCGGTGTCAGCGAGATCCCGGCATAGTAGTCCGGGCTGACGCGCTTGTACGTGGTTACTCTGGCCGAGCCACTACTCGGCCCCCAGTCGTTTTCTTGTCGCATCCGCGCAAGATCGGTGGCCGAAATCAGGGTGAGCGTATAGGTGTAGAAGGGGCTAAGGTCGTCGAGGGTGTTCTGCAGCTGGAGGTACCGACTGATGACGGCATCGAGACGCCCGTCACCGGTGCCATCGTCGAGTTCGGCCCCATTCAACGTCAGCGTGGCGATCATCTGCTCGAGGCGCTCGGTACCCGAGCCGAAGAAGTACTCGACGAGACGTGGATTGTCAGCAGCCCACCCATTCAGATGCCCCCGACCACGCCACTCACACGGAAACTCTGCATCCGCGGTGAGCTCGTGAAACCAGTCCTCCCGCTCGCGTGTTGGGTCCCAGGGCATCACGAGGTACCAGCCGGTAATGGTGTTGTGCGCACCGAATTCGTCATTGACGCGACGCCAGGATTTTTCGACCTTTGACGCCTGCCCGCCATCGAGGGCAGCGGAGTACTTCTTCACCTGATAGACGTCAAAGCCATCCTCGGTGGGCACCTTGATATCGACGCCCTGATCGCCCTGCGACGGGGTAATGCGTGTACCACTAGGAAATTTCAGCAACAGTAGAGCAGCGACAAAGTCTTCTACGACATCTCCGGAACACTGCGGACTGCCCCATGGCACCGTCGTCACGACTGGGCACCACCGACGTCCGCACACTGTCCACAGTCGACTTCCCCCCAGTTGACGACACCCACTCGATCAGACCTCCGTCGAGCCAGGAAGACCAACCTCAACGAGGTTGTCGCCGAGACGTGCGGTGATCATGACATCGGTGGCGCCGGCAGCGGCGAGGTAGTTGGCCAACGTCGACAGCAACAGGTCCTCGCGCGCCTCGAGCCCAGACACCGCGGCCTGCTTGATACCCATCCGCTGTGCCAGTTCGGTCTGGGTCAGTTGCGCCGCCTGCCGAATCGCCGCCAAGCCCATGGCATGTGCCCGATCGGCCTGGGCCATCTCCTCGCGAATCGCCACGATCCGCCCTGCAGTGTCCGAGTCGGCCAGCATGTTCGCCAGACGCTGGTTGCCACGCACAAACGTGACTTGATCGTCCTCACCCATCGTCGCCACCTCTCTCGTTCTTGGTCTGTTGTTTCCACGCCTCGATCGCGGCATCCGCACGCGGTCCGACGCTGTCGTAGAACACATCACCCATGCGCGCCTTATCCCCGGCGAACAACGCCACCACTGCATGTTCGTCGTCGGGAAACCACACAATCAGCCGTACCGCCACACCATCACGAAACGGATGCGACACCCGCCACACCACATACCGACGCGATTGCCGAACCCGCTTAAGCGTCGCCGACTCAACCACCGGCACCGCTTCCAACTCGGCCAACACCTGCAACTCAGCGAGCAACAGATCCAACCGCGACCGATCGACCACGTTGCCCCGTGCGGCCGACTCCTCCAACCGGGTCAGGTAGTCATCGAACTCCCGCGACCAATCGATCAGCACACGACCAATATTACACGTGAGCAATATTGCTTGCAAGCGATACTGCTCGGTTCGCGGTCATTGATGGGTCGCGACGTTGCAACCACGCACAGCTGTTGCGCGCTGCGCGTCCAGCCATCTAGCTCGCGACGATCTCGTGGTGGTCAGCTTCCGGCTTTGGAGCATCAATAGGGGCACTTGAGTTCACGCCGCCGCGATCACTGCTGCGAGACATCATCACGACACTGATTGCCAACGCTGCCGCCCCCAAGCATGTTCTCATTCGATTCGTATGCGTGACTTTGCATACCCGAGGCCCCGTCGCGGCCACACCTGACGCGCCGAGCCGCTCCCGGGTCAGGGGGCGGGGTAGGCATCGATCACCACGCGCAGCATTCTGCGGTCCTCTATCTCCCGCAGCTGGGCCCCACCGATGGCGGCTATCCCCTCCCCGGACCGGAGTGCTCCTGGCACCACGTTGTCAAGGCCGCGAGAATGGCGAGATGGACAGCGCAGTGATCACCGGCAGCTCTCCACGCATTGTGGTGTCTGCACAGGATCTTCGGAGCTGGCCTGTTGACGTGGTCGCAGCGACGGACTTCAACTGCTGCGGTTGTCCAGTACGGATGAACCCGCGCGCATTCCGCCGGGGCATGAAGAAGCAGGCTCATTTCGCAACGTGGAAAGACAGTTCACACATCGACTGCGCGTTGGCTGATGAGGTCGTCGGACCGGCCGGCTCCATCGATCGCCGCACCGAACGCCGGCGTGGCGTCACGTGGCCCAACCGGCTTGTCACCCGCCAACCTCGCAAGGTGCGCGCCGACCCTACCGGTCAGCTTGCCGATAGTGATGATCGGCGCCACACATCAAAGCCCCCGACGTCGCACACCGCGGTTGCCCCACTCGGTGTTTCGACGTCAACAATCGGCTACTCCATCGGATCATTTGCCACGGCATACATTGCGATGACGGAGACCGAGCGTCGAACAACTCCGATCGAGTTGCCTGGAATCACCGATGCCGATCGCTACCAGTTCGCCTTCAAACAACTGCCGCAGTGGAGAATCGAGCGGCTCAAATGGCCACGACGGATCTTCCACGGGCCTTTGCGATACACAGGACAGATTGATCGCACCGAGGAGGCGTTACACATCGAGCTTCACGCCGGCGGCGGATACGACACCACGACGAAACGCTTTTCAACTCCGTGGACCCTCGTCATCGCAGCCGCGGCACTAACGCCGCGCCAGCTCGCCAATGTGCTCGAGGAGTTCGAAGGCGTTGCCAACACCGCACGCGAGAACAGACTCAGCCCTCACGTGTTCGCTCTGGCGACACAAGACCCGGCGGCACCCCACCAGCTGACCGTCACCGACCGGGCGCACGTCGCCTTTCACGCTGGTCACCCAGCCCACCGAAGCTGACCAGCGATACCACTGCCGGACACGATTGGCTCCGGCCCCTGGGGAGTGGGAGCGCACGCCAATCCACAGCGAACCAGGAGCGGCCCGATTCCTTGCGATCGACCACTGAGTCTTAGGCGCCCGCTTGCACCTCGGCGGCGGTGTTCTCGTCCCTGTCGACGCTGACGGTGACATGCACGCCGACCTTGTCGCCCATCGCGACCAATGCGTCCAGCGAGAACCGAGACACCTTGCCGGTCATCAACTCCGACACCCGCGGTTGGGTGACCCCGAGGTTGGCCGCCGCCACCGTCTGCGACCAGCCGAACGCCTCGATCCGATCACGCACCGCACGCATCAACGCCGAGCGCACCCGCATGTTGGCCGCCTCGTCGGGACTGTCGGTGATGTCATCCCACACACTCATCGCTTCTCACCCTTCTGATCTCGACGCGCACGGGCGATCTCGGCAGCCTCACCGTAGCGGCGTCGACCCATCTCGATATCGCGCGCAGACGTCACCTGCGTCTTCTTGGTGAACACGTGCAGCACATACACGTACTCGTCGAACTTCGTCACATAGAACGTGCGAAAAGCCCCCTCCGCGGTCCGCACCCGAATCTCACGGCACCCCGAGCCCACCGACGACATCGGCTTCCAATCGTCGGGATCGCGACCGAACTGCACCTGCTCCAGCTGAAACCCGACATCCTGTTTGGCCGCATCCGGCAACGCCCGAAGATCCGACAACGACGACCCCACCCACTCGATCGGCGCTTCCTCATCACCCTGCGACACCCCCCACCCTATATCGCTAACGATATAACCACCAGTTTAAGAATGTCGGTGGGTGATCGATCATGCGTGGACGATGTCGCCGAGGTCGTAGACCACCCACCTCTCATGCAACAGCGCGAGTTGGTGGTCGTCGGGGACTGTCGCTGATTCGGTGTAAGTGGTTTTGATCGCCCCGGCGTGGGGCAGGAGGAATCACGACGATGACCGACACAATCGGGGGCGTGGATGCCCCGGTGGCAGGGCCGGTTCAGACCGGTCAGGAACACGATGTCACCACCGCGGATGCGGTGCGTGAGCTCTCGAAGGCCGAACAGGCCTTGGTGAGCGATCTGGTACGTAGCTCACGCGCTCAGGGAGTGGCACTGTGCAGTCATTCTGAACCTCACCGACCCGTCCACCTGTCACCCCCACCCCCTACAGTTCGAACATACTTTCGAACAGGAGGTGCTATAGTGCGTCAAACTTTCTGGCAGGGTCGCTGAGTGCAGGGTCTCGGCGTACGTACTGGAAGGGAGTTGATGGGCGAGATGGCGCGAACACGGCAGCCGAAGACGCCGGCAGCGGAGAAGGTGCGCATCGTGTTGTCGGTGCTGGCCGGTGAGATGTCGGCCGCGGAGGCGGCACGCCGGCACGGGTTGTCCGAGACCACGGTCGGCAAATGGAAACACGCCTTCATCACCGCCGGCACGAAGGAACTTGAAGACCGACTCGGCGGCTCGCCCGGCGCCCAGGGCTCACCGGAACAGCGGCGGTTACGGAGAGAGAATCAGGAACTCAAACTCGCCCTCGCTGAGGCGACGGTCCAGCTACGCATCTGGCAGCACGGCGCCGAATATATCGATCGGGTCCCTTCGCGGACCTCGATGCCCTGAGAGTGGCAGCCGGGCTGCCGGTATCGAGGTTCGCCCGACTCGCCAACATCCCCGAGCGCACCTACCGGCGACGGCTGGCGCGGCTGCGTGACGGCGATCCGGTCAAGGGACCGTGGCCAGCACGGCAGGTGGATCGATGCGAGCCGATCGCCGCCAAGTACGCCCAGGACTGGCCCGCGTGGGGTCATCGCAAGATCGCCGCGCTGATGCGCGCCGACGGCCACGACGTCTCGGACTCCACCGTCGAAAGAGCGCTACGCCGCCGCGGCCTCTTGTTGCCGCTCGGGTTCCGAGCCGACCGAAAGTCGTGGGCCAAGTTGCGCAGCCGGGTCTTTCACAATCCACCCACCGTGCGCAATCGGGTGTGGCAGACCGACTTCTCCGAGTTCGAAACCACCAACGGCGGTATCTGGCGAATCTGCGCAGTCATCGACTACGCCACCAAGTACTGCCTGGCGATCACCGTCACCCCGACCGCACGCGGCACCGATGCTGTCGCGTGCCTGCAGCTCGCCGTGTCCGAGGCCGAACGACTCCTGGACCTCCATGACCTGCGTACTGATCGCGGCGTGATGGATGTTGTCGACGACACCAACACCGTGATCGGGCAGGCGCCGGCACCGATCGCCGTGGTCTCCGACAACGGTCCATGCTTTCGCGGCGAGGTCTTTAGAACGGCGTTCGCCGGTGATGACCCGCTCCTACGTCACGTCCGCACCCGGGTCCGCTCACCACAAACCAATGGCGTGATCGAGCGGTTCTTCGGCACGCTGAAGTACGAGCACCTCTATCGCGGGTTGATCGGCGACGGGGATGCCCTGGACATGGAAGTCCACTACTTCCGCCACATCTACAACACGATCCGCCCGCATCAAGCGATATCGGGAGCCACACCCCGATCGCGATACACCGCCGAAGATGGGGCCGAATAACCACGCGGAGCGTGTGCCAGTTCTTGACCTTGACGTTGCGGAAGCTTTTAGCGTGTGAAGTGCCAGGACGGCAGTGAGAGGAGAGCGCGGCGCGATGCGGTGGTCGATTCAGCAGGTAGCACGGATATCTGGGGTCACCGCCCGCACGTTGCGCTACTACGACGAGATCGGGCTGCTACGCCCAGCTCATGTGGGAACCAACGGGTACCGCTACTACGAGCGCGAACAACTCTTACGGCTCCAACAAATCTTGCTGCTGCGTGAGCTGGGTCTGGACCTGACCACAATCGCCAGCGTGGTCGACGCCCAGAACGATCCGATCGAGGCCCTCCGACGCCACCACCGCCGACTGCTCGACGAACGCGGACGACTCGACCGGCTGGTAGCGACGGTGGCCGCCACCATCACCCACCTCGAGGAAGGAACCGACATGGCCGAAGACGAACTGTTCGAAGGCTTCGAACTCAGCCCCGACTACGTCAGAGACCTAGAAGCCCAACGCATCCAGAACACCGGCGACACCGAGCAACCCGAACTCGCCCAGGTCAAACAGAACACCGCCGACTGGACCGACCAGGACTACAGCCAGTTCAACGCCGACGGTGCAGAACTGACCCGACGTCTGCTGGACCTGCTTCGCCAAGGCATCCCCGCCGACGCCGACAAGGTATTCGCTGTGCTCGACGACGACCTGGCCATGCAACGCAAACTCTGGGAACCAGACAAAACCAGCTACATCGCGTTGGCCAACAGCCTCGCCGAACCGTCAGAACTGCGGTCGTTCTACGACGCACAAGACCCACGTCTGAGCGGCTACCTGCGCACGGCCATGCTCGCCTACGCCGAGCAACGCATGCCCTAACCCACACCCGGACAGACAGACGAAGGAGACCCACCTCATGGCAGCAGACCCCGACCTCCTCAACGCCATCGTCAGAACCGGGGCCATGGTAGGTGCGGGCATGATGCTCGCCGGCGGAGCGATCGGCGCAGGAATCGGCGACGGACTCGCCGGATCACAGTTCGTCGCCGGAGTCGCCCGCCAGCCCGAAGCCCAATCCCGCATGTTCACACCATTTCTCATCACCGTCGGCCTCGTCGAAGCCGCCTACTTCATCAACCTCGCCTTCATGGCACTATTCGTCTTCGCCACCCCAGGACTCACCTAGCCCCCTACCCAGACCAGGTAACACCCACCCCGCTACACCGCTGGACCTCGAACGCCATGCCAACTTCTTGTGAAGTACCCCAGGTTTAGTTCCGACTTCTATAGGAGGATGGAGCTATGCCACGTCAGTACACGCCGGAGTTCCGGCAGAAGTCTGTGCGCATGTTGGAGACAGCGTTGGAAGCCGATGCTGAGCTCTCGGAGTTCGAAGCGATCCGTCAGATCGCATCCAAACAGAAAATCGCCGAGGAAACCCTGCGCCGATGGCGGCGCAGGGCGCAGGTCGATGCCGGTCAACGGCAGGGCACGACGAGTGAGGAGCATGCCGAGATCCGGCGCCTCAAGAAGGAAGTTGCCGAGCTCAGACGCACCAATGAGCTGTTGAAATCGGCGTCGGCGTTTTTCGCGTCGGAACTCGACCGGACCACGACGAAATGATCACCTTCATCGACCGGTGTCGTGATCAGTTCGGGGTCGAGTTCATCTGCCGCACCCTACGGGCGGCGGGCGTGGTCTTCCTCACCTCACGCGGGTATCGGGCAGCGAAATCGCGTGTGGCATCGGCACGTGCACGACGCGACGTGCAGCTGGTGGAGGTCATCAGAACCGTTCACGCCGACAACTACAGCGTGTACGGGGTGCTCAAGATGCATCATGCGCTGCGTCGTGCTGGCCACCAGGTCGGGCGTGAGCAAACCCGACGGTTGATGCATCAGGCCGGGGTGCGTGGCGTACAACGCGCGCAGAAAGTGTTCACCACCCGACCCGACCCCGCAGCTACCACACCTGCGGATCTGGTGAAGCGTGATTTTACTGCGACACAACCGAATTCGCTGTGGGTGGTAGACATCACCTACGTGCGGACGTGGCAGGGATTCGCCTATACAGCATTCGTCACCGATGCGTGCACCCGCATGATCAAAGGCTGGCATGTAGCGGCGTCGATGCGTACCGAAGAACTACCGTTGCAGGCATTCAATCATGCTGTGTGGCAACAGAATACCGATCTATCTGGGTTGACCCACCACTCCGACCACGGATCGAACTATCTATCCCTGGCCTACACCGACAGACTTGTCGAATTGGGCGTCACACCGTCAGTAGGGGCTGTCGGGGACTCCTACGACAACGCCCTCGCAGAGAGCGTGAACGCCAGCTACAAGACCGAGTTGATCTACCGCCGACGGCCGTGGCGCACTGTCGAACAGGTCGAGCTCGCGACCCTGGAATACGTGTGGTGGTACAACAATCAGCGCTTGCACGAAGCCCTCGACTACCACACACCAGCCGAGTACGAGGCCACCCTGACCGGTGCCTCACAAGTCCGCGAGACCGCCGATCCGGCCCTCGCACCCACATAGGAACTAAACCTGGGGTACTTCACTTGACGCAGGACATTCGGCTACGTCGGCCTCATCGGCTTCGACTGAGAGTGTGTCGATACCGGGTCCGGCGGAGTCGGTATCGGCGGGATCGACGGGCCGAGATTGTTCGACCGCGTCCGCGTCGTCGGCGTCCAAGCCGCTGCGGAATGGGTCCGTTGTCATTGAGGTCCGCCTTTCGAGGAACTGCATCAGAGTGAGGGGGTTCTGAGTCGCGAGTACCCAGAACCCCCTCCTATGACCCTTCGAGAATCATTGTCTGTGAGCAGCGTTGTCGCGATGCGGCTATCACCTCCTTCCGGGCTCTGTGATCGCGGCACACGTCACGCTGAATGCCTGTGGCCGGGGTGTCCATGCGGATGGTGTGCAATGTTGTGTGCGCGGCACCCGACAGCTTGTGCGGCGGGGTTGCTCAGCGCCAAAGGCACTACACGCATGGGACACGGCCAGCCAGGACTTGGGCCGAGTAGTGCTGCCACGTCAGCGAGTTCGGTGCACACCATCGCGAGGCGGTGCGCGTTGTCGTCCGCCTCGCGACGACGGCCGCCGACCGCCTGCAGGATGGTCGAGCCTGTCGACGCAACTGGACCGACACCGGGATGAGCGGTACACACCCGTCGCGGCGCCCACAGCGTGCGCCCGACGTGGCTGGACGGCGGCGTCGGCGAACAGTGCGTCGATCTCGGCAGCCAGCCAGGCCTCCTCCGGATCGATCACCTCCACGCACCCCACTGGTGCGACGGTGTCGCTGCAGTCCATCACCTCACCTCCTCAGTGTCACACGTTTCTCACCCATCGCACGACGCGGTCAAACAAGTCAGCCTGTGGTCGGCTCCGTTGTGCCGGTGGTGATTTCCTGGCGGCCGGCACCGGAGTGTTCGATCGCGACCTTGCGGGGTTTGGCCTGTTCGGCCACCGGGATGGTCACGCTCAATACCCCGTTGTCGTAGGCGGCGCAGATCCCGGCCGGGTCGACACCGTCGCCGAGGGTGATCTGGCGACGGTAGGTACCCGAGAAGCGTTCACTGGCCAGCCACTGCACGCCGTCCTCCGATGGGGAGCTGCGGTGCGCCGACAACGTCAGCACCCCGTTGTCGACGCTGAGATCGATGGACCCGGGATCGGCACCGGGCAGGTCCGCGACCAACGAATAGTGGTCATCAACCTTGTACACGTCGATGGGCATGAACCGCGGAATCCGCCGGGTGGCGCCCAGGTCACCGGTCAGTAGGCTCCGCGTCCAGTCATCGACAGCAGAAAATGGATCGACACGCAGCACAGCAAACACCTCCTCCTTCAAGGGAGCCGCCACCTTGACGGCACCACACTCACCATCACTGCGTAACCCCAAGATTAGCACTCGACACACTCGAGTGCCAAGACTTTTTCGCTGTTTCACTTCCGTCAAGCACGCACGCGCGCAACATGTCTCGAGGATTCAGGCAACCTTTGGCGTGCAGTACAGAAGGGTGGCGCAACCCGTGTGGCAGTGCTATTTGTGGACGTCTTCAGACACCCAGTAGAGGCTCGTCGACGCACAGCCACGAGCCCGTTAGTACAGGAGGACTACCGCCGTGCCCGCCGCGACTGGTCACGACACGATCGTGTGGCCCGATCCCAGCCCGTTGCAGCAGTGGTGGACCCACGTGATGTCCCCACCACACCCCGTCGGCCGAGCAACGCCGCTGTCCCCGAAACCACGACGCCGCCCCGCGCGACGCTACCCAGGCTGGCCGACGGTGACCGCCATGATGTGCACCCCGGTCGATGGTTGCGCGATGCTCGACTTCGCAACGCGCCGGGCCCGCCACGGCGGTGGACCCACCGAACACATCCGCAACCAGTTCGGCATGAACGACGACGAGTTCTTCACCCACCTGCCCAGACTCCTGGACGACCCTACGACACATACACTTCCACCCGCGCAGTCCACCGAACTACGGGGCATCGCCCGCCGTCGAAGTTGGCTGCGACGATGAAGGCTGGCGGCGATTGATTATGCGGTCAGTCTGGAACCTTTCGCCCAACGCAGCATCAGAGGGACCCGCTGGGTGGTGGGTATGAGGGTCGGCGCGATGATGACAATCCTCTGTCCACATGCTCCGAGCCGAGACTGAGACGTGAGTCGGTGAACGCCCCGAGCGCGAAAGGCAGTGGCGCGGGTCGTCGCCGGCGGTTGCTCGGTGACGGTGGCTCCGCAGCAGGTCGTCCTGGTTCTATTCGTCTGGGACGGGCGCCGACGCCACACGGCTTTCGAGATGTTGCTCACCGTCCCCTCAGGAAACGAGGTGTGGGCGTTGTTCGCGGCGTGCACCGCCTACCTGGGGATCACGCGATTAGGCAGTTCGCCATCGCGTTCGTGGAGGTCGAACTAGCCGAGGAGAACGGCCGGTGGCACACTAGTGGCCATGAGCCAAGTGACGCCCACCGAAGCCTGGAAGATCCTGCAGGAAGGGAACAATCGGTTCGTTGCCGGTGAGTCTCAACATCCCAAACAGGGTATCGAGGATCGTGAGCGCCTGACATCGGGTCAGCACCCGCACGTCGTCCTCTTCGGCTGCTCCGACTCACGACTGTCCGCGGAGATCATCTTCGACCAGGGCCTCGGCGACATGTTCGTGGTCCGCACCGCGGGCCAGGTCATCGACTCCGCGGTGCTCGGCTCCCTCGAGTTCGCCGCGGAGGTGCTCGAGGTCCCGTTGATCGCGGTCCTCGGCCACGACAGCTGTGGCGCGGTGAAGGCGACACTCAACGCCCTCGACAACCTCGAGATCCCGGGCGGCTACATCCGCGACGTCGTCGAGAAGGTGAGCCCGAGCATCCTGGCCGGCCGCAGCGAGGGTCTGAGCCGCGTCGACGAGTTCGAGGCGCGACACGTCCTCGAGACGGGCAAGCAGCTCATGGAACGCAGCCGGATCATCGCCGATCGCGTCGCCGACGGCCGCCTGGCGATCGTCGGGCTGACCTATCAGCTCGGCGAGGGACGCGCCCACGTCCGGGGCGTCCTCGGTCAGGTCGACGGCGTCGAGACCGAACCGGGCAATAACCTTCTTCGCTGACTAGCCTGGTCAACTCTGAGGCATACAGCGCGACCCACTTATTTGGGCCAGAACTGTCGCCAAGTGGTCGTGACACTTTGCCGAGTGCTGAACGAGGTTCGTGCAGCGGTCGTGAACTTGGCGCCGTCAAACGCGCTCGGGCCGAGCCCGTCAAGGAAGCGGCGCTGAGGGGGTTGGATCAATGCGTTATCGCGCTGCTCGTGAGAACTCTTGGCCGGGTTGGATTTTCATTCCAGTCCCACAAGCTTGGATCGACACCCTCCAGCAAGCGGATCAACCTCCGCCTATCTAGGCACTTTGGGTAGCAAGAGCGCGATTCGAAGTTTGGAATCGATGATTGTGCTCAGTTGCTGTGTTCGATCAAGAAGCGCGCCCAGGGTGCGAATGTTCTGATTTGCTGTGCCGAGTGTGCCGTTGATCTGGTTTACGCTACCAGTGGCATCTGCGGCAGACCCGGTTGCGCCCTTTGCTGAGTTGATGATTCGCACTAGAGATGGATCGGCAGTGTCGAGGGCTGATCCGAGAGACTGCAGATCGGTAGCAAGCGTCGCCAGCGTGGAGTTGGCTTGGTTCAGTGAATCGATCACTCCGAACACTTGTGGGAGACCACCATTGATCGCTTGATTGGCTGGCGGTAGTTGGGCCGATCCATCGTTGGCCTTGTCGGTTGTGTGATTGACTTTGTTGGCCTGCGCGACTCCATCGGTGAATATCTCGCTAGATGTGTTGAGATCGCGGGTGAGAATGAGGATGCCAACCAACGTCGCCAATGTCAGGGCTATGGCGATGGCCCAGGTGAGCGACCATGTTTTTAGCGCTTTGACCATCATCAGTTTCCTTGGTGTCATCGTCCGGGTGTGGCCGCAGCCACCGGCGGTGCAGTGGATGCCGGCGGAGTGATTGGCCGACCGGGGTCTCGGGGTGCGGGGGTTTGCGGTCCATTCACTGCCGGGCCCAACAGCGCGAGTAGCGGACCCAGTTCTGCCACGTGTGCCGCCTCTTCTTCGATGGTGGCCAGCACCGCGGCGATCGAGTCTGCTCTCGGCCCCAACGTTGCCAGCGTGGAACCCACGGTCTTCAGATTGACATTGACGGTCTCGAGTTGGTCAGTGACCGCCTGGATCGAGCCAGCGAGAGTGAGTACCGTCGGACCGGCGGTATCCGAACGTTGCGTCAGCTGTTGAATTTTCGCGGGCAGACCTCCTGCGATGCCGCTGACCCCCGTAGTTGAATCGTTCACCGAGATCGCCAGGCCCGACAGTCTGCCAGCGGCATCGGTGAGTTTTCTCAGGTCACCGGCAACCAGCGTGAGCACCTGGATCGACTGCGAGAGATCCTTGTGTTTTGGATCGAGTTCGCCGGTGATTACGTCGAACTGACTTGCGGAGTAGATGATGTCGTTGCTCAGATCGGACGGTCGGCCCAGCGGGTCCTTGAGGTCGTTCACGCCAGGAATGAATCTGTTCATAACACACAGCACCAGGATGGGGACAAGTGCGAGCACCACCAGTGTCATCAGCCACGTACCTCTGGTGACCATCAGTTTCCTCCAGGCTGTTGCGGCGCGGGGATCAGGCCGTCCTGCGCGGGGATCGGAGCAAGTTTTCGCGTTGTGCGAGACAGCTCGTTGTTGAGCTGATCGACCAGATCAATCGCGGCCACAAGCTGTTCGTTGACACCATTGACGGCTGTATTGGCCTTGGCTGAGATTGATTTCAACGAGCCGGCCGATTCACGAAGTGACGCCGCGATCCCATCGAGAGTTGCGGCGATCTGCTGATCGCCCTGACCGGCGGCTAACAGTTTCTGCATCGTTGGCACAAGTGCGGCCAGGTTCGTCACGTCGACTGCAGCAGATCTGTTCAGCTCGGTGAGTACTCCCTGGAGTTCCTCGAGTTGACGTCGTGCCGTCGCCGGTGCGGTCAGGTCCGCCCGCTCGTCGAAGTAGTCGTTCGCGGTGTGGAAGTTGTTCACTACCTGACGCGCACTGTCCTGAACCGCCAGGCCCTTGTCGATGGCGAGCATCACCAAGACAAACAACACCAGCGCCACGACCACCGACACCCGTCCGATCGCTTCAGTGGCGATTGCAAAACCACTGGAGCCGCGGATCGTGCGGTGGTCGATGTCCGGGCGCACCCGAAGGGTGCTCTGGCCATCGCCGGGAAGGTCGTCTGCGAGCACATCAGTGCGCCTCAGGTCCCGAAGTACCGATCTGTGGAACTCCCATGAGTTGCCGGACGTTGTTGTCATGTCACTCTTTTCTCAGCGGTGTCGGTGTCAGTAGAGACCACCGAGGTCACCCGGGAAGCGGAAGCATCTGGTTGATCGTGCGGGCAGAGGCAACTGCCGATCGAAGATCGGTGACGAGTCCACGCGCGGTGGCGAGGAGTTGATCGCCCTGTTCACCGAATGCCGCGGCAGACGCGACCAGCGGTGTTACTGTCTGCTTCACCCGAACCATGAGGCTTTGGATTCCGGTCAGTTGTTCGTTGGTGACCTGCGCACCTTGCGTACTGGACTCCAACAATGCAGTGGCCTCACCGATCGCCGTGTTGAGTTCGGCGAGCAGCGGACCGAGAGCGCGCGTCGAGTCGAGCGCCCGCTGTGCTGTGCGGGTGAGCTCGGTAAGTTGACCCAACTCGGTTGTGACACTGTCGTTGACTGTGACGATGCGCCCTGACGCTCCAATTGAAGCGAGGTTTGCGGCCTGTTGATTGTCCAACCGCCCGTTCAGTGTGTAGATCACGAAACTGAGCAGTAGAAGCACCATCAGCATCACGGCTGCCCACACCATTCGCATCGGGCCGCCGGCCCGGCCGAAGAATGTCACTGTTATTCACCTTCCGGACAGACTGCGGGCGCCGTTCTCGGCGGAGACCCGTGCGTCATGAACTTTTCCCGCGGTGCTCGAAGCATCGTCGAGGATGCGTTGGAGTTCGACTCGGTCACCGGCGACCGCCTTGGTGGCTCCGTCCACGGGTGGTTGCAGCGTTTTGATCCTGGATGTCAGGCCGTTGAGCGACACGATCAGGTCTCCCACGTCTCCGTCCGCGGACTTCAGAATCGGTTGCAGGTCATTGCGAATCTGGCCGATGAGTCGCTTGAGTTGCGCGGCAACTACCGCATCTGTCTCGAGTACGTCGGCCAACGACGCATCCATGCTGTCAAGAGCGGCGAAGGCGGTCAGGGTGACCTTCTCGTGGTCGACTATTCGATCCAACGCAGGGTTATACTTGTTTGCCGACACCACAGCGTTGTCCAGGCGGTAGGGCGTCGCGACGAGGTTGTAGATCCTCGGTAGGAGATAGAGACTCACAACCAACAGTCCGATCAACAGCGTGACACCCCGCAACCAGTAGACACGAGGCAGTCCGGCGATCCGAGGCTCAGTGGCGGCGTGACGCGACATCGCGGTTGTCATGAGTCCGCCACCGACAGCAGGGAGATTGTGCGCAGCGAAGCGATGGTATGCGACAGTAGACCTTTGACGACCAAGCGGTGGGTGAGAATCTCCTTGAGCACCCCCAATCCACGCTTGGTGAAGAAGCCGACGGGCAAGAGTCCACCCCATTTCATCTTCAGTTGCGACACCTCGAGGATTTGCTCGACGCTGGCCATCACGGTCACGCTAGGTTTGCCGACCACATCGTTGTAGACCACCGCCTCGTCAGCACCGAACACCACCGTGCATGCCGATTCGGTATCGGTGCTGTAGATGGTGACCGGACGCGACATCGCGCGGGCGGTCTTCACACGGTGGGGGTAGCTCGAGAGGTTCTGCATCAAGAGCGTGGCGACGACATTGGCGACACCGTTCGCGGAGTCACCATCGTATGCGGTCACCGGATAGCTGGTGGCTTCGGCTGTGGTCATCGGAGAAGAGGCTTTCTTGGTGGGGATTTCGTTATCTCTGTGCGAGTGGTGGGCCCACATATCGCAGATGGTTCGCGGACGCAGCGAGGCACGTACGCTCTCGCTGCGTCCGCCCCCTCGGCGGCAAGTTCGGAAACCAATTGTTCGGCGTCGGCACCGCTCCGGCCAGGCAGCGGAGATCTACCGGATCATGCGTCCAACACACACACGTGGGTCACAGGTCCCACTCGGTGGGCACTTGTCCCCAGGACAGCAGGAAGTTGTTGAAGGCGCCGGCGTTCTCGATGGCCGCCGACATGGGCCCCTTCTCGAACTTGATCTTGCCAGCAAGAAGCAATTTGCCTCCCTCGGATTCACCGGCCGCAACGCGCTGCCACGTGGTCAGATCGGCGACGATACGCAACCACAGGTCGTCCTCGGGGAATTGCGGAGGGGTCCACACGGTGATCTTCGCTTTCTCCCACTCGAGGTGGCTGGTCAGATCGTCTCGACCGATGGTTCCGAACTCCATCCGGTTGGTGAACGAGTCAGGGTCCTTAAATCCCTTGTACACATCCGGGTTGTTGTTGATGACCTCCTGCGCAGCTGCGCACCATTCGGGCGAGAAGAACTTGAGTTTTTCCGACATTGTGAATGCACCCCTTAACAGGTCGATGCAGCGGACAGCCACGACTACGGCAGTGCTGCAGTGTAATTCGATCACCTGGGTAAGTCAGTGATCTCACTCACAGGCTTTTCTAAGGTTATTCCGGACTTGTCTAATCAGTCAATCGCCGATTGCTGTCGCGGTTTTCCGACACTAGGCCGTGGAGGTACCGGTGTACCTCCTTCATCTAGAGATCCGTGCGAATTCCCTTGGAGTGACGCGATACTTGCGCTTGAATTCACTGATGAAATGTGACGGATTGTGATAGCCCACGGCCTGTGCCACATCGGCGACAGCCATACTCGGTTCGTTGACGAGCATGGTCTTCGCGGTATCAAGTCGGACGTTCTTCAGATACTGATATGGGGTGGTTCCTGTGCTCGAGCGGAACAGGTGGGAAAATGCAGACTGGCTCAGGCTCACTTCCCTTGCGAGATCGGTGACTCCGATGCTGTCGGTGAGGTTGCTGCGCATGTAGCGCACCGCGCGATGGATTGGATCATCTTCTTTCCGAACGTTGATCGAGTTGATCATCGCTCGCCGTCCGACCGGTAGGCGATAGACGAGATGGGTGATTTCCTCAAAGTAGAGAGGAGCAAGCACCCGTCTGTCTTCCTCGGAGTCAAGCGCGTGAACGAACCTCGCCAGCGCACATCTCAACTCCTTCCCGTACGAGAAGGTCGCCGCGTGCTGTTCGGCGTCCGAGTCCGGCGCAATCACCTGCGTGAAGCTGCATCCGTCCCGCACATCCTTCGCGGCCCGCCGGGCATAGTCGATCGGTATCTCGATACTCAGAGCTAAGTGGCGTCGAAAACGGCTACCGCCAAGCGCCATTCCAGCACACTCCGCGCCGGCCGGAACAGCAATGCCCCAGTCCGGCCCCGGCACAAAGGCACGGATGGGTGACGTGAGGTGAAGGTGTCCACGCACAGCGAAGCAGACCACCGGCGACGTTTCGCTCCCGATGATCACGTCGTCGGGCCTGCCGTGATGATGAAGTTGGACGCCGGGCCACGGTAGCCGTGTGCTTCGCCCCTCGGCTCCGGCACCGTCGATCGTCTGGACGAAATGCTGGTTCTGGAAGTCGCTCTCGTCGGAGGGCGCCCTGGTGAACGTCAGGTCGTCGAGGGTCCGTCTACGCGTACCTGCCGTTCGTGGCCACGTCGTCTCGCTCCTTCTGGATGGTGATTCGCTCGGAGCGGACATGTCTGTCACCTTCTTTCACGCCGCCGTCGGGTTCTTCTGGTGTGTGCAGTGATCGTCACAACGCGTCCGCCAGTCGCCTTGCTGCGAGCTGGATCGCCTCCCACACTGTCGCGAACGGTGGCGCATAGGACAGATCCATCTCGGCTAGGTCATCGACGGCCATGTCTCCCCACAGCGCGGCCGCCGCTGTATCGATGCGCTTGCCGGCCGCTGTGCCTCCCACGATCTGGACGCCGAGCAATTTGCGGGTGCCCTTGTCCGCGATGGCGTGTGTTGCGATACTTGAGCGTTCGGCCATGTAGCCGCTCGCGGTGCCGCCTTCTGTTGTCAGACTCACCGGCTGGTAGCCGACCTCGAGGGCCTGAGTTGTACTCAGACCCGTGCGAGCGATCTCGATATGCGCTGAAGCACTGTGGTAACGGGTGATTGCCGTGCCGAGCACACCGGCGAACCTGCGATCTCCTCCGACCAGGTTGAATCCGCAGATCCGTCCCTGTTTGTTCGCGTGGGTTCCTAGGGGCAGGAACGCGTTCTTCCCCCGGAGACGGTCATAGGCCTCACAACAATCGCCGGCAGCCCAGATGCCCTCCCCGAGCTGCTGACGGTCGTCGGTGAGGTATCCCAGGTGATCACCGATCGGCAATCCTGCGTCGGCCCCGAGCGTACTCGCCGGCCTTACACCCGTACCGATCATCACCACGTCTGCCTCGATCGTGCGGCCGCCGGCGGTGTGCAGAATCTTCGTACCGTCATGTGCAATCTCAACGAGTTCAACGACGGTGTTCGTCATCACTGTGACGCCGTCGTCAATCATTGCTTCCTCGATGCGTGCACTCATGGTCGAGTCGAAAGTGCTCATTACCCTGCTCCGCGTGACTAAATGGGTGTCGAAGCCGCGCTGCTGTAACGCCTCTGCAGCCTCGACACCGATATACCCGCCACCGATGACCACACCGCGCCGTCGGTTCGATCGCATCTCTCCGGAATCTGCGAATACTTCGAGCCAGTACCTCGCATCATCTAGCGTCTTGACAGCCGCGACGCCGGGCAGGAGATCTCCGGATCGATCGCGCGCCCAGTCCGGGATGATCGGTTCGGCGCCGGTCGCCAGGACCAGTTGGTCGAATCCTATCGTCGAGGCGGTCCCATCCGAGGCGAGCGCGTCAACTGTGCGCTTATCAAGGTCGATTCCGACGGCGGTGGTTCCCAGCCTCAGATCAACGCCCATCGCGCGATGTTTGTCAGGGGTTCTGGCACTCAGATCGTCGGGCGAATTGACCATTCCCGCAACCAGATACGGTATTCCACAAGCGGAGTACGATGTGTCGCAAGTCCGTTCGAGAACGACCACATCTACTTCCCTTGCGGCTAGCGCGGCCGATCGCAGGCACTGATGGGCTGCGCTCATTCCGGCGGCATCCGCGCCGACGACCAGTATTCGTTCCCCCATCGTCTTACCTGACTCCGATCCGTGTAGCGATGACAGCGTCCGCCCAGCTGATCACTCGCTCCGCGACGCGCGTATGGCATAGTGCGTCGATCTCACGAATCCCGGTTGGGCTGGTGACGTTCACCTCGGTTAGCATTCCTCCGATGATGTCGATTCCGGCAAAATGAATGCTTCGCTCCGCCAGCAGTGGCTTCAGCTCACAACAAATCTCGCGGTCGCGACTCGATACCTCGCCCGCGTGTACCGAGGCCCCCACCGCCATATTGCATCGGAACTCATCGCGCGCTGCCTTGCGGACGATCACCCCGACGGGTTCACCTTCGAGAACGATCACCCGACGATCACCCTCGGTAACCGCTGGCAAGTACTGCTGCACGATGACCTGCCGCCCGCCCGAAAGAGTCGCTGAATCGATGATGGAGTGCAGGTTGGGGTCGGCAGGGCGCAGCATCATGACTCCCCTCCCGCCCATACCGTCGGTGGGTTTGAGAACGCCTGCCCCCCATCGGCGGACGGAACGGACGATGTCGTCAGTGTCTGCAGTCACGACGGTCGACGGGCCGAGGTGCGGAAGACGCAGTGAGAACATCTTCTCGTTGGCATCGCGCAGGGCAGCCGGGGCATTGACCATCAACGTCCTTCGCGCATCGACGTAGTCGAGGATGTACGTTGCGCGAAGGTAGTTGGCATCGACGGGCGGATCGGTTCGCATGAAAACCGCTGCGGCGTGATCGAGAATGATGTCTTCGACAGGTCCCCGGTTGAACCAATCGGACTCGCTCACCCAGTGTCGATCAGTTAGCACCGCCGGCGTTAGACGCACCTCTGTGCACCTGGCCACCGCCCGACCCTCTCGGATGGACAGCCCACGTAGTTCGGTGACCAACACCCGGTGATGCGCTAGTTGAGCTGCCTCCATCAAGGCCACCGATGTATCATGCTGTGGTACAAGTGTTTCCAATGGGTCTACGATGAAGACATAGGGCCGCCCTGAGCGCGCCACGCGACCACCGCACTCCCCGACCAGGATCGACGGGGACCGTGTCATTGGCGATCACCCGCCGAGGACCGTCGACCTACCCACGCCGGAGGAACTAGTCCGCTGCGAGCGGCACCCAGCGGCCCCTGGCCACGTGCGATCGCGCCAAACGATGCGATGTTACGTCCGCCGCAGTCTCCCCAGGTGATGCCATACCCGTCCTGGTGGCGTCGAGCAGCGAAGAGTTTGTCGATATCGTCGAAGGTGGCCCATTCGATCACCGTCAACACCGGGCCCAGCGGCGCACCGACAGCGTCCATGAGCGGCAACGCCTGCATCGTCGTACCGAGATCGATCACGGTCGGTGTGACGAACCATCCCATCCGGTGTTTGACGTCGTCGGGGACCTTGCCCCCGCATAAGACTCGTCCACCTGCTGCCGACAGCCTATGTACACGCGACATGGCTTGACGCCGTTGGAGCTCGGCCGGCAGAGGCGCTGGACCAACGTTGGACACCGCATCGACCAGCGCGGCGCGTACAGCTTGTGTGCAGGCAGAGTGAACAGCGACGGTATGTAGCCCGAAGAGACTTCCTGCGCTGTTCACTCGGACAGCAGCGGCGACCTCGAGAGCGAGATGGGCAATGTCCTCAGCGCTTGCATCCGGGTACACCACCGCAGCATTGCCGCCTCCTCGTAGCGTCGACAGGGGCACGTTGGTGAATGGGTATGCGCGAGCCGAGCGCGCAAGAGTGTCGGAGTTTCCGTGGACGCTGAGCTGTCCCAGTCGATTGCTGCTGATCAGTGCGGCGCCGACATCGACTCCTGTGCCCTGTACGACATTGACGACCCCGGCTGGAAAACCGGCCTGTTCGGCGAGATACGCGACGGCGATCGGGGACATCGGGCCCCGTAGTGACGGCTTGACTACCACGGACTCCCCGCGAACCAACGCGGCGAAGACACCAAGGAGCATTTCGGCGAACGGCGCCCCCCAGGACAGGATGTGGCCAGATACGCAGCCTTGAGCGTCCCGTTCCGGGACCCGATTCTCGCTGAGATATCGCCGGGCGAGTCCTAGTGAGGCCTCCACTATGTCGAGTGCGTCACGATGCGACACACCGGATTCGGTGCTCATCAGGTGCGCGAACTCGACACTTGCATCGGTGAGTCTCGACAGCAGTGCGACCAGAAGGTGCTCGCGCGTCGCTGGATCAGACCACCGCCCGTGGAGCGCCTCGCCGGCCGCGGTAATCGCGCGCTCGACGTCGATACGCGAGGACAGGGGCACCACTGTGGTGATGGTGGAGTCGACTGGATTTCGGATCTCGAACTCATAAGGTGCGGCCGGGAACAGCCAACGACCACCGATGATATTGCGCCCGTAGTCGTCGTCACTGGGCAATAGAGATCTGGCGTGGGTGTCAACTACCATGATCAACTCCTTCGTCCACAAGTTGGTCCTTACTACATGGGGTGCGACGGTCAGCTGAGAAAGCGGTCGAAATAGACCCGATCAGCGCAGGCATGCCGTTCGCGCACGAGTGAGCGCATCGCGGCGTCGACCATCCCCGATGGGCCGGCAAGATAGACATCGTGTGACGAAAGGTCCTGCCAGTCCTCGGCGACATGGTCGATGACCACGCCGGCTCGTGTCACGAGGCCGGTATCGAGTCGATCTGCGGTGTCGGCTGCCTCCTGGACCGAGACGAGCACTCGAGCACCGGAGGTCTGCAACTTTTCCAGACGCTCCACGACCACCAGGTCAGACCGTCGTCGCACCCCGAAGTAGAAGTCGATGGCGGGGCCGTCCTGGCGACGCAGAAGACACTCGGCGATCGCGAGCACCGGTGCGAGGCCGGTGCCGCCGGCGATGCACACGACTGGTCGATCCGATGTCGGGCGCGCGTAGGCCCGGCCGTAGGGTCCTTCGGCAATCAGCTCCGCGTCGGGGGTCAGGGTCGCGAATAGCCACTGCGAACCCGCGCCTCCCGGCTTGGCCCTGATGATGAACTCAACTTGACCACTGCCGAGCTCGGATGCCGGATGTGCCATCGAATACGCTCGGCGTACTCCGTCCCGGGATTCCAGGATCATGAACTGGCCGGGAAGGTATCGGATGGGGTTCTGAAAGGCCAGCGTGAACAGTGCGGTGTCCTCGGTCAACATCTCGCGACGGACCAGGATGGCCCTGAAACGTTGCGGCACCGGCTCCTCCGCCACCTGCGGGTCACCGAGTGCCGGAGCCTTCACCCGGCAGTTCCCGGTCGGAACGGACTGGCACATGAGGATGCGGTTCCCTCGGCGGCGATCCCGTTCGCTCAGGCCGGACGCCTCCGGCCAGAGCGAACGGACATCGCCGCCGAGGAGTTGAGCGCGGCAACTGCCGCATCCGCCGCTGGCACACTCGTAGGGCAACGCCAGACCCGCGCGCAAACCCGCACGTAGGAGAGTCTCGTCCGGTTCGCAGTCCACTTCGCTGTCGTGCCCGACGAACTCGGCTGACACCGCCATCGTCTTCCTCCCTGTGATCCGGGCGGTGTCGGGCTCAGCGCGTCGCACTGAGCCCGACGGCCACCAGCGACCCGTGCCAGTCCTTGCGAACATCAGCTGCGATAGTGTCGGCGTCACGGCCCGATGGTGATGCCAACAGGGCCGCTCCGGCCTCGATCATCGCCTCGCCCCGCTCGACCCAGTCGTCGAGATAGGACTGCAGAGTCGCCAGGTGCGCCTGATCGGCCTTGGTGACGAACGTGACAAGTTCGGCACTCCAGCGTCGGCTGCGCTCACTGTCGTTGTAGAGGTTCTCTGCGATCAGCGAGTCCAGCCGCGCACCGATTCTCGCCAGCTGTAGGCCTGCCTCGGATAGGAACAACCGGTCCGCGATCGGTTTGACTACCAGATTGGTGACGACGAACGCCCGATCCCAATCGAACTCGACCAAGGCCCACTCGAATGCCTCACGAATCGGTTGCCACAGCGGCTTGTCGGTCCAGTCCGACTTTTCTCCGGTGGCAAACCCCTTCTCGGGATGGGCCAGCTTGAGTTGAGTCGTGCGATAGGCAATCGTCTGCACGCGCCGAAGCTGATCAGCCGTCTGGAAGGCGGCACAGTTAGCGACGTAGCTACTCACCGCCAGTTGTTGCAGGTACGCCGACAACATCTGCTGAGCGTGTCCCACATACCTAGTTGGAGTTATTGCGTTGCGCAGCAACGCGATCTGCTCATCGTTCAGTTTCTCGTCGTAGCCTTCGGAGTCAAACTGCTCGAGCAGGTACTCGATGTAGGTTTCTTGATCGTCCTGTGACGCGACGTAGGACCCGTAGGTCAGTGTATCCGGGTCGCGGAAGTCGTCCCAGGCGATTTCGCGCAACGGCATTGAATCCCGGTGCTCTCGAAGCCAGGCGTTTCCGTGTACGTCTGGTCCCATCTCCAGCGGGATCTCACCGGTGGTGTGATTCATGTTGTGGGTGAGAATCTCGTATTCGGTGGGACGACGCCCGAGGTTACCGAACGCACTCCAGGTTTTCAGCCCGCGCTTACGCGCCTTCTTAGCCACTTTCTCGCTCATAAGTCACGCCTCGTTTTCGTAGTACCAACGATATTCGTCGTCACGGGTGTACAGCCGCCCTTTGAACGACGGCATGTCGATCTCCAGTGCAGCCAGTTTGTACGCCTGCCCGTAGTACTTCTCGAGGCTTGCCTGTGTCAGTCGACAGGAACGTACCGTGTGAATGCGAACGTAATCGTCACGGTCGAGAACGAGAACGTCGGTATCGGGATTGTCCTCTTCAATCGCGTCGATGACGGCCTCGGCTAGATCGCCAGAGCGGATCACCGGCCCGACCAGGTTGGTAGATGCCTCGGCTTCGGCATCCATCTCGAGCACACTCATGCTTCTCTCAGGGCTCCTTAGTTCAGTGGGTCACTGCGTGATTGAGACGTACCTGGATGACGCCGTCCATAATTCGAACGTCGTGCTTCTTGAGGCACGTGTCGGTCGGGTTGACGCCGTTACCGGACAAGGCGTCAAATTGCCACTCGTGTGCGCGGCATGTCACGACACCGTTCTCGAACTCACCTTCGACCAGTGAGATGCTCTGGTGAGGGCAGATCCCGTCGTAGGCCCTGACCTCGCCATCCACCTTCAGGACGAGCACCTCGTCGTCACCGATGTCGAAGGACTCCATTTCTCCGTCCCACAGCTCGTCGGCGTCCACGACATCCACGAAGTCGTCGTCAGCCACTTGCCACCTCCGCGGTTTCTCGGAATCTGACGTCGAACCACTGCAGCGGCGGCACGGGGTTCGTCGCGAACAGTTCTTCGACCTTGCTCTCGGGCGGTAACACTTTGCCGTGAAGCAGCACGTCGTATCCGGGGTGCGGATCAGGTCGCGCGATGCGCCGCGCGACACTATGGACCGCGACTTTTTCTGCAACCTGGTCCCAGGTGTCCTCGGTGTCGATGGCAACGAGGTGAGGGACGAAATCGGTCACGAATCGTCCGGTGATGGGGAAGGGTGCCATTGTTCAAGTCCTCTCTGGGCCACCTCAGGCCGTGGCAGTCTCGGCGGGTAGATAGTCTTTGGCCCACGCGTACTCGTACACGTCGTCACCCATGACATCGGGCGTCAGGCCCATGTACAGGAGTCCGCCTGCAAGATCGGCCGGTACGATCTGGCCGTCGATAAACCGGTCGATGAAGTTCTGATGGCCTGCGTAGCGTTCCGGGTCCTGTTCGAAGCACCACTTCGAGATCTCGGAATCGAACTGATAAAGCCGCCCTTTGTATTCGAGACTGTGCTCAGCGAGCTCGTGGCGCGAAAATGCCGAGCCCAAGGGAAGCTGGGTCAAGTTGCACAGCGACGGAAGGGTGTCGGGCAAAGTGTTCTCGATACGATCGTCATTGACATTCTTGATGATCTCGTCCCACAGCGCTCCCCAGTTGTTCTCCCAGGTGGGGTACTTCTCGCGCAGCCAGTCCCGTTCGTCCTTGGACACACCGGCGTTGGGCTTCCAGAACAGGGTCGGACGCCAGTACCAGGTACCGATATGCATCGCATGGTGGCCGTTCTCGAGGGACACCAGGAACTGATCCCAGTACCACGGCTTCTTAAGGCCGTAGTCGTTGAGAATCCGTTCGTGGTGGTTGACAATCCACTCGAGCATGAACTCCTTGAAGCTCATCTTGCGTTGATCGAGCGGGGTGTAGTAGTCCATCGCCGGGCCGGTCAGAGTTTGGAACAGGCGAGTCGCCCGCCAGAACGCCACGTCGAGGGCGGTCTGTGCTCGCTGGGGGTCATGCTCCATAAGGACTTCCAGGGTGGGGAAGCCCTGTTGTGCGTGTCGCGCCTCGTCTGTCTGGATCGACGACAGCAGGTTCGACCAGTTGATGTCACCTGCGGCCATCGCGTCGGCGGCCAGCGCCACGAACTGGATGTTGGTGAAACCGTGCTCCACAGTGAGGCTCGATGCCAGCGCCGCCTCGATACAGTCTGCATTGAGCATTGCGTCGTCGAAGAAGTTCTTGACGGCGAGTACGCCCCACTCGTTGGTGTGGAATGCCTTCTGCGCCCAGTCGAACCGTGGCTCCTGCTTGAGCAGGTCATGGGAGAATCGCATGTCCAGCTGGGTGTGACGGGTCTCGTCCAACATCCCGAACACTCCCAGATTGCGCCAGCGGGTGGAGGGAGCGAAACGACAGAATCGGGCCTGCATCGTGACCGCCATGTGTTCGACCATGCAGGTGGTACCCATGTGTAGGTGGGATGCGGCGACGTGTGCGGGGTCGAGTTTCTCGTAGAGGCCGGCACGGCTCAAGGCGTTGCTGACCGCTTTGACTCCCATTTCTTTCTCGCGCTGAATGCGAACGTAATCGCGGAAGGACACGCGGAACGGCTCGTCCCACTTCTGCCAGGCGTCGGCGGGAATGTTGCCGGCGCCGGACCACTCGTCGGGGAACGCGAGCTTGGGATCGACGTAACTCAACTCCCAGTCGAGGTCGCGCGAGGTGTCGTACCAATCGTCTCTGTTCAACAACATGTGTCTGATTGCCTTCCCAGTTCTATCTGCAGATGCGTGAGGCTGTATTCTATTGTGCCCATTTGCCATTCGCGGCAATTACAGGTGTGCAATGTGTCCGCCGGTGCCAGGTGGCCCCACGGAGCAAACCTTGGGATGCTCACCCCCGTGTGGCTCGAATGACCTTGATATCGGTGTAGGCCAATACGCCGTAGATGGACTGCTCGACGCCGAGGCCGGACTGCTTGACCCCGCCGAAGGGCACGTCTGAAGTGAGCACGGGATGGTTATTGATCCAGACCGACCCGGCTTCGAGCCGATCGGCCACGCCGCGCGCACGGGACTCGTCGCTGGACCAGACAGAAGCGCCAAGTCCGAGCGGCGAGTTGTTCGCCCGCGCGACCACATCATCGATGTCGTCGTAGGTGAGCAACGGGAGCACTGGGCCGAATTGCTCCTCGCTGGCCAGCGGCACGTCATCGGCAAGGCCGCGGACAAGGGTGACCGGATGGAAATAGCCTGGCCCGTCGGGGATCTCGCCGCGGAAGTAGACGTCGGCTCCGCGTTGAACGGCGTCGTCGACGTAGCCTTTGACCTTGCGGTACTGCACCTCATTCTGGATCGGCCCCATCATCACGCCGTCGTGGAGGCCGTTGCCGACTGTTACCGTCGCGGCGATCGCCGTGAGTGCATCGGCCACGTCATCGGCGAGTCGACGCGGTACGTAGAGTCGCTTGAGTCCTGCGCACACCTGACCGCAATTGGAAAGCCCGCCCCAGTACAGGCCAGACGCAATCGCCTGGACGTCAACGTCGTCGAGGACGATTCCCGCGTCGTTGCCCCCGAGTTCGAGGGTCAGCCGCTTGAGTGTGGGGCCTGCCGCCGACATGATCGAGGTGCCCGCACGCTCAGACCCGGTGAAGCTGATTTTGTTTATTCCGGGATGGGTCGAGATAGCTTTTCCGAGACTGTCTCCACCACTGAGTACCTGAACAACGCCCGGCGGCAGCACTTCCTGCGCGAGTTCGCCCAGGCGCAACGTGGCTACCGGGGTCAGCGGCGAGGGCTTGATGATTACAGGACTGCCGGTGACCAACGAGGGTCCGATCTTCCACAGCGCCAGTAGGAGTGGATAGTTCCATGCGGTGATGCCACCGACAACACCAACGGGAACTCGGTGAATCTCGACGAGTTCGTCGTTGGTGTCACGGATGACTTCAACTGGAATGTCGAGGCTTGCGTACCGGGTGAGCGCACGCAATCCTGAATCGATCTCGCCGGCAGCCTTATCGAGAGGCTTGCCCTGCTCGAGTGTGACGAGTCGGGCCAGCTCGTCGATGTTCTCTCGGACCTTATCGACGAAACTCAGTGTGATCTGTTGTCGCTCTGCGAGGTCCTTGGCGCTCCACCCCTTGGCTGCCCGCCGAGCAGCGCTGACCGCTTGTTCCAGGTGCTCGACGGTCGCGTCGGGGACCTCCGCGAGGACCTGCTCGGTCGCAGGGTTGATCACCGCCCGGCGAGCCGATGTCGACACAATCTTGCCGTCGATCGTGAGCCCCGGAGCGGAATCGAGAACGACCTCGGTTGATGTACTCATACGGACTGTCCTTCCGGCCGGAAGAGTGTTTGGAATTGCTCCTTCGAATAGTTCTTGTTGTCGTGCATGGCCTGTGCCTCCCGTGCGTCGTTGACTTTGACCTTGGCGGCCGGGCGCTCGGCGATCAATGCCGACCACCGTGCAACGTTGGGATAGTCGCCGAGCGCGATTCCGTGCCCTTTAGCGACTCGCGTCCAGGTGAAGCTTGCGATGTCGGCAATCGTGTAGGAATCGCCGACGATGTACTCGCGGTCCTCGAGGTGATCGTCTAGGACCTTGTACACGCGGTTGATCTCGTTGGCGTATCGGCCGCGCGCATAGGGGATGTCGTGTCCGGCTTTGGGTGCGTAGGTGGAAAAATGGGCCGCTTGGCCTGCCATGGGACCCTGGTTGGCGACTTGCCAGAAGACCCAAGCGATCGTCTCGTATCGCAGAACAGGGTCGGCAGGCAGAAGCTTTCCGGTCTTCTCAGCGAGATAGATCAGGATGGCACCCGATTCGAACAACGGCAGGGGCCGGCCATCGGGGCCGTCACAATCTACGATGGCCGGCACCTTGCTGTTCGGATTGACCTCGACGTACTCCTCGGCGAACTGATCCCCCGCGGTGATGTCGGTCCACTTGATGTTGTATTCGAGGCCCAACTCCTCCAGCGCGATCAAGATCTTCCGCGCGTTGGGGCTTGTGTAGTAGTACAGGTCAATCATGGTGACTACCTTCTCCTTAGGCCGATCTGAGTTATGGCAGTCCTGAGTCAGACGTCGTATTCCTTGCGAATCCGGTCCATGTAGTCGACGAGATTCTGCTTCGACTGGACGTAGCCAGTGCCCAGCCACTGCTGCGGCTGATCGGCGACATGACGCAGGGTGGAGTACACCGATGCGTCGATCGAGTGCAGCTTGTCACCGAAGAAGTACGGCTTGTCACCGAGGAAATCGGAGATCGCATCGATGTCGGCCTTGAAGAAGTCGAACACCACCTTCTCGTTGCGCCGCCCCATGCCCTGGCCGTCGAACTCGGCGAGGATACGGCCACGGAAGGCGTCGAGGCCCTCACGCATTTCCGGGGTGACCTCGGCGCCCTGGACGATGTAGGGAATGTAGACCTCCCAGCCCTCATCGTCACGCCAGCGCGGCTGGATGATTCCGCTCCAGTAGAGGTGTTCCTCGATCAGTCGATTCCAGGCGAGCGACTGCGCGCGCTGCGCTGCAGTCAAGTCCGCATCGAGCTTGTCTCCGTACTTCTCCTTGAAGTGCGCGATGATCGTGTTGGAATCACCGACCTTGTTGCCATCCTCCTCCACGATGTAGGGCAGCTTTCCGTGCGGTGAATCCTGGTCGAGCGTGGCCAGATCCTGCGTTTTGTGCTCGAACGGGATCCCGGTGAAGGTCATGTAGTTCACGACCTTGGTCACATACGGGCTGATGTCCGGGATGCCCCAGGCGGGCACATAGCCGTAGACGGTGACAGTCATTTGTCGGGTTTCCTTCCACTGTGTTTGTTATTGGTGTGCTGTCTCTGGACAGTGTTCGTTAGAGCGCTGTCCCACAATCGATGTTCACCACTGCAGGAATGTTCCGTCCGAATGCTGGAAGCGGCCGGACGTCTCTGGAGTCAGGTGATCGATGTTCCTGATCAACCCCGCCGCCGCCTGCTCGGGTGTGATGTACTCATGTTCACCGGGGAAGTCCTTGGTCAGGTCGGTGGCCACCATCCCCGGATGCAGCATCAGCACGCTGATGCCGTCCGGCGACAGGTCGTGATGGAGGTTGAGACCAACCATGTTGGCCGCCGCTTTGGAAATCCGGTAGGCGTACATGCCACCAGATGTGTTGTCACCCAGGGAGCCGACCCGGCTGGAGACGATTCCCACCTTCGCACCAGTCTTAAGGAGACCCCGCAGCGCCTCGATCGTCCGAAGCGGGCCGATTGCATTGATCTCGAACTGTTTACGGAACGAGTCGTAATCGATGTCGCCGAGTTCATCGAGCCACATCACTCCCGCGATGTGATAGATCGCGTCGAGTTTGGTGTCGTTTGCGGCGAGTCGTGCTGCCAGGATCTTGACCGACTCACCCGATGAGACGTCAACCTGAGGCTCGACCCGGATCCCGTCCGCCGCCAGGTCAGCGCCGTCAAACAGACAGGCCGCGATAACGTCATCGCCGCGAGCGTCGAGCTGTCGCACGATCGAGTGGGCGATCCCCTTGTCGGCCCCGACCACCAGAACAGTTGCCATCATTGATCTCCCTCACGCTTGCGCGGTCGCTGCCACATGCTCGGAACCGACCACACCCGAATCGATCAGGCCGGCGATCTCAGTAGCATCGAACCCGAAGTCAGACAACACCTCCTGGTTGTGTTCTCCCAGCTTGGGTGCACCTCGCGGAGGCTCGGGCACCGTACCGAGGAAGCGGGCGGCCACTCGCGCCTGACGCAAGCGACCGGCAACCGGGTGCTCTGATTCGACCACGATTCCGGTCGAGAGGACCTGCGGGTGCTCGATCACCTCCGATCGCTTGAGGATCGGTGCGGCAGGCACGTCGTTCTGGTCGAGTACCGCCAGCCACTCTTGTGAGGACTTTTCGGGGAGCACGCTCTGTATCAGGGCAAGACGCTCGTTGATGTTCTCCAGTCGACCCGTCGGGGTCGTGAAGCGCTCGTCGTCAATCCATTCCGGATGCCCTAGGGCACGGCACATGTTCTGCCATTCAACATTGCTGTTGGTGGCGATGGTGATGAATCCGTCCGA
This sequence comes from Gordonia sp. OPL2, assembly GCF_003797825.1. Lineage (GTDB taxonomy): Bacteria > Actinomycetota > Actinomycetes > Mycobacteriales > Mycobacteriaceae > Gordonia. The sequence continues at coordinate 34,111 of NZ_RKME01000032.1, forward strand.
CGTCTGATAGATCAGATCGATGAAGCTACCGCCCTTCTCGATGGGTACCGGCTTGTCGGCGAAGGTGTATGCACCCATATCCGATGCCCAGAGGAAGGACAGCACCGCTTCGAGCATCGAGAGACGGATGTGCTGGCCTCCCGCGCCTGATCGTTCGCGCGCAAAGAGTGCGGCCGAGAGCGCCTGCGCGGCAACAACAGCCGTCAGTTTATCCGGAAGAATGGTGCGAATCAGGCGCGGACGTTCGTTGTCCGAGCCGGCCTGTACGGTTGTCAGGCCCGTCAGCCCCTGGATGAGTGAGTCGTACACCCGCTGACCGGACAGCGGGCCGTTCTCCCCGAACCCGCTGAGCGACAGATAGATCAGCTTGTCGTTCAGCGGTGCGATATCGTCATAGGAAATTCCGAGGCGTTCGACGACGCCTGGTCGGAAGTTCTGCACGATGACATCGGCGCTGGCAGCCAGTTGCTTGAAGACCTGCACCCCTTCGGGTTTCTTGAGATCAAGCGTCAGCGATCGCTTCGATCGGTTCACGTTGACGAACATCGCCGACATGTCGCCCGACCGGTTCGGCAACGACCGGACGTGATCGCCCTTGCCCGGCACCTCGATTTTGATCACGTCTGCACCCTGATCACCGAGGATGTCGGTCGCCCAGGGGCCCGACATCATCGAACAGAGGTCGAGAATCTTGATTCCTGTCATGGGCCCGCTCATATGCATGCCTCTCTCGGGTTGGTCTCTGCGCAAATCGCGCCTGCTATGGCGTGCAGCACGTCATACTTCACTAAGTGACTTGCCTCACGTAATACTAAGAGCCTAATCTCTTAGGAGTCAACTACTTAGTAGAGAGTATTTGAGTCGCCACTTAATACCAGTTCACCGGGAGTAGCCTCATGCCAGTGCCGCAGAGATCGTTGACCTGCAACGACGTCCGCAGGATCGCCGAGGAGTCACTGACCGGTTCTGGGAGCGACCGCGTTGGCATCGAGATCGAATGGCCTGTCTTTCAGACGGCGAGCCTCGCACGGCCAGCGATGGCTGACCTCCAAGCGGTTCTCGTGGAGCCTCTCCCAGCCGGTGGCAGTATCACGATCGAGCCCGGCGGGCAGATCGAACTCTCGACGACGCCATGCGACTCGGCCGTCGCCGCAGTCGCAGCTGCCGAGATTGACGCAGCAGCATTGCGCGATCGTCTGCGCAGCCGTTCGCTAGCGATGGCCGCATGCGCGGTCGACACGCTTCGCCCACCGCAGCGGATTCTGAACAAACCGCGCTATGCCGCCATGGAGAACTTTTACTCCGTGCGCGGGCCCGAGGGTCTATGGATGATGGCCAATACCGCTTCAGTCCAGATCAACCTGAGTCACGCATCGCGCGGCGGACATCGTCGCTGGTATCTGATGAATCGGATTGGGCCTTTGCTGGTGGCGTTGTTCGCCAACTCACCCGGTCAAGGCCCAGATGGACGGCACTGGAAGTCAGTGCGGCAGGCAATCTGGAGTCGCATCGATCCGTCGCGAACCAAGCCTGTGCCGGTCGGAGATTCTCCGGTGCACGACTGGGCCTCCTATGCGCTAGCCGCGGACGTCTTCTACATCAACGCCGAGCCCGGAACCGCGATCGCACCCGGGCTCAGCTTCGGGGACTGGCTCACCTTCGGACACGAGGTGGGCTGGCCCACCGCCAACGATCTGCGCTATCACCTGACCACCCTTTTCCCTCCGATCCGGCCGCGGGGTTGGCTGGAACTGAGAATGCTCGACGCGCTCACCCCCGAGATCCGTTCAGCAGCCGTCTACATCGCCTCGACAGCACTCGACGACGACATCGCCACGGAAATCGACGAGCTGCCCGACGTCGGTCACCTATGGCTGGCGGCAGCTCGCGACGGACTCGAGCACCCGGTTCTCGGCACCGCCGCCCGACGGCTCGTCGATTTATGTTCCTCAGCAACGCGCGGATCAGGTGACGTCGCAAGCACCATCGACGCCTTCGCCGACGAGTACACCCGTCGTGGTCGCTGTCCGGCCGACGACATCGCCGACCTAACGGTCACCGCGTTCACCGCACAATCCGACCAACCCATCTCATGATCACGCGCCGCATCGAGTCCGGCCGCGCCGCGCCCACCTCCCCTCTCGTCCGCAACATCACCGACGACGAACGCGCGGTCTTCGACCGGGATGGCGCGGTTCGCCTACGTGCAGTGATCCCACTCGAGTGGGTCGAGTTCTTGCGAGCCGCCGTAACGCGCCTGATGGATCGAGCCGATTCCACGTCACAGAACTACACCGCCTCGGGCCAACCACGATTCTTCTCCCAGGCCTATCCTCGGTTTGTCGACGACGCCTTCGACATCTGGGCGTTGCAAGGGCCGACTCGCCAGATCGCCGAGCAGATGGACCCGGACAATACGTCGCTCCGGTTCTTCTACGACCAAGTGTTTGTGCAGGAACCGGGCGCCAGCAAAGGTGCACCATTTCACCAGGATCATGCCTATCTTCCGATCGATGGCACGCTGCACTTTCGCATCTGGGTCCCGCTGGACGTGGTCACCCCGGATAGCGGAGCGGTGCGCTACCTAAAAGGTTCGCACCGAGGTCCGATCTATCGACCCACGAGTTTCAGCGGCGACCGCTACGTCTCCGAGGTCTACGAGACCTCGCCCTACCCCATCCTCCCGGACCACTTACCCGACGATCCGTGCGCGTGGCTGATCGGAGAGGCCGAACCCGGGGACGCACTGTTGCATCATCCCCGAACCGTCCACGGTTCTCCCCCGAACACCAGCAGCCACAACCGAAGGGCCGTTACCTCGATCTTTATCGGCGACGACGTCGTATGGGACCCGCGTCCAGGGACATCGTTCGACCATATCGGCAGGATCGGCGACTTCGACCCGCCTCGGATGGTCGCCGGCGAACTCGTCGCCGACGACCTGTTCCCGGTGGTATGGACGCGAGAGGCCGGTTTGTACCCGCCGCCGAATTAATGGAGGACGAGTTTTCTTACACCTCAGTAGTTGGTCGACGGGGTATAGGCTCGGACAATGAGAACTGAGAGGTCCACCTAATGGCCAGGTCACAGAAGCCGCAATCCGTCGCGGCGCAGGCCACCGACGACCGCCGCGACGCAGTCGACGACATCGAAGACGCCTGGTTGCGCGAGCGTCCCGGCATGGATGTCAGCTCGGTCGGAGTCATCACACGCATCTGGCGTCTCGGCCGCCATTTCGAACAGGAACGAAATCGACGTTTGGGCGAGTTGGGCACCGATCGGGTCACCCTCGACGTTCTCGCGATGTTGCGGCGGGCGGGCGAGCCTTACCGATTGACTGCCGGCGAGTTGACCCAGGCGGCGCTGATCACCTCGGGCGGCATCAGTGGCCGCCTCGACAAACTTGAGCGCGCGGGACTGGTTACCCGGGAGTTCCACCCGAAGGACCGGCGCAGAGTCAACGTCCAGCTGACAAAGGACGGCATGACGCTGGTCGACCACGTCGTGTCTGACCTGATGACCCACGAGTCCAGACTGCTCCGCGATCGCCTCAACAAGGCCAACCAGGAAAAACTCAGTGGGCTGCTGCGTACCTTATTGTCCGAGTTCGAATCGACCCACGAGATCAGCGAGGCCGGCTGAAGTCACGGTTTTCACACCCACCATCAACTGATAGGCGAGAAGTCGAAAGGAGAACGTCAGTGCCGTGGGTATTCGGGTACGGGTCGCTGGTCGACCGGGAGTCACTGCAGGCGAGTCTAGGACGACCGGTAAACGCTGATGACGGCCCCTTTCCCGCACGACTTCCCAGGTATCAGCGATCGTGGAACCTAGCCGCTCACAGCAGTCGTCGACCCGAGTTCGTCCTCGTGAGCGCCGAGGACGGTCGCCAGTGGTCCGGCGACGTGGTCTTCCTCGGGATCGAGCCATCAACAGACAGTTCCGCTCTGGGTGCCCTCTATCGGATCTGCGAGGCCGACCTAGCAATTCTCGACCACCGCGAGCTCTCCTACGACCGCCTGGTGCGGACCGTCGAGCTTGAAAGACCCCTACACGGGCAGGACCGGCTCGACGCCTTCGTGTACATACCGAAGTCTGCAGCCCAAGACAATGCCGCCCGCGTCGGCTCCGAGGGGGTGATCATGGCTCGATATATTCGACTGGTAGACAGAGCCTTTCGCGCTCTCGGACCGAGGATCTACAACGAGCACGCGGCCACCATGCCCGACACTCATCCATTTACGGTTCGCGAAATCATCCGCGAACCAGCCTCCTAGACCCGCCTCCCCGAAGGCCCGCCCCGTGCGGCGCGACGTGTGCCCACGCCAGGCGAATTGGGCATACAGCAGTGAAATGGCCTCGGTCCAGCCGGGGAGAGGTACTGAACCGAGGCCATCAGTCGTCATCCGTCAGGCATGCGCACGGCGGCAGATGACGAGGACCTTCACCAAGGTAAGAACTCGCCGTTCGTTCGTTGGAAACGCCCCGCAGTCTCCAGGGTCAGGCCATCGAGCACTTCGATCAGACCGGCAGCCGACTCCTCCGGAGTGACCAGGACCGACTTTGCCTGCTCCTTAACCGAGGGGTCCATCACGTCCAGCAGAGTGGTGTTCACCGTCCCTGGATGCAGCGCCTGCACGGCGATCCCACGTTTGCCGAGATCGATCGACAGGTTCTTGGCCACCATGTTGGCGCCCGCCTTGGAAATGCGATACGCGTAATCGCCGCCGCTGCCGTTGTCGCCGATCGACCCAACCCTACTGGTCACAATGCCGATCTTGGCATCATCGGCAAGATGATCCCGCAATCCCCGGATCGTACGCAGCGGCCCGAGGGTGTTGATCTCAAACTGTCGACGGGCGTCATCGAAGTCCACGGTATCGATGCCGTCGAGGAACATCACCCCAGCGACGTGGACCAGCCGATCGAGGACAGTGCCCTCGGCAGTCAGGCGCTTGGAGAGACCGGCGACGGCATCATCGGAGGTGACATCAAATCCCGGCACAACGTCGACACCTTCGGCGACGAGGTCGGCTCCTTCACCGAGCGTCGCGGCGATGACCGTGTCGCCGCGATGGTGTAACGCGAGCGCCATCGCATGGGCGATGCCGCGATCAGCTCCGACAATCAATGTGACGGTCATGACAGCAATGACTCCCAATCTTCAAATGGTGTGCCCGCATTGGCACTACGGACGTTTGTGTGCCGATGACGTTCTGTAGTGTGAACGCCGCAATCTGCTCGGCGCGACATCTGACGAACGAGGTCCCCTTTGCCCGGAACCTCGATCTTGATGACATCTGCTCCATGGTCGCCGAGAGTGTCTATTGCCCACGGTCCCGACACCAGCGAGCACAGATCCAGGATTCGACCCCCTGCCATCGGACCGGCCATCACCCACCCTCTCTCTCATCGCACCTATTCAGGGGGATGATCGTGCAGCTGACAGTAGCACACTTGTTTCGTACGTCACTTACTTAGTCCTAAGTTTTTTTCCACGTGAACGTTTCTCCTTCCGTCGCCCGGCGGTAGGATCGCCGCCCATGGGAAACGTGATCAACACCTGCCAGACATATCGGTGTCCATGCACCTCCGGGTTGGTGTTCGACGACTGCTGCCGCCCGATCCTCACAGGCCACAAACGAGCGGTGACCGCTGAGTCACTGGCCCGGACACGCTACAGCGCGCACATAGTCTGCGATCTCCAATACCTTTCGGAGACATGGCATCCAGCAACACGACCCGCGGTCATCAGGCTGGCCACCGACACGTGGTGGTATTGGTTCGAGATCGACTGTGTCACCGACGGATCACCCGCCGATCAGTTCGGCCAAGTCACCTATTCCACCTACCTACGACACAAGTCGAATCACGTCGAGCAGACCGTGGAAGCGAACTTCGAACGTGTCCACGGCCGCTGGATGTATCGCAACGAAACAGCATTGATCCCATGACCTCGCGACCCCGTTCATTCACGCGCAGAAGCTGAAGAGACAGCACGGTACGAACATTCAAGTTGGGCCGTCCGTTAGTGGTCGAGCACGTCGGTGTTGAAGTGAGCCGTAGCTAGTTCCGCGCGGTGCTCGACCCTACGCTGGCCCGGCAGCGTCGGATGTTCGAGTCGGCGCCGGCGGTCAGAGTTCGAACCAATCGTGGTGTGAAAGACGCCTTTGCAAGAAGGCCCCGGCCAACGGCGACGGGTCGACGGTGTAGGTCGGTAGATCCACACCGCCGGCACTCGAGTTCGAATAGCGGTGCTGGTCAGATCGTGTCCGGACAGAAACACCGCCTCCCACCGACGGGCCATGTACTTGTTCAGCTCGGTGATCGTCGCGGCCGGGATGCCGGTGCCGGCGGCCATCTGCGCCACGTCCGAACGCCGCCACCCCCTCGCCCGCGTGGCTGGCCGGTCACGATCGCCATGAACATCTCCGGGCCGACCCCGGCAGCCCGACAGAACATGTCGGCGCGAACATCGATGCCCGTCGATCGCAACACCGGCGCCCACACCTGATCGATGGTATGGGCCAACGCCCACGCCTTACGGCGCTCACTGAAGAACGGTTTGCCAAAGATCTGGTGGTCGGTGCGGTCAGCGAGGCTCAGTGCTGGTGGCGGGCCAACGAAATCGCCGCGGCTGGCCCGCTCGATCGCCACCACACATCGCGCTCGTTGATCGGCGGCACCAGCCTCGAGCATGCGCTGCAGCTGCGTCGGCACATTCCTGATCCGTGCCCACACACCGAGCACTGACCGCCTCGGCGATCTGGTGTCCTCGCCACTCACGCGCTCTGCCGCCGAGTTGCGCGGCGGTGAGCGAGTTCGTCGACGACCTCGACCGGTTGGGTGTCGTCGACGACGGTCTCGGCGGGCAGAGTGGCGACGGTGCCGGCCAGATCAGCCACGGTGTGCCCGACAGCGATCGCGAAGACCCCTTGCCCGCCGCGCAGCAGGTCGATGACCTCGTCGTCGGAGGTGGCTTCGTAGACGGTGGTGCCGTCGCTGATCAGGGTGGTGCGCGCCAGATCGGTGGTGCCACGCTCGGCCAAAAACTCGATGGCGACGCGGATGTTGCGCAACGAGATACCGGCATCCAGCAGGCGTTTGACGATCTTCAATGCGAGGATGTCGCGGAAGCTGTACAGGCGTTGCGAACCTGAGCCGGTAGCAGCTTTGACGCTCGGGGTGACCAGCTCCGAGCGGGCCCAATAGTCGAGCTGGCGGTAGGTGACCCCGACGATCTCCAACACCGCCGGCACCCGGTAACCGACATCGGTGGTGTCGACGGAGTGCACCGCGAACACCTCAGGGGCGATCTCGTCGAACGATCCCTGATCAGACGCCATCATCACGAACCCCGGGGACGGCGGCGTTGAATTCTGAGTGTGTTTGGCCGCTCTCATCAACGACTTGGCCCCACAGGACACCGCGCGGCAGTTGCGTCTTCTCGCCGACCCGCGTTTCCAACTCGTCGAGGTACTTCGTGGGGGTCAAACGTAGCCCCCAAGTGTCGAGGTAGTGCACGAAGTTCGCCGCTGTCTCGATCGCGGCGGCGTCGGAGTAACCGAGCTTGTCCTCGAAAAACAGCTCCGGGATGCCCTCGGGATCAGATCGATCACCCGCGTCACGTGTCGTCATAGGTGCGAATCTACCCGCCGCCCCTCGGACTCGACGTCCTCGCTTAAGCGTCGGAAACGGGCTGCCATCTCGGGATCGCGGGCGGTCAGGGCGCGGTCGAAGGTGGACGGGTCGGCGCCGACGGTCAGGTTCGAACCGGTTGTAGCGTGAAAGACACTCTTGAGTGTGCTCGACTCCCCGATCGCCAGGGCGTAGCCGCGACCGCGTTCGACGCGGTCGACCAGCTCAATGAGTGTGTCGAGGGTGATTCGGCGTTTGTCGGTCATCGTCGGTCCTGTGGGGGGTTGTCATTGCCAGTCGATGTGGAAGTCGGTGATGGCGTCAAAGTGGAAGCCGGTGTCGTCGTCGAAGGCGTCGAAGGCGGCGAAGTTGACCGAGGCGTGTTCTTCGAGGATGGCGGTGGCGCGGGCGTGATCGTTGCGGGCCAATGCATCGCCCAATGCCCGGCGTTGTTCGGGGTCCATCTGGGTGTGGTCGAGGCCTTGGGGTCCGCCGAACTCAAAGGTCTTGGACATGCGGTAGTCGTAGTTGCCGCCGTCGGTGCGGGCATGTACGTCGGCGGTGAACGAGATGACGGGCCGCATCTGGGCGGTGTCGATTCCGCTGTCGCGTAACCGTTGTGCCGCTTGGGCATCGACGAGACGGCCTTGGGCGTCGGGTCGCAGGCTCTGGGTGCGGCCGGCCTGCCAGTCATAGACCGCGCTCGGTGAACGGCCGAGTTGGGTGGCCGCGCCGTCCACCCCGCCGAGGCGGGTGATCTCCGCACGGCGGGCCACCAGATCAGCAACCCGGTCATCGGGAATCCGATTGTGCTGCTTCCACCGCCGGAACGTGCGGGGCGAGGGCGGGGTGCGGCCAGCATCAACGGCGGCTTTGCGCACACCCTGATAACCAATGGTAGCGAGGTGGTTTCGCGAGGTCGGCTCCCCCACCAGACCGGTATCGGCCTGAGCGAGGTCACGGGCGGTACCCGAGGCCACCGACACCCGCCGAGCACCGGTGGCCACGCTGGTCGCAACTGGCTCCTCGTCGCGGCGGGTACGGCGGCGTGCCCGGAACTGCGCCATCAGCCCGCCACGCCTTCGGGTGTTTCGCTGGCAGCATCCTTCGGATCGGCGTCGTCGTCGTTGTCGGGGGTCAATCCTGCTGTGGTGTAGGCGTTGTTGACCGCGCGACGCACTTCCCCCGGTGTGGCGGCCGACAACAACTCGAGCAGTACCTGATCGTCGTCGAGTGCTCGCTGCTTCTCGACGACGAACTTGCCCAGATAGGGCAGGCCATCGGCCAAGGCGACACCGTTCGGGACGAGGTAGGTCCAGGCGTCGGTGAGGCCCTTGATCGGCCACAGATCATGCTCGGTGGCGATCTTCATCGCCTTCACCCGCGAACGGTGTCGGGCGTGGGCCTTGATCGCGGCCGCCCAGATCGGTTGATAGTGATGGCGCAGATTGCTATCCCAGTTCTGATCGCCGGCAATCCGCCCCAGATAGCCCTTGTAGATGTCCGAGACAAGAGATTTGAGGATCGGATCGTCGGCCTCGACCGCCGTCTTGCGGGCGGCGGCCAGGATCTCTTTCCACCGCTTCAAAACCACCCCTTGCTGTGTGGTGGTCCAGGCTTCGGCGATCGCGAGGTCGGCCAGATCCAGACCCGCTCCCCCATCCGTGATCGGCGCGCACAAGCTCTTGACGGTCTCTGTGGTGACCCACAGGGTCACCGGCCGATCGGGACGCATGTGCGGATGCGGCAACGGCAACCGTTCCGGCAGGGCGAGGGTGTCGGCGGCCGGCAGCGTCACCTGCCACACCCCGAACGGGAGTTTGTCGCTGGCATGAGCCAGCTCCTCGGCGTCGCTGGCGTGGTGGACGACCTCGCCGTAGCCGAGGTCGATCATGCCCGCACTCGCCAGATACGACGCCCGCTGATCGATCGTGACCAGGGCGTCGGCGTGTTCGATCTCATCGGTTTCGATCCACTGGCGCGCCCACACCAGAAACGGCTCCAGATCCTCGTGATCAGCACCATCCAGAGCGGGAACCGCCACCGGGGCCTCCACGACGATGCCCTTGCCTGTCTTGCGGCGATCCCGAAAGATCTGATCGAGCACCACCGCCCCGGTACGCGCCGAGGTAATCCCCGGCAGCACGCCAATGTGCTCGACATGCCAGGACAGGCGGCGCGCCAGCTCGCGGGCGGTGTCCATCTCGTCATCGAACTCGATGAGCGTGCCGGCCTTCTCCGAGCCGAGAATGCCCAGCCGGTCATGGCCACTGCGGCGGGTTTCCATCGCCCACGGCTCCAAGATCACATCCACCATGAACTTGCGGCGTCCGGTGACATACGACAGATGCAACCGATGCCCGATCTCCGGACCCGGCTGATACAAGTGCCACCCATCCTCCTTGTCCGGAGCAAGGTACGGCCCCAGGAGCGATCGTGTGGCGCCATCGAGCCTGGCGATCAGATCAGTGCGCATCCGGCCCTGCCGCAACTCCTCAGTGCTGTAATCGCTCTCATCACCTGGGTCGACATCATCAGGGCCCCATCCCAACGCCACACAGGCGGCATCGAGCACCCACACTTGCGCCGGCAGCCCCGCTGGCGCCAACGGACGCTGCCGCTGCCGCCACTCCAGCACCTTCATGAGCTTGTCGACCGAATCGACTGGCTTATCCACCAACACAAAACCCGATGGAGACAACACCTTTGCCGACGTGACAATCATGGCGTGATCATCAGCGGTGGCGTGCTTGGGCATGTCAGCTGGACTCTCTCGGGTCGTTGGGTAATAGGATCGCGCTAGTTATGCACGCACTACTATCTCAGCTAGCACTGCTAGCTTAACTAGCTATCCTGTGGGTCGAGGTCGTAGCGCTCGATGAACTCGTTCAGCGCAGCGTCAGTAAGAGCTTGCTTGCTCCACGATCGCGGGAGATTGTCGAGCACCCGGTGTACTCGGTCCTCGGTACTAGGGCGGACTCGTACATTCATGACTTGTGAGTACTTCTCTGCCCCTTCATAGAGCGTCGGCACCGCATCGCTGACGCTTCTGCGTTTTGTCGGCTTCACAGACTTGGGCGGTGCGCCCAAGGTTTCCTGCGCGACTCCTGTCGTGCTCGCCGGCGGCCCTGGAGTCGCTGCGCTGGCGGGTACTGAGTCACGCGCGGGTAGGTCAGCTGCTGGGTGCTGAGGCGGACGTTTGACGGCTGGTTGGCGATCGACCTTGCTCATTTGGTGGCCTCCTGGATTTCGTCGAGCAGGTCGCTGTAGGCAACCTGCAGTGTTAGGGATTTGCCCCCTTTGAACTGGTGAATTGGCATCGCCATGCTGTGGGCGTCCTGCCGGGCCGCCAGTTCAGGGATCACGGTCGACGCCACGAGTGGCCCATAGGCTGCCCGGAGCTCGTCTTCACGAAAGTTCTGCTCGCCGTTGTTCTTGCGCTTGCTGATGACGATTCGATGAAATTGCAGATCCGGATTCGGGCGCCGCCGAACGTTCTGGAAGGTCTCTTCGAGTCTTGTGACTCCGTTTACGCCGTCCTTGGTCGCTTCGGTAACTGCGACGAGACCGTCAGCAGCGCACAGAACCGCGAACAGCAGCTTGCCGAGTGAGGGTGGGCAGTCAAAGAGGACCAGTTGGTAGTTCGACAGATCAACACCCTCGAACGCGATGTCGAGTCGGAAGATCAGATCGTTCGCACCATCGGACTCGATGTTCGCGAGATATTCATTGGCTGGGATGAGATCGACATGCTCCCACGGCGTGGCCACGATCGCGTCAACCGCGGTACCCGTCGCTGTGGTGCTCATCAGGTTGTAGGTAGTCAACATCTCAGGGTCCTCTGCGACGTCCACGCCGAGACCGGTCGTCGCATTACCCTGCGGGTCCATATCCACTACCAGCACATCCAGTTCTTTGGCGGCGGCTGCGGACGCCAAACCCAAGACCGTGGCTGTCTTTCCGACTCCGCCCTTCTGATTCGCAATCGCGTACTTTCTGGGCTGCCCGTTGCCGGCGCCGACCATGGATTCCCCTTCTCGCCCCTTGAGCAGATGGTCTGCTCCCATACCGGTGAGTGTCATGGTTGCAATGCTAGCAGTCCTAGCTAGCATTGCAACCATGCTCGTGCTACATGAGTCAGCTGTACTAGCATAGTTAGCTAAGCAAGCGGAACAAGCTAGGTGTGCATGCGTAGGTAACAAACCTAGGCGTGCAACAGTAGCTCTCCTTACCGACATAGCATGTGTAGCTACGTTTGCCATCCTAGTTTCTGTAGCTAGGCTACGATGTCTAGCGCGCTCTGCCACGCTAGACACCCTCACCGCCATAGCTTTCGTAGCTACATTCGTCAACCTAGTTTCCGTAGCTAGGCAATGATGATTAGCGTGCTCTGCCACGCTAGACACCCCTGACCAGACCTCTATATCGCGCTGAGCTGCGTGTTCCTCATGCCGACGCGGATGTGAATGTTGTGCTCGATGATGAAGTCGCCGCATTTTCGTCGGCTGGCGGAGGGGCAATATTCGCCAGTGCAATATAGGTCATTGGCGTCAGCCTAATTACTCGATGATACCTCGTATTTGATTGCTGTGCAATATATTTCGCACATTGTTTGTCGATTTATGCTCAGCCGCAACGCTGTTCGATCGGGGTCAGAAACGCATTTCTTCGGCGTCCGGTCGGGCGTGGCCTTTCCTGTTACTTGGCCGCTTGTGCGCGCTGGCCGGATGCGCCAGGAGCGGAGAGCGGCCCAGTGCCGCGATGGGAGCGCAGCGCGTGGCAGCGGGTCGGTCGGAGCCTCTTGCCGCGCAGGTCGGGGCGTAGAACAATCGGCGGGTCAGGAACGGCGTTCTTCGTGACTGCCGCGGCCGTTGCCACGCCTCGGGCGGGAGGTGGCTGCCGCGCGAGGGCGTCAGCGCGGTTGGCGTTCAGCCGATGTTCATTTGTTCGGTAGTTTGAGGTCTGTCAATATAGACGTATGTCGAAGCAGAACGAGTTGCCTGTTGTGGCAGGCGAGGCGTGTTGTACGCCGTTGGTGCAGGAACCGCTTAGTGCCGATGCGACAGTGGAGCTTGCGCGCATGTTCAAGGCGATGGGCGACCCGGTGCGGCTGCGGTTGCTGAGCTTGGTGGCCAGCCATGCCGGCGGGGAGGCCTGCGTGTGTGACATCTCGGAATCTTTCGATCTGTCCCAACCCACCATCTCCCACCATCTCAAGGTGTTGCGGCAGGCGGGTTTGCTCGACTGCGAGCGCCGGGGAACGTGGGTGTATTACTGGGTAATTCCTGCTGCGTTGCAGCAGCTTTCATCGATTCTGAGTTCAGCGGATCCCACCGCAGATACGTTGGTGACTGCGTGAGTACCGCTACGAACACGCCGGAGCATCCCGCGGTCGTCGGCAAGCTCTCCACCCTCGACCGGTTCTTGCCGGTGTGGATCGGGGTGGCGATGGTCGCCGGGTTGCTCCTGGGTCGGTTGATCCCAGGCCTGAACGATGCGCTCTCGGCCATTTCGGTCGATGGTGTCTCGCTGCCCATCGCGATCGGCTTGCTGATCATGATGTATCCGGTACTGGCGAAGGTTCGCTACGACCGCCTCGACACGGTGACCGGGGACAAGCGCCTGCTCATCGGGTCGCTGGTTCTGAACTGGGTTGTCGGCCCGGCGTTGATGTTCGCGCTGGCCTGGATTTTTCTGGCCGACCTGCCCGAGTACCGCACCGGGTTGATCATCGTCGGGTTGGCGCGGTGCATCGCGATGGTCATCATCTGGAATGACCTGGCGTGCGGTGATCGTGAAGCGGCGGCCGTGTTGGTGGCGATCAATTCGGTGTTCCAGGTCGTGATGTTCGCGGTCCTGGGCTGGTTCTATCTCTCGGTGCTGCCGGGTTGGCTGGGTCTGGAACAGACAACGATCGACGCCTCGCCGTGGCAGATCGCCAAATCGGTGCTGATCTTCCTGGGTATCCCGCTGGTCGCCGGGTTCCTGTCCCGGTATTTGGGGGAGCGGAGCAAGGGACGTGACTGGTACGAATCGCAGTTCATTCCCAGGATCAGTCCGTGGGCGTTGTACGGGTTGCTGTTCACCATCGTGATTCTCTTTGCCCTGCAAGGTGATCAGATCACGTCGCGACCCCTCAACGTGGTCCGGATCGCGGTCCCGTTGCTGGTGTACTTCGCAGTGATGTGGGGCGGCGGGTACGCGTTCGGCGCTGTCATGAAGCTCGGGTATGAACGCACCACCACGCTGGCGTTCACCGCCGCAGGCAACAACTTCGAACTGGCCATCGCAGTCGCGATCGCGACGTATGGGGCCACCTCGGGCCAGGCCCTGGCCGGGGTGGTGGGACCGCTGATCGAGGTGCCGGTCCTCGTGGGATTGGTCTACGTCTCGCTGGCGTTGCGTAAACGCTTCACCGCCCCGCAGTCGACCGCTCAGCCGAGTCCGGTCACGGAGGCACAGTGATGGACGACTCGACCCTGGATCAACGCCTGGCGGCAGGAGAGCATCGCGCACAGCCCGAACTGCTCATGCCCCACGTCGTGCTTGGTCGTATTGCCGCGGACTTGGCCGCGAAGTACGAGGGCGTGGTGTCGCGGCAGACGGTGGAGCGCTGCGTCTTTGAGTCGTATGCGGCGCTGCGCCGCACCTCGCGAGTACAGGCGCATCTCACCTCGTTGGCGAGCCGGTTCGCTGCCGACCGGTTGCGCGCACTGGCGCAATCCGACGGGGCGATCGCCAAAGATGCGCCCGAGGTGTTGTTCGTGTGTGTGCACAATGCCGGCCGGTCGCAGATGGCCGCAGGTCTGTTGACCCACCGGGCCGGTGGCCGCGTCCATGTCCGATCGGCGGGCTCCGCGCCGGTCCATTCGATCAACCCCACCGTGGTCGAGGCGATGACCGAGATCGGGATCGACCTGGGCAACGACTTCCCCAAACCGCTGACCGACGATGTCGTCGCCGCCGCCGATGTCGTGGTGTCGATGGGTTGCGGTGATGCGTGCCCCATCTATCCAGGCAAGCGGTACCTCGACTGGACAGTCACCGATCCCGAAGACCTCCCGTTAGACCGAGTGCGCGCAATCCGCGATGACCTCGACACCCGCGTTCAACGGTTGCTCGACGAACTCGCCCCGCACCCCGCATAACCCCTTCACACCGAAAAGGAAGCTGCTCCCATGTCTGCACAGACACCGAGTGTGTTGTTTGTCTGCGTCCACAACGCCGGCCGGTCTCAGATGGCTGCCGGGTTCTTGACCGCCCTGGGCGGCGGTCGGGTCGAGGTTCGTTCCGCGGGGTCGGCCCCCGCCGACGCCATCAATTCCGCCGCTGTGGAGGCAATGGCCGAGGTCGGTATCGACATCTCCGACCAATCACCGAAGATCCTCACCCCCGACACCGTCGAATCCTCCGACGTGGTCATCACCATGGGCTGCGGCGACGCTTGCCCGGTCTTTCCCGGTGTCAGCTACCGCGACTGGACCCTGGACGACCCTGCCGGCAAAGGCATCGATACCGTCCGCCCGATTCGCGATCAGATTCGTTCGCTCGTGGTCGACTTGCTGGCCGAGATCGCGCCTGCCGACGACACCTCGAGCGTGCGATGAGCACACCACACTCGGTGCTGTTTGTGTGCGTGAGCAACCGGGGCAAGTCGGTGATGGCCCAAGGTTTGGCGAGCGCGCTAGCCGACGGAACGATCAACGCCTCCTCGGCCGGCACCGACGCCGCGATCGGCAAGCGCGTCAACGAGCTGTCCGCTCAGGTACTCGCCGAGGCCGGTGTCGACGGCAGTGACCATACGCCTCGCCAGCTCACCGACGATCTGATGCGCGAGGCGGACCTGACCGTCGTGCTGGGAACCTCCGCGCAGCTCGCCCCGCCAGAAGGGGCCGTCGTCGAGGTCTGGGAGACCGATGAACCCTCCTTGCGGGGGATCGACGGAGTCGAGCGCATGCGCCTGATCCGCGATGACATCGCCGCTCGACTCACCGACCTCACCGCCCGCCTGACCCACACCACCTGAACCGGTGTTGACGCTCAGCAACAAGCGGTGGACGCACTCGCCGCGGGCTGGCCGGGCTGCGCGGCGCCGGCAGTACCGCAGCACCCTGCAGAATCAGAGTCCGAGGTCTGGTTGTCGGTCAACAGCGTTGGGCTGGTCCCGAAGGTGTCGGAGTCGGCCAGCACCGTGTAGACCTCCCACTTTTCACCTGCCGGACCGGTCACCCACACCTTGTCCTGGGTCGCGAAACAACAGGTGGCGTTGATCTCCTCCTCAGTGAACAGGCCTTCGCCGCTGAGCCGGGCGATCTCGGCGTGCACCTGATCGCTGGACTCGACCTCCACACCGAGGTGGTTGATCGTTCCGCCCTGACCCGGATTCTCCAGCAGCACCAGCTTCAACGACGGCTCCGCGATCGCGAAGTTCGCATAACCCGGCTTGCGTTTGGCCGGTGCGACATTGAACAACTTCGAGTAGAACTCGACCGCCTGATCCAGATCATCGACGTTGAGCGCGAGTTGCATACGCGACATGACTACCTCCACCTGTGAGACATACATCGAACTACTGACGGGGTCTAGGGTGCCAACCCCTTCGACATATGTCAATGAGGTGGGTAGGATCGGGTGCATGCCCAAGACACTTCCGGTCATCGACATGACCGATCCCATCTGTTGCGCTCCCGTCTCGGCGTCACCGCTGGATGACGCCGCGGCGTTGGAGATTGCCCTGCGGCTCAAAGCTCTTGCCGATCCGGTGCGGATCAAGCTGATGTCGATCCTGCTCACCGATGCCGCAGGCGAGGTGTGCACCTGTGACCTGGCGACTGCTGTCGGATTGTCGGAGCCCACGGTCAGCCACCACCTCGGACAACTCAAGAAGGCCGGCATGGTCCTGCCCGAGCGCCGCGGCATGAATGTTTACTACCGGGCCCACGCCGACGCTTTGCAAGCGTTACGGCAGGTCCTCGACCCGACGTGCTGCCGCTGAGCGAATTGTGTCTACCGGGACCTCGGTCGGCGGGTCAGATGCTCGGTGTCGTGGCTGTCGTGGCTGTGGAGGTAGGCGGTGTAGTCGCGTTGGGCCAGTTGCGCCCACTGCGATGAGGTCGTGGAGCTCAGTCCGAGCTGGGTGGCTAGGACTGCGGCGGGTAGGTCCGCACCCAGGGCGAGGAGGGCGTGGTTTCTGCTGATGCGGGTGGGAATGCCTGCGGTGGTGAGCTTTCGGCTCAGTGTTCTGACGTGCAGCGGGTGATGGGCGATTCCGCCTCGGAAGAGGTAATACCCGCGGCCGTCCCGGGCGCGGGCGCGCGGGTCGGCGCAGACGGTGCCGGCGAGGGTGTCGATCAGCTCGGCGAGGCGCTCGGGTAGCTCGATGGGGTGGTGTGCCAGCGTCACGTATCTGCGGCCGCGGTCGCGGGTAAGCGACGAGGTGGTGAGGTTCTGTACCTGGGGGAGTCGTGCGCCGTAGAGCAGTACGAGTAGGCCGGCGATGCGGGTGGGTAGGTCAGCGGACGTGTCGTCGGAGAGCAGCGCGGCAATGGCGCGTTGTTGGGTGTGCTCGTCGCCGGTCTGTGACGGCGGTGGGACGGGGTAGCGGGTCACCGATATGTTGGCGGCCAGTCCGCGTTGAGTCAGCCACGTGATGAACCCGGCGATGTTGTTGGTGCGGTGATGTTGTCCGTCGGTCCAGGCATCGAGCATCGGTTGGGTCAGGTCGCCGACGGTGTGGCCGTGTTGGTCGAGGTGGGTCAGAAGTGTGATGGCGATGCGAATCTTGGTGCGGCCGGAGTCGGCGGCGGCGTGGGTGAACCGGCGACGGCGGGACCTGCGGCGGGCGCGGCGCAGGATGGCCCAATGGCCGTAGGGGCGGATCAGTGCGCTGTGGTGGGTGGGCAGCGCGGCGGCGGTGTCGTTGATCCAGGTGTCGAGCCGTTCGAGGGCTTCATCGCGTTCGGGCAGTATGGCGGCGTCGATAAGCAGTTCGCGTAGATGGTGGCGTCCCCACCCTGGCGGGCACTGGTCGAGCACGGTGTGGCTCATGGGGTGTTCGCTAGAGGCCAGCGCACTCAGTAGCTGGGCGGTCGCGGGTTTGCTCAGCCACCTCAGCGTCGAGCGCGGCTGGCCACGGGCGGCGAGGAACGCCGGCAACTCCTGGAGGCTGTCGGGCACCGAACCCTGAGGTGTGCTGAGCAGTTCCCGGGCCAGCCGGATGATCGAGCAGCGGTGGCAGGTTCGGGCGAAATGATGTTGCCCCGTTCCGCCACACGTTGAGCACCGATAGTCCAGGTCAGAGCCCGCGCATGGACCGCAGGTGCGTTGACTGGCAGCATTTCTGCCGATGAGTGCGGCGGTGGTGCCGCAGTCGGCACAGGACGCCGACTCGGACAGAGTCCGCCGATAGCAGCGCACGCATACTGGTCCCAAGGGCCACCGGGTGTGCACTTCACGGCGCAGTCCGCAACTTCCGCACGTCTCCTCGGGTGCTGTGGCGCAGCGCCGGCACAGGTCTACGGCGCCGGGGCGAGCTTTGATCGCGATCGGCGCGTGGTCGTTGCAGCGTCCGCATCGGCGCGCTGGTGCGGTGTAGCAGCGCTGGCACAGCTCGCCGTCCTCACCGCTGGTCTTGATGTGGTCGATCTGTCCGCAGCCGGTGCAGCTGCGTTTGGGACGTGCACAGTGGCCGCATAGCGGATCGCCTGCGGCCGTGCGTGTGCTGGGGGTGGTGTGCTTGCCGCAGTTGCTGCATGGTTCGCGGCGGCGGATGTTGTAGCAGGACCGGCAAATTCCCCCTTCCGGTGTGCGCTTAGATCGCGAGGCGATGGTGCCGCAGTCCGAACAGGGATACTTCGGCGGAGAGGCGACACTCACGACTCGGTACCCGGCCGACGAATGGTGGTGCGACGAGCAGTGATCGGTGTGACCCCTGTCGGTTTGCCGGCAGTCTTGCGGACTGCGGTGTCGACGATGTGGGGTTCGATCAGATCGTTGGGTGTGCACTCGAGAATGTCGCACAGTGCGACCAGGGTGTGCATGCTCAGCCGTTGCGGCTGCCCTGTCACCAGCCGGTACACCTGCTCGCGGGAGAGTGTGATCCCGCGGTCAGCGAGGTGCGGTTGCAGATCGGTGGTCGAGTACATGCCGTGGGCGGCCATCCTGGCTCGCAGATGCCACGTGTAGTCGATCTGCTTCATGTCGGGGTCCCATCATTGAGGAGGTGGCCGTATCGGGCGTGGATCGACTGCATGAGCAGTCCGTTGCGGTACTCGTTGCTGACCCCGATGTATACCGCCGTGGTCGAGGAGAATGCATGGCCGACTTGCTCCTGGATGAATCGTTCGGGGTAGTCGAACTCCACCAGATGCGTGACGTAGGAGTGGCGCAGCGAGTGGAGGTCGAGTGTCGGGTCGATTCCTGCGGCGTCGCGGGCGGTGGCGAAGGCGGTGTTGAGTGCGCGCACTCCCAGTCGAGTACCGCGTTCGGTGAGAAACAGCGCTGGGTGTCCGGTGTGGTCGAGCTCGCTGCGCACTTCGGTGAGGTAGTGGTCGAGGATGTCCACGATCCAGCTGATCTCCGGCACCGTGAGCACTGTGCGGCGTTTGGGCGGGCCGCCCCGGGACGCTTTGCCGTGCCGCACGGTCAGTGCTCCGAACCGACCGAAGGCTGGGAACTTCGAGTTCCTGCGAAGATCAACAACATCACTGCGGGAAACCTCTTGCCGGCGTAGGCCGTAGGCGTAGCAGTATTTCAGTGCTACTGCGTCTCGCAGAGCCGGTATCGCTCCTTTCCGGCCGCGGGATCGGATCTGCGCGACCCGTGCGTCGGCGGCATCGAACAGCGCCTGGACCTCATCGTAGGTCAGTGGCCGTCGACCAGGATCACCCTCGTACTCACCGACGTGGATGATGGAGTTGTTTTCGTGGAAGACCTGCACAGGCGCGCGACCGAACCGAGCAATGCATTCAGTAGACCAGTCGTAGCGGACATCGACCAGGTAGGCACAGAACAGGCCGATGTCCACCTCGTACCCGCGGACGGTGGACAACCGAAGTGGGGTTGGGCCCGATCGGAGATGACTGATCCAAGCTTCGCCCTCCTCGGGGGTCCACTGCCACGGATACAGTCCAGCGAACTCGGCGAAGCGGCGCACTAGCCGCATTCGAGGACCGATTGTCGACTCGCGCAGGAACTTTGCCCGCTGCTGCTGAGCCCACCCGTCAACCATCGCATCGAACATCGCCCGTTCCGGATCCAGCTGCACAACATTCGGGGCCAACCCCGCTCGACCGCGGACGTCGTCACTTGTCACAAGTGAGTTGTATCAGATGCAACATTGATGCATGGGTAAACCAGGTGGCCTGGGGCTGTTGTTCGCGGCCTTTCGCGGCCACAGGTCGCATATTCCCTGCTAGAGAGCGAGCCCTCTTACCCGGCCAATGTTGCATCGGATGACAATAAATCCCGTTCGGTCAACGCCTTGATCCGGTCTGGTCGGAATCCTGACCAGTGGTCGTCGCCGACGATGACGACCGGGGCTTGGAGGTAGCCGAGTGCCATGACGAGGTCGCGGGCTGCGTCATCGGTGCTGATGTCGACGATCTCGTAGTCGAGGCCTTGCTTGTCGAGGGCCTTGTAGGTGGCGTTGCACTGTACGCAGGCGGGCTTGGTGTAGACGGTGATGGTCATGGGGATCGATCTCCTTTATTGGTGTGCGGGTTCGACGCCGGTGGTGGCGAAGGGGTCGGGGGTGTGGGTGATGTGGTGGCGGGCGGTTCCTGGTGGGGTGCAGTCGATTGCGGTGTACAGATGTGCATCAGCGCGCGGGTGGAATTGAGCGGTGGAGTCGAGGGTGGGGGCGGCGATGATCACGGTGGTGTGGTCGCCGGCGTTGATGGTGGGGGTGGGGTCCCAGGCGATGACGGTGCTGTTGTCGAGTGCGGTTGCGCGGGCGCGGTCGCACAGTTGCAGTTGGCTGTGGTGGTGTCCGGTCAGCGTGGTGGTGTCGAATCCGGTGGCGCTGGCGCGGCCGTAGGTGTGCACCGTGGTGGTGCCGTGTGCTTCGACATGGGCGGTGTCGGTGGCGTGTACGGCGCCGGCGATAACGAGGACGGCGGCGCGCCCGGCGATGCGTACCTCGACATCGGTGGGGATGGCGCCGAGGTTGATCAGCTCGGTTTGGTCGGGGTCGAGCGCGGTTCGGCGTACTTCGATGTGGCGGCGGCCGGCGTGTAGGTGCTGGGCGAACGTCGCTGCGTCGGTGACACAGGCCCAGGGTGCTGGGGTGGTGGTGCGCGAGACGCAGGTGCGGCGTCGCGGCCGCGGGTGTCCTCGCTGTCCGGTTGGGGTGGTGGTGGCCATGGTGGTGTCCTTTCTGGGAGAACGGGTGGATGTTTCTGCTGGTGGGGTAGGGGAGAGGGCTCGTGCGAGCTGGGTGGTCAGGGTCGTGCGGGCCGCCCGTGCCAACTGTGTGGCGCGCGATAGCGGCCGCGGGGATGGGTCGGGGCGTGGTGGCTGGTGGGG
>NZ_RKME01000033.1 GCF_003797825.1 Gordonia sp. OPL2
CCTTGAACCCGATCGGAAACGACCGCTTCCCGGTCCGAGTCCGACCCACCGGCACACTGATCTCCACCACTCACTCCGTTCCCCACACCCCCACCAGCTGTCTCACGAACAGGCTGGCAGGGAGCGTGTGTTTCAAGGTGATGTTGAAAAGGAGGGGTGGCTGTGTCAGGCGTCAGTGAATGGATCCACATGGGGACCTGGTGCGTCCAATTCTCATGGAAGATCTGTCGCTCATCACCCACGCCATGGCTCGGCCCGAGCTCCTTGCTCGAGGCTTCACGGACTACGAGCTCCGACTCGGCACCGAGTCGGGGACGCTCACCACTCTCGCCCGCGGTGTGGTGATCTCCACGGCCTTCCTCGACGGCACCCGGGAGCAGCGATATCGCGAGCTCTCGATCGCGCGTCTCCGGACGTCGCGCCGTCCGGGGCGTGCACTCGCAGCCGGGTCCGCCGGTGCCGTCCTGGGGCTCCCGGTCTGGGGGATCGATGTCCGCCAGGTCGTGATGGTCGATCCCTCACGCTCACCCGGATCGCGGGCGTCGACCGGTGTGAAACTCATGACGGACAAGCGTCCGCCGGCGCTGACGATGGTCGACAATGTGCTGGTGACGTCACCGGCACGCACGGTCATCGACATCGCTCGCACAGCGAGTCGGGTCCCGGCCATCGCGATCGGCGATTCCGCACTGCACCAGGAGTTGTGCACCATGAACGATCTGCAGAACGAGCTGGACCTGATCACGAGAATGACCGGGGCCGAGAGAGCTCGCCTGATCGTCTCGGAGCTCAACGGTCTCGCCGAATCCGTCTTGGAGTCGCGTAGTCGGGTCGAACTGATCGACCGCGGCCTACCGATGCCAGAACTGCAGGTGAATCTCTACGACAGCTGGGGACGATGGATCGGACGGGTCGACTTCTACTGGCGTGAGCAGAGGACCGTCGGCGAGGCCGACGGAGAGTCGAAGTACAAGGGCGAGAGCGGGATCGCGGTGCTCCGCAAGGAGAAGGGTCGCTCCGACGCCATCGTCGAGGCCGGCAACCGCGTCATTCACTGGGGATGGTCCGACGTCGATCAGGCCGACGGTCTGGTCGCGCGGGTGCGACGGCTGATGGAGCTGCAGGCTGCCTGAGGTAACCACCCTCACTCTGTGACATCACCCGGCTTCACAACCTGTGTGGTGTTCGAAACTACGGGTATCTGCGCAAACTCGACCCCGACCGTAAGCCCCTCACCCCTTCCGGCAACAGAAGATGGCCGTCCCCGGGAAGTACTGACCGCGGAAGGGACTCCACTGGCCCCACTCCTGGTCGAAGCCCTCGGGCCACTCGGGTTCGATGAGGTCGTCGAGAATCATTCCGGCCGAGCGGATCTCACGCACGCGGTCGCCGACGGTGCGGTGGTGCTCGACGTAGGTGATGGCGCCGTCGTTGTCGACCTCGGTGTAGGGGGTGCGGTCGAAGTAAGGGATCTGCACGATGAGGCCGTCGGGACCCGGGTCGTCGAGGAACATCCAGCGCATCGGGTGATTGACCGCGAACACCCATCGGCCGCCGGGCCGCAGGACCCGCGCGACCTCCGCCATCACCCCGGCGCTGTCGGCGACAAACGGTACCGCGCCGAACGCCGAGCACACGACGTCGAACGACTCGTCGGCGAAGGGGAGCGACTCGGCGGTCGCCTGCACCAGTGGGACTCGTACGCCGTCGGCGGCCATCGCTGCCAGCCCGATCCCGAGCATCCGCCGCGACAGATCGACGCCGACGACACGTGCGCCCTGTCCGGCGAGCCAGCGGGAACACGGAGCCGACCCGCAGCCGACCTCGAGGACGTCGCGATCGGTGGTGTCGCCGAGGAGCCCGACGTCTGCCTCGCGCAATCCCTCCGGACACCAGACGAAGTCGCCGCCGGCCGCGTTGGTACCCAGGAACTCACCGTGCTCGGCGTGGTAGTTCTCGGCGTCGTGGTCCCACCACCAGCGGTTCGCCCGGTCGCTCGTGGTGGAGTCGACGGCGGTCAGGACGCGTGGCGGCCGGACCGTCCCGACATCGTCGTGCCGGTCGGGGTCATCGTTCACGTGGTGATCATAGGGTCACCGGGTGAGCTCGTAGAAGCGGAAGAACCCGAAATCCTCGATCGGCAGCACCGACATCGTGGAGAAGCCCGCATCACGCGCATATCTCTCCAGGACCGAGCGTCGCATGACGGTGCCCGTCGCCGCCGACGGCGGCGAACTCATCGAGTCCGGCAGGCACACGAACACCGAGAAGCCGTACATGATCTTGTCCAGATCATCTGCGGGACCGGTGAATTCGTCCGACACGGCCTCATCCATCACGACCATGGTGCCGCCGGGCGCGAGCGCTTCCCGCGCCGCCGACAACACCTCGACCGGCCGTGGCATGTCGTGCAGGCACTCGAAGGCGAACACGACGTCGAACGGTCCGTGCTGCAACGCGCCCGAACCGTCGGCCAGCACGAAGTCGACACGGTCGCTGACGCCGGCGTCGGCCGCCGTGCGCCGCGCCATGTGCACCGACTCCTCGTCGACATCGAGCCCCACGAAAGTCGCGTCGGGATAGGCCTGCGCGAGAGCCACTGTCGAATGACCCCCACCGAAGCCGACGTCGGCGATCCGCGCCCCCGGCGTCGACATCCGTTCGTGGAGATGGTCGACGCAGGCCAGCGCCGGCGCCAGTTCGCGATCGAACCACGGCTTGTTCAGCGCGGCCTGACATTCGCGGGCATCGGCGCCGAGTTCCGCCCAGCTCACCCCGCCGCCGGATCGGTACGCCGCGAGCAGTTCGGGCAGGTGTACGAACGACGCGGCGAACATCCGCGGGAGGGTGCCGAGGTAGGCCAGGCTCGATGTGTCGGTGAGCGCCTCGGCCGCTCCCGGAGGCAGCGAGAACCGGGGTGGCTCCTGGGCGACGTCGGCGTCGACGATGCCGTAGGCCGACTGCATCTCGAGCCACTCGCGCGCATAGCGGGCGTCGGTCTCGGTCAGCGTGGCGAGCTCGTCGGCGGTGACAGGGCCGTGGTCGACGAGACAGCGGTACCAGCCGAGTCGTTCACCCAGATAGATGCTCATGGTCTCGGCAGTGGCGATCGCGGACGAGAGAATCCGTTCGGCGAACGCATCGGCGGTGGAGGTGTCGGGTGCTGTGGTCATGAGGTGACCATGCGACGGCGAGGTCTCGAAATGTCTGTCGGATCGGTCAAGGATCGGGCGCAGTCCCGACAAACAGATGACGCGCCGAACAGATGACGCGCCGAACAGATGACGCGCCGAACAGATGACACACCGGATCGATGAAAATCGCCGACGACGGCTCAGCAGGCTCGGCCGGCGAGCACGTACTCGGTCTTGGCGTC
This sequence comes from Gordonia sp. OPL2, assembly GCF_003797825.1. GTDB lineage: Bacteria > Actinomycetota > Actinomycetes > Mycobacteriales > Mycobacteriaceae > Gordonia. The sequence continues at coordinate 3,377 of NZ_RKME01000033.1, forward strand.
GCCATCCCAATGACGCAGTCCGACGGCGTGCCCCTCGATGGTCGCGCGGGTGTCGAGCACGGCGAGTGCGCGGGTGAGTTCGTCGGCGGTGAGTCGTCGAGCCAGCGTGACGTGCGGGGTCCAGTGCCCGGGCAGGCTGTGGGGCATCAGCGCGGCGCCGGCACCCGAGTCGTCGACGAGATGATCGGCGCCCAGACGCAGCGTCTGTGCGTGCACCGACAGCAGCTCGGTCGACGGCACCACCAGTCGCGCGAGTGTCAGGCGGTCGGCTCGGCCGAACAGGATCGGCGCGCCGAGGAGAACGGGCACGGGCAGCCGCATGCCGACGGGCACGAGGGCCGCGTCGGCCGACGCAGCGATGTGGCCGGCGGCGGCGAGCGTGACGTGTGGTCGATTGCTGGGGGCGCGGTGGGCGCTCTGATTCGGCAGTCCGGCAGCGGCCAAGGCGTCCCACTCGTCACGAACCTGCTGGTCAGAGGGCTCGTCCAGAAGCAGTTCGAGCGAATGAACCACCTGGTCACCCTTCATCGTCACAGCTATTTGCCCAGTACAATGCCGCTGGAGTACGCTGGCTCACGCGCGTGTGCTCGACTACACGCTGTTCATACGTGCAATCAGAAGAACTTTACCTACTACACACCTGTCCGGAGCAACTCAACATATGTCGTCCCCCACGATCACCTCGCCGCAAGTAGCCGTCAATGACATCGGCTCGGCCGAGGACTTCCTCGCCGCCATCGACTCCACGATCAAGTACTTCAACGATGGCGACATCGTGGAAGGCACCATCGTCAAGGTCGATCGCGACGAGGTTCTGCTCGACATCGGTTACAAGACCGAAGGCGTCATCCCGTCTCGCGAACTCTCGATCAAGCACGACGTCGACCCCAACGAGGTCGTCAACGTCGGTGACGAGGTCGAGGCCCTGGTCCTCACCAAAGAGGACAAGGAAGGCCGCCTGATCCTGTCCAAGAAGCGTGCGCAGTACGAGCGCGCCTGGGGCACCATCGAGGAGCTCAAGGAGAAGGACGAGGCCGTCAAGGGCACCGTCATCGAGGTCGTCAAGGGCGGCCTGATCCTGGACATCGGTCTGCGTGGCTTCCTCCCGGCATCGCTGGTCGAGATGCGTCGCGTCCGCGACCTCCAGCCGTACATCGGCAAGGAGATCGAGGCCAAGATCATCGAGCTCGACAAGAACCGCAACAACGTGGTCCTGTCGCGTCGTGCCTGGCTCGAGCAGACCCAGTCCGAGGTCCGCAGCGAGTTCCTGCACCAGCTGCAGAAGGGCCAGGTCCGCAAGGGCGTCGTGTCCTCGATCGTCAACTTCGGTGCGTTCGTCGATCTCGGCGGCGTCGACGGTCTGGTGCACGTCTCCGAGCTCTCCTGGAAGCACATCGATCATCCGTCCGAGGTCGTCGCCGTGGGCGACGAGGTCACCGTCGAGGTTCTCGACGTCGATCTGGACCGCGAGCGTGTGTCGCTGTCGCTCAAGGCAACTCAGGAAGACCCGTGGCGTCAGTTCGCCCGCACTCATGCGATCGGCCAGATCGTGCCGGGCAAGGTCACCAAGCTGGTGCCGTTCGGTGCGTTCGTCCGCGTCGACGAGGGCATCGAGGGTCTGGTCCACATCTCCGAGCTGGCCGAACGCCACGTCGAGGTGCCGGATCAGGTTGTCGCCGTCGGCGACGACGCGATGGTCAAGGTCATCGACATCGACCTCGAGCGTCGCCGGATCTCGCTGTCGCTGAAGCAGGCCAACGAGGACTACACCGAGGAGTTCGACCCCTCGAAGTACGGCATGGCCGACAGCTACGACGAGCAGGGCAACTACATCTTCCCCGAGGGCTTCGACGCCGACACCAACGAGTGGCTCGAAGGCTTCGAGAAGCAGCGTGAGGCATGGGAGGCCCGGTACGCCGAGGCCGAGCGTCGCCACAAGATGCACACTGCGCAGATGGAGAAGTTCGCCGCTGCAGCCGCCGAGGCCGCCAACGCCCCGTCGGACTACTCGTCGGCATCCGAGAGCCGCTCGAGCTCGAGCAGCAGTGCTCCGTCGACCGGCGGTTCGCTCGCCAGCGACGAGCAGCTCGCCGCTCTGCGCGAGAAGCTGTCGGGCAACGCCTGATACGCACACCGCAGTAACCACTCACCGCTCCCCGGTTCGGATTCCGAACCGGGGAGCGGTGTCTTGTGTGCGTACCCATTCATGCGCTGTTGACAATAATTATCATTAGCCGCTTCACTATCCTGCGTGCATCTACAACGGACAAACCTGACACGGGTCGCCGCGCTGCTGGTCGCGTCGTCCTTCGCGCTCACCGCCTGTGGTTCCGACAGCGGGACGGACAGCGCCACGTCGGCCACCAGCAGCGGCACACCCTCCGGCTCTGCCGCGGCGCAACCCGTCGAACAGCAGAGCGCCACACCGCGTCTCGCACTCAGCTACGACGGCGGCATCCTCGTGCTCGATGCCGACAACCTCGAGCAGGTCGCCGACATCCCTACCGAGGGCTTCATCCGGCTCAACAGCGCCGACAACGGGCGCAACGTGTTCGTCTCGGAGACAGGTGGCTTCCGCGTGCTCGACATGGGCACGTGGACCCGGCAGCACGGCGACCACGGGCACTACTACACGACCCAGCCGACGATGACCGACATGCGCTTCGGGGGTGAGGAACCCGGTCACGTCGTGCCGCACGACTCGCGGATCACCCTGTTCAGCGACGGAACCGGCGAGGTCGACGTCGTCGAGCCGGCAGAACTGCTGCGCGGCAATGCGAAGTCGACCGAGTACACCGTGCCGGAACCGCACCACGGCGTCGCCGTCTCCCGCGGCGACGGCACCCTGGTGACCACGGCCGGCAACGAGGACACCCGTACGGGCATCGTCATCCTCGACAAGGAACGCAACGAGATCGCCCGCAACGACCAGTGCCCCGGTGTGCACGGTGAGGCCGCAGCCGCCGACGGGGTGCTGACGTTCGGCTGCCAGGACGGCATCCTGATCGTGCGGGGCAACGAGATCCAGAAGGTGCAGAGCCCCGACGCGGGCTACGGCCGCATCGGCAACCAGGCGGGCTCGGAGGAGTCGCCGATCGTGCTCGGCGACTACAAGACCGACAAGGACGCCGAACTCGAGCGGCCGAATCGCTTCACCCTCACCGACACCCGCACCGGCCAACTGCGCGTCGTGCCGTTCCCCGCGAGCTACAGCTTCCGGTCCATCGAACGCGGACCGAACGGGTCGGCGGTCATCCTCGGCACCGACGGCGCGCTGCACGTGTACGACCCCGCGACCGCTGCACCGATCCGCACCATCCCGGTGATCCCGGCGTGGACCGAGCCCGACGAGTGGCAGTCACCGATGCCCAACGTCCACGTGCAGGACGGCGTCGCCTATGTCGCCGACCCGACGGCGAAGACGATCACCGCTGTCGATCTGACGACGGGGGAGAAGAAGGCGCAGGCCGACCTGCCGCAACCGACCATCGAACTCACCGGCGTCACCGGCTGATCCACCTCCGACGACCGCACGGCTGACTCCAACCGCGCTGCGTACGGTTCCCGCGGCCTCCATCCCGAGGTCGCGGGAACTGTCGTCGCATCGTTTGCGAGACTGGTCGGTGTGATCAGACTGGGGCTGTCCGGCGGCATCGGTGCCGGCAAATCGACGGTGGCGAAGACCTTCATCGAGCGGGGCGGCTATCACGTCGACGCCGACAAGATCGCTCGTGAGGTGGTCGGCCCGGGCACCGAGGGCCTCGCGGCACTCGTCGAGGCATTCGGCGACGACATCCTCGCCGCCGACGGCACGCTCGATCGGCCCGCTCTGGCCGCCAAGGCCTTCGTCGACGACAAGCAGCGGCAGAAGCTGAACTCGATCACCCACCCACTCGTCGGCAAGCGCACCCAGGAACTCGTCGAGGCCGCCCCCGACGACGCCATCGTGGTGCAGGACATCCCGCTGCTCGTCGAGGGCAACATGGCGCCGTTCTTCCATCTCGTGGTGATCGTCCACGCCGACGCCGAGGTCCGCGTGCAGCGACTGACCTCCGCCCGCGGCATGCCCGAGAGCGACGCCCGGGCCCGCATCGCCGCACAGGCCGACGACGAGCAACGTCGCGCCGTGGCCGACGTCTGGCTGGACAATCACGGATCGCCGGATAATCTCGCCGCGGCCGCCGCAACGCTGTGGGACGAACGTCTGGTCCCGTTCGAGGCGAACATCCGCTCACGCACGGTCGTACGGGCGCCCCTGACCCTCGTCGACCCCGACCCGGAGTGGGCTGCTCTCGGCGCCCGGATCGTCAACCGGCTGTGGGCGATCGTCGGCGACAAGGCGTCGGCGATCGATCACATCGGCTCGACGGCCATTCCGGGCCTTGCGGCGAAGCCGACCATCGACGTGCAGATCACCGTCGCCGACCTCGACGTCGCGGACGGACTCGCCGACACACTGGCCGACGGTGGTTTCCCGCGTGTCGCCGGCATCGACGGCGACAACCCCAAGCCCGACCCGTCGACCGGTTCGGTCGATCGGGGACTGTGGGGCAAGCGCTTTCACGGCTCGGCCGATCCCGGCCGTCCGGTCAACGTCCATCTCCGCGCCGCCGACTCTCCCGGCGGACGCTTCGCGATCGACTTCCGCGACTGGCTGCGCGCCGACGACGCCGCCCGCGACGAGTACGCACAGATCAAACGTGCCGCCCTCGACGGCGCCGATGGCGACCTCGACCGCTACGTCACAGCCAAGGAACCCTGGTTCGACGACGCGTATCGCCGCATCGCCGTCTGGAAAGAGTCGCGCGACTGAGCAGGCGACTCATCACCCGAAGTAGGCAGCCAGACGCCGATGCCGGTGCCGGAACAGATGGCCGATGAACCACACCAGAACCGGCGTCACAGGGCGTAACGGCAGGCGCGGCCGGAACTGCAGCGTGTCGACGACGTCGGTGCCTCCCGACGCAGCGGTGCTGAGTCGCCGTTCGTGGTGCCAGACGCTCATCGACGCCATCGATGACTCCTCGCGGAATCCGGTGCCGGGACTCAGGTCGACGATGGTCAGATCGTCGTAGTCGACGGGCAACATTCCGCCGTAGAGGATCATCACCTTGCCGATCGGGACACCCACCTCGATGTCGGCGATCGTCTTGCCGCGGTGCCGGCGAGGCAGGACCATCCGCATGTACGGCATGAGCTCGTCGTTGATGCCCTCCATGCTCGCGACTCGGGCCCACACGTGCTCGATCGGCGCACCGATCACGGACCGCTGGGTATGGGTGCTCAGCTCCGCTTGCCGCGCGCTCATCGCCCGAGCGTGGCAGGTGGAGTCGCGGCAGGTCAAGGCGCTGCTTCGGCCGGTTCGGGATGCTCCACGGTGATTGCAGCGAACAGATGAACTCTGAGGACACATGTGCCCAGAAGGCGGCACTGAGTTCCACTTGCGTCGGCATCCTTTGCTAGCGTGAAGCGCGACCAGTAGGTGCGACCTACATCACTGCTCTATGTCGAGGGAGAACAGCCATGGGTGCACGTTCCAAGGGTCGCGTCGCGGCCGCCAGTATCGCTTTCGCCAGTGTTGCTGCCGCAGGGGCCGTCATGGCCGGGCCGGCGAGCGCGGCGGTCAGCGACATCCAGATCGACAACTCCGCCCTATTCGGCTCGGTCGGTGAGCAGCGGTACGGCGCGGGGTGTGGGTACGGCGTGATCGCCACCGCCGATCCCGATTCGCAGGTTTCCTTCACCATCAACGGCAACAACGCCGGTACGTTCAAGGCCGAGGGTGGCAAGGCCACGCTGCCGTGGTTCCCGGTGGCGCCGGGCAAGTACACGATCGTCGCCAAGCAGGGCGCCGAGGACCCCGGCAAGTCGACCGGTGAGATCACCGTCGGTGTGGGCGTTTACACCGGAAGTTCCTGCCTCGTCATCGGATGACACTGTCACGCCAGGTCACACGTGGTCGAAACGCGTGAACTCTTGGCAACCTCGTCGCGATATCGGGATACAACGGTTGCCGATTCGTGATTTCTGTGAAATACCTAAAGGTGCGGTCGCGATCGTCGGGATGCGACCGGTACAACGAAATGCCAAGGGAGACCAGCACATGGCTGTAAGCAAGACCCGCCGCACCCGTATTCTCGGTGCCGCCACCGCATTCATCGGCGTCGGAGCAGCAGGCCTGGTCATGGCTGCACCGGCAAATGCCGCAGTGACCGGCCTGTCTTGGGATGGGCCGTCGGGATATGGCTCGTCTGAGGGTGCTCGGGGCACGAGTTGCCTGTATGGAATCACTGCTAAGGCCACTAACGGTGGAGACGATGTCACATTCACCGTTGCACGGGACGGCGGCGATTCCACTACGGCTGACGTCGAGGTGGAGAACGGCGAGGCCGCTTACACCTTCAAGCCGACTGTGCCGGGTAAATACACGATTACCGCCGCGCAAGGTGCCACCGCTCCGTACACGCTCACGACCGAGGTCAAGCAGGGCATCAACCTCGACGTGGGCCCGGACACCGGCTCGCTGGAGATCGTTTCCCCGCTGCAGGCTGCCTGCCTCGTGATCGGCTAAACCTCAGATCTCACCACAACGGGTGTTGCGGACCAACGGTCCGCAACACCCGTTGTGTTTTGTCGGCCTGAAAACTAATGCACCGCAAGCAGTTTGCGTTTCCGAACCCCTGGGTATCCTCCCTGGTGTTTGTTACGTTCGATGGGAGCGGACGTCAGTTCCGTTCTGAACGCGAGGAACAACGGAAAGGACATCATGACCATTTCCACCAGTCGTATCGTCGGAACAACCGCTGCGTGCGCGGCGATCGCCGCTACCGGGTTCGTCATGGCCGCGCCCGCGAATGCCGCCGTCAGCGGTCTGACGCTTCAGGATCAGTCGGGTCCCGGGTCCGTGGAGGGCGTACGGGGAGTCGGCTGTACCTACAAGGCGGAAGTGAATGTCGATGCCGACACCTCGATCGTGACGTTCAAGGTCGACGGGCCCGGCAGTGCGGACAGCGAGACGAAGGTGACGCCTGCTGATGGCAAGGCGAGCTTCGGGTTCAAACCCACGATCCGCGGCAAGTACTCGATCACTGCGGTCCAGGGATCCAGCACCTCAAATGCAGTCCCGGCCGAGGTCGGCGGCAACGGCATCCAGATCGACCCGGAGACATGCCTGGTCCTCGCGCCCTGACGCCTCATCATCGCGCCTCTGCCTGGAACCGGCTGATGGCGCGCATCACGGTCACCTGAGAGCGTCGATAAGTGGATAATCCACTTATCGACGCCCTGCGGTGACCTTCATGCGGGCGCGTCCATGTACGCGCCCAGTGCTCATCGACGCGGTCGAGCAGGCTGCCTCGTCACGACACCTTGACCGTTCCCACACCATTCAGCCCGGGCGCTGCGGACTCGTTCCGTGGCGCCCGGGCTGAGGCATGTCGCCTGCTCGCCAGGCCGATGATACAAACTGACAACGTTTGTAACCCAAATTGCCCCGAACGCCGCCCCAGCGCTGCTAACGTTCCTTTCGCGCCCGTCGGGGGCGACGTCCGTAACGAGACGAAACGTCGAAGAGTGGGGTAGTCCATGCTGAGTCACCGAAGTCGTATCACCGCGCGATCGATCTGCGCCGCAACAGCATTCCTGGCAGTCGGCGCCGCGGGTGCCGCGGCTGCTGCTCCCGCGAACGCAGCCCTTGCGGGCATCGCCGTGCAGACCCCCGCGGGTTACGGATCGTCGAGTGGCTCCACCAACTACAACGTGTACGGCGCCGGCTGCGCGTACGAACTCGAGGTCATCGTCAACGGCTATCAGTCGTCGAAGTCCAACCTGAAGATCACTTCCGTGGGCCAGAGCAGGACAACGACGATCTACGACAAGAAGCCGACGTCGACCGCTGTCAGGCCGATCTGGCGGCCGAGTGCCCCCGGACGTTATGTCTTGACGGCCACCCTCGACGGCGTCACCAAGACGCGTTCGGTGAACGTCGGAACCGGCGTCCAATTGCCCGGATTCGTCCGCGGCGGTGCATGTTACGTCGTCCCGATCTACTGATCGCGCTCAGCCGGCAGGCCGGTCGAGAAAGGACACGAGTCCACCGGCCGCCACGCTCAGCCACCGCTGGATGTCGTGGCCGTGCTCGGCCGCGCCGACCAGCGCGCGGGTCGCGATGGCCACTGCTTCCTCGCATTCGGCAGTGCCCAGCAGGCCGGCCGAGTGCGCCTCGAACAGTTCGTCGACGTCGATGAGTTCGAGCGGATGTCCGGGCACGTCGACGAGGTCGAGGTACCAGTCCTCCGCGTACCACCGACCGTCGCCGTCGGGTCCGGTGAAACGGCCGATGTCGAGGTAGAGGCGCTGCCCATCCCGATAGCCGCCGAGGTAGTGGAAGATGTTGGCGCGCAATCCCAGTGACGGCAACAGCCATGACTCCAACCGGTCGAACCGGGGGTGATCTGCGGTCCGCGACATATAGAGACCGTGCTCGGTCACCTCATACCGTTCGACGACGCGGACGAAGCCCTTGTTGTCGGTGTTGGTCATCGCCGGCACGTCGAAGACCTCACGTTTCGGCGGATGCAGATGCTCCGGCATGGGTGAACTGTAGCGTCGATTCAGGGTGGGGGCCGTTGTCGCCGAGAAGCCGTCGTCAGCGGCCGTCCGGCGACCACCGGGCCCCACAGGATCGCGGTGGTGACGGTCCACGCCCAGAGCACGATCAACGCCGGTGTGACGGGTGGCCGAGAGTCCGGCAAGGTGTTGTGCGACCAGATGGCGAAGACATCAAGGACCGACGACAGACCCGCGCAGTAGAAGGCACCGCATGCAGCCGTCCACCGTCGGGTCGCCAGCGCGACCGCAGTACCGAGCACCGACGCGACCGCCGCCACGGTGGCGATACGCATCACTGCGGTGGCCGTCGTCGAATCCGTCAGGTGCGCCAGGACCGACAGGGCGGTGACGTCGCCGACCAGCGGTACGGCCAGGGCCAGCGCAGAAGCCGACAGGCAGGCGATCAGCAGCCGACGACGCCACCGACCTATCACAGACTCGCGTGTGATCTTGTCCTCGATCTCGGACAGCTCGCGCCGATAGTCGTCGAACACGTCGCTCATCGGCCGTGGTCCAGGAGCGACTGACCGAGGTAACCACCCTCTCCCACGCCGGGTGGGATAGCGAAGACCGCGGACCCGATGGGCGTGATCCACTCGTTGAGCGCATCAGCCTCGGCCAGACGTTGCTGCACCGGCACGAACTGGGAGTCGATGTCCTGCTGGTAGGCCGTGAAGATCAGCCCGGCGTCACTGGTGGCTCCTGTGGGTGGCGGGTCGTCGTAGTTGTAGGCCCGCCGGAGGAACCGCTCCCGTGGTGTCCGGTGATGAGCGCGCGCGATGTGGGCGTTCTCCGGGATGACCGGAATCCCGGCCTCGGATGCGGTGAAGTCCGGGTCGTCGTGCTCTGCGGTGCCGGTCAGCGGAGCACCGGTGTCCTGGCGGCGTCCCAGGCTCAGTTCCCGTCCGCGTGGGTCGAGTTCGTCCCAGGTGTCCAACTCGATCCGGATGCGGCGCAGCACCATCGTCGTGCCACCGGCGAACCATGGCTGATCGCCGCGGTCCACCCAGACCAGGCCATCGAGGTCGGGTCCGGGCGAGGGGTTGACGGTGCCGTCGACCTGACCCATCAGGTTGCGCATCGTCGTCCCGTCGGGCCGGGCGCCGCGTGCGGTGCGAAAGCCGTGCTGAATCCAGCGGATTCGGGTCAGCGACCGCACGTTCTGCAACAGCACGCGACGAGCGTGGGCCAGCGTCGTCGGATCATCGCAGCCGATGTGCAGCAGCAGGTCACCGCCGCTCCACCGCGGGTCCAGCCGGTCAATGACGAACGGCGGCAGCGCCTTCACCGACGACGGCCGCCGATGGGTCAGACCGACGCGATCGAACAGCATGGGGCCATAGCCGACCGTGACGGTCAGCCGCGACGGCGAGTGGGCGAGTTCGGGCTCGGTGTCGGCCAGGGCCGGCTGCCCGGCCGTCAGACGCGAGGCGTCCGCCGTCCACAGTCGCATGATCGACATTACGTCGTCGCGGGTGGCCGCGGGCAGGAGATCGAGGGCGACGAACACCGCGTGTGCCTGCGGTGTCGTCTCGACGCCTGCCTGATGGTCTCCATGGAAAGCTACAGTGTCACTTCCGAATCCGGAGGAGTCAGCGGTGGCCGAGACCGTCGCCGCGGTCGCGAAGGAACCTGCGGCCGCGCCCACTCCGGCAGCGCCGAGCGCGGCGGCGCCCCCGGTGAGGAGACGCCGCCGGCTCACGCCGGTCCGGTTCGGTGGTGTCCGGTCAGGCACCCGACTGCTCAGACGTCGACGGTGCAGGCGAATCACCACCGTGTCCGGGACTGTACTTCTCGTCGGCACCGGGGAAGTCACGTGCCTGGGCGGTGAACGACGTGGTCAAGCCATCCGACAGGCGCAGTTCCACCGAGACATCCTGACCCGGGGTGATCGCCTGCGGCAGATCGAAGAACATCAGGTGATCGCCACCGGGGGCCAGGGTGAGCGTGCCCCGGGCCGGGATCACCAGCCCACCTTCCTTCTGCCGCATGGTCATCGCACCCGACTCCGAGGCGACGACCTCATGGAGTTCCATCCGTCCGGCGGCCGGCGACGACGCCGACACGATGCGGATGTCCGTGTCGCTGGAGTTGGACAAGGTGCCGAACGCTGCCGTCATCTCACCGGCGGGAGCGCCTTTGACCCACTGGTCGGCCATCGTCAGCGAATCCGCCGATGAGGCGTCGTCGTCGGAGGAACTGCAGGCGCCGAGCAGCGCTGCGGCGACGACGAGGAGGACGGCGGTGACGATCGATCGGGTCGCGCGGGTGAATCGGGACGTCGAAATGGTCATGAGTTGTCCTTTGCCGTGGCGTCGGAGGTACGCCCGAGAGTGGTGTCGGTGGGTGCGGTGCGTTTCGTCGGTGGCCGGCGACGTCGACTCATGACGGCACCGATGGCGACGTCGAGCACGAGGAAGGCCACCAGGGTGATCCCCAGCAGCGGCAGGAACCAACCGACCGCGACGGCGGCGACAGCCAACGCGATCACGCCCACGACGGGAGCCCGGCGAATGCCTCCGCGCAGCGGCGGACGGCCGACCGCCAGTGCCGAGCCACGTGTCGGTCGGCGCTGCCACCACATCCGGTAGCCGCGAATGATGATGGTGATCAACACGATTGCGACGATCAGCAACAGCAGTTGGTTGAGCAGACCGAACAGGGTGCCCATGTGCATCCGAATGCCCCAGTCGGCGAGTTTCGCCATCAGCGAGTAGTCGCGGGAGTAGTCGACCGTCGCGGTGACCTGCATCGTCGTCGGATCGATCGCCGCGGAATCGGTGGTCAGCCGATAGGGCTTCGCGACCTCCGACACGCTGATGGCCTGGCCCGCCTCGGTGGGCAGGGTGATCTCGATCGGCGCCTGGACGCCTGCCTGATCAGCGGCCCGGGCGACCTGATCCAGATCGCCGACGGATCCACCGCCGGACGACGGCTGATGTGCTCCGTGGGCGGCATGCTCGCCACCGGAAGCGGCGTCGTCCCCGGCCAGACTGGTCGACAGCGAAGGCCGCTCCCAGGACATCGCCGAGCGGAGCTCGGTCACATGTTCGCCCGCGTACGGCGACCAGGTGATCCCGGTGGCCGACAGGAACAACAGCATCACCAGGATCCAGACCCCGGTAGCGCCGTGCCAGTTGAGTGTTCGTGCACGACCCGTCACGGACCGGTCGACGCCGAGGAGTCGGCCACGGCGCCCTCGTACGCGGTCTTTGCGGAACTTGGCCCACCACAGGAACAGTCCGCCCAGCGCGACCACCCACAACCATGACGCGGCGATCTCGCTGTACAGATTGCCGATCGGGCCGAGATGGAGATCTCGATGGAGCACGTCGACCCAGGTGGAGAACGGAAGCGAACCCATCCAGGAGGTCTCGGAACCGAGCACACTCCCGGTGTACGGATCCACGAAGACGGCTCGGAGATCCTCGGCGCCCAGACCGGGGTCGGCGAAATGGATGCGGGTGGAGGCGGTCGACGTGGCAGGCGGCTGCACCGACACGACCGTCAGGCCCGGATAAGCGGACTGAGCGGCCGACACCTGCTCGGAAAGCGGAAGCTGTGCGCCACCGGTCTGCTCGACCGTCAGGACGTCGGAGTAGACGACTTTCTCGATCATCGGCGACATCGCGTAGAGCGCGCCGGTGATCGCGGCGATCAGGATGAACGGGCCGACCAGCACCCCCGCGTAGAAGTGCAGACGGAGCATGAGCGGTCGCCAGCTGCGCGGCGCCGCATGCGGACGATCGGGCGGGCTCGGGACGCCGGGGTCGGCGACCCGGGTGTCGTTCCGGCTGGGGGAGTCAGGGGTGATCAGGTCACCCGGGGCGGTGTGCGGTTCCGGCGGATCGCCGACACCCGTACTCGTGGAAGACATGAGTGATTGGCCCTTTCAGGGCAGGAGGTTGATGCGGTGTGACCGCAGGGGCCCGCACCCTGAGCCCACGATGCGATTCGGAAGGCCAGGGCGCTGTGGCGTTACCGGGTTAACGTTTACCGGGTTGGCGATTACCCGGTTGGCGTTTGCCCGGGTCGGCCGATCAGAGGAGCGTGATCAGGCGTGATCGGGTCGACGAGCACGCGGCGGTACAGACCGAGCGGCCCGATGGCCGAAGTCCGGGAACTGCCCGGTCGTCGACGACGCCGGGGTGTGGACGATGCCGCGTCAGGCGGCGAGGAGAGGAGCCGGCGGGCCTCGGGTGCCCGGTCCGGAGGTGAGCAGCAGGAGCCGCGGCGCAGCGCTGTCCCATGAGGTCGACCACCGGTGCAGCGGCGACTCGGGCACCGCCGGCGGGCCGATCCTGAACCAGCGCGTGATCGACGTGAGCAGCACGCGGACCAGTCGCTCGCCGGTCCACAGACCGACTCCCACCAGCACCGCGAAGAGCAGGTGGCTGCTGATCATCGTCGGCGTGAACGATGCTCCGAGGGCGTGGCCATGACCCGATGCGACGGTCATCAACAGGTGCCCGACCACCTGGCCGGCGGCGAGCTGGCCGGTCACGGCGGGCAGTGTTGTGCCCCAGCGGCCGGAACACAACAGCCCGAAGGCGGCGCAGCCACTGATCAGCATCACCAGCGACCCGGTCGAAGGGAGCATTCCGCCGCCCACTCCGTGTGCGGTCAGCGCCGCCGAGCCCGACATGGTGCCCACCATTGCGCCGCGCACGCGGGCGGCGAAGGCGGACACTGTCGACATGCGCGGAAGGATACCGTGTCACGTCCGCGGGTGGCTGACGGCAGCCGTCAGCTCAGCGCGGCACCCAGTTCGTCGGCGCGGGTGACCAGTTCGGCCCCGTCGCGGGCGCTGACCACGCCTGAGCAGTGTTCGGCGTAGTCGGCGAGCCCGCATCCCGTCTGCGACCAGTAGCGCGACGGTTCGGGAGTCAACCACGCGACGCGATGCGTCCGCCGCGACAGCTCCGCGAACAGGTCGACGCGGGGATCGAACCCGTTGCTGCGCGCATCGCCGACGACGAGCACGGAGGTCCGGCGTCCGACGAGATCGCCGAAGTCATCGAGCAGGCCACGCAGCGTCGTGCCGTAGTCGCTTGTCGCAGCGAGGTCGAGTCCGTCCGTGGCCAGGACCGCGGTCAGTGCATCGTCCGCCGAGGCGGTGCGCAGCGCCGGCGTCACGCGGACCGGGGTGTCGACGAACGCGATGACCTCGCACCGATCGCCGACGCGGTGCAGGGTCTGGGCCAGCCTGAGCACGAACCCGGCGACCGGGCGAACCGACAGAGAGACGTCCACGAGGATGAGCAGCCGGACCGGGCCCGGCGTGTGCATGCGCCGCCACAGCGAGATCGGCACACCGTCGGTGCTGACGGCGGCCCGCATGGTGCGACGCATGTCGAGGGCGCCTCGGTCACCGTCGCGCGCGACGCGACGGGGTGCGCCACGCATGCGCTGCACCAGACGGTGACACGCACGGTCGATCTCGGCCTGATCGGCGACCGCCCGCGGGGGTGAGTCATCCGGCGTGGACATCCCGTGGGCCTCGAGGCGGGAGGAGAGTGCGTCGACGAATGCCGACAGCGCCCGTTCGAGTTCGGCGCGCTGCGCGTCGTCGAGCCCCTCCGCTCCATCGGTGCCGTACGCACGTCGGGCATCGTAGGTGTCGAGCAGGGCGAGGATCGCCGCGGCGTCGGCCAGCCCGATCGGGGTGCCGCTCACACGCGTTGCCGCCCCGACCAATTCGCCGACCGTCGCGGAATCCGCCTCGTCCACCTCGATGGTGTAGGTGACCCCGCCCGACACCGTCGACGCATCGGTGTCGACGCCGAGCTGCTCGGCGCCGGCCGACACACTGAAGTCGTTCTCCTCGCGATGGGCGCTCTCGCCACTGCGTGACCGTGCGTCGGGGTCGTCGACCATCAGGTCACCGATCTCGTCGGTGTGCTCGTCGGCCCCGATCATCCGTGCCGCGCCCTCGAAGTCGTCGTCCCAGACGACATCCTCGGGTAGGTCACCGGCCACCCCGCGAGGGCGGGGCAGCGCCTCGTCGCGACCTCGGTCGTCCGCGCCGAGGAAGAACAGGTCGAAGGCACACTCGAAACCCTCGGCCTCGTACCCGTACTTGACGGTCACGCCGCGCAGTGCGGCGCGCAGACAGGGCAGGTCGTCGGCACCCACCAGTGACAGCGTCCGGCGGACCTCGATGACCTCTGCCGGCGACGCGGCCACACCGTGTGCCCGGAGAACGCGACCGAACAGCACGGCGAGGTGATCGAGCACGTTGTCCCGGACGTGGGAACCGTTGTCGGCGAGACGGATCACGGCCGGAGCCTCATCGTCGGCCGGAGCTGCGGGCCCGGCCCGCCCCGAACGCGGTCGCGGTCACCGACCCCTGCGGTGTGACTCCGTGGACGTCGGCGGTGCCCCGCACGTTCGGGTTGTCGACGGCATCGGTTGCGGTCAGCGCCCGCCGGGCCACGTCGAGATCGCTCCCGAACTTCACCAGCAGGGACAGCAGTGCACGGTCGAGTGAATCCCGTTGGAGCGCATCGGCTGCCGCGTCATCGCGTCGGTTGCCGAGATACGATGCGGCGCGTGCCGCGTCGATGACCTCGGCGATCGACGGGCTCTTGCGCAGCGGCAGGTCGCGCAGGCGGCGGGCCAGGTCGACGACCTCGGCGACGACACCGTCCTCGACCTCCGGTGCGCGCACGGCCACGATGCGTCGTTCCCGCTCGGCGTTCGGGTAGGTCACCTGGAAGTGCAGGCAGCGCCGTTTGAGCGCAGGGGACAGTTCGCGGGTGTCGTTGGAGGTCAGGATCACCCATGGTGCCGAGCGCGCCGTGAACGTCCCCAGTTCGGGCACGGTGACCTGGCGTTCGGCGAGCACCTCGAGCATCACCGCCTCCATCGCCTCGTCGCTGCGGTCGATCTCGTCGACGAGCAGCACCGTCGGCGTCGTCGACATGATGGCCGCCAACAACGGCCGGGCCACGAGGAAGTCCTCGGTGTACACGCCGACATCGGTGCGCGCGAGAGCCGCCGACGCCGCGCTCAGCGTGGTCTCGCGGGCGAGTTCGGAACTGATCCTGTCGCGCAGCATCTGTACGTGCAGCAGCTGTCGGGCGTAGTCCCACTCGTAGAGGGCACGCGACTCGTCGAGGCCCTCGTAACACTGCAACCGGATCAGGTCCCGGCCGGCGGCGGCCGCGAGGGCCTTGGCGAGTTCGGTCTTGCCCACGCCCGCAGGCCCTTCGAGGAGCAGTGGACGATCGAGCAACGTCGCGAGATGGACGACAACGGCTAGATCGTCGTCGATCAGATAGCCCTGATTCTCGAGTCCGTCGACGAGATCGTCGACGGTGGAGAACTCGGTTGCGGGGACGGACAGTGTCGACATCGTCGGCATGGCTCCTCGTTTCGCAGAACGGTGATCATCGGTACGGCCGACCCGGGCGAGGCAGTTCGGTTCCTCGCCCGGGCCGGCCCACGGGAGTACCCGCTCCGACGTCAGTAGCTCCCGGTCATCGCGTGGGTGACCATCGGGATGAGGGACTCCACAGTGCATTCGCGCGGATTGCCCGGCGTGCACCAGTCGTCCATCATGTGCTCGGCGATCGCGCGGATCTGCTTGTCCGAGGTGTCCATGGTGTCGCCGCGGCCCTCGTACTTGCCGCTGTTCATCCGGTTCTTCTCGTAACTGTTCACACTGAGCTGACCGAAGTTGTCCGGGATGCCGAGATCCTTCGACAGCCGGATGGCCTCTTCGACCGCGGCGTCGGCGGCCTGCACCTTGGTCATGTTGGTCGTGTCGACACCGAGCAACGCGGCGATGTCGGCGTAACGCTCATACCGCGACGGGAGGTTGTACTCCCAGACACGGGGCAGGGCGATGGCGTTGTTCAGGCCGTGATGGCTGTCGTAGAACGCCGACACCGCGTGTGACAGCGAGTGGATCAGACCCAGACCACCCGAGTTGAACGCCTGTGCCGCGATGTACTGCGCGTGCATCATGCCGGTACGCGCCTCGAGGTTGCGCGGTTCGTAGACGGCGGTGCGCAGGTGATCGCGGATGAGCTCGATCGAGTACTTCGCATTGCCCAGCGACGGCGCGAAGTCCAGACGCGACACATAGGGCTCGCTGGCGTGCGCCAGGACGTCGAACCCGCAGAACGCGGTGAAGTGCTCGGGGCACGAGTAGTAGAGAAGCGGGTCGTCCATCGCCAGGTCGACCAGGCAGGTGTCGTCGAAGGCCACCCACTTGTGCGGCTTGTTCATGTCGGAGGTGTCGGTGATGACGTAGGCCCACGACGTCTCCGACCCGGTGCCTGCGGTCGTCGACACCGCGATGTGCTTCGGGTTCTCCTTGTTGGTGGCCTTGGAGAAGCCCTCGAACTCGTTGATGTTGCGGCCGTCGTGCGCGATCACCATCCGGGCGCCCTTGGCGGCGTCATGGCTGGAGCCGCCGCCGACCGAGATGATGCCGTCGCACTTCTCCGACTGATACAGCGCCGCGGCGTCCATGCAGTTGTAGTCCTTGGGGTTGGACTCCACCTTGTCGTAGAGGACGACGTCGACACCCTGGTACTCGATCTTGCCGACGAGTTCCTCGATGATGCCCGACCCCCGCAGGCCGGTGGTCATCAGCAGCACCCGGGTCATGCCGAGGTTCTTGGCCTCGACGCCGAGCATGTCGTGGGCGCCCACGCCGATCTTCGCGTTGGGGAACGGATGGAAGTCCTTGATCGGGAAGTCCCAGATCTGATTCAGCTCGATTGCCATGGGATGCAACTCCTTGTGCCGGATGCGATGTACCCCTCGAGAATGTTCGCCACGTCACACCGCCCACAAGATGACCTGTCTCGGTACGCACATGTTCGACCCGAGAGGTGAGATGGTCGCCTGTCCGTCTGGTCAGGTCGTCGTGCTCGGCCCGGTCCGCCGGCGTCGGTGCCGGCGCAGTGGAACACAACTGTCGGACCGCGCGTTTACCCTGGCACTATGGCTTTTGCAGCAGAACGTCCGGTCCTCGCGCACTCCGAGTTCCGTCCGGTCGGCGAGATCGAACGCACCGGTGGTCACTTCGAGGTGGTCAGCGAGTACGAGCCTGCCGGCGATCAGCCGGCTGCCATCGATGACCTGGAACGACGCATCACGTCGGGGGAGAAGGACATCGTCCTGCTCGGCGCCACCGGCACCGGTAAATCGGCCACCACCGCCTGGCTGATCGAGCGGGTGCAGCGACCCACCCTGGTGATGGCGCCGAACAAGACCCTCGCCGCACAGCTCGCGAACGAGCTGCGCGAGATGCTGCCGAACAACTCCGTCGAGTACTTCGTCTCGTACTACGACTACTACCAACCCGAGGCGTACATCGCGCAGACCGACACCTACATCGAGAAGGACTCGTCGATCAACGACGACGTCGAGCGGCTGCGACATTCGGCCACCTCCAATCTGCTGTCGCGACGGGATGTCGTCGTGGTGGCGTCGGTGTCCTGCATCTACGGTCTCGGTACACCGCAGTCGTATCTGGATCGCTCGGTGGAACTCGAAGTCGGCGACGAGATCGATCGCGACGCACTGCTGCGCCTGCTGGTCGATGTGCAGTACACGCGCAACGACACCGCGTTCACCCGCGGCAGTTTCCGCGTGCGCGGCGACACGGTCGAGATCATCCCGTCCTACGAGGAGCTCGCCGTCCGCATCGAGTTCTTCGGAGACGAGGTGGAGTCCCTCTACTATCTGCACCCGCTCACCGGAGATGTTGTCCGGCAGGTCGATTCGCTGCGCATCTTCCCGGCCACGCATTACGTCGCCGGGCCGGAGCGGATGGAGCGGGCGATGAAGAGCATCGAGGAGGAACTCGAGGCACGTCTGGCCGAGCTCGAGGGCAAGGGCAAGCTGCTCGAGGCGCAGCGGCTGCGGATGCGCACCAGCTACGACCTGGAGATGATGCGGCAGGTCGGATTCTGCTCGGGCATCGAGAACTACTCACGCCACATCGACGGACGTGCCGCCGGCAGTGCACCGGCCACCCTGATCGACTACTTCCCCGAGGACTTCCTGCTCGTCATCGACGAGTCGCACGTCACCGTGCCGCAGATCGGCGGCATGTACGAGGGCGACATGTCGCGCAAGCGCAACCTCGTCGACTACGGGTTCCGGCTGCCGTCCGCGGTGGACAACCGCCCGCTCACCTGGGACGAGTTCGTCGACCGCATCGGTCAGACGGTCTACCTGTCGGCCACTCCGGGCCCCTACGAACTCGGTCAGTCCAACGGCGAGTTCGTCGAGCAGGTGATCCGTCCGACCGGTCTGGTGGATCCCGAGGTGATCGTCAAGCCCACGAAGGGGCAGATCGACGACCTGGTGCACGAGATCCGGGAGCGTACGGAGCGCGATGAACGCGTCCTGGTCACCACCCTCACCAAGAAGATGGCCGAGGACCTCACCGACTATCTGCTGGAACTCGGTATCCGGGTCCGCTACCTGCACTCCGAGGTCGATACGCTCCGACGCGTCGAACTGCTGCGGCAGCTGCGCAGCGGCGAGTACGACGTCCTCGTCGGCATCAACCTGCTGCGTGAGGGACTCGACCTGCCCGAGGTGTCGCTGGTGGCCATCCTCGACGCGGACAAGGAGGGATTCCTCCGTTCGACCACCTCTCTGATCCAGACGATCGGGCGTGCCGCGCGCAACGTCTCGGGCGAGGTCCACATGTACGCCGACAAGATCACCGATTCGATGCGCAATGCGATCGACGAGACCGAACGTCGCCGCGAGAAGCAGGTGGCCTACAACACCGAGATGGGTATCGATCCGAAACCGTTGCGCAAGAAGATCGCCGACATCCTGGATCAGGTCTATCGCGAGGCCGAGGACGACGCGGTCGCCATCGGCGGATCCGGCCGCAACGCCAGCCGCGGGCGACGCGCCCAGGGCGAGGTGTCCAAGGCGGGTAGCTCGGGCGTCATCGAGAAGCGTGACACGTCGGCGATGCCGCGGGCCGAACTGGCGGATCTGGTGGCGCAGCTCACCGAACAGATGATGAGCGCCGCCCGTGACCTGCAGTTCGAGCTGGCGGGACGGCTGCGTGACGAGATCGCGGATCTCAAGAAGGAACTGCGGGGGATGGACGCCGCAGGAATCCGATGAATGTGCTGATCCCCACGAAAGGCGGACAAACCGGCACGTCGCCAACTAATCTGCCGGATCAGGGGTTTTACAGTTGGGGATGACACCTGCCTCGTGACGTCGGGGCGGAATGACTCGTGGAGGTTGGGATGAGCGCATACACAACGATCGTCGTCGGCACCGATGGCTCTGAGTCGTCGCTGAAGGCGGTCGAGCGTGCGGGGGCACTGGCGGGCGACGCCGCGTCGCTGGTGATCGCGTGCGCCTACTTTCCGAACGACAAGGGCGCCGGCGGCGCTGCAGACGTCCTGAAGGACGAGGCCTACCAGGTGACCGGGTCGACGCCGACCGAGGAGATCCTGCGGAGCGCGAAAGAGCGTGCCACCAAGGCCGGAGCGGCCAACATCGACCAGCGGTCCATCAAGGGCGCACCGGTCGACGCGCTGCTCCAGCTGGTCACCGACACCAAGGCGGATCTGCTCGTCGTCGGCAACAAGGGCCTGAATTCGATCGCCGGTCGTCTGCTGGGTTCCGTGCCGGCCGACGTGGCGCGCAAGTCGGCGTGCGACGTGCTGATCGTGCACACGACGTAGTTCGCACGAGCCAGCCCGCGCGACCTGGTCGCGCCGCTACCACTGTTCGACCGGACCCCCGGCACCTACCAGGTGTCGGGGGTTTCGTTCGTCATGTCCGACAACTCGTCCGGCAGGTCACCGGCGTGCACCACGGTGAGCCGTTGGGTGGCGCGCGTCAGGGCGACGTAGAGATCCGAATGCCCCAGGGGTGAATCCGCGATGATCTCCGCCGGCTCCACCACGACCGTGTTGTCGAACTCCAGACCCTTGCATGCGCCGACGGTGAGAATCCGTGGTGGCGAGTCGATGTCATCGACGGCAACGAGCAGTTCGGCATGCAGCCGATCCGGCGCGATGATCGCCGTCAGCCCGGTGAGTTCAGGCCGGGTGGCCGCCAGCACCGCTACCTTGGCCAGCGCCGCCGAATCGGTGTGGACGGCCCGTGGCTCGATGCCGTTGCTACGCAACGACGTCGGAGGTGTCATGTCCGGATTGATCTGAGCGAGGACCCGCGTGGCGTAGTCCATGATCTCCGATGGTGTCCGATAGTTCACGGTCAGCTCACGCAGATGCCAGCGGTCGGCGACGTACGGCGTCAGCACCTGACCCCACGACCGGGTGCCCGCGAGATCTCCCGTCTGGGCGGTGTCGCCGATGATGGTCATCCAGCGATTGGGGATGCGCCGCATCACCATCCGCCACGCCATCGCGGACAGTTCCTGCGCCTCGTCGACGATCACATGGCCGAATGCCCAGTTGCGGTCGCCGTGGGCGCGCTCAGCCGTCGTCAGCCGCTGGGTCTCGGTCTGACGGGCGGCCAGGGTCTCCGCGTCGATCAGGTCGTAGGCCATCAGGATCTCCGGGTCGAGCTCGTCCTCGAGATCCTGTGGGGCCGAACCGGTCAGGATGTCGAGCGCGTCCTGCGCGTCGGCGAGTTGTCGGCGCCAGCGCTCACGTTCGGCCTTCTCGGCATCGTCGGTGCCGTAGCCGATCAGCTCGGCGAGCTCGTCGAGCAGCGGCACGTCGGCGGAGGTCAGGTCGCTGCCATCCCGCTGCGCGTACGTCGGCTCGCGGAGCAGCGCGGCGCGATCGTCGTCCGACCACCCGGGGCTCGCCTTGCGGATCGCAGCGGCATCGGACAGCAACTCGCGCAGCATGTCCTGCGGTCCGAGTGTCGGCCAGTACTTCAGCAAGGCACGGCGGATCTCGCCGTCGTGGCCCATCTCCTGGCGGATGTCGGCGATGTCGGCGCCGCTGAGCAGTTGGGTCCCGTCCAGCAGACTCGAGCCGATCGTCCGCGCGTGGGCCTGCGCGAGACCGTCGAGCGCGGCACGGATGAAGATGGGTTGCGCCAGGTTGTGGGCGCGACGCGAACTGCGGGCCTTGGCGCGGGCAGCCTTGATCAGGGCCGAGTCGATCATCACCTGGTAGCCGTCGAAGTCCACCGGCACCGGCCTGCTCGGCAGTGACTGGCGTGCCCGCACGGCCCGCTTGAGCAGATCCACCATGCGCAGGTCACCCTTGACCGCCGCGGCCTCCCGCGACTCGGGTGCGACGGCGTGGACGCCGGGAAACAGGTCGCCGACCGTCGAGAGTAGGACGCCGGACTCGCCGAGCGAGGGGAGCACCTGGCCGATGTAGTTCAGGAAGTCGTCGTTGGGGCCGATGATCAGGATCCCGCTGCGCGACAGGATGTCCCGGTGGGTGTACAGCAGATAGGCCGCCCGGTGCAGCGCGACCGCGGTCTTGCCCGTACCGGGACCACCCTGGATCACCGTCACCCCGCGGTGCGGCGAGCGGATGATCAGATCCTGCTCACGCTGGATCGTCTCGACGATGTCGGTCATCTCGCCGGTGCGGGCGGCGTTCAACGCCGCGACGAGGGCGGTCTCGTTGACGACATCGCCATGTCCGACGTCATGCGGTGAAGCGTCGCCGAGGGTGAGGAACTCGTCGTTGACGGCGCGGACCCGACGGCTCCGGGTCCGGACGTGTCGTCGGCGGTCGACCTCCTCGG
Organism: Gordonia sp. OPL2; assembly: GCF_003797825.1. Taxonomy (GTDB): domain Bacteria; phylum Actinomycetota; class Actinomycetes; order Mycobacteriales; family Mycobacteriaceae; genus Gordonia. Next base: position 25,673 of record NZ_RKME01000033.1, read on the forward strand.
GTGCCGCCGGAGTGGCGAGATAGAACGGCCGCGACAGCGGTGCGCGCCAGTCCAGCAACAGCGTGGTGTCGGCGGCATCGTCGTTGAGCACCCCGATACGGCCGATGCGCCGCACCTCCCCGTCGTCGAGGTCGAGCCGCCCGAAATAGAGATTGTGTTCGGCGGCATCGAATTTCGCCAGGTCCTCGGTGTACATCCGCTCATAGGACTCACGCTCGGACCGTGCCTGCGGCGTGCCGCCCGCCTCACGCAGGGTCGTCGCGAGACGTCGCTGGGTGTTCGCGCGCATCCGGTCGAGTCGCGCATACACGAGGTCGAGGTGGGCCTGTTCCTCGTCGATCCGCGCGTCCGCGCCCGACATGGTGGGGTACTCCGGGGAACCGGTGTCCGTGGAACTCACTGTCGTGCAGCTCCTTCGGCGGGCACCGTGCCGATCCCGCATCCGGATGCGAGGCCGGCCGACCGCATCGCCGCCGACACCCGGGCGCCGTGTCGGGGTACCGCCAGCCGACGACACACATCGTCGACCGGTCCGGACAGGGTCCGGTCGGCGAGTTCGGCATCCAGCCATGCGACGACGGTCCGCTGCGGTCCCAGCGGGACCCTGTGTCCGCTACGCGGATCGGTGAGCACGCCGTGACGAGAGACGTAGAGCGAGAATGTCAGTGGGACAACGGGAGCGGCGACGACCGGGTGGTCGGCGGTGGAGAGCATCATGCGATCGTAATTCGGTTCGGTGTGGTCGAGGGCGGCGGCCTCGTCGTCGGTGAGCCAGGCGCCGACGGTGCTCAGCGAGGCCCCGTCGGAGCGAAAAGGTGCGGCCGGAATGTATCCGCGCGCCGAGACGTGCGCGGAATGTCCGACCGCGACGTCGGCGAGTGTGACCCGCATGATCGGCGGCGGCGGATTCCCCGACACAACGGCGGCGAGCTTGGTGCGCAGCACGTCGCGAGAGGCGTTCGACCCTACGGCGACGACGAGATGTCGGCCGGTCAGCGCCGCCGAGTCGATGGCGGCGTCGGCGTCGGCGTCGGTCGTCGTCCACGGGTACTCGTGGGCGGGACGCGTCGTCCCGGATGGGCCGATGGCACCGATCCGGGACGACGGATGATCGGTCGGGACTATGAGCGGGCCTTTCGCAGGCGACGGCGGCCTTCCTCGGCACCCTCGGCGGCGCGGTCCTTGGCGGTGGCGGTCAAGGCGTCTGCCTGGTCGGCGAGTTCGCCGGCACGGGCACGGATGTAGTCGGCGGCGTCGGTCGAACGGTCGCGGGCGGTGTCGGCCAGCTCCGGCGCGCGCTTGCGGATCAGCGCGGCGGCATCCGCCGAACGCTCACGAGCCGAGTCCGCCAGTTCAGGTGCACGATCCTTGATGCGATCAGCGGCCTTGTCGGACTTCTTCTGCGCGACGGCAACCGCCTTGTCGGCCTTCTTCTGCGCGGTCTTGACGGCCTTGTCGGTCTTCTTCTGAACCTTCTTGGCGGTCTTGTCCGAACGCTTCTCGAACTTCTTCGCAGCCTTGTCGGACCGCTTCTGGGCCTCCTCGGCACGCTTCTGGGCGGCCTCGGCGAACTCCGCGGACTTCTTCTGCGCGATCTCGGCGAACTCCGCGGTGCGCTTCTGCGCGGTCTCGGCCAGCTCCGGGGCCCGGTGGCGGATGGCCTCGGCGGCCTCGCTCGAGTACTTGCCGGCGGCCTCGGCGATCTCGGGCGCACGATGACGGATGACCTCGGCGGCCTCCACGGACCGCTCACGCGCGGCCTCGGCCAGCTCCGGGGCCCGGTGGCGCACGACCTCGGCCGCCTCGGCCGAGCGCTCGCCCAACACGTGAGCGCCCTCGACCGACCGCTCGCGGATGGTGTCCCAGGTGGAGTCGGAGGCGACGACCGGCAGCGCGCCGGCGATGGCGCTGCTCGCGGCCGACGCCTTCTGCCGTCCGCGCCAGGCCAGGGACGGCTTGCCCTCGGTGTCGACCGAGGCGATGAGCAGTCCGCCGAGCAGACTCACGTTCTTGAGGAACTGCGTGCGCTGCAGTGCGCGGGCCTGTGGGTCGGTCTCATTCCAGAAGTCATGACCGGCCAGGGTCGTCGGCACCAGCGAGCCGGCCAGACCCAGGGCCGCGACCCGAGGGAATTTGCCGGTGGCCAAGAGGATTCCGCCGCCGATCTGGATCGCGCCGTTGACCCGGACCAGGGTCTCGGGATCCGTCGGCACGTTGTCGGTGACCTCGTCGGGCAAGGTCTCGACCGATTTGTCCACGAACTGCTGGGACTTCTCGGCGCGCGGCCCCGGGTTGCGAAGTGCATCGATCCCCGATGCGACGAACACTGTGGCGAGCATGGGTCGGGCAATTCGGCGGATCAACACTGACGGCCTCCTCGTGACAGGACTCGGACAATCACCGCCCGTGGTTTGAGCGGGTGAACCTCATCGAGGCTACCGGTCACGAGCAGCCGTCGCAGGCGCCCAGCCTGCGCGCGTGGCGGTGTCGGTTCGATCGCATCAGTGGGAGCGGGCGATCACCATCCGCGCTCGCGCCACTCCGCCAGCGATGGACGCTCGGCGCCGAGCGACGTGTCCTTGCCGTGGCCCGGATAGACGACCGTGCTGTCGTCGTAACGTTCGAAGATCTTGGTGGTCACGTCGCCGAGGAGGGTCTCGAAGTCGCCGGGCTCCCAGGTCTTGCCGACCCCGCCGGGGAAGAGGCAGTCGCCGGTGAAGAGGTGGACGACGTCGCCGTCGGTCAGGGCCAGTGCGATCGACCCCGGCGTGTGACCGACGAGGTGGATCGCCTCGAACGAGAGGTCGCCCACCGTGATGGTGTCGCCGTCGTCGACGAGCCGATCCGGCGTGACCGGCAGCTCCTCGGCATCGTGGCGCCCGGCGGCGGTCGTGACCCCGAGCTCACCGGCCACCTTCTCCAACGCCTGCCAGTGGTCGAAGTGGCGATGCGTGGTGACGATCAGTCGCGGGGTCCCGGGCAACTCGCGGACCAGCTCGAGGATGCGGTCGGCGTCGTTGGCGGCATCGATGATCAGCTGATCGCCGGTCGCGCGTGAGGTGATGACGTAGACGTTGTTGTCCATCGGCCCGACGGAGAGTTTGACGATGGTCGCCGAGTCGAGCGTGCGGCGTTGCGGCGCCGGCGACTCCGACAGATCGCCGGTGTAGGTGTCACTGAGGGAAGCATCCTGGGGACTCATGGTCGCCAGGCTAGCGACGGACGAGAAGGCCTGCAGTTGGTTCGCGAGGGTATCGTGGAGCATTGGCTGATGGACCATCGCGAAGTTGTCGGTGGTCGTCGCTAAGGTACGCGCGGAGCGGTCCAACCCAGTCGGCCGACCGCATCAACCCGCTCACATACCAGCACTCCGGCATGCGCCGGATCAGCAACGAATGAGGACTTGCAAGTGGTTGACCGTCTGATCGTCCGCGGTGCCCGCGAACACAACCTGCGCGGAATCGACGTGGATCTCCCGCGGGACAGCCTGATCGTGTTCACCGGGTTGTCCGGGTCGGGGAAGTCGTCGCTGGCGTTCGACACGATCTTCGCCGAGGGACAGCGACGCTACGTCGAGTCCCTGTCGGCCTACGCCCGCCAGTTCCTGGGGCAGATGGACAAGCCCGACGTCGACTTCATCGAGGGGCTGTCGCCGGCGGTGTCCATCGACCAGAAGTCGACGAACCGGAACCCGCGGTCCACGGTGGGCACCATCACCGAGGTGTACGACTATCTGCGACTGCTCTACGCGCGGGCCGGTCGTGCGCACTGTCCGGAGTGTGGCGAGCTGATCGCCAAGCAGACACCCCAGCAGATCGTCGACCAGGTGCTCGACATGGAGGCCGGTGTCCGGTTCCAGGTGCTCGCACCGGTCGTGCGGACTCGTAAGGGCGAGTTCGTCGACCTGTTCGCCGAACTTCAGACGCAGGGTTTCTCACGCGCCCGCATCGACGGGGTCGTGCACCAGCTCACCGACCCGCCGAAGCTGAAGAAGCAGGAGAAGCACGACATCGAGGTCGTCGTCGACCGCCTCGCGGTCAAGCCGACGGCCAAGCAACGGCTCACCGACTCCATCGAGACCGCGCTGCGGCTGGCCGACGGGATCGTCGTCCTCGACTTCGTCGATCTCGAGGAGGACGACCCCCACCGCGAACGTCGCTTCTCCGAGCGGATGGCCTGCCCCAACGGCCACCCGATCGCCATCGACGATCTCGAGCCGCGCTCGTTCTCGTTCAACTCGCCGTACGGTGCATGCCCGGAGTGCGACGGCCTCGGGGTCCGCAAGGAGGTCGACGAGGAACTCGTCGTACCCGATCCGGATCTGTCCTTGTCGGAGGGTGCTATCGCGCCGTGGTCGGGCGGCCACAACGCCGACTACTTCCTGCGCCTGATGGGCGGGCTCGCCGACCAGATGGGCTTCTCCGTCGACACCCCGTGGAAGAAGCTGCCCGTCAAGGCGCGCAAGGCGATCCTCGACGGCAGCGACCACCAGGTGCACGTCAAGTTCCGCAACCGCTATGGCCGAACCCGGTCGTACTACACCGAGTTCGAGGGCGTCATGTCGTTCCTCGCGCGGCGCATGGACCAGACCGAGTCCGAGCAGATGAAGGAGCGGTACGAGGGCTACATGCGGGACATTCCGTGCCCGGCGTGCCACGGTGCGCGCCTGCGCCCGGAGATCCTCTCGGTCACCCTCGATCACCCGACGCACGGCGCGATGTCGATCGCGGAGGTCTGCGCGCTGTCGGTCGCGGAGTGCGCCGACTACCTCAACGGCCTCACGCTCGACGCACGGCAGACCGCGATCGCGGGTCGCGTGCTCAAAGAGGTGCAGGCGCGGATCACGTTCCTGCTCGACGTCGGACTGGAGTACCTGTCGCTGTCGCGGGCCGCGGGCTCACTCTCCGGTGGCGAGGCGCAGCGCATCCGTCTGGCGACCCAGATCGGTTCCGGGCTCGCCGGGGTGCTCTACGTCCTCGACGAGCCGTCGATCGGCCTGCATCAGCGCGATAATCGCCGTCTCATCGAAACCCTCACGCGCCTGCGCGATCTCGGCAACACACTGATCGTCGTCGAGCACGACGAGGACACCATCCGCGCCGCCGACTGGATCGTCGACATCGGTCCGCGGGCCGGCGAGCACGGCGGTGAGGTCGTGCACAGCGGCAGTTACAAGGATCTGCTGAAGAACCGCCGGTCCCTGACGGGTGCGTACCTGTCCGGTCGCGACGAGTTGCCCGTGCCGGCGATCCGTCGTCCGATCTCGCGGAAGAAGCAGCTCACCGTCGTCGGTGCGCGCGAACACAATCTGCAGGGGATCGAGGTCGGTTTCCCGCTCGGTGTCCTGACCGCGGTGACGGGTGTGTCCGGGTCGGGCAAGTCGACGCTCGTCAACGACATCCTCGCGACCGTGCTCGCCAACAAGCTCAACGGTGCGCGTCAGGTCCCCGGCCGGCATACGCGCGTCAAGGGTCTCGATCAGCTCGACAAGCTGGTGCGGGTCGATCAGTCGCCGATCGGACGGACGCCACGATCCAACCCGGCGACCTACACCGGAGTGTTCGACAAGATCCGCACGCTGTTCGCCGCGACGACCGAGGCAAAGGTCCGCGGCTATCAGCCCGGGCGGTTCTCGTTCAACGTCAAGGGCGGTCGCTGCGAGGCGTGCACCGGCGAGGGCACGATCAAGATCGAGATGAACTTCCTGCCCGACGTCTACGTGCCGTGCGAGGTGTGTCACGGGGCGCGGTACAACCGCGAGACACTCGAGGTCCACTACAAGGGCAAGACCATCTCCGAGGTCCTCGACATGCCGATCGAGGAGGCGGCCGACTTCTTCGAGCCGGTGACGTCGATCCACCGCTACCTGAAGACCCTGGTCGACGTCGGGCTCGGATACGTGAGACTGGGTCAGCCCGCGCCCACGTTGTCCGGCGGTGAGGCACAGCGTGTGAAGCTCGCGTCCGAACTGCAGAAGCGGACCAACGGCCGGGCCGTCTACATCCTCGACGAGCCGACGACCGGTCTGCACTTCGAGGACATCAAGAAGCTGCTGGGTGTGATCAGCGGACTGGTCGACAAGGGCAACACGGTCATCGTCATCGAGCACAACCTCGACGTGATCAAGACGGCGGACTGGGTGATCGACATGGGGCCGGAGGGCGGCACCGGCGGCGGAACCGTCGTCGCCGAGGGCACACCCGAGGACATCGCACTCGAGCCGTCGAGCCACACCGGGAAGTTCCTCGCGGACATCCTCGACGTCGACGAGACGGTGGCGTCGGCCGGCTGACCCCGTCCGATCGAGGGCTGGTGGTCCCTGAGGAACGAGCTTGCGAGTGTCACGAAGGGCCGCGAACTTCTGCCCTCGGCACCCGAAACGGCTACTTGCCCATGGATTTACGGATCTCTTCGAGCTTCTTTCGGGCCGCCTCGTCGCGCTTGCGCATCATCTCGTCGACCTGTTGGCCCTCGGGACCGGCGTGGGCGAGTTCCTCACTGCCGATCGCCGTCGAGATGCGGTTCTCGATCTTGTCGCGCACGAAGTCGAAGGTCGGGACGCCCGAGTTCGTGTAGTTCGGGTCCGGGATCGGTGGTGTGTACCCGGGCGGCGGGGGAGTCGCGGGCGCCTGCGAAGGATTGCTCACCACCTCGCCGTCGAGGACGCCCGGCTGGGCATCGGTGACGGGATCCTGGGCAGGGTCGTGCGGGGTGTCGCTGCTCACTCTTCCAGCCTACGTCGCTCGGACGCAGGCGCCGACGTTCGCAACCGGCACCGGGATGTCGGGACGTCGTCGGTTCGTATGCGCCGTCTACCGACGACGGTCGCGCACAGCTCCCGTGTACTTCTCGCCCGGACCCTCGCCGGGCTCGTCCGGGTAGGCGCTCGCGTCGCGGAATGCGAGCTGCAACTGCTTGAGGCCGTCCCGGATGGGTGCTGCGTGGATGCCGAGATCGGCCTTGGACGCGTCGACGATCCCGGCCAGGGCGGTGATCAGGGTGCGGGCCTCGGGCAGGTCGATGCGATCGTCGGGCGTGCCCTCGGCGAGCCCGAGTTTCTCCGCCGATGCGCTCATGAGCATCACGATCGCCCTGGTGATCACCTCGATGGCCGGAATATCGGCCAGATCCCGCACGTTGTCAGGATCGGTCTGCTCCGGACCGACTGCTCCCTCGCCGCCTGCCGCGGCACCCTCACCGGGCATCTGTGCAGGTGACGAATAGGAGTTCTCGGTCATGGCTGCTAGACTCCCATATCACGACCGCCCCGGTTTGCGCCGGGGTCGCAAGAGGAGTTCCGCTCCCACCGTCACGACGCGGGTTCACCGCAGTTGTACGGTCCGGTTCACGCCGACAGTCGCAACGCCTTCGAGCTGCGCGTTTCCGTCGGTTCGACACGTGTGTCGACGAGCCGGTCGGTAACGGAGCCCTGCGGATGCGATCAGCGTCCCGGGGCTCTTCTGCTGAGAAGCGAGGCCCCCTGCCACCGGAGTCCCATCTCCTGGCGGTCACCGGAGAAGAACTGATCAAGGAGGCCCCATCAGCACTGAGACCCGCATCAACGAGCGCATCCGCGTCCCTGAGGTCCGACTCGTCGGACCGAACTCGGAGCAGGTGGGCATCGTGCGTGTTGAAGATGCGCTTCGCCTGGCCTACGAGGCCGATCTCGACCTGGTCGAGGTCGCGCCCGACGCACGGCCACCCGTGTGCAAGATCATGGACTACGGCAAGTTCAAGTACGAAGCCGCCCAGAAGCAGCGCGAGTCGCGTCGCAACCAGCAGATGACCGTCATCAAGGAGCAGAAGCTCCGCCCGAAGATCGACGACCACGACTACGAGACCAAGAAGGGTCACGTCGTCAGGTTCCTCGAGGCCGGGTCCAAGGTGAAGGTGACCATCATGTTCCGCGGTCGTGAGCAGTCGCGCCCGGAGCTGGGCTACCGGCTTCTGCAGCGCCTGGGCAACGACGTCGCCGACTACGGCTTCATCGAGACCTCGGCCAAGCAGGACGGCCGGAACATGACGATGGTGCTGGCGCCGCACAAGGGTGCGAAGACCCGGCAGAAGGCGCAGCAGAGCCGCGACGACCGCGGACCCAAGCCGGCCGCGACGGACGCCGAGTCGAATTGATAGCGAGTGGGGATGGGTGACACCATCCGCCACTGAGCACTGACCAACCAGCGCGCGAACGACCACCCGACACCCACGGGTGGGTCCTCGCTCGCTCGAATGAAGGAAGCACATGCCGAAGAGCAAGACCCACAAGGGCACCGCGAAGCGATTCAAGGTCACCGGGAGCGGCAAGGTCGTTCGCCAGAAGGCCAACCGTCGCCACCTGCTGGAGCACAAGTCGTCGCGCCGGACCCGTCGCCTCGACGGCATCGCCGTCGTGAGCGAGAACGACGCGCCGCGCATCAAGCGACTGCTCAATCGCTGATCGCCCGGGCCAGGCCCGGCGACGACAGCAGAACCGACATCTGACCAACGAAGAGGACTGACACATGGCACGCGTGAAAAGGGCTGTCAACGCCCAGAAGAAGCGTCGTTCGACCCTGGAGGCATCCAAGGGTTACCGCGGACAGCGTTCGCGCCTGTACCGCAAGGCGAAGGAGCAGCAGCTCCACTCGCTGACCTACGCCTACCGGGACCGTCGCGCCCGCAAGGGTGAGTTCCGCAAGCTGTGGATCGCGCGTATCAACGCCGCGGCCCGCGCCAACGACATCACCTACAACCGTTTCATCCAGGGCCTGAAGGCCGCCGGCGTCGAGGTCGACCGCAAGGTCCTCGCCGACATCGCCGTGACCGATCCCGAGGCCTTCACCGGTCTCGTCGAGATCGCACGCAAGGCGCTGCCGGCGGACGTCAACGCCCCGGCTGCCTGATCGCACCGCAGCACCCGACCCGACCCGCGATGGAGCTTCTGTCTGAACGCTCCTCGCGGGTCGTGTCGTATGCCAAGCTCCATCGCGCCGCGGTTCGCCGGGCGGAGGGGCGATTCCTCGTCGAGGGCGCGAACTCGGTGACCGCCGCGCTCGACGCCGGCCGTGCGCAGATCGTCCTCGTCCGCGACGACGAGGACAGACGTCATGACGCCGTCCTCGACACCGCGAGCACCGACGGTGTGCCGGTCGTCGGACTCACCGCGCGCGCTGCCCAGAAGCTCTCCGAGACCGAGACGCCGCCCGGAGTCTTCGCGATCTGCGGGCTGCTCGACATCCCGCTCGACGACGTCCTCGCGACCTCTCCGCGCCTGCTCGCGGTCGCGGTCGAACCGCGGGAGCCCGGCAACGTCGGCACGCTCATCCGCTGTGCCGACGCGATGGGTGCCGAGGCGATGATCCTGCTCGGTGACTCCGTCGACCCGCACAACGGCAAGAGCGTCCGGTCGTCGGCGGGCAGCGTATTCCACCTGCCGATCGCCCGTGAACGGTCCGTCGACGACGGCCTGGCCGCGATCCGGCGGGCGGGTATCACCCAGTTCGCGACCGCCGCCGACGGCGAACTCGCACTCGACGACGCCGACGACGCGTTGGCCGGACGGTGCGCCTGGCTCTTCGGGAACGAGGCCCACGGACTCGACGCCGATGTCCAGCGATCCGCCGACCATCGCGTCTCGATCCCCATCCGTGGACGTGCCGAGAGTCTGAATCTGGCTGCGGCAGCGGCCATCTGCTTGTACGCGACCGCACGGGTCCACGCATCGGCGGACCGCTGAGCGACCGGTCCCCGACACCTGACAGGAGACACCCATGGCGGACACGCACACCTCACCGGCCGGATGGCCGCTGACCGCTCGCACCGTCGCGGAGGCCACCGATCAGGGGGTCCGAGCGGCGCGCGCGCAGGACATCGGGGATTTCCGCGACGCCGTCGGGCGGCTCGAGAAGCACGCCGAGGTGGCTCGTGAGGTTCACGGACTCATGGTCCGCGAACTGCTCGAGACCCTGTACCAGGATGGTGTGAGCGGGGACGATGTCTCCGAGGTCCTGCGACGCACGATCACTGGCGCCGGCCTGTGGGATGCGCCCGCGGATCCGTCGGCCGTCGTGGTGGTGCTCACCGGTGCACTGGGGGTTGCCGAACCGGGTGAGGACGGCGAGGGTCGGACAACCGCCATCGCGGCGGCCGACGTGGTCGGTGCGGCCGTGCTCGTGATCGCCGATCTGCTCGCCGCCGGAAAGATCGACCACAAGGACTATCTGATGCGCGCCGTGGAGGAGATCCGCCGCGCCCAGACCGTGGAGATGCCCTGACCGGGTGAACCCGGGATCCGCGTCGGATACCCGGGTCGCGGAACCTCTCCCGATGCCGACCGTGCCCTGTTTTCCGCCGATCGTGTCCGGATTTCCGCCGATCGTGCACTCCGATCGTGCTCTCACCCCGGCCGCCCTGTCTCCTCGGCGACCGTCCCGGACCCGCGACCGAGACGAGAACTGCTCAGGGACATCCGAGTAGAACTGCTCATCCGTCGACGGCCGGCGAAACGGATCCTCGATGCATGCGAACTCACCCCGGTGGGCGGACTCCCGACAGCAGTCCGCGCAGATCCCTTCCGACGGCCGCCGACCTCGACGTCCTCACCGGCTCGCGCGACCGGGTCGTCGACGTCCTTCGCCTCGCGTCGCTCGTCGTGGTCGTCGCCGGGCACTCCCTGATGCTCACCGTCTCCGCCGACGACGATGGTCTGCACCTGGGGAACCTGCTCGCCGACGTCCCGATCATGCAGGGCGCGACGTGGCTCCTGCAGATCCTCCCGCTGTTCTTCTTCGCCGGCGCGGCCGCCGCGACCCACGGCTTGCGGTCACGCCCGTCGACGTCGACGGGACACTGGTTGCTGGCCCGCGCGCAGCGTCTCCTGCGACCGGTCTTCTGGTATCTGCTCGCCGTCGTCGCGGCGCTGCTCGTCACCGGTGCCATGGGATGGTCGACCGCCGCCGACGTCATCGCGCATCTCGGCGTCCAACTCCTCTGGTTCCTCGGCGCCTACCTCCTCGTGCTCGCGGTGGTGCCGCTGCTGCACCACATCTCGACCCCTCGGCAGCTCGCGGTCGCGATCGGCGTCGCATGGGGTACGACCGCCGTCATCGACGTCCTCCGACTGGCGGCCGGAATCACATCGGTGGGGATCCTCTCGTTCCTGACCGTCTGGACCCTGCCCGCGATCCTCGGTGTCGGGTATGCCAAGCGACTCGTCACCTCGGCACAGGCCGTGTGCGGGGCGCTCGTGTTCCTCGCCGTCGACCTGCTGCTGGTCCAGGTGGGCCCCTACGAGGTGTCCCTGGTGACCGTGCCCGGCCAACAACTGTCGAACATGAATCCGCCGAGCCTTCTCCTCGCGGGGCACACCATCGTGCTGTGCGCGGCGGCCATCGCGCTCCGGGGCCCGTTGTCGGCGGTGGCGAACCGGCCGCGGATCTGGTGGTGGGTGGTTGTCGGGAACCGGGGCGCGATGACCCTCTATCTGTGGCATCTGCCGGTACTCGCCCTCGTCATCGGCGCAGGCGAGCTCGTGGGACTGACCCGCGACCAGACGAATCCCGCCGCGTTCGTCGCCGTCGTCGGTACGCAGACGGTGCTGGTCCTGGCGTTGATGGTTCCGGTCGTCGCGCTGCTCTCGGGCCGCGAGAACGACCCGCTTCCATGGTGGGACGCACCGCTGCGCCGCGACGCCGGCCCGATCCGCGACCGTGCCGTCCTCCTCGGCCTCATCGGGGTCGGGATCGCCACGCTGATGATGGCGCGCACCGGTCTCGCCGACGAGGGTCTCGTCTGGGCGGCGCTCGCCGTCGGCGGCGCAATCGTCGCACGCGCGATCGCGCTTCCGCGACGCGCCTGAGACGACGGCATCGGACACCTCATCGTCGGCTCCGAGCGCACCGACCTGCGCCGTGGCGACCCCGGCGGCTCGTCTAGGCTGGTAGCCGCATCCGAACGCCTGTTTTCGACATCGAGGAGAACTCCGCCCGTGGCCAGCTCTGCCGACGACGCCCCAGAGACGCGGTTCCCGGAACCGCAGGAACTCGACGCCGCGGCCGCGGCCGCCGTCGCCGCGTTCGAGGCGGCCGCCGACCTCGACGGCCTCGCACAGGCCAAGACGGCTCACCTCGGCGACCGATCACCCATCGCGCTCGCTCGTCGTGCACTCGGCAGCATCCCCAAGGATCAGCGTTCCGCGGGCGGCAAGCTCGTCAACGAGGTTCGCGGACGGGTCAGCGCCGCATTCGATCTGCGCACGACGGCGCTGCAGGCCGAGCGAGACCAGGCCGTCCTGGTCGCCGAGTCCGTCGATGTCACGCTGCCCAGCGGACGTCGCCGCGTGGGTGCGCGCCACCCGATCACGGTGATCGCCGAACAGGTCGCGGATGTCTTCGTCGGCATGGGCTGGGAGATCGCCGAGGGCCCCGAGGTCGAGACCGAACACCACAACTTCGACGCACTCAACTTCCTGCCCGACCATCCGGCCCGGTCGATGCAGGACACCTTCTACATCGCCCCCGAGGGATCCCGGCAGGTGTTGCGCACCCACACGTCCCCGGTGCAGGTGCGCTCGATGCTCGACCGAGAACTGCCGATCTACGTCGCCTGCCCGGGACGCACGTTCCGCACCGACGAACTCGACGCCACCCACACCCCGGTCTTCCATCAGATCGAGGGACTGGCGGTCGACAAGGGGCTCACCCTGGCGAATCTGCGCGGCACTCTCGAGGTGTTCGCGCGGGCCCTGTTCGGCCCCGACACCACGACGCGGATGCGGCCGAGCTACTTCCCGTTCACCGAGCCATCGGCAGAGGTCGACGTCTGGTTCCCCGCCAAGAAGGGTGGCGCCGGTTGGGTGGAATGGGGCGGCTGCGGCATGGTGAACCCGAATGTGCTGAGGGCCAACGGTATCGACCCGGACGTGTACACCGGCTTCGCGTTCGGCATGGGCCTGGAACGCACCCTGCAGTTCCGCAACGACATCTCCGACATGCGTGACATGGTCGAGGGTGACATCCGTTTCACCGTGCCGTTCGGCCCCGCGGTCTGACCGGCCGCTGCGGTCCGAGTCACCCGTGACAGAACACTTGAGCAGAAACCGATCGATGAAAGTAGTTGGTTGACGTGCGTGCCCCCCAGTCCTGGTACACCGAGGTGCTCCGCCAAGGAGACCCGCAGTGGTCGGCGACCACCGAGGAGATCGACCGGGGCTTCGTCCGCGTCGGCTTCGAGATCGAGGGCATCGACCCGTTCCCGGTGATCACCGGGCCCTTGGTCATCGGACGGGTCGCGACCATCGAGGAACTGACCGAGTTCAAGAAGCCCATCCGCTTCTGCACGGTCGAGGTGGGAGAGAGCGAGCCGCGCGGGATCGTCTGCGGTGCCCGCAATTTCACCGAAGGTGACCTCATCGTGGCGGCCCTGCCCGGCGTCGTGCTGCCCGGACCGTTCGAGATCGCCTCACGCAAGACCTACGGCCGGGTGTCCGACGGCATGATCTGTTCGGTGTCCGAACTCGGCATCGGCCACGACCACAGCGGGATTCTCGTCCTCGCTCCGGGAACCGCGGAACCGGGTGCGGACGCCCGCGAGGTCCTCGGTCTCGACGACACCGCGATCGACATCAACGTCACCCCCGACCGCGGGTACGCCTTCTCGGTGCGTGGACTCGGCCGCGAACTCGCCGGCAGCTTCGGCGTCCCGTTCGTCGACCCGGGCGCCGGTGCGGGCGCGCAGGCCGATCCGGTGCACTCCGAACCACCGGCCGTCGGCACCGGGCAGGCCTGGCCGGTCGCGATCGCCGACGACTCGACGGCCACTCGCTACACCGCGCGGGTCCTCACCGGCGTCGACGCGACCGCGGTCTCGCCATGGTGGATGCAGAAGCGGCTCATGGTCGCGGGCATCCGGCCGATCTCGGCCATCGTCGACGTGACCAACTACGTGATGATCGAGCTCGGACAGCCGCTGCACGCCTTCGACGCCGACAAGCTCGCGGGCACCGTCCGGGTGCGACCCGCCACACCCGGCGAGAAGCTCACCACGCTCGACGGGGTGGAGCGCACCCTCGACCCCGAGGACGAGGTCATCGCCGACGACAGCGGACCGATCGCGCTCGCGGGTGTGATGGGCGGCGGCGCCACCGAGGTGGGCGATGCGACGACGTCGATCCTGCTGGAGTCGGCCACGTTCGATCCGGTCCGGGTGTTCCGGACGGCCAAGCGGCACAAGCTCACCTCCGAGGCGAGCAAGCGGTTCGAGCGGACCGTCGACCCGGAGATCACCGCGGTGGCGTCGGATCGTGCCGCGCAGCTCATCGTCGAGATCGCGGGTGGCACTGTCGCATCCCCGCTCAGCGAGGCGCGCACCGCCGTCGCCGAGCCCGAGGCCATCACGATCCCCGCCGACGAGCCGGACCGCACAGCGGGTATCGACTATCCGGCGGGCACCACGGCGGCGCGACTGACCGAGGTCGGCTGCACCGTCGACGGCGCCGATCCGCTCCGGGTCACCCCGCCGTCATGGCGACCCGATCTGCGGCAGCGCGCGGATCTCGTGGAGGAGGTCCTTCGCCTCGAAGGCCTCGAGGACATCCCCGCGGTCGTGCCCCGCGCACCCGCCGGGACCGGTCTCACCGCCGCGCAGCGTCGTCGGCGCAGCATCGGCCGGACCCTCGCCCTGGACGGCTACGTCGAGGTGCTGCCGTACCCGTTCATGCCGGCCGGCGTGTTCGACCTCTGGGATCTGCCCGCCGACGACGAACGCCGACGGACGGTGAAGGTCCTCAACCCGCTCGAATCCGAACGCCCCGAGCTGAACACCACGCTCCTTCCCGGACTGCTGGAGATGACTGCGCGCAACATCGCCCGTGGTCAGCGTGACCTGTCGCTCTACACGATCGGCCAGATCGTGCTGGCCGGTGATCAGGTCACCTCGGTCGGCGCGCTCGACGTCACCCATCGCCCGTCGGACGAGGAGATCGCCGCACTCGATGTGTCGCTGCCACGTCAGCCGCTGCACGTCGCCGTGATCCTGACCGGGCTGCGCGATCCCGCCGGTCCGTGGGGACCGGGCCGTCCCGCGGACCACGTGGACGCGTTCGAGGCCGCGCGGGCGATCGGACGCGCATCCGGTGTCGAGGTCGAGCTGGTCGCCGACGACCACCGCCCGTGGCATCCGGGCCGCTGCGCACGTGTCGTCGTCGAGGGCGTCACCGTCGGGCATGCCGGCGAGTTGCACCCGGCAGTCCTGGAGCGTGCCGGTCTGCCGAAGCGGTTGTGCGCGGTGGAGATCGACATCGACGCGGTGCCGCTCGAGCAGCGTCTGCCGGCGCCGCGGGTGTCGCCGTTCCCGGCGGTTCTGCAGGATGTGGCCGTCGTCGTCCCGGACACCGTGGCCGCCGCCCAGGTCGAGGCCGCCCTACGGGCCGGTGCCGGGGAACTCCTCGAGTCCATCGATCTGTTCGACATCTTCACCGGGGATCAGGTCGGTGCCGGGAGCAAGTCACTGACGTTCGCGCTGTGCTTCCGCGCCGACGACCGCACCCTGACCGAAGAGGAGGCCAACGAGGCCAAACTCGCGGCGGTCGCGCATGCGGGCGACCAGGTGGGCGCCCGGCTGCGCTGATGGCGACCCGTCACTGAATTGATTTGCACCGTCATGCATAATGATTGCATGACGATCAAGGTGGCGGTTGCCGGCGCCAGCGGTTACGCGGGCGGAGAGATCCTTCGACTCCTGTGCGGGCACCCCCGTCTGCGATCCGGCGATCTGGAGATCGGCGCGCTGACCGCCGGCGGCAACGCCGGGAGCACCCTCGGTTCCCTCCACCCGCACCTGCTCCCGCTGGCCGATCGAGTGCTCGAGGAGACCACACCGGAGGTCCTCGCCGGACACGACGTGGTGTTCCTCGGGCTGCCGCACGGGGCGTCGGGCGAGATCGCCGACGCCCTGCCGCCGGCGACCCTGATCATCGACTGCGGCGCCGACCATCGGCTGGAGAATTCCCAGGACTGGACCGACTACTACGGCAGCGACTACGCGGGGAAGTGGCCCTACGGTCTGCCGGAGATCCCCGGTAACCGCGAGGTCTTGAAGGATGCGAGCCGGATCGCGGTTCCCGGCTGCTACCCGACGGTCTCCGTCCTGGCCCTGCGCCCGGCTGTCGCAGCGGGTCTGATCGACCCCCATGTCACCGTCGTCGCCGTCAGCGGCGCGTCCGGGGCGGGACGCTCGCCCAAGGTGGACCTGCTCGCATCCGAGGTCATCGGATCGGCACGCGCCTACGCCGTCGGCGGCGCGCACCGGCACACACCCGAGATCGCGCAGGCGTTGTCGGCGGCCGCGGAACTCCCGGTGTCGGTGTCGTTCACCCCGGTCCTCGTCCCGATGGCGCGCGGCATCCTCGCCACGTGTACCGCACGCACCGCCGCCTCGGCTGCGGAGATCCGCAGTGCCTACGAGAAGGCATACGGCGACGAGCCTTTCGTCCATCTCCTGCCCGAGGGCGTGCTCCCGACGACCGGCTCGGTCATCGGCGGCAACGCCGTCCAACTGGCCGTCTCCGTCGACGAACGCGCAGGCACCCTGGTGGTCGTGGGCGCCATCGACAACCTGACCAAGGGCACCGGCGGCGCCGCTGTCCAATCGATGAACCTCGCACTCGGCTGGGATGAGGCGGAGGGCCTGAGCACCGTGGGAGTGGCGCCGTGACGACATCGCAGCAGCCCGGTGACACCGACGACCGGATCACCCCGGGCGCACCGTTGGACGCGCCCCGGCTCGTCCGCGAGCAGGGCGTCACCGCACCTCTCGGTTTCCGCGCGGCGGGAATGGCCGCCGGTATCAAGGCATCCGGTGCCGCCGATCTCGCGCTCGTGTTCAACGAGGGTCCCGACTACTCCGCGGCAGGCGTCTTCACCCGCAACCAGGTGAAGGCCGCGCCGGTGCTGTGGAGTCAGCAGGTCCTGACCACCGGCCGACTGCGAGCCGTGATCCTCAATTCCGGGGGCGCCAACGCCTGCACCGGGCCGGGCGGATTCCAGGACACCCACGCCACCGCCGAGGCCGTGGCCGAGGCTCTGAGCAACTGGGGCACCGACACCGGCGCCGTCGAGGTGGCCGTGTGTTCGACCGGATTGATCGGTGATCGTCTGCCGATGGACAAGGTGCTCGCCGGCGTCACCGAGATCGTGCACGACATGGGTGGCGGACTCTCCGGCGGCACCGACGCGGCACACGCCATCATGACGACCGACACGGTGCCCAAACAGGTTGCGCTGCACCATACGCAGGGCTGGAACGTCGGCGGCATGGCGAAGGGTGCCGGCATGCTCGCACCGTCGTTGGCGACGATGCTCTGCGTGCTGACCACCGATGCGAATGCGACGGCGGAGCAACTGGACGCGGCCCTGCGCAAGGCCACCAGCCGGACACTCGACCGGCTCGACGTCGACGGATCGACATCCACCAACGACACCGTGCTGCTGCTGAGTTCCGGCGCCAGCCAGATCCCGGTCGACCAGGCCGATCTCGACGCTGCCGTCCTGGCCGTGTGCGACGACCTCGCCGCCCAGATGATGGCCGACGCCGAGGGCGTGACCAAGCGCGTCGTCATCACCGTCGCCGGTGCGGTGACCGAGGACGATGCCGTCGCCGTCGCCCGCACCGTCGCACGGGACTCGCTCGTCAAGACCGCGATGTTCGGCTCCGACCCCAACTGGGGCCGGGTCCTCGCCGCTGTCGGGATCGCCCCCGTCACCATCGACCCCGACCGGATCTCGGTGTCGTTCAACGGCACGCCGGTGTGCGAGCAGGGCTGCGGTGTGCCCGGGGCGCGCGAGGTGGATCTGAGCGGTGTCGACATCGCGGTCACCATCGATCTCGGGCTCGGCGACGAGTCGGCGAGCATCCGGACGACGGACCTGTCGCACGGTTACGTCGAAGAGAACTCGGCGTACTCCTCATGACGCTCAGCGCTCTCGAGAAGGCATCCGTTCTCGCCGAATCGCTTCCCGCCCTGCAGGATCTGCACGGCGCAACGGTCGTCGTGAAGTACGGCGGCAATGCCATGATCGACGATGACCTGAAGAAGGCGTTCGCCGCGGACATGGTCTTCCTGCGCGCCTGTGGTGTCCACCCGATCGTGGTGCACGGCGGCGGCCCACAGATCTCGGCGATGCTCGGCCGACTCGGCCTCGAAGGGGAGTTCCGCGGCGGCTTCCGCGTCACCACCCCGGAGGTGATGGATGTCGCCCGGATGGTGCTCTTCGGTCAGGTCGGGCGTGAACTCGTCGGACTGATCAACGCCCACGGGCCGTACGCGGTCGGCATCACCGGTGAGGACGCACACCTGTTCACCGCGACCAGGCGCACGGTCCTCGTCGACGGCGTGGCCACCGACATCGGACTCGTCGGGGACATCACCTCGGTGAACACCTCCGCCGTCCTCGATCTCGTCGGCGCGGGCCGGATCCCCGTCGTGTCGACCATCGCGCCCGACCGGGACGGCGTGGTGCACAACATCAACGCGGACACCGCGGCGGGTGCTCTCGCCGAGGCGCTGGGAGCGTCGCGTCTGGTCATGCTGACCGATGTCGAAGGGCTCTACACCGATTGGCCGAACCGGGAATCACTCGTCCCGCGGATCGGCACCGGCGAACTGTCGCGGCTGCTCGGGTCGCTCGACGCCGGAATGGTGCCCAAGATGGAGGCGTGCCTGCGGGCCGTCGACGGGGGAGTCCGCCAGGCGCACGTGATCGACGGCCGGGTGCCGCATTCGGTTCTGGCCCAGCTGTTGACCGAGAGTTCCACGGGAACAACCGTTCTCGCCGATGCCGATCTGGAAGGTGGCGCAGCATGACCGAGCCGTTGCAGCAGCGGTGGTCGGCCGCGCTGATGAACAACTACGGGACCCCGGCGATCGCGCTCACGAAGGGATCGGGAGCCGTCGTCACCGACGCGAACGGCAAGGAGTACCTGGATCTGCTCGGGGGCATCGCCGTCAACGCGCTCGGCCATGCGCACCCGGCCGTCGTCGACGCGGTCACCACACAGTTGCAGACCCTGGGACACGTCTCGAACCTCTACATCAGCGGGCCCGCCGTCGAACTCGCTGAGCGACTGCTCGACAAGTTCGGCCATCCCGGCCGGGTGTTCTTCTGCAACTCGGGAACCGAGGCGAACGAGGCGGCGTTCAAACTCGCGCGCCGGACCGGACGTCCCGAGATCGTGGCCGCCGAACGTGCATTCCACGGCCGCACGATGGGTGCGCTGGCGATGACCGGCCAGCCGGCGAAACGTGCGCCGTTCGAACCCATGCCGGCGGGCGTGCGATTCGTGCCCTACGGCGACATCGAGGCGCTCGAGGCCGCGGTCACCGAGAACACCGCGGCGGTCATCCTGGAGCCCATCCTGGGGGAGAGCGGCGTGGTCGTCCCCCCGAACGGCTACCTCGCCGCGGCTCGCCGGATCTCCTCCGAGAAGGGCGCACTGCTCATCTTCGACGAGGTGCAGACCGGGATCGCCCGGACCGGCGCGTTCTTCGCTCACCAGGCGGCCGGCGTCGTCCCGGACGTCATGACGTTGGCCAAGGGACTCGGCGGTGGGATGCCGATCGGTGCCTGCGTGGCGACCGGTCCCGCCGCCGACCTCTTCGAGCCCGGCCAGCACGGCACCACTTTCGGGGGGAACCCGGCGTGTTGCGCCGCGGCTCTCGCGGTCCTCGACGTCATCGACGACGAGGGCCTCGTGGATCACGTAGCGTCGGTGGGGAAGTCCATCGCGACCGGCATCGAGGAACTCGGGCATCCGCGGATCTCGCATGTACGCGGCAGCGGCCTGCTGCTCGGGGTGGTCCTGACCGACTCGATCGCGGCCAAAGCCGAGATCGCCGCCCGCGACGCGGGCTACCTCATCAATGCGCCTGCGCCCGATGTGATCCGGCTCGCGCCTCCACTCATCCTCACCGAGGAGCAGGGCGCCGGCTTCGTGGCCGCCCTGCCGGCGATCCTCGACGCCGCTGTAGACGCCGAAACTCAAGGGGACACGGCATGATTCGCCACTTCCTCCGTGACGACGACCTGACCCCGGCCGAGCAGGCCGAGGTCCTCGCCCTCGCCGCCGAGGTGAAGGCGTCACCGTTCGCGCATCGTCCGCTCGAAGGTCCGCGCGGTGTCGGGGTGATCTTCGACAAGAACTCGACCCGAACCCGATTCTCGTTCGAGATGGGTATCGCGCAACTCGGCGGGCACGCCGTCGTCGTCGACGGCACCACCACGCAACTCGGTCGGGACGAGACCATCGAGGACACAGGTCGCGTGCTGTCGCGGTTCGTCGACGCCGTGGTGTGGCGGACCTTCGGTCAGGATCGGCTGGAGGCGATGGCGTCGTCGGCGACCGTCCCGATCGTCAACGCACTCTCCGACACCTTCCACCCCTGCCAGGTGCTCGCCGACCTGCAGACGATCATCGAACGCAAGGGACGTGCCGCCGGGCTGTCGATGACCTACCTCGGCGACGGTGCCAACAACATGGCGCACTCACTGGCGCTCGGTGGGGTGACCGCGGGGATGCACGTGACCATCAGTGCACCCACAGGTTTCGAGCCGGATGCCGATGTCGTCGAGGCCACCACGGCCCGCGCCGCGCAGACCGGCGGCTCGATCCGGGTGATCGCCGACCCCGGAGAGGCGGTTGCCGGCGCGGATGTCCTCGTCACGGACACGTGGACGTCGATGGGGCAGGAAGGCGACGGCAAGGACCGCACGGCGCCGTTCCGGCCCTACCAGATCAACGACGACCTCGTCGCGAAGGCGGCTGCGGACGCCATCGTGCTGCACTGTCTGCCCGCCCATCGCGGCGAGGAGATCACCGACGCGGTCCTCGACGGTCCCGCGAGCTTCGTCCTCGACGAAGCCGAGAACCGGCTGCACGCGCAGAAGGCGTTGCTGATCTGGCTTCTGGGGCAGCGATGACCGCGGGCAGATCGACACCCGACGACACCCCGGCCGTCCCGGCGGTGGCGACCGAGACACGGCTCGCCGCGACCAAGGCGGGACGGCACGCACGAATCATCGACATCCTCTCGACCCACCAGGTACGCAGCCAGTCCGAACTGCAGCACCTGCTGGCCGCCCAGGGAATCGACGCCACCCAGGCGACGATCTCCCGAGACCTCGACGAACTCGGCGCGGTCAAACTGCGCGCCGCCGACGGTGGCGCGGGCGTGTACATGGTGCCCGAGGACGGTTCCCCGGTGCGGGGGGTGTTCGGCGGGACCGACCGCCTCGCCCGGCTGCTGTCCGAACTGCTGGTGTCCACCGACAGCAGCGGGAACCTCGCGGTCTTGCGGACGCCGCCGGGAGCCGCGCATTATCTGGCGAGCGCCCTCGACCGGGCGAGCCTGCCGGACGTGGTGGGGACCATCGCCGGGGATGACACCATCTTCGTGGTGGCACGGGAACCGGTCGACGGTGCCGAGCTCTCGCGACGAATCGAGGGCCTCGTGTAACCGCGTGGCCCGACACCTCAGCCCTTCGGACACAATCAGACCAACAGCACCACGAGCGGGACGAAGCCCGCGCCGGTGCGCAGGAACACAGGAGAATGACATGGCGGAACGCGTCGTACTCGCGTACTCGGGCGGCCTCGACACCTCGGTCGCGATCAGCTGGATCGGCAAGGAGACCGGCAAGGAGGTCGTGGCAGTCGCACTCGACCTCGGCCAGGGCGGCGAGGACATGGATGTGGTGCGTCAGCGCGCCCTCGACTGCGGCGCAGTCGAGGCGGTCGTCGTCGACGCCCGCGACGAGTTCGCCGACGAGTACTGTCTCGCGACGATCAACTCGAACGCCCTGTACATGGACCGCTACCCACTGGTGTCGGCGATCTCACGCCCGTTGATCGCCAAGCACCTGGTGACCGCGGCACGCGACCACGGCGGCACCGTCGTCGCCCACGGTTGCACCGGCAAGGGCAACGACCAGGTGCGCTTCGAGGTCGGATTCGCCTCGCTGGCACCCGATCTCGAGGTCCTCGCTCCGGTCCGCGACTACGCGTGGACCCGTGAGAAGGCGATCACGTTCGCCGAGCAGAACGACATCCCGATCAACGTCACCAAGAAGTCGCCGTTCTCGATCGACCAGAACGTGTGGGGACGCGCCGTGGAGACCGGGTTCCTCGAGGATCTGTGGAACGCACCGACCAAGGACGTCTACGACTACACCGACGACCCGACGGTGAACTGGAACTCGCCTGACGAGGTCATCATCACGTTCGACAAGGGACGCCCGATCGCCATCGACGGTCGCCCGGTGAGCGTGCTCGAGGCCATCCAGGAACTCAACCGCCGCGCGGGCGCGCAGGGTGTCGGTCGCCTCGACGTCGTCGAGGACCGGTTGGTGGGCATCAAGAGCCGCGAGGTCTACGAGGCTCCCGGTGCGATGGTGCTGATCCGTGCGCACGAGGAACTCGAGCATGTCACCCTGGAGCGCGAGCTCGGCCGCTACAAGCGGCACACCGACCAGAAGTGGGCCGAACTGGTGTACGACGGACTGTGGTTCTCGCCGCTGAAGCGATCGCTCGACGCATTCGTCGCGTCGACGCAGGAGCACGTGAGCGGTGATATCCGCCTGGTCCTGCACGGCGGGCACATCGCGGTCACCGGCCGGCGCAGCGGCGAATCGCTCTACGACTTCAATCTGGCCACCTACGACGAGGGCGACAGCTTCGATCAGTCGGCCGCACGCGGATTCGTGGAGTTGCACGGACTGTCATCGAAGATCGCGGCCCGGCGGGATCTGGATCTGTGACGTCGCACGGCACCAACGAGGGCTCGCTGTGGGGCGGCCGGTTCGCCGACGGTCCCGCCGCGGCGATGGCGGCGCTGAGCAAGTCCACACATTTCGACTGGGCGTTGGCGCCGTTCGACATCGAGGCGTCGGAAGCGCACGCGCGTGTGCTGTACCGCGCGGGTCTGCTCACCGACGAGGAACTCGAGGCGATGCTCGTCGGATTGTCGCGCCTGGCCGACGACGTCGCGAGCGGGGCATTCACACCGTCCGAGAGCGATGAGGACGTGCACGGCGCGCTCGAGCGCGGACTGATCGATCGGGTCGGACCGGAACTCGGTGGTCGACTCCGGGCCGGTCGCTCCCGCAACGACCAGGTCGCCACGTTGTTCCGGATGTGGTTGCGCGCGGGGATGCGCCGAGTTGCACTCGGGCTGCTCGACGTCGTCGACGCCCTGATCGCGCAGGCGCAGGCCCACCCGGATGCGGTGATGCCGGGCAAGACCCACCTGCAGGCCGCGCAGCCGGTGCTGCTGGCGCATCATCTGCTCGCACACGCTCACCCGTTGCTGCGCGACGTCGACCGGCTCGCCGACGCGGACCGCCGTACCGCGGTGTCTCCGTACGGATCCGGCGCGCTGGCCGGGTCGTCCCTCGGGCTCGATCCGGCCGCCATCGCCGCCGACCTCGGCTTCGACCGTGCCGCGGAGAACTCCATCGATGCGACCTCCTCGCGCGACTTCGCCGCCGAGGGGGCGTTCGTGCTCGCGATGATCGGCGTCGACCTGTCGCGGTTGTCGGAGGAGATCATCCTGTGGAGCACACCCGAGTTCGGGTACGTGACCCTCGCCGACGCCTGGTCGACGGGCAGCTCGATCATGCCGCAGAAGAAGAATCCCGACGTCGCCGAACTGACCCGCGGGAAATCCGGCCGCCTCATCGGCAATCTGACCGGTCTGCTGGCCACGCTGAAGGCACAGCCTCTGGCCTACAACCGCGACCTGCAGGAGGACAAGGAACCGGTCTTCGACTCGGTGGCGCAACTCGAATTGCTGTTGCCCGCGGTCACCGGACTCGTCGCGACGCTGGATTTCCACGAGGACCGGATGGCCGAGCTCGCCCCGGCCGGCTTCACACTGGCCACCGACATCGCGGAATGGATGGTGCGGCAAGGTGTTCCGTTCCGTGTCGCTCACGAGGTGGCGGGAGCCAGCGTGCGAGCTGCGGAAGAGCGGGGGATCGGTCTGGCCGATCTCGACGACGCCACCCTCGCAGAGATCAGTCCCGACCTGACGCCGGCGGTGCGAGACGTTCTCACCGTGCGCGGATCGATCGAGTCGCGCAACTCGCATGGCGGGACCGCGTCGGTCCAGGTCGAACGGCAACTCGCCGAGCTCCGCGGTGAGGTGAGCCGACGACGCGCCGAGTGGCCCGGAGACGGGGCGGACCCACCCGGCTGAGTACGCTGAGGGCGCCGCCTGCGGGGAGGTCGGTACAGTGACGTGCATCACTCGATCGAGAGGGGAGGGGAACGCCGTCATGGTGGGACTCCCGGTGCTGCCCGACATCGGTTCCGCGGTCGAGCGCGTGCTGGCCACAGCGCAGAACGGTCTCGAGGTCCTCCGTCTCGGCGGACTGGAGACCGGTACCGAGCCCGCACCGTTCAGCATCGTCGAGACCGAGAAGATGTTCCGGCTGCGCCGGTACTTCCCGGAGACCCCGACCGACGGCCCCCAGATCGTCCTCGTGCCGCCGATGATGGTGTCGGCCAACGTCTACGACGTCACCGAGGCCAATGGTGCGGTGTCCATCCTGCACCGCAACGGCATCACCCCGTGGGTGATCGACTTCGGGTCCCCGGACTCCGAAGAGGGCGGGATGGAGCGCAATCTCGCCGACCACATCGTTGCCGTGAGCCGGGCGATCGATCTCATCGTCGAGGCCACCGGACGCGACGTCCACCTCGCGGGCTATTCACAGGGCGGCATGTTCGCCTACCAGACCGCCGCATATCGGCAGTCGAAGGGCATCGCCAGTCTCATCACCTACGGCAGTCCGGTCGATGTCCTCGCCGCCCTGCCCCTCGGACTCCCGGCCGGTCTCGTGGTGCCCGGTGCGGAGTTGCTCGCCGACAAGGTGTTCAACCGGTTGTGGGTGCCCGGCTGGATGGCCCGCGCGGGATTCCAATTGGTGGACCCGGTGAAGACCGCGCGCAGCCGCATCGACTTCCTCCGCAAACTGCACGACCGCGAGGCGCTGCTGCCCCGTGAGGACCAGCGCCGCTTCATCGAGGCCGAGGGATGGGTCGCGTGGTCGGGGCCCGCCGTCGCCGAGCTGCTGCGACAGTTCGTGGTGCACAACCGGATGATGTCGGGCGGATTCGTCATCAACGGCGATCTGGTCTCGCTGACCGAGATCACCTGTCCGGTACTGGCTTTCATCGGCGAGGCCGACGACATCGGTCAGCCCCTCGCGGTCCGCGGAATCGTTCGTGCCGCACCGGCGGCGACCGTGTTCGAATCACGCGTCCCGGTGGGACACTTCGGGCTCGTCGTCGGCAGTACCTCGGGCGCGCACACATGGCCCACGACCTCGGACTGGGTGCTGTGGCAGGACGGCACCGGCGACCGGCCCCCATTGGTCGAGGAGATGCACACCGAGCTCGACCCACACGGCAGCGGTGTGAGCATGTCGTCGCGCATCACCCACGGGATCGGTTCGGTCGCCGACGCCGGGGCCGGGGTGTCGCGCGAACTGCTCGGCCTGGCCACCTCACTGCAGCGCACGTCGCGTGCCGTCGCCCAGGAGTCCGTCCGCACGGTGCCGCGCCTGCTACGACTCGGACAGATCCAGACCGGCACGCGGATCTCCCTCGGCAAGCTGATGTCGGAGAACAGCAAACGCGCCGCCGACCAGGAGTTGTTCCTCTTCGAGAACCGGGTCCTGACGCACGCGCAGGTGAACACGCGCATCGACAATGTTGTCGCCGGCCTGATCGACTGCGGGATCCGCCCCGGCGTGCACGTGGGTGTGCTCATGGACACCCGGCCGAGTGCACTCGTCGTGGTCGCCGCGTTGTCGAGGCTCGGGGCCGTCGCGGTCCTGCTGGCCGCCGACGGCGACATCCCGGAGATGTTGCGCCTGGGCGAGTGTTCGTCGGTGGTCACCGATCCCACCCACCTCGATGTCGCGGCCAAGCACTCCGACCGGGTTCTGGTTCTCGGTGGCGGCAGTGGCGAGGCCCGTGACATCGACTCCGCCGACGGTGCCTCGATCATCGACATGGAGCGAATCGATCCCGACGCCGTCGAGATCCCGCCGTGGTACCGCCGCGATCCCGGGCTGGCCGGTGATCTGGCGTTCATCCTCTTCACCCGGTCGGGCGGAAACCTCGCTCCCTGGCCGGTCTCCAACCACCGGTTCGCCATGTCCGCGTTCGGTGCGGCGTCGGCCGCTGCACTGACCGATCGCGACACCGTCTACTGCCTGCCCCCGCTGCATCACGCATCGGGGCTGCTCACCACGCTCGGCGCCACGGTCGTCGGCCGATCGCGGATCGCGCTGTCCGAACGGATCGATCCGGAGACGTTCACCGCCGAGGTGCACCGCTACGGCGTCACCGTCGTCTCCTACACCTGGACGATGCTGCGCGAGGTCGTCCACAGTCCGGATTTCCGGGTCAATCAGTACAACCCGATCCGGTTGTTCATGGGTTCCGGTATGCCGAACGGTCTGTGGGGCGACGTGCTGGAAAGCTTCCCGCGGGCACGCGTCCTGGAGTTCTTCGCGACCGCCGACGGCTCGGCGATCCTGGCCAACGTCTCGGGAGACAAGATCGGCTCGATGGGGCAGGCATTGCCGGAGACGAATCCGGTGGAGGTTGCCGCCTTCGACGTGGATCGCGGACGTCTGGTGGTTGACGACTCCGGTTTCGTCGGCAAGGCCGGGGTCGGCGAGGTCGGTCTGCTGCTCGCCCGCGCTCGCCACCGCTTCGACACGTCGTCGACGGTGCTGCGCGATGTCTTCGCAACCCGTGACCGCTGGGAGGTCTCGGGTCACCTGTTCCAGCGCGACGCCAACGACGACCTGTGGTTCTTCGGCTCGGTCGACACCGTGATCCGCTCGTCGGACGGACCGGTGTTCGTCCCGCCGATCGAAGCGGCATTGTCGCAGGTCCGCGGGGTCGACCAGGTCGTGGTGTACGGGTTGGGGGAGACCGGACACCAGATCGCGGTCGCGGCCGTCACCATGCGCAGTGCCGGCGGACGGTCGGAGTCGCTCACGGTGTCGGCGCTGCGGGTCGGCCTGGGCGGATTGGCAGCCGAACGCCGTCCGCACCTGATCTGGGTGGTCGATGAGATCCCGGTCTCCGATTCCTACCGTCCGCTGGCCCGCCGCCTGGCGGGGCGCGGGTTACCCCGGCCGGGTGCCCGTGTCTGGTACCGCGACGCCGACGGCAGGTATCGTCGTTACACGAGAACTGCTGCGGCAGAAGTCGGTTGGGATGCAGCCGCCCTATAGGGCGCGCGCGCCACAGCCGCACGGCGAGATGACATGGCAGCGACGACGAGAAGAGGACCGACGTGACCTCACGTGCGGAATCGATCGATCCCATCACCCGTGAACGGTTGGTGTGCCCGCAAGACCACGGACCGCTGATCGATGCGGGAGACGAGCTGTACAACCCGCGCCTGCGGGTCGCCTACCGCATCGACGACGACGGCATCCCGGTGATGCTCGCCGACGAGGCGCGCACCGTCGACGACGCGGAGCACGAGGCCTTCACCGCGGGCGGTACCGGGAGCCCGTGACCTGCAGGCGGGGGGTCGTCGGCCCGCCCTGCATGGATGACAAGATCGACGGGTGAGCACCGAGACGCCGGCCTCGTCGTACACCGACATCCTCTCCGAACTCGAGTGGCGTGGCCTGATCGCCCAATCGACCGACCTCGACGCACTGCGCATCGCACTGTCCGACGGACCGATCACGCTGTATGCCGGCTTCGATCCGACCGCGGCGAGTCTGCACGCGGGACATCTGGTTCCGCTGTTGACGCTGCGGCGATTCCAGGAGTCGGGTCATCGTCCGATCGTGCTTGCCGGTGGGGCCACCGGTCTGATCGGTGACCCCCGTGACGTAGGGGAACGGACGATGAACGCGCCGGACACCGTCGCCGAATGGGCCGACCGCATCGGCGGACAGTTGCGCCGCTTCGTGACCATCGATGACTCGCCGACCGGTGCGCTGATCGTCAACAACCTGGAGTGGACCGCGAAGCTCAGCGCCGTCGAGTTCCTGCGTGATCTGGGCAAACACTTCTCGGTGAACGTGATGCTCGCACGCGACACCGTGCGTCGGCGACTGGAATCCGACGGGATGAGCTACGCCGAGTTCAGCTACCTGTTGCTGCAGTCCAACGATTTCGTCGAATTGAACCGCCGTCATGGCTGCATGCTGCAGGTCGGTGGTTCCGACCAGTGGGGGAACATCGTCGGCGGCGTCGATCTCGGCCGGCGTCTCGACGGTTCGTCGCTGCACGGGATGACGGTCCCGCTGGTCACCTCGTCGGACGGGAAGAAGTTCGGGAAGTCGACCGGCGGTGGCAGCCTGTGGCTCGATCCGGAGTTGACCAGCCCCTACGCCTGGTACCAGTACTTCGTGAACACCGCCGACGCCGACGTCGTCCGGTACCTCAAGTGGTTCACCTTTCTCAGCCGCGACGAGATCACCGAGCTCGAGCGCGCCACCGAGGAGACGCCGCACCTGCGCACGGCGCAGAAGCGGCTGGCCGCCGAGATGACCACGCTCATCCACGGCGAACAGCACACCAAGGGCGCCGAGCTGGCGAGCACCGCCCTGTTCGGACGTGGTGACCTGGCCGAACTCGACGAGCAGACCCTGGCCGCCGCGGTCGGGGAGACCACGGTCGCCGACTATCAGGGAACCCGGCCGACCATCGTCGAACTCCTCGTCGACACGACACTCTCGGAGAGCAACAAGGCTGCTCGTCGATCGATCGCCGAGGGTGGCGCCTACGTGAACAACACCAAGATCACCGATCCCGACTGGCAGCCGGCAGACGCCGACCTGCTCCACGGTCGATGGCTGGTGATCAGGCGCGGCAAGAAGAGCTTCGCCGGTGCGACGATATCGCTCTGACCAGGCGATTTGACGCGTTGTTCGCACCTGTGTAACTTAATCGACGCACCGCAGAGAGCAACTCCCCCGGGGCCGACAAGGACTCGGGGAGGTGAAGGTGCCCGAGCATCAGAGCCCGGGCCGACTCCGCGGGGCCGACCCCCGAAAGAACTTGGAATCGGGAGTTGCGGACCGGAAAACGGTCTGGTAGGCTGGAAGAGTTGCGCCGGAGACGGACAACTTTTCCAAACAGAACGTAAAGCTCGCAGGTGAGCGCCCTGATTCAGGGTAGTACCGGTGGGTGTGTGTTCTTTGAGAACTCGATAGTGTGTTGGACGATTTTTCGATGCCATTAGTTTGGGCATCGGGAATCTTTTATTGAAGTTTTTTGATGCCAGTTTATTTGGATTGTATTTTAGTCAGGTTTTGCTTTCCTGATTGTGTTGATTCGGCCGGCTCAGCCGGTGGTTTCAGTAAGTTTTCATGGAGAGTTTGATCCTGGCTCAGGACGAACGCTGGCGGCGTGCTTAACACATGCAAGTCGAACGGAAAGGCCCAGCTTGCTGGGTACTCGAGTGGCGAACGGGTGAGTAACACGTGGGTGA
>NZ_RKME01000034.1 GCF_003797825.1 Gordonia sp. OPL2
CCGGTGGGCCGTGGCGGGGAGACCGAGTGGGGCGATGTGGGGCCACGCGCAGACCACTGTCGCGACGTGGGCGGATCCGTGGGATGCGACGGGGACGCCTCGGAGCACACGACAGAGGCCGCACACCATCGGTGTGCGGCCTCTGTTGAGAACCTCGACGGCCGGAGAATCTCCGGCCGATTGCTACTCCTGCTCGAAGCGCCTGTTGAAGCGATCCTCCATGCGTTCGGAGAACTTGCGCTTCGGCCCTCCGGCGCGGGAGTCCTTGTTGCCGCGGCCGGCGCCCGGATCAGCGGCGGACACCGTCTTGCCGGCGCCACCGCCCCACAGCGCGAGCAATCCCGCCCCGAACATGATCAGGAAGCCGACCAGACTGACGATGGGGAATCCGCCGACGCGGACATCGATGATGAGTCCACCGACGAGGAGGACCAGACCCACCACGAAGATGGCGATCGCCTGCAGGCGCCGCCGGCCACTGGACCTCCCGAGGCGACGATGCTTGACGCTCGACGCGAACTTCGGGTCTTCGGCATACAGAGCGCTTTCGATCTGTTCGAGCATCCGCTGCTCGTGCTCCGAAAGAGGCACCGACCCTCCTAACTCCCAAACTCCACCGGCCCCGAGCAACATACGACCACTGAGATCACACGCGCTGTCGACGCCGTCCAGCCGTCGTCTACGGCTTCATCTGCCATGATACGAGCAGAATCCCCCGGCGACCACCATTACCCTAGGTTGGGTCGAATGGGTCACGTCACGCCGTCCGATCGGGACGTGCGTTCTCCTGTGTCAGCTTGCCCTGCTCGTAGGCGATCAGGAGTGTTTCGACGTCATCGAGCAGCGCGATGACCTGTCGGCGCATCGCGCCGATCGCACGATCGTCGAGGGTACGGACGAGTCCGGATTCGATGTCCAGCCGCGTCTGCGATCGGGCGGCGAAGAAGTCGGCGTGTCCGGCGAGCTGCGGCACCACGACCGGGAGACGGTTCCAGGCGTTGCGCGAATGCCGCCGGCGGACCGGCCGGATCGACGGTTCGTGGATCTCGATGGCCGCGCCGGCAGCGCGCAGGGCGGTCAGATAGTACTGGCGGAAGCGTTCGGTGCCGTCCTCGACACCGTCGGCGTTCTCGAACAGGATCTCGGCACGATCGAGCAGGTCACGACTGCGGCGGACGACAATCGGATCGATGTCCGACGCGGAACGTGTCGTCGGTGGGTGGCCGGGCATCTCACACCTCCTCGGTGCTGGTCGTACTGTGTTCGTCGGGCCGCTGCTCGCGGCGTCAACTGCTTTGTACAACGCCGGACCGACAGCAAACGCTTCCCTCGTTCGCCGCCGGTCCGGCGTGTGGGTCGGCGGGGTGGCCAGAACAGCTTGCGGAGGCTGATTCATCGAACACCCGTTCGACATATTCAATATAGCTAGCGCAGGCCCCACCTTCAAGACGACCGCCGGCACGGATGCCGAGAGTTCGACGAGAGGACAGACGTTCGTTGACGATCCGCCTCGTTGACCTGACCGGGCAGGATGCCCGGATCTGGCTCGAACCCGCACTCGACATCTACGTCACCGCGATGAATTACCCGCGCGGCACCGAGATCCACCGGGCGGCGTTGTGGCGCGACCACATCTCCCGTCCCGGATGGCGCGCCGTCGGCGCGGTGGCCACGGTGGCACCGACCGATGTCCGCGCCCCCGATGTCGTCCGCCGCAGGCTGTCCCGGCCGGTGGCCGTCGACGACACCGAGATCCTCATCGGCATCGCGTACGGATACCGGGGTGCCCGCGATCAGTGGTGGAATCAGCAGTTGCGTCTCGGTCTGCGTCAGTCCGGTCATCCCGAGCCCGACATCGACGAGGTCACCCGGGATTACTTCGAACTGACCGAACTGCACGTGCACCCGTCGGCGCAGGGCCGCGGGATCGGCGAGTGGCTGCTGCATCGGCTGCTCACCGGCAGGACCGAGAGGTCCGTGCTGCTGTCGACCCCGGAGATCCCCGCCGAGGACAACCGCGCATGGTCGCTGTACCGACGGCTCGGATTCGTCGACGTGCTGCGCCATTTCACGTTCACCGGCGACCCACGGCCGTTCGCCTTCCTCGGCCGGTCCCTGCCACTCGTCGCCGACGACCCACGAGGCCGTTCATGACCGCCGTCGCGCCCCACCGCCAGGTCGACGCCGTCGTCGTCGGCGCCGGGCACAACGGACTCGTCGCGGCCGCCTACCTCGCCCAGGCCGGGCGATCGGTCCGTGTGGTCGAACGCGACACGGTGCCCGGCGGCGCCGTCTCCACGATCGAGCGTTTCCCGGGCTACCGGGTCGATCGGGGTTCGTCGGCGCACCTGATGATCCGGCACTCACCGATCCTCGACGAACTCTCGCTCGCCGAGCACGGCCTGCACTATGTGGATTGCGATCCGTGGGCGTTCAGCCCCGGCACCGACTCCTCGGCGCCCATCGTGTTCCGAACCGATCTCGACGCCACCTGCGCGTCGATCGAACGGGCCGTCGGCGCCGCCGACGCCGACGCCTACCGGCGATTCGTCGGCGTGTGGCGACCGCGCGCCCGCGCGGTCATGGAGTCGTTCTACTCATCCCCCGACCCCGCGCGGTTCGCCACTGCATTCTCCGGGCTCACCGGCACCGCGACCACGGCACGCACCGGACCGATCGGGCGCCGGACCGGAGCCATGGCATCGCTCACGCAAGAACTGATGGCCTCCGGCGACTCGTTGCTCGACCGGTGGTTCACCGCCGAGCCGCTCAAGGCCGCGCTTGCCTGGTTCGGGGCGCAGTCCGGGCCACCGATGAACGCGCCCGGCACCGCGCCGATGATCGGTTTCGCCGCGTTGCAGCACGACATCCCGCCGGGGCGGGCGATCGGTGGCAGCGGCGCGCTCACCGCTGCCCTGCTGCGTCGGCTCGCCGCCGACGGCGGCGAGGTGCTGCTCGGCCACGCGGCCACCGCAATCGTCCCCTGTGGCGATCACTGGCGCGTCGAGACCGACGGCGGGCCCGCGCAGTGTGCGACGACAATCATCGCGGCCTGTCACGTGCTGACGACGATGGACCTGTTGGCCGCGGGTGGCCACGATCCTGACACCCTGCGGCGCTGGCGCTCGCAGATCGTCGTCGGAGACGGCATCGGCATGGCGGTGCGTCTGGGCACCGACGCGCTACCCGAGTACCCGGATCTGCCGTCGGATCTCCCGGCTCACGGCGTCCATTCGGGACTCGGCCTCCTGGTGACCGATCGTGCGCAACTGCGTCGTGCGCACTCGTCGGCCTCGGTCGGCGAACTCCCGCAGCGTCCGGCGTGTGTCGCGATGGGTTACTCGGCCATCGATCCCACCCTGGCACCGCCCGGGAAACACCTGGTGAACGTGTGGGCGCAGTGGCATCCGTATCGGCTGGCCGGAGGCCGGACGTGGTCGGAGGCGGGGCCGGAGGCGGCCGCCGCCGTGGTCGCCGAACTCGATCGTCACGCGCCGGGCTTCGGCGACCGCATCGTGCACACCCACGTACAGACGCCCGCCGATCTCGAGCAGGAGCTCGGGTTGCTCGGAGGCAACATCATGCACGTCGAGATGAGCATCGATCAGATGTTCTTCTGGCGACCACATCCCGATCTCGCAGCACATCGGGTGCCCGGCGCCGACGGCGTCCTGCTCGCCGGTGCATCGACCCATCCCGGCGGTGGGGTGACCGGCGCCAGCGGACGGATCTCGGCCAGGCTCGCACTGCGTCGCCGCCGATGACACCGCCGACTCGGCCCCGCCCGGGTGCGTCGGGGTGGTTCGACGACCCGTGTCTGGCACGATGAGCTGCGTGCGTTCGTCATCCCGCTGGTCCGCGATCGTGATGCTGCTGTCGCTGATCGCCGCCGCTCCCCTGCTCACCGGATGTCTGGAGCGTTCGACGACCGTCGGCGACCGCTACTCCGGCACTGTCGTCGTGGCCACATCGCCGGACAACCCACGAGGTGCTCCGAAACTCGACATACCGGAGTCGATGGCGTCGGCCGTCAGCGTGAGCGACTACAGCACGGTCCCCGAATCGGAGTCGCCTACGCCGCCGACCTCTGCCGGTGACGCCGCTCCGTCGGCGACACCCGGCGCCGACGGCAACGACACGAGCGGGACGGACCAGCAGGAGATCCCGCGGGTCGGCACACGCGCGGTGTTCACGGACCTGACCGCGGGTCAGTTCAGTCAGCTCGGCGACATCGTGGCCGCCTCCTTCGGCGATTCGGCGATGAGCATGGACCTGACCGCCAAGCGCAACGGGGACGTCGTGCGTTTCCGCGGGAGCGCTGACCTGAGCGACCTGACCCCGGCCCGCGATCTCGTGCAGTTGACCGTCACCTTCGCCGGTCCGGTCACCGCGACCAACGGCGAACAGGTCGGCGAGGACACGGTCACGTGGACCCCCGAACCGCGGAAACCGTCGGATTTCAGTGCCGACGCGACTTACGCCGATCCGGCCACGGCAGCGGTCAGCAGCTGGTCGTGGTTCCTGGCAGTGCTCTGCCTGCTGACGGTCGCGGCGATCGCCCTCCTGGCCTACCGCAATCGTGACCGCAGTCCCCGGCCGGGTCGTCCGCGCAGGACGTCGGCGACCTCGCGGACGACCGTGTCGTCGGGCAAGTGATCGGCGGCTGAGTCCTCATCCACCACCCGGGCACGGCGGCCCGGTCAGCCGTGTCAGCGCGCGGCGCTGGTGGCGGGCAGCACCGAGCTGGTGTCAACCCCGAGACGCTCGAGCACTTCGCTGGTCGCCTTGGCGAAGTTCAGGCTGCAGAAGTGCAGGCACGGAACGCCTTCGGCGATCAGGCGGCGGGCCATCTCGGTCGCGAAGTCGATGCCGACCGCCCGCACGGCCTCGCGATTCTCCTCGGCGCCGTCCCCGGCCGCGTCGGCGAAGCGTGCGTAGACGTCCGGCGGGATCACCGAACCCGACAGTTCTGTCATGCGGCGGACGGTGGCCAGTGACGTGATGGGCATGATGCCCGGGATGAGCGGTTTGGCGCCCTGCTCCGGGTCGGCCTGCGAGACCCGGTCGCGCAGGCGCAGGAAGTCGTCGACGTCGAAGAACATCTGGGTGATGGAGTACTCCGCACCGGCACGGAGCTTTTTCACCAGAGCGCGGGTGTCGTGATCGAGATCGGGCGCCCGATGATGGCCTTCGGGGAACGAGGCGACGCCCACGTGGAAGTCGCCGAGGTCGTCGATCAGCCGGACGAGGTCTTCGGCGTACTCGACGCCGTCGGGATGCCGGATCCAGTCGCCCAGGGGATCCCCCGGCGGGTCGCCACGCAGCGCGAGGATGTTGGTGATGCCCTGATCGGCGTAGGCGCCCACCAGCGCCCGCAATTCGGCGATGCTGTGGTTGACCGCGGTGAGATGGGCGACGGGCAGCAGCGTCGTCTGTGCCGCGAGTTCTCCGGTGATCCGGACGGTGCGATCCCGTGTCGATCCGCCGGCGCCGTAGGTCATCGAGACGAACGCCGGTCCCAATCGCTCGAAAGTCCGCACCGCACGCCACAGGCGGGCTTCCGCCTCGGCATCCTTGGGCGGGAAGAACTCCACCGAGAACGGCACCGGACCACGGTGGGGCGCGGAGAGCCGATCGAGGATGGAGGGAGCCGGGTTGGCGGATGAGGTCACCTCGACATTGTACGGATGGCGACCCGCGGACCGCCTCCGCCGTCTCCCGCGACCGGGCGGTGGCCTCCGCCGGTCGGAACACTAGCCTGGCAGGGTGACCTCCGCGCTGCCCGTGCCCGCCGCTCTCGACGACGTCCCCGCGGCCGTCGAATCCGTTCTCGCGGCGTTCTTCGACCGTGCGGTGCCCGTCGCGGCCGACATCGACCCGCAGGTCGGGGCCGCCGCCGAGGTCGTCCGTG
The DNA here is from genome assembly GCF_003797825.1 of Gordonia sp. OPL2. Classification (GTDB taxonomy): domain Bacteria; phylum Actinomycetota; class Actinomycetes; order Mycobacteriales; family Mycobacteriaceae; genus Gordonia. Next base: position 5,912 of record NZ_RKME01000034.1, read on the forward strand.
ACTTCGTCCTGCAGGGCGGCAAGCGCGTCCGCCCGACCTTCGCCTATGCGGGATGGCTCGCCGGACGCACTGCCGCGTCCGGGCCCTCACCCGCCGACGACGCCGACCCCGGCAGGCCCGACTCGCCCGACGACTCCGATGCCCTCCGGGTCGCCACCTCACTCGAGTTGGTGCAGGCCTGCGCTCTGATCCACGACGACATCATCGACCGCTCCGACACCCGGCGCGGGCGGATGACCGTCCACCGTGACTTCGAACGACGTCACCGCGCCGACGGGTGGGCCGGGGATCCGGGGCATCACGGAGTGGCCGCCGCGATCCTCATGGGAGATCTCGCGCTGGCGTGGGCCGACGATCTCGTTCACGGACATGCCCCCGGCGACTCGGCGATCGGTCCGCCACCTCGGCCGCTGCCGGCACCTGTCGGCCGGGTGTGGTCGTCGATGCGCACCGAGGTGCTCGGTGGCCAGTACCTCGACATCGTCAACGAGGCCGGCGGCGACGAGTCCGTCGACGCGGCCTACCGGGTGATGCAGTTCAAGACGGCCGCCTACACGGTGGCGCGCCCGCTGGAACTCGGCGCAACCCTCGCCTCCGCGCCGCCGACGCTGATCTCCGATCTCCGGTCGGTGGGACACGATCTGGGCATCGCGTTCCAGCTACGCGACGACCTGCTCGGCGTCTTCGGTGATCCCGAACGCACCGGCAAGCCGTCCGGCGACGATCTCGTCGCGGGAAAGCGCACGGCACTGCTCGCGATCGGACTGGCGCGCGCCGCCGATCGCGATCCCGGAGTCGCCGCCCGGCTCCGCGACGCCATCGGTCGTCCGCTCACCGATGACGAAGTCGGTTCGGCCCGAGCGATTCTCGTGGACGTCGGTGCCGTCGACGAGATCGAGCAGCGGATCACGACCCTGCTCGAGTCCGCCCTCGCCACGCTCGAGGGCGCCGGCCTGCCCAGCCCGATCCGCGCCGAGCTCACCGGGTTCGCCCACCGGATCGCCCACCGTTCGACGTGACCACCATCCGCGACGACGCACCACCATCCGGGCCGCGAGCACGATCCGACTCGGCCGGGGTCGGCGATCTGATCCTCGGACTGCTCGGTGCCATCGCCGTGTGCGTCGGCAGCTTCGGCGTCGGCGACATCGCCCGCAACAGCACCGTCGCACAGGATCTCGGGCTCGCCGCGATCTCCTACGGACACGGGAAAACGCTCTTCGGCACCATCTTCTGGCTCGGCGTCGCAACGATGGTGATCGCCTGGGTCCGCCTCGGGCGTACGGTCGCGCGCCGTCCGCCGGATCCCGACCTCGACGGTGGCAGGTCGCGGATGCGGCAGTCCGTGGCCCTGCCGTCGGTACGCACGATGCGCCTCGGCATCCTGGCGTGGGCCGCCCCACTCGCGGTCGCCGTCCCGGTCTACAGCCGCGACGTCTACGCCTACCTCGGCCAAGGGGCGGTGTTCCGTGAGGGATTCGATCCGTATGTCGACGGTCCGGCCCACCATCCCGGGCCCCTGCTCGACAGCATGGCGCAGGTGTGGGCGACCACGACCGCACCCTACGGACCGTTCTTCGTCGGGGTGATGCGCGGCATCACCGAGATCACCGGCGACCACGCGATCCTGGGGGTGTATCTCATCCGGCTCGCGCTGTTGCCCGGACTCCTGCTGGCGCTGTGGGCGATTCCCCGACTGGCCCATCATTTCGGGGCGTCACCGCAGGCGGGTCTGTGGTTGGCCCTGGCCAATCCGATGGTGCTCATCCACCTGGTCTCCGGTGCGCATGTCGAATTGCTGATGATGGGGGTCCTGGTGGCCGGGGTCACCCTGGTGGTCACCGGCCGCCACGTGCCCGGTCTGGTCGTGCTCGGTCTGGCGGTGTCGATCAAGGTGACCGCCGGGATCGCGATCCCGTTCGTGGTGTGGATCTGGTTGGCGCACATCCGCGCACGACGCCCGGTCCGTCCGGCCGACGTCGCCGGCGTGTTCGCGTCCGTCGTCGGGATCACGGTCGCGGTGTTCGCCGTCTGTACGGCCGCCGTGGGCCTCGGCCTGGGTTGGCTGTCCGGACTGGGCTTCGCCGATCAGATCATCAACTGGTTCACGCTGCCCACCCTGGCCGGGCACGTGGTGACGCTCGTGGCATCACCGTTCGTCGTCCTGAACCTGCAGCCGGTGCTTGCGGTGACCCGAGCCGTCGGTTCGGTGGTCCTCGCACTCGTCCTCGTGGCACTGTGGTGGACGCATCGACGTGACGAGCGGTCGGCGATGGCCGGCATGGTGTGGGCGATGCTCGCAGTGCTCGTTCTCGAACCGTCCACGCTCCCCTGGTATTACACCTGGGTGCTGTGTCTCGCGGTCGCCTTCACACTGCCCGGGCGGGTGCGCGCAGCGGTCGTCTTCGTCTCCACCTTCATGCTGATCGTGTTCCAGCCCGACGACTCGATCCTGTTCTACAAGCCCGTCGAGGTGCTGCTGGCCGCCGCGTTGTCCGCATTGGCCGCCGTATCACTCGGACGGCCCGACCCGTTGCGGCTCCGACGCGTCGTCGACTGGTTTCGCGACCGTCCCGGATCGGACGTCAGAACGCCTGCGCCTGCGCGCGACGGATGACCTCGCGCGCCGAATGTGTGTGCAGCGCATCGGCCGGATGCATGCCGAGGTCGTCCTGGACGGTGAACATCCAGGTCATCACCTCGTCGCGGCTGTAGCCGCCGTCGAGAAGCACTTCGACCAGACCGTTGAAGTGTTTGACGATACCGAGATCGTCGAAGAACACCGCGGGGATGGCGGGCTGACCACCGCGGGAGACGGCGAGCAGATGATGATCCCGGATCAACGTCCGTACCCGGTTGGGCGACACCCGCAATCGGCGGGCGACGTCGTCGACCGTCAGCGTGTCGAGATCGGACGGAAGACGGTCCTGCGACAACGGTAGTGAACCCACAACGCCGAGCGTACCGGCTCCGACGGCACGCGCACCACGGATGACCCCTACCCGGTGACGCATCACGACCGCCCCGGGTCGATCCCCCGCGACCGACCGGCGGACCGGTACATTCAGCGGCGTGAGACCACCCGCCGACGCTCTCCTGGGCTCGACCCTGGAGAGCCGTTACCGCATCGACGCGCCGATCGCGCGTGGCGGCATGTCCGCGGTGTACGTCGGTGTCGACCTGCGTCTCGGGCGATCGGTGGCGATCAAGGTCATGGACTCCCGCTACAGCGGCGACCCGATGTTCCTGCGCCGTTTCGAGTTCGAGGCGCGGGCGGTCGCCGGACTGAAGCATCCGGGTCTCGTGGCGGTCTACGACCAGGGCATCGACGACGGCACCGCGTTCCTCGTCATGGAACTCGTCGAGGGGGGAAGCCTGCGCGAGCTGCTACGTGAACGCGGTCCGATGCCACCCCACGCCGTCACTGCCGTCGCCGATCCGGTGCTCGGCGGACTGGGCACCGCTCATGCCGCGGGCCTGGTCCATCGAGACGTGAAGCCGGAGAACGTCCTCATCTCCGATGTCGGTGAGGTGAAGGTCGCCGACTTCGGACTCGTCCGGGCGGTCGCCGAGGCCGGGGTGACCTCGGCGAGCGTCATCCTGGGAACGGCCGCCTATCTGTCACCCGAGCAGGTCGAGGCCGGCGATGCCGACGCCCGCAGCGACGTCTACTCGATGGGCGTGATGATGTTCGAATTACTCACCGGCCATACACCTTTCCGTGGTGACACACCTCTGGCCCTGGCCTATCAGCGACTCAGCTACGACGTCCCGGCACCCGGCGACGTGGTCCCCGGCGTCCCCGAGGAGTTCGACGAGATCGTGCTCCGGGCGACCGAGCGCGATCCCGCCGACCGCTTCGTCGACGGGTTCGACATGCAACGAGCCCTGCTCGCCGCGGCGGACGACCTGGAGTTGCCGCCGTTCACGGTCCCCGCCCCGCGGAGATCCGCCGAGCGGGACACGATGGCGCGCATGCGTGCCGGTCATCAACCGCTGATGCCGCCCGGACCGGCCGCCCACGACACCAGGGTCGCCTCCCGGCCCGAGATGACCCCGCCCCCGGGTACGCCGGCGAGCCCGTCGGTCGCGGCACCCGTGCGGCCCGCCACCACCCGATCGCGGGTGCGGACGAGCGAGGACCTCCCGGCCGAACAGGACGACCGCGGTGCGCTGCGCGCGGTCGTGTGGATCACCGTGGTCCTCGCGCTGGCCGCCGCCGTCGCCGCCATCGGCTGGTGGGTGGGTCAGACGTATCTGATCTGACAGCTGCTCCGATCTGGCAGCGGCTCAGCCGCGAAGCATCTCGGCGACGAGGAACGCCAACTCGAGCGACTGCTGGGTGTTGAGTCGCGGATCGCACGCGGTCTCGTAGCGGCCGGCGAGGTCCAGATCGGAGATGTCCTGTGCGCCACCGAGACATTCGGTGACGTCCTCACCGGTCAGTTCGATGTGCACACCGCCCGGATGTGTACCCAGTGCACGGTGCACCTCGAAGAAACCCTGCACCTCGTCGACGATGCGGTCGAAGTGGCGGGTCTTGAAACCCGTCGAGGCCTCATGGGTGTTGCCGTGCATCGGATCGCACTGCCAGATCACCTTGTGCCCGGTCGATTCCACCGCGGACACGATGGCCGGGAGGACGTCGCGGACCTTGTTGTTGCCCATCCGCGCCACCAGCGTGAGGCGGCCGGGCCGGTTGTGCGGATCGAGGCGTTCGACGTATTCGACGGCCTGCTCAGGCGTCGTCGTCGGGCCGATCTTGACGCCGATCGGGTTACTGATCAACTCGGCCAGCGCCACGTGGGCACCGTCGAGTTGACGCGTGCGTTCGCCGATCCAGAGGAAGTGCGCCGAGAGGTCGTAGAGCACCTTCTCGTCGGAGCCGTCGGGGTCGTCGGCGAGCCGCAGCATCGCGCGCTCGTAGTCGATGACGAGGGCCTCGTGGGAGGCGAAGATCGACGCGGCGTCCAGGTTCGTGTCGGTGACACCGCACGCGTCCATGAAGCGGAGTCCGCGATCGATCTCCGACGCCAGCGCCTCGTAGCGGGCACCGGCCGGAGAGGTCCGCACGAACTCGCGGTTCCACAGGTGCACCCGGCGCAGGTCGGCCTCCGAACCGGTCAGCGCGCGAACCAGATTCATCGCCGCCGCGGCGTTGGCGTATGCGCGGACCAGTCGTGACGGATCGTGCACGCGGGCGGCCTCGTCGGCGACGAACCCGTTGACCATGTCTCCGCGATAGGACAGCAGGCCCAGTGCATCGGTGTCCGACGACCGCGGCTTCGCGTACTGGCCGGCGATGCGCGCGACCTTGACGACCGGCATGCTCGCGCCATAGGTCAGCACGACCGCCATCTGCAGCAGCGTGCGGATGTTGCCCTTGATGTGCGGCTCGGTGTTGTCGACGAACGTCTCGGCGCAGTCACCGCCCTGCAACAGGAAGGCGCGACCCTCGGCCACCTCGGCGAGCTGGGAGGCCAGCGACTGGACCTCGACCGGCATGCAGATCGGCGGGACACTCTCCAGCACGGTGCGCATCTTGCGGGCCTCGTCGGCCGGCCAGCTCGGCTGCTGCAACGCCGGGCGAGCAAGCGCATCGTCGAAGCGGGACTGCAGGTCGCCGGGCAGCGGGGGCAGCTCCGGGAGCTCTTCGATCGGAACGTCTACGGTCCAGTTCGTCACCACGGATACAGGGTAGTGGAGAGGACGGATGTCCCGGTCGACGGGCACCTGCAGGACGGCCGTCAGTGACGCGAGGCCTCGATGGCCTGCCACTTGCGCCAGTTGTGTCGGGCGTCGGTGAGGGCGTCGTGCGCGTCCCGCGGCGAGGGCGGCAGCGTCGGGCGGCCGTTGGCCTCCCAGTGCTGCCGCAGTTCCCGGGTGAATCGGGGCATGACCCGGGGCAATGCCGTCATCGGCCCCCACAGCTGACACAGCACGACGTGGTCGTAGGCGCCGACCCACGCCCACAGCTCGACCTCGTCGTCGGTCTCGGTGAGGAACGCCAGCAGGTCCTCGCGGATCTGTCGACGGCTGCGCCACGCCTGCGACGACGGGGACGGTAACTTGGGCAGGACGTTCGCGCGCACCCACTCACCCGCCCGGCCCGGATCGAACTCGGTGGACACCGCGTAGAATTCGCGACCGTCGTCGGCGACGACACCGATCGAGACGAGTTCGATGGTGGTGCCGTCCTCGATAAACTCCGAGTCGTAGAAGAACCGCATAGCCACCAGTATTCACACCACCGTGAGCGAGAACCGCCGAGACCATGACTTATGTGACCGAGGCCGACACCCGGCTGCGGCGATGGGCCCCGTCGGTCCGCGCGCGGACCGCCATCCTCGTGGCGTTCGTCGCATCGTCGGCCCTGCAGATCGTCGGCATCCCGTTCACCTCGAGTTTCGGCACCCGCACCCGCATCGATCTCGACGTCTACCGGCTGGGCGCACAGATCTGGCAGCAGGGACAGAGTCTCTACGCCGACGGCTCGATGCCGTTCACCAGTGACGGCATCTGGTTGCCGTTCACCTATCCCCCGTTCGCCGCCATCGGTTTCGTCCCCCTCGGTGCCCTCGGGCTCGGGCTGGCGGGGCTGCTGATCTCGCTCGTCACCGTCGCGCTGATCGTGGTGATCATCCACGTCGTGCTGTCTGTGCTGGACGTGGGCAACGCAGCGAATCGGTGGTGGACGGCTCTTCTCGTGGCCGCCGTCGTCGTCTGGTTCAACCCGCTGTGGATGACGCTGGGCTTCGGGCAGATCAACATCATCCTGATGGCGATGATCGTCGTCGACATCTTCGTGCTGGGGCGCGGTCGGGCAGCCGCGGCCGCACCGCTGCGGGGTGTCCTCACCGGCATCGCCGCCGCCGTCAAACTGACCCCGATGGTGTTCGTCGCGGTGTTCCTGGTGACCCGACGCTGGCGCGCTGTGGTGGTCGCGCTGGCCGCATTCGTCGGCGCGGGCGCACTCGCATGGGTCTGGCTGCCCGCCGACTCCCTGGACTACTGGACTCATACGCTGTTCCACACCACCCGCATCGGCGATCCGGCCGGGCGGATCAATCAGAACCTCAACGCGATGTGGATCCGGCTGGTGCCGCACTCCGAATCCACCCAACGAATGCTCTGGGCGGCGAGTTGTCTGGTGGTGACCGCGTTGGCGTACGTGGCGGCCCGGTCCTGCCGGCCCGTCGCCGCATTCGACGCACTCGCACGCCGCGACGGTGACCCCGCCGCTCGCGTCGCCGCAGTGCTCATCACGTGTGTCGTGGCGGTCTGGGGACTGCTCGTGTCACCCACCTCGTGGGCTCATCACTGGGTCTGGGCCGTACCGACGATCCTGACGGCCGCCGTCGTCGCCGTGCGCTCGACCGACCGGCGTCTGCGCACCGCCTACGGGACCCTCGTCATCACCGGGATCGTCATCTTCGCGTCCGGCCCGTTCCAGTTCCTGTCGCCGGCGGTCCGCCAGTGGTCGATCGTCGATCACCTCGTGGGCAACGCCTACACCCTGTGGGGGCTCGCGGTGCTCCTCGTCGCGTGGTTGTTGCCGCCGCAGTTCACGATCCGCGACGAGCACGGCGCCCCGGTGCGGTTGGCGAAGGCACACGCACGCTGAGCCCGCGGCGGCCGCTCGAGAATCACGAGAGCGCAGCGGACAGTGGAGGATCCATGCTCCGCCGCTCTGTGGTGGTGACTCTGCTGCGGATCGGCCTGACCCTGATGCGACGATCCAGGGTGCCGCCGGGATACACGTCCCGGACGACGACGTCCGGCGCGATTCCGGTCAGGCTGCCGAGCGATGCTCGGTCGTGGCGTCCTCCGCGGGCTTGTTCTTCAGCGACGCCGCGTAGATGTCGACGTACTGCTGGCCGGACAACTGCATGAGCTCGTACATGATCTCGTCGGTGATGGCGCGCTCGATGAACCGGTTACCCTGCATGCCCTCGTAGCGCGCGAAGTTCAGCGGCGTGCCGATCTTGACGACGATGCGCGACGGCCGCGGGATGATCGATCCGGGCGGGTTGAGTTTGTCGGTGTTGATCATCGCCACCGGGATCACCGGGACACCGGTGTCCAACGCGATCCGCGCCAGGCCCGTCTTGCCCTTGTACAGCCGACCGTCCGGCGATCGGGTGCCCTCCGGGTACATGCCCATCAGCTCGCCCGCCTCCAGCTGTCGCCGCGCGGAGATCAGTGCGCCGGCGGCGGCCTCCGCGCCGGAACGATCGATCGGGATCTGACCGACCGCGGAGAAGAACCACCGCTGGAACGCTCCCTTGAGACCGGTACCGGTGAAGTACTCGCTCTTGGCCAGGAAGTAGATCCGGCGGTTCACCATCAGCGGCAGATAGAAACTGTCCATCACCGCGAGGTGATTGCTCGCCAGGATGGCGGGCCCACGGTCCGGAATGTTCTCCAGACCTTCGATCCTCGGGCGGCCGAGCAGTCGGAGGATCGGTCCCAACAACACATACTTGAACGTGTAGTACCACATCGCAGACTCCGAACTCGCCGCCATCACTTGTCTCCGGTACGACCACGACCGGAGCCGACCGTCGACCCAGACCTTACCCGCAGAAAACGATACCGACCTGTTCAGGTCTCGGTGAGCACATTGGTCACCTGTGCGCTGATTCCTTGGCGCGCAACTTCAGCCGCGCCGACCACGCCGGCGCTCTCACCGAGCTGCGTCCCCCGGATGCGGGCGAGCTGTCGATGGCCTGCACCGGTCACCAGCCTGGCGTAGTGTTCGCGCGCCTCGTCGAGGAAAAGACCCGACGCCGCACCCACGCCTCCGGCCAGCACGATCAGATCGGGGTCGAAGATGTCGGCGATCATCGCCAGGCCCTGACCCAGCGAAGCGGCGAACAGCGCGAAGGCGGCCAGCGCGACCGCATCTCCGTCTGCGGCGGCACCGGCCACACGGCGACCGGTCAGCGAGCCCGGGTCGGCGGCGACATCCGCCGCGAGCTGGCTGCGTCCCCAGTCGCCGTCGGCGAGCAGTTCGAGCACGGTGTCGACCAGAGCCGTACCGCTGCAATATCTCTCCCAGCAGCCGAGCTTGCCGCACGAGCACGCCCGACCGTCCGGCACGATGGTCAGATGCCCGAGTTCGGGCGCCACGCCGAAGCTGCCGCGATAGATCTCACCGTCGAGCAGCAGCCCCGCGCCGATGCCGGTACCGATCGCCAACACCAGCGAATTCTTGCCGCGTGCCGCCGCCCCGAACCGCCACTCCGCGACCGCGGCGGCGTTCGCGTCGTGCTCGGCGAACACCGGGATGCCGATCCGGGCGGTCATGTCCTCGGCGACCGCGGCCTCGCGCCACGGGAGGTGCGGCGCGAAACGGATGACGCGTCGATCCGGCGTGAGGAAACCCGCGATCGCCAGCCCGACCGCCTTGGCCGCCCAGCGCGAGGTCAGTTCGCCGACCAGTCGGTCGAGGCAGTGTTCGAGGGCCGTCGCCGTCGGCGGCGTGGCGGCACGCAACGTGTCGAGCATCACCCCGTGGTCGTCGACGACCGATGCGCGGACGCTCGTACCACCGATATCGATGCCGATCGTCAAGTCGCCCATCAGTTCTCACCCTCGAAGTCAGGCCGCCGGACGCCCGTCGTCCGGCCCGCCGGATCGATCCGGACCGAGATCGGCTGATAATGCGGATCGGTGCCGGGCGCAGTCGGCGGCGACGACCGCAACGCGTTGGCCATCGCCTCGAGCACTGCGATCAACGCCGCGATGAGCCGTGCGAGGAGATCTCCGAGTTCGGTCAGCAACGTCGTGATCTCACCGGACAGATCGCCGAGCGTCGCACCGTCGACCGTCGGGGCGGCAAAGCCCGCACCCGTCGCGGCACCACGTTGCCCGGCGCCGCCGAACAGAGTGGCGAGCTGATCGATCTGGGTGGCGACACCGAGCAGGAAGTCTCGCACCGGGTCGCCTCCGGCGCCCCGAGCGTGGCCTGCGACGTTGTCGTCGCCGTTTCCGGTCGTGTCGTCCGAGGTCATCTGGGCAGCTCTCTCCTGTCCGGCTCGGCAGTAGTGTACGCGACGGCCCGCGGGGCCACGCCCCCGCGCAGAACGACGACGTCAGCGCCCGGTCGGCCGCCCTCTTCTCATCGACCCTTGGGCCACAGCGCGGGGTCCGGGACGAAGCGGATGGCGAGCTCGACACCGTCCCACCCGGCATCGACGACCGTGCACCGGCGCAACACCGACGGCAACCGCACCGGGTGGCGGAACCCACCGACGGTCACCAGCAGGTCGTCGCCGGACCGGCCCAATTGCAGCGCCTCGGGATCGGGAAGTCTTTGACGCCAAGTGAATTCGTAGACGCGCTCGGCTCCGGATCCCGACCCTGCGTCGATCTCGGTCACCTGCGCGTCGCCGGAACCGCGCCGTCGGCCGTTCGGACCGGACAGCGTGACCCCCAATCTGCGCAGGCGAGCCGCCCGGTCGATCGTCTGATCGAGCCGCGCGACATCGACACGGTCGACGCCATCGGCCCCGACCATCTCCCCCAGTCTCTCGGCGATCTCCCCCGTCGCCACGACATCGCTGTCGTGTCCGACGCCATGATTGATCACGACAGAGCGCAACGCAAGACCCATCACGTCGACACCCGCCAGGAACTGCGGCAACAGCCGTTCCCCGCGGTCGTCGGCGCCGACCACGAGATGGAGCGCGACCGCGTGCGGATCGGACACCAACTCGGTGATGTCGGCGCAGTCGCGGTCGATGGCGTCGACCGCTGCCGTCAGTTGCGCCATCATCGGCCGCTCGGCAGCCGCCGCGAGCCGACGATGCCTGGGCCACAGTCGGTTCAACGACTGACTCAACACCGACGACGCCCGCAGGAACTCGAACGGGTCGCCGTGTCCGGAGGCGTCGACGACGATCCGGCGCCAGTGGCCGCTCACCGCCTCGTCCCGAATTCGACGCAGCACGAGGAAATCGTCGATCCCCGGCAGCGTGACCAGTTCACCCGGCGCGATGTCGGCGAGGACGCCGACACCCGGCAGTGCCACCTTCGATCGGCTCGCCGTCTCCGAGAGCACTGCGGTGAACTCGTGCCACGTGTTTTCGAGGAGTGCGAGCCGGTCCAGTGACAACAGATGCAGTCGAGATGACACCGCCACCGGCTCGTCGGAGTTGCGGAACACTCCCAACAGCGACGCGGTGGGCGACAGCCGGTCGACGGTGACCAGCAACGTGTCCCGATCGGGTGCCATGGCCGGCGAGCCCGGCGCCGGGGCGTGTCGAGCCCCTGCCCGGCGGCCGTTGTCGCGACCGAGCGCACCAGAGGCCGCGGTCACCGAGACCCCGGCTCCCCCCGGCCCGATCACCACATGAATGGGCGTGAGATCGATCAGTCTTCGACCCTCTTCTTCAGGTCGTTCAACGCGGCCTCGGTGATGGCTTTCTCCGCACGCCGCTTCAACTGTCCGATCATCGGCACCACGAGATCGACCATCAACTCGTAGGTCACCTTCGTCGAACCCGGCACCTGCTGGGACAGGACATAGCGACCACGCTGATCCCGCTGCAGATCACTGCTGACCAGATGCCACGAGACCGCCCGGCCGTCGGGGTCCCAGTCGTAGGACAGCACGTAGGTGTCCTGCAGCACGCCGGCATCCAGCACGAAGCGCACCTCGCTGGGACGCCCGTCCGCGCCCGACGACGTCACCTCGACCTCGCGAGCGGCCGAGACCCACGCGGGATAGTTCTCGAAGTCGGCGATGACCGCCATGATGTCGGCGGCGTCGGCATTGATGACGATGGACCGCTCGGTGTGGTCGGCCATCAGCCCACCGCCCGATCCGCCGACTCCGAGGAGTCGTCGGCGATCGCCGGGCCACCCACCCAGCGGCCCGACTCGAGACGGTCCTTCACCTCGAAGGACATCACCTTGCCCGCCGCGCGACGCTCCCGATTCGCGTCGGCGAGTGCCACGCCACGCGCACGCGCGTCCTCGGGCAGGGCGACCGTCGGCTCGGCATGCAGGAAATAGTGCAGTACGAACCCGTCCATCACCGGCTCACACCAGATCTCCATCGTCCCCGCCAGCGGGCCGTCGACAGACCACCGCACCCCCTGCGACCCGCGATCCTCGGTCACCGTGAGGCGCAGATCGGGCCACCAGCGTCGCCAACCGGCCCGATCGCCGACCACGTCCGCCGCCAACGACGGTGCGGCGGCGACGAAGGTCTCATCGGCCACCTGAATGCTCGTCACGCTGACTAGCTTCACATACTCCACCGACCCCGGGACAGTGACCTCCGCCGGACTCCGCCCGGATGACCTCCGCCCGACTCCGCCAGGATGACCTTCGCCGGACTCCGCCCGGATGACCTCCGCCGGACCACCTCGCGGACCGGGTCCGGACGGGACAATCGCAGGACTACCATCGCTCCAGGAGATTCTGATCGGCGAAAGGTACCTCGATGAGTGAGTTCAGCGTCCCAGCACGATTCTCGATCGCGGAGAACGCGGACTGCACCGACATCATCTTCGGGATCGCCGACCGCGAACCCGACAAGATCGTGTTCCGCCGGAAGGAGGGGGACGACTGGGTGCCGGTCCGCGCCGGCGACGCCGCAGCCCAGATCACCTCGCTCGCGAAAGGGCTGATCGCCGAGGGCATCGCGCCGGGCGACCGGGTGGCGCTGCTGTCGCGCACCCGGCTGGAGTGGACCCTGCTCGACTTCGCGATCTGGTCCGCCGGGGCCATCACCGTCCCCATCTATGACTCCTCGTCCGGCCCACAGGTCCAGTGGATCCTGGAGGACTCCGGTGCGACCGCGATCATCGTCGAGGACGACGGCCATCGCGCCATCGTCGACGGCATCGACGGGCTCGGCCCGCTGCGGGTGTTCCAGATCGACGCCGCGACAGACGCGCTCGGCGCCGTCGCCGAACTCGAATCGGCGGGCGCGGAGGTCCACGACGACGAGGTGATCAAACGTCGGTCCGCACTGAATGCCGCCGACCCCGCCACCCTCATCTACACATCCGGAACGACAGGGCGCCCCAAGGGCTGCGAACTCACCCACGCCAACATGCTGTCCGAGGTCCACGGCGTCCTCGAAGGCAACCTGCGCACACTCCTCGGCCCCGGCAAGCGCATGCTGATGTTCCTGCCCCTCGCCCACGTCCTCGCCCGCGCCATCACCCTCGTCGCCATCGAGGCCGGCGTCGAGGTCGGACACTACGCAGACACCAAGACCCTGGTTCCCGAGTTCGCGGTGTTCCGTCCCTCACTGATCCTGTCGGTGCCCCGCGTCTTCGAGAAGGTCTACAACACCGCCCGCCAGAAGGCCCACGACGATGACAAGGGCAAGATCTTCGATGCCGCGGCGGAGGTCGCGATCGAATACTCGACCGCGACCGAGAAGGGTTCCGCCGGACTCGTCCTGAAGCTCAAGCACGCCCTGTTCGATCGCCTCGTCTACGGGAAACTGCGTGCCGCACTGGGCGGCGAGTGCGAACTCGCCATCTCCGGCGGGGCACCGCTCGGCTCCCGGCTCGGCCACTTCTTCAGCGGCATCGGCATCCCGGTGTACGAAGGCTACGGGCTGACCGAGACCACCGCCGCCTTCAGTGTGAACACCCCCGGCGCGGTGAAAGTCGGGACCGTCGGAAAGCCATTGGCGGGCAACACGGTCCGCATCGGCGAGGACGGCGAGGTGCTCCTCAAGGGCGGAGTCGTGTTCAACGGCTACTGGCACAACCCCGATGCCACCGCGACCTCCCTGACCGACGGATGGTTCCACACCGGGGACCTCGGCACGGTCGACTCCCAGGGCTTCATCACGATCACCGGGCGCAAGAAGGAACTGATCGTCACCGCCGGCGGGAAGAACGTGTCGCCCGCGGGCCTCGAGGACGTCATCCGCGCCAGCGCCCTCATCTCACAGGCCCTCGTGATCGGTGACGCGAAGCCGTTCATCGCCGCGTTGATCACCATCGACCCGGAGGCCTTCCCCGCGTGGAAGGAGCGCAACGGCAAACCGGCCGACGCGAGCGTCTCCGACCTCGTCGACGACCCCGATCTCCGCGGCGAGGTGCAGGCCGCCGTCGACGACGCCAACACCACCGTGTCGCACGCCGAGGCGATCAAGAAGTTCCGGATCCTGCCCGACGACTTCTCCGAGGAGACCGGCGAGATGACCCCCACACTGAAGGTCAAGCGCAACGTGGTCGTCGAGAAGTTCGCCGGCGACATCGACGCGATCTACTCCAAGTAGCGTCGGCCGGCGGCCACCCGGAACGCCGGACACCGGCCGTGCGCGTCGGACCGCACCGCCGATCAGAGCAGCTGTCGTAGACGCGCGGCCATGGTTCGCCACTGCCACGTCTCGAGGGCATGTGCACGACCACGGGCCCCCATCTCCCGGGCCGTCTCCCGATCGCCGAGAATCGCGGTGACCGCCAGCGCGACCGCGTCGATGTCGCGACCGTCGACGACGGTGCCGGTCTCGCCTTCGACCACCGTCTCCGGTGCACCACCGGACATACCCGCGACGACCGGGACCCCCGTCGCCGAAGCCTCCAGGTAGACGATGCCGAGTCCCTCGACATCCAGACCGCCGCCGCGAGTGCGCGCCGGCATCGCGAACACATCGGCGATGGTGTGATAGGCGGGTAGCTCCGCCGACGGCACCGAACCGGTGAACACCACGTGATCGGTCATCCCGGTCTCGGCTGCCAAGCGCCGCAACGTCTCCGCGTAGGGCCCACCGCCGACGATGACCAGGACGACGTCGCCCACCTCGCGCCGGATCAACGGCAACGCCCGGATCAGCACATCCTGCCCCTTGCGCGGCACCAGCCGCGACAGACAGAGCACAGTCGGCCGGTCCCCCAGTCCGAGCTGCTGCCGAACACGACCGCGCGCAACAGGATCCGGCTCGAAGCGGTCGGTGTCGACGCCCGGTGGGAGATACTCCAGCGCGGCCTGGGCGCCGAATGCCGACGCGAACCGTCCGCGCGTGTACCGGCTGACGAAGGTGATCACGTCGACATGACCGCCGATGAAGGTCAACACCTGACGGGCCACCGGCACCATCGACCACCCGACCTCGTGACCGTGCGTACTGGCGATCACCCGGCTCGCCCCCGCACGACGCATCGCCGGCGCCAGGACCGCCAACGGCGCCGCGGCGCCGAACCACACCGTCGAGATGTCGTGGCGGCGGATGATCTGTGCTGCTCGACGCGCCACGAAAGGCGTCGGAAGCATCAGCGTCGTCGGATGCCGCACCACCGTGTAGGGCACCCGCGCGTCGAACTCCTCGTGCCCCTTCCACCGCGGCGCGTAGACGACCACGTCCTCTGGCGGCAGCAGATCGACCAGGTTCTGCAGATACGACTGAATGCCACCGGGTCGTGGCGGGAAATCGTTGGTCACCAACAGGGTTCGGTTCATCAGCGAACCTGCGCACTCAGCCAGCGCCGCCATGACGCGACGAGTTCGGCCCGGTCGATCCCCAACGCGTCGGAGATCGCCGCGTCCTGTCGTCGGCGGTCGTCGGACGCCGCCACACCCTTGTACAACGCCTTGAGGTCGTCCTCTCCGAAACGATTCGCGACGAATGCCGCCACCGACCACGCCGATTGATAGGCGACCATGGCGCTGTCGGCGTCGACCGCGAAATCGCGATCCTCGGGAAGACCCGAGGGGAGCTCACCGGAGCGCACCCGATCGGCCAGATCCGGGGCGGCATCCTCGAAACGGGTATAGGTGCCCTTGCGTCCGACGTACTCCGGCACCCCCTCGGTGATCCACAGCGGCGCACCCGGGGCGGTCACCACGCGAGCGGCCACATGCGTGAGCTCGTGGCGCAGCACGACCCCGAGCGCCGGCGACGGGAGCTCCGCGGCGCTGGGGGTCAGGATCACCCTCTGCCCGGTCGCCACGTTCTCGTCGGAGTCGATCCGGCTGAACACCGTCGCTGCTGCCGCACCGGTGATATCGGAGGCCGAACTCTGCGCCAGCGCGCGGAAATCGGCGGGGCGTTCGGTGGCGACGACCACCGCCCGGCGCGGCCAGTCGTCACCCCAGAACTCGGTCACCGCCGACACGGCACCCGGAAGCTGCCTGCGAGCGCGGTCCACGACATCCGCCGTACCCGGATAGGACGCCACCACCGACGTGCCACCCGACGTGCGGACATCGTCGGCGGCCAGGCCGGGCAGCTCCCACATCTGGGTCGGCGCGGGAGTCCCTCCGATCGCCGCCGCGTCGCCGACGACCTTCCAGTCGTCGCCATAGCGTGCCATCACGAACTGGCCCGGCACGACCACCTCGGGTTCGTCGACACCGACGACCGACCGTCCATCCGAGGAGTTGCTCGCCCCCGGCCCGCTCGCTCCGCTCCCGGCGCCACTCGCCCCCGGCCCGCTCGCTCCGCTCCCGGCGCCACTCGCCCCCGGCCCGCTCGCTCCGCTCCCGGCGCCGCCGAGCGCGTAGTGCAACTCGATCGGCGCCACCCAGGAGTCAGAACTGCCCTGCGCGTCCAAGCGGGCCTGCAGATCCGGCGGCACCAGCGTCTCCGCCTCCTCGGTGGGCGCGGGTTGATAACGAAAACTCTTGAGGCCCAGGCGTGTTCCACGCGCTCGGTCGGCGGATGCGGCGTCGCTGGAGAAGTTGTCGGCGGAAGTCTCGAGCCGGGCGCGGAAACCGGCCGCCGCCGCGGGATCGAGAATCGACCGCACCTTCGCCGAATCACCGTCGACGACGGCATCTCCGAGAGCGTCGAGCGCCCTCTGCACGCCCTCGGCACGCTGCTGCTCATAGACGTTCGGCGCAGTCGTCACCGACGGACTGCTCGACGACGTGGCCGTCGGCGCCGACTGCGCACATCCGGCGAGCACCACTGCGACGGCCGCGGTCGAACCGACGACGGTCAGTATGCGGCGAGATCCGCCTCTGGCATCCGGACAGGCCATCCGGACACGCCCGCGACGACGCGTCACTCAGTACCGGCGAGCAGAGTTGAACGGGCCGGCCTCGTCGATCGGCACGACCTTGACCGGCACACCGAACGTGGACGCGTGGATGACATAGCCGTCGCCGACATACATGCCGACGTGGTGGGCATCCGGGTAGTAGATGATCAGATCGCCGGGTTTCAGATCGCCGCGGCCGACGGACTGACCCGAACCGTTCTGCGCCTCGCTCGAGCGTGGCAATGTCTTGCCGGCCTGGCGGTAGGCCCAGACCATCAGGCCCGAGCAGTCGAAGGAACTCGGTCCGGTCGCGCCCCACACGTACGGGTCGCCGATCCTGGTCAACGCTGCCTGGACCGCGACGAGCGCCGGTGAGGTGCCCTTCGGCACGAACCGCGGATCGAAGTCGAACTTGGGTCCGCGCAGCGCCGCGAGCTGCTTGCCGGTCATCGACTCGTAGACGGCGCGGATCTGGATCGCCTGCAGCTGCAGGTTCGCCTGCTTGGCCTGCAGTTCGCCGCGGGTCTTCTCCGCAGCAGCGACCGAAGCCGTGGCCTCGGTGGCGGTCTTGTCGGCGGCGGCCTTGGCGGCCAACGTGTTCCGGCGGGCGTCCTTCAGGCCTTTGAGGTCTGTCGCGGCCTGCCGGGAGATCAGCTCCAGCCCCGACATCTGATCGAGCAACGACTGCGGCGAATCGCTCACCAGTACCGCGTAGAGCCGGTTGACACGAGCGCCCTTGTAGCTGGCACGCACGACCGAGTCGACACGCCCCTGGTAGCTCTCGAGTCGCTGCTGGGTCGTCACCAGGGTGCGGTCGGCCTGTGTCGACGCCTTCTTGGCGGACGCGACGATCTTGCGCTGCTTGTCGTACTCGATCTGCGCGTTGTGCATCGCCTCGGTCGACTTCTCGGCGTCGTCGCTGAGCTTCTTGTACTGGACCAAGAGCTGATCCGGCGTCCGCACCGGGGCAGCGCCGGCGTCACCCGCACCCGCCGACGACCCGAACTGACAGAGCCCGACCACCAGTGTCATCACCGCGGCCACGAGCACTGCGGGAACCGACCGCTTCCGCGCGGCCGACAATCCGGTAACCACGGTTGTCACTTCTCCTCTACCGCTTTCCCCCACGATCATCCGGTGAAGGGATGACCCGACTGCGATCATCTTCCCCGTCCGGATGATGTGTGCGGGCGGATCACGCAGATTTCGCGTGATCCGCCCGCACAGAGCTCACTTCGTGATCGGTCACCGCGCTCAGTAGCGACGGATACCGGTCAGATCCCAGTTGTTCACCTTGTCCCGCTTGACCGGGACACCATAGGTGGACGAGTGGACGAACGTACCGTTGCCCGCGTAGATGCCGGCATGGCCGCCGCCGTTGAAGATCAGGACGTCGCCGGGCTTGGCGGTGGCGATCGAGGAGACCGGGGTACCGCCGCCGAGCTGGCCGTAGCTGTCGCGAGGGATGGTCTTACCGGCCTGCTTGTAGGACCAGTAGACGAGTCCGGAGCAGTCGAAGGCATTCGGACCGGCCGAGCCGTAGGAGTACGGCGATCCGATCTTGCTCTCCGCAGCGCTCACGGCCTTCTCGGCCGGAGTCGGCGCAGGCGCGAAGATTCCGCCGCCGCCCTTGGGCTGGAACTGCTTCGGGATCTGATCCGGGTTCAGACCCGGGATGGTGAACTTGCCGACGTTCGGGATGTCGACATCGGCACCCTGCTGTGCAGCCGGGGTGCTCTTGGCGACCGGAGCCGCCTTCTTCTCCTGGAACTGCTGGGGGATCTGCTTGGTGTCGACCCCAGGAAGCTCGAATGTGCCGACATTGGGCACGTGAACCGGCGCTGCGAGCGCCGGGCCGGCGACTGCGGCGAGCGAACCGACGGTGATCGACCCGGCCACCACCGCACGCTTGGCAACCTTGCTGCCGCGGTTGGGCTGTTCCAAACGATGTTTGGCCACGAAGCGACTTCTCCTTGCTCTCCCTCGACCGCCGACCGAGTTAGCTGTCGGGTTCGGGCCGGAAGAATGGCCCTACACAGGTGTCACGACGACGTCTGACCGTCGTCGGGCACGCGCGATTCACCCCAATTCGGATCGCTCCGAAACTGATGGTTCCCCGGTTCGCCCAGCGGGCGATTGAGCGGTGACCTATCCAGACCACTCCTGTTGGAGCGGGACGCTCTGCAAAGGTCTCGGAAAGGTTACGAAATCGAATGCGGGTCTGTCCACCGACGTGAGAGCGGCGACGACGGCCGAGTAGGTCACCCCGCGCGGAGAATACGCAGCGTTTGGCCTGACAAATGGCCCTGAACTGCGGTTTTCGAGTTTCTTGCAGATACTGCAGCGGAACTGGACGCCATTGCAGCGGCGACGAAGACATCGATCGCCGCGTCGATCTCGGCATCTCCACGGACGTTGGGTTCCGTGACCTTTCCTCCACCTTGGACCTGCGGGTTTCCACCGTTCGGCGCATCGAACAACACCTGCATCATGCACCCGTCGCAGGCGACCGGACGGCCCGGGCAGGTCTGGCAGTCGACGTACATGTGTGATCTCCATCTCAGTTGCGTTCGGGCGGTTTGCCGACCCCCTGCCGATGGCCGATCGGCATCGGGGACCACATGGATGGAGAGTAGGAACGGGTACCGACAGATTGACGTCCACAACGGGCGAACCCCCACTTTCCCGCGTGCCACATCAGAACCTGTCGTAACATCGAACTAGTGTTCGGTTCGTGGTTCTCGCGACGCACTCGACCGGTGGACAGCTCACCTTCGCCGATCTCGACAGCGGCGGCGATGACTACACCGATCGGTCGTTGTTCGACACCACCCTCGTCATCGTCGACCTCGAGACCACCGGGGGCAGTGCGACCACCGATCGGATCACCGAGATCGGAGCGGTCAAGATCCGCGGCGGTGAGGTGATCGGAGAGTTCGCCACCCTGGTGGATCCGGGTTGTCGGATCCCACCCCAGATCGTCACGCTCACCGGCATCACCGAGGCGATGGTCAGTGACGCACCGGCCATCGCCGAGGTGCTGACGTCGTTCGTGGAGTTCGCACGCGGCTCGATCCTGGTGGCCCACAACGCCCGGTTCGACATGGGGTTCCTCCGCCAGAACGCGGCGCGCCTCGACATCGACTTCCCGTTCACCGCGAGCTTGTGCACGGTGGCGATGGCACGCCGGATACTGACGCGCGACGAGGCGCCCTCGGTCCGGCTGTCCGCTCTCGCGGACCTGTTCGACGTGGCCGTGCGTCCCACCCACCGCGCCCTCGACGACGCCCGGGCCACCGTCGAGGTCTTCCACCGTCTCCTCGAACGCGTGGGCAACCAGGGCGTCGGCACCTATCGCGAACTGACTGCCTACCTGCCCCGCTCCGACCCGCGACTGCGGGCGAAGCGAGGGCTCGCCCGCGACCTCCCGGCACGCCCCGGGGTGTACCTCTTCCGGGGGCCGTCGGACGAGGTGCTCTACGTCGGGACGGCGGTGAATATCCGCCGCCGCGTGCAGTCCTACTTCACCGGCAGCGATCCCCGACGGCGGATCGGTGAGATGGTCGAGCTCGCCACCCGCGTCGACCACGTCGAGTGCGCCCATGCGCTCGAGGCCGGGGTGCGCGAGCTGAGGCTGCTCTCCGCCCACGCTCCGGCGTACAACCGGCGCTCCACCCAGCCACACCGGGGATGGTGGATCGTCCTCACCGCCGAGCGTTTCCCGCGTCTGAAGGTCTCGCGCACCCCGACCGAGGACGCGGTGGGTCCGATCGGCAACCGCACCACGGCCGCCACCATCGCCGACGTGATCGGCTCGGCCGGCGGATTACGCAGCTGCACGACGCGCCTGGGCTCGGCATCACATCACTGGTGCCGATCCGAGGAGGCGGGTGGTCCGCGGATCGGGGGCTGCTACGCGGCGTCGGACCGACCGTTGACCGTGCCCGACTACCTGCCGCGGGTGGCCGCCGTCCGCGACCTGCTCGCCGGTGACTCCGACATCCTGCTGAGTCGGCTCACCGACCGACTCGTCCGACTCGCCGACGCGCAGATGTTCGAAAGTGCCGCGCGGCACCGGGATCGGCTGTCGTCGACGATCGACGCACTGGCCCGATGCCAGCGACTGTCGTCGTTGTCCCGCATCGGCGAACTGGTGGTGGCGCGTCCCGACGGCGAGCGGGGATGGGAACTCGCGGTGATCCGACACGGTCGTCTCGCCAGCGCGGGCGTCGCGCGGCGCGGGATCTCGCCGATGCCCGTGGTCGCCACGCTCACCGCGTCGGCGGAGACCGTCCTCCCCGGGCCCGGTCCGCTGCTCGGCGCACCGCCCGAGGAGACCGCGCTGCTGTTCCGCTGGGTCACCGAACCCGGCGCCCGAATCGTCGCGACGACCGATCCGTTCGCCCTGCCCGCCGCATGCGCGGAGCGATGGACCGACTGGTCCCAGAACGCGCGAGCGGCCCGTGAGGTCCCGCGTCGTCGGGCCGGATGACGGGTGTCGAGAACCGGCCGACGCACCGCTGTCGATGCACCGCTCCCCATGCACCGCTGTCGTTCGCCGGCATGCCCGGGATCTCGCCCGTCGTGCCCTGGAATCCGCCGACCGTGCCCGGGATCTCGCCGATCGTGCCCGACGAGCCATCGAGCAACCCGCGCAACCCGCTCGACACGACCCGGGTCGCTTGGTGGCAGACCCGGTCGGCCAAAGCTCTCAGCACTCGGTCGGCGAGAACTCAGGACCCGATGGGCGCGAAACCGGGCACGATCGGCGAATATCCGGACCCGGTCGTCGAGCCTGCGGGTGTGGTGGACGCGTCGGTGCCGCCGATGGGTGTCGGGCGAGCACTACTGTGACAACCATGATCACCGCCATCGTCCTGATCCACGCCGATGTCCACCAGATCCCGGAGACCGCGCAGGCGGTCGCCGACATCCCCGGGGTGTCCGAGGTGTACTCGTGTGCCGGCGACGTCGATCTGATCGCCAAGATCAAGGTGCGCGACCACGAGCAGATCGCCGACGTGGTGACGGACAAGATCAACCGGCTCCCGGGTGTGACACACAGCGCCACCCACATCGCGTTCCGGAGCTACTCCAGCTCCGACGTCGAGGGCGGGTTCTCGATCGGCGAGGAGTGACCCGCCACCGACGATGACGGACGGGTCAGCGTGCGGCCGCGAGCTGCGTGCTCAGGGCCGCCCAGCGCTCCAGGACGCGGGCGGCCCCGCCACCGTCGATGACCTCCGCGGCCCGCTCCATGGCGGCGCGCATCGCGTCGGCGAGTCCGGCGTCGGTCATCGGAGCCGTCTGTTCGAAGGCGACGATCGCTCCCGCGGCGTTCAACAGGACGGCGTCCCGGACCGGGCCGGTGGTGCCGGCGAGGAGATCGCGGGCGATGGCGGCGTTCACGGTCGCGTCGCCGCCCTGCAGGGCGGCGAGTTCGACGGTGTCGATGCCGAGGCTCGACGGATCGAGCGAGAGGCGGGTCACGGTCCCGTCGATCACCTGCCACACGGTGGAGGTCGTCGTCGTCGTCAGTTCGTCCAGACCGTCGTCACCTCGGACGACCAGCACCGCGTTGCCGCGTTCGGCGAACGCCTGGGCGAGCACGGGCGCGAGATCGACGAAGGCACAGCCGATGAGGCCACGCTGAGGTCGGGCCGGGTTCGTCAGCGGGCCGAGCACGTTGAATACCGTCGGGATGCCGATCTGACTGCGGGGCGGGCCGGTGAACCTGAACGCCGGGTGGAAGACCGGGGCGAAGCAGAAGCCGATACCGACCTCGTCCACACACCGCTCGACGTCGGGCGCGCCGAGCGAGATGGCGACGCCGAGGGCCTCGAGGACGTCGGCGCCGCCGCTCTTCGACGACGCCGCCCGGTTGCCGTGCTTCACGACCGGGATCCCGGCTGCCGCGATCACGATCGAGGTCATGGTCGAGATGTTGACGGTGTGCGAACGGTCGCCCCCGGTACCGACCACGTCGACGGCCGGACGCGAGACGTCCACCAGGGTCGCGTGATCGATCATCGCTGCGGCCAGCCCCCGCAGCTCCGCCGGCGCCGCGCCCTTCATCTTCACGCCGACACCGAACGCGGCGATCTGTGCACCGGTCGCGGCGTCACCCATGATCTCGTTCATCGCCCAGGACGCCTCCTCGACGGTCAGATCGATGCCGTCGGTGACGCGACCGAGGATCTGCGGCCAGGTGAGAGAGGAGGTGTCTGAGCTGCTCACGGTCAAAACAGTAGTGGGCGGGCCGTCATCGGCGCTCCACCGGTCGCTGCAGCACCTGCCAACGCACCACCACGCCACCGTGACGCGAACCCAGACTCGCCATCCGGGAACGCTCCTGCGAGAGATGGACCGCGTCGAGCAGCTGTCCGCGGGCCAGGATCACGACCTCGAGGTGTGGTTGCGCGGCCGGCACCCACACCGCATCGTCGACGACTCTCTCGTAACCGTCGAGACCTCCTGTCGCAGCAGCGTCGTCGGCACGTTCACGCGGGATCAGGAGCACATGCCGCAACACCACCTCCTCCTCGGGGCGCCACCCGGATGAGGCCAGAACCGCGGAACTGGCCGCAGCCTCGTCGTCGGACTCGGCGACCACCACCAGTCCGGGCTCGCCGACGACGATCGGCTCGTCCGTCCCGCGGCCCCGAAGTCGTTGTCGCAGACGATCCCAGCGTCCCGCGCGCACCGGGCGCCCGTTGAGGTCACGGGGCGCGGAGGCCGGCCTCCCGGGCACGTTTCCGTCGTCGTTCACCCACCCAGGAAACCACGCGGGCGGACACGCCGACGACGACGTCGGCAGGGCCCCCACCTGGGTCGGGAGAAATAGTTCGGTCAATTTCGAGACCCAAGTGGTCAGCGCTTACTACGAACCGTCATACTTCACTTTGTGACTAGCGCTGTAGGTACCTCAGGAACAGCCATCACCTCGCGCGTGCACTCGCTGAACCGGCCCAACATGGTCAGCGTCGGCACCATCGTGTGGCTGTCCAGTGAGCTCATGTTCTTCGCTGGGCTGTTCGCGATGTACTTCGTCGCGCGCGCCAACTCCTCTGTGGGTTGGCCGCCCGAGCCGACCGAGCTGAACCTGACATTGGCCATCCCGGTGACGACGGTCCTCATCCTGTCGTCGGTGACGTGTCAGATGGGTGTGTTCGCCGCGGAGCGTGGGGACGTGTTCGGTCTGCGTCGGTGGTATCTGCTGACCTTCTTCATGGGTGCGTTCTTCGTCGCCGGCCAGGCGTACGAGTACTACCACCTGGTGCACGAGGGCACGACGCTCAGCTCGAGTGCGTACGGCTCGGTGTTCTACATGGCGACCGGCTTCCATGGCCTGCACGTCATCGGCGGTCTCGTGGCCTTCATCTTCCTGTTGATCCGCACCAAGCTCTCCAAGTTCACTCCGGCGCAGGCCACGGCCGCCATCGTGGTGTCCTACTACTGGCACTTCGTCGACATCGTCTGGATCGGTCTCTTCGTCACCATCTACTTCATCAGGTAGCTCGGCCCGCCCGGCAGCAACCTGCACAACAGTCCGTCCGCTTAGTAGAGAGTCACAGATGAGTTCATCTCCACCGCGACCGTCGGATAGCGACGACGTGGACGCCACACAGGACACCGGTGTCCCCACGTCGGGTCGGCCCACCTCGGCGCGCAAGGCGAAGTCGCGACGCAAGATGCGTCGCCGTGCCAGCGGCACACTGCTGCTCCTCGTCGGTCTGCTGACCGCAGGCGTGCTGGCGTCGATCCTGACGCCCAAGCCCCAGGTCGCCGTTGCCGACGAGTCCAACGCGGCCCTGATCAGCGACGGCAAGAGGCTCTACGAGACCTCGTGCATCACGTGCCACGGAGCCAACCTCCAGGGTGTTGCCGACCGCGGTCCTGCCCTGCTCGGCGTGGGCGACGCGGCGGTCTACTTCCAGGTGTCGACGGGCCGCATGCCCGCCGCTCGCGGCGAGGCCCAGGCCGCGCGGAAGCCACCGAAGTTCACCAAGGCCCAGATCGACCAGCTCGGCGCCTACATCCAGTCCGAGGGTGGCGGACCGCAGGTCATCTACGAGCGCAACGCCGATGGTTCGGTGAAGATGGAGGACGGTCTGCCCGTCCTCGCCCAGGAGTCGCTCCGCGGTAAGAACCTCGGTCGCGGCAGCGAGCTGTTCCGCCTCAACTGCGCCTCGTGCCACAACTTCACCGGTCGCGGCGGCGCGCTGTCGTCGGGCAAGTACGCCCCGCAGCTCGACGGCGTCAAGGAGCAGCAGATCTACACGGCGATGCTCACCGGACCGCAGAACATGCCGAAGTTCTCCAACCGCCAGCTGTCGCTGGAGGAGAAGAAGGACATCATCGGCTTCATCAAGTACGTCACCGAGTCCAAGCCGCAGGGCGGCTTCTCGCTCGGCGGCTTCGGCCCGGTCAGTGAGGGCATGGTCATGTGGGCTCTCGGCGTCACGGCGATCGTCGCCGGCGCCATGTGGATGGGATCACGGCAATGAGTGCAAACGACGGTAAAGACGTTCCGTCGAAGGACGACCTCGACCAGATGAGCAAAGAGGATCTGGTCAAGCTCGGTACCAATCTCGACGGTGTGGAGATCATCCACCGCGCCGAGCGGTTCCCCGAGCCGGGCACCGGTGTCGAGAAGCGCGCCGAACGCCAGGTCGCGATCTGGTTCACCATCGCGGGCATCTCCGCGCTGGCGTGCTTCGTGATCTTCATCTGGAACCACTGGGAGTTCGCACTCCCCGACTCCGTCGACTACTGGCGCTACACGATGAACACCCCGCTGCTGGGTGTCACGTTCGGCCTGTCGGTGCTGTCGATCGGCATCGGCATGGTGCTGTTCACCAAGAAGTTCATCCCGGCGGAGATCTCGGTCCAGGACCGTCACGACGGCGGCTCGGCCGACGTCGACAAGAAGACCATCGTCGCCGAGCTGGACGACTCGCTGACCACGTCAACCCTGCCGCGCCGCAAGATGATCCTCGGATCGGCGGCCTTCGGTCTCGGTGCATTCGCGTTCACCGGACTGATCGCCGGCGTCGGCGGGTTCATCAAGAACCCGTGGGCGCAGCGCGAGGACGCCCCGCTGTGGCACACCGGCTGGTCCCCCATCTACAACCCGGCCGACGACCCGAACGAGACCGTCTTCCTGCGTCGTGACACCGGCAACCCCTACCAGGTCGCCCTCGTGCGTCCGGAGGATCTCGACGCCGGCGCGATGGAGACCGTCTTCCCGTGGCGGGTCTCCGACGGTTACGGCGAGACCGAGGAGTCGCGTCACAAGCTCATCGAGGGTCTGCGCTACGTCAGCAACCCGGTGATGCTCATCCGCCTGCGTCCCGAGGATGCCGCCCGTGCCATCAAGCGCAAGGGCCAGGAGAGCTTCAACTACGGCGACTATTTCGCCTACACGAAGGTGTGCAGCCACCTCGGTTGCCCCACGTCGCTCTACGAGCAGCGCACCAACCGCATCCTCTGCCCCTGCCACCAATCGCAGTTCGATGCCCTGGAGTACGCGAAACCGGTCTTCGGTCCGGCTGCGCGGGCACTGGCACAGTTGCCGATCACGGTGAACAATCAGGGATACATGGTCGCAGCAGGCGACTACATCGAACCCGTCGGACCGGCATTCTGGGAGCGTAGATCATGACCATCGCCGACCGTCTCGCGACGCAGGCCGAAGAGGTCGACTCGCGTTACCACCTGTCTCCGGGTATCCGGCGGCAGATCAACAAGGTGTTCCCCACCCACTGGTCGTTCCTGCTGGGTGAGATCGCGCTCTACAGCTTCATCATCCTGCTGGTCTCCGGTGTGTACCTGACCCTGTTCTTCGATCCGTCGATGAGCGAGGTCGTCTACGACGGCGCCTACCAGCCGCTCAACGGTGTGATGATGACCCGCGCCTACGAGACCACCCTGAACATCTCGTTCGAGGTGCGTGGCGGTCTGTTCGTCCGGCAGATCCACCACTGGGCGGCGCTGCTGTTCGCCGCGTCGATCATCGTGCACATGGCGCGCATCTTCTTCACCGGCGCATTCCGTCGTCCGCGCGAGGCCAACTGGATCATCGGCTGCCTGCTGCTGATCCTGGCGATGTTCGAGGGCTTCTTCGGCTACTCACTGCCCGACGACCTGCTCTCGGGCACCGGCGTCCGCGCCGCCATGAGCGGCATCGTGCTGGGCATCCCGCTGATCGGCACCTGGATTCACTGGGCCCTGTTCGGTGGCCAGTTCCCCGGCGACATCATCATCCCGCGCCTGTACGTGATGCACATCCTGCTGTTCCCGGGCATCATCCTGGCGTTGATCGGCGCGCACCTCGCGCTGGTCTGGTACCAGAAGCACACGCAGTTCCCCGGCCCGGGCCGCACCGAGAAGAACGTCGTCGGTGTCCGCATCCTGCCGGTGTTCGCAGTCAAGTCGGGTGCGTTCTTCGCCATCACCACCGGCGTGCTGGCCATCATGGCGGGCATCTTCCAGATCAACCCGGTCTGGGTGCTCGGCCCCTACAACCCGGCACACGTGTCCGCGGGCTCACAGCCCGACATCTACATGATGTGGACGGACGGCCTCGCCCGCCTGATGCCTGCGTGGGAGCTCTATCTGGGCAACTACACGATCCCGGCGATCTTCTGGGTGGTCGTGGTCATCACGATCATGTTCACGGTGATGTTCGCCTACCCGTGGATCGAGAAACGGCTCACCGGCGACGACGCGCACCACAACCTGCTGCAGCGCCCCCGCGATGTGCCGGTGCGGACGGCGATCGGCGCGATGGCCCTGTCGTTCTACATCATCCTGACGTTGTCCTGCATGAACGACATCATCGCGTTGAAGTTCCACATCTCGCTGAACGCGACGACCTGGATGGGCCGTATCGGTCTGATCGTGGTGCCGCCGCTGGCGTACTTCATCGCCTACCGGTGGGCACTGGCCCTGCAACGCAGCGACCGCGCGGTCCTCGAGCACGGCATCGAGACCGGCATCATCAAGCGGCTGCCGCAGGGTGAGTACATCGAGATCCATCAGCCGCTCGGCCCGGTCGACGACCACGGTCACCCGATCCCGCTCCCCTACGAGGGTGCGGCCCTGCCGAAACGCATGAACAAACTCGGTTCCGCCGGCGCACCCGGCACCGGATCCATCCTCCTCGAGGACCCGCCGGAGCAGCAGGAGCGCAACATCGAGCGCGAGCACGAGATCGAGAAGGCCGAAAAGAAGGCCCTCCGCGAGCTGCAGGCCAAGGGTGGAGACCCGATGAGCTGATCCGGCTGGAGATCATCTGTTCCCCAGATCGGCCGCCGTCGCCCACCGCGACGGCGGCCGATCTGTGTCTGGGCGCCGCGGCTCGTCGCAGCACGCGCCCCGCCGGGAACACTAGGATCGGATCAATGAGATCATCCCGACGCTCACTGCCCGACCGATTCGCCTGGGACTCATCGGGTTTACGCCAGATCACAGGCGGTCTCGGCACACTCGACGCGGAGATCTTCTCCACGATCGCGCGCTCCGACTCCCCGGCCCTCGATGCGACCATGCCCCAGCTGTCCCGGGCCGCCGACCATTCGAAACTCTGGTTCGCCATCGCCGGTGCCATGGCACTGAGCGGCCGTCCGGCGCTGCAGCGTGCAGCGGGCCGCGGTGTGGTGACGTTGGCGGTCACCAGCCTCGTCACCAATCAACTCGCCAAACGCGTCCGAAATCGCGCCCGGCCGACGGCGGCGTCGGTACCGCTGGAACGGCGCAGCAGACGGCTGCCGACGTCGAACTCGTTGCCGTCCGGCCACTCCGCCAGCGCAGCTGCGTTCGCCCTGGGAACAGGGATCGAACACGGGCCCACGGGACTGATGCTCGGCGGACTGGCCGGATTGGTCGGGCTGTCGCGGATCGCCACCGGCGTGCACTATCCCGGCGACGTCATCGCCGGATTCGGGATCGGGGCGTCGATCGCGGTGATCGGTGCGCGCCTCGTCCCGCCGATCACCGAGCACACCGTCGCGGTCCCCTCCCCCAGCCTCGTCCCGGCCACACCACGACCCCGAGGTGCGGGAGTGGTCCTGGTGGTCAATCCGGCATCGGGGTCGGGTACCGGACGACGGGTGCTCGACGAGGTTCGCGCCTCGCTGCCCGAAGCCGAGATCGTGGAGGTCGGCGACGGCGACGACATCGCCGAGCTCCTGCAGGATGCGGCCGGACGTGCCGAGGTCCTCGCTGTCGCCGGTGGTGACGGCACCGTCGCGACGGCGGCGCACATCGCGATGGACGCCGACCTTCCGCTGGCCGTGTTCGCAGGTGGAACCTACAACCACTTCGCTCGTGATCTGGGTGTCCCGACGGTCGCCGCCACGGTGACGGCGCTGGCCGAGGGCACGATCCAGCGTGTCGACGTCGCGGTGCTGAACGACCAGACCGTCATCCTCAACACCGCCAGCATCGGCGCGTACCCACACTTCGTCCGCACGCGGACGAAGTTGCAGCACAAGCTGAGTCGGCCGCTGGCGACAGCGGTCGCGATGACCTCGACGTTGCGTCGGACGAAGCCGGTGCGCATCCGCGTGGACGGTCGGATCATCGAGACGTCACTGTTCCTGCTAGGCAACTCCCTCTACCGTCCGTCCGGTTTCGCCCCCTCGCGACGCATCCGCCTCGACGACGGACTTCTCGACGTGCGGGTCCTCGAGGTGGGCCACCGCTTCGCACTCACCCGATTGCTGGGCTCGCTGGCCACCGGCCGACTCGAACGCTCGCCGCTGTACCACGAGATGCAGGTGCCCCAGTTCTCGTTCACGGCGGTCGACGACCCTGTCGTCGTCGCCCACGACGGCGAGATCGGTGAGACGTACCGGGAGGCCACATTCCGGGTCGCCTATCGGGCCCTGCCGGTCTACGCACCGGCCCCGCGGCGCGGACGCTGACAACAACGACAACGGCCGCACCCGTATCGGGTGCGGCCGTGGTAGTCGACGTGGTCCGGAGGTCAGTGCTTCTCAGGACCGACGTGGTATTCGAAGACGAGTCCCGCGGCGGTGCCCATGATCACCAGCGCCGAGAAGATGGCGAACCAGAAGTTGCCGGTGGCGAAACCGATGGCGAACATCGCGGCGCCGGCGGCGATGGCGATGGGCCACCAGGAACCCGGGCTGAAGAAGCCCAGTTCGCCCGCGCCGTCCTCGACCTCGGCATCCTCGTAGTCCTCGGGGCGGATCTCGACGCGTCGTGCGACGAAACGGAAGTACGTACCCGCGATGAGGGTCAGTCCACCGCTGAAGAACATGCCGGTGACACCGGCCCATTCGACGCCGCGACTCGAGAAGGCGGTGCAGATCGTGTAGACGATGCCCGCGAGGAAGAAGAACGCGGTCAGAAGTTCGAAGATCCGTGCCTCGATTTTCATCCGTTGGCTCCCACCGTGCAGTTCGACACGTTCGTGTCGTTCGCGTTGCCCAGGTTCTTCGGGGTGTCACCGTTGGTGGCCCGACGTGTGTCGAACGGCACCGTCGTCACCGACTTGGGTACCTCGCAGATCGCCTCGAGTGCCTGCGCATTCGTCGACTGCGGGTTCTGCTCGCGGTACTTGATGTACGCGTCGAACTTCTGCGGGCTGACGGCGCGGACCTCGAAGTTCATCATCGAGTGATACGTACCGCACATCTCCGCGCACCGACCCACGAACGCGCCTTCACGGTCGATGCTCTGGATCTGGAAACGACTGTCGGAGTGGTTCTGCTTCGGGAACGGCATGACGTCACGTTTGAACAGGAACTCCGGGACCCAGAACGAGTGGATGACGTCGGCGGAGGCGATGTCGAACTCGATCCGCTTACCGGTCGGCAGGACCAGGATCGGGATCTCCGTCGACGAGCCGACGGTCTCGATCTGGTTGAACTTCAGGTAATTGCGGATGTCGTCGTCGCGTCCACCGGCCGGCAGCGGCAGCGGCTCACCGTGGTGGGTGGCCTCGCTGCGGGCCTGGAGCTCGAACGGGCTGCCGTTGCGCTCGAAGCCGTCGTAGCGCGCACCGTCGGTGAACTCGACGTCGCGGTAGCCGAACTTCCAGTTCCACTGGAAGGCGGTGACATCGACGACGACCTTGGGATCCGAGGTCTTCTTCTCGACGTCGTTCTGCACGACGACGGTGAAGTAGAACAGGACCGCGATGATCACGAACGGGATCGCGGTGTAGCCCAGTTCCAGCGGAACGTTGTAGGCCGTCTGGCGGGGGAACTCGTCCTTGCCCGCCTTCGCACGGTGGAACGAGATCGTCCAGAAGATCAGGGCCCACACCAGGATGCCCATCAACAGGGCGGCGATGACCGACCAGGTCCACAGGTCGCCCATCTTCTTGGCCTCGGGGGTCACACCCGCGGGCCAGCCGAACCGCATCGCCGTCCGGGCGTCACAGCCCGACAGGAGCAGCGCACCGATGCCGAGTGCGACGAGTGCCCCGACCTGTTTGATCGTCCGCGACGCGGAACGGGCCTCTCGCGCCCGCGGTCGTCCACCGTGTGCCAATTTCACGCCTTCCCGCTCGCTCGGCCTCGACGTCCTGTCGATCCGAGTGCATGCCACATGACTCGCACAGGGCTTTCGTCGCCCGCGCCGGCCAGATCTCACCCCGCGCATGGCAATTCTTGCACCTAGTACTACGCAGCGTAGACCAACCCGGCAAAGCTTTCGTGATTGGGGTTTACCTGCGTGCGTCGCCTGTGGAGCGGTCGGCGGCGGGGCACGGCCCGCACACGTTGTCGTCGTCGTTCGTCAGGCATACTCGACCCGTCGGAAGCACGTGCGATCGTCGATAAGTGAGGCCTGTCTGGTGTGTGGTTTGCTCGGTCTGCTGACCTCGGACGGATCGGCGGCCACCGCCGTCGAGCTGGTGTCCACCGCATCCCACTGCATGCGTCACCGCGGGCCAGACGAACCCGGTACGTGGCACGACGACGACCTGGTCCTGGGGTTCAACCGTCTCTCGATCATCGACATCGAACATTCTCATCAGCCGTTGCGGTGGGGCCCGCCGGAGCAGCCGGACCGGTATGCGCTGGTGTTCAACGGCGAG
Source organism: Gordonia sp. OPL2 (assembly GCF_003797825.1). Taxonomy (GTDB): domain Bacteria; phylum Actinomycetota; class Actinomycetes; order Mycobacteriales; family Mycobacteriaceae; genus Gordonia. The sequence goes on from NZ_RKME01000034.1 coordinate 37,946, forward strand.
ATCTACAACTACCTCGAGATCCGCGAGGAACTGCGCCGCGACTCCGATACGCAGTTCGCCACCGAGGGTGACGGCGAGGCGATCGTCGCTGCCTTCCACCACTGGGGTCCGGACGCCGTGCGTCGGTTGCGCGGGATGTTCGCCTTCGCCATCTGGGACACCGAGACCCGGTCGCTGTTCGTCGCGCGCGATCCGTTCGGCATCAAGCCGCTGTTCATCGCCACCGGCCCCGGCGGTACCGCGTTCGGCAGCGAGAAGAAGAGCCTGCTCGAGCTGATCGGGCGTCTCGGTCTCGGCGACGAGCTCGATCCCCGGGCCATCGAGCACTACACCGTGCTGCAGTACGTGCCCGAGCCCGAGACGTTGCACGCTGCGATCCGCCGACTGGAGTCGGGCTGCCACGCGACGATCCGACCGGGACAGGCACCGCAGATCCAGCGGTACTTCACGCCCCGCTTCGGCGTCCGCCCGGTCACCGACGCCACCCGCCAGAAGCGCTACGACGAGATCGCCGAGGTCCTGTCGGATTCCGTCGCCAAGCACATGCGCGCCGACGTCACCGTGGGCTCGTTCCTCTCCGGTGGTATCGACTCCACCGCGATCGCGGCGCTCGCGATCCGGCACAATCCCGATCTGATCACCTTCACCACGGGTTTCGAGCGCGACGGATATTCCGAGATCGACGTCGCCGTCGAATCGGCCGAGGCCATCGGTGCCCGGCACATCGTCAAGGTGGTCTCCCCCACCGAGTTCATCGACGCGATCCCCCAGATCGTCTGGTATCTCGACGATCCGGTGGCCGATCCCGCGCTGGTCCCGCTGTACTTCGTGGCGGCCGAAGCCCGCAAGCACGTCAAGGTGGTGCTCTCGGGCGAGGGCGCCGACGAGCTCTTCGGCGGATACACGATCTACAAGGAACCGTTGTCGCTCAGCGCTTTCGACCGCCTGCCGACCGCCCTGCGCCGGCTGGCGGGACGACTGTCGGACCGCATCCCGGAGGGCACACGCGGCAAGAGTCTGTTGCATCGGGGTTCGCTGACGCTCGAGGAGCGCTACTACGGCAACGCGCGCAGCTTCGACGACGCGCGCCTGCGCGCCGTGCTCCGCGACTACCGTCCCGACTGGACCCACACCGACGTCACCGCCCCGATCTATGCGATGTCGGAGGGTCTCGACCCGGTCGCCCGCATGCAGCATGTGGACCTGTTCACGTGGCTGCGCGGCGACATCCTCGTCAAGGCCGACAAGATGACGATGGCCAACTCGCTCGAGTTGCGGGTCCCGTTCCTCGATCCCGAGGTGTTCCGGATCGCGGAGACGCTGCCGTTCGACGAGAAGATCTCCCACGGAACGACCAAGTACGCGCTGCGCAAGGCGCTCGAGCAGATCGTGCCCGCGCACGTTCTGCATCGCAAGAAGCTCGGCTTCCCGGTCCCCATCCGGCACTGGCTGGCGGGTACCGAGATGTACGACTGGGCACACGAGACGATCCGGCACTCGCAGACCGATCACATCCTGAACAAGGATGCGATCATCGCCATGCTGGACGAACACCGCGACGGCGTCGTCGACAACAGTCGCCGGCTGTGGACCCTGCTGATGTTCATGGTGTGGCACGGGATCTTCGTCGAACGCTCGATCGTCCCCGACATCACCGATCACCACTACCCGGTACGGGTGTAGTGAGAGGTCGGGTGGGGATCGCGATCCCCACCCGACCTCCCGGGTATCACGTCAGAACGCGGTCGCGATCTCCGTGGCCGCGGAATCGCCGTAGGCGTCGGCGATCCGCTTGAGCGCGAGATCGCGATCCCAGGTCCAGTCCTGCGTGGAGACGGTCTCGAGGACGAGCACCGCCACCATCGAACCGACCTGTGCCGCCCGTTCGAAGCCCAGCCCCTTGCCCAGTGCGGTGAGGAATCCGGCCCGGAAGCCGTCGCCGACGCCGGTCGGATCGACCTTCTCGGTCTCCGGGACGACGGCGACGTGGGTGCGGGTGCCGTCCTTCTCGACGATCTCGACACCGTCCTTGCCCAGCGTGGTGACGCGGACGCCGACCATCTCGGCGACCTGCGTCTCCGACAACCCGGTCTTCTGCCGGAGCAGGCCCCATTCGTACTCATTGGTGAACAGGTAGGCGGCACCGTCGATCAGCGCACGCGCCTGCTCGCCGTCGAGCCGGGCGAGCTGCTGGGAGGGATCGGCCGCGAAGGGGATCCCGAGCTTCCGGCATTCCTCGGTGTGCCGGACCATCGCGTCCGGGTCGTCGGCGCCGACGAGCACCAGCTCGGGGTCGCCGATCTGGGTCACGACGTCGGACAGCGCGATCTCGCGCGCCTCGCTCATCGCACCCGCATAGAAGGTGGCGAGCTGTGCCATCGTCTGGTCGGTGGTGCACATGAACCGGGCGGTGTGTTGCGTCTCGGAGATCCGCACGGCCCGGCAGTCGACACCGTTCGACTCGAGCCACTGACGGTAGTCATTGAAGTCGGCACCGACGGCACCGACGAGGACCGGGCTACCACCGAGCACGCCCATCGCGTAGCAGATGTTGCCGCCGACGCCGCCGCGCCGGACCACCAGGTCCTCGACGAGGAAGCTCAGGGAGATGTGTTCGAGGTGATCACCGAGCAACTGCTCGGAGAACTTCCCCGGGAAGGTCATCAGATGGTCGGTTGCGATGGAGCCACAGACAACGATTGCCACGTGTGGGACGCCCTTCGTTCTGGCGGACTGGACAGCAGTCCACGCTACCGGTGGCCTTCAGACCAGAACGACCGCACCCCCGGGGCCGGGGGTGCGGTCGTGAGAGGTTCTGGCTGCGTCAGTTGAACGAGTCGCCGCAGGCGCAGCTTCCCGTGGCATTCGGATTGTCGATGGTGAAGCCCTGCTTCTCGATGGTGTCGACGAAGTCGATGGTGGCTCCGCCGACGTACGGTGCGCTCATCCGGTCGACGGCGAGGGTGACGCCACCGAAGTCGTCGGTGAGGTCTCCGTCGAGGCTGCGATCGTCGAAGAACAGCTGGTAGCGCAGGCCTGCGCAGCCGCCGGGCTGGACGGCGATGCGCAGGGCGAGGTCGTCGCGGCCCTCTTGGTCGAGCAGCGCCTTGGCCTTGCCGGCGGCCGCCTCGGTCAGAAGGACACCGGTCGTGGTGGCGGCTCCGGATTCGTTCTGAACGGTCATCGATGCTCCTGTGTGTCTCGGGTCGGGCTCTGGTCGGAACGGACGGAACGCGGATCCGGCTCGTCCATGAGGCCACGTGCTCGCTTCAACGGTACCTCCTCCGGGTCTATTCCTGCGGAGTCTATTCCTGCCGACTCCCGGCGCCGTGCCCGCCGGGCCGCGACGACCGAGTCCAGCGTGAACACCGTCAACGCCGACCACACGATCGCGAATCCGGCCCAGCGTTCCGGTGGCATCGGTTCGTCGAGCACCCACACACCGATCACCAGCTGCATGGACGGGGTGATGAACTGTGCGATCCCGAGCACGATCAACCGGACGCGGCGGGCACCCGCCGCGAACAGCATCAGGGGCGCCGCGGTGACGACACCGGCGAGTGCCAGCAGGGCCGCGTGGCCGGGGCCCGCGTTGCCCATCGTCAGGCCGGTGGTCACCGCGACGACGACGAGTTGGACGATCGCCGCCGGGGCGAGCCAGAGCGATTCGAGGGTCAGTCCGCTCATCACGTCCACCGACGGCCCGATGTGTTTCTTCACCAGTCCGTAGAAGCCGAAGGAGAACGCCACGCAGAGTGCCAGCCAGGGGAAGGCGCCGTAGCCGACGACGATGACGATGGTCGCCAGGACGGCCAGCCCGATCGCCACCCACTGCAGGGGTCGCAGGTGTTCGCGCAGGACGAGAACACCGAGCAGCACGGTGACGATCGGGTTGATGAAGTAGCCGAGGCTCATCTCGATCACATGCCCGGTCAGCGTCGCCAGGACGAACACCTGCCAGTTCAGGTAGATCAGCACTCCGGCAACGGCCGTCCAGGCCACCAGGCGGCGGTTGCCGAGGATCGTGCGCAGCCGCAGCCAACCCCCCACGAGCGGGATCAGGATCACGTAGAACACCAGCGACAGCAGGATTCGCCAGGCCACCACCTCCCACGGCCCGGTCGGTTCGAGCAGCACGAAGTACAGCGGCAGGAATCCCCACAGGAGATAGGCGCCGACGGCGTAGGCGCCGCCGGTCAGAGCGCGTGCCCGTGGTGGCTCGTCGCGGTCCGTCACCGACGGTCACACGGCATGTGTCGCGACCTCGTGCCCGTCCCAGTCGGCGGCGACCTGCTCGGCCAGACGCGACAGCTGATTGTCGGCATCGGCCATCGCGAGTTCCACGGACCCGGCGACGTCGACGATGGCGTGCGCGCCCGCGATACCGGCGGCGACGATGTCCTCGGTCGGTAGCGTCACCTGCCCGGCGAACACCAGGGTCGGGATGCCCGCGGCGCCGGCGGCGTCGTTCAGTGCCGACACCACCTTGCCGCGCAACGTCTGGGTGTCGAATCTGCCCTCACCGGTGATCACGAGGTCGGCGGCCGCGACGTCGGCGGCCCGGTCGGTGGCCTCGGCGACGACGGTCGCGCCGGACACCCGGCTCGCACCCAGAGCGAGGAGCGCCGCGCCCAGACCTCCGGCGGCGCCCGCCCCGGCGTCGGCGGTGACGTCGCGCCCCGCCATCGCTGTCAGCACGCGGGCCCACTGCCCCATCCGCTCCTCGAGGCGCTGCACCGTGTCCGCATCGGCGCCCTTCTGCGGACCGAAGACCGCCGCGGCACCGAGCTCTCCGAGCAGCGGGTTCTCGACGTCGGAGGCGGCGACGAGCGTCACCCCGGCCAGCCTGCGCACCGCCGCATCCGGTCCGCCGAGCGCCTCGACGAGTCCGTGGCCCCCGTCGGTCGTCGCCGAACCTCCCAGGCCGACGACGACGGTCCGGGCGCCGGCGTCGACCGCAGCACCGATGAGTTGGCCGACACCGGCGGTGTCGGCGGCGAGGGCCGTGCGGGGGGTCGGTCGGCCGCCGAGCTGATGCAGCCCGCAGGCCTGCGCGCACTCGATGTAGGCGGTGGGCGGCGTCGAACGGTCGTCGTACAACCAGGTGGCCGTCACCGCCGCACCGAGCGGACCGGAGACGGTCGCGGAGCGACGTTCACCGAAGCGGGAGGCGAGGACATCGACGAATCCGGGTCCGCCGTCGGACTGCGGCGCCGAGCGCACGTCGTCGTCGGGACGGGCCGCCGACCAACCGCGCGCGATGGCCGCGGATGCGTCCACCGCCGACAGCGTGTCGCCGAAGGAATCGGGGGCGATCAGAACACGCATGTCGGGCTCTGCCGGGGATCGGTCATGGGCACGAAGTATAGGGAGGTCGGAGAACCTCGGCAGCGCGGAATCGCCTACCCTCGAAGGTGTGAAGTTGCCATGGAAGTCCAACGATGCGTCTCTCGCCGAGGACGCCGACACCACTGTGTCGGACCCGGCCGACGACGACGCGTCCACCACCACCGTCGACTCCAAGGGCACCGCCTACACCCCCGGCAAGGGTCGCGCGACTCCGTCCCGTCGCGACGCACAGGGCCGGCGGCGCGGTCCCGTCGCGCCGCCCCCGACGACCCGGTCGGAAGCGCGTGCCCGGAAGAAGGCACTGAAGTCGTCCCTGTCGCGCGAGGAGAAGCGCAAGATCTCCGACGACCGCCGCACGCAGCGCACCGAGCAGCGCGAGCGGATGATGGCCGGCGAGGAGCGCTACCTGATGCCGCGCGACAAGGGACCGGTCCGCCGGTTCGCGCGGGACATCGTCGACTCGCGACGCAACTTCGCCGGGCTGTTCATGCCGTTCGCGATCGTGCTGATCGTGGTCATGTTCGTGCCGTCGATCGCGGTCTACGCGAACTTCGTCCTGCTGGTCTTCGTGCTGTTCATGGCGATCGACGCGGTCATCCTCGGCCGTCTCGTGAATCGCCGTGTGCGCGAGCGCTATCCGGACACCGACGCCACCCAGACCGGCTTCCGGCTCGGTTGGTACTCCTTCACCCGCGCCATGCAGCTCCGCATGATGCGGGCGCCGAAGCCGCAGGTGTCGCCGGGCGACGAGGTCTGACACCGGTGGCGTCACGGGGGACACACGCCGACGAACACGCGAGGACGGGGACGCGCACGCTGGTTCTCGGCGGGGTGCGGTCGGGCAAGTCCGATCACGGTGAACGCCTGCTCCGCGGGCACCCACGCGTCCGCTACGTCGCGACCGGACCGACGACGTCGACCGATGCCGACTGGGTGGCCCGTGTCGCCGCCCACCGCGAGCGACGGGACGACCGCTACTCGACGGTCGAGACGATCGACGTGGCCGACACGTTGCGCGACGATCCCACGACGGCCACCCTCGTCGACGACCTCGGCAACTGGCTCGCCGCGCAACTCGATGCCGTCGGCGGCTGGGGCGACCAGCCGGTGGACCTCGGCGATCTGCGTTCCGAGATGTGTTCTGCCGTGTCCGCTTTCGACGGTGACCTGGTCCTCATCAGTCCCGAGGTCGGACTCTCCGTGGTGCCGCCGACACCGGCGGGGCGCCGCTTCCAAGACGAACTGGGCGCGCTGAACGAGGCCGTCGCCGCGGTCTGCGATCGCGTGGTGCTGCTCGTCGCCGGCCGGGTGCTCGAGCTCCCTGCCGACACCGACAGCACTGTCCCGCGGTCCGCGACGTCCCCGACACCCGCCACCGCGCCGTCGGAGATCACCCCGGCGTCGACGGCAACCCAGATCCCGCCGACGGCACCCACGCCCGCACCGACGGCAACCACCCAGGCCCCTACTCCCCCGCTCGCCGCGACCGCGGTCGGATCACCTGCGGTCGGATCGCCCACGATCGACCCGACCGACGCCGAGGTCTTCGGACCGATCGAGCCGCCGGACACGGCGATCGCGATGGAGGCCCGCGAGCGACAGCTGACCCTGACCAAGCCACCCGGGTCCCTCGGCCGGCTCGAGGAGCTCGGGGTGTGGCTGTCGTCGTGCCAGGGTGTGTGCCCCCCGCGGGAGGTGACCGCTCCCACGGTCGTGGTGTTCGCCGGTGACCATGGTGTCGCGCATTCCGGCGTCTCCGCCTTCCCGCCGGAGGTGACCGCACAGATGGTCGCCAACATCGCCGCGGGCGGGGCCGCCGTCAACGTCCTCGCCCGGCGTGCCGGCGCCACGGTGCACGTCGTCGACATGTCCGTCGATGCGGACACGCCTCCCGAGGTCTCCCGGTACAAGGTCCGCCGTGGCAGTGGTGATCTGCGCACCACGGACGCCCTGACGATCGGACAGGCGCGCGAAGCCCTCGCCGCCGGACGCGCGATCGCCGACGATCTCGTCGACTCCGGTGCCGATCTGCTCATCGGCGGCGAGATGGGTATCGGCAACACCACCCCGGCCACGGTCCTGATCGGGACGGTGACCCGGCGTGAACCCGTCGAGATCGTCGGACGCGGAACAGGAATCGACGACGCCGGCTGGATCCGCAAGACCGCCGCGATCCGCGACGGCATGCGGCGCGCGCGACGCCATGTCCACGATCCGCTCTCCCTGCTCGCCACCGTCGCCGGCGCGGACCTCACCGCATTGGCGGGATTCCTCGCCCAGGCCGCCGTTCGGCGGACACCGGTCATCCTCGACGGGATGGTCGTGACCGCCGCGGCCATGGTCGCGAACGAACTGGCCCCGGGCGCGGCGCGGTGGTGGGTCGCCGGGCATCGTTCGGTCGAGCCGGCGCACACCATCGCACTCGACCACCTCGACCTCGCGCCCGTCCTCGATCTCGAGATGCGCCTCGGCGAGGGCAGCGGCGCCTTGGCGGCACTGCCGCTCGTGGCGTCGTCGGTCGACATCATGAGGTCCATGGCGACCTTCGACGAGGCCGGCGTCAGCGACGGCGCGGCCGCCGCCGACGACACAACCGATGCGATCGCGCGCGGTCAGGGCGACGCCGTCGTCACCGGCGCACACTGACCCACGACGATGCTGTCGCCGGCCCGAGCCGTCTACGTCGCGGTGAGCTGGATGACGGTTGCCCCCGTGCCGCAGCCGCGGATGCCGATGGACCGGTCCGTGGGCGCGGCGGTGATGACCGCGATCCCGGTGGTCGGCATCCTGCTCGGCGCCGGCGCCGCGGGCCTGGCTGCGGCGATGTCGACGACCGATCTGCCCGACGCGATGATCGGCGCGCTGGTCGTCGTCGCGCTCGCGCTGGCCACCCGCGGCATGCATCTCGACGGCCTGGCCGACACCGCCGACGGCCTCGGATGTTACGGCCCGCCGGAGCGCGTCGCCGAGGTGATGCGCAGCGGCCCGGCAGGACCGTTCGCAGTCGCCACGGTGACCGCGGTGATGATCGTCCAGCTCATCGGATTCGGCTCCTTGATCGGCCAACACCGGTGGTACGAGCTTGCTCTCGCGATCGCCCTGGGGCGGATCGTCGCGGTGATCGGGTGTCGTCGCCGGCTGTCCGCCGCACATCCGACCGGCTTCGGCGCGCTCGTGGCGGGCACCCAGCACGTGTCGGTCATCGTGTGGACGGTCGTGGCGTCGGCCGCCGGCTTCCTGTGCGGGCTGTCCCCCGAGAGCCTCGACGTCGGCGCCGCCGTCCAGGGTGTCGTCGTCACCGCCGTCGTGGTCGTCGCGGGGTGGTGGTTCACCGCCCACTGCGCACGCCGGATGGGTGGGATCAACGGCGACGTACTCGGCGCAGGGATCGAACTCGGTGTGACCGTGGCGGTCGTCGGCCTGCTCGTCTGAGCGGTCAGGCCCGGTACAGCTCGGTCATCCAACCGTGGGTGTCGGCGAAGGTACCTCGCTGGATGCCGGTGAGGGTGTCGCGCAGGGCTTGGGTGACCTCGCCCGCGGCGCCGTCACCGATCAGGTAGTCCTCGTTGTCGCCCTTGACGCGACCGACCGGCGTGATGACCGCCGCGGTACCGCAGGCGAAGACCTCGGTGATGTCGCCCGACGCAACGCCCTTGCGCAGCTCCTCGGTGGTGATACGACGTTCCTCGACGGCGAACCCGGCGTCGGTTGCCAACTGCAGCAACGACTCCCGCGTGATCCCTGGTAGCAGCGACCCGGACAGCTCCGGAGTCACTAGACGGGCGTCGGCGCCGGAACCGAAGACGAAGAACAGGTTCATCCCGCCCATCTCCTCGATGTACTGGCGCTCGACGGCATCGAGCCAGACCACCTGATCGCACCCGTGCGACGTCGCCTGTGCCTGCGCCAGGAACGCGGCCGCATAGTTGCCGCCACACTTGGCGAAACCGGTGCCACCCGGGGCGGCGCGGACGTATTCGGTGGACAACCAGACGCTCACCGGCTTGATCCCGCCGGAGAAGTAGGCACCGGCCGGCGAGGCGATGACGGAGTAGATGTACTGATTCGACGGCGCGTTCACACCGAGTCCCGCCTGCGAGGCGAACATGAACGGCCGCAGGTAGAGGGCTTCCTCACCACCGGCGGCGGGAACCCATTCGTTGTCGGCGTCGAGCAGGACACGCAGGGAGGCGATGAAGTCGTCGACGCCGAGCGGGGGCATCGCGAGACGTTCGGCCGAGCGCTGCATCCGCAGTCCGTTGGCCTCCGGCCGGAACGCGGCGATCGAACCGTCCGGCTGGCGGTAGGCCTTCAGACCCTCGAAGACCTCCTGGCCGTAATGCAGGACCATCGCCGACGGATCGAGGGCGATCGGCGCGTAGGGCCGCACCTGCGCGTTGTGCCATCCACGGTCCACGTCGTAGTCGACCATCACCATGTTGTCGGTGAAGTACTTGCCGAAACCGGGTGCGGCGAGGATCTCCGCACGACGATTCTCCGACACCGGGTGGGGATGCTCGGTACGCGTGAACTGCAAGGTCATTGGGCAATCGTACCGCCGGGGCGCAAACCCTTTGCCGCGGCGTCGGAGCTCCCCCGCGTCCGAGGTCAGACGTGTGGCGCGACGAACGGCGGGGTGACCACCTCGCACGCCAGATCACGCCCACGGACGTCGACGACGACCTCGTCGCCGACACCCACACCGCTGTCGGTGGCGATGAGGGCAAGCGCGATCCCCTGCTTGAGCGAGGGTGAGAACGTGCCGGAGGTGCACGTGCCGATGGTGTCGCCGCCTGCTCCGGTGAGGACCGCACAGCCGGCGCGGGGCACCCCGCGCCCGGTCGCCTTGAGTCCGTGGAGCCGACGCGCGGGCCCCTCCGACTTCTCCGTCAACAGCCGTTCCCTGCCGAAGAACTCGGGCTTCTTCCATCCCACGGCCCAGCCGACGCGGGCCTGCACCGGAGAGATGTCGGGGCCCAGTTCATGCCCGTGCAGGGCGTAGCCCATCTCGGTGCGCAGGGTGTCGCGAGCGCCGAGACCGGCGGGCTGACCGCCGAGGTCGGTGACCGCGGCGAGCACCGTGTCGAACACCGCACCGGAGTCGGCCCACCGCGGGATGAGCTCGTACCCGCGTTCTCCGGTGTATCCGGTGCGGCACACCCGCACCGGGACCGATCCCGATGCGGTCGTGAGGTCGGCGTCGGCGAAGGCCATGTACTCCATGTCCGTCGGTAGCCCGACCGCCGACAGCACGTCCGGCGCCTTGGGCCCCTGCACGGCGAAGACACCGTGCTCGCGATGCCGGTCGGTCACCGAAACACCCGCCGGTGCGGCGGAGGCCAACAGGTCGACGACGGCAGCGGTGTTCGCCGCGTTCGGGACGAGGAAGACCTCGTCCGCACTCACCAGGTAGGCGATCAGGTCGTCCACCACACCACCGGATTCGTTGCAGCACAACGTGTACTGCGCCTTGCCGGGGGCGATCTTCCCGAGATCGTTGGACAGCGTGCCGTTCACGAAGTCCGCGGCTCCCGACCCGGACACCAGCGCCTTGCCGAGGTGACTGACGTCGAAGATGCCCACGTTCTCCCGGACCGCCGTGTGCTCGGCGACCGTACCCGCGTACGAGACCGGCATGGTCCATCCGCCGAACTCGGCGAAGGTGGCGCCCAGTGCGGTGTGGCGATCGGCTATCGGTCCGGCGAGGAGATCACTCATACCCACACCTTAGGAGAAGCGCACTGCGGAGGCCGGTGGTCGGTCGGTGCCCATGGTTACAGTTGGTTTCGTGACCAAGAACGAGACCTTCGACCGCGTACGCGGACCTGAACTGGAGTTGGCGACCACCCTCGGCAAGGGCGACGACGCCCTCGTGATCGGCCTCATCGCACCGGAGTCCGACGACGATGCGGGGACCTCGTCGGACTCCGAACCCACGCTGGTGATCGGCGACGGTGTCCTCGACGACGCACAGGCGGAGGCGATCTCCACCGCGGTCCGTCGCCTGGGCGCCACCGGATCGCACGGCGAGATCACCCGCCTCCCGGCTCCCGACGGCCTCGCCGTCGACGTCGTCGTCGCCGTCGGTCTCGGTGACGCCGCCACTGTCGACGACGCCGATCAGCTCCGCCAGGCCGCGGGCATCGCGGCGCGCGAACTCGACGGCATCGAGCAGGCCGCGACGACACTGTCGGCCCTGGATCTCGCCGCCGCCGCCGAGGGCCTATTCCTCGGCGCCTACCGCTTCGACCTCTACCGCACCGACAAGACCCGGCCGAAGAAGGCGCCGCCGGCCCGCATCACCCTGCTGGTCGACGACAAGGGCAAGACGGCGAAGGCCGATCTGGCCCACGCCGTCGCCGTCGCCGACTCGGTCGCCATCGCGCGCGACTTCGTGAACACCCCGCCGAGCCACCTGTTCCCGGAGGAGTTCGCCGAACGCGCACGACAGTTGGGCAGCGCCGCCGGACTGAAGGTGGAGGTGCTCGACGACGAGGCGCTGGAGAAGGCCGGCTACGGCGGCATCATCGGCGTCGGGAAGGGTTCGTCACGGCTGCCCCGCCTGGTGCGGCTTATCCACACCGGCAAGAAGAACGCGAAGAAGGTGGCGCTCGTCGGCAAGGGCATCACCTTCGACACCGGCGGCATCTCGATCAAGCCCGCGGCCAACATGGACCACATGACCTCCGACATGGGCGGCGCGGCAGCGGTCATCGCCGCGACCATCCTCGCGGCCCGACTCGATCTCGACGTGTCCGTGATCGCGACCGTTCCCATGGCCGAGAACATGCCGTCGTCGACCGCGCAGCGGCCCGGCGATGTGCTGACCCAGTACGGCGGCACCACCGTCGAGGTCCTGAACACCGACGCCGAGGGCCGCCTGATCCTCGCCGACGCGATCGTGCGTGCCGCCGAGGACGAGCCCGACTACCTGATCGACACCGCCACCCTCACCGGTGCGCAGATGGTCGCGCTCGGCGCCCGCACCCCCGGCGTGATGGGTACCGAGGAGTTCCGCGACAGGGTCGCGGCGCTCTCTCGCGAGGTGGGCGAGAACGGGTGGGCGATGCCCCTGCCCGCCGAGCTGCGCGGTGATCTGAAGAGCCGTGTGGCCGACCTGGCGAATGTGACCAATCACCGCAACGGCGGGATGCTGTCGGCCGGACTGTTCCTCAAGGAGTTCGTCCCGTCGTCGGTCGGCTGGGCCCACATCGACATCGCCGGACCGGCGTTCAACACCGGCGGCCCGTGGGGCTACACCCCGAAGGGCGGGACGGGAGTGCCGGTCCGGACCATCGCACGCGTCCTCTCCGACATCGCCGAGAACGGCTAGGAGCCGGTGCGCGGGGACCCTCACACCGTGCGGTTCGACACCACGTGTGAATGTCCGGGCACACCACGTCTGTGTGACGCGTGACGGGTAGGGTGATCCGGGGACGGACGGCTCACCCGCCACAGCCCGTCTCACGTGCACCGGCGGCGCACACACCGCGGTGAACAGACCTAGTGACCACACGTCGAGTTCAGGAGTCAACAACGATGGCCTTCTCCGTCCAGATGCCCGCCCTGGGTGAAAGCGTCACCGAAGGAACCGTTACCCGGTGGCTGAAGGAGGAGGGCGACACCGTCGAGGCCGACGAGCCCTTGCTGGAGGTGTCGACGGACAAGGTCGACACCGAGATCCCTGCCCCCACTGCGGGTGTGCTGACCAAGATCATCGCCCAGGAGGACGACGTGGTCGAGGTCGGCGGCGAGCTCGCACTCATCGGCGAGGAGGGCGAGCAGTCCGGCGGTGATGATTCCGCAGGCGACGATTCCTCCGATTCCGCGGGCGGCGACGCCCCGTCCGATGCCGGCGAGCCCGAGCAGGCCGACGAGGCCCCGTCCACCGAGGCGCAGGCACCTGCCGAGAAGCCGTCCGCAGAGTCGACGAAGGGTGGTGGCTCCGCCGAGGGCACCGATGTCGTCATGCCGGAACTCGGCGAGTCGGTCACCGAGGGAACGGTCACGAACTGGCTGAAGTCCGTCGGCGACTCCGTCGAGGCCGACGAGCCGCTGCTCGAGGTGTCCACCGACAAGGTCGACACGGAGATCCCCTCACCCGTTGCGGGCACGCTGCTCGAGATCGTCGCCCAGGAGGACGACGTGATCGAGGTCGGCGGCAAGCTCGCCGTCATCGGCGATGCGTCGGCCGCCCCGGCCGAGAAGTCCGCGCCCGAACCCGAAGCCGAGCCGGAGCCGGAGCCCGCCGACGAGCCGGAACCGGAGCCCGCCAAGACATCTGAGTCTGCGCCGGAGGAGAAGCCGGCCGCCGAGAAGCCCGCGCCCGCCGAGAAGCCGGAACCCGCCGCCGCATCCACCACGTCGGAGCCGACCACGATCTCCTCGACGCCGTACGTCACCCCGCTGGTGCGGAAGTTGGCCGCGGAGAACGACATCGACCTGAACGCGATCAAGGGCACCGGCGTCGGCGGCCGCATCCGCAAGCAGGATGTGCTCGCGGCCGCAGAGGCGGCGAAGGCCCCTGCCCCGTCGTCGGCACCGGCCGCGCCTGCCGCCGCGGCACCGTCCGCACCGGCGGCGTCGTCCTCGCCCGAGGTCCGGCCCGAGCTCGCCGAACTGCGCGGCACCACGCAGAAGATCAACCGCATCCGCCAGATCACCGCGAAGAAGACGCGCGAGTCGTTGCAGACGAGCGCTCAGCTCACGCAGGTCTTCGAGGTCGACATGACCCGCATCGTGTCGCTGCGCAAGCAGGCCAAGGAGTCGTTCAAGGCGTCCGAGGGCGTCAACCTGACCTTCCTGCCGTTCATCGCGAAGGCCGTTGTCGAGGCGCTCAAGGCGCACCCGAACGTGAACGCGTCGATCGACGAGGACAAGAAGGAGATCACCTACTACGACAAGGTGCACCTCGGCATCGCCGTCGACACCGAGCAGGGCCTGCTGTCGCCGGTGATCCACAACGCCGACGACCTGTCCATCGCCGGGCTCGCCCGCGCGATCGCCGACATCGCGGCCCGCGCGCGCAAGGGCGCCGGCGGCCTCAAGCCCGACGAGTTGGCCGGTGGCACGTTCACCATCACCAACATCGGCAGCCAGGGCGCGCTGTTCGACACCCCGATCCTGGTGCCGCCGCAGGCCGCCATGCTCGGTACCGGTGCGATCGTGAAGCGCCCGGTGGTCATCACCGGCGAGGACGGATCCGAGTCGATCGCGGTGCGGTCGATGTCGTACCTGCCGCTCACCTACGATCACCGGCTGATCGACGGCGCCGACGCGGGACGTTTCCTGACGACCATCAAGAAGCGACTCGAGCAGGGCGCCTTCGCCGCCGACCTCGGGCTCTAGACACCGATGCGGGTAGCCGTCGCCGGCTCGCAGGGGTTGATCGGCTCCGCGGTCGTCTCCGCGCTGCGCGAGTCCGGACACACCGTGGTCCGGCTCGTGCGGCGCGAGGCTCTGTCGGACGACGAATTCAGTTGGGACCCGGAGACATTCGGGGTTCCGGCAGAAAGCCTCGAGGGCGTGGACGCGGTGATCTCCCTCGGCGGGGTCGGCGTCGGCAACCAGCGGTGGACGGGACGGTTCAAGCAGGAGTTGCGGGACTCACGGATCACGCCGACCGAGGTCCTCGCCGAGGCCGTCGCACGGGCCGGGGTGCCGACGTTCCTCAGCGCGTCGGCGACGGGTTTCTACGGGAACACCGGCGAGCACGCGGCCACCGAGACCGACCCCTCCGGTGAGGGGTTCCTCGCCGACCTGGTCATCGACTGGGAACGCGCCGCGACCTCGAATGCCGGCGACGACACCCGTGTCGTGCTGCTCCGCACCGCGCCGGTGCTGTCCCGCAAAGGTGGGCTCCTCAGCCGCCTCAAGCCGGTGTTCTGGCTGGGGCTCGGCGGTGCGATCGGCAGCGGCGAGCAGTATTTCTCGTGGATCAGCCTGCCCGACGAGGTACGGGCGATCGCGTTCCTCCTGGAGTCATCGATCAGCGGTCCGGTCAACCTGGCCGCCCCCGGAGCCGTGCCGTTCGGTGAGTTCGCCGACGCCCTCGGGCACTCCATGCACCGACCCACCGTGCTCAAGGTGCCCGGGTTCGCCGCCAAGGCGGTCGGCGGCGAAATGGCCGAGGAAATGATTCTGTTCAGTCAACGCGTTGCACCAGGAGTGTTGACCCGATCCGGATTCGAATTCCGCCATCCCCGCATCGACGACGCCCTGGAGTACGTCCGTGGCTGAGCGTTCCGTCCGCCGCTCGTCCGAGCCGATCGAGGTCCGCAGGCTCGGGGTCGTCGACTACCCGTCGACCTACGAGCTCCAGCATCGGCTGGCGTCCGAGCGTGCCGACGGCGTCCTCGACCACGATGTGCTGCTGCTTCTCGAACACCCGTCGACCTACACGGCCGGCAAACGCACGGAGGACTCCGATCGCCCGACCGACGGCTCCCCTGTGATCGACGTCGACCGCGGGGGCCGCATCACCTGGCACGGACCCGGACAACTCGTCGGATATCCGATCGTCGGGCTCGCGGAACCACTCGACGTCGTCGAGTACGTCCGTCGGCTCGAGGAAGCGCTCATCACCGTCTGCGCCGACCTCGGCGTGACGACCGGACGCATCGACGGACGCTCGGGTGTGTGGGTCGTCGACGAGCCGGCAAGCGCCACCCCCCGACCCCTGAGGAGCGAGCCTGCGAGCGCCACCCCCCGACCCCTGAGGAGCGAGCCTGCGAGCGTCACGAAGGGGTCCGGCGAACGCAAACTCGGACAGATCGGCATCCGTGTCGCACGCGGGGTCGCGCTGCACGGATTCGCCCTCAACATCGATCCCGACATGAGTGCCTTCGAGGCGATCGTCCCGTGCGGCATCGCCGACGCGGGCGTCACGTCACTGGCGCGTGAACTCGGTACCGCCCTCTCCGTGGAGAGCTTGCTCACACCGATCGCCACGGCAGTCCAGGCCTCCCTCGACCACGACCATCGCGCACCGGATGCCTTGAGCACCACGGGCGTAGCATCGGAGCGGTGACTGTGTCCTCATCCACCGACCACACGAGCACCGCCACCACCCCCGGCGGTCCCACCG